>CAVXOH010000015.1:0-110386 GCA_963763295.1 uncultured Alphaproteobacteria bacterium
CAGAGCGGCGAGGAACGGACGGCCGGCGGCCGCGTCCTCGCCCATGGTAGTCTCCAGCGCGCGAGCCACGTGGCCTACGCGGTGCGGTGGCGAGACGTCGAGCGCGTCGGCGAGCTGGGCATAGCCGACGGAGGGCGAGTCGGGCGGCAGCGCCTCGAGAAACGCACGGACGCGTGCTGCCAGGGCCGTATCGCGCTCGGGGTCGGTGAACTCGGTGTCAAGGGCGGCGGAATTTCGATGATGCGGCCATCGGGCCGGATGAGCGCGCTCCACGCACGATCGCCATGACGGATGGTAAGCCGTACACAGTCGGCGACCTCCCCTTCGCCGCGTTCCTCACGGCTGAGAACCCGGCCGGCGCGCATCTCGACGCGCAGTGTCTCCACGTCGAGCCCGAGCCGGGGCGCGAGATAGTCGCTGTCGACAACGTGGCGCCCATCCTCGAGCGAGATGACGCCCTCGGGCACCGCGCGCGCGAGCGGGCTCGCGGTGCGTCCATCGGCGTGGGAGTAGTAGGGGTTGAGGCCGGCGTCATGGTCGGTGATGTCGACGATTCGCACGATCTCGGGGACCGCGGCGCGGACCATGCGCTCTACTCCGTCGCGCAGCGTTGCCGTCGAGGCTACGCAGCCCTGGCAGCCACCCGACATCCGCAGCCGCAGCTCTCCGTGAACTACGTCCACCACGTCGACGCGCCCGCCATGGGCGGCGATCGCGGGATTGGCCGCACGGTCGAGCACGGTCTGTACAGACTCGCGCAGTTCTGCATCGGAGCGCCGCCCGACTGGCGGCCGAGCGCCGTCGGCGCCGAGCGGCGCATCATGCGTAAGCGCGGCACGGATCGCTGCCGCAATCGGGGCCTTGAGCCCGTCCCACGAGACGTCGGCCGCCCGCGTCACGGTCACGACGCCATCGGCGATCTGCACGGCGCGCACGCCGCCAACGGCGAAGAGCGCCGCGGCGAGTGGCGTGTCCTTTGCGGCGGCGGTGTCGGGGAAGTGTAGCGGCGCGCGGGTCAGCGACCGCTCCAGCGTGAAGCGGCCGGCGAGCGGGTCGAGGGGCGAGGCGGCGAAGCGGATGCGCTCGGGCGCGCTCGCCTCCTGCATCTTCGCCGCGTCAGACATGCTCTGTCTCGGCCTCCGCCATCGCGCGCAACCGCTCGAAGCTGTAGATGCCGGTGCTGTGGCCGTCGGTGAAGGCGACGCCGATCGCATAGTTGCCGACCGCCCATACCCGGGTCGGCTCGATGTTCAACGGCACGGTCGCAGGGTCGAGCCGGCGGCGGCCGTTCATTTCGTCCACACACGCCGCGCAGGGGCACCCGAGCCGCAGGTCGCGCACGTCGATGCCCTGGCGCGCGCCGTCGGCCCAGAGGATGCCGAGGGTCCGCGAGTCGCGCCGCTCGAGGGCGAGCGGCTGGGCCGGCCGCCCGTCGGCATGCGGCGCGGCGCCCTCCGCGCGAACGCCGGCGCCTTCCTCCCAGGGCCAGACGAAAGGCGAGGGTAGCCGGGCGCCGGGGTCAGCCGTGTCGGCGAGGCGGGCGGCTATGGAACGATAGGCGGCGGCAGCGGCGCTGTCGGGCGACGCGCGCACGAGGGGCGTGCCGTCGTCACGGCAATCGACCACCGCGGCGTCGAGCGGCACTGCGCCGAGGAACGGTGCCCCGAGCGCCTCCGCCAACCGCTCCCCTCCGCCCTTGCGAAAGATATCGGTCACGGTGCCGCAATTGGGGCAGCAGAAGCCGCTCATGTTCTCGACCACGCCGAGAAGCGGCACCTTCACCTGCTCGAACATCCGGGCTCCGCGCCGGGCGATCTTGAGGCTGACGTCCTGCGGCGTGGTCACGATCACCGCCCCCGTGAGCGGAAAGTTCTGCGCGAGCGTCAACTGTGTGTCGCCGGTGCCGGGGGGCAGGTCGAGGATCAGATAGTCCAGCCCGCCCCAGGCAACGTCCCCGATGAAGAGCTGCAGGTACTTCGTCACCATTGGGCCGCGCATCACTGCGGGCGCGTCGTCGCCGGTCAGCATCGCCATCGACATGACCTTGAGGCCCTGCGCCTCGACGGGGAGCACCTTCTGGTCGGGCGAGATGCTTGGCTTCGCGTCTGCCGGCACGCCGAGCATACCCGGGATGCTTGGCCCGAAGAGGTCGGCGTCGACCAGCCCCACCCGGAAGCCCGCGTCTGCGAGCGCCAGGGAGAGGTTGACACTCAGTGTGGTCTTGCCGACGCCGCCCTTGCCGGAGGCAACGGCGATGATGCGGCGGACACCAGCAAGGGGGGCGGGCCCGCGTGCTGCGGCCGGGTTGGGAGTGGTGAGGAGCGGTGCGCCAGCCATGTCGGCGATCTCCTTGTCCAGGCGGCGACGGGGCGCAGGCCGCCGGGGCGCCGGCGGGGGTCTCGCGGAGCAAAATGCGCGCAGAGGCGCGCGAGGTCTTCGGGGGGCACGACGATGCGCGGCCCGCTCGCGTGCGCGACAGCGGTTTCGCATCTTCGAAGCAACGCAGGGCGGACCATTGAGCGGCCGTGAGAGCGGGCGCCTCGCTTTGAGCGAGGCGTGCGACGTGCAGCAGGAACTCGGCTGTCAGCCAAGAGGACGATTGGGAACCATCCACAAGGACAATATCGTATCGATACTATTGGCGCGCAAGGCCGGGCCCCGTCGGATGCCGGGCTGGCTATGGATCGGGGAAGACGGCCTCTGCGCCCGCCGTCAAAACTGGGGGGATACTCCTGCTTGAAACCGAGCCTCCAGGCCGCCTGATTGTCCGGCTGGCGGAGGCCAGCGGCCGCTGACGATCCGTGATTTCTACGGCTGCCGGGGTAGTGTCTCAGTTTGAATTTCGGCGGCTTGACGCGCCTGTCGCATCCCGTCTCGCGTCCCTATATGCATAGCGTGAAGCATGGGGAGGAAGCGACATGAGCACGGTCAATGACAATCGGATTATTCACCGCGCATTCCATCTTGCGCATTCAGGTAGCTATTCCGAGTGGAAAGCCATCGAGGATGAGTTGCGGTCGGAGGGGTTTTCAAGAGCCCCTAATCTCCTGGACGACGGGCGCGTTCGTGAAGAATTGAATCACATCTGCGCTGAGGCCACGATGGGAACGTACCGGGATGCCTAAAGGTCCCAATGGCGAGAAGCGCCCCGCCGACATGATCGGCGCCGCCGTCATGGTGGCGAAGATCGCCACGGGCCAGGCTTGGCCTGTTGATCTTCGAAGCGCTCCGATTTCAAATTGAGACACTAGCGGCTACGCGGTGGCTTTCGGCCTCAGACGAGTGAGCAATTGAACACCGTTGCTCGCTGGCCTTCCCAATCCACCGGGAGCCCTTCCATCAGATCCTCGAGCCGGAGCCCCTTCGTTTGCTGCCCATCAAGGATCGACTCCACGATTTCAGGTGCCAGCAGCGTCAGCCGCAGAATCCTGCTGACGTAGGTCGCATGCACGCCCTTCGCCCGGGCCAAATCCTCCAGCGTCGCGTACACGCCCTCATCCAGCATCCTCCGCCACCTGAACGCCCGGGCGAGTGCCTTGACCATCGCGTTGTCGACCCGCGGCCGCGGCGCCCACTCGGCACCGTCCGGCGTCACCACCAGCTTCCGACCGCCGCGCTTCCGGAACGTCAGCAGGGTGTGCACCGTGATCGTCTCGCCGTCTGCCGATACCGTCGCCCGCGTCACGCCGCTGCCCTCCTGCTGCCCGCCACCTCACGTACCAGCCCGGCGAGCCCGTTCGGCCGCAACCGGACCTCGACGCCGTGCATCCGCACGTCGACCCGCTCCAGCAGCAGCTGCACGATCCGCGCCTGCTCTGCCGGAAACAGCTCATCCCACAGCGGGTCGAGCTGCATGAGCGCCTCGCGCGCCTCGTCCTCAGTGACGTCGTCCTTCTCGGCCCGCGCCGCGCGCCACGTTCCGACGACAATCTCCGGCTGCCGGAAGATGCCCCGCAGCTGGTCGATCACCGCCGCCTCGATCTCCGCTGCGGGCACGCGGCCGATCGGGCATGCCTCCGGCCCGTGCTTCAGCACGTCCTGGCTGACGTAGTAGTCGGCCCGAAGATCGGCCCCTTCAGCAGCGCCGGCGTCTGCACTCGCGTCCGTGCGGATCGTCCCATCTTGCAGGATGGCATGGACCTTGTCCCAGAGCGCCATATCGATGATCGGCCCAGTGCTCGCCCGGACAGGCCGTGTCCTATCCACCGCCATGCAGATGTGGACCGGGTTGTTCAACAGCTTGTAGAGGTCCCGAAGGTCGATAAGAACCCAACATCGTCAACCGCCTGGGAGGCCGCTGCAAGCGCGCAGTCTCAATCGCCTTGCGTCTCGCTGGCCGATCGTCCGCCGGTTGTGTTAACGTCCTTCGTTCACCGATCGTCTCGGCCGATGAGTTGCCGGCCACGCTCGGCTGTGCACGCAGCCGCATCCCCGAAAGCGGCCCGCGATCCATCTTCTTGGGCCCACGCTCAGCCAGGGAGGGAAGCATGCAGACGCCGACGTTGACAAGGGTTGCCGCGCTCATGGCGGCCGCCTTGGCCTGTCAGTGCGGACAGGCATGGGCGCAGGCGGCTACGACCGAGGAGAAGCCTTTCGCCGCCGGCATACCGCTCGGGGTCACCGTCGAAGGCGTCACGACGCCGATGTCGTCGAACGTGAAGGTCTTCGGCTCCATCATCAACGCCGAGAGCTGCGTCTACGACGAGGACCGCGGCCTGATCCTTGCGGTCAACCGCGGCGCCGCGCAGAACCAGGCACCGAACGACGGCTATGTCTCACTGGTCAACCACGACGGATCGGTGCACACCGCCAAGTGGATCGGCGTCACCCGCGACGGGCTGGTGTTGAACCAACCGTTCGGCAGCGCCATCGCCAACGGCACGCTCTACGTCGCGGATCGCGACGGCGGCACATCCGACACCGATCGGAGCGTCTCCGTCCTCCGGATGTTCGACATGGCGACAGGCGCACCGAAGGGCGAGATCAAGGCGGCCAACTCACCCGGCTTTAACGACATCGCCGTCGCGGCCGACGGAACGATCTATGCAACCCAGACCAACCTCGGGATCCAGGGTGCGCCACCCGATCCGGCGGCCTGGAAGGTCTTCAAGGTAACTCAGGCGGGCGAGGTCTCGGTGCTGATCGAGGACGCACCGCTCTCGCAGCCGAACGGGATCGAGCTCGACCGCGACGGCAACCTCGTCGTCGTCAACATCGGCGACGACGCGGTGCTGACCTTCTCGCCCGAGGGCGAGCTCATCGGCACCGAGCACGCGGCGCTGGCCGGCAACGACGGCCTCATCATCATGGAGGACGGAACCAAGTACATCAGCAGCGTGCGGCAGGGCGGCGTGTCGCGTATCCGCCCCGGCCAGGCCGCCGAGCTGATCGCGACCGGCATCCCCATGGCCGCTTCGATGTGCCTCGATTCCGGCGCCAACCAGCTCGTAATCCCGATGAACGCCAACAACGCGCTCGCCTTCGTGGCGCTCGACTGAGCAGCACGCCGGTCGCCTATCCCCCGAGGCGTCCATGATCACCGCCCGATCGGCGGTCGGTCGGAAGAACGCCTCGGCCAGGTCCGCGATTGCCCCCGGCCCAGCGTGGAACGCCGCCGGCGTTCCGTCGAATTTCATCCGGGCCTGGTGCAGAACGACGATGGGTCCCGCTCGCTCGTCTCGTCCACCAGGTGCGCGATACGGAGCCAAGCGGAGTTAGCCCGGGGTCGCGCGCCAATCGCCATGAGGTCTAATGGCCGCGACCGTATGGCAGGACCGCGAGCCCTTGTGTATTCTGGCGCCAGCACGTGCAGCCGCGGGAAGGAGGAAGGAGAGGCGGATGCGATGGCCTCCGTTGCCGCGATCGGCCTGCCGCTCGGTCTTCTGGCCCTGCTCGGCGGTTGTGCCGCCGCGGTTTCGGAGGGCCCCGCGGTCACCTTCCGCAATCCTACGGGAGCCGAGGCGACGACGTGGCTTCCGGCGGCGCAGCCGCACCGCCGCATCCGTTACGCTGGCGACAGCCCTGTCCAGTACGGCGACCTGCGCCTGCCGGCCGGTCGCGCGCCGGCCGCCGGCTATCCCGTCGCGGTGGTCATTCACGGTGGCGCCTGGCACGCCGATTGGACGAGCGACTACACCAGCGGCTTTGCCGAGGCGCTGACCGGCGCCGGCATCGCCACATGGAACATCGAGTTCCGCAGGATCGGCAACCGCGGCGGCGGCTATCCCGGCACCTTCACCGATGTCGGGCTGGCCACCGACTTCCTGCGCACGCTAGCCGAGTCCCATCCGCTTGATCTCGGCCGGGTCGTCGTGGTCGGCCACTCGTCGGGCGGGCACCTGGCGCTTTGGGTCGCCGGCCGCAGGACCCTGCCCGAAGGCAGCGCCATCCGCGGACCCGATCCGCTCCCGCTCGCGGGCGTCATATCGCTCGCCGGGGTCAACGATCTCGAAGGCGCGTTGGAGTTCGGCAATCGGACGGACGTGTTTGATCTAATCGGGACGGGGGCCGGTGCACGCCTCGCGACGACCTCGCCGGGGCGGCTCCTCCCGCTCGGCGTGCCGCAGGTGCTGATCGTCGGTACCCGGGACGAGGCTTGGCGCATTGAGACGACGCGGAGCTATGCCGCCGCGGCGGCCGAGGCGGGCGACGAGGTCGAGCTGCTCGTCCTGGAGGGCGCCAATCATGCCGACGTTGTAGATCCGCACGGACCCGCGCCGGCGATGACCGCACGGGCCGTGCTTTCGCTGGTGAACCCCGAACGTCGACTCCAGTTCTCGTCTGGCCGCTGACCTTCACAGGGTGAGACCGCAGGTTGATCCAATCGGCGCGGAACGGAGGGTTCCAAGATTTCGGTGTCGGGAAAGCCCGATCGAAGGGCGGCCGTCCCTCAGAGCCGGCTGAGCAGCTCGGCCTTCTTGGCCTCGAACTCCTGGTCGGTCAGGATGTCCTTGGCGCGCAGCGCCGCAAGCCGCTCGATCTTGGCGAAGATGTCGTCCGCCTCTGCAGGCGCCGCGGGAGCCGCCGGCGCCGGCGCGGCGGGCGCGGCGCTGCCCCCCACCACAGGCAGGTCGGCCACCCGCACCAGGCCGTGCTGGCTGGTGAAGGTCAGCGACTGGTCGCCGCTCTGCTGCTGAGAGAACCCGCCGATCCGGTGATCGCCGGTGTCGTAGACCGTCATCTGTCCGCCCCGCGCGATGGCGAGGCGTCGCGCCGCCGGGAAGAAGGCGTAGCGAAGGTCGTTCTGCGCCCCGACCGAGGCTGGGCGGCCGAGCTCGGCAGGCCACCATTCGGCCGAGGCCAGCGATCCCGGCACGAACAGGCTGACGCCGATGCCGCCCGGCTGGCCCTGCGACTGGGACTGCGACTGGCGGGACGCGACGGCCGGGGCGAAGAGGCCGGCGGCGGGCAGCAGCCCTGCGAGGTCGGCGCAGAGCGCCTCCACCCTTGCCTTCAGCGCGTTGTTGAACATGTCGCCGACCATGACCATGCCGCCCTGCGACCACTGGCCCATGCCGCCGAGGTCGGGGTGGTTGAACTGCGCTTGGCTCCCGCCGCCGGCGTCCAGCGCCGCGAGCAGCTCCACGACGGCGCCGTCGCTGACGCCGTGGCGTCGCGCAACGTCCCCGACGATGCGGCGCCCCTCGGCGGTCAACTCTGGCATGATGGCTGTTTCCCGTCCGGCCCGACCGCGTGCCCGGGCTCCCCCCGATGGCCTACCACCGCGCGCGCGGTGTTGGTAGGGGTGACACGACGCCAGATCGGAACCTGAGCGGTCAGTTTATGAGCCTGAGGTTCGCCTTCTGTCGCTGCCACTCCAGCGGAAACTCTTCAAGCAAATCCCCCGGCACCGTCTCCTGCCCAGCGTTCAATCTACGCCGGCCGCACGTCGACGCCGGCTGCCAGCGCTTCCAGATCGCGCCGGGACATGACGCAGAGCTCGCCGCGACCTCGCTCATCCTCCACGAAGCTGGCCGAGAGGTCGGGAAGGCACTTGTCCAGCAGCGTGGCGAAGACCCGGGCCTGCGTCGGGCTCCACTCGAGTTCACCCATGACGACCCGATGCGCGCAGGGTATCTGCGCCCGCAGCATCCCGAAGACATAGGCCCTGACCTTGGCGGACTGCGCCGGCGTGAGCGGCTGCGCCACCGACATGTCGATCAGCTCTGCCGGACGCTCTGCGACTCCCTGCTCGCGCGGGCGCCGGCCATGCGCAGAGGCCGCGTTCATCCTTTCCGCGTTGGCGGCGGCCGTCCGGTGTGCCCCGGCGCAGCGCTTCGAGCAGAAGCGCCTCGGCTGGACGCCGCGCTGGTCGTGGACCGGCTTGGCGCGGAAGTCGCGGCCGCAGTGCTCGCAGGTGAAATCCTGCCGAGCGCGACGCCCGCCGGCTGAGCCGGGCGTTCTCGCATAGGGCCGGGTGTTCTCCCGGTCGTTCTTGTGGTCCGGCGTTTCCATTTTTACCTCGCGTCAGGTGCGTTCAGGGGAGGTGACCGCCGCGCGGGGGTGGCGGCGGGTCGAACCCTCCCCCGGGGGGTGTTCGCTCACGATGGCACGAAGCCGCGATGCGGTCGTCCCGCTTGCGCGTGGTGGCCCCGGCTTGTGCCAGCCTTGGTCTTCGCCCCGTCGCTCAAACCTCCGGACGGCCTGCGCCGCGCAGGATTTCTAAGGGAAAGTAGATTTGATGGGAGGAGGTCGGCGACACTGCTGCCGTCCCTTCCCGCATTTCCAGCACAACGGAAGGAGAAACGATCATGCCCGCTTATCTGCTTCGCTATGCCGGCACCAACCACTTCGCCGGTTTCTACGCGGCCGACAGCCAGGACCACCTGTTCTTTCTCATCGACGAGGAGACCGATCCCGGCGACTACGAGTATGCCGTGATTAAGTACGGCTACGGGATCGAGTTCCGCAAGCGCGGCTGGAACGTCAAGTACAAGATCGGCAGGGGCGAAAGGGCGCTGGCCACGGCTCTCGGCAAGGCCGACGGCGTCTACATCACCGAAGCCGCGTACTATGCGCTCACCAGCGGCGAGGGTCTGACCTGGCAACGCCTGCACCGGCCTTACTGAAGCGAGGGGGGTGGGGCTAACCCCCGCCCTCCTACTTCTTGGAATGCCATTGGGGCACTGGCAGTGACGGGGTGGACAGAAAGGTGGTTTGATTTTCGCCTGCAGCCAATAATTGCAGGCCATTCAAATGATTACGTTCGGGTGATGGTGCGGTCGAGAAGACTCGAACTTCCACGGGAGTTACCCCACAGCGACCTCAACGCTGCGCGTCTACCAGTTCCGCCACGACCGCTCTGGCGGGCTTCTAGCAAAGCGGCCGGGGGGCGGCAAGGCCCCAGCGCCTCGCCGCCTCATACGCTCTTCTTCCGAACGCTTCGCGCCTCCCGTTAACGATCCAATCCTGACCGTTTCAGGTGCAATATGGATTCCATATGGATTCCATACGCGTTCCAGATCGAGCGAATCCCCGTAAACCTTTAGCGTCGAAGCAAAGGCGCCCGGCGATGCATCCCCACGGCACGCCCCGAACGATTGCAGTAAACACCCGGTCCCCGATGAACTAACCTTGCCCGATTCTCGGCTTCGACGAAGGGCCACGATGACGAGCACTGCCCGCGCGCTCCTGCAACCAGTGGACGTCGGCCCGGAGTGGCGCGTTTCCGACCGGCCCGTTCCCTACCCCGAGGCCGTGGCCGCGATGGAGGCGCGGGTCGGGGCGATGCTGGCGGGGACGGCGGGCGAGCTCGTCTGGCTCGTCGAGCATCCGCCGCTCTACACCGCCGGCACGTCGGCGCGGGCGGAGGACCTGCTCGCGCCCGACCGCTTCCCGGTCTATCGCTCGCGGCGCGGCGGCGAATACACCTACCACGGGCCGGGCCAGCGCGTCGCCTACGCTATGCTCGACCTCGACCGCCGCGGGCGCGACGTGCGCGCCTACGTCTGGCGGCTGGAGGAGTGGGTGATCCGCACGCTCGCGGCCTTCGCGGTCCGCGGCGAGCGGCGGCCCGGGCGGGTCGGGGTCTGGGTGGTGCGGCCGGACCGGCCGCCGCAGCCGGACGGCAGCCCGGCCGAGGACAAGATCGCGGCGATCGGCGTCAGGATCCGGCGCTGGGTCAGCTTCCACGGCATCGCGATCAACGTCGAGCCCGACCTCGCGCATTTCGATGGCATCGTGCCGTGCGGCATCCGCGGGCACGGCGTCACCAGCCTCGCCGACCTCGGGCTGCCGGTCGCCATGACCGACCTCGACCTTGCTCTCCGCGCCGCCTTCGACCAGGTCTTCGGCTGACCGCGCCCCGGAGGAGCCCTGAGCATGCGCATCGAACCCGTCTTCCTCTTCGACATGGACGGCACGCTCGTCGACAGCGTCTACCAGCACGTGCTGGCCTGGAAGACGGCGCTCGACGCCGAGGGCATCGAGCTCTCGGTCTGGCGCATCCACCGCCGCATCGGCATGTCCGGCGGCCTCTTCATGAACCAGCTCATGCGCGAAATCGGCGGCAGCGTCGGCCCCGAGCGCGTCGAGCGCCTGCGCTTTGCCCACGCCGAGGCCTACCGCACCTATGCCGCCCAGATCCGCCCGCTACCGGGCGCGCGCGAGCTGCTCGACTGGCTGACCGAGGCGAAGATCCCCTGGGCGGTCGCGACGAGCGGCCGGATGGAGACCGCGGCGATCAACCTCGCCGCGCTCGGCATCGACCCCGAGGTCACCCCGGTCGTCACCCGCGACCAGGTCCGCTACGCCAAGCCCGACCCCGACCTGTTCCTCGCCGCCGCCGCGCGCCTGAACGCGCCGATCGAGACCGCCGTCGTCGTCGGCGACGCGGTCTGGGACATGCTCGCCGCCGTCCGCTGCCGCGCGCTCGGCGTCGGGCTGCTCAGCGGCGGCTACGGCACCGAGGAATTGCGGCAGGCCGGCGCCATCCGCGTCTTCGACGACCCGGCCGACCTCCTCGAGCACATCGACGAGGTCGGCGGCCGCCGCTGACGCCGGAAGGTCTGGCGCGGCCCGGAGGCGCGGGCTAAGCTCGCAGGCAAATGACCGACAGGGGAGGAATGTCCGTGAAACACCTGCTGCTTGCCGCGCTGGCCTCGGTGCTGGCCGTCCCGGCGCTCGCCGCCGACTACACGATCATGGCCCCGGCCGCGCCCGGCGGCGGCTGGGACCAGACCGCCCGCGCGATGCAGACGGTGCTGCAGGAGGACGGCATCTCCGGCAACGTCCAGGTCACCAACGTGCCCGGCGCCGGCGGCACGATCGGCCTCGCGCAGTTCGCCAATCAGTCGAAGGGCGACCCCGACGCGCTGATCGTCGGCGGCTACGTGATGGTCGGCGCGATCCTGACCAACGCCTCGCCGGTCGACCTCACCATGGTGACGCCGATCGCCCGCCTGACCGGCGAGCAGGAGGCGATCGTGGTGCCGGCCGCGAGCGAGATCCAGACGATGGACGACCTCGTCGCGGCGCTGAAGGCTGACCCGGGCGCGGTCAGCTGGGGCGGCGGCTCGGCCGGCGGCGCCGACCACATCACCGCCGGGCTGATCGCCAAGGCTGTCGGCGTCGACCCCACCCAGGTCAACTACATCGCGTTCTCCGGCGGTGGCGAGGCGCTCGCCGCGATCCTCGGCGGCCAGGTCACCGTCGGCATCTCCGGCTACGGCGAGTTCGCGAGCCAGGTCGAGGCGGGCGAGTTGCGCGTGCTCGCCGTCTCGGGCGAGGAGCGGCTGCCCGGCGTCGACGCCCCGACGCTGACCGAGGCCGGCGTCGACGTAACGCTCGAGAACTGGCGGATGGTGGCGGCGGCGCCGGACATCACCGCCGAGCAGGAGGCGGCGATCACCGCCGACATCGAGAAGATGGCGACCTCCGAGGCCTGGCAGAAGACGCTCGCCGACCGCGGCTGGATCGACCGCTACTCGGCGGGCGACACCTTCCGCAGCCAGCTCGCCGCCGACATCGAGGCGACCTCGGCGATCCTGAAAGACATCGGCCTCACGCAATGAGCGGGCCGGCGGCGCCGCACCGGCCGGATCGGGGCGCGCTCGTCATCGCGGCGCTCCTCGCGGTGCTCGCCGGGGTGATCTTCTGGCAGACCCGGGCGATGCCGGTGGCGGCGATGTACGCCCGGGTCGGCCCGACGACGTTCCCCTACGTGATCGCCGCCGGCCTGGCGGCGCTCTCGGTCGGAACCGCGGTCTCGGCCTGGCGCGGCGGCTTCCCCGAGCGGGAGGCCGACCATGCCGGGCCGTTCCTCTGGATCGTCGGCGGGCTGGTCGCGCAGATGCTGCTCCTGAAGACGGCGGGGTTCTCGATCGCGACCGGCGTGCTCTTCGCCTGCGCGGCCCGCGGCTTCGGGCGCGGGCCGCTCTGGATGACCGTCCCGGTCGGCATCGTCTTCGCGCTGGTCGCCTGGGTGATCTTCGCGCGGGTCCTGCAGCTCTCGCTGCCGGCGGGGCCGCTCGAGCGGCTGATTCCCTGAGCGGCGGCGGCCATGGACACCTTCGCCCTCCTCGCCCACGGCCTCGGCCTCGCCCTCCAGCCGATCAACCTGCTCTACGCGCTGATCGGCGTCACCCTCGGCACCGCCGTCGGCGTGCTGCCCGGCATCGGCCCGGCGCTGACCGTGGCGCTCCTGCTGCCGGTCACCTACCGGCTCGACCCGACCGGCTCGCTGATCATGTTCTCCGGCATCTACTACGGCGGCATGTACGGCGGCTCGACCACGTCGATCCTGCTCAACACGCCGGGCGAGAGCGCCTCGATCGTCACCGCGCTCGAGGGCAACAAGATGGCGCGGGCGGGACGCGGCGGCCCGGCGCTCGCCACGGCGGCCATCGGCTCTTTCGTGGCCGGGCTGATCGCGACGCTCGGGCTCGCCTTCATCGCGCCCTGGATGGTCAAGTTCGCGCTGTCGCTCGGGCCGGCCGACTACTTCGCGCTGATGGTGCTCGCCTTCGTCACCGTCTCGGCCGCCTTCGGCGACTCGGCGCTGCGCGGGCTGACCGCGCTCTTCCTCGGGCTGACCCTCGGCCTCATCGGCATCGACCTGCAGACCGGGCAGGCGCGGCTCACATTCGGCGTTCCCGATCTCCTCGATGGCATCGAGGTGACGACGCTCGCGGTCGCGCTGTTCGCCGTCGGCGAGGCGCTGAAGGTCGCGTCGTCGCCGACCCACATGAAGGAGGAGATCGAGGCCGTGAAGGGCTCGGTCTGGATGTCGCGCGCGGACTGGGCCCGCTCGTGGCGGCCGTGGCTGCGCGGCACCGCGATCGGCTTCCCGATCGGCGCGATGCCGGCCGGCGGCGCCGAGATCGGCACCTTCCTCAGCTACTCGACCGAGAAGGCGCTGACCCGGCATCCCGAGCAGTTCGGCCACGGCGCCATCGAGGGCGTCGCCGGCCCCGAGGCGGCGAACAACGCCTCCGCCGCCGGCACGCTGGTGCCGCTCCTGACCCTCGGCCTGCCGACGAGCGCCACCGCGGCGATCATGCTCGCCGGCTTCCAGCAGTTCGGGTTGCAGCCGGGGCCGCTCCTCTTCGCCAACAACGCGCCCTTGGTCTGGAGCCTGATCGCCAGCCTCCTCGTCGCGAACATGATGCTTCTGGTGCTGAACCTGCCGCTGGTCGGGCTCTGGGTGCGGCTCCTCACCATCCCCAAGCCCTGGCTCTACGCCGGCATCCTCGTCTTCGCGACGCTCGGCACCATCGGCGCCAATCCCTCGGCGGTCGAGTTGGCGATCCTGCTGGCGTTCGGCGTGCTCGGCTACGTGCTGCGGCGCTTCGGCTACCCGATCGCGCCGGTGGTCGTCGGCCTGATCCTTGGGCCGCTGGCCGAGCAGCAGCTGCGCCGGGCGCTGGCGATCAGCCAGGGCGACCCCTCGGTGCTGTTCCAGACGCCGGTGGCGCTGATCCTCTACGCCATCGCGCTCGTCGCGCTGCTCCTGCCGGTCATCCTCCGGCTTCGCGGCCGGGGGGACGTGCTGAAGCAGATGTCGGCCGACGAGGACTGACGCGCGTCAGTTCCTGTTGATCGCGCCGAAGGCCACGACGCTGATCCCGAGACGCTCGAGATCGGTGGGCGCCGGCGAGCGGCCATATTCGACGGCGCTGGCAACGCGATTGGCGCTACCGAAGGTCCGGAAGGCGCTGGCAAAGCGGCTGAAGAAACGGCGGGTCCTGGTCATCTTTCCATCCTCTCGCGCCGGCCGCGGCCGGCCTGCGCTCTTTCCCGAAAGAGATAGGTGGCGGCGCTGGCCCGCGGTAGGCGTCCCCGCGCAGCGCCCCCATGCGCTGGGGTCATGCCCGCCAGCGCGTGCAACCCTCAAGCGTGAACAATCCGCTTCGCACTCGGCTGCCATCCTGCTTGCAGTCGCGGCCGTCGTGAGCCTCGCCACGAGCACGTTGAGCTTTCTCAAGACTTATTGTCGAAACACGAGTACGCTTGGGAAAACCCCGAAGCGGACGGGGCATTCTCCCGGGGGGACACGGGATGGCGGTCGGGAGTTGGTTGGGGGCTTGGGTCCTCGTTGCGCTTGCGTTTCCGGCTTCGGCCCAGACCGAGGTGGACCTCGAGTTCGGGGACGACGAGACCGAGGAAGAGGAGATCGCCGTTGAGACCGCCTACGGCGTATTCAGCAACGGCTATCTCCGGATCGGCGTCGGCAGCACGGATGGCGGCGACTTCACCATCTTCAAGCTGAACGGCGCCGAATCGAAGTACCGCCTCGGCAACGAAAGCGACGTCTACGCTGAGTTCGGCCTCGGCTATCGCGCCGCGCTTGCGAACGGTTCCGATTTCGTGGTCGAGGCGATGGTCAACGGCTACGGGGATTCCAACGCGTTCACCAATGGCGACGCCTTTGCTGGCGACAGCAATCTCGTCCAAGCCTACGCCGGCATCGAGAACATCGGCAACGGGGCCTTGCGCGAGGCCTTCATCTGGGCGGGACGGCGCTACTATCGCCGGCGGGACGTCCACATCACCGATTTCTACTACGAGAACATGTCCGGGGACGCCATCGGCCTCGAGAACGTGCGCTTGGGAACGATGGGTCTCTCGACCGCCGCGTTCTATTACAGTGCCGACGACATAGCCTACACATCCACCGCGCTAGACGTACGGGTCCACGACATCGACTTTCGCAACGGCTGGTTCGGCGAGGGCGGCGCGATCTGGATCGACGGATCGGGCGACGACCAGACCGGCGATGACGGCTACTCGATCAGGTTCCATCTCGAAAATCTCGAACTCGGTTGGGGAGAGATGCGCAACGCGCTGATGTACGGTGCCGGGGCGGGGATCGAGTTCAATTCCACCGGCGCGGCCTATGCGACCTCGGACGACAATCGCCTGCGGTTCGTGAGCCAGGCCCTGATCAGATCCAGCGAGGATCTGGAAAGCCAGGCAACGCTGGTTCTGCAGCAGAGCAGGATCGCGGGCGACGACCAGACCTGGTTCTCGACCGGCATCCGGCCCCAGTACAATTTCACCGACAACTGGGGCGCGGCGGTGGAAGTCGGCTTCGACTGGTTCAGCGACGACGGCGGCGACCAATCGCTGACCAAGCTGACCCTTTCCCCGTTCTATAGTTTCGGGCGCAAGGGCTTCTTCGCCCGGCCGCAGCTGCGGGCCTTCGTGACCTTTGCGGGATGGAGCGCCGTCGGCGCGATCACCGAGCAGGCAGCGCTTGGCAACGTCACCGACGGAACCAGCATCGGGATCCAGCTCGAGCACTGGTGGTAGCGTCGCGTCGCGCGCGCGTCTCCGAAGGTCCGAACGACGTCGGCGGATTCAGCCGCGCAGGTCCGGCGGCACCGCCTCCGCGGCCAGCTCCGTCACCACTGCGTCGAGCGGCGCCACCCGGCTCTCCTTCTCGCCGAGCCGGCGCAGCGACACGGTGCGCTCCTCGATCTCGCGGTGGCCGACGGCGAGGATCACCGGGACCTTGGCGAGGCTGTGCTCGCGGACCTTGTAGTTGATCTTTTCGTTGCGGAAGTCGCCCTCGGCCCGGAGCCCGGCGGCACGCAGCGCCGCCACCGCCTCCTCGCCGTAGCCGTTGGCATCGGAGACGATCGGCGCGACCACCACCTGCCGCGGCGCCAGCCAGAGCGGGAACTTGCCGGCGTAGTGCTCGATCAGGACGCCGATGAAGCGCTCGAACGAGCCGAAGACCGCCCGGTGCAGCATCACCGGCCGGTGCCGGCCGCCGTCCTCGCCGACATAGGTGGCGTCGAGCCGCTCGGGCAGCACGTAGTCGAGCTGGAAGGTGCCGCACTGCCAGGTCCGGCCGATCGCATCCGTCAGGTGGAACTCGAGCTTCGGGCCGTAGAAGGCGCCCTCGCCCGGGGCGAAATCGAATCTGAGCCCGTTCGCGCGCAGCGCCTCGGCGAGCGCCTCCTCGGCGCGGCTCCAGGTAGCGTCGTCGCCGGCCCGCAGGTCGGGCCGGGTCGCCAGCTTGTAGGCGATGTCGGTCATGCCCACGTCGCCGTAGACCCGGGCGAAGAGATCGAGGAAGCGGCGGGTCTCCTCGAAGATCTGGTCCTCGCGGCAGAAGATGTGGGCGTCGTCCTGGGTCATCTGCCGCACCCGCATCAGCCCGTGCAGCGCCCCGTGCGCCTCGTTCCTGTGGCAGCAGCCGAACTCGGCCATCCGCAAGGGGAGGTCGCGGTACGACTTGGTGCCCTGCTTGAAGATCTGGATGTGGCCGGGGCAGTTCATCGGCTTCAGCGCCAGCAGGTGCGCATCGGCCGACAGGATCGGATCGGCCTCCTCGTCCTCGACCGAGGGGATCTCGTCGGGCACCACGAACATGTTCTCGCGGAACTTCCCCCAGTGCCCCGACTGCCGCCAGAGCCTCGAGTTCGAGCAGCTGCGGGGTCTTCACCTCGACATAGCCGTCGGCGTCGAGCTGTCGGCGGATGTAGGCCTCGAGCACCCGCCACAGCGTGAAGCCGTTCGGGTGCCAGAACACCGAGCCCTGCGCCTCCTGCTGCAGGTGGAACAGGTCCATCTCGCGGGCGAGCTTGCGGTGGTCGCGCTTCGCCGCCTCCTCGAGCTGGTGCAGGTAGGCCTTGAGGTCGTCGCGCGAGCGGAAGGCGACGCCGTAGATGCGCTGGAGCATCGGCCGGCGCGAGTTGCCGCGCCAGTAGGCCCCGGCGATCGACATCAGCTTGAAGGCGTCGGTCGGCACCTGGCCGGTATGCGCGAGGTGGGGGCCGCGGCAGAGGTCCTGCCAGGGCCCGTGCCAGTACATGCGGATCGGGTCGACCGCGGGGATCGCCTCGACGAGCTCGACCTTGTAGTTCTCGCCCGAGGCCTCGTAGTGGCGGATCGCCCGGTCGCGGTCCCAGACCTCGGTGCGCACCGGGTCACGGGCGGCGATGATCTGCCGCATCCGCGCCTCGATCGTCTCGAGGTCCTCGGGGGTGAAGGGCTCGGGCCGGTCGAAATCGTAGTACCAGCCGTTCTCGATCACCGGGCCGATGGTCACCTTGGTGTCGGGCCAGAGCTCCTGCACGGCGCGGGCCATGATATGGGCGGCGTCGTGGCGGATCAGCTCGAGCGCGGCGTCGTCCCGGGCGGTGAGGATGGCGAGGCGAGCGTCCTGCTCGATCGGCCGCGAGAGGTCGGCGAGCCGGTCGTCGATGGTGACGGCGAGCGCGGCCTTCTCCAAGCGACTTCGAGATGTCGGCGGCGATCTCGGCGCCGGTGACGCCGGCCGGGTAGCGGCGGACCGCGCCGTCGGGCAACGTGACGGCCACCTCCCGCAGCTCGGATGCAAGCTCGCCCATCGTGCCCTCCCTTGGGTTTGGCGCCTACGGAACGCCCGGGTCTCAGGAAGTGCCGCCGGTAGGCCCTTCCCGGCCGCTTGTCAAGCGAGCCGCGAGCCGGCTCAGGTGTCCCAGGCCGGCGCCGAGGCGCCGCTGACAAGGCGCCGCCCCGCGTCGAGCCCGCGGATCCGCTCGATCTCGCCGGCATCAAGCGCCACGTCCTTCGCCGCCAGGTTCTCGGCGATCCGCGCCCGGTTGCTCGACGTCGGGATCACGATGTGTCCCTCGGCCAGCAGGAACGCGAGCGCGACCTGCGCCGGCGTCGCGCCATGTGCCGCGGCGATCGCTTCGAGCACCGGGTTGCCGGCCACCGCGCCCCGCGCGAGCGGCGCATAGGCGGTGAGCGGGATGCCCCTGGTCCGGCAATGCTCGACGATCGGCCGGTTCTGCATGAAGGCGTGGATCTCGACCTGGTTGGTCACGATCGGCCGGCCGCCGAGGATCTCGAGCGCGCGGTCGATGTGCCGCCTGGTGAAGTTCGCGACGCCGATGTGCCGGGTCAGCCCCGCGTCCTGCACCTCGGCGAACTGCCCGAGGTAGTCCTCCATCGCGTAGCGGTCGCCGACCGCCGGCCAGTGCACGAGCAGCAGGTCGACGTGATCGGTGCCAAGACGGTCGAGCGAGGCCCGCGCGTGCGCCATCACCTGGCCGGGTCCGAGATGATCCGGCGCCACCTTGGTCGTGAGGAAGATCGCGTCGCGCGCCACGTCGCTTTCGGCGAGCGCCTTGCCGACGAAGGCCTCGTTGCCGTAGCCCTCGGCGGTGTCGAGGTGGCGGTAGCCGGCCTCGAGCGCCCAGAGCACGCACCGACGGGCCTCGTCGCCGTCGCGTTGCCAGGTTCCGTACCCGATCTGCGGGATCGGCCCGATCGATGTCACGCTGGTCATGATGTCTCCGCGGTTGGCTGGGACGCGTGCGGCCCAGGTGAGGAATAGCGCACCGCGCGCCCCTTGCCAGACCTTGCTCTCCACGCGTCCCGCGGTGGCGGCGCGTCGGCGTCGCACCCGTGGCGGCGGTGCGCCCGCGCCGCCCGGCAGCGGAGCCGCGCGTTTCGGCGTCGCAAGGAAGGAAGATCTGCGCCGAGGCGCTGATGAAGCGACTGCTTCTTCAGGCGCCTCCTCCAGTGTGGGGCTGCGAGTTCGGGTCAGGCTGCGACGGCGGCCGGGCGTTCGCGGATCGGCAGGTGGACGAGCGCGGAGAAGGCGCCGACGCCGACGCCGACCCACCAGACCAGCGTGTAGGTCCCGGTCACGTCGTAGAGCCGGCCGCCGAGCCAGACGCCGAGGAAGGCGCCGAGCTGGTGCGAGAAGAAGACGATGCCGTAGAGCGTCCCCATGTAGCGCAGGCCCCAGATCTGGGCGACGAGGCCGGAGGTCAGCGGCACCGTGGCGAGCCAGAGCGCCCCCATCAGCACCGAGAACAGCAACACGCTCGCCGGCGTCATCGGCGCGAGGATGAAGGCGGCCGATACGACGGTGCGCGCGACGTAGACCTGCGCCAGCAGGTACTTCTTCTGGAAGCGCGCCCCGAGCGCGCCCGCGGTCACCGTGCCGACGATATTGGCGAGCCCGATCACCGCCAGCGCCACCGCGCCCAGCGCCGAGGTCGTGGTGATCCCGAGGCTCGCGAGCACCCCGCCCGCCGGAATCGGCGAGCAGACCTCGGTGACGAAGGCGGGGAAATGCGCGGTGATGAAGCCGAGCTGATAGCCGCAGGAGAAGAACCCGAGGAAGATCAGGATGAACGACGGGTCGCGCACCGCCTGCCCGACGATCGCGCCCATGCCGGCCTCGTCATGCGCGGGTGCCGGGCGCGCCGGGCCGGAGATGAGCGGCAGGAGCAGGAGCGTTGCCAGGATCAAGGCGGCGAGGACGAGGAAGACCGAGCTCCACGGCATCACCGCGAGCAGCGCCCCGGCGAGCGGCGGCACCACCACCTGCCCGGCCGACCCGGCGGCGGTGGCGATGCCGAGGGCGAGCGAGCGGTTCTTCGGCGACGCCGCACGCCCGACGATGGCGAGCAGCACCCCGAACCCGGTGCCGGCGATGCCGAAGCCGATCAGCACGTTCAGCATCTGGTGCCCGCCCGGCGTCACCGCATGGGCCGAGAGCACGAGGCCCAGCGCATAAACCAGCGCGCCGAGCACGATCGCCCGCCGGTCGCCGAACCGCTCGGCGAGCGCCGCGAAGATCGGCTGCCCGAAGCCCCAGGCGAGGTTCTGGACGGCGATGGCGAGCGAGAACTCCGCCCGCGGCCAGCCGAACTGCTCGGAGATCGGGATCTGGAACAGCCCGAAGCTGGCGCGGACGCCGAAGCCCACGAGCAGGATCACGCAGCTCGCCACGAGAACGGGTGTGAAGAGCGGCGTCTTGGCTTCCGTCATCGCAGGTCTCCGCTTGCGCGCCGGCAAGGTGGTGCGCCGCCCCGCCGAGGTCAAAGGCGGTTTTTGTGATGACCGCCATCGCGTTCCGTGATGGCGGGCGAGGGCCTCGTCGGTTGACGGGCCGCGCCGGAATGCTAGGCAGAGGTCGCGAAGCCGGAGCCGTTGCCCCATGACCGACCTTCTCTTCCGCGACGACGCCTATCTCACCGAAGCCACCGCCACGGTGACCGGCGCCGGCCCCGAGGGCGTCGAGCTCGACCGCACGCTCTTCTACGCGAGCTCCGGCGGCCAGCCCGGCGACACCGGCCGCATCGGCGCGCTCGCCGTCACCGGCACCGTCCACCCCGACGGCGACCGCGCCCGCGTCCTGCACCAGACCGCCCCCGGCGCCGCCCTGCCGGCCCCGGGCGATCCCGTCACCCTCCTCCTCGACTGGGAGCGGCGATACCGGCTGATGCGGATGCACAGCGCGTTGCACCTCCTGTCGGTGGCGCTGCCCTACGGCGTCACCGGCGGCTCGATCGGCGAGGACAAGGGCCGGCTCGACTTCGACATGCCCGAGCCGCCCGACGACGTCGCAAGCCTCGAGGCGCGGCTCAACGACTACGTCGCGGCCGCGCTGCCGGTGAGCGCGGAATGGATCAGCGAGGAGGAACTCGCGGCGCAGCCGGAGATGGTCAAGACGATGAAGGTGAAGCCCCCGGTCGGCCAGGGGCGGGTGCGGCTGGTCCGGATCGGCGCCGGCGCCGACACCATCGACCTGCAGCCCTGCGGCGGTACCCACGTCCGCTCCACCGCCGAGATAGGCCGGCTCAGGATCGGCAAGATCGAGAAGAAGGGCCGGGAGAACCGGCGAGTCAACCTGCACTTCGCCGACTGACCCCGTGTCGGAAGGCGTGTCGGAAGGCCCGATGGCGGTCTACCGCCGCAAGGTCGCCGAGGGCGCGCTCGACGCCGACCCGGCGCAGCGGCTCGCAGTCGAGAAGCTGCAGCTCCTCGCCATGCGCCTCGCCGACTACAACCCGGCGCGGCCGAAGCGGGTCGGGCTCGGGCGCTTCGGCTGGGGCCGCGACCGGATCGAGGAGAAGATGGTGCCCGGGCTCTACCTCTACGGCGGGGTCGGACGCGGCAAGTCGATGCTGATGGACCTGTTCTTCGCGGCCGCGCCGGTCGAGCCGAAGCGCCGGGTCCACTTCCACGCCTTCATGCAGGAGATGCACGCCGGCATCGCCGAGGCGCGCGCCGCCGGCAGCAGCGACCCGGTGCGGCCGGTGGCCGACGCGGTGGCGGATTCGGCGACGCTGCTCTGCTTCGACGAAATGCAGATCAGCGACATCACCGACGCGATGCTGGTCGGACGGCTGTTCGAGCGGCTGTTCGAACGCAGCGTCGTCGTGGTGGCGACCTCGAACCGGGCGCCGGACGAGCTCTACAAGGACGGGCTGAACCGACAGCTCTTCCTGCCGTTCATTGCGCTGATCAAGGACCGGCTCGAGGTGCACCAGCTCGAGAGCGCCACCGACCACCGCCTCGACCGCCTCGCCGGCGCCCCGGTCTACCACGCGCCGCTCGGGGCGCAGGCGACCGCGGCGCTCGACGCCGCCTGGGAGCACCTGGCGCTCGGGCCGGGGGACCCGCTGACCCTGACCGTCCAGGGCCGCGCCGTTACGCTTCCTGAGTATCGCAACGGCGTCGCCCGTGCCTCCTTCACCGATCTTTGCGGCCGGCCGCTCGGCCCGGCCGACTACCTGGCGATCGCCGACGCGATCGACGTCCTCATCGTCGACGACGTCCCGGTGCTGTCGCGGGCGCGCAACAACGAGGCCAGGCGCTTCGTCACGCTGATCGACGCCCTCTACGAGGCGAAGGTGCGGCTCGTCGTCTCGGCCGCGGCCGAGCCCGACGAGCTCTATCCGCAGGGCGAGGGCGCCTTCGAGTTCGCACGCACCGCCTCGCGCCTCCACGAGATGCGCAGCGCCGACTGGGAGCGGACCTGACCGCAGCGTCGGGGCTCGCGTCGCACGCAAAATCGATGGCTCGGGCCGGCGATCTGTGGTTCGGTGGCCCCGTGGCGGTGGCAGCGTTTGCCAGCTGACTCGGGGTTCTGTTGGCAGATGGCGGCTCGAGCATGCCGGCCGGGAGAGAGCTTCATGACGGACCAGACGGAGTCGAAACCGGGCGACAAGGGGCCCGGCGCCTCGCGCCGGCAGGTGCTTGCCGGCACCGCGGCGGTCGCGGCGGCGCTGGGCGTGGCGGCGCGGGCGCGGGCGCAAGGCGCGTCGGCGGATTTCCTCTTCGTGCAGACGGCGAGCGGCATGGCCTTCGACGCCGACCAGAACCGGCTGACGCTGAACGGGGTGAGCCCGGTGACGGTGTTCTTCTCCGACCGCCCCGAGCGGATCGCCGGCAACATGGCGACCGCGGCCTTCGTGCCGTTCTGGAGCGAGGGCGCCGACAGCTTCCTCTCCGATCCCCCCAACGCCGACCTCTCGATCGTCGAGGACGGCACGCTGCGCCAGACCGTCGTCGTGCTGCGCGACCCGGTGCTCGAGGGCGACGCGCTGCACTACACGGTCCGGATCCTCGAGGGCGAGATGCCGGTGCTCGGCGAGGCGGTCTCCCTCTTCATCGACGTCATCGGGATGCCCCTGACGCCGGTCTCCTATGCCGGGGTGGCCCGGCGCACCTACCGCCGCGCCGTCATGTACTGACCCGGCGGCCGCCCCCGCAAAGGAACACCGTCCCGATGACCAGGTTCATGTTCGCAAGCGCGCTCGCGCTCTGCCTCGCGCTTCCCCCCGCCGTCCGCGCGCAGGTTTCCGAGGCGACGGTCCAGTCGCTCTCGGCCCCCGACTCGGTCGAGACCCGCATCGGCACGCTGGGATTCAAGGACGGCGTGCCGAGCGCCGAGACCGCCGCGGCGGTCTTCGACACGCTCGACTTCACCCGCGCGCTCAACGTCTACAACAACAGCTTCCGCGGCGCCTCGGCCTATGCGCTGCGCAAGGCCTTCGAGGAGGTCGCCGGCCCGAACGGCGTCGTGATCTTCTCCGAGCTCATGGACGCAAGCTCGCTGTTCCTCACCGCCAACGCCGACACCGTCTACTACCTGTCGGCCATCGACCTCAGCGGCGGGCCGATGGTGATCGAGCAGCCCTCCGACGCGGTCGGCGTGATCAACGACATGTGGTTCTCCTGGATCATCGACATCGGCGGCCCCGGACCCGACCGCGGGCTCGGTGGCAAGTACCTGATCGTGCCGCCGGACTATGACGGACCGCTGCCGGAGGGCGGCTACTTCGTTGCGCATTCGAAGACCAACCACATCCTCTACGCCGCCCGCGCCTACCTCGTGAACGACGACCCGAAGCCGGCGGTCGAGAACGTCAAGGCCAACCTGAAGATCTACCCCTACGTTCCGGGCAGCTACGGCACCAGCCTCGCCGAGGCGCTGACCGGCGCCGTGCGGCTGGCGGGCGAGCCGAAAGTACCGGAAACGAAATTCGTCGAGGGCAGCGGCCTCGCGTTCAACACCATCCCCCCCGGCGACGAGGGCTTCTTCGCGATGATCGACGCCAATGTCCAGGCCGAGCCCGCAACCAGCTACGACGTCGAGCTCGCCGGCCAGCTCGCCGCCATCGGCATCGTCCATGGCAAGGAATTCGCCCCTGACGAGCGGATGAAGGCGATCCTGGCCGAGGCCGCCGCGGTCGGCGACGCCACCGGACGATCCCTGCAGTGGCGGTGGGCCGACCAGCACTCGGACTGGGCCCAGTACGAGGACTCCCAGTGGTGGAGCATGCTCTGGGAGGGCGGCGCCTATTTCGAGACCCCGCCGCCGCTCTTCGAGGACGGCATGTTCAAGCCGCTGCCGGCCACGGGCGCCCGCACGCTCGATTCGCGCACGGCCTTCTACTACGCCTACACGCTCGACAGCCCGGGCATGATCATGCGCATCCCCGACGTCGGCTCGCAGTACCTGATGAGCGGTCTCGAGGCCGACGGCACGCCGTTCGACGGGGCGAAGACCTACAAGGTGACGCTGCCCAAGGACATCCCGGCCCGCGCCTTCTGGTCGTTCACCCTTTATGACAACCAGACCCGCTCGATGCTGCAGACGCCGCAGAAGTATCCGCGCGCCGGCAGCCAGAGCTACCCGTCCCCCGCCGCCGAGGCGGCCGAGGACGGCTCGACCACCGTCTGGTTCGCCCCCGAGCAACCCGAGGGCGTGGCGCGCGGCAACTGGATCCAGACCGACCCGGAGAAGGGCTGGTTCACGATCCTGCGCCTCTACAGCCCGCTGCCGTCGTTCTTCGACAAGTCCTGGCGGCCGGGCGAGATCGAGCCGGCGGGGTGATCGTTGTAGCGCCCGGGCGGTTCAGCTAGTCAGAAAGCAACTCAGGAGGAGTTCGATGAGGCCAACCCTCGCAATGCTCGCCGCGACCCTGGCGACTTTCGGCGGTGCGCCCGTGGCGCTCGCCCAAGGCAACGACGCCGATCTCGCCAAGCAGCTCTCGAACCCGGTCGCGAGCCTGATCAGCGTGCCGTTCCAGTTCAACTACAACCAGGGCTACGGCGACGGGGACGGCGAGCAGACCTACCTGAACTTCCAGCCGGTGGTCCCGATCTCGATCAGCCCGGACTGGAACCTCATCTCGCGCACCATCGTGCCGGTCGTCAGCAACAACGACGTCGTCCCCGGCAAGGACTCCCAGTTCGGCCTCGGCCAGACCACCCAGAGCTTCTTCCTCTCGCCGAAGAAGCCGACGAGCTTCGGCCTGATCTGGGGCGTCGGGCCCGCCTTCCTGATCCCCACCTCGACCGACGGCATCGCGCCCAACCAGTGGGGCGCCGGCGTCACCGGCGTGGGACTGAGGCAGACCGGGCCGTGGACGGTCGGGGCGCTCGCCAACCACATCTGGTCGGTCAGCGGCAACGACCGGTACGGCGACTACTCGCAGACCTTTCTGCAGCCGTTCCTGAGCTACACCACGCCGAAGGCGACCTCGTTCACCCTCAACACCGAGTCGACCTACAACTGGGAGAGCGAGGAGTGGGCGGTGCCGATCAACTTCCTCGTCGCCCAGATGTTCAAGCCCGGCGGCAAGCCGATCCAGGTCGGCCTCGGCGCCCGCTACTGGGCCGACGCACCCGAGGCCGGGCCCGACGGCTAGGGCGCCCGCTTCGTCGTGACGCTGCTCTTCCCGAAGTAGCGACGCTCCGTCACCGCCTGCGTCGGCCGGCCTTCTTCGGGCGCATCCGCACGTGCGGGCCGGTGCGGTCGATCTCGAACCGGTCCGTCGCCTCGACCAGATCCGACAGCTTCGCCTGCCCGAAGGTGCGGGTATCGAACTCGGACGAGAGGTTGGTCAGCCGCTGGCCGACGGTGCCGAGCGGGAACCAGCCCTCGGAATCCTCCTCGAGCTGCTCCATCGCCTTGAGGATCAGCGCGACCGCCTCCGACATCGGGCGCAGCGACGCCTTGGCCGCCTTCGGCTCGCCGTCGGTGTCCGCGACGAAGTTCTCGGTGAAGATGAAGCGGGTGCAGGCCTGGCGGAAGCTCTCCGGCGTCTTCGCCCGGCCGATGCCGTAGACGTCGATGCCCTGCTCGCGGATCCGCGCCGCCAGCCGGGTGAAGTCGCTGTCGGAGGAGACGAGGCAGAAGCCGTCGAACCGCCCCGAATGCAGGAGGTCCATCGCGTCGATGACCAGCGTGATGTCGGTCGAGTTCTTGCCCGTCGTGTAGGGAAACTGGTGGCTGGGCTGCATGGCGTGCCGGGCCAGGATGTCCGACTTCCACGGGTTCCTGCTGTCGGAGAAGTTGCCGTAGATGCGCCGAAGGCTCGCCTCGCCGATCTTCGCCACCTCGGTGAACAGCCCGTCGGCGATCTTCGGCGAGGTGTTGTCGGCGTCGATCAGCACGGCGAGCCGGAGCGGGCGCTCGGCCATCAGCGCAGCGCCTGCAAGAGCGAGGCGGTGGCGAAGCCGTCCGGCATCAGGCCCTGCGCGCTCTGCCAGGCGCGGATGGCGTCGATGGTGTCGGGCCCGATCACCCCGTCCATCTTGCCGGTCGAAAAGCCGCGCGCGGTGAGCCGCTCCTGCAGCTCGACCTTCTCGGTGCGCGAAAGCTCGCGCTCGCCGCGCGGCCAGGCGCCGGCGAAGGCGCCGCCGCCGGCGATGCGGTCGCCGAGGTGGCCGACACCCATCGCGTAGGAGGTGGCGTTGTTGTACTTCTTGATGACGAAGAAGTTCTGGTAGACGGCGAAGGCCGGCCCGCGCGCGCCCGCCGGGGCGATGATCGCCGCCGGGCCATGGTCGGGAAGCGCTGAACCGTCGAGCCGGGTGACGCCGCGTGCGCTCCAGTCCGACACCGGCCGCCGGTTCGCCTGGTCGGCCGAGCCGTAGTTGAACCCCGCCGGCAGCCGCACCTCCATGCCCCAGGGCCGGCCGCGCTGCCAGCCGGCGTCGGCCAGGTAGTTCGCCGCGGAGGCGAGGGCGTCGGTCGGGTCGCTCGACCAGACGTCGCGGCGGCCGTCGCCGTCGAAGTCGACGGCGGTCGAGAGGTAGCTCGTCGGCATGAACTGGGTGTGCCCCATCGCGCCGGCCCAGGACCCGACCATGTGCGCAGGGTCGACGTCGCCCGACTGCAGGATGCGCAGCGCCGCGATCAGCTGCTCCTCGGCGAAGTCGCGGCGCCGACCCTCGTAGGCGAGCGTCGCCAGGCTCTCGATCACCGGCATCGAGCCGCGGTTGTCGCCGTAGTTCGACTCCATGCCCCAGATCGCCAGTACCACGTCGGAGTCGACGCCGTAGCTGCGCTCGATTGAGGCCATCGTCGGGGCGAGCTGGCTGCGCCTGCCGCGGCCCATCTCGACGCGCGCGGTCGACGCCGCGCCGTCGAGGTACTCCCAGATCGGCTTGCTGAACTCGGCCTGGCGGCCGTCGAGGCGGACCACCTCCTCGTTGACGCCGACCCCTTGGAACGCCGCGTCGAAGACCTGCGGCCGGATGCCCTCGGCGAGCGCCCGGGCGCGAAACGCCTGCTTCCACGCGGTGAAGCTCGAGGCCTGCGGAGTGGCGGCGGATCGGGCCAAGGGCGGCGGGCTCGTCTCAAGCGGCGGGTTGGCGCCGGCGCAGCCGCCGGTGGCCAGGGCGAGCAGCAACGTGACGACGGTGACCTTGTGCAATTGCGGGCTGCCTCCGGCTCGATCGGGCGTTTTTTTGCGCACGACACTACCGTGTGGCGAGTCGAAATGAAAGAGGCTCGCCGGCAAGTACACGACGTGACAGTGCGGGTGATGGCCCCGTGCCCGCGATCCCGAACCCGGCATCCGCGCGAGAGGAGGGCAGCGGCCCGACCGCGGGCGGCCGAGAAGCGGCCGCCCGGGGGGCGG
The DNA here is from genome assembly GCA_963763295.1 of uncultured Alphaproteobacteria bacterium. Classification (GTDB taxonomy): domain Bacteria; phylum Pseudomonadota; class Alphaproteobacteria; order Rhodobacterales; family Rhodobacteraceae; genus Amaricoccus. The sequence goes on from CAVXOH010000015.1 coordinate 27,615, forward strand.
TCGGCCGCTGCCCGGGCTCGGGGCCCGGGCGGGACGGTGCAGCCGGCGCGCTTCCTTCTGTGATGTCGTGCAGCCTCGCCGGCAAGAACAAGCGCCGGCAGGGGCTCCGGCGTCAGTCGGCGGCGAAGCAGTAGAAGAGGCCGTCGCCGCCGGTGCCCTGCAGCGCCTCCTGGCTGCAGCCGCCGCGCGAGGAATGCGCGGCGTTCCACGAGGTGCCGGTCGGCGAGTTGGCCGGGCCGGCGCGGTCGTGATGGCCGACGACGCCCGCGCCGTCGGTGCTGCTGGTCCAGTCGTTGCAGGTGTCGGGCGACGCGGTCCCGTCGGCCAGCGACCCGGTCAGGATGTCGTGCCGGTTCGGCTCGTCGCCGCGCCCGTTGACGACGGCGCCGGTCTCGTCGACCGCGGTTTCCTTGGTGAGGCCGGCCGCGTCGGCATGCAGGGCCTCGACGCTCTCGGCGATGGTCGCGCCGTTGGCGTTGACCCAGGGGCCGCTGCCGATGCGGTCGCGGGCGTTCTCGGCGCTGGTCGAGAGGTAGGCGCGCCAGGTCTTGCCGCTGACGCCGGCGGCCTCGGCGAGGCTCGTGCACCAGGCGTCGGCGCCCGCGACGCCGCCGAGGTCGCCGCCCTTGCCGGGGCCGGCGCTGGTGACGAAGAAGCTCATCGTCTCCTGGGCCGAGGCGGCAGCGAGGCTGCCGGCGAGCAGCAGCGCCGAAAGGCCGATCGTGCGGATCATGGACGTCTCTCCCTTGCTCTCTTCTGGTGCCCGTTCCCGGAACCTTACGGCGGCAAGCAGGAGGAGCCTTCACGAGCGCGTGCGGCGAGCAAACGGCATCGCCGTCGATGACCGTCATCGCGGGCTTCTGGTGGCGCTCGATGCCGGCCCACGACGAAGGACTGACCCTCGCCATCTCCGCCGCCCTCCTCGTCGCCCTCTGCGCCGGCATGACCAGCTGGTGGACCGCCCGCACCCGTCTCCGCACCCCCTTGGTCCCACGCCGGCCCCTGGGACCCCCGCTGGCGCCGCCCGGCGGGCATCGCCCTTGCCCTTGCGATCGTCGCGGTCAGCTGGCTCCGCACCGAGGGCAGCGCACCGGCACCCCTCTCCCCCTCGACGCGCCCTATTTCGACGGGCACCCGCTGGCCGGTCGCCGTTAACCTTCGCCCGGATCCGCACCGACAGGTGCATGGATTGTGCATGCGAGGTGCATAAAGTGTGCATTCAACGTCGCCGCGTTAACGCTTGCGAACGCTCGCCGATCCGCCGCTCGCCTCAGCGCCGCCCGCCGGCCTTCCGCTTCCGCCCCCGCGCCCGCTCGAGCCGGCGCCGCGGTCCGCCCTTCGCCCCCCGGCTCGGCGGGGTCGGCAGCCTGCGCCCCTCGACCTCGAGCAGCTCGAAGAGCAGCCCGCCGGTAATCGGCGCCGCCTCGGCGAGCCGGACCAGCACCCGCTGCCCGAGCCCGATCACCCGGCGCGTGCGCTCGCCGGTAAGTGTCTGGGAATCCGGGTCGAAGGCGAAATACTCCCGCCCGAGCGACGAGATCGGCACCAGCCCGTCCGCCCCGGTCTCGTCGAGCTTCACGAAGACCCCGAACCGCGCCACCCCGGCGATCGTGCCGGCGAACTCCGACCCCACCCGGTCTGCCAGGAAGGCGGCGAGATAGCGGTCCGTCGTGTCCCGCTCCGCCATCATCGACCGCCGCTCGGTCATCGAGATGTGCTCGCCCGTCTCCGGCAGCGCCACCTCCTCCTCCCCCGTCAGCCCGTCCTTCCCCCACCCATGCGCCCGCATCAGCGCCCGGTGCACGACAAGGTCGGCATACCGCCGTATCGGCGAGGTGAAGTGCCCGTAGCGCGGCAGGTTCAGCCCGAAATGCCCAAAGTTCTCAGGCGCATAATAGGCCTGCGTCATCGCCCTGAGCACGCTCATGTTGACCATCTCGGCATGCTCGGTCCCGGCGACGCCGTCGAGCAGCCGGTTCAGATGCGCGGTCTTCAGCACCTGGCCCTTGGCGAGCGTCAGCCCGACCGATTCCACGATCTCGCGCAGCGCCTCGAGCTTCTCCGGGTTCGGCTCCTCGTGGACGCGGTAGAGCAGGTTGATGCGCTTGGTCTCCAGCGTCTCCGCCGCGGCGACGTTGGCGAGGATCATGAAGTCCTCGATCACCCGGTGCGCGTCGAAGCGCTCGCGGAATGCGACGGAGACCACCTTGCCGTCGTCCGACAGCACGATCCGCCGCTCCGGCAGGTCGAGGTTCAAGGGCTGGCGCAGGTCGCGCGCCCTGTGCGCCGCCCGCCAGGCCGCCCAGAGCGGGCCGATCACGCTGTCGATGAGCGGCGCTGGGCTCGGCCCGGGCCGCCCGTCCGCGGCCGCCTGGGCCTGCGGAGTAGGCGAGCGTCGCGACCGAGCGCATCAGGCCGCGGGTGAAGCGGTGGCCGCGCTTGTGGCCGTCGGCGTCGAGGACGAGGCGCACGGCGATGCAGGGCCGGTCGACCCCTTCGACTAGCGAGCAGAGGTCACCCGACAGCCGGTCCGGCAGCATCGGCACGACCCGGTCGGGGAAGTAGGTCGAGTTGCCGCGGCGGCGGGCCTCGCGGTCGAGCGCGGTGCCGGGGCGGACGTAGTGCGCGACGTCGGCGATCGCCACCCAGACGACGTGACCGCCCGGGTTCGCCGGGTCGTCGTCGGGATGCGCATGGACCGCGTCGTCGTGGTCGCGCGCGTCGGACGGGTCGATGGTCACGAAAGGCAGCGCGCGCAGGTCCTCGCGGTGGCCGAGCGTCACCGGGCCGGCGGCCTCGGCCTCGGCGAGCGCCTCTTCGGGGAACTCGTCGGGGATGCCGTGCTCGTGGATGGCGATCAGCGAGACCGACTTCGGCGCCGAGGGATCGCCGAGCCGGGCGACAACGCGCGCCTGCGGCAGCCCGTGGCCGCGCGGCGGGCCGACCTGCTCGGCCTCGACCAGCTCGCCCTCGCGCGCGCCGGCGCGGTCGCCGGGCCGGACCTGCCAGTCGCGGTCGGTTCGCTTGTCGATGGCGGCGATCCGCCCGCCCGTTTCGCCCTCGTGGTAGATGCCGATGACCCGGCGCGGGCCCATGCCGATGCGCCGGATCACCCGAGCAGCCAACGGCCCGCCCGCATCGGGCGGCAGCATCCGCCCGAGCAGCCGGTCGCCGGCGCCGAGCGCAGGATCGTCGCGGCGGCTCCGCACCAGGACGCGCGGCCGCTCGCCCTCGCCCTCCCACTCGGCCGGCTCGGCCCAGAGATCGCCGTCCGCGTCGGCACCGACCACTCGGAGGACGAGTACCGGCGCCAGCTCGCCCTGCGGCCGGACCTGGCGGCGGCGCTTCTCGAGCAGCCCCTCGCGCGCCATCCGGGCGAGCAGCTGCTTGAGCTCGGTCTTCGCCGCGCCCTTCAGCCCGAAGGCGCGGGCGATCTCCCGCTTGCCGGTCTGCGCCGGGATTGTCGCGCAGCCAGGCGAGGATCTCGTCGGGAGAGGGAAGCCGGTCCATGCCGCTGGCCTAGCATGCCGCCGGTGGCGGCGGCACGCGAAAAAGGCTCCCCCCGCCCGCGGCGTCAGCTTCCGGCGTACCAGTCGTGCCGCACCACCTCGGTCGCGGCCCCGGACTCGCCGACCAGCCGGACGAAGGCGTCGATGTCGCTCTCGCCGTAGTGGTAGGGATAGACCCGGCCGGGTGCGAAGGCGCCGACGGCGGAGGCCGCCTGCTCGACATCCATCGTGTAGGGCAGGTTCATCGGCAGGAATGCGACATCGATGCCTTCGAGCGCTCGCATCTCCGGGATGTCCTCGGTGTCGCCGGCGATGTAGAACCGCGTGCCGCCGATCGTCAGCACGTAGCCGTTGTCGCGGCCCTGCGGATGGTACTGCAGGCGGTCGGCCGTGGTGTTGTAGGCGGGGACCGCGTCGATCGCGATCTCGTTCGCCGTCGTGCTCTCGCCATTGCCGATCGCGGTCGCCTTCGCCTGAAGCTCGGCCGGCAGCATGCCGTGGACGGCCGGGTTGGTCAGCAGCCGGGTGTTCTCGCCGACGAGGCCGGCCAGCGTCGGCGCGTCGAAATGGTCGCCGTGCTCGTGGGTGATCAGGATCAGCCCGGCCGGCGGCAGGCCGGCATAGGCCTCGGCGCCCCCGACGGGATCGTTGTAGATGACGAGCGCCGGGCGTCGCCATGACGAAGGAGGCGTGCTCGACCGGGTGGATCACGACGGCGCCGCCGTCGGTGTCGTAGCTGTCGCCCGGCGAGCGCCTGGGCGCGCGCCGCGCCGGAGCCGAGGCCGAGCACGGCCAGCCCGCCGGCGCCGAGCGCAATCGTGTTGCGTCGGGTGTATCGCATCGCATCCTCCCGGTTCTCGATGTCGATACCGGAGAGGTAGCGGTCGCGGGAGGAATTCAACCTCGATCTATTTCGCCGCCGCGCTGCCGCGCGGGGCTGCCGCCGCCCCGCTCTTCGCCGACTTGCGGCCCGCGGGCTTCTTCGGCCCGGCGCGCTTCTTGCCGGCCGGCCGCTTGGCGGCGATCAGCTCGAGCGCCTGCTCGAGCGTCACCGTCTCGGGCGCGATCTCCTTCGGCAGCGTGGCGTTGACCTTCTCCCACTTCACGTAAGGTCCGTAGCGGCCGGCATAGAGCGCGACCGTGCCGCCGTCCGGATGATCCCCGAGCTCGCGCAGCGGCGCGGCCGCAGCACTGCGCCCACCGCGCTGCGCCTTCTGCGCCAGCAGCTCCATCGCCCGGTTCATCCCGATGGTGAAGACCTCCTCGGGATCCTTGATATTGGCGTAGATCTTCCCGTGCTTGACGAACGGGCCGAAGCGGCCGATGCCGGCCTCGACCGGCGCGCCGTCCTCGGGATGGCGGCCGACCAGGCGCGGCAGCGACAGGAGCTCGAGCGCCCGCTCGAGCTCGACTGCCGCGGGGTCGATCCCCTTCGGGATCGAGGCGCGCCGCGGCTTCTCGCCCTCGACCGCCTCGCCGAGCTGCACGTAGTAGCCGTAGGGCCCCTTCTTCAGCGTCACCGGCTGCGGCTCGGCCGCGTCCTCCTCGAAGACCGCGCCCTCCGGCACGCCGGTACCGAGCACCTTGCCGTCGAGCGCCGCCGCCTCGCCGTCGAGGTCCCCGGCCAGCGGGCGGGTGTAGCGGCAGTCGGGATAGTTCGAGCAGCCGATGAAGGCCGAGCCGTTGCGCGAGGTCTTGAGGCTCAGGAGCCCGGTGCCGCAGAGCTTGCAGCGCCGCGGCTCCGGGTCCTCGGGGGTCTTCGGGAACAGGTGCGGCTCGAGCACCTCGTTGATCTTGTCGAGCACCTCGGAGATGCGCAGGCCCTCGGTCTCGCCGAGCGCGGCCGAGAAGTCCTTCCAGAACCTGGCGAGCAGCACCTTCCAGTCCTCGTCGCCGGTCGTCACCCGGTCGAGGTCCTCCTCGAGGTCGGCGGTGAAGTCGTAGTCGACGTAGCGCCCGAAGTAGTTGGCGAGGAAGGCGGTGACCAGCCGCCCCTTGTCCTCGGGCATCAGCCGGTTCTTCTCCTTGCGGACGTAGTCGCGCTCCTGGATCGTCGAGACGATCGAGGCGTAGGTCGAGGGCCGGCCGATGCCGAGCTCCTCCATCCGCTTGACCAGCGTCGCCTCGGTGTAGCGCGGCGGCGGCTGGGTGAAGTGCTGCTCGGGGATGACGTCGCGTTTCGCCGCCGGCTCGCCCTGGGCGATCGGCGGCAGGCGGGCGTCGTCCTCGCCCTCGGCGTCGTCGCGCCCCTCGTCATAGACCTTGAGGAAGCCGTCGAAGGTCACGACCTGTCCGGTGGCGCGCAGCCCGACCCGGCCGTCGGCGCTGGCGATCTCGACGGTGGTGCGCTCGAAGCGCGCCGCTTCCATCTGGCTCGCGAGCGAGCGCTTCCAGATCAGGTCGTAGAGCCGGCGCTGGTCCGGCTCGAGGCTGCCAAGCCGCTCCGTCCCCTGCGCCATGTCCGTCGGCCGGATGCACTCGTGGGCTTCCTGGGCGTTCTTCGCCTTGTTCTTGTACATCCGCGGGCTCGACGGCACGTAGGCATCGCCGAAGCGGGCGCGGATGACGTCGCGGGCGGCCATCACAGCCTCGGGCGCCATGTCGATGCCGTCGGTGCGCATGTAGGTGATGAGCCCGGCCTCGTAGAGCCGCTGCGCCGTCGACATCGTCTGCCTCGCGCCCATGCCGAACTTCCGGCTCGCCTCCTGCTGCAGCGTCGAGGTCATGAACGGCGGCGCCGGGTTGCGGGTCGCGGGCTTCGCTTCGACGCTCGTCACCTTCAGGTCGCGGGCGCGAATCGCCGAGACGGCCGCGTCGGCGTCGGCCGTCGTCGCAAGGTCAAACCTGTCGAGCTTCTTGGCTTCGAGCGTCGTCAGCCGCGCCTCGTAGGTGTCGCCGGACGGGGTCGCGAGGATCGCTTTGACGCTCCAGTACTCGCGGGCGCGGAACGCCTCGATCTCCATCTCGCGCTCGACGATCAGCCGCAGCGCCACCGACTGGACCCGGCCGGCCGACTTCGCACCCGGCAGCTTGCGCCAGAGCACCGGCGAGAGGTTGAAGCCGACAAGGTAGTCGAGCGCCCGGCGCGCCAGATAGGCGTCAACGAGCTCCATGTCGATCTGGCGCGGGTTGGCCATCGCCTGCGTCACCGCGTTCCTGGTGATCGCGTTGAAGACCACCCGCTCGACCTCGGTACCCTTCTTCACCGCCTTGCGGCCGGTCAGCGCCTCGAGCAGGTGCCACGAGATCGCCTCGCCCTCGCGGTCGGGGTCGGTCGCGAGGATCAGCTTCTGGTCGTCCTTCAGCGCCTCGGCGATCGCGCGGATGTGCTTGGCGCTGTCGGGGGCGACCTCCCACTTCATCTGGAACGCGTTCTCGGTGTCGACCGAGCCGTCCTTTGCCGGAAGGTCCCGGACGTGCCCGTACGACGCGAGCACCGTGTAGCCGGGACCGAGATACTTGTTGATGGTCTTCGCCTTGGCGGGCAACTCGACGACGACTACGGCCATGGAGCTCTCCTGCGGCGCCGCCGGGCGGCGCGCGTCGGCGGCCTAGATGTGCCGCGCCGTGTCGAATGTCAACCGAGCGGCCGCCGAACCCGCGGATCGTCGAAATGTGCCCGGTGGCGGGGGCCGCTCGGCGCGATTTGGGCCGGAGGAGGTTTCTCCTGTGTCGACAGTCACATAGAGGAACTCGCTCCTGCACACGGCATGCACAAAGTATGCACAACTCATATCTAAGGGAAAGAGTTGGGATTGTGACCAGGGTCCAAGCGGAACGCGTTCAGGAGGGGATCGTCAAGGGAGGCCTGCCATCCTGCGGCGCCGTCACGATCGGCAGGGGCAACTCGAACCAGAATAGCGACCCGGCACCGATCGAACTCTCGACGCCGATGGTTCCGTCCATCCGCCGCACGACTTCCGCGCAGATGGCGAGCCCCAGGCCCGTGCCGCCGTGAGCGCCGGGGCCTGCCTCTGCCTCTGCCTGCTCGTACGGCAGGAAGATGCGCTCGAGGTCGGAGGGGACGATCCCGGTCCCTGTGTCGGCAACCTCTGCCCTGATCCGTTCCCCGGGAAGGTCCACGATCCGGACGGTGATCGATCCCGTCGCGGTGAACTTCGCGGCGTTGCCGACGAGGTTGGTGAGGATCTGGCGGAGGCCTCGACGGTACCCCTTACGCCAGGGTTGAAGCCCCGGCGCAAGATCGGCTCGCAGGTCGAGACCGTCGGCGTAGGGGAGGAAGCGCGCCTCCTGGAGGACTTCCTCGACGACGGCGCGGAGATCGAAGTCGCTGACGTCGTCGCCCCGCGGTGCGTGGTCGAGCCTGGAGAAGTAGAGGATGCGGTTGATGACGTCGAGCATGTGATGCCCGGAGGTCCTGATGATCTCGACGTTCTGCCGGGTCTGCGGGTCGAGGCGGCCGGCGAGGATCACGCTCGCCATGCCCAGCACCCCGTTCAGGGGCGTCCGCACTTCATGCGAGACCGTCGCCAGGAAGCGGGTCTTCGCCGCGTCGGCGGCAAGGGCGCGCTCCGTCATGGCGTTGAGGCGCGCCGTCCGCTGGGCCACGCGTTCCTCGAGCTCGTCCTTGCGCGCCCGGACCTCGGCGAGCGCCGCAAGCCTGTCCAGGTTGACCGCATGCACCAGCTGACAGGTCGCCACGAGCAGGTTGAGATAGATGATGGCGGTGACGTACTCGACCCGATCGATCGAGCCGACGTCATGAAGCAGCAAAACGAGACCTGCGTGCGACGCCACGAAGGACAGCGCCGCGCCGTCGAGGCTCCGGTGCCGCATCGCCACCCAGAGGCAGAACGGAACCGACAGTAGCAAGGTGACCCCGCTCGGGCTGACCAGCTCCAGCGGCAGGGAGAGGATCAGCCAGAGCAGCGCCAGCAGGAAGGCTCCCAGCGCGAGGACGCCAAGAGCCGGACGAGGATCCGACCTGATCCGGGGAAGCTCGCCGAGACTGGCGAGGACGGCGCCGAACGTGAGGATGCCGAACGGCTCGAACACGAGGGCTCGCAACGCCGCTTCGCTGCGCGCGGGCGGCGCGCCGAGCGCGCCCGCAGCGCCGCCGACGAGCAGGCCTGCCGCGACGATTCCGGTGAATACACACACGCCCACCAGGAAGATGAGCCAGTCGCTGGTCCGGGTCCTGGTCTCGCGCCGCCGCGCCAGGGTGCGCATCGCGAATGCGGCTACCCCAGCTGCCAGACCATGGGCGATCGCGTCAGTGGCCACCGCGCCGGATGTCAGGCCCCAGGCGGATCCGGCGACAGCAAAGCCCACTGCGGCGGCGACTGCGCCGGGCGTCCGCAAGACCACTGCGGCGCCGAGGGCGAGGCCCGAAGCCGGCGTCGCGCCGAGAAGCACGCCCTCGCCAAAGCCCAAGGCACGGCAGGCCGACACGAGTCCCGCCACGGCTAGTGCAACCACCACCAGCGGCCAGGGGCGGCTCAAGATGCGCACTGCTGCGGGCATGCGTTTCCCTATCCCAAACCCCGCGCCGCCTTGCCTGCCGGCCGATCCGGCCGGCGGGATCATAGCACGCCCGCCGTGTGCCAGTCTCGCCCGACGCGATAATCCTCACCGGCGACCTCGCCTTAACGGAGTATCGCGCCGTGCTCTAGTGTTTTGAAAGCGGTAGAATACTGGACACGGCGGCAGCCGGGCCTGTTCAATCTCGAGATCGAGCGAATCCACGGCGGTAGGGAACCCCACCCGCCCGCGACGCCGCGCGGCAAGGTGCCGCGCGGCGTCGTCGCCTCTGGCCGTCAGCTTGCCGCTTCGAGGACGACCAGCCGTGCGCCGGCCTTGTTGTTGTTGGTGGTCAGGGCGATGCGCTTGCCGTCGGGCGAGAGCTTGGCGCCGAAGAACTGCGCGTCGATGCCGTCGTGCGGCAGCTCGATGATCCCGTCGTCGCTGACGGCTGGCGTCGAGCTGGCCGGAGGTGTCGACGACGAAGGCCGCCGCAATGCCGCCGTAGCGGCCGACCTGGACGGTCCGGTCGTCGGGCAGCGCCAGGGCCATCCGGCCGCGGTCCTCGGCCGTGGGCCGGCCGGCGCCCTCGCTCTGGATCGCCTGCAAGCCGTCCTCGCCCCAGGCGGTGTCGAGCCCGGTGCCGGTGACGCGGAAGGTCACCACGTCCTGCGCCTCGGTCGTCTTGAAGCCGAGCGTCGAGGCGACGCCTTCCGCGGTGGCCGCGCCGTAGCCGGTGGTCACGTAGCTGCCGTCCGAGAGCGGGACGGCGGCGTAGCACTCGGCGAAGCCGCCATCGGCGACGAAGGGGTTGAAGACGGCGACGCCGGGCGTCGCGGTCAGCCCGACGGCCTCGCCGGAGGAGGCGGGCTCGACGAAGCCGCCGAAGTTCTCGTCGAGCGTGCCGTCGGGATTGAGCCGGATCAGGATGACGTGGTTGCGCAGCGTCTCGCCGAGGTTGGTGTAGCCGGCGCTCATGATCGAGCCGTCGGCCTCGACGCCGGCGCGCCGGCCGCCGTCGTCGAAGGTCTGCGCCGAGTGGTAGGTGAAGGGCGCGCCGCCGTTGAAAGCCGGATCGGGGCTGCCGTCGGCGGCGAGAAGCCGCGCGACGTAGCGGTCGTTGTCGGTGCGGCCGGTGCCGTCGGCCGCGGCGCCGAAGCCCGCGACCACGAGCTTCTCCTCGCCGCAGGTCGCGTCGACCAGCAGATCCCAGGCGGTGTCCTCGGGGGGTGCCTCGACGCCGGGGAAGCTGTCGTTGTCGGCATTGGCCCAGCCGAACACCACTTCGACGGCACCGCCATCGCCGCCCCAGTCGGCGCCGGTCTTCCGCGCGCCGCTCGAGTCGAAGCGCAGCAGGTAGACGGACTGTCCGCCGTCCTCGTCGACGGCGTTGACCACGGCGACGACGTCGCCGCCGGAGAGCTCGGCCACCGCCAGCGACTGCTCGACGCGGCCGGGCGCGAGGTCGACCTCGACGAAGCCGTCCTCGCCGAACGCAGCGTCGGGCGTGCCGTCGGCGTTGAAGCGGCCGACGACGGTCGCGGTCTCGGTCTCGACGTCGCCCTTGTGGCCGGAGACGTAGATCTTGCCGTCGGCGGCGAAGGTCACGCCGCGCAGGTCGTTCGCGGCCTCGGTGGCCACATCGACGACGGGCAGGATGTCCTGGGCCTGCGCGGCGCCGGCAAGGGCGAGCGCGGTGGATGCGAGCAGGCAGCGCGTCAGCATGGTGATCCCCCTCTGGGTCCTGGTCGTGTGAGGCCCGCGCCGGTTCGCGTCGGTTGGGGCCGGGATGCTGGCTCTGGCTTGCGCCTGGCTTGCGGTGGTCAGTCGGGCAAGGTCGGGCGCTCAGAGCCCGGGGACGACCACGAGCACGCCGAGGCGGTTGCCCGCCTGGCGCAGCTCGCGGCCGAGATCGGTCAGGGCGCGCACCGCGGCCTCGGCCGTCGGCGCGCTCGGGGCTGCCGGGCGGCGGCGCCAGGAAGCGGTCGTAGGGCGGCGTCGAGCGCGCGCGAGCGCGGCGTCGGCGCGCTCGAAGGCGGCGTCGACCTCGGCGGCCAGCGCCGGATCGATGCCGGCGAGCAGCGTCGTCGAAGCCCGCGTCGGTAGTAGACCGCCCGCGCGCCTTCGAAGGCGAAGCGGTTGTCGGCGGCGGAGGTGTCGCTGAACGGCGACTGCTGGAAATTCGCGTTGGCCGGGAAAGAGCCCGGCGCCGATCCGGCGCAGCGGGATCTCGTAGCCGGCGAGCACGGTCATGCCGTTGAAGGCGCGGCCGACCGCGTTGCGCTGGTCCATCGCCTCGACCGCGGCGCGATAGTTGTTGGTGTCCGGCGCCCAGGCGGCGACGAGGAGGCCGAGGTCGTTGACCAGGAGCTGCGCGACCGCGGCGAGGTAGTCGCGCCGCCGGTCGTTCGTGCCCTCGCCAGCGACGAACGCGGCGACGGGCCGGTCGCCGTCCGCGCCCCAGAGCAGGAACTCGATCGCGTGCCAGCCGGTCGTGACCTGGTCTGGCGCCTCCGGCCTGGTTGAGCCGGGCGAGGCTGCGGAAGTCGAGCGGGACCGAGGGATCGTCGAGGAGGCCGTCGAGGAAGGCCGGGTCGATCGGCCAGCCGTTCAGCCGGGGCAGCGGGCCGCCCGGCGCGTCGACCGGACCGGCGTAGAACTGGAACGCCTCGGTGCGCAGGTAGGCCGGGCGCGCCTCCGATCCATGCTCGCCGCGCGGCGTCGAGGCGTCTCCGGCGAGGGCGTCGGCGAGCAGGGCGTCGATCGCCGTCTGCAGCGGCGAGCGCGCCGTCCTGCGCCGCGACATAGGCGCCGTGCACGAGGGCCGCGTAGGCGGCCACCTGCGGCCGAGGCGTCGTAGCTGAAGGCGGCCGGATCGGTGCTGCCGAGGCGGAACTCGGTGATCGTGCCGAGGACCTGGCCGCCGCCTTCGCCGGGGCCGCCTTCGCCGGCTTCCGCGCTCGGCGCCTGCGCGGCGAAGAGCCGCTCGGGCGCGGCCGTGGCCGGCGGCCAGAAGCCGGTGCTCCCGCGGTGAGTCTGCCCGGCCGGGGGCGGGACCATCTGCCAGCGCGGCGCGGTCGACGGTCGTCCCGGTGACCAGGACGGCGGCGCTCAGACCGATCCAGATGCGCGTCCTGCGCTGCATTGCGGCCGTCCCCCGTCGCACCCACGCAACCCGCTTGCGGGCCGGGCGACAGATGATTATAGCAGAGTTAAATAGTCAACTAACAAATCACGGCCGGGATCGGGCGGCACGCGCTCCGGAAGTCCCGTGTCAGGAGTACGGCCCGACCGATGATCCTGTGCATCGCCGACATCCTCGACCGGTCCGGCCTCGCGTCGCTGCGCGAGTGCCTCGCCGGCGGCGTCTACGTCGACGGCGTGCTGAGCTCGGGCTGGGCGTCGCGGCTGGTCAAGAAGAACGAGCAGCTCGGCGCCGGGCCGGCCGCCGAGCAGGCGCAGGCAGCAGGTGGTCGCCGCGCTGTCGGCGAACAGCGTCTTTGCGGCGGCGGTGCTGCCGCGGCGGTTCGCGCCGCCGCTTTTCGCCCGCTACACGCCGGGCATGGAGTTCGGCACCCACATGGACAACGCGGTGATGGGCGCCGGAGCAGATGCGCTCGGACGTCTCGGTCACGCTCTTCCTGTCCGAGCCCGAGGACTACGACGGGGGCGAGCTGGTGATGGACACCTCCGCCGGCGAGGTCGGCTACAAGCTGCCGGCCGGCTCGGCGGTCGTCTATCCCTCGACCATGCTGCACCGGGTGGCGGCGGTGACCCGCGGCACCCGCGAGGTGGCGGTGACCTGGGCGCAGAGCCTGATCCGCAGCGCCGACCGGCGCGAGATCCTGTTCGACCTCGAGCGGGTCAGCCGGACCCTCTTCGAGCGCGACGGCAAGAGCCCGGAGTTCGACCTCCTGAACAAGTCCACCGCGAACCTGCGCCGGATGTGGGTCGAGACCTGAAGGGGAAAGCATGTCGGGACTTCGTCGCTCCATCTTCGCGCTGGCGGCCGTCGCTTGGCTCGCCGTGCCGGCCGCGGCGCAGGACGCGACGGGCATCGTCGTCTACACCTCGCAGCACGCCGCGCTGACCCAGGCCTGGGCGGACGCCTTCACCGCGGAGACCGGCGTGCCGGTGACGATCCGCAAGGGCACCGACACGGTGATGGCGAACCAGATCGTCCAGGAGGGCGCCAACTCGCCGGCCGACGTCTTCCTGACCGAGAATTCGCCGGCGATGGTGCTGGTCGAGCAGGCCGGGCCTCTTCGCGCCGGTCGACGCCGCGACGCTCGAGCAGGTCCCGGCGGAGTTCCGCCCGGCGAGCGGCCTCTGGACCGGCATCGCCGCGCGCACCACGGTCTTCGCCTACAACACCGAGCTGCTGGCCGAGGCCGACCTGCCGGCCTCGATGCTCGACCTCGCCGAGCCGGAATGGGAGGGCCGCTGGGGCGCGGCGCCGGCGGGGGCCGACTTCCAGGCGATCGTCTCGGCGCTGCTCCAGCTGCGCGGCCCGGAGGAGACCGGCGCCTGGCTCGCCGGGCTGAAGCGTAACGCGCTCGCCTATCGCGGCAACTTCGAGGCGATGCGCGGCGCCAACGTCGGCGAGGTCGAGGGGGCGCTGATCTACCAGTACTACTACTTCGGCGACCGGCACGGCACCGGCGAGAGCTCGGACAAGGTCGCGCTGCACTACTTCGGCGACGGCGACCCCGGCGCCTTCGTCTCGGTCTCGGGCGGCGGCGTGCTGGCTTCGAGCAGCCATCCGGACGCAGGCGCAGGCTTTCCTCGCCTTCGTGACCGGGCCGGAGGGGCAGGCGATCCTGCGCGACGGCACGTCCTTCGAGTACCCGATCGGCAGCGGCGTCGAGGCGAACCCGGCGCTGCCGCCCGCTCGGCGAGCTCGACTATCCGAAGGTCGATCCCTCGCTCCTGAACGCCTCCGAAGTCGTCGCGCTGATGACCGCGTCCGGCGTGCATGTAGCCGAGGCGAGCCGCGCTCAGCCAGAGCACAAATGCTCCAGCCCGACATCGCTCAGTCTGCACGAGGCGCCCGCCACCGCGAGTCTGCCGCTCTATCGGCACCGCCGGCTGCCGGCGCATCCGGCGCTCATCGCCGCAGCGGTCGCAGTGGCGGCCTTCGCGCTGATCCCGGTCGGCTTCGTGCTCGTGGTGCTCGTCGCGGACCGGGTGGGAGACGGCAAGCGCGCTGATCTTCCGTCCGCGGGTGGGCGAGCTCCTGGTGCAACACGGTGCTGCTCGAGGCTTCTCGCCGTCCCGGCATCGATCGTCGCTGGCGGTGACGCTGGCCTGGCTGACCGAGCGCAGCGACCTGCCGCTGGCCCGGCTGTGGAGCTGGCTCGCGGTGGTGCCGCTTGCCATCCCGGCCTTCGTGCATTCCTACGCCTGGGACGGGCTGTTTCCCTGGCTGCGCGGCCTCTGGCCGGCCGCGGCGATCTCGGTGCTCGCCTACTTCCCCTTCGTCTACCTGCCGGTTGTCGCGCAGCTCCGCCGCCTCGACCCCGCCCTCGAGGACGTCGCGGCCTCGCTCGGCGAGCCGCCGGCGCGGGTCTTCCTGCGGGTCGTGCTGCCGCAGCTGCGGCTCGCCATCGCCGGCGGCGCCCTGCTGATCGCGCTGCACCTCCTGGCCGAGTACGGCCTCTTCGTCCTGATCCGCTTCGACACCCTCACGACCGCCATCGTCGACCAGTTCCAGGCGGTCTACGACGGGCCCGCGGCGAACCTGCTCGGCATCGTGCTCGTCGCCTGCGCGGCCGGCGTCCTCGGTCTCGAGGCCTGGCTGCGCGGCAACCGCCGGTTCGCCCGGATCGGTCCCGGCGCGGCCCGGGTCATGCCGCGGACCCCGCTCGGCCGCGCCTGGCCGCTCTGGACGCTGGTCCCCCTCGCAGTGGCGGCGCTCTCGGTGGTACTGCCGGTGGCGTCGCTGGTGCGCTGGCTCTGGCGCGGCGGCGCGGCGGCCTGGGACCTGCCGGCGCTCGGCACGACGCTCGGGCAGACGGCGTTCTACGCGGTCGTCGCGGCGATGCTTGCCTGTCTCGCCGCCTTGCCGGTCGGCCTGGATGTCGGCCCGGACGCCGGGGCGCCTGCAGCGCGGCCTCGAGGCCTGCCACCTTTACGTCGGCTCGCTGCCGGGCGTCATCGTCGCCCTGGCGCTGGTGGCGGTCACGGTCCGGGTCGCGCTGCCGCTCTACCAGACCGTGGCGATGCTGATCGCCGCCTATGTCCTGCTCTTCCTCGCCCGCGCCATCATCGCGCTTCGCGCCAGCCTGGCGCAGGTCCCGATCGAGCTCGAGCAGGCGGCGGTCGTGCTCGGCCGTCCACCGCTCCTCGCGGCGGTCGGGACCACCTTGCGGCTGGCGGCGCCGGGGATTGCCGCCGGAATGGCGCTCGTCGCCATGGGGGTCACCACCGAGCTCACCGCGACACTGATGCTGAGCCCGATCGGGACCCGGACGCTCGCCACCGAGTTCTGGGCCTTGACCGCCGAGTTCGACCACGTTGCCGCCGCGCCCTATGCGCTGGCGATGGTCCTCCTGTCGCTGCCGCTCTGCGTGATCCTCTACCGGCAGGCGCTCGAGGCGATCGGCCGATGACCGAGCTGCGCCTCACCGGGGTGAGCAAGTGCTTCGGCAGGGTCGCGGCGCTGACCGGCCTCGACCTCGCGGCTCCGAGCGGGTCGCGCACCGCCGTGATCGGGCCGTCTGGGTCGGGCAAGAGCACGCTCCTTCGCCTCGTCGCCGGCTTCGAAGCGCCGGACGCGGGCGAGATCCGCCTTGATGGCGCCCTCCTCGCCGACCCGCGCGCCGCAGTGCCGCCACATCGGCGCAACATCGGCCTCGTCATGCAGGACGGCGCGCTCTTCCCGCACCTCAGCGTCCTCGACAACATCCGCTTCGCGATGGGGCGCGCAGATCCGGACGCCCGGGCGATGGAGCTGCTCGACCTGGTCGAGCTCGACCGCGCGGTGGCCGCGCGACAGCCGCACGAGCTCTCCGGCGGGCAGCAGCAGCGGGTGGCGCTCGCTCGGGCGCTGGTGCGGCGCCCGCGCCTGATGCTGCTCGACGAGCCGTTCTCCGCGCTCGACACCGGGCTTCGCGAGCAGCTCCGCACCGCGACCGCCGGGATCCTCGCGCGGGCGCGGGTCACCACCATTCTCGTCACCCATGATCAGGCCGAGGCGATGAGCTTCGCCGACCAGGTCGTGGTGCTGCGCGGCGGTGTGCTCCGCCAGGCGGGCTCGCCGCGCGAGGTCTACCTATCCCCGGTCGACCCGGAGACGGCCGAGTTCCTCGGCGACGCCGTCATCCTCGACGCCGCGATCGAAGGCGGCCGCGCGCGCTGCCGCCTCGGCCTGGTCCCGGTCGCCAGCGCTCGGGACGGTCCCGCGACGATCATGCTGCGGCCGGAACAGATCGCGCTCGGCCGGTCCGAAGCGGTCAATGGCGTGGACATCCTCGCGAGGTTGCTCAAAGCCGAGATCGTCGGGCCTGCCGCCATCGTCACCCTGGGCATCGCTGGCGATTCGCCGCTGAAGATCCGGACGTCCGTCGTCGACCTGCCGCCGCCAGGGTCCGCGGTGAGCGTGAAGGTCATCGGAAGCGCGCACGTGTTTCCCGCGGACCGCGGGAAAGAGCAGTTACTTTGACTTGGCCACGCCGTCGGCGAATATACGGCTCCAGTCGTTCTTCATGCTGATGACGGTCCAGCCGTCAGCCTTGGCGGTGTCCATCAGCTCCTGGCTGAAGGTGCCGATCTGGCTGTCGGGCAGGCCGTCGGCGGGGCCGTAGGCGAACTCGCGTTCGGCGTCGTCATGCAGGACGAGGAGGCCGAGGCCGGGGGCGTCGCCGCCGGTGGCCCACTGCAGCATCTCCTTGTCGCCGTTCGAGTTGCCGAAGGCGATCTGCGGGCGCTTGCCGATGAAGAGGTCGATGCCGCGCGCCTTGCCGTCGCCGTCATCGATGAAGAAGACCTTCGGCTCGCGCATCAGCACGGGCTTCCCGTCCTTCATCTCGAACTTCGTCTCGATGCTCGAGCCGACGACCTGCTCGGGCGGGATTTCGTAGACGTCTTGCGAATAGACCCGGACGAACTCCTGGCCGCCGCCGGTGACGATGTAGGTTCGGAAGTCGTTGGTGCGCAGGTACTCCATCACCTCCAGCATCGGCTGGTAGACGAGCTCGGTGACCGGCCGATCGAAGAACGGGCTCTTCGACTTCGGCAGCCAGTCGGCGACGATCGCCTCGAAGTCGGTCGAGCTCATGCCGGCGTGGGTGACGGCGACGATCTCCATCCAGTCCTTCTCGGTGAACTTCGCCATCGCCGCGTGGTCGCCGGTCAGCACGGACTTGAAGGGCTCGGTCTCCTTCCACTCGGGATGGTCGGGCGCTATCTCGGCGAGCCGGTCGAGGGCGAACAGGCCCTGGCCGTAGAGCGGCTGCTCGACCCAGGTAGTGCCATCCTGGTCGAAGGTGGCGACGCGGTCCTCGGGTGGCACGAAGCTCGCGCCGCCCGAGGTGGTGGCCGCGCCGACGAAGTCGAGGATGGCCTGCTTGGCCGGGCCGTCGTTCCAGGACGGCAGCGGGTCGTCCTGCGCCGCTGCGGGGGCGACGGCTCCGAGAGCGAAGACGGTGGCCAGCGCCGCGAGCACGCCGCGGCGGGTAAGCATCGGCAGTGCGAACCTCTCCATGGTCATCTCCAATACTCTGCATCCGACACTGGTCAGCGGCCTCCGGGCGCGACTTCGGTGACGGCCTCCATCACGCGTTCGAGGTTGAAGCTACCCGGCTTCTGCCGCGGCGGGAACTCGCGGAAGCTCTGCAGCCAGTCGCCGACGAAGGCCGCCGCCGGGGCAATCAGGAACATCCGCTCGATCCACCAGCGCTGGAAGCCCATGGCGTCCTCCTCCTCGGCGCGCTCGAAGGGGTCCATGCGCAGGTTGGTCAAGAGCGGCGCGCGCAGCTCCTCGAACGGCGCCTGCCAGACTTCCATGCCCTCGGCGTTCTGCCGCAGGAACGTCACCTTCCAGTTGTCGTAGCGCAGCGCCGCGACGCTGCCGTCGTCGGTCCAGTAGAGGAACTCGCGGCGCGGCCATTCCGACTCGCCCTTCAGCGCCGGCAGGAGGTCGTAGCCGTCGAGGTGGACCTTGTAGGTTCGGTCGCCGATCTGCTTGCCGGTCAGGAGCTCCTCTTTGACGTCGGGTTCGCCGGCGGCGGCGAGGAACGTCGTCAGCATGTCCTCGTGGGCGGCGATGTCGTTGATGACGGTGCCGGGTTCGATCACCCCCGGCCAGCGGATGACCGTCGGAACCCGGTAGCCGCCCTCCCACTGGGTGTTCTTCTCGCCGCGGAACATCGTGGTGCCGCCGTCGGGCCAGGTGAAGGTCTCGGCGCCATTGTCGGTCGAGTACATCACGATGGTGTTGTCGGCGATGCCGAGCTCGTCGAGCTTGGCGAGCAGCTGGCCGACGTGGCCGTCGTGCTCGACCATGCCGTCGGCATAGACTCCGAGGCCGGTGACGCCTTCCAATTCCGGCTTGAGGTGGGTGAAGATGTGCATGCGGGTGGAATTCCACCACAGGAAGAACGGCTTTCCGTCGGCGTTGGCCGCGTCCATGAAGGCAAGCGCGTCGGCGGTGACCTCCTCGTCCACGGTTTCCATGCGCTCGCGGGTGAGCGGGCCGGTGTCCTCGATCTGCTGGCCGCCGTCCGGCATCGCCTGAGACCGGATCACGCCGCGTGGGCCGAACTGTTCCCTGAAGGTCGAGCCCTGCGGGTAGTCGGGGTTCTCGGGCTCCTCCTCGGCGTTGAGGTGGTAGAGGTTGCCGAAGAACTGGTCGAAGCCGTTGTTGGTCGGCAGCATCTCGTCGCGGTCGCCGAGATGGTTCTTGCCGAACTGGCCGGTGGCGTAGCCGAGCGGGCGCAGAAGCCCGGCGATGGTCGGGTCGTCGACCTTCATGCCTTCGGGCGCGCCGGGCAGGCCGACCTTGGTCAGCCCGGTGCGGATCGGCGACTGGCCGGTAATGAAGGCGGCGCGCCCGGCGGTGCAGGACTGCTGGCCGTACCAGTCGGTGAAGAGCGCGCCCTCCGCCGCGATCCGGTCAATGTTGGGGGTGCGGTAGCCCATCATCCCGTTGTTGAAGGCGCTGACGTTGAACTGGCCGATGTCGTCGCCCCAGATAACGAGGATGTTGGGCTTCGCGGCGCTGCCGGCGTCCTGCGCGAAGACCGGCGCGGTGAGCGGAATGCACAGGGCGACGAGCGCGGCTGCGTTAAAGAGCCTCATGGTGGCATTCCCCGAAAGCGGACGATGTGCCCGAGAAGCCTAGCATACCAGCGGGTAGGGATCGACGACGATGCCGTCGATCCCCGCGGCAATCGCTACATCTCCTTGATCTTCTTCCATGCGTCGGCGACCAGCGCGTCGGGGGCGGCGGAGCATTCGGTGGCCAGCTGCTGGTGGATCTCCTCCGCCGACACGTCCTGGCTCGTCGCCATCTCGCTGTTCATCGACTCGATCTCGGCCAGAATCGCCATCTGGCCGGCGTTGTCCATCGCCGCATAGTCGGCGCAGACGAGGGTGGCGGCATCCTGTGCCGAGGCGACGCCGAGGGGCGCAGCGACCGCAACCGCACAAACCGCGATGATCATTTTGGGTTTCATTTTACGATTCCTCTCTCTTTAAGTTGCGCGCTAGTCGTGACCAACCTTCATTTCCGAGATCTGCTGGATGACCTGGTCAAGATTGTAGCTTGCGGGGTCCTGCAGCGACGGGAAGTCGATGTAGGTCCGAAGTTCCTTCAGCCACAGCGTCTGGCCGATGGGCAGCATGTTCCAGTCGTAGACGTAGGCGGTGAGCGGTCCGCCGAGGGCGCCAGCGGTGCCGAAGAGCGTCTTGGTATGCTCCCCTACCGAAGCCTCGAAGGGATCGCGCTTGATGTTGACGACCTGGGTCCAGGAATAGGGGACGACGCCGGTGATGAAGCCGTCAGGGTTCTGAGACACCATCCCGAAGTACATCTTCCAGTTCTTGTATCGCACCGCCGACGGGGTCTTGTTCGAATAGTAGAAGAAGTGGTCGCGCGCGGAATCCGCCTCGCCCTCCAGGAAGGCGCGCTGGTTGATTCCGTCGAGCGTCGTCTTGACGATCCCGGGATACTCGCCCCGCTCGATCTGCGTCTTCAGCGCGTCGCCCGTCGGGCCGCCGGCGATGTCGACCAGCGTCGGAACCCAGTCGAGGGAGGCGAACATCTGGCTCTCGACCGTGCCGGGCTCGATGTGCCCGGGCCAGCGGATCACCATGGGCGCGCGCATGCCGCCTTCCCAGGTGCTCAGCTTGCCGCCCGCGAAGGGCGTCGTGCCGCCGTCGGGGTAGGTGAGCGTCTCGGCGCCGTTGTCGGTGGTGAAGACGATGATGGTGTTGTCGAGCTGGCCCATCTCCGAGAGCTTGTCGAGCACGTAGCCGATGTTGTCGTCCATCTGCTTCATGCCGGCTTCGTTGACGCCCCAGTCCTTGCCGCCGATCTCGCCGACCATGTTGTAGTACTTGTCCGACAGCACGGTGGTGACGTGCATGCGGGCGGGGTTGTACCAGACGAAGAACGGCTTGCCGGTGGTCGCCGGGTCGTTTCGGTCGAGGAAGTCGATGACCTGTGCCGAGATCTCCTCGTCCACGGTCTTCGATCGCTCGAGTGTTAGCGGCCCCTCGTCGGTGCAGGTCTGGTTCGCCATCGTTCCGTCGGAGGAGGTGCAGTGGAGCACCGGCCGCGGCGGCGTCAGACAGGTGGTGGTCAGCGGATCGACCGCCCCGGGGACCTCCGCCAAGCCGGGGATCGGCGAGTTCTGGCAGGGCGGCGCCACGGTCTGCTCGGTCGGCGACTTGTTGATGTCGGGGAAGCTCACCCCCTGCATCGCGTCGAGGTGATAGAGATAGCCCCAGAACTCCTGGAAGCCGTGCGCGGTCGGCAGCGACTCGGTATGGTCGCCCAGGTGGTTCTTGCCGAACTCGCCGGTCGAGTAGCCGAGATCATGCAGGAACTTGGCGAGCGTCGGCGTGCCGGTCCGCAGGTAGGAGGGACTTCCGGGAATTTCCGGTAGGGTCATGCCGACGCGCAACGGATTCATGCCGGTGAAGAAGGCGGTGCGCCCGGCGGTGCAGCTCTGCTCGGCGTAGTAGTCGGTGAACATCGCGCCTTCTTCGCCGATGCGATCGATGTTCGGCGTCTCGCCGACCATCAGCCCGCGGTGGTAGATCGACGGCTGCATCCAGCCGATGTCGTCGCCCATGATGAAGAGGATGTTGGGCTTCTCCGCGGCCTCCTGCGCCGCCGCCGGCCCGCCGAAGGCGGCGAGGCCGACGGCGAGGGCGCAAGGCCCTCCCCAGCGTCGTAGGCGCTTACTCACCGGGTCGTCTCTTCGCATCGCTCCATCTCCTGTTACCTGCTGTTTCGACGTGGTCGACCATGAAACGCCTGGGGCGGCTGGCGCGGCCATGTCAGGTCTCCTCGCTCTGGCTGCGCCTTGCCCGGGCTGCGTCGAGGTAGGCGACGATCTCGGCCTCGAATTCGGCGGCCAGCCGGCGGTACTCGTCGGCCCGCGACTCGTTCCCCTCGACGACCTGCCAGTGCCGAAGCGCTTCTTGCGCCTCCAGGTAGTCGTCGCAGATGCCGCGAAACTCCTCGTCGCGGGCAAAGAGGCGGCGTACCTCCAGTTCCCGGGTCGGGACGATCCGCTCCACCAGGGCCGCGATCTTCCGCACGGCGATTGCTCCCCGGCCGCTCCTCACGTTGCCGCGGATCACGGAGCGCATGCAGACCCAACTCGCGACAGGTACGAACAGGTGCGCACTTCCTCGCGGAGCGAGTCGCGTGACGGTGATGCAATCGGCAGCGGGTGCCACCGGAGTGCCGTTGTCGGCACTTTCTTCACCCCCGCGCCTCCGGTATTCTCGGCAGCGAGTTCCGGCCCGGCCGGGGGGAGTCGAAATGGACCGCAGTGCCGACCCCCTCGATCGCGGGGGCCTTCCGCCGTCGGTCGGCGACGTTCACGCCGAGCTCGAGCAAATCCTCGGCAGCCCGGTGGTGCGCTTCAGCGCGAGGCGACGGGCGCTGCTCCGTTATCTCGTCGAGGAGACCCTGGCCGGCCGGGGCAACCTGCTGAAGGGCTTCTCGGTGGCGCTCGCCGTCTTCGGGAGGGACGAGAGCTTCGATCCTCAGGCCGATCCGGTCGTGCGGTTCGAGGCGCGGCGGCTGCGGCGCGACCTCGCAAGCTACTACGTCGACGCCGGCAGCCGCGACCCGGTTCGCATCACCATTCCCAAGGGCGGCTACGTCCCGCATTTCGAGTGGCAGGACCGCGCGGCCGCGCCCGCCGCCGAGCGCCCCGAGCCCGAGCTACCGGCGGTGGATGCGGCCGCCCCGGCCGGGCCGGACGCGAGCGGTTCCGCGCCGTCCGTCGCCACCGACGGGCCGGCCGGCGGACGCTTCGGCGATCGGCTGCGGTCGGTGCTCCTCGCCGTGGCGCTCCTCGCCGCGGTTGCGTCGGTCGCCTGGCTCCTGCGGACCCGGCTGCTTTCCGCCGAGGATCAGCGCGGCCCGTCGGTGATCGTGCTGCCGTTCGCGGCTTCGAGTCCGGGCGAGGACGACAGCTTCCTAGCCGCGGGTATGACGCAGGAGCTCATCGCCCAGCTCGCGCGCTTTCCCGACCTCCGCCTGTTCTCGGTCCCGGCGGGCTTCTTCGAGAGTCCGGAAACCGATCGGCGCGATCTCGGCCGCAGGCTCGGCTCGGCCTACGTGGTGCAGGGGAGCATCCGCTCCGAAAACTCGCGCGTCCATGTCCGCGCCATGCTGACGGACGCCGACGACGGTGAGGTGCTCTGGAACGGAACCTATGACCGACCGCTCTCGCCCGACCACATCTTTGCGATGCAGGAGGAGATCTCGTCCGAGATCTCGACGACCCTGGGCCAGCCCTATGGCGTCCTTTCGGGCAAGGAGGCCGGCCGGCTGTCGGGCGATCCGAGCATGTCGAGCTACGCCTGCGTGCTGCGCGCCTACCACTATCGGCGGAGTTTCAGCGACGATCTCTACGGCCCGGCGCGCGCCTGCCTTGAGGCGGCGGTCGCGCGGGACCCCGGCTATGCCGACGCCTGGGCGATGCTCGGCTGGCTGCATCTCGACGCCGGCCGGTTCGGCATGGAGCCGGAAGGGCCCGACAGGGCCTACGCGCTGGCGCTCGAGAACGCGTCCCACGCCATCGGGATCGAGCCCGGCAACATCCTCGCCCTGAAGGCGCTCGGGTCGATCTATCACTACACCGGCCGCTACGAGGAGAGTGGGCAGGCGATGCGCAAGGCGCTGGAGATCAATCCGAACGACCCGGACGCGATGGCGCAGCTCGGCTGGCGCCTCGCCGTGCGCGGCGGGTTCGACGAGGGCATTCCCTACCTCAGGCGCGCCATCGACCGCACCATCAGTCCGCCCGGCTGGTACTTCCACCTCATTGCCGTGGACGACTACCTCAAGGGCGACTATCCCGCGATGCTGGCTGACGCCGAGCGCTCGGCGGTGGACGGCTCGGCGATCAGCCAGTCCTTCATCGCCGTCGCCCAGGGCGCGCTTGGCAACGAGGCGGGGGCGCGGGCGGCGCTGGACCGGCTGGCGGTGATCTCGCCCGAGTTCATGCGTGATCCTGCCGCGGCCTATCGGGTCCACCAGCCGGCGGAGGAGATCGTGCAGGCCCTGGTCGCCGGGCTGCGCAGGGCGGGGTGGGAACCACCGGCGCCGGCTCGGGTCGAGCCGTCCGGATGGACTCGGCCTCCTTGATGCGGTCCGGTGTCCGGAGCCAATTCCTTCCGCCTGGACAGCTACATGGAGGGATTCGCTCTGGCACAAGTCATGCACAACCTATGCACAACGCATATGCTAAGGACAAGAGTCAGGATTGCAGCGGCCGCGAGTGGAGCGGTTCCGAGCGTTGAGACCGGGGAGGGGTCGTCGACGCTGGCAGCATCGAGCTTCGAGGTCAAGACTCGATCGGCCGTGGCGAATGGCGTAGGGTGGGAAGCGGCCATTGTTGCACGCTTCAGGGGGCTGCGGATGACGGCGAAGAGCACGATCGACGCGGAGCGTCAGCCGACGAAATCGGAGGAGCGTCGCGTGTTCGTGCTGCTCGCGGTGGTGTTGGCTCCCGTGTTGAGCGTGGGGATCGTCGGGGGCTACGGCTTTCTCGTGTGGATGTACCAGATCATCACCGGACCGCCGACAGGTTGAAGACGAGCGCCATGCCAGCCGACGCCAGCATCAGGATCACCCGCCGCGGCTTCCTCGGCATGGACGAGGAGCCGACCGGCCACATCTCGAGCCTCGTCGTCCGGGCGCATCCGGCCCGTCTCGCCGCGGTCGTCCGCCGCATCGCCGCCCTGAGCGTCGCCGAGGTCGCGATGAGCGATCCCTCGGGCAAGATCGTCGTCACCCTCGAAACCTTGTCCGAGGACGAGATCGTGGCTGCGATGAACGCCATGCAGCGCATCGCCGGCGTGGTCAGCGTCGCGCTCGTCTATCACCAGACCGAAGCCTGAACTCAAGGAGCCCAGCCCATGACCGGGATCACGCGGCGCGACGCCATCAAGGCGCAGGCGGTGGCGGCGGCCGCGGCAGCGGCCGGCCTGCCGCTCCCGGCGCTGGCGCAGAACCTGACCACCGACGCCGCGCTGACCGGGCTGCGCTGGGCCAAGGCGCCCTGCCGCTTCTGCGGCACCGGCTGCTCGGTGATGGTCGCGACCAAGAACGGCCGGGTCGTGGCCACCCACGGCGACGCCGAGGCGGAGGTCAACCGCGGGCTGAACTGCGTGAAGGGCTACTTCCTGTCGAAGATCATGTACGGCAGCGACCGCCTCACCCAGCCGTTGCTCCGCAAGCGCGACGGCGCGTACCACAAGGACGGCGATTTCGAGCCCGTGAGCTGGGACGAGGCGTTCGACCTGATGGCGGTGAAGTGGAAGGAGACCCTTGCCGCCAAGGGGCCGCGCGCCGTCGGCATGTTCGGCTCCGGGCAGTGGACGGTCTGGGAGGGCTATGCCGCCGCGAAGCTGATGAAGGCCGGCTTCCGGTCGAACAACCTCGACCCGAACGCGCGGCACTGCATGGCCTCGGCCGTCACCGGCTTCATGCGCACCTTCGGCATCGACGAGCCGATGGGCTGCTACGACGACTTCGAGGCCGCCGACGCCTTCGTGCTCTGGGGCGCGAACATGGCGGAGATGCACCCGATCCTGTGGACCCGCATCGCCGACCGGCGCTTCAGCTATCCGCATGTCAAGGTCGCGGTGCTCTCGACCTTCCGCCACCGCAGCTTCGACCTCGCCGACATCCCGATCGTCTTCACGCCGCAGGCCGACCTCTACATCCTCAACTACATCGCCAACTACATCATCGAGAAGGGGGCGGTCGACGAGGCCTTCGTCGCCGACTTCGTCAACTTCAAGCACGGCAACGAGAACATCGGCTACGGGCTGCGCCCTGAACATCCGCTGGAGGTGGCGGCCGAGCACGCCAAGGACGCCAACGACGCACAGCCGATGACGTTCGAGGAGTACGCCGCCTTCGTCGCGCCCTATACGCTCGAGAAGACGGCCGAGATGTCCGGCGTCGAGCCGTCGCGGCTCGAGGCGCTCGCCGAGCTCTACGCCGATCCGAACGTGAAGGTCATGTCGCTCTGGACCATGGGGTTCAACCAGCACACCCGCGGCACCTGGGCGAACAACCTCGTCTACAACCTGCACCTGCTGACCGGGAAGATCGCCGAGCCCGGCAACTCGCCGTTCTCGCTGACCGGGCAGCCCTCGGCCTGCGGCACCGCGCGCGAGGTCGGCACCTTCGCGCACCGCCTGCCGGCCGACCTGCAGGTGACGAACCCCGAGCACCGCGCGCATGCCGAGGAGATCTGGAAGCTGCCGCCGGGCACGGTGCCCGACTGGATCGGCAGCCATGCCGTGCAGCAGAACCGCGACCTCAAGGACGGCAAGATCAACGTCTACTGGGTGCAGGTGAACAACAACATCCAGGCCGCCCCGAACCTGATGGAAGAGGGGCTGCCCGGCTACCGCAACCCGGAGAACTTCATCGTCGTCTCGGACGTCTATCCGACCGCCACCTGCGAGGCGGCCGACCTGATCCTGCCCGCGGCGATGTGGGTCGAGAAGGAGGGCGCCTACGGCAACGCCGAGCGGCGCACCCAGTTCTGGCGGCAGATGGTGACGGCGCCGGGCGAGGCGCGCTCCGACCTCTGGCAGCTGGTGGAGTTCTCCAAGCGCTTCACGGTCGAGGAGGTCTGGCCGGCCGAGCTCGTCACGCCGGACTATGCCGGCAAGACCCTCTACGACGTGCTCTACTCCAATGGCCAGGTCGACGCCTTCGAGCGGGCGGAGGTCGACCTCGAGTACGACAACGCCGAATCCGACGCCTTCGGGTTCTACATCCAGAAGGGGCTGTTCGAGGAATACGCGAGCTTCGGCCGCGGCCACGGCCACGACCTCGCGCCGTTCGACCGCTACCACGAGGTCCGCGGCCTGCGCTGGCCGGTGGTCGAGGGCCGGGAGACCCGCTGGCGCTTCAACCGCGACTACGACCCCTATGCCGAGGGGGAGAAACCGTTCAAGTTCTACGGCCATGCCGACGGCCGGGCGGTGATCTTCGCGCTGCCCTACGAGCCGGCCGCCGAGAGCCCGGACGAGGAGTACCCGTTCTGGCTCTCGACCGGCCGGGTGCTCGAGCACTGGCACTCGGGCTCGATGACCCAGCGGGTGCCCGAGCTCTTTAAGGCCGTGCCCGACGCGGTCTGCTACATGCATCCCGACGACGCCACGGCGATGAACCTGCGCCGGGGCTCGCAGGTGAAGGTGGTGTCGCGGCGCGGCGAGATCCTCACCCGGGTCGAGACCCGCGGCCGCAACCTGCCGCCGAAGGGCCTCGTCTTCGTGCCGTGGTTCGACGCGCGCCGGCTCATCAACAAGGTGACGCTGGACGCGACCTGCCCGATCTCCAAGCAGACGGACTTCAAAAAGTGCGCCGTCCGCATCGAATCCGCGTGAGGCCGATGATGCGACCGATCCCGCTCGTCACCATTGCCGTGCTCATGGCCGCGGGCGCCGCGCTCGCGCAGGGCACCATCGCTACAATGCGCCAGGGGACGCCGCTCGACGAGAACGCGCCCACGCCGCCGATGCCGGCGACAATCAACTCCGACATCCGCCAGGTTCGCAACTGGCCCGAGCAGCCGCCGGTGATCCCGCACCAGATCGACAACTACCAGATCGACCTCAACGCCAACCGGTGCCTGACCTGCCACAGCCGCACCGCGGTCGAGGTCAGCCAGGCGCCGATGGTCTCGGTCACCCACTTCCAGAACCGCGAGGGGCAGGTGCTCGCCGCCGTCACGCCGCGACGCTACTTCTGCACCCAGTGCCATGTCCCGCAGACCGACGTGCAGCCGATCGTCGGCAACGACTTCCAAGACGTCGACACCATGCTGACCGCGCCGGGGACGCGGTGATGTGGCGCTTCGTCCGGCGCACCTGGGAGATCATCAGCCGGCCGAGCGTGCACTACAGCCTCGGCTTCCTGACCCTCGGCGGCTTCGTCATGGGGATCATCTTCTGGGGCGGCTTCAACACCGCGCTCGAGCTGACCAACACCGAGACGTTCTGCACCGGCTGCCACGAGATGCGGAACAACGTCTTCGAGGAGATCAAGCCGACCATCCACTACACCAACCGCTCGGGCGTGCGGGCGACCTGCCCGGACTGCCACGTGCCGCACGACTGGACCGACAAGATCGCCCGCAAGATGCAGGCCTCGAAGGAAGTCTGGGGCAAGATCTTCGGCACGATCAACACGCGCGATAAGTTCCTCGAGCACCGGATCGTGATGGCGCAGCGCGAGTGGGCGCGGTTCGAGGCCAACAACTCGCTCGAATGCCGCAACTGCCACTCCGCCGCCTCGATGGACATCACCCGCCAGAGCCAGCGCGCGGTCGAGGCGCACGAGCGCTTCCTCTTCACCGGCGAGCGCACCTGCATCGACTGCCACAAGGGCATCGCCCACCGCCTGCCCGACATGGCGCCGACGGCCGCGCTGCTGCCCGGCAGCCTGCAAGCCGACGTGGCGACCTATCTCGCCGGCCTGCCGGAACCGGATTGACCGCCGCCGGTCGCTAATCGGGCATCGAATCCGCCCGCGATACACGCTATGACGGCCGCGTTTGTGGCCGGCGCATGGCGTCGGCAGGGTCAACAGGAGAACGACATTCATGATCGCCGCCCGCGTCGTGGTCCCCCTCGTCCTGGCTCTCGCCGGCTGCGTGCAGCCGGCCGAACAGACCGGCTTCGCCAGCCGGTCGAGGGTGCACCACCCCGGGGCGCTGTTCGACGTGGCGCCGAGGAGCGATCTGGTGCGGATGAACAATCCGCGCAGGGGCCGCCCCAACGGCGCGCCGTACTGCCCGCGCGACAGCGACCTGAAGCCCTACGGCGCCCTGATGACGGACTCGATCGCCGCGATGCGAGGTCCGGGCAAGGTCGAGTACTCCAAGGTCCCGCGCCAGTTCGCCCACGAGCTGACCATTAGCGCCTATCGGACCCTGATGGACCTCGACATGGCCCGGTCGCGGCGCGACATCGATGCGCTGCGCGCCCACGCCGGCGCCAACGCCTGGATCCCGGCCCAGCGCTCGGATCCCGCCGCCAGCGCCGCGATCGAGGCGGTGGGCGCGGTGCTGCCGGCCTGGCAGATCCTGCGCCAGACGACCGTCGCGACCGATGACGATCGCGCCGCCGTCGACGGCTGGCTGCTCCGGGTCGCGCGGTTCACCGACATCCACCCCGGCGGCAACAGCATCGGCACCCAGCGCGGAACCAACGCCATGATGCTCGGGCTGATCGTCGGCGACGATGCGCTCTATCGGAACGGGTTGCAGGAGAGCTTCTACGCCCAGTTGCGCGGCATGCGTCCCGACGGCAGCTTCCCGCTCGAGACCGATCGCGGCCGCAAGGCGCTGGAGCACAGCGGCCGCAACATCGCGCTCCTGGTCTATGCCGCGCAGATCGGGCTGTCGCAGGGGATCGATCTCTATGCGACCGAGGTGGACGGGAAGAGCCTCGACGACGCGATCGGCTTTCTCCTCAGGGCCGAGGAGGACAACGCCCTCGTCGACGTCTACGCCCGGGCCAACCGCAATCCCGGGCTCGGCTTCGGGGAGTTCGCGCCGAACGCGCAGGTCACGCCGTTCGCCGGCTTTTCGCGCGGCTGGATCATGCTCTACACCCAACGCTTTCCGAACGGCGAGCTGTCGGACGCGCTGCTCGGCAAGATCGAGCTCGGCAACCGCGTGTTCTCCGACACCAACGGCGGCTCGGTCAGCTGCTACGCGACACGTCTCTGAACGCCCGGGCCGCTCAGAGCACCAGGTCCAGGTTCCAGAACCGGCGGATCTGGTCCTCGCAGGCGGCTCGTGCCTCGGGGCTGTCGCCCGAGATCCGTTCCACGCGGAATCCGAAGCGCTCGAGACCGCTGTGGTCGGCCTCGCCGAGCACGACGATCTGAACATCACGTTCGACCGCGAAGGCGGCGAGGCGCATGGCACGGTCGCAGGCGGTTGCGTCGGCTGCCGCGGCGCGCACGCCGACGCAGATCGCATCGGCCCGTCTGAGCGCGGTCTGCGGCATCAGCACCGCCTCGGGCAACGGGAAGATCTCGCGTCCTGGAGCCTTCTGGCGCGGGTCTAGGGTGGCGAGCAACTCGTCAAGGTCATCGGCGTCGTGCGGGCCGATCCGCAACAGAACCGCGCTCCACTGCCTGAGGTCCATACGCTACCTCCTCTATCAGTTGCGCCGCCCGAGCCGTCCCCATATCCGGCAGATCGGTGGCCGCCAGCCGGGCGCGGATGGCCTCGGCCTCCCCGTCGTCCAGGTAGCGCGCGATCAGCCGCTCGAGCTTCATGAGCTCGCTCGACTCCGCCATCGCCGCCAGGCCGCGGTCGCAGGCGGCCCGCGCGCGTGCGCGCTGGTCATCCATGAACGAGCCCGTCTGAGGCACGAATATCGCCGGGACCCGGTTGTAAAGCACCTCGTGGAAGGAATTGTAGCCAGCGGCGGTGATGGCGAGGTCCGCGGCGGCGGTGAGCGCGGCCGCATGCAGCGTGCGCACGACCCGCGAATTGCCCCAGTCGAACCAGGCAGGCTCCAAGGTCGCGTTCGGCCAGACGAGCACGAGATGGAGCGTGTCGGACCGACGCTCGAAAAGGCCGCAGAGCGCCTGGATCTGCGCGCTGCGATCCGCCGCCACCCCGCCGCCCAGAAGGGAGACCGCGAGCCGGTCGAAGCTTCTCCCGAAGCGCTCGGCGAGCGCGGCCCGCAGGTCATCACGGGATGCGGGCGACAGCGTTACCGCCTGCACGACCGGACCTACCGTGAACAGATGATCGCCGCGGGAATACGGCTGGTTGAGCTCTTCGAATCCTTCGCGCGGCACGATGACGCGCTCGAACGCCTTCTCCCGGTCGAGGGCGACGGAATTGTCCTGGCTCCCCTGCCACAGGCCGCGACGGATCCAGACGCCGCTGACGCTTCCTTCGAGCACCGTGCGATAGACCGAGTCGAAGATGTAGCCGCCGTCGAAGACCAGCGTTCGCGCCCCCGCGCAGAGCGCGCGCAGCCGCAGGTGGTTGGCAAGGTCGTGCTCGTGGCTCTGGGAATGGAGTTGCGACCGGCCGACCAGAGGCATCACGTCGAATCCCTGGGATTTGACCAGCCCCATGCAACTCGGGAACGCTGCGAAGAGCGGCGGGGGCCGCCCGGGTCCGAGCGCGTTCGCGATCAGCGCGCAGCGCTGGGCGTGCCCCAGTCCGACGCCGTTCGTCGGCATGAAGACGATCCCCCCCGCGGCCGGGCCTGCGTTCGCCGGCCGGTGGGACGCGGCCAGAGGCACCCCGGCGCCGCCGAGCCGGCGCAGCACCGGTTCGGCCTCGGCTCCGGCCGCGGCGCGGCTTCGGCGCACATGGTCCGCGATCTGGCCCAGATTCGGCAGGATCTCGGCACGGAGAAAGTTCTCGAGCCCGAGAATGCCGGGGGGCGCTGGGATGAAGGCGTCGCTCCCGTTCGCGACCCGGTGGCCGGGGCTGCCGTCCAGGAGCGGCGTCCCCGCGACGAGCAGGTTCGCGGCCAGCGTTTCCAGACGATAGCTGCCGGCAGGGCTCCCGAAGAACACGCACATATCCGTGCGCTCGGTCAGGGCGAGCGGCAGGATCTCGCCATAGTCAAAGAACGGAATGTCGCGACCGTGCGCCGCGATCCAGTCCTGCTTGCTCTGGCTGTTGGTAAGGACGAAGGGGCGGAAGCTCCGATGTGGAGAGAGCGCGAGGAGCGCCGCCACCTGGATCGGGTCCTTCAGGTCCGGTCCGACGAGGAGGAGCCGCGGCGGCCGATCCTTCACCGCCGGCCACGGTTGTGCGGAGTGTCGGGGCACCCCGAAGGCCGGGGCGGGGCCGCGGGAGTGGGGATGGATCGAGGCGAGGTCCAAGAGCTCGGGCTCGCGGCCGAAGATGTAGGCGAGCCGCGCCCGTACCCCGAGCGCGGTCTGGTGCGTGGCGAAGCGGCCAAAGGCGCGGACCGTGATCTCGACGCCATCGGCGAGGCGGCGCAGGCGCATCAACGCCTCGTCGGTCAGCCGTTCGGCACCCAGGAGAACGAGCCCGTCGTCCGGGCTCAGTCTCGCCTCGGTGAGGTGCGGGGCGAGGTCGAACTGAAGGTTGCGGCCCGGGTTCTCGGGAACGGATCCGGTCGCGACCCGGACCGGAACGCCAAGCGCGGCGAGCTGGTTCACGAAGATCGCCAGATCCTCGGCGTCGCTGCGGCCGCGGCCCGTCGCCTCACACAACAGCATGCAGGGGCGCTTCCGGTTCGAGGAGTGCGGCCAGCCGCGCTGCGACCGGGTCGGGCCGGTAGGCTGCGAGGTCGGCCTGGGTGCGAAGGACCGCGGCGGCGTAGCGGCTCGGATCGGCGACGTGGCTGGCGATGATACGGTCGATCCCGTCGCCGGTACCCGTATCGGTGACGACGCCCGGGCCAAAGGGGCCCGCCGTCTCCTCGTCCGTGATGACGAGCTTGCCGGCGGCGATCGCCTCGGCGATCGCCCTGCCATAGCCCTCCCGCAGCAGCGGATGGGTGAAGTAGACGAAGAAATCGATGCTGGCGAGGAAATCGGGAACCGGCATCGCCCCGAAGCGCATCAGTTGCCAGTGTGGCGGCATGCTCTCGCGGTCAAGAAGCAGGGTGTCGGCCCCGAGGATCGCACACCGCTCGGCCTGTGGCGAGAACTGGGCGCGCAGTGCCGCGAGCGGCGGGAATTTCTCGAGACCGGCACGGGAGTGGCGGCCGCGCCGGTCCCGCGGCGTGGGCGTCGGCGCGAGGAAGGGCTGGTCGCAGATGTTCGGCCAGTCATCCGGAGCGAGGCGCCAGCCCAGATCCGGATGCCGCCCCAGCCAGGCGGCGACGCTCGCGCGGTTGGTGGCCGAAATGGGAGCCAGCAGCCGCTCACCACCGGCCACGCGCCCGGCAACGAGGCCGAGGCAATGGCCGACGTCAAATCCTTCGCAGCCTCCGGGACGCAGGAAATTCTCGTGGGCGACGACAATGACGCGGGCAGCGCTGAGCCGCGGCCCGAGCGCAGTGTCGAACCTCAGGCAGGTCGGGTTGTGGAGGACGATGGTGTCGGCGTGCACTACGGGCGGCTGCGGCAGGAGCGGAAGGCTCAGCTCCTCCAGAACCCGGCGTATCGCCGGGTTCACCTCTCGGCCGGGGAACATCGCCGTCGCAAGGTGAAACACGGCCAGGTTCACGCGCGGCGCAAGCGCGCGGATCTCCGCGGCTACTGCGCTACCGGTGCCGCCCGGAAATCGCGGGTCGACGAGGAGCGCCACGCGCCGCCGCGCCCGGGCGGTCGCGGGCACCGCATCGACAAGCGGCCGGGCGGTGGCTGGATCCCCGGGCTTGATCATCGCGCGTGCTCGCCCCCGCGGCTGCCCCATGTTCAGTACCCAGGTTCGGGCGGCTCGCCCGGGGTGCCAGGGTCCGTCGCGGGCGCATCCTGCAGATCGTCCACAGCATTCGACAGGTCCGATTCGAAGCGAAAGAAGGTTTCTGCAGCGATGGACTCGACCAGAAACCGGCGCAGGAGCACGGCAAGGGCGGTCTCTCCCTCAGTGAGATCCGGGTAGACCTCGAGATAGTCGCGCAGCCCCTGGACGTCGTTGACCTCGAGGTAGCCGGCAATGGCGCCGAGCTGCTCGGCAGTCGGCTGGGCGGCTGACAGCGGGGTGCCGAGTTGAGCCGCGAGCATCATCGCGGTTGCCGTGACCAGAATCCTGCGTCGCATCCGGCTCCCGCCACCTCCGAGTGCCGCGACGCGGCCCACCCACCACTCATCCACCAGCCGGCAACCATCCGACCCGGAGCCACAGAGTATAGCGTCAGGCTCACGGGAGAAAAGCGCCTAGAGTCAATCTGTTTACGATCAGTCAGTCCCTGAGAAGCCTGTCGCGCAGCATGTCCTCGACGGCACGTTCCGATACACCCCGTCTCGCCGGCACTGCCGGCGCGGGCGCGGGTGGGCGCGAAGCCGCCGTGCGTGCCGGCGCGGGCTTCGGCGCGGCAGCCGGGGGTCTCGTCCTGGCCGGCTCGGGCGATGGTTGATCCTCCGGAGCGGAGGGTGCGGGCGAAGGCGCCGGGAGCGGGTAGCCTCCGAGGGCAGGATCGGTCAGCAGGGCCAGCGTCGCATGGTCGAGGCCATCGAGAAGGGTGCCACGGAAGATCAGCTTCGGCGGTGAAGGAACGCCGGCTGCCTCGGTCGAAACGGCGGCGGGTTTCGCCCCCGCCTCAACCTCCGCGGGTGGCGGCGCCGGCACGGCGAGCGGAAGTCCCGGCGCATGCTGGCCGCCGACGCTTATGCTCGCCGGCGGGCTATCCGGCAACGCAAGCGCCACCGCGGTCCCGGTCTCGGGATGCGCGGCGGGAAGGTGCAGCTGCGGCAGTGGGTGGAGCGCGGCATCGGTCGGCATTGCCGAGCGCTGGGCCGGCAGGCCCCCGGTCGGTATCGCCGCGACCGCGGCCAAGGCGGCGGAGGGCGGCGCGACCGCGGCGACGACCCGTTGGCCTTGCTGCTGCGAGGCGCGGTCCTCGGCTGGCACCGAGACGCCGCGGAGCGCCGGCAGCGAATTGGGGAGCGCGATCTCCGTCGGGAACATTGGGGCGGCAGGCGGAACGATGCTTATCGCGGGCAAGGGTGCGAATGGCGTCGCGACCGCGGCGGCGATCCTTTGACCTTGTTGCTGCGGGGCGCGGTCCTCGGCCGGCACCGAGACGCCGCGGAGCGCCGGCAGCGAATCGGGGAGCACGATCTCCGTCGGGACATCTGGGGCGGCAGGCGCGGCGATGCTGATCGCGGGCAAGGGTGCGGACGGCGCCAAGCCACGATCCGGCGTCGAGATGTCGGGCAGGGGCGCCGGCAGTGCATAGCCGAGCTCCATCTCGTCCGGGGCAGGCACGGCCTGAGCCGCAATGGGGTCGGCGAAGCTCGCCGGGGGCGGGGCCTCGGGGGCTGGCATGGCCGCGGGTGCCGACGAAACTGGCAATGCCTGCGTTCCATCGGCCGTCGCGCCGGGTGGCGGTCCGATAGGCTCGGCGCTCCATTGCCAGAATGGCGGCGGCACCGACAACAGGGCCGCGGAGGTTCCGACAACGCCGATCGCGATCCCGAGCACGAGCGCCATTCCCCCGACGTGGCGGCCAAGCCAGGGCGCCGCCGCTCGCGGGCGCGCTCGCTCGGCGGCGGGAGGCAGCGCGGCGGGCAGGCCGAACCGGGAATCGGCGCGGTCGGAAGGTGCAGCCTTCGGCTTGGGGAACGACACGGTCGTCTTGCTGGCCCAGGCCACCGACCCAGGTTCTGCTCGCAGTGGTGGTGTCGACGAAAGCTGCCGGGCCTCCAGATGCTCGACGTTCTTCTGAGGTCCGGCAGCTCCCTTTCGGAGCGTATCGTGCCCGACTAGCGGACGCCGCTCGGGACGCGCGGACTCCGTCGCCCCGACGCCGGCACGTCGGGCGATCGCCTCGGCACGGCGGACACGCGCCTCCGCCAGCCGCGCCTCCAGGGCGACCGGATCCAGCAGTTCGGCCAAGCTCGGCTCCTGCTGCTCCGCGGTCCCCTGCCGGGGCAGCTGCCCACCTTGGAGCATCCGGGCCCCCCTCGTGGCGTACCCTTGCCAAGCTGCGCCGGGCTCAATCCGCCAGTGGCGCATACTACTTGGCTCCAGTGCCACAGAATCTAGTGCACGTCACCACCCTATTCGAGGCTCATCCGGGCGTCGTCGGGCCCTCGATGCGAAGGCCGCGCCCTAAGGTCCGAAGAAGTCGGGATGATCGCGCTCGAAGGCGACGAGGCGGTCGACGACGACCGCGAGATGGAAGCGCATCGCGCGGTTGGCGGCGGCGGGCTTGCGGGCGGCGATCGCCTCGTGGATGGCGTGGTGCTCGGAGAGCGTCGCCGCCATGCGACCGGGCTCGGGCAGCAGCAGCCGGCGGACGCGATCGAGATGCACCCGGAGCGCGTCGAGCGTCTCGGCGACGCGGTTGAGGCCGAGGCCTTCGGTCAGCAAGTGGTGAAAGCCGACGTCGAGATCGAGCAGGCCGTCGAAATCCGCGCTCTCCACCGCCGCCTCCTGATACCGGAGGTTGCGGGCGAGCGCCTCCGTCGCCGCGGCCGGGAGGCGACGGGCAGCCTCGGCGGCGACCTCCGACTCGATCGCGCAGCGTGCCATCATCCACTGCAGGACGTCGTCGAGGCGGATGCGCGACACGTAGGAGCCCTTCTGCGGCTCGATGAGCACGAGGCCTTCGTAGGCGAGCCGGTGGATCGCCGTGGTCACCGGCAGCCGCGATACACCGAAGCGCAGGCAAAGCGCGGTCTTGTCGATCGCGGCGCCAGGCGGCACCTCGCCCCGCGTGATCGCCTGCTTGAGCGCGAGGTGGACCTGGTCGGCCTTGGGAAGGCGCGTCTCGGCCGCGCCGGCCGACTGCCGCAAGGAGGGTTTCGCCACGCGCGTCCGCCCATCTCCAAGTGCCCCGCGCAGGCCGGCCTCGCCTCGGGGAGCCGACAGGCCGGCTTGACCTGTGCGATCTGATCCACCTAGCATGTCAGTTGTCGACTCCCCTCACAAGAGGGAGCGCAGGCGCTCGGGGAGGGGCTGCCGGAATGTCGAGCGGAACGGCCAGCGCGGCGGATCGCAGCCCGGACTGCGCGGCGGCGGAGCTCCTTTGCGCGCGGGACGTGGGAAAGCGCTTCGCCGGCGTCACGGCGCTCGACGGCGTCGATTTCGATCTCCGCGCCGGCGAGGTGCACGCGCTCGTGGGCGAGAACGGCGCCGGCAAGTCGACACTGATGAAAA
Source organism: uncultured Alphaproteobacteria bacterium (assembly GCA_963763295.1). Taxonomy (GTDB): domain Bacteria; phylum Pseudomonadota; class Alphaproteobacteria; order Rhodobacterales; family Rhodobacteraceae; genus Amaricoccus. The sequence continues at coordinate 64,108 of CAVXOH010000015.1, forward strand.
TCCTGTCCGGCGTGCATACCGACTACGACGGCGAGGTCCGGGTCCGCGGCGAGCGGGTGCGGTTCACGAGCGTCCGCGACGCCGAGCGCGCAGGGGTGGCGATCATCCACCAGGAACTGAACCTGGTGCCGGAGCTCGGGGTCGCCGCGAACGTCTTCCTCGGGCGCGAGCCGCTGATTGCCGGCCTGATCCTCGACCGACGCACGATGGTCGCGGCCGGGCGGAGCCTGCTCGAGCGGCTCGGGATCGACCTCGACCCCGAGGCGCGGATCGCGGGCCTGCGCGTCGGCGAGCAGCAGCTCGTCGAGATCGCGAAGGCGCTGTCGCTCGACGCACGCATCCTCATCATGGACGAGCCGACCTCGGCGCTGACGCCGGCGGAGTGCGCGCGGCTCTTCCGCATCGTCCGGCAGCTCGCGGCCGACGGCGTGGGCGTCGTCTACATCTCGCACCGGCTCGACGAGGTCATGGCGCTGGCCGACCGGGTCACGGTGCTGCGCGACGGGCGCAACGTGGTCACCGCGCCGATCGGCGAGATGGATCGGGACCGCATGATCGCGGCGATGGTCGGGCGGCAGACCGCGGCGGGCGTTGCGGCCTCCGGGGCGCGGGACGGGGCGGCGGTGCTCGAGGTGCGGGGGCTCACGCTCGACGTGCCGGCGCGGCGGGGCTGGCAACGCGTGCTCGACGGCGTCGACTTCGATGTCCGGGCCGGGGAGGTGCTCGGGATCGCGGGCCTGCTCGGCTCCGGACGTACCGAGATCCTCGAGACGCTGTTCGGCGCAAGCGACGGGCGCGCCGGCGGCGAGATCCGGATCGAGGGGGCGCCGGTCGCCGTCGTGTCGCCGCGAGACGCGCGGCGGCTCGGGATCGCGCTGGTGACCGAGGATCGCAAGGCCAAGGGGCTGCACCTCGATGCATCGATCCGCGACAACGTCACGCTGCCGTCGTTGTCGCGACTGGCGCGGTTCGGCATCCGCTCCGCGCGCGGCGAGGCGAGGATGGCGGATGATGCGGTCCGGCGGCTCGGGGTACGCTGCACCGGCATCGAGCAGGTGGCGGCGACGCTCTCGGGCGGCAACCAGCAGAAGGTGGTGATCGGGAAGTGGCTTGCGACGCGGCCGCGGGTGCTCCTGCTCGACGAGCCGACCCGCGGCATCGACGTCGGCGCGAAGCAGGAAATCTACGAGCTGATCCGCGCGCTCGCCGGCGAGGGGCTTGCGATCGTGATGGTGAGCTCCGAGCTGCCGGAGCTTCTGCTGCTCGCCGACCGGATCATGGTGGTGTCGGAAGGCCGACGGACGGGCATGCTCTCGCGCGAGGAGGCGAGCGAGGAGGCGATCATGCACCTCGCCGCGCCGCGCGGGCTGAAGGCGCGGGCGCTCGCGTCGTGACCGTGCTGCGGCTCCTCGCGCGCACCAAGCTCTACTGGGGGCTGGCGGCGATCTTCCTGATCGGGGTGCTGACGTCGCCGGTCAGCTCCAAGGGCAACAACATCTTCCTCTCCTATGGCAACCTGCTCGACGTGCTGCGGCAGGTGTCGATCACCGGGCTGATCGCCACCGGCATGACCGCGGTGATCATTACCGCGGGCATCGACCTCTCGGTCGGGTCGATCATGGCGCTCGGCTCGGTGGTCTGCGCCATGCTGCTGACGGTGGAGGGCTGGACGCCGGCTGCCGCGATGGGGGTGCCGGCGCTGGCGCTGACTGTCTTCGTCATGCTCGCCTCCGTGACGCGGTTCGGGTTCCGCCATGCCGCCTCCGGGCCCGGGACGGGGGCGCGGTCCGAGGCGCGGCTCGACCCGCTGCGGGGGCGGGTCCTGCCGGCCGCCGTCGGGCTCGCCGGCGCGGCGCTGGCGCTCTGGTTCCTGCTGCCGCAGGTCGCGACGAAGTTCGGCGTCATCGGAGTGCTGCTGGTCACGCCCTGCGTCGGGCTGATGGTCGGCGCGATCAACGGCATCGTCATCGTCGGCGGGCGGCTGCAGCCGTTCATCGTCACGCTCGCGATGATGGTGACGGCGCTCGGGGTGGCGCGGCTGACCGCGGGGCAGAACAACGCGGTGCTCCCAGTCTACACCGGCTCGAACGCGGTGGCGGAGTTCGACCTGCTCAGAAGCCTCGTCTTCGGGATCGTGCCGGTGCCCGGGCTCTTCTTCCTCGCCGCGGTGCTGATCTACGGCGCGGTGCTGCGCTTCACTACCTTCGGGCGCTACGTCTACGCCATCGGGGGCAACGAGGAGGCGGCGCGGCTCTCGGGGATCGACGTCGCGCGGACCAAGATCGCGACCTATGCGATCTCGGGCATGCTCGCCGGGGTGGCGGCGGTGCTCTTCGTGGCGCAGTACCGCCAAGGCAAGCCGGACGCGGGTGCCGGGCTCGAGCTCGACGCGATCGCCGCGGTGGTGATCGGCGGCACCAGCCTGATGGGCGGGCGCGGGCGGATGGCGGGCACGCTCGTCGGGGTCCTGATCTTCGGGCTGCTGTCGAACCTCTTGCAGCTGCACAACATCAACTCGAACCTTCAGCTGGTGCTGAAGGGGCTGATCATCGTCGGGGCGGTGCTCATTCAGGAGCGCAATCTCGGGGAGATCATGGTGAACCTGCGCCTGCGGGCCCCGCGGGCGCGCGCGGAACCTGCCGCCTCGGCGCGGCCGGAAGGAGGCGGGACCGAATCCCGCGAGCTTGGAGGGAACGCATGATGAGACGTCGGAACTTCCTGAAGGTGGCGGGCGGCACGGTGGCCGGCCTGACCATGACCGCGTACCTGCCCGAGGGCTTCGCCCGCGCGCAGGACAAGCAGTGGGTGATCGGCTTCAGCCAGGCCACCACCATCGAGCCGTGGCGGGCGCAGTTCAACAAGGACATCATCGCCGAGGCCGCGAAGCACCCGGAGGTCGAGCTGATCATCACCGACGGCGAGGACCGCACCGAGAAGCAGGTGGCCGACGTCGAGAACCTGATCCGCCAGGAGGTCGACGCGCTCCTGATCTCGCCGAAGGAGTCGGCGGGGCTGACCGGCGTGGTCGAGCAGGCGATCGACGCCGGGATCCCGGTCTTCGTGCTCGACCGCAATGTCGAGACCGACCGCTACACCCAGTTCGTCGGCGGCGACAACGTGCTCATCGGCAAGGCGGCGGGCGAATGGACGGTGGCGGCGCTCGGCGGCCCGGGCAAGGCGGCGGGCAACGTGGTCGAGATCTGGGGCGGCATGGGCACCCAGCCGGCGCACGACCGCCACGACGGCTTCCACGAGCTCACCGACAAAGAGCCGGGCATCAAGTACCTGCTCGACCAGCAGTCCGGCGACTGGAAGCAGGACCAGGCCTACGACATCATGGCGACGGCGCTGCGCTCGAACGAGGACATCGACCTCGTCTACGGGCACAACGATCCGATGGCCTATGGCGCCTATCTGGCGGCGAAGGACGTGGGCCGCGAGGGGGACATCATGTTCATCGGGATCGACGCGCTGCCGGGCGAAGGGGTGATGTGGGTGCACAACGGCGAGCTCGCCGCCACGTTCCTCTACGCGACGCCGGGGGCCGAAGGGCTCCGGCAGGCGCTCGCGCACCTGAACGGCGAGGAGGTGCCGAAGACGGTCGTGCTCGACACCATGACGGTGACCAAGGAGAACGCCGAGGAGATCCTGAAGGCCAATGGCCTGATGTGAACGGCACGGCCGCGGCCCTCGCACGACGGAGGCGGACATGGACTGGCTGAACGATCCGCCCGAGTGGAGCGAGGACCGCGGCGTCCTCGCCGTCGTGACCGGCGCGAAGACCGACTTCTGGCGCGAGACGCATTACGGCTTCATCCGCGACGACGGGCATTTCCGCCATGTCATGGCAGCGGGCGACTTCAGCGCGGAGGTGGCATTTCGCGGCGACTATCGCGAGCTCTACGACCAGGCCGGGCTGATGCTGCGGATCGACGAGCGGAACTGGATCAAGGCCGGGGTCGAGTTCGTCGCCGGGCGGCGCATGCTCAGCGTGGTCGCGACGCGGGAGGTCTCGGACTGGTCGACGATGCCGTGCCCGTCCGACGCCGAGTGGCTGCGGCTTCGGCTGACCCGGATCGGCACGGCGGTGCACGTCCACTGGGCGGCCGTCGCCGAAGCGCCCGACTTCCGCATGCTGCGGCTCGCCTGGTTCCCCGCCGGGCCCGCGCGGGTCGGGCCGATGTGCTGCTCGCCGCAGCGGGCGGGGTTCGAAGCAGCGTTTCGGGGGTTCGGACTGGCCGAAGCCGCCGCACCGACGGAAGGCTAGCGTCGACAGCCACATGCCGGGATCCGCTCATGCACAAGGTATGCACGACGCATGCACAACTCATATGCTAAGGAAAAGAGTCGGGAATTGCAGCGGCGGAGTGGGAGGCGGATCAGCGGCGGCTGCTTCCTGCTCGGAAGAGGTCGTAGGCGGCGAGCGCGAGGGTGACGAGGATGACCGCCGTGAGGTCGATCCTGGGCACCCAGTAGACGAGGATCCCGAGGAAGCCCACGAGCGCGGCGAAAGCCGCCAGCCGCATCAGTTGGTCGGTCACCTCGCGCCTCCTTCGGGATCGCCGGCGATGTGCTCCATCAGCCAGCGCGCGGTGCGCAGCAGCCGGCCGTCGTCGCCGCGCCGGCCGACGAGCTGCACGCCCATCGGCAGGCCGTTCGACGCCTGCAGCACCGGGATCGTCACCGCAGGCATACCGCAGAGCGTCCAGAGGCCGTTGAAGATCGGACTCCCGGTCGCGCCGAGCCCCTCGGGCGCCGGCCCCGGTGCCGCTGGGGCCAGGATCACGTCGCAGCGGGCGAGGAGCTCCTCGACCCCGGCGTTCAGCACGTCCGGCCAGTCGAGCGCCGCGATGTAGTCGCGGGCCGGGATCGCCTTGCCCGCGTCGATCGCGGCCCGGAGCGGCGCGGAGAGCGCGTCGCGTCCGCGGCGCTCGTAGGGGTGGTAGCACTTGGCGAGCTCGGCGAGGTTGACCCGCTCGCGGATCTCCGCCGCTTGGGCGAAGGCGCCGGGCAGCGGCGCCTCGAAGCACCGGTCGCCGAGATGGGCGGCGAGCTCCTCGAGCGCCGCCCGGGTGTCGGGATCGGCGTCGTCCCAGCCGGGCGGGCGGACGAAGGCGAAGACCGGGGCGAGCGGCGGCGGTGCGGTCGCGATCTCGAGCAGGCGCGGCGGCGGCGCCGGGGCGGTGGCGCGGTCGCGCGGGTCGTGGCCGTAGAGCGTCTCGGCGAGGAGCGCCGCGTCCGGGACGCTGCGGGCGAAGACGCCGACGGTGTCGAGGCTCGGGCTCTGGGCGAGGATGCCGGTGCGCGGCACCGCGCCGAAGCTCGGCTTGAAGCCGACGACGCCGCAGAAGGCGGCCGGCCGGATCACCGAGCCCGCGGTCTGGGTGCCGACCGCGAGCGGCGTCTGCCCGGCGGCGACGGCGGCGGCGGAGCCGGCGGAGGAGCCGCCGGGGGTGTGGGCCGGATTGGCGGGGTTGCGGGTCGGCGCCGACGAGAAGAAGGCGAGCTCGGTCGTCGCGGTCTTGCCGAGGATCAGCGCGCCCGCCGCCTTGAGCCTCGCGACGACGAAGGCGTCCTCGCGCGGCACCCGCCCGGCGTCGAGCGGGGTGCCGTTCTCGGTCGGGATCCGCGCGGTGTCGATGATGTCCTTGATCCCGACCGGCACGCCGTGCAGCGCCCCGACCGGGCGGCCTGTGGCCCGGTGCGCGTCGAGCGCCTTCCCTTGAGCGCGGACGAAGTCCGGGTCGAACCAGGCCCAGGCGCGGAGCTCGGGCTCCGTCGCCTCGATCCGCGCGATCGCCGCCTCGGCGAGGTCGGCCGCCTTCAGCGCCCCGGCGGCGAGACGGTCGCGCAACGCGACCGCGCCGAGGTCGAGCGCCGTCTCGGGCGGGCGGGAGCGTCTAACCGTAGAGGGCATTGGGCAGCCAGTAGACGATCTGCGGGAACACGTAGACGATGACCATCGAGAGGAGGATGATGAAGAGATAGGGCGTGACACCCCAGAAGATCTGCGTCAGCCGCACGTGCGGCGGCGCGATCCCCTTGAGATAGTAGCATGACATCGCCATCGGCGGCGACAGGAACGCCGACTGCAGGTTCAGCGCGATCAGGATGCCGAAGAACAGCGGGTCGATGTCGTAGAGCGCGAGCAGCGGCAGGAAGATCGGGATGAAGATGATGATGATCTCGGTCCACTCGAGCGGCCAGCCGAGCAGGAAGATGATGGCCTGGGCGAGGATCAGGAACTGCAGCGGCGTCAGCGAGAGGCCCTGCATGAAGTCGGCGATCACCGCCTGGCCGCCGAGGTAGGCGAAGACCGAGGCGAAGGTGAAGGAGCCGACGAAGAGCCAGCAGACCATCGCCGAGGTGCGCATGGTGAGATAGACCGATTCCTTCAGCCGCTCCCAGGTCAGCGCCCGGTAGGCGGCGGCCAGCAGGAGGCCGCCGAGCGCGCCGATCGCCGCCGCCTCCGACGGGGTCGCGAGCCCCATGACGATGGCGCCGAGCACCGCGAGGATAAGGACGGCGAGTGGCAGGAACGATGTGAGGAGCGACCAGAGGATGAAGCGGAGCGAGGTGTCGCCGAGATCCTCCGCCCTGGGCTTCGGCGCCAGCGACGGGTTCAGCGAGGCCCGGGTGATCACGTACGCGATGTAGAGCCCGGCGAGCAGGAACCCGGGCAGGAAGGCGGCGGCGTAGAGGCGCACGACCGACACGCCCGAGGTGGCGCCGTAGACGATCAGCATGACCGACGGCGGGATCAGGATGCCGAGGCAGCCGCCGGCGCAGATCACCCCAGAGGCGAGGCTGATGTCGTAGCGCGCCTTCAGCATCGCCGGGAAGGCGAGGAGGCCCATCAGCGTCACCACCGCGCCGACGATGCCGGTCGCGGTGGCGAAGAGCGCGCAGGTGACGAGTGCTGCGACCGCCATCGAGCCCGGGATATGGCGCGTGGCGACGTTCAGCGTCGTGAACAGCCGCCCGATGATGTTGGAGCGCTCGACGATGTAGCCCATGAAGAGAAAGAGCGGCACCGCGGTCAGCGCGTCGTTCGACATCACCGAGTAGGTCTGGTTGACCAGCAGGTCGAAGATGCGGTTGCTGGCCAGCGCCTCGGCCCAGGCGCGGACGGTGTCGAAGGTGCCGGGGCTCTCGCCGGCGAAGCTCGTGATCATCCGCTCGAGCCGCGCCCACTCGAAGTAGGCGTAGTAGCCGAAGCCGACCCCCATGCCCATCAGGGTGAAGGCGATCGGGAAGCCGAGCATGATCAGGACGATGAACATGCCGAGCATGAACACGGCGACCTGCGGATCGGTCATCGCGCGGGTCCCTCGGGCGCGGCCGCATCGTCGCCGCGCACCCCGACCTCGCGCTCGTGCTCCTTGATCAGCACCTGCTCGAGTTCCTCGACGTCCTCGAGCTTGCCCGGCCAGGCGCCGGTGCGGATGCAGATGATGCAGCGGAAGACCTGCGCCAGGCCCTGGAGGAAGATCAGCACGCCCGCGACCACGATCACGGTCTTGAACTGGAAGATCGGGATGTTCGCCGGGCTCATGGTGCTGACCTCGAGGAAGCGCCAGGAGCGGCTCGCGTACTTCCAGCCGGCGAAGATCAGCGCGAGGATGCCGGGGAAGAAGAAGACGAGGTAGAGCACGAGCTCGACCACCGCCTGGGTGCGCGGCCTCCACAGCCGGTAGATGAAGTCGGCGCGCACGTGCCCGTCCTGCGACAGCGTGTAGGCGCCGGCCATCATGAAGAGGGTGCCGTACATGATGTAGGTGACGTCGAAGGCCCAGGGAGTGGGGGCGTTCAGGGCGTAGCGGACGAAGACCTCGTAGCTGACCCCGAGGGTCATCAGCATGATCAGCCACGCGAAGGTGTGGCCGAACCAGGTCGAGAGCTTGTCGGCGAACTGGATATATCGCTCCATGGGGCCCTGCGGTCGGCTTACCCTCGATCAACGAGGGGCGACGCGGTCGGCGTCGCCCCTCGAAATCGCCCGGATCGTCAGGTCAGAGCGCGAGCTTGCCGGGGAAGTAGTGCTCGTAGGCGATGCGGTAGTCCGCCTGGTTCATCAGGCTGTAGTAGCCGACCCGCTCGCCCCAGGCCTTCTGGCTCTCGAGGATGCGGTTGAAGATGTCATCCGACACCAGCGTCGCGACCACCTCGTCCCACGCAGCGAGCTGCGCCTGCATGATCTCGGGCGGCGTGCGGTGCACCGTCACCCCGTCCTCGTTGATCAGCCCCTGCAGGTCCTTGGAGTAGTTCTCCATCGCGAGGCCGTAGTTCGCGGTGTTCGCCGCCTCGGCGGCGTACTCGAGGATTGCCTGCAGGTCCGGGTCGAGAGACTCGAAGAACGGCTGGTTGAAGATGATCTCGAAGCACTCGCAGGCCTGGTGGTAGGAGCCGAGCATGTAGTTCTTCACCACGTCCTGAGCGCCGAAGCGGCGGTCGGAGGTCGGGTTGTTGAACTCGAAGGCGTCGATGACGCCGCGCTCCATCGCCGGAATGATCTCGCCGCCCGGAAGCTGCGTCACCGCCATGCCGAGCGCCTGGTTCACGTCCGCCGACAGCCCGACGGTGCGGTACTTCAGCCCCTGCATGTCGGCGACCGCCGCCGGCGGGTTCTCGAACCAGCCGAGCGGCTGGGTCGGCATTGGCAGCGCGAAGAAGCCGACGATCGGCAGCCCGAGCTGGTCCTGCACGAGCTCGCGGTAGAGGTCCTTGCCTCCGCCGTACTGGATCCAGGCGAGCACCTGCGCCCCGTCGATGCCGAAGACCGGCCCGGTGCCGAACAGCGACGCCGCCTTGGTCTTGCCGTACCAGTAGGCGGTGACGTGGTGGCCGGCGTCGAGCACGCCGTCCGCCACCGCGTCCTGGATCTGGAAGGCGCCGACCACGGCGCCCGCGGGCAGCAGGTCGACCTGCAGGCGACCGCCGGCCATCGCGTTCACCCGGTCGGCGTACTGCTGGGCCATCTCGTGCAGGATGTCGGAGCTCGACCAGGACGACTGCATCCTGATCACCTGCGGGCTCTGAGCCAGCACCGCCGGCGCGGCGAGCCCGCTGGCGGCGGCCCCGCCGGCGAGCGCACCCGTCCGCAGGAATGAGCGACGCGACACAGTCTGGTTGTTGGACATGGGGTCCTCCCTTGGATTGCAGCACCGACCCTCGCTCGCCGGTTTGGTGTCCAACTTTATGCCCTCCGCCCGAATGAGCAAGCCGGTTGTTGACCTTGGCGCGAAGTCTTGCCGTCGAGGCGCTGCTGTCCGCCGGGCGGGGGTTGCATCGGCTTGGCGGTTGCCCGATCGCTGCAAAGGGCGTTCTGTAGCTTGAGGGAGCGGGGGGACCGAAGCGCATGTCCAACAGCCTGATCGAACGCCTGTCCGTCGAGCTTGCCGCGATCCGGGCCGACGGCCTTTTCAAGGACGAACGGGTCATCGCCTCGCCCCAGGGCGGCGTGATCGACGCCGATCCCGGCGGCCAGGTGCTGAACTTCTGTGCGAACAACTATCTCGGCCTCGCCAACCATCCCGAGCTGGTCGCCGCGGGGAAGCACGCGCTGGAGCGATACGGCTACGGGATGGCATCGGTGCGGTTCATCTGTGGCACCCAGGAGGAGCACAAGCTGCTCGAGGAGCGGCTCTCCGCCTTCCTCGGCATGGAGGACACGATCCTCTACTCGTCCTGCTTCGACGCCAATACCGGCCTGTTCGAGACGCTGCTCGGCGAAGAGGACGCCATCATCTCGGACGCGCTCAACCACGCCTCGGTGATCGACGGCATCCGGCTCTGCAAGGCCCGCCGCTATCGCTACGCCAACAACGACATGGCCGACCTCGAACGCTGCCTGCGCGAGGCCGGCGGCGCGCGGCACCGCATGATCGCCACCGACGGCGTCTTCTCGATGGACGGGATCATCGCCGACCTGCCGGCGATCTGCGACCTCGCGGAGCGCTACGACGCCTCGGTGATGGTCGATGACAGCCACGCGGTCGGCTGTGTCGGCGCCAACGGGGGCGGCACCCCCGAGCTGTGCGGCGTCGCGGGCCGCGTCGACGTCCTGACCGGGACGCTCGGCAAGGCGCTCGGCGGGGCCTCCGGCGGCTATACCAGCGGGCGGCGCGAGCTGGTCGCGATGCTGCGGCAACGCTCGCGCCCCTACCTCTTCTCCAACACGCTCGCGCCGGTGATCGCCGCCGGTTCGCTGACCGCGCTCGACCTGGTCAGGTCGGGCCATGCGCTGCGCGCGCGCCTCGACGCCAACGCCGCCCGGTTCCGCCGCGACATGACCGCGCTCGGCTTCACGCTGGCGGGCGGCGGCCACCCGATCATTCCGGTGATGCTCGGGGACGCGCGGCTGACCCAGGACTTCGCCGAGCGCATGCTTGCCCGCGGCATCTTCGTGATCGGCTTCTCGTTTCCCGTCGTCCCGCGCGGCCAGGCGCGAATCCGCACGCAGATGTCGGCCGCTCACGGGCCGGAGGAGGTCGACGCCGCGGTGGCGGCCTTCGCCGAGACCGGGCGGGAACTCGGAGTGATCGCATGAGGTTCGTTGGCCTGCCCGTAGATCGTCCACGCTAACCCAGAGGGAGCCCGACGAATGACCTTTCGCATCGATCCGAGGACGCAGGTCGGCCACGTGAACCTGAAGGTTTCGGATCTGGAGCGGTCCATCGTCTTCTATTCCGATGTCCTGGGCTTCGAGCTACGGCAGCGGATAGGAAAGGGAGGCGCTTTCCTCGGCGCCGGCGGGTACCATCACCATGTAGGGCTGAACACGGTCAGAAGCCTCGGCGGCACGCCTCCGCCCGAGGGACATACCGGCCTGCACCATGTCGCCTTCGTCTATCCCGACCGCAGAAGCCTGGCCGTGGCCGTGAAGCGGATCCTGGCCGCAGGCATCACCCTGGTCCACAAGGCAGACCACGGGGTCAGCGAGGCGGTGTATTTTCACGATCCTGACAGCAATCTCATCGAGCTGTACCGGGACAGGCCGAGGGAGGAGTGGCCGGTCGGCGATGGCGGCATGCCTGCGATGGTGGACGATCCACTCGATCTGGACGATCTCCTCGCCGAGGCGGACTGAAGGGGGTGTCGGTCGGGGACCCCGACGCGGCTTTCATCGACCGGGGGGAGATCCGATGAGCGACACGATGCGGGCGCTGGTGAAGTCCCGTCCGGAGCCCGGGCTCTGGATGGAGGAGGTGCCGGTTCCGGAGCCGGGACCCAACGATGTCCTGATCCGGGTCGCCAAGAGCGCGATCTGCGGCACCGACGTCCACATCTGGAACTGGGATGCCTGGGCGGCGCAGACGGTTCCCGTGCCGATGGTGGTGGGCCACGAGTTCGTCGGCCGGATCGTCGACGCCGGCGCCGCCGTCACCCGCTTCAAACTGGGCGAGCGCGTCTCCGGTGAAGGGCATATCGTCTGCGGGTTCTGCCGGAACTGCAGGGCAGGGCGGGGGCATCTGTGCCGCAACACGGTCGGCGTCGGCGTGCACCGGCCGGGTTCCTTCGCGGAGTATCTCTGTCTTCCCGAGCGCAACGTCGTGCCGATTCCCGACGACATCCCCGATGAGGTCGCGGCGATCTTCGATCCCCTCGGCAACGCCGTGCACACGGCGCTCAGCTTCGACCTCGTGGGCGAGGACGTGCTGGTGACGGGGGCCGGCCCGATCGGCATCATGGGGGCGCTCGTCGCCAAGCGGGCCGGCGCACGCAAGGTCGTGATCACCGACATCAACCCTGCCCGCCTCGATCTCGCGCGCCGGATGGGCGTCGACCATGTCGTGGACGCCTCGCGCGAGGACCTCGCCGACGTGATGCGCGCGATCGGCATGCGCGAGGGTTTCGACGTCGGCCTGGAGATGTCGGGCGCCGCCCCGGCCTTCCGCGACATGATCGACAAGATGAACAACGGCGGCAAGATCGCCATCCTCGGCATCGCCCCGGCCGGGTTCGAGATCGACTGGAACAAGGTGATCTTCAAGATGCTGAACCTGAAGGGCATCTACGGACGGGAGATGTTCGAGACCTGGTACAAGATGATCGCCCTCGTGCAATCCGGCCTCGACGTCGCGCCGCTCATCACCGATCGCATCGACGTGGCCGACTTCGCCGACGGTTTCGCGGCGATGCGGTCCGGCACCTCCGGCAAGGTGGTAATGGACTGGCCTGGAGCCTCCGCGCGCTGGGCCGCCGAATAGGGCGTGTACCCATAAGCGCCAGTATGTCAGGTTTCGGGCCCACAGCAAACTTTGCGGCGTCTTCTCACTGGAGTTCCGCTCGGGTCTGAATGCTATATTGCGGATATGAACGCAGCGAATCCGCCCACAAAGCATCACTATATCCCGGCTTTCTACCTGAAGCGCTGGGCCGGTCCTGATGGCAAGGTGACCGAATTCAGCAGGCCATATCGCGACATAGTCGTTAAGCCGATCATGCCCGAGAGAACGGGTTATCAGGAACGGCTATACGAATTGAAGGGCTATGAGGCAGGACTTGCGCAGCAAGTCGAAGAGAAGTTCTTCAGGCCGATCGACACTTGGGCCTCCGATGCTCTCGCCATGCTCGAGCGAAATGGTCACAACGCGCGGTGGAGTTCGGACAGTCGATCCGCCTGGACCCGCTTTATCCTTTCGCTGCTCCTGCGCTGTCCCGAAGATATCGCCCTCTTCCGGGAACGGTGGCACGCAGACTTCGGCCGGACCGACGACGCTGCAGAGACGAGGTATCGCGCCGCGCGGGTGGACGGCGACCCCGAGACATTCGCTGAATTCCTGGAGGGCCAGCCGCCGAGCGTGAAAGAGCGGCATCAGTTCGAAGTTCTTTTCTCGCTGATCGACCACGCGAAAATCGGTTCGGAAATAAACGACATGCATTGGCGTGTCCTGCAGACGCCAGCCGAGGCACCGACATTGCTGACCTCAGACCGCCCAATCCTGCGAACGAGCAACATCCAAGGGCCGCAAGGTCATATCGCCCTGCCCATAGGTCCAAGGCGGCTCTTCATTTCGTCGCCAAGCGCCGACTTCCTCAAGCAAGTCCTCAAGGCCGACCAGATCGGGCTTGCGAAGGAGGTCAACCGGCAGATTGTCGAGGGCGCCACAAGGTTCGTCTATGGCATCGACGACAAGCAATTCCGCTTCGTACAGAACCGTTTCGGGAAAGCGCCAAAGCCGAGACCGATGGAGAGCCTGATCGAAATGCGAGTGGCTGCCGCGGAGAGATCGTAAAGGATTACCCTGGTGTCGGCCTCGGGGGAGCCTTCACGCGATCCTCCGTCCGCGACCCCGGTGCCGGATCGCCCGCATCGCGCGGGTATCGCCCGCGAACGGCTGGACGCGCCGCGCCAATCGTGCCAATCGCGGTGATGATGATCCGGACAGCCCGCCTCTTTCGCGACGATGCGGCGCCCGGCGCGCCGGCGCGCGGGCGGTCCTCAACCGCGCGCGGCGCGGCATGATCCAGGGCGACCTCCTGCTGATCCTGCTGGCGCTGCCGTTCGCGGGCAGCCTGCTCGCGGCGGCCTCGCCCACCAACGTGCGCCATGCCGAGGCCTGGCTGTCCGGGGCGGTCGCGATCACCGGGCTCGGGATCGTCGCCGCGCTCTATCCGGTGGTGGCGGCGGGCGGCGCGGTCCGGGCGCGGATCGAGTGGCTGCCGGAGTACGGCGTCGACGTCACCCTCAGGATGGACGGCCTCGCCTGGATCTTCATGGCCCTCATCATGGGCATCGGCGGCCTCGTCGTGCTCTATTCCCGCTACTACCTCTCGCCCAGGGACCCGGCGCCGCGCTTCTACTGCTGCCTGCTCGCCTTCATGGGAGCGATGACCGGCATCGTCCTCGCCGGCAACCTGATCCTCCTGACCATCTTCTGGGAGCTGACCAGCCTCTTCTCGTTCCTCTTGATCGGCTACTGGCACCAGTCGACGGCGGCACGCGACGGCGCGCGCATGGCGCTGATCGTGACCGGTGGCGGCGGCCTCTGCCTGCTGGCCGGAATGCTGCTGCTCGGCCATGTCGCCGGCAGCTACGAGCTCGACGCGGTGCTGGCGGCGGGCGAGCGCATCCGCGGCCATCACCTCTACCTGCCGGTGCTGCTGCTGGTTCTGATCGGCGCCTTCACCAAGTCGGCGCAGTTCCCGTTCCACTTCTGGCTGCCGAACGCCATGGCCGCGCCGACGCCGGTCTCGGCCTACCTGCACTCGGCGACGATGGTGAAGGCCGGCGTGTTCCTCCTGGTGCGCTTCTGGCCGGCGCTCGGCGGCACCGACGAATGGTTCTGGATCGTGACCTCGGCCGGGATGACCACCTTTCTGCTCGGCGCGTTCTTCGCGCTGTTCCAGCACGACCTGAAGGGGTTGCTCGCCTACTCCACCGTCAGCCACCTCGGGCTGATCACCACGCTCGCCGGCCTCGGGACCCCGCTCGCCATCGTGGCGGCGATCTTCCACATCATGAACCACGCGGTGTTCAAGGCCTCGCTGTTCATGGCCGCGGGCATCATCGACCACGAGACCGGCACCCGGGACATGCGCCGCCTGAGCGGGCTGCGCCACGCGATGCCGATCACCGCCACCCTCGCCATCGTCGCCTCCGGCGCCATGGCGGGCGTGCCGCTGCTCAACGGCTTCCTGTCGAAAGAGATGTTCTTCGCCGAGGCCTTCGAGGCCGGCAAGGGCAGCCTGCTCGACCCGGCGACCACCTGGGGGGCGCTGATCGCCTCGAGCTTCAGCGTCGCCTATTCGCTGCGCTTCATCCACCAGGTGTTCTTCGGCCCGCCGCCGACGGACCTGCCGCGCGAGCCGCACGAGCCGCCGCGCTTCATGCGCTTCCCGGTGGAGATCCTCGTGGTCACCTGCCTCGTCGTCGGCATCATCCCGGCGATGACGGTCGGACCCTATCTGCACATGGCGGCGGTCTCGGTGCTCGGGCCCGATACGCCCGCCTATAGCCTCACGCTCTGGCACGGCATCAACGCGCCGCTGATCATGAGCGTCGTGGCGCTCGGCGCCGGCACGGCGATCTACGCCCTGCTGGCCGGCCGGCTGGAGCGGAGCCCCGAGGGGCCGCCGCTGCTGCGGCGGCTCAGGGGTCAGCGGATCTTCGAGCGCAGCCTCGTCACCTTCTGGTGGCGCTGGCCGCGGGCGCTCTACCGGCTCGCAGGCACCGAGCGGCTGCAGCCGCAGCTTCGCATCCTGGTGCTTCTCGCCCTCGGCGCGATGGGCTGGCAGGTCTGGGACACCGGCCTGCTGGGAGCTCCCGTCCGGACGCTCGATCTCGATCCGATCTTCGCGCTGGTCTGGCTGGCCGGCGCCGCCTGCGCCATCGGCGCGGCCTGGCAGGCGAAGTACCACCGCTTCGCCGCCCTGGCCTTCCTCGGCGGGGCAGGCGTGGTCACCTGCGTGACCTTCGTCTGGTTCTCGGCTCCCGACCTCGCCGTCACCCAGCTGCTCGTCGAGATCATCACCACGGTCCTGCTGCTGCTCGGGCTCCGCTGGCTGCCCAAGCGCCTCGAGCTGATCGCCCGCGACGTGGAATTCCCCGCCCGCCTGCGCCGCGCCGCCGACCTCGTGGTGGCGGTGGCCTGCGGCGCCGGCATCGCCGCCATCGCGCATGCGGTGATGACCCGGCCGCTTAGGAGCGAGACGGCGGCCTACTTCCTCGAGAACGCCTATTCCGAGGGCGGCGGCACCAACGTCGTCAACGTGATCCTCGTCGACTTCCGCGCCTTCGACACCTTCGGCGAGATCACCGTGCTCGGCATCGTCGGCCTCACGGTCTTCGCGCTGCTCCGCCGCTTCCGGCCGGGGCGCGACAGCGTCGAGCCGCCCGAGCAGCAGCGCATCCAGAGCGACTCCGACGCCGGCTCCGGCCGCGAGCAGGGGGTCACCGTGCAGGACTACCTGCGCGTGCCCTCGGTGGTGATGCAGTGGATGTTCCCGGCGATCATCGTGCTCGCGGCCCACCTCTTCCTGCGCGGCCACGACCTGCCCGGCGGCGGCTTCGCGGCCGGGGTGGCGCTCGCCATCGGCTTCCTGCTGCAGTATCTCGCCGCCGACGTGCGCTGGGTCGAGGACAGGCTGCGCATCCTGCCGGTGCGCTGGATGGGAGCCGGCCTGCTGATCGCCGCGGCCACCGGCGGGGGCGCGCTGCTCCTCGGCTATCCGTTCCTGACCGCGAGCGCCCGCTACGTGACGCTGCCGGTGGTCGGCGACGTGCCGCTCGCCACCGCGCTGCTCTTCGACCTCGGGGTCTTCGCGCTCGTCGTTGGCGCCACCATCGTCGTTTTGGTCGCGCTCGCCCACCAGTCGCTGCGCACCGGCCGGGCCCGGGCGCAGGAGGAGGAGGAGGCCGAGGCGGAACCGCCGCGCGACGCCCAGGCGGCGGAGGGGGGCTGATGGAGCTCGTGCTCTCCCTCGCGATCGGGGTGCTGGTGGCCTCCGGGGTCTGGCTGCTGCTGCGGCCGCGCACCTACCAGGTGATCTTCGGCCTGGCGCTGCTCTCCTACGGGGTGAACCTCTTCATCTTCTCGATGGGGCGGCTGCGGGTCGGGGCCTCCGCCATCGTCACCAAGGCCGGCGCGCTCGACCCTGCCGGCTACGTCGATCCGGTGCCTCAGGCGCTCGTCCTCACCGCGATCGTCATCAGCTTCGCCACCACGGCGCTGTTCCTCGTCGTCGTGATCGCCTCGCGCGGCTTCACCGACACCGACCACGTCGACGGCAGGGAGCCGCACGAGTGAACCCGGCGCCCGAGCATCTGATCATCGCCCCGATCCTGATCCCGCTCGTCGCCGGGGCGCTGATGCTGTTCTACGACGACCGGCGGGCGAAGCGGGTGATCAGCCTGGTCGCCGCCGGGGCGCTGCTCCTCGTCGCCATGGCGCTCCTCGACCGCTCCGAGGCGCCCTCCGGCGGCACCGAGGTCGGGCTCTATCTGCTCGGCAACTGGCCCTCGCCCTTCGCCATCGTGCTCGTGCTCGACCGGCTCTCGGCGCTGATGCTGCTCCTGACCTCGGTGCTCGCCCTGTCGGCGCTCGTCTTCGCCGTCGCCGGCTGGGACCGGCAGGGGCAGCATTTCCACAGCCTGTTCCAGTTCCTGCTGATGGGGCTGAACGGCGCCTTCCTGACCGGCGACCTCTTCAACCTCTTCGTCTTCTTCGAGGTACTGCTCGCGGGGTCCTACGGGCTGATGCTGCACGGCTCGGGGCCGCTCAGGGTGCGGGCGGGCCTCCACTACATCGCCATCAACCTCGCCGCGTCGCTGCTGTTCCTGATCGGCGTGAGCCTGATCTACGGCGTCACCGGCACGCTCAACATGGCCGACCTCGCCGTGAAGGTGTCCGCGGTGCCCGAGGCGGACCGCGCGCTGCTGCACGCCGGCGCCGCAAGCCTCGGCATCGCCTTCCTGGTCAAGGCCGGCATGTGGCCGCTGTCGTTCTGGCTGCCGATCACCTACATGGCCGCCGCCCCGCCGGTGGCCGCCGTCTTCGCCATCCTGAGCAAGGTCGGGGTCTACGCGGTGCTGCGCGTCTCCTGGCTCGCCTTCGGCGCCGGCGCCACCCATTCGGCGGGCCTCGGGGCCGAGCTCCTGATCGCGGGCGGGCTCGCGACCGTCGTCTTCGGCATGCTCGGGGTCCTGGCCGCGCAGGGGCTCGGGCAGATGACGGCCTGCTCGGTGCTGGTCTCGAGCGGGACGGTCCTCGCGGCCACCGGCATGGCGCTGCTCGGGGCCGGACCCGCCATGCTGGCCGGGACGCTCTACTACATGGTCAGCTCCACGCTGGCGATCGCCGCGCTCTTCCTGATGGTCGAGCTGCTCGAGCGCGAGCAGGGCGGCGTCGCGACCATGCTCGCGGTCACCGCCGAGGCCTACGGCTTCGGCGACGAGGAGGTCGACGCCGACGAGCCGACCGCCGAGCTCGCGGTGCCGGGCACCATGACCGTGCTCGGCCTCTGCTTCTCCGGCTGCGTCCTCCTGATCGCCGGCCTGCCGCCGCTCGCGGGCTTCATCGGCAAGTTCGCGATCCTGTCGGGCATGCTGAACCCGGGGGGCCTCGGGGCCGGCGCCGCCGAGGTCACGCCGCTCGCGCTCGCGTTCACCGGGCTCCTCATCCTGTCCGGCCTCGCGGCGCTGGTGGCGCTGCTCCGGGTCGGCATCCAGACCTTCTGGGTGCCGGCCGAGGAGGACGAGGCACCGAAGGTGCTGCTGATCGAGATCGCCCCGGTGATCGCGCTTCTCGCGATCACCGCTGTCATCAGCGTCGAGGCGCGCCCGGTCATGCGCTACATGCAGGCGACCGCGGCGGCGCTGCATCGGCCCGAGGTCTACGTCGAGGGCGTGCTCGACGCGCCCCGCGTCGAGGAGGCGACCGCCGGGAAGTCGGGGCAATGAGCCGGCTCGTACCCTACCCCGTGCTGACGGCGGTGCTGGTCCTGGCATGGCTGCTGCTCAACCGCTTCTCGCCGGGCCATCTCGTGCTCGGCACCGCCGTCGCGCTCATCGCCGGCAAGTCGATGTCGGCGCTGCAGCCGGTGAAGCCTCGGCTGCGCCGCTGGGACCTCACCCCGCGGCTGCTGGGCATCGTGTTCGCCGACATCGTCCGCTCCAACCTGGCCGTGGCCCAGCTGATCCTGACGCGCGGCGACCACGGGCGGCGCCGCTCCGGCTTCATCGAGATTCCGCTCGAGCTGCGCGACCCGACCGCGCTCGCCATCCTCGCGGTGATCATCACCGCCACGCCGGGATCCGCCTGGATGCAGTACGAGGCCCGGCGCGACACGGTGCTGCTGCATATATTCGACCTCGTCGACGAAGCCGAGTGGATCGCCCTGATCAAGGGCCGCTACGAACACCTGCTGCTGGAGATCTTCCAATGAGCGCCGCCATCCTCGCCACCGCCCTGTCGATCGCCCAGCTCGCGCTCGCCACCGCCATCGTGCTCGCGGTGGCGCGAATGATCCGCGGGCCGCGCGCCCAGGACCGGGTCCTGGCGCTCGACACGCTCTACGTGAACTGCATGCTGCTGCTCGTCACGCTCGGCATGCGCACCGGCAGCGTCTTCTTCTTCGAGGCGTCGCTCGTCATCGCCATGCTCGGGTTCGTCGCCACCGTGGCGCTGGCGAAATTCCTGATGCGCGGCGAGGTGATCGAGTGATGCCGGGAACACGCGTCGAACGCCAACGTTTCGCGCCCCGAACGGAGGCCGTATGAGCGCCGCGGCCGACATTCCGCTCTGGGCGGCCCTGCCGGTCGCCGTCTTCCTGCTGATCGGCGCCGGGCTCACGCTGATCGGATCCCTGGGCCTGCTGCGGCTGGGCAGCTTCTACGACCGCATGCACGCCCCGACGCTCGGGACGAGCTGGGGCGCGGCCGGCATCATCACGGCCTCGATGATCTACTTCTCGGTCTCGGGCGGTCGTCCGGTGCTGCACGAGCTCCTGATCGGGCTCTTCGTGACCGTCACCACGCCGGTGACGCTGATGCTGCTCGCCCGCGCCGCCGTCTTCCGCGACCGCACCGAGGGCCGCCTCGACGTGCCGTCCAGGCGCCCGCTCGGCGCCGGGGATCCGCCAGCCAACTCCGAGATCTGACCGGGCGCGGCGACGCGCGAGCGCCATCGTGGGCTCGCCGCGACCGGCGGATGGCGCTCTGGCGCTCGTTCGTCCTGACCAGCACCGGGGGGCGGCGTGCTCTACCACGTCGGCGACACCGGCTATGGCGAGGCGGCATCTTCCCGCGGATCCGCGAGGCCTACGGGCCGCCGGACGTGTTGCTGCCGATCGGCGCCTACGAGCCGCGCTGGTTCATGCAGGCCCAGCACGTCAACCCCGAGGAAGCCGTGCGGATCATGCTCGACTGCGGCGCCGGCCGCGCGTTCGGCCGTCACTGGGGCACGTTCCGGCTGACGCACCAGCCGGCCGAGGCACCTGCGGCGGACCTCGCGCGGGCGCTCGCGGCCCAAGGGCTGTTGCCGGAGCGGTTCGCACGCCCTCAGGCCGGGCCAGTCGGTCGAGCTGCCGTGGCGCTGAGCGTCCCTGCCGAGCTGCCGGGCACGCGTTCGCACGCGGCCGAGAACGGGCAAGCTATTGTAATTATGTGATAATCCTGGCCGTGTCTGCTTTCCGTGTTGCCATCTGCTACTCGGAGGCGTGGAGGCGCCTGCTCGCGGCTTGGCGTTCGAGGACGTGCCGTCGCGACGGGATTTCAGGTGAAACCGCTTCGCCGCCGAACGAAATCGCCGCGCAACGGAATCGGCGCATGGTGCCCGTGCCTCACGGATCCGGGCGATGGCCGATCCAGCCTCCGCCCATAGCCAAAAGGAGAGCAAGATGTCAGTAAGCCTCGATCAGGACGCAGGCGGCTACGGCTACTCCGATAAGCTCAACTGCGCCATCGCGAACCTCGAGCCCCGACCCGTCCGCGCCTCCCCGTACCGCGGACCGTGGAAGGGGAAAGGGAGTAGAACCACCCCACTGACCACAACCAAACCAACGGAGGAAACAACGCGCTTTACGAAGTTCCACCGCGCGGCCATGGCCTGCGTATCACTCGGGATGCTGCTCGCGTCCTCTCCGGCGCTCGCCGACGAGACCGCGGACGCCGTCGCCGCCATGCGCGCCGCCGCCGAGCGCTTCCAGGACGTCGAGGTGGCGCTCGCGGAGGGCTACGTCCGCGACCCGGCGGACCACTGCTTCACCGCCGGCATGATGGGCATGCCGCCCGAATGGGGCGTGATGGGCATCCACTACTTCCGCCCGGACCTCCTCGGCGTCACCGCCACCGAGCCGAAGGTCGACGGCAACGGCCTGCACCTCGACTGGGACCAGCCCTCGATCCTGATCTACGAGCCGCAGGCCGGCGGCGGCCTCGAGCTCGTCGCGGTCGAGAACCTCGTCTTCAAGGCGGCCTGGGAGGCTGCCGGCAACAGCGAGCCGCCGAAGCTGCTCGGCCGCACCTGGGACCACATGGTCGACAACCCGGACACCGCGGACCTCGACGAGGCGCACGGTTTCGCCGAGCACTACGACCAGCACGTCTGGGTGTTCCGCGACAACCCGAGAGGCGTCCTCGAGCCCTTCAATCCCGCCGCCACCTGCGAGCATCACACCGAGCAGCACACGCACAACTGAGCGGATCAGCGCGAACCGACGACGTCGCCGGCGCCGTCCGATCAATCCCTCGCCGGGGTTGCGTCCCTTTGTGATGCACTTCGCTTGGTCGAGCGCGATCGGCGAGATCGAGGCGGCGTCCCGTGCCCCGGCGGATAGTCCCGCCTCGTCGTCGGCCCGAAGACGGCCACCAATGAGGCGCGGAGCCGCCTGCTCGCCGGTCGCGTTGCGCCAGTCCACGGCGAAGACGGCCTGGAGGACGGTTGCCGCCGAGCCCGCGACGCGCAGGGGCACAGACTGTCAATGTTGGCGCGATGGGTTCGGCTCCTCGGGCACGATGAACACCGGTCGGCCCGCCCGCATCACGAGATCGCCGGGGTCGAGGCACCAAGTCGGGTCGGACAGGAGCTCGGGCGCCACCGCGCCGGTGATGACCGGTTCCGCGGCGCGGCAGAGCCGGGCCAAATGCCGCCTCCGGGGCGGCGCGAAGGTGCTCCGCTACTAAATCCGGCTCTCGCGGCCTGCGAAGCCCGCCGGAAGGTGGCGTCGGCCGCATCCAGCGCTTCCTTCGCGAAGGTCCGGTCGGCCCGGATGACCTCGGCGGTATAGACCCCTCGAAACTTGGCGGAGGCTGCGGGTCGCAGGCTGCCGCTCCGATCACCACGGCCTCGAACCGATCTGCTAGCTGGCGCGCGGCGGCCAGCCTGCCGTCGTTGGATTGGTTGAGGCTGCCATGCGCGGCGCCACGTGCGACATCAGCGATCCTCCCGGCGGACATCGCCGAGGTTCGCCCCGCGCACCGGCACCGACTATCTCAATGGGCTGGCCGACGTGCGTGCAAGTGCGGCAGCGCGCCTCTCCACGCTCCGGCCCTTGATCTTTGGCAGCGACTTGCGTAGGTAGCGGGTTCCAAGCAATGGGGAATAGGTTAACGGTAGACCCACGGACTCTGACTCCGTTAGTCCTGGTTCGAATCCAGGTTCCCCAGCCAGCCTAACATCCTGATATTACAAGAGAAAATGCGGACGCGTTTCGTTCGCTCCGCCATTTTCTGCCCTTTTTCTGCCCTTTTTCTGCCCTCGCGGTTCACGTCCCGTTCTGGTTGAGTGACCGGGATCAGGCCGAGCGGGGCCTAGCTTCTTGCTGGATTCGAGTGGTGACGTGACCCCCTTTTTTCATCCGGGGTCGACTGGAATCTGGGATTGAGAATTGCGCGTTGGCGGGACGGTAGCAACGGGCATCGGCGCGGAGCTTTCCGAGGTGGCGCAGCGCCGGTGCCCGTTGCGGGTCAGGGTTGCGGCGTAGGCGGCGGGGGTCATGTAGCGGATAGCCGAGTGCGGCCGGGCGGTGTTGTAGTCCGCGGTCCAGCCGGCGATCACAGCGCGGGCGTGGTTCATCGAGAAGAACAGGTGCTCGTTGAGGCACTCGTCGCGCATCCTGCCCTGGAAGCTCTCGGCGAAGGCGTTTTGCGTCGGCTTGCCCGGGGCGATGTGGCGCCAGTCGATCTTCGCGGTCTGGGCGAAGCCGAGGACTGCCGCCGAGGTGAACTCCGTGCCGTTGTCGCTGACGATCACCTCGGGCCGCCCGCGCCGCGCGATGAGCGCCGTCATCTCGCGCACCACCCGCTTGCCGGTGAGCGAGGTGTCCAGGACGGCGGCAAGGCATTCCTTGGTGACGTCGTCGATGATGGTCAGCACCCGGAAGCGGCGGCCGCTCGCCAGTTGGTCGTGCACGAAGTCCGTCGACCAGCGGCTGTTCGGCCCCTCCGGCCTCGGGATCGGCGTGCGCGCCACCGCGATCCGGCGCCGCGACCTGCGCCGACGCACCGCCAGCCCCTCCTCGCGGTAGAGCCGCTGGGTCTTCTTGCGGTTCATGGTCCAGCCCTCGCCGCGCAGCAGCACATGCAGCCGGCGATAGCCGAACCGCCGGCGCTGGTCGGCCAGCTCCCGCAGCCGGCCCTGAGCGCGGCATCGTCGGGACGCCGGCTGCGATAGCGGACCGAGCTCCGGTCCGCGGTGATGATGGTGCACGCCCGCCGCTCGCTCACCTCGAGGCTCTCCCTGAGATGCGCGACCGCCTCCCGCCTGGCGACGGGCGTCACCATTTTTTGCCAGCAGCTCCTTCAGCCCGGCATTGTCGAGCATCGCATCGGCATAGAGCCGCTTGAGCTTCGCGTTCTCCTCCTCGAGCGCCTTCAGCCGCTTCGCCTCGGACACGTCCATCCCGCCGAACTTGGCCTTCCACGCGTAGAACGTCGCCGACGATATCCCGTGCTTGCGGCAGAGCTCGGCGACCGCCGCACCCGCCTCATGCTCTCGCAGCACCCCGATGATCTGCTCTTCGCTGAACCTGCCTCGCTTCATCTCCGGTCCCTCTCTTGTGGTCCGGATTCCAGCAGCCCGTGGAGGAGAAACAAGGGGTCACGTCAGAGGGCCGATTGCGATCCAGTCGAGATTCGAGGCGGCGGACCGGATGCGGTAACATCAACGAAAGGGCTCCTTTGCCCGGACGCATCCGGGCAAAGGAGCCCTTGGTGCAAAGGTGTCAGTCTTCCTCAGCGGCGAGCTGGTTCAGGACCTGGCCCTTGCCGCGGAGCCGGAGGAAGACCGGCAGCAGCACCGCGACCGCGGCGATGACGTAGAGGATCACCGCGACCGGCGAGTGAAGCAGCACCGAGGGGTCGCCCTGGCTGATGGCGAGCGCCCGGCGCAGCTGCTGCTCGGCCAGCGGGCCGAGGATCAGGCCGACGACGACCGGCGCGATCGGATAGTGGTAGCGCCGGAGGCCGTAGCCGAGGATGCCGAAGGCGAGCAGCATCCCGAGCTCGAAGGGCGACGGGTTGGCGCCGATGGTGCCGAGCGTCGCGAAGGTCAGGATGCCGGCGTAGAGCCAGGGCTTCGGGATCGCCAGCAGCCGCACCCAGAGCCCGACCAGCGGCAGGTTCAGCACGATCAGCATCAGGTTCGCCACCAGCAGCGAGGCGATCAGGCTCCAGACCAGCGTCGCGTTGTTGGCGAAGAGCAGCGGCCCCGGCTGCAGCCCGAACTGCTGGAAGGCCGCGAGCATGATCGCCGCGGTCGCGCTCGTCGGCAGGCCGAGCGTGAGGAGCGGCACCAGCGTCCCGGCCGCCGAGGCGTTGTTCGCGGCCTCCGGCCCGGCGACGCCCTCGATGGCGCCGTGGCCGAACTCCTCGGGGTGCTTGGTCAGCGCCTTCTCGGTCGAGTAGCTGAGGAAGGTGCCGATCTCCGCACCGCCCGCCGGCATCGCGCCGATCGGAAAGCCGATCGCGCGTGCCGCGCAGCCAGGGCTTCCACGACCGCGCCCAGTCCTGGCGGCTCATCCAGACCGACCCGCGCACCGGCTCGATACGCTCGTCGGCGTGGGTCGGCGAGAGGCGACCTTCAGCGCCTCGCCGACCGCGAAGAGCGCCACGGCGAGCGTCGTCACCTCGATGCCGTCGAGCAGGTCGGGGATGCCGAAGGAGAGCCGCGCCTGCCCGGTCTGCAGGTCGATGCCCGACGAGCCCGAGGGTGAGCCCGAGCGCCAGCGCGGTCAGCCCGCGCAGCGCCGAGTCGCCGAAGGCCGCGGAGACGGTGACGAAGGCGAGCACCATCAGCGCGAAGTAGTCGGCCGGCCCGAGCGAGAGGGCGAACTTCACCATCCAGGGGGCGATGAAGGCGAGCCCGAAGGTGGCGATCAGGCCGGCGACGAACGACCCGATCGCCGCCGTCGCCAGCGCCGGCCCGCCCCGGCCCTTGCGCGCCATCTTGTTGCCCTCGAGCGCGGTGACGATCGAGGCGCTCTCGCCCGGCGTGTTGAGCAGGATCGAGGTGGTCGAGCCGCCGTACATGCCGCCGTAGTAGATGCCGGCGAACATGATCAGCGAGGCCGTCGGGTCGAACTGGTAGGTGACCGGCAGCAAGAGCGCGACGGTCAGCGCCGGCCCGATGCCGGGCAGCACCCCGACGGCGGTGCCGAGGGTGACGCCGATCAGCGCGTAGAGCAGGTTGATCGGCTGCAGCGCGCCGGCGAGGCCGTGCGCGAGGAGCGCGAAGGTATCCATGGAGCGTGCCCTCGGGTCAGAGGAAGAGGTGCTCGAGCGGCCCGGCGGGCAGCGAGAGGTTGAGGAGGCCGGCGAAGATCAGCCAGATGACCAGCGAAAGCACGATGCCGAGCGGGATCGTCATCCACAGCGGCCCCTTGCCGAAGCCCCGCGCGGCGAAGGCGAACAGCAGCCCGGTGGCGATCGCGAAGCCGAGCGGCTTCAGGAGCAGCATCTGCAGCACCAGCCCGCCGACGATCCAGAGCATCGGCCCCGTCCGGTCGGCCTCGCGCTCGGGCAGGCCGTGGCGGAAGGCGCATGAACACGTGGCCGATCGCGAGGACGGCGAGGAAGCCGGACATCACGTAGGGCAGCGTCGTCGGTCCGACCCGGGCGTACTGCGCGCTGACCGGCATCGCCTTCGTCTGCCAGAAGATGATCACCGCAAGCGCCGCCGAGCAGCGCGCGCAATGACCAGCGCCGCCCCGTCGGGGCGGCGCTCCTTCGACGCGGGCGCGCTCATTGCACCAGGCCGATCTCGGTCAGGATGGCCGAGGTCGCCTCGATATCGGCGGCGAGCTGCTTCTCGAACTCCGGGCCGGCCAGGAAGCGGTCGTCCCAGCCGCGGGTGGCGAGCTCCTGCTTCCAGGCGTCGGAGGTGGCGAGCTTCTCGATGTCGGCGGCGATCGCCGCCTTCTGCTCGTCGGTGATGCCGGGCGCCGCCGCCACCATGCGCCAGTTCTCCAGCGCCACGTCGACGCCGGCCTCCTTCAGCGTCGGCGCGTCGACGCCCTCGGGCGCGCTCCTCGCCGGAGACCGCGAGCAGCCGCAGCTGGCCCGCCTCGATCTGGCTCTCGAACTCGCCGAGGCCGGAGACGCCGACCGTCACCTGGCCGCCGAGGATTGCGGCCAGCGCCTCGCCGCCGCCGGAGAAGGCGATGTAGTTGACCTTGGTCGGGTCGACGCCGACCGCCTTGGCGACGAGGCCGGCCAGGATGTGGTCGGCGCCGCCGGCCGAGCCGCCGCCCCAGGAGACCGCGCCCGGGTCAGCCTTCAGCTTGGCGACGAGGTCGTCCAGCGTCTGGATGTCGCTTGAGGCCGGCACCACGATCGCCTCCTGCTCGCCGGTCAGGCGCGCGATCGGCGTCACCATCGACAGGTCGACCGGCGAATGGTTGGTCAGGATCGCGCCGACCATGACGTAGCCGCCGACGATCAGATCCTCCGGGTCGCCCTTCGCCTGGTTGACGAACTGCGCGAGGCCGATCGTGCCGCCGGCGCCGGGGACGTTGGTCACCTGGACGTTGCCGGAGATGCCCTCCTGCTGCATCAGCGTCTGCATGGTGCGGGCGGTCTGGTCCCAGCCGCCGCCCGGCGCCGCCGGCGCCATGATCGAATAGTCCGCCGCCCAGACGGGCGCCGACGCCATCAGGAATGCCGCAAGGGCCAGTCGCTTCATGTCGCTTCCTCCGCGAGGCGCCACGCGTCTGCTGCGCGCGCGCCGGTTGACGTGAGGCACGATTCACCATGCGAAGCTGTCGCCTGCCTGACAGATCGGCGTGCGCGCGCCGCGCCGCGCCGCTATGCTCGCGCTCCCCGGGGAGAGGGAGGGCGAAGACGTGGCGGACCAACCGGCGATCGCGAGCGGCGGCGGCAGGCACACCGCCTCGCTGGCGGCGCGGCTGGCGCTCTCGGTCGCGCTGGTGCTCGTCGTCGGCGGAACCGCGGTGGCGCTCGCCGCCTTCGCCTACGGTCGGCAGGCCGCGCAGCAGGCCTTCGACCGACTGCTGATCGGCGCGGCCGACCAGATCGCCGGCTCGATCAGCATCCAGGGCGGCCGCGTTCTCGTCGACATCCCGGCCTCCGCCTTCGAGCTGCTGGCGCTCGCACCCGACGACCGGCTGCTCTACGCCGTCCTCGATCCCGAGGGCCGGCTCGTCACGGGCTACGAAGGCGTGGGGCGACCCGGGGCGCGCTTCGCCACCGGCAACTTCGGCGGTGAGCCGGTGCGGCTGATCCGGGTCAGCCGGCAGTTCGCCGAGCGCGACTACGCCGGAACGGTCGATGTCGTCGTCGGCCAGACTACCCTCGCGCGCGACGCGCTGGCGCGCGAAATCACCCGCAGCGCGCTCGTCGGCGTGGGCCTCGTCGGGCTGGTGATGGCGGGGCTCGCCGCCTTCGCGATCCGCTCGGCGCTAACGCCGCTCCGGCGCATCGAGGCCGGGCTCGCCGCCCGCGAGCCGCGCGACCTGACGCCGCTCGACGTCGCGGTTCCGCGCGA
Source organism: uncultured Alphaproteobacteria bacterium (assembly GCA_963763295.1). Lineage (GTDB taxonomy): Bacteria > Pseudomonadota > Alphaproteobacteria > Rhodobacterales > Rhodobacteraceae > Amaricoccus. The sequence continues at coordinate 91,551 of CAVXOH010000015.1, forward strand.
GATCGGCGCGCTCGTCGGCACGATCAACCGCTTCATGGCCCGCCAAGCGCGGCAGTTCGAAATCATGCGAAACCTGATCGCCGACGCCTCGCACCAGCTCCGCACGCCGATCGCGGCGATGCGAGCCCAGGCCGAACTCGCCGCCGACGAGCGCGAGCCCGCGCGCCAGCGCGACATCGTCGCCCGCATTCACGCCCGTGCGGTCGGCCTCAGCCGGCTGACCGACCAGCTCCTCAACCACGCGCTCGATCATCCATCGCGCCGACGCCGCACCGCACGATCCGGTGGACCTGCGCGGCGTCGCCATCCGCATCGTCGAGGAGACCGAGCCTCGACGACGACGACCTGCGCCTCGAGCTGCCCGAGGATCCGGTCACCTGCCGCGGCGACGCGCTCTCGCTCGCGGAGGCTGGCAAGAACCTCGTCAACAACGCGCTGCGCCACGGCGCGCCCCCGGTAACGATCGAGGTGCGCCGCGAGGCCGCTGGGGCGGTCCTCGCGGTGCGCGACCACGGTCCGGGCATGGCCGAGGAGCTCTGGCAGGGCGCCGGCGCCCGCTTCGACCGGACCGGTGCGGTGACGCCGCAGAGCGCCGGCATCGGCCTCTCGATCGTCTCCGCCGTCGCGGCCGCGCACCGCGGCGCGCTGCGCTTCGGCCGCAGCCCGTCCGGCGAGTTCGAGGCCGGCCTCGTGCTGCCGTCGGGAACCGGCTGACGCGCCGCCTGCGCCGTCGACAGTATGGCGCCAGCTTTCCGGGGCATTCTGCGCCGTGCTGCGGAGATTTGCCGGCGAAGCCCGGCATGTCCGAGCAGGCTTCTGAGCCGGCCCGCGTCGGCTGCAACTTCAATGCCATCGAAGGAAGGAACGTCCATGTCCATTTCATTTTCCCGGGCGCTGGGTCGGGGATTGCTCGCCGCGACCCTCGGCGTCGGTCTGGCCGCATCGGTCCAGGCCGACGTCGGCGATGTCGAGATCATCGCACCCGCCGGTCCCGGCGGCGGCTACGACCAGCTTGCCCGCGCCCTGCAGGCCACCCTCGAGGAGGCCGACCTGGCATCGAACGTCCAGGTCATCAACGTGCCCGGCGCCGGCGGCACCATCGGCCTCGCCCAGTTCGTCAACAACAGGGGCCGCGGCGAGAAGCTGATGGTCGCCGGCCTCGGCATGGTCGGCGCGATCAAGGTCAACGCGTCTCCGGTCACGCTCGACCAGACGACGCCGCTCGCGCGGCTGACCGGCGAGTACCAGCCGCTGGTGGTTGCGGCGGACAGCCCGATCAAGACGCTCGACGACCTCGCGGCGATGTACAAGGCCGACCCAGGCTCGGTCACCTGGGGCGGCTTCGCGCTCGGAAGTCCCGATCACCTCGTGTCGGCAATGACCGTTCAGGCCATCGGCGGCGATGTGAAGGACATGAACTACATCGTCGCCGGGGCCGGCGGCGAGATGTTGAGCCAGGTGCTCGGCGGGCACATCACCGTGGCGACCGGCGGCTATAACGAGTTCGCCGGGCTGATCCAGACCGGGGAGCTTCGCGCCCTGGCGATCTCGTCGCCCGAGCGCCTGCCGGGGCTCGACGTCCCTACGTTCAAGGAGGAGGGCTACGACGTCGAGCTCGTCAACTGGCGCGGCGTCGTCGCCAAGGGCGACGTCACCCCCGAGAGTTCTCGCGGCACTCGACGCGGCGATCAGCCAACTCGTGGCCTCCGAGGCCTGGAAGACGCTGCTCGCCGAACGCGGCCAGGTCGACATGTATCTGGACGCGGAGGCGTTCGCGGCCTTCCTCGATGAAGAGCAGCCGCGCATCGAGCAAATCCTCGGCGAGCTCGGCCTCGGCATGTAGCTATGGTGGCGCCCGCGGCGGCGCCCGGCTATCCTCCGCCCGCAGAGGGGCGAGCAGCGGGTGCCGAATGGACGCACGCAAGGCGCGCCGCCCCACGACGGGGGCGGCAGGCCGGACGCAAGCGGGGCTGGCCGTCGCAGCAATTGCGGCGGTCGCCTTCTGGTCTGCGGGACCGCTGAAGGCTCAGGAGGCCGAGGAGGTCGCGACCTTCGGCCTTGAGAACGCCACGGCCAGTATGCTCGTCCGGGGCGCGACGGACGTCGAGGTCTTCGGCCCCATCCTCGAGGCCTTCGTCGCGACGGTCCCCGGGCTGCACGTGACGTTCGAGGCCTGGAACACCAACGACCTCTACAGGAGAGCGGCCGAGGACTGCCGCGCCGGCGCAACCGACGTGGATCTTCTCGTGAGCTCCGCCGCGGATCAGCTGGTAAAACTCGTGAACGACGGCTGCGCCCAGCCGCATCGCTCGGCCGCGACGGCCGCGCTGCCGCCGGAGGAGAACTGGCGGGACGAGGTCTTCGGGGTCACGGAGGAACCGGCGGTCATCGTCTACAACCGCGACCTCGTGCCGCCCGAGGAGGCCCCGCGCACCCGCTTCAACCTCATCGACCTGCTGCGGCCGACCGACAGCCGGTACACCGGCCGGGTCGCCACCTACGACATCGAGCGCTCGGGCGTCGGCTATCTCTTCGCGTTCACCGACTCTCAGCATGCGTCGACCTTCGGCAGCCTGATCGAGGCCTTCGCCCGCTCCGGCGCCGTCGCCACCTGCTGCTCGGCCGAGATCATCGCGGGCGTCGCCGAGGGCCGCTATCTGATCGCCTACAACGTCCTCGGGTCCTACGCGCTCGACCGCGCCGAGGAGGACGCGCGCCTGGCCGTCGTGGCCCCCGAGGACTATACCCTCGTCCTTTCCCGCGCCGCGATGATCCCGAAGGGCGCGCCCAACCCGACCGCCGCCGGCCTCCTAATCGACTTCATGCTCTCCGGGGCCGGCCGAGCCGCGCTCGCAGAACAGTATCTGCTCGTCCGCGAGGAGGCAGGCGGGCTGCCGGACGATCAGGGCTCGCTCTATCGCCCGATCCCGCTGTCGCCGACGCTGCTCCTCGGCCTGGACCAGCAGAAGCGCGCCGCCTTCCTCGCCCGCTGGCGGGCAACCTTTGCTCAATGACCGCCCGGATGTGCCGCGCGGCGAGCGCAGCGCCGACGATCACCACGACCAGTCGTACCACGTGGTGGGTGACAACGAACGCGACGTCGGCCCCGGCGACCAGCGCCAGGACTACCATCTCTGCCTGCCCGCCAGGGGCGAAGGACAGAAATGCCTCGAGCGGCGGGGCGAGCCCGGTGAGCGCCACAGCTTCGGCGAAGGCGAGCGCGACCGCTGCGAGCAAAAGGCAGAAGGCGACACTGCACAGGAGATCGCGCCGGAGCTCGGATGGGGTCGTTCCGGTGTAGGAGGCGCCGATCCCGACCCCGATGCGAACTGGGCGGCCAGGATCGCCTCGGCCGGCGGCCGGTGGTGGATGACGCCGGTGAGACTCATCGCCGCGGTCAGGAGCAACGGTCCGAGGATCGAGGCGCCGAAGAGCCCCATCCGCGCCGCGATCCACCAGCCGGCCCCTCCGCCGATCGCCAGCAGGGCCAGCTGGCCGGGAGGCACCGCCCGGGCCGACTCGCCCGGCGCGTTCGCCAGCGGTAGATCCCATAGCCCGGTGATCAGCAGCGGCGCGAGCGTGACGATGACGAGCACGCGGGTGGCATGGATCAGCGACAAGGACATTGGCGCCGCCTCGCGGCCGAAGACTATCATGTCGAGCAGGCCGCCGGGCATCGCCGAGAAAAAGGCGGTGGGCCGGTCGTACCCGATCAGCCGACGGAAGAAGACGTAGCCGAGCCCATCGTTCACCAGCACGAATAGCGGGACCAAGGCCACCGAATAGGCCATCTCCGGCAGCCGGTGCACAAGCTCCGGGTTGACGGATGCGCCGGCGGCGACACCGAGAACCACCCGCATCGCCTTACCGACGAGGCCGAAGCCCTGCAGCCGGGCGCCGGCCAGCGCCGCGACAAGGCAGGCGGCGAGCGGACCGAGCAGCAGCGGGAGGTAGGGCCGCCGCGTAGAAGGCGGCGGCCCCGATGGCACCGATGCCCGCAGTGAGGAGCCTTCGCCGCAAACTACACGACGAACCCACAGGCCGAGGCCGGCGTCCGGGTGTCCATGTTCCGCCCGCGGTTCAGGTGGTCGTCGATCTCTGCCGCCGACCCGATCATCCGCCCGTAGAGGAAGACCGTGAACGCCGCCGTCTCCAGCTCTCGCTCGCTGAGCCGCCCGGCCTGGTAGTCCGGCCAGAGCAGCGCCAGCAGCAGCGCCGCGATCACCGCGTCGACGTTGACGCAGAAGACGTAGGGGCTCGCGCCCTGCTCGTATAGCGCCTGAACGAGCTCGCGGTAGAAGGCGTGGAAGACGTTGTAGCGGCCGGCCCGCGCCATGTACTCGGCGACGAAGCGCTCGCGCGGGTCGATGTTGACCGGCTTGCCCTTGAAGATCGGGTGATGCACGCCCGGCAGCGCGCGCAGCTCGGCCCCGATCTCCTTCGACGCCTTCTTCTCCCGGCGGTAGCTGCGCGCGAACTCCGTCGCCATCGCCTTCAGGTCGAGCCCGTGGCCTGGATCGGACGGGTCCTTCAGGCCGGTGTCCTTGAACTGGTCGAGCAGGAAGGCCATGCCCTCGAAGCCGTTTCCGCCGTGGCTGTAGCCGGTATGGGTCAGGAACCCGACCATCGCCTTGTTGATCTGCACCCGGCCCGGCGTCTGCGGCCCGTCCGCCGAGACCGCGCCCTTCGCCCCCTGCGCCGAGATCGCGCCGGGGCCGTTGGAGATCAGCAGCCCGACAGGATCTGCAGCGGCAGGGCCTCCTCGGGAGTCGGCTTCTTGCCCGTCATGGCGAGAAAGCACAGGTCGGCCATCGTCCACTGCCCGAACCGCTCGTCGCGCGGGATGCCCGCAGAGCGAGCCCGGCTGGTGGTGCTCGCCCGGGATCGAGGCGCCGACCATCACGCCGTAGAGCCGTAGATACCAGGGCAGCGTCTCCGCCGTCAGCCGGGTGATGCGCTTGCGCATCAACGGCCCCCAGGCGATCGTCGTCGCGATCGCCGCGAGGATCGCGTCGCGCGACAGCCTGCCGTCGAGCCCCTTCAGGTACTTCAGGAACGCCGACTTGCCGCCGCGCGCCTCGATCGCCGCGAGCATCGCCTCGGGCCGCGGGTCGTCCGCCTCCTCCGGCGTCGCCAGGAACAGCGCCCGGGTCTCGGCGTCCATCACGATCGGCGGAGGTGTCGAACGCCTCGTCGCGGGCGTCGCCTGAGCCCGGAATGGGCGAAGAGATCGATCAGCGCCCGCGTGCAGGCGAGCGCCCGCTCCACACGGCGCGGGCCGACGATCGCCGCCGCCGTCGCCATCACCGCGTTCGGCGCGTTGCCGGCGTCGCGCGCCGCGTCGGCGGCGACGAGGATCGGGTCGCCGACAAGGTTGACCTCCGCCGCCACCGCCACGTCGAGCATGCGCCCGGTCGTTCTCGCTGGCGATCTCGTGCACCAGCGGCAGCGCGAAGCAGGCCTCGAGCGGCTGCAGCGCGAGGTCGAGCACCTCGTGGCCATGCACGCTCGTCACTTGGGTCGTCGGGTCCATCACGGAGGCGCCCGACTTGTCCTTCATGTTCTGCCGCGCGACCACCGCGCCGATCTGCCGGCCGAGCGTCGCGATCTGCGCCGTCATAGGGCTCGGGCGCCGTCACCAGCGGCAGGGCGATCTCCGCCGGCAGCCGCAGGCCCTGGTCGTTGCCGAGCCAGGGCTTCAGCGCCAGGTTGCCGCGCGGCGCGAAGTCGGGCGCGACGCCGTTCAGCGCCATCACCGCGGTCAGCGCCGCCGGAATGTCGGCGATGTTGGTGACGACCGCGCCCTTCTTCGACACGACCGGATTGTCGGGCGTGAAGATCGAGTCGACGCCGAACGCCTCCATGAACCAGCGTTCCTTGTCTTCGGCCCGGTCGCCGGAGCCCGCCATCGCGCCGGCGTGGCCGACGGCGCGGGTGAGCTTCGACTTCCAGCGGCCGACGACGCAGGCGACCACCGGCTTGGTCCAGTCGATGCCCATGCTCGTAATAGCCGCCCGGCTCGGCATAGAGCACCGCCGCCTCCGAGCGGTCGTCCGCCGCGAAGGCGCGGGCGAAGTCCGGGGCAGGCGTAGTGGATGTAGAGGTCCTTGCCGGAGGAGACGAGCGTCGTCGTGCCCCAGCCGGCGGTGCCGAGATACTGCGCGATCGTGGTGGTGAAGCCGCCCGAGTTCGAGAAGATCGCCACCGACCCCTTGATCAGCGACTCGTCCGGATGGTCGCCGCCGAGCGCGCCGCCGATCCGCACCCGGTTCCACGAGTCGGCGACGCCGAGGCAGTTGCCGCCGATGATGTCGACGCCGTTCGCCTGCGCCATCGCCCGGATCTCGCGCGCGTCGTGCACCGCGATCTTCTCGGTGATGATCACGATCTTCCGGAGGTCCGGGTTGACCCGGATCAGCTCGGCCACGCCGTCGCGCACCCCCGACGGCGGCAGGTAGACGACGCCGGTGTTGAAGGTGTGCCCGGCGTCGAGCCCCTCGCGGACGTTGTTGTAGACCGGAATGTCGCCGGCCGGCGTCTTCAGCACCTGGCCCGGCCCGACCCGGCGAGGTGCCGAAGACGACGTTGCCGCCGGAGAAGGCGTGGCTGGTCGGCGTCACGGTGCGGCTCTCGCCGCCCATGATGTTGAGCACGCAGACCCGGTCCTCGCGGGTGGCGATCTCGGCCAGCGACCGGATGCCGAGATAGTAGGGAATGCCCTGGATGCCTTGGTGAAACATGCGTCCCTCCCGATTTGCGCGTGCAAGTCGGTTGCGCGGGTTATCGTTGTGAAATTCAACCGGTTGACTAGGCTATCGCGCGCGTGACCGGCGCCCTCAGGCCGCCACGGCCTTGAGGCCGAGCGAGGCGCGATCTCCTCGCGCCCGGCCCGCATCCACGCCGTCGACCTTCTTGGCGTAGTTCACGACCTCCGAGATCGCGCTGTCGAAGCCGAAGAACCGGTAGGGCAGCCCGAGGCTCTCCAGCGTCTCCGCGAGGTTGCCCATGCCGCGCACCAGGTTCGGCCCGCCGCGGCCGACGACGACGTAGAGCGGCGTCGGCCCGTTGGCGGCGAAGTGCTCGCGGAGCGCGTCGCCCATGCCGCGGAAGGTCTCGAGGATGTCGGTGTTGTTCGACTTGCCGCCGATGATGAAGAGCACGTTGGTCTGCGCCAGGAAGTGCCGGTAGCAGATCGAGGCCACCGCCTTCATCTTCTCGTAGGGCGGGTTGCCGCCGAAGTCCGACGAGATGATCGCCGCCTCGCCGAGCACCTCGGTGACGAGGCTGTTCGCCCCGCCGCCGAAGGTCGGCGCGAGGATCGTGCCCTTGCTCGTTGATGACGAAGACGTCCGACTGGCCCTGGTGGGTGCGGAGCTGGTTCACCTCCTGCTCGAAGGCCGAGACGTCCGCCGCGAATAGCTGGTCCGGCAGCCCCAGCCGCGCCACCCGCGGATCGTCGCGGTCGAAGCCGCACTTGAAGTCGCAGGCCACCGGCGTCAGCCGCCCGCCCGAGCCGGGCCGCATCCGGATCGGGTTCAGCTCCAGCGTCGTCATCCCGTAGTGGTGCACGAGCTCCCAGAGCTTCGGCAGGTGCTGCACCAGCGGCGAGATGATCTCCTTCGGCGCGCCGATGTCGGTGAGCGCGTTCGCCACCACGAAGGCCTTCAGGCCGGTCAGCGCCTCGAACGGCACGATGGCGACGTCCGACTTCGGCAGCTCCTCGATGTCCATGCCGCCGCGGTGGGTCAGCGTCATCGTCGGCGCCCGGAAGTGCGTGTCGTCGGTGATCGAGAAGTAGACCTCGTGCTCGGCCGGCACCCCGGCCTCGAAGGTCACGCCGTTCGCCTTGGCATAGGCGTTGCCGTGCCGGTGCTCGCAGAAGTAGAGCCGCTCCTTCTCGGCCAGCGCCTCCTTCAGCGTCCGCGCCTTGCCGATCAGCCCCGCCTTGCCCTTCTTGCCGACGCCGCCGCGGAACACCGGCTTGATGAAGATCAGCCCGTGGCGGTCGATCAGATCCTGGATCGCGTCCTCGGACGCGTCCGGGCCGAGCACCTCGGACGTCGGAAAGTCGACGTGGGCGAGCAGCCGCGAGCCGTGGAGCAGTCCGTTCAGTTGCATTGCCGTTTCCATCCCTTGGTTTTCGACTTGCGCCGGACTCTGCCGCGCAAGCTGTCAGCAGCCTGTGCGGTCAGTGCTCCGCAGCTCGGCTCTGCACGCCGCCTCCGCGCGCGGCGCGCCGCCGCGCCAGCATGTTCAGCCCTTCGACAAGGGCCGAGAACGCCATGGCGGCGTAGATGTAGCCCTTGGGCACATGGAAGCCGAAGCCGTCGGCGATCAGCGTCATGCCGATCATCAGCAGGAAGCCGAGCGCCAGCATCACGATCGTCGGGTTCTTCTCGATGAAGTTCGCGAGCGGCGTCGCCGCGACCAGCATCACCGTGATCGCGACGATCACCGCGATGTACATGATCGCCAGGTGATCGGTCATGCCGACCGCGGTGATGATCGAGTCGACCGAGAACACCAGGTCGAGCAGCAGGATCTGGAAGATCGCGCCGCCGAGCGTCACGTTGACCGCGTGCCCGACCATGTCGTCCTTGTGGTCCACCGGGTCGACGGTGTGGTGGATCTCCTTGGTCGCCTTCCAGACCAGGAACAGGCCGCCGGCGATCAGGATCAGGTCGCGCCAGGAGAAGTCGTGCCCGAAGGCCGGTGAACACCGGCGCGGTCATGCCGACGATGTAGGCGATGGTCGCGAGCAGGATCAGCCGCATGATCAGCGCCGCGCCGATGCCGAGCTTGCGGGCGCGCTGCGCGATGCTCGCGCGGCAGCTTGTTGGTCAGGATCGAGATGAAGATCAGGTTGTCGATGCCGAGCACGACCTCCATGGCGATCAGCGTCACCATCGCCGCCCAGCCCTCGGGACTGGTCAGGAAGGCGAAGTGGGTTGCGAAGAATTCGGTCATGGGCGGCTCCTCGGCGCGTTCTTCGTGAGCGCGGCCTCTGCGTGCCGCGCTGGGCGAATCGCCTCGCTCCGCGCCTCCCCCGGCGGCGCATTCAACCGGCGAACCTGTCATGACCCTGACACCGGCGCGTCGCCGGGCTTCGGTCGGACGCTGACCCTGCAGAAGGATTCCTCGGAAATGGAGGACTTAGGTTTCAGCGGGACTCGGCAGGCCCCGCCGGCCTCAATCCCCCCGCACGAGCTGGTAGCCGAGCCCCCGGAGCGTGCGGATGCCGACCCCGCTTCCCTCGAGCTTCCGCCGCAGCCGCGCTACGTAGGTCTCGATCGCGTTCAGCCCGACCTCCTCCTCGTCGATCGTGAACATGCGATCGAAGAGCCGTTCCTTAGGCATGATCCGAGTGCGGTTCGCCATGAGCGCCTCGAGCAGGCTGAACTCCCGCCGGGTTAGCTCCAGCGGCGCGCCGCCGGTGGTCGCCACCCGACCCGCCGGGTCGAGCACCAAGCTTCCGAACTCGATTACCCCGCTCCGGTCCGGCCCCGCCCGCCGCCCGAGCGCCCGCACCCGCGCCTGCAGTTCGCGCAGGTCGAACGGCTTCACCAGATAGTCGTCCGCACCGAGATCGAGCGCCGCCACCCGGTCTTCCACCGACATGCGCGCCGTCAGCATCAGCACCGGGGTCGGCTTCCGCTGCCGCCGCAGCGCCCGTAGCACCTCCGTGCCCTCGCCATCCGGCAGGTTGATATCGAGAATAACCACCTCGTAGTCGTTCACCGCCAACGTTTCACGGGCGGCCTTCACGCTGTCGACGCAGTCGATCGCGTCGCCGCGTTGCAGGAACGAGACTAGGATCGCTTCCGCCACGTCTTCGGTGTCCTCGACGAGGAGCAGCCGCACAGCCCCTTCCTCCCGACAATTCGGCGACCGGCTTTTCCCGAACGGATATCATCCGCGCGCCGAAATGACGAGCCGGGTAGCATGCCGAAGCATCCGGAGTGGGTCGCGGGATGGCCTTGCGACCCTCAGCCGCTGATGTCGTCCCGCCTCGCCGACGCTGGGAGCGCCAGCACCGTTGCGCGTCCCGGGTTCAGCGCGGCGTAGACCCCGAGCATTTTCGCGGCAGTCTCGATCTTCCACCCGATCCGGATCGCGAGGTCGGGCACGCTGATCCCCGACCACACCATCTCGGTGACTTTCGTTCCGCGCAGGTCGTTGAACCGGAGGTCCGGGCGGATCCCGAACGCGGTGGCGTACTCTCGGACCTCTCGGGAGAGCCGGGCGGAATCCAAGCGTCCGCGCGCTTCGGCTTCAGGATCAGGCGACGCGAAATGGGCGCCTTATCGATAATGGCCTCGGCCAAGGAGGTGAGCGGCATATTCACGATGCGCCGCCGCCGCTTGTTCGGGCGCAGGATGATCGCACGGCTGCCATCCGGCGCCTTCTTGATCTCGCTGCGCTCGAGTTCGACGAGGTCGCCGATGCGCAGCCCGGTCTCCCGCGCGAGTCGCACCGCGTCAGCGTGCAACTCGGGAGCCTGCTGGCAGAAGAGGTCGACCTCTATGTCCTCCCAGATGATCTCCGCGCGATCGGCGCCTTCATAGAAGCGCGGGATGCCCTGCAGGTAGTTTGCCGGCACCCGCTCGGGATGGCGCCCGGTCGCCCAGCTGAGCGCGAACTTGAACGGGTCGAGCCGCTTGTCGGCGCCCTTGCCGGCCCAGCGCATTTCGATCCAGTCGAGCACGTTGCCCTTGAGCGCGACGCTGTTGATGATGCCGAGCGGCGCGCTCCCGTACCTGGCGCGGACGTCAGCCAGTCCCTTCAGGTAGTCGATCCGGGTGCGCGGGGCGAGGCGGCAGAACTCACGGGAGCGCTCGTAGGCGTCGAGGAGGTCCTCGACTGTGCGCCAGCCATGCCCTGAGGCGGGGGGCTCAAGGGCAGTCTGAAGGCCGATCGCCGCGTCGAGTGCGGCCTGATAGCCCGGAGTCCCCGGCGGATTCGGCTCGCCCGTGCGCCAGATGCTCGGGCCTCTCCGGCCGACGGTGTGGTATTCGACCGCCTCGCCCCGGGCGTTCTTCTTTCGGACGACGATGATGGTGTCGTGGCGCGCCGGCATCAGGTCCGCTCCCCCGTTTCCCAACGGACACTGACGCTCGGTTCCCGAGGGTTATCAAGGGAATAGAGCGCCTGTTTTCATTGCTTTTTCCGCACAGGACGATACCCTGCGTCGTCTGCGCCGGTGTTGTCCCGGAACCAGCGCTCGACGGGGTCCGGCCCGGCCGGAGGCGCCGGCGACCCGGCTTCGCGCGGCTGCGTCAGCACGGTCACATCGCGTCCCCGGACCTCGAATCCGTAGACGGGCAGATCGAGCCGCTGCGCCAGCCGCACAAAGCGCTCAACCCGCGCCTCGGTCGTGTTCCAGCGGACCCGCGGCGGTTTCATTGGGGTCTGCTTGTGCAGTGCCGCTCTCTTCCACTCATGACGCTGCTCACCCGGAGTCTCCGATACTGGAGGCATTGCGCCGCAGCCCGATGCCGAGCCAGCCCCGCTGGCGACAGAACTTCCCCGCGACGAAACCGCGATCGCGAAGAGCGTCGCCAAGTGTCTTCTGGGAGCCAATGTCGATTCCGGCCTGCTGCGCCCACCGTGACCAGTCAGCGAAGAGCGCCCGCGAGGTGGCCCGATGGGAGGCGCCGGTAGAGCAGCGTTCCTCGATCCACTGTCCGACCATGTCCTCGTCCAGGAAGTACTCTTCGACCGACCGGAGCACCGTCTCCGGCGGTGCGAGCCCGAGCTCCCGCCATGACGCATGTCCTTCGATCATCCAGCCCAAGATGCCGTCGCGTTCTTCGAGTAGCCGCTCGAGCAAGTGCTTGTCGCGATGGTCGGCGGGAATGGTGACGGTGAACGGCACAAGGTGGAGTCGACGCCGCATGGCCTCTCCGACGCCAGTGAGCCGGGGGCGGTGATTGCCGGCCACCAAGAGCTTGAAGGTCGGCGAGAACTCGAAAAAGTCCCGGTTCATGAAGCGTGCACGGACCGGATCGCCCCCCGTGATCGTCTTGATGCGGGACTCCGCCCAGGCACGTCCCGGTTCGGTTTCGGTCACACTGACAAGCCGTTTGCCGACCAGACCCGCAATGTCGGTCGGGTGCGCATCGGTGCGCGCCGCCATGAACGAGCTGAGTGGCGCGGTAGCGGCATAGGTGCCCATGACCTGCGAGATGGCCTGAACGAAGACGGATTTTCCGTTGGCGCCCGAGCCGTGGAGGAACACGAACACCTGCTCCTGGATCGATCCTGAAAGGCAGTATCCGCAGAGCCGGGCCAGATAGGCGGCGAGTTCCGCGTCCTTTCCCGTGATCTCCTCGAGAAAGGCCAGCCAGCGGGGCGATGGTGCGCCCGGCGAGGCGGAAGTGATGTGTGTCAGCATCCGTCCGGGTTCGTGCCGGATCAGCTCGCCGGTTTCGAGGTCAACGATGGCGGAGGGTGTATTGAGAAGAAACGGATCGACGTCCCAGTCGCTGACACGGGCAGCGATCGACGGGTCGGCCGACGCGATGCGCTCCACTGCCCGGATGGTCTTGTCGCTGGCCACGCGACGTGCGTCCGAGGGTTTCGTGTCGGCCGTCAACGCGCTCCGAGCGATCTGACGGATCGCCTCGAGCACGGCGCGGGTGTCGTCTCTGAGCCATTGCTTGCCCGACCACCTGAGCCAGCTTCCCCACCCAGCGACGTATCGCCATTCGGCGCCATGCCGAGCGACAAAGCTGGCGGCCAGGCCGTCTTCGCTCAGCGTCGGCGGCGCGACGTCGGGCAGACCACCGAGCGAAGGCATGGGTCCGTTGCGAGAGTGATCGACACGGAGAAGGGCATCGAACTCATTGTTGAGCCGGGCTTGAGGCCAAGGGGGCACGATCATCGCGGCGTTGTAGTCGGCTACCGCCTCCCTCGCCTGGTCGAGTGTCGCGCGCCGGTGTCGGACCTGCCTTATCCAATGCCCGATTACCCGACTGAGCGCGGAGAACCTGGTCTCGCCATCAATGCCACCGGCACGGGTCTGCGATGTCATGAGCCCGTCGATGTCGGTCGTACTCAAGGGTCGTTTCGTAACCGAGGACAGCGGCGCGAAGGCAGGCTCGAGCGGGAGGGCGTTGACGCGCTCGATCAGGTCGGCGAGCTCGTACTCAAGCGCGACGTCGTCGATGATCCGGACGAGCCTCTGAACGCCATTCTTGCCGTGGATCGACCCAGCGACCCGGACAGGCTGGTGGACGCTCTTGAAAGAGGGGTCACCACCGGCGCGCTCGGCGACGGCACTCCTGAGGCGGATGAGCCTTCGGAGATCCTCTCCTGTCGCTGCCTCGGCGAGCCTCCAGTAGAGATGAAGGCGATCTTGACCCTCTTTGGTGACGCCGCCGGAGGCGACGACGAGACTTGCCGCTCCCAGGTGATGCTCGAGGTAGCGGCGCTTGGCGGCAACATCCCCGTGGTCAAGGTCGACGAGAAGTGCGCCCGATGCGACAACATCGTCAGCACCAGCCTTGCCACCCTGCGCCACGGCACCTGGTACGACGTAGACACCGTGGAAGGAGGCTGCTGCGTCGACGGCGAGGCGTTCGACACGCTCGGCAAGCCCCGGTCCAATCGGCAGGAAGGGCGTGATCGACCGTTTTTCCGGCGTTCCCACCTCACCGAAAAGGCGCACGGGGGCGAAGCCCTCCAGGTAGCCGAAAAGCAAGTCGAGGTGGCGCGCGATGGCAGCTCTATCGGGAGCGAGGCGGCGGAAGGTCTGGTCGTTCATCCGTCTGCTCCGTCGTGCATCCGCGCGGCCTCGAACGCGAGGATGTCTTCGGCGCGGTAGTAGACCGTGGCGCCGATCCGCAACCAGGGCGGGCTGCAACGGGCCGCACGCAACCGCTGCAGGAAGCGGATGGATTTGTTCCAGCGGCGCGCAAGATCGCGTTCGCGGATGAGGGTGCGCGGCGACAGTTCGGAGGTATCGTCGGGCATTCGGGGCTCCTTGCCGGTTCGGGACAAGGATAGAGGATCGGTCCGACGGCGCATCTCGCACGGGGTGACAGCGTCCGAGAAAAGGGTAACAACAAGCCGGAATAAAGTTCTGAGTTCTTAGGTATTTGGCCGGAGTTCAATGTCTTCGGGGTGACAGCCGGGCCAATCGGGGCGACACGGCCCGTGATCCTTCTGCGGCTAACGATCGTCCGCTGATCGAATTACGTTGATCGTCGGATCGAGCCGGTAGCCCTTCCCTTGCTTCGTCTCGATCAGCAGCTCGCGCTCAGGGAGCGTCTCTTCAACTGCGAAGTAGGCCTCTCTGAGGGTCTGCCTTATGCGAGCGGCGCAGCGCTTGGCTGCATCCTTGCTGACCGTGTGCGCAGTACCAGCATGAGTGTATCGGTATTCCTCCAAACGGAGCTGTGCGGACCGGTCCTCATCGAACGGGACCTTGAGCCGATGCGCAAAATCGGCCTGGACGCCGGTGAGCGTGGCAAGCTCCAGGACGTCGACGAAGTTTCCCCTCCGTCCTCGCCGAAGGCGACCTGAAGCGGGAAGCGATTGCTCTGGGCCGGCATCTGGGAGCTGACCCTTTGCTCGGGGAACGACTGCACGAGCCGCCGCCACGGCTGCTCGGGAACGCTGAGCCGGTTGGCAAGGAGCATCCGCAGAAGCGACGTTTCGGGCAGACCACCCGCGATGATCGCATCGGACTGCGAGGCAACGACGCGTGAGAGTGCATGCTTGGCGGCCGCGCCGTGGCGCCGGTTGAGGTCGTGCATCCGCGCAATCGCAGCTGCGCTGGACAGCTCCCGATGTCCGGAAGCTATTCTCACGATCTCCTGCGAATTCTGGGCCACGAACTCAACGACCTCGATCTCAGCGGCCTCGAGACTGCGCCGGGTCCAATCGAGTGCCATGGTGCGGGACTGATCCTTGGGTCGCGGTCCAAGGAACACGTCCGTCAGGTACCTGTGCACAGGGTCGTATTCCTCAAGCCCCAGGGCAACGATGGCGAAGCGTCGATCGAGGCACTGCGAGCACGAGCCGCAGTGGGTGTGGGTATTGCTCTGGGCCTGGAGCGAAGTGCAGCTCACCGACTGAGCGATCAGCCGTTCGCCGCCCGCGGCTTGCAACCGCCCGATGACCTCGGATTTTGTCAGCCACTGGTACGGGTTCTCGAGGGCGATCCGGGAATGGCCCAGGCTCTCGGCCAGAAGATCGAAGATCCGAACGATCTTGCGAAGCGCCAGCGGATGTGTCGTCCGCGTCGACATCGTGCCGATGACCTGGGGACTGATCGGCAGATTGTGACTGATGACGCCGTTTTCATAGAAGCACACCTTGGGTGCGCCGAAGATCCGCGCATGCACATAGCCGAGGGCTGCCAGCAGGAACGACCGAGACCGTTGCGTACGCTCAGGTCCACGCCCCCAGGAACGCGTTGCCTTGAAGCGGGCGTGCAGCACGCGGCCATCGAAAAGGCGGGCTACGTGACTGCCAAGGATCCTTGGCCGCGGCGTTTCTTTGGTGCGACCCTCGCGCGTGACGAGGACGACCCGGTCCTCGCTCGTCGTCAGGCGATGCATGGCGCCGGAAAGCGAGTCGAGGCCGCCCGAGAAGAGGATGATCTCGCTTGCCGGAAAGGGGGTCGCGGTCGTGTCGTCGAGCAGGGGATACTGCCTGGGCGGTACTTCGGGCTTTGCGGAGAACTCGAACACGACCTCATCGTCGGTCAGGAACGACACCGCATCGGCAAGAGCCGCCTGCATGTGTGGGCTGGACCAGATGTCGTGGCGAACGACGGGGACGGAGAAGGCGAAACTGCGCCGCCAGCCAGCGCCAAGGTGAGGGCGGCTCGGCGAGCCGCGCCTGGTGGAGGTGTCGGCGGCGAACACCGTCGCAGCAATCTCGAGGAAGTCCCAGCAGGCGGCGTCGACCGGTGCCAGTGCTTTGGCCTGCAGGCGCTCAAAGTCCAGAGGGAAATCACCCTTCGCGGCATCGAACGAAAAGAAGAGCTTCTTCGGCCCCCTACCGCCGGCGACACGAACCTCAGCCATGCTCGTCCCGCTTGCGACCGAGTTCTTCGATGATCTTCTTGAAGGCCACGCTGCCGAACCGTGTCGCCTCCGTGGTCCCGATCCGGGTGCCCTCACGCTGGGACTTGCCGTACCACCCTGCGGCGAACTCGCGAACGATCCGGGTTCCTTCCAGGCAGTACTGGTCGAGCGCAGCGTCAAAGGCACGTCTGTCCACGAGGTCGGTGAAGCGTCGTCCCGGCCCGATCTGTGCTGACAACGTTCTGTCCAGCCAGTAGCGCAGGGTTCCGGACAGCAAGCTCGTGAAGTAGGCTCGTGCCAACGCCGCGAAGACGCGGGAACTGCCAAGCCGCCGCAGCGCTCCTTGCAGGTCACCGGTGGTTGGCTCCAGCAACCCCGGAAGCACGGAACCAACCTCCCGCGTGACGGTCGTGAGCAGTGCTCGCCGAGCAAGCTCGGTGAAGTCGGTGCCACTGCCCGCCGGGGACACCCGATCAAGGCGTTCACCAAGGCCAACGACCAGGTCCATCAGATCAGGCGATCCGGAGACCTCGATCCCGATATCGCGCAGCCCGGAGGCAAGGTCGTCCACTCTCGCAGCATCAGGCAGCGCGGCGAGCAGGCGCAGGCTCTCGATGAAGACGCGATCATCGACCGCTCGCGACAGGTCGCGCTCGGCCGCGATTGCCGCTGATGCAATCACCAGGTCGTCCGAAGCACCGCCCTCGACGAGGTCAACAACCTCGCGCCACTTCCGAGTGCCCGGCAGGACGCCGAGGTGCACGTGTCCCAAGCCCACCTCCCCTTGCTCTTTTCTCCAAGCCAAGCGGGATAGCGGTGTCCTGTCAATCGCCGCGGCAGGGGGCGGGACGGATCGGGACGGATAAAAACGTACTTCTCTATACGCGCGCGTGCGTAGAGAAAGTCTGGATTCATCCGTCCTCATCCGTCCCCATGCGTGCGGCTGGTACCCAGAAAACCGTCGTTTCGCTTTCCGTAAGCCCCCGGCTTTGAGTGGCTTCGCACGCCCGGCCGGCTCGCGCTTCCGTGAGGCGTCGGCAGATGACGCGGATCGTCGCACAGTGTCAATAAATGACGCCATTACAATAGCTTAACTTCTCCGCTATACTGCGCTGACCCCAGCCAGAGTGCCGTGCTGGCAGCCCCTGGGGAGAGGAGCAGAAGATGACAGCGAGGCCGAGCCACGTCGAAGGAGCCGCGTCGGGAGCCCCGGCACCCGCAGAGAGAGACCCCCGCACCCACAGCGAAGCCCGGGTGGCGCTGGTCGCCGACTCGAACTGCACCAGCGGCGCGAAGGCCAAATGAACACCGTTGCAATGCGCATCTGCCCGGAGTCTCCCGTTCGCTTCCACGAGTACGCGAACCTGTTCCCGATGATGCAGGGCGCGGAGCTGGACACCCTCCGCGAGGACGTGCGCCGCAACGGCGTGCGCGAGCCTGTCGTGATGCTCGGCGACGCGATCCTTGACGGCCGCAACCGCTACATGTGCGCCCGCGACCTCGGGATGGCGTATCCCGTCCGCGAGTTCGACGGCGACGATCCGCTGGCGTTCGTCGTCTCGGCGAACCTTGTCCGTCGGCATCTGAGCGAGAGCCAGCGGGCGAGCATCGCGGCGCGCATCGCCAATATGGACCATGGCCAGCGCGCCGACTACAGAGCGGCAAATTTGCCGGTCTTGCCGCTCTCGGTCCAAGCCGTTCCGCAGCCGTCGGTAACGCAGGCGGATGCCGCCAGGATGTTCAACGTCTCGGAGCGCAGTGTTCGCGCCGCTAAGCAGGTTCAGGAAGACGCGCCCGCTCTCGCACCGCGGGTCGACTCTGGTGCCATCAGCGTCTCGCTCGCCGCACAGGTGGCGGACCTCCCCCCCGAGGATGTTCAGGCGGTTGTCGAGGCTCCACTCGACATGACCAAGCAAGTTGCCCGCGAGAAGGTGAAGGCGCACGTTGCCCGGAGCTCCGGCAACAACGAGTGGTACACCCCGGCCGAATTCATCGGAGCGGCCCGCGCGGTTCTCGGTGGCTTCGATCTCGACCCAGCGTCATCGGAGATCGCCAACCGGACGGTGCAGGCGCACCGTTACTTCACATCCGAGGACGATGGGCTGGCAGAAGAGTGGCCGCTGGGCCGCATCTGGATGAACCCGCCCTATGCGCAGTCGCTTATCGGGAAGTTCGCCGAAAAGATGGCGCGGGAAGTCCAGCGCGGATCCTCTGCCATCGTGCTCGTGAACAATGCCACGGAGACGGGGTGGTTTCAGACGATGGCAACAGAAGCGAGCGCCATCTGCTTCCCCAAGGGCCGCATCCAATTCCTCGATCCGGAAGGCAATTCCTCCGGCGCCCCTCTCCAAGGCCAGGCCATCATCTACTGCGGCGAGCTCCCCGCCGATTTCGAGGATGAGTTCAGCCGGTTCGGATTGGTGGTTCGCCATGGGTAGCCGCCATGCCGACCTGCTTCCGGCAATCGACCTCCGCCTGGTCGTGGCACCGATCCGCTACAGGAGATACCTCGCCCCACCAGCGAGGCGCGCATGGGGCGCTGATATCCGGACCGATCCAAGTCACGGATGCGGCCGACGTGGGCGCGGAACGCACCCCCGGGGGGGGGCGTCAGAACTCGGAGGCTTTTCGATCTTCGGGACCGGCGGGTCGCTCATCTACTACACGCGCGAAATTGGCAGGGGGGTATCCCCGGACCTCGCCCCACGACCGCGGCATCTTCGTCAAAGATTGCCGGCACTTGGCTTCGGGCTACCCGCGCGGAAGCCGCGGAAACAGTCGACCAACTCCGCGGTCGAA
>CAVXOH010000016.1:0-108605 GCA_963763295.1 uncultured Alphaproteobacteria bacterium
CGGCGGCCAGCGGCAGCGCATCGCCATCGCCCGGTCGCTGGCGCTCAACCCCGACCTGATCGTCTGCGACGAGGCGGTCTCAGCACTCGACGTCTCGATCCAGGCGCAGGTGATCGACCTGCTCAAGGGTCTGCGCCGCGAGCTCGGGCTCTCGTACGTCTTCATCGCCCATGACCTCGCGCTGGTCCGCGACTTCGCCACGTCGGTCATCGTGATGTACCGCGGCAGGATCCTCGAGCAGGGCACAACCGAGGCCGTCTACGGCAACCCTCAGCACGACTACACCCGGCGCCTCCTCGCCGCGAGCGGCGGCCACCTCGGTAGCCTGGCGGCGTAACCTGTGACCGCCAATCCGCAGAACGAAGCTGCCGGCCCCGGGGGCGCTGCGGCGGCCGCCGGGGCGCCTTCGCTGCTGGCGCTCTTCCCCGTCTGCCTCAAGATCGGCATGTTCAGCTTCGGCGGCGGATTGTCCGGGTGGCTCCACCAGGAGTTCGTGCGCCGCCACGGCTGGATCGACGATGACGATTTCGCCAGCAGCCTCGCGATCGCCCAGGTGCTGCCCGGCGCCAACGTCGTCAACCTGGTGATCTGCATGGGCGACCAGCTGCGCGGCGCCGCGGGTGCGGCGGTCGGCGTCTTCGGCTTCCTCGTCGGACCCTTCCTCGCGGTGATCGCGCTCAGCACTGCCTTCGATCGACTGCCGGACGTGGCAGCGCTCGAGGCGGCGTCGCAGGGTGTCGCCTTCGCCGCGATCGGCCTGTTGCTGGTCATCTGCCTGCGCGGCGTGCAGCGGGCGACGCGGTTTCCGCCCGGTCTCGTCGTCATCGCCGTGACGGCGACCTGCGTCGGCCTATTGCGCTGGCCGCTGATCCCGGTGGTGCTGGTGATCGCTCCGCTCAGCGTCGCGCTCGCCTGGCGCCGGGCCTGAGCCATGCGCGACGACACCCTCATTGCGCTGGTCCTGGTGTTTGTTCCGCTCTCGCTCCTGTCGATCGGGGGCGGCTCGGCGATCATCGCCGCCATCCAGCACGAGGCGGTGGTAGTCCGTGGTTGGGTCGACAGCCGCGAGTTTATCAACCTCTTCGCGATCGCCCGCGCCGCGCCCGGCCCGGGAACGATGCTCGGCACGCTGATCGGATGGAAGGTGGCAGGCTGGGCCGGGGCGATCGTTGCGACGCTGGCGCTCTACCTGCCGTCGTCGCTGCTTTGCTACGGCGTGCTGAAGGCGACCAACTCACACCGCGACAAGAAGTGGCACCGAGCAGCTCGCGAAGGGCTCGCCCCAGTCGGCACCGGCCTCGTCATCGCCGGCGTCATCGCGATCTTCCGCCTCTCCGGAGGCGGGGTGTTCGGCGCGGGAATCGCCGGCGCCTCCGCCGCGATCCTGCTGCTGGCGCCGAGGTTCCCAACTCTCGGCGTACTTGGGCTAGGCGCCGCCGCGCCGTTCGTGGGTCAGCTGCTCCTGTCCTGATCCGTGCTCAGGTGCTCATCGGCGGCTACAGACAACTCCAAGACGCTCCGACACGGACATGCACGGCTCAACCGCCGAACTTCGATTTCATTTCGTCAAGCAGCGCGATCTGTCCCTTATGGATCTTGCTCCGAGCCTCGGCGAGATCGAACCAGGCGGCGCGGTCAACCTCCGGAAACTGCCGCACCTGGCCCGAGCGGGGTGGCCACTCCAGCGGGAACGAGTTGCTCTGAATCACGGAGGGATCGATGTCCGCTTCGATTGCCCAAACGTGGACCAGCTTGCCTGACGCTTGCCGGATTGGAGCAAGCGGAATTGCAGGCCCCGCCAACGTGAGCCCGGTCTCCTCGGAGAACTCGCGGTGCGCAGCGTGCAGAAGGTCTTCGTCCGGCTCGACCTCTCCCTTGGCGACCGACCAGGCATGCGTCGTCCTTGTTCACCCAGAACGGGCCGCCGGGATGAACGAGGAAGACCTGCACCCGTCCCTCGCGTCGGCGGTATGGAAGCAGGCCTGCGCTCGTCCTCGGCATTGACCTACTGAGACCCGCGTGTGCGCGGCACCCTGCTCCATGGCTCAGGCTGCATTCGGCCGGGGGCGAAGGCGGCGAGGTCGAGGGTGCTCGCCCTGCCATCCAGGATCAACTCGGTCATCGCCTCCCCTGTCGCCGGTGCATTCAAGATACCCCAGACGCTGTGGCCGGTCGCGACGTAGGCGCCTTTGACGTCGCTGATCGGTCCGATCAAGGGGAGCCCGTCGCGAGTCACCGGCCGGAAGCAAGCCTGCCGCGCGAGCACCGGACTGCGCGCGAGCACCGGGGATAGCTCGGCGCAGATGTCGTGCAGCCTTTCGATCGCGCCCGGATCGGGCACCACCTCGGCTGGATCGACCGGCACTTGGCTCTCGCTGGAAATACCGCAGACGTAAGTCGTGCCGTCGCTTCTCGGGAACACCTCGGGCGACACCGCGCCGCCTCGGTCACGCAACTCGAGGAAAAGCGCCTCCGCTGACACGGCACTGCCGGTATCGAACACGATGCTATGCCCCTTAAGGCCGAATACCGCCGGGAGCGGCAGCCACCGGGAGGCAAGGATCGACCACGGCCCCATCGCGATGACAACTGCGTCGCCGAGGAGCTTCTCTCCGTCGACTTGGAGCCCAACTACCGACTGCCGGCCTGGATCGCACAGCACGCCCTCGACCTGGCCGATCCGGAGCTCGGCCCCTTGCGACTCTGCCGCCTGCATCAGGGCACGAGTGAAGCGTGCAGGATGAACCTGTGCGGTCGTCTCCTGCGAGCCCAGGCGCTGCTGGATGGCAACACGATCGGACACCCAGTCGACGTCATGCTGCCGGCGGGCCGACGGATGGACGACACCGCCAAAGGTATCGAGCCGGCGATAGCCCCAATCCACACCGATCTCCTCCGCCAGGCGCGCGTGCAGCGCGAAGCTGCGGCGCGCGAGCGGCTCGAGCGGGGTTCCGTCGCACCAGTCGAGCGCAAGAAACCCGCCCGACTTGCCGGATGCCGCACAGGCGACGTCCGTTCGCTCGACGACGATGGCCTGCGCCCCACGACGGCTCAAGAAATACGCAATCGCTGCCCCGATGACCCCGCCACCGACGATCAACACCCGCACGGATCATCTCCTTCTACGCCTACCCCGCCGCCACGGGTCGCTTGCATGGCCCGCCCAGCGCGGCTCTGGGAAGGGCGCCCGCCGAGGGTACGCGCAATTCCCGCGGACGACGCGCGCGGGTAAGGCACTACCAACTGGCTCAGTCTGGCTCAAAGATACGTCAGGAGCTGATCGACGAGACCTCGTGGGTTCGAGAGAGCGATCAGGTGGCCGCCCGCCAGCTCGTCTACGGCGACGCCCAGCCGCTCCTTTGCCACGCGCCTCTGAAACTCGATTGGAAATAGACGGTCATCACGTCCCGCAATTACGCGTATCGGAACATCCGGCCAGGCCTGAAAACGGCAGGGCTTGCTGAATATCGTATCGGCTTCCTCGCGCTCATACGCTTCGCCTTGCTCGACCACATCGGCCGGAACATCGTGGAAGAAATATGTGACGAGGTCGAAGTCGGGGCTGTATCCGTCGCGGTGGGCCGCCTCCGTCCGTGCAGCGCCGGCCCCGGTGTTTTCCCCCCATTCACCGGGCGTCTCGTCCGGAGCCGGTATCATCGCATTGACGAAGACCAGCATGCGCACGGGTACGCGCTCGCAAACCAGCGGGGCGGTGAAACCGCCAAGCGACTGCGCGACGAGGATCGGATGGCGCGTCCCGATGGCTTCGACGGTGCGATCGGTGTAGGCTGAGAGACCGGCTTGCGGGTCATCGCCGGGCAGGTCGACCGCGATCGCTTCGTGGCCGGCCTCTTCGAGGAGCGGCACAATACGATGCCAGTACCACGCAATTCCGCCAGCACCGGGAATGAGAACGAAGCTGGCCAAGTCTGCGCCTCCTAGTGGAGCACAAGCCCCTCTGCGCCGATACGCAAGGAGGCAGTTCGGCAGGTCACGCTAAGGATCAAAGCCTAGGCGTTACGCTCTTTGCGATCGCGACCGTAGGGGTCACCGGACACGGCCTCGGTGTGCAGCGCGCACAGCCAGTTGCCGTTCTCGCGGACCCAGGTCGATGCGTCCGCTGCCTCCATGACGACGGGTTCCCCGCCGACCGTGAGCTCCTCGCGCACCTTGTAGCCGATGACCGCCACGTCGTCGGTCAACTGCTCGACCTCGATGTCGCGCAGCTCGAACTTGTGCAACGTCCAGTCGCCAGCCTTCATCATTTCGCCGAATTTTTCCTTGCTGACGCGCGACACCCCCTGCGCTCCGGCAACAATGCAGGGATCATTCGTAAGCTTCAGTGCGGCGTCGGTATCCCTGTCCACCATTGCTTGCCAGAATTGCTTTTCGAGCGTGACGAGGTCTTCCTTCACACTGGGCATGGCGATCTCCAACCGAAAGCGTGCTGATGAGACTCGAACGTCCGGCGCCCGAGCTTGTTCCAGGTCACTCTGCTTAGGGCTACGTTCGGGCCATATCGGGAACCTAAGCGATGGATTTCCATCGAACACTAGGGCTGCGCAGAAAATCAGGCCTGGGGGAGTAAACGACATGGCGACACAGAGCGATGAGCCGACCGGCCCGGACCTTGCCGAAGGTGTGCCGATGGCCTCCCTGCCGGACGGCGGCATGATCAGTGGTCACGTCGGGAAGGAGCCCGTGCTGCTTGCGCGCATCGGCCAAGGCATCTTCGCCATCGGCAGCAAATGCACCCACTACGGTGGGCCGCTGGGCGAGGGTGTAGTCTCGGGCGAAACGGTTCGGTGCCCATGGCATCATGCCTGCTTCAGTCTGCGTACCGGCGAAGCGGTCAGGGCGCCCGCCTTCGATCCGGTTCCCCGCTGGCGGGTGGATCATTCGGGCGATCGGATCATCGTCCGCGAGAAGTTTCCGAAGGCGCAGGAAGCAGCGCCCTCTGCGAGCGAACAGCCTGACGGCGCTCGCTTCATCATCGTTGGAGGCGGTGCTGCCGGCTTCGCGGCCGCGGAACGGTTGCGCCGCGAGGGGTTCGGCGGCGAGGTGACGATCCTTTCTGCCGATACCGAGCAACCCGTTGACCGGCCGAATCTCTCCAAGGATTTCCTCGCCGGCAAGGCTCCGGAGGCGTGGGTCTTTCTCAAATCCCCGCGTTTCTATGAACGGCGGGCCATCCGTTTGGAACTCAACGCGACGGTCACCACCTTGGACGCAAACGAGCGACGCGTTGGGCTGGCTGACGGGCGCAGCTTCGACTTCGAAAAGCTGCTGCTGGCCACCGGCGCCGAGCCGATCCGCTTGACGATCCCGGGGGCCGACAAACCGCATGTCTTCACGATCCGGTCGCTCGACGACAGCCGCGCGATCATCAAGCATACCGAGGGAAGCAAGGTCGCGGTGGTCATTGGGGCGAGCTTCATCGGCCTGGAGGTCGCGGCTTCCCTGATTGAGCGCGGATTGAGAGTCCAGGTCGTCGCGCCCGACGCGCGACCGCTCGAAAAGGTGCTCGGTCCCGAACTCGGCGACTTCGTCCGGGCCGAACACGAGTTCGCACGGGGTCGCCTTCCACCTCGGGAGAAAGCCGACTGCCATCGAGGACAGGGAGGTGGTCCTGGATGACGGCACTCGGCTCGATGCGGATCTCGTCGTGATGGGCGTCGGGGTGCGCCCGCGAACGGAGCTCGCGGAGCGGGCAGGCTTGCGCGTCGAACGAGGCGTCATGGTCGACGCGTTCCTGGAAACCAGCGCACCCGGCATCTTCGCTGCAGGCGACATTGCCCGGTTCCCCTACGCGCTCGCCGGTGCGGGCGCTGTACGCATCGAGCACTGGGTTGTTGCCGAGCGGGAAGGCCAGATTGCGGCGATGAATATGCTTGGAGCACGCGAGCGCTACGAGCAGGCGCCGTTCTTCTGGAGCCAGCACTATGACGTTCCGATCCACTATGTTGGCCACGCGGAAACGTGGGATGCCACGGAGACTGTGGGCGACATCGAGGCTCACGACGGGCTCGTGAGGTTCCGTAAGGATGGGCGCACAGTCGCAGTTGCCTCGATCTCACGAGACCAAGAAAACCTCCGTGCCGAACTAGCTCTCGAGGGATCGAAATAGACTGGGCTCGAGTCCGGCGCGCCGTTTTCGGGCTCGAAGCGTCTTCGACCGGGTCGAAGGCGCAAACCTGATCCCGTCGCTATCGGGCGCCGAACCGGGCACCCGATATTGTTTGGTCGATGAAGACCTTCCGGTACGTCAGACTTTGCGTCCGATCACATCAATAGTCGTCCATGCCGCCCATGCCGCCGGGCATGCCGCCGCCGGCCTGGCCCTTCGGCTCCGGCTTGTCGGCGATCATTGCCTCGGTGGTGATCAGCACAAATCCGGGCGTCGGATCGTCGAGATCAAAGGAAAGAAGAGGAGCGAACTTGACGACCATGACTACGAACACATGCGAAAAGTGGTTGGTTATGTCCACCGGCACTTGAAGCAGGGTGGGCCGGCACACGATCTGCCGGGATCGCGCTGGCGCTACTCCCTGATGAACTGGGGTCACGACCCGATGAAGGACTGAACGATGACGAAGGAACTGAAACGCGACGAGAGCTCGCGTGGCAGACCGACTAGGCGCGGCCCGGCGGGCAGGCTGGAGCATGCTGAGCCACTGACAACCCGATCCGGGATCGCGTTTCGATCCGGTTCGTTCTTGGGGAGGAGATTCCGGAGAGAGCCGCATGACCGACTTCGCGATCGTCGAAGCTCCGTCCGTTCTCGGGCTCTTCCCGAGAGGCGTCGAGGGATTGGCCGGCGCTCTGCTCGAGGCGGGCCTTAGGGAAGGGCTCGGCGCACGCCGCGTGGGGCTGGTCGCGCCGCCTGCCTACGACAGGCGACGCGATCCAGAGAGCGGCCTGCTCAATCCCGAGAGCCTTCGGGACTATTCGACTGCGCTCGCCGATGCGGTCGAGCCGCTGCTCGCGTCCGGCGCGTTCCCGGTGGTGCTCGGTGGCGACTGTTCGATCCTGCTCGGATGCATGCTAGCGACGTGCCGACGCGGGCGTGCCGGGCTGCTCTTCGTCGATGGCCATGCCGACTTCTACCAGCCCGAGGCCGAGCCGGCCGGCGAGGCCGCGTCAATGGACCTTGCGCTGGTGACCGGGCGCGGGCCTCTCATCGTCACCGATCTGGAAGGCCGCCGGCCCTTGGTTTGCGACGCTGACGTCGTCGCGCTCGCCCGCCGCGATGCAGAGGAAACCGAGCAGCACGGCAGCCAGCGGATTGAGGACACTGGCATCGATGTGATCGACCTCGGCGAACTGCGCGCGGCGGGGGTCGCGTCAGCGATGCGCCGGGCGCTGGACCGTGTCGCGGCGCCCATTCTCGACGGGTTCTGGATCCATCTCGACGCCGACGCGCTCGACGATGCGATCATGCCGGCGGTGGACTACCGCCTGCCGGACGGGCTTAAATGGGAGGAACTGGTGCCGATCCTGCGGGCGGCGATGCGCTCGAGGCGGGCCCTTGGCATCGATGTCACCATCTTCAATCCGAAGCTCGATCCCGACCGAGCCATAGCCAAGCGCTTCGTGCGAGCAATCTGCGATGGACTGACCGAGGACCAAGCGGCGGGCGGATAGCAGCGAGACACCTTGGTTCAAAGCGGGGCTGGCCTTCGATGCAGTTCAGAAGGCAGCGCCCTCACTGGACCAACCGCGGGCGCGGTCAACACGATCACATCGTTGTCCGCCTCACCAACCGCGGCATTGAGGTTGACGGGCCTGGTGCCCCAGCGGAGGCTGCCGGCCGAGCGGTCTATCTGCGGGGTTGAGCGATGCCGGCCGATCAGATCATCGTCATCCGGCACGCCCAGAAGCCGACCCGAAAGCCGAAGCACATCGGCATCCGAGAAGACGGGACCGCCGATCCAGAATCCCTGACCGTTCGCGGCTGGCAGCATGCCGGGGCGCTGGCGGCGGTCTTCGCCGGGCCTGGGTCGGGTGCGGCCGATGCGCTCGTGGCGCGGCCCGATGTGATTTTCGCCGCCGGCGCGGGAAAAAAGAGGGCACGGATCGGTGGTAAGGAAGTGGAAGTCGGCAGCCACAGCAGGCGCCCTCTCCAGACGGTGACCCCGCTGGCGGAGGCGCTCAAGCTGGCGCCGGTGACGACCCACACGAAGGGCGAGGAGCAGGCGCTGGTCGCCGATGCGATCGGCCGCCCGGGCACCGTCCTGATCTGCTGGCAGCACGAGAACATTGCGGCCATCGGCAACCTGATCGTCGGCAACAACACGACCGTGCCGCAGAGCTGGCCCGAAGACCGCTACGACCTCATCTATGTCTTCGATCGCGCCGGAGATGCCTGGAGCTTCCGGCAGTTCTTCCACGGGCGGCTGGTTACGTGGTAGATGGGGCGCTGGCCGGAGACGGCGGGCGGCAGCGGCTGGGCAAGGACATCGAGCGTTGTCTGAGGGCGGAGCGCGCGGCTCTTGACCTGCTGATCGGGCTCAGATCAGCGACCCTCGCAGCGTCAGGGCGAGCAGCACCCCGAAGGTCACGACCATCGCCGCGCCGACGGCGGAGTCGATCCGGTTCAACTCGATCGGCATCGCCGCGCTTGGCGAACCGGTGCATCGTGATCGCAATAATCAGCGAGCAAAGGATGGCACCGAAAACCAGGAAGGCCAATCGATCCACGAGGCCGAAGTCCGGACGAAAACCCGCAGACTCGTGCAGACGACCGAGGTTCACTACCGCCGCGAACAGCGCTCCGGTGTTCATGCCGATCCGCAGCCCCAGCTCGGTCGCGGATACGAGGAATGTCAGGCTGGTGATCATGAAGGCGAACACGAAGCCGAGAAAGTCGTCGATCAGCACCGGCGAGCGCTCGCGGCTGATGTCCAGCGAAAGCTGAATCTGCGAATACCCGGCGCCGCGCCCGGTCCAGTAGCCAAAGTCGCTGTCGTAGGCGTGCTCCTGGACGTCGATCGAGATGCCATCGAGCGTCCAGCCGAGCATCGGAAGGTAGTCCGACGCGTCGGTATCCTCATGGTCCGGGACGAAATGCAGATCCTCGACGGTCTCCGACGCCTCCATCCGCACTGTGAGCCGCTGCCGGTCGAACGGGAAGTCGCGGAAGTCGAACTCCTGCGGAACCTCCGCCTCGATACGCGCATATGTGTAGCTGCCGCCGCCCGGGGCTGGTTCCGTATCGATCGCATCGATCGACGCGGTCCGCGCAACGAGGTGTAGGTCCCGCTCGACGTTGAAGCGTCCGGCGGGGTCGTTGAACCAGACGTAAAGCACGACGCGGAAGCTACCGCCGCTCGGGTTGATGTCGGAAAGCGAGGACACGAAGGCGCCGACCTCGACCTCCCGCGGCTGGGCGGCGGCGGTGCCGGGGAGACCGGCGAGTAAAAGCAGCGCGGCCAAGGCGAGGCCGAACGCGCTTCTGGCAGTGAGGGACCATCGCGCGAGGATGAAACCGCCCTGCTGCTTCGGGCGGTGGCCGCCCGCGGTGAAGGTGCGACTATGCTCAAGGCCCAACGGGTCCGCAAGGCTGTGCCGTGAGCGCAGGCACCACCTCAATCGCCATTCTAGAAGGATCAATGACTTACAGGTGGAGAAGGTTTGATCCCAGTTCCCTTTGCTCCGTGAGATCGGCTTCCTGAGCCTCAAGAGGTCACCTGTGCATCAAGGATGCCCACACTGAGCATTGTCATTTTGTTCCCACGCGCTGCGCGCTGCGTGCCTGTTCTAAGTCCCGTTCGAGCGCGGTGATGCGGGTGCGCAGCATGTCATCCTCGACCTGCGCGTAGGCGATCTCGGCGCTCTTGGCGAGGTGCCCGAGCAGGTCGCGCTCGGCGTGGTTGAGGTCGGTGCCGGCCACGTGCCCGCTATAGAGCACGACCGCGAAGCAGCGCCGCGGGTTGGCGACCGGCATGGATATACTACGTTGACGCACTGCTAGCAAAGGCATATGTAACGCCTACGATACCTTTTTATCGCGAGCGATACACTGTGACCGAAAAGACCGATTGGCAGGCCAAGGCCGCCAACATCCTGAAAGCCGAGCTGAAGCGGGCAGGCGTCACCTACGCCCAGCTTGTCGATCGGCTAGCCGCGATAGGCATTGACGAGAAAGAGGTGAACGTGCGGAATAAGCTCTCTCGGGGGAAGTTCACCGCGGCGTTCCTATTGCAATGCCTAACCGCGATTGGCGTACATCAACTGCATTTATAATATTTGCTGTCTATTGTATGGTGGCATTCGCTATTACAGGGGTTGGGTACGGTATCCTAAGGCAAAAGCAAGCTGACGCTGAGGATGAATTCCCGCCAATACGCCATAAACACCGATGAGTACATAGAGAGGTCCTGCTTTGACCGTGAGCGGCCTGACTTGGTTAAATGCGTGATTGAGCGCGTAAAGGCTTCCTATGAATACGAGCACGATCAAAGCGATCTTGTAGCCCAAGAGGCTGTTGCTAAGTGGACGCTTTGGATATTCGCGCTTAGTTGTCTGTCTCTTGGCGTTGGCGAAATTGGTCTCTACTTCGTGTGGGGAAAGCTGAGGCACGCCGCGCCGCCGACGCTGCCGCGGCGAGCGCAGAAATCGCGCTCAAGACCATGATCGCTGACCAGCGACCATGGATCGGCCTCAGTATACGAAAGGAAGAAAAAGATGGCGAGGAGGAAATCGAGGTCCAGTTTAGCGGTGCTGCTGGTGCTGATGAGCATCTCATGGCGTGGGGGGGCGAAGCGAGTCAGATGTTCTCTGTAAGTCGCTGGGAAGTTTATTGCATATTCTATGCAGCCTCGACGGGAGGGGAAACCTATCAGACTAGCCGGATGATCGAATGGACCGTTCGGGTGCCACCAAGCAATGGCGAAGCCCGGAAGCTTGGGACGCGGATTTCACTTTCAGCCGGCTCCATTTGGTGACGTCACCACCTGAAAGCACGGCCGCCGCAAACAGGCAGGCGGTGCCGACCCCCACGGGCGCGACCCCTACGCCGGCCCCTCCATCTCAATCATGGCCGGTAACCCTGCGGAACGCTTGGTGCCTTTGCTACACAATGCCGCGCACATCGATCGGATGTTCGGCCTCGACGGCTCGCGGGCGGTGCGGGGAGGGCAGCCCACATCGCGGCGTACGGCGCTGAGCTCGACGCGCTGCGGGCGCGGCTCGTGCCGCTGGCGGCCGTGCAGCAGCGTTACGCGGCGCAGCTCGAGGAAGTGGCACGCGCTGAGCGCCTCGGCGCGCTCTCAGCCGAGGAGGCGGCGCAGGCGCGGCAGGGGGCCGCTGTGGCGATGACGGCGGCGTCCCGGTCGCTGGGAGGCGCCGAGGCGAGCATCGGCGGCCTCGCGGGCGCGTTCAGCCGCCTCGGATCGGGACCGATCCAGAACGCTAGCTTCCAAATTGCGGACTTTGCGACACAGGTTGCAGCCGGCACACTGGCGGCGCGGGCCCTGGCGCAGCAGCTGCCGCAGCTGGCGGCGGGCTTCGGCGGGATTGGCGCTGCGGTCGGCGCGGGCTTGGCGATCGGGATCCCGCGGCGGCTAGCGCCGTCACAACTGGCTCTCCGGAAGCCGCGACCATGTCGGCCAGTGTCACTACGGCCATGCCATCGAGGGAGCCGCATGAAGCCGCACCACGCCGAAGCCAGGCGCCTCAACCCGCTAACGCGCGCCTGCCGCGCCGCCGGTATACAACCCGCGCTCGGGCTCGCTGCGGACCTGCTGCTGCTGAACCGCGGCGTCACGCTCCTGGTCGGCCGGACGGCCGCCGGCGGCGTCTCTGCATCGAGCGCGCCGGCCTGGCGCTGGACGCCGCGAAGGCCCGCCGGACGTGATGCCGGCAGAGGCATTCTGCGCCGGTCACGTCAGCACACCCGAAGCGTCCCACAGCTCCTCATAGGCGTCCACTTTTAGCTGCGCGACATCAGGGGCTCGCCTTTGCGATCGACGTGTGGGAGCGGACCGCCAACTGCGCAAATGACTGCCCGACGTCCCAAACATCCCGCCTATCAACGATGATCAGACGATCATGAAGTGCCCGCTCGGGCGCTGCCCGCACTTCCAAGGGTCGAGAGCTACTGAATACGCGCGACCCACCGATCGGCTGCAGGCTTGAGCGTAGGGCTTCAGCTTCTTGTCGGCTGCGAGGATGCGGATTGAAACGCCCTCGGGCGCATTTGGGAGGAAGTCGCTTTAGCAAGACCTGATCCACGTAGGGGTCGACAACGAGTAGGTCCGCTGTCGCGGTGCGGCAGACCTTCCCCACTGAAACCATTGCATCAAACGGACTCTCCGCGGGAATGAACGTATCGCGGACCGCGATGGGTGCCATGTTCTCCATTTTTGCCAACGCGCGATACAACCCCACCGGGATCATGGAGGGTGCGTTGGAGACTGGGTACCGACCAAATTGTTGGCGAGCAATCGGAACTGCAGGCCATCACCCGGGACCCCGGCGGCTTCGACGAGGAAGGCTGCGTCGCCGAGCCATCTCACCAGATTAGGGTTTGTAGTGTCGCGCAGGTCAGGCATCTGCTCTATCAGGAACTCGGAGCCGGAGGTAGAGACCTCCTCGTGGCTGAGCTCCCGTCTTGTTACCTGCCGTGTTACCTTTTCGGCCACTCGCAACCTATTCGGTAACCCTAACCCATTGATTTTGTTGGTAGCGGAGGAGGGACTTGAACCCCCGACACGCGGATTATGATTCCGCTGCTCTAACCAGCTGAGCTACTCCGCCGCTGCCGGGCTCTTTACGCAGAGCCGGCGCGGAGCGTCAAGGCGTCGCGATGCTCCGGCCTTGGCCGGCGCCGGCGCCGCGGCTAGGGTCGCGGCGATGCGCGACGAGAGCCCGGCGAACCTTGACGATCCCGACGGCGGCCTGCCGCGGCTGCTCGCGATCATGGCGCGGCTGCGCGACCCGGAGCGCGGCTGCCCCTGGGACCTGGAGCAGGACTTCGACAGCATCGCCCCCTACACGATCGAGGAGGCCTACGAGGTCGCCGACGCCATCGCCCGGCGCGACCTGGGCGAGCTCCGCGACGAGCTCGGCGACCTCCTGCTGCAGGTGGTCTACCACGCCCGCATGGCCGAGGAGGCCGGCGCCTTCGACTTCGCCGACGTGGTGCGGGCGATCTCCGACAAGATGGTCCGCCGCCATCCGCACGTCTTCGGCGACGAGAGCCGCGACAAGACCGCCGATCGAGCAGACCGCCGACTGGGAGCGGATCAAGGCGGCCGAGCGCGCGGGCCAGCCCGGCGCATGCGAGCGCGCTCGACGGCGTCGCCGCCGGCCTGCCGGCGCTGACCCGCGCGGTCAAGCTGCAGGATCGCGCCGCCCGCGTCGGGCTTCGATTGGCCCGACGCCGGCGCCGTTCTCGGACAAGGTCGCCGAGGAGACCGCCGAGCTGGTCGCGGCGCGCGACGCCGGCGACGCGGCCGGGGTCGAGGAGGAATACGGCGACCTGATGTTCGTGATGGCGAACCTCGCCCGCCACCTGCGCGTCGACCCCGAGGCGGCGCTTCGCGCGGCGAACCTCAAGTTCACCCGCCGCTTCCAGGCGATCGAGGCCGCGCTCGCCGCCGACGGCCGCACGCCGGCCAACTCCGACCTCGCCGAGATGGACGGCCTCTGGGACGCCGCCAAGCGCAGCGAGCGCCGGCTGAGGCGGCGGGAACGCCACGGCCCCTGAGCACGGGCTCCCGCTTGGCCCCGCCGCGCCGGCGGACTAGGCTCCGGCCGCCGGGCGAGTCGAACGGGAGACACCGATGATCCAGGGATACGCCGTCGACGACGGCCGGCTCCGCCCGGTGGACGCGCCGTTCGATGCGGTCGACCAGGTCGTCTGGTTCGACATGCACGACCCGACCGAGGCGGAGGAGAGCGCGCTCGAGGCGTCGATCGGCGTCGACGTGCCCACCCGCGACGAGATGCTGGAGATCGAGGATTCGAGCCGGCTCTACGTCGAGAACGGTGCGATCTTCATGACGGCGAACCTGCCGTCCCGGATGGAGACCGCCGAGCCGGTGCTCGCGCCGGTGACGTTCATCCTGGCCGGTCAGCGGCTGGTCACGCTGCGCTATCACGAGCCCCGGGCGTTCAGCACCTTTGCTCTCCGCGCCGAGCGCGCCGATCTCGGCTGCACCGACGGGATGGGCGCGCTCGTCGCGCTGCTCGACGTGGTGGTCGACCGGATGGCCGACATCCTGGAGAAGATCGGCCGCGACGTGGAGCAGCTGTCGCGATCGGTGTTCCGGCCCGGCCCGGCCAGAAAGGGCAGCAACACCGACTACGGGGCGGTGCTGCAGGGCCTCGGCCGGCAAGGCGACCTCCTCGCCAACGTCGTCGACAGCCTGGTGACGCTCGAACGGCTGATCGCCTTCCTGACCGCCACGAGCTCGCAGCGACCGTTGAGCAAGGAGACGAAGGTCCGGCTCAAGACGCTCGGACGCGACACCCGCTTCCTCAGCGAACACACCGGCTCGCTGTCGCAGAAGCTGACCTTCCTGCTCGACGCGACGCTTGGCATGATCTCGATCGAGCAGAACGCGATCATCAAGATCTTCTCGGTGGCGGCCGTCGTGTTTCTGCCGCCGACGCTCATCGCGTCGATCTACGGCATGAACTTCCATGTCATGCCGGAGCTCGACTGGCTGATCGGCTACCCGTTCGCGCTCGGGCTGATGGTGCTGTCGGCCGTGGTGTCGTTCTGGGTCTTCAAGAGCCGCGGCTGGCTTAGAGTGTGAAGAGGCGCGATTTTCTGCGGATGTTTGGTTTCAGGTCGTCTGGCGGCGGGCGTCGGAGTTCGCGGCGGTTTGTCGGTGTGTTGTGGGCTGTGCGCGGCGGTTCGGTTCGTGTGCTCATGTCGCGGCTTCTGCGAGCAGTCTGGGGATGCGGATCAGGTTGTAGGCGGCGGTGGCGAAGGTGAAGACGGCCTCGGCCTTCGCGCGTCCGCGGACTTTCACCCGGTGGTATCCCGCCTGCGCCTTGATCCAGCCGAAGGCTTCCTCGATCCGCTTGCGGATGCGCTGGCTGACCGCATAGCCGGGGTGGCGCGTCGTGCGCCCGTCGATGGCGCTCCGGCGCCGCTTGCCGGTCTTGCTGATCGCGCCGTTGACCGCGATGTGCGGCGTGACCTTGCGCGCCCGGAGCTCGCCGACGAAGTCGGTCACGTCGTAGGCCTTGTCCGCCGCCAGGGTGATGCGCCGCCTTCCCCCGCGGCGGTCGAGCATCGTCAGGGTCGCCTCCCGCTCCGCCCGTGCCGGTGGCGTGGGTCAGCGCTGGCATCGACCACCAGCCCGTTGCGGTTCTCCATCAGGGCATGGCCCATGAAGCACAACCGGCTGCTCTGGCCATCGCCCTTGCGGTAGAGCCGGGCGTCCGGATCGGTGGTCGAGGCGTGGGTCGCGTTGGAGCGCTTCTCGCCGCGGAAGTTGCGCTCGCCATTGCGGCCCGGCCCCGGCGGCTCGCCCGAGCCGTCCTTCGGGCGGAAGCTCTTCATCGAGGCCCAGGCGTCGATCAGCGTGCCGTCGACGCGTGAAGTGCTCGTCCGACAGCAGCCGCTTCACCTGCGGCAGGCCGATCAGCCCCGCCAGGAACTCCCGCGCCACATCGGCCTCCAGCAGTCGGTCGCGGTTCTTGGTGAACACCGTCGGATGCCAGACCTGCGCGTCCATCGACAGCCCCACGAACCAGCGGAACAGCAGGTTGTAGTCGATCTGCTCCATGAGCATCCGTTCCGACCGAACCGAGAAGAGCGCCTGCAGCAGCGTCGCGCGCAACAGATGCTCCGGCGGGATCGACGGTCGCCCCAGCCGCGAATAGAGCGCCTCGAAACGTCCGTCCAGCGTGGCCAGCGTCGCGTCCGTCAGCGCCCGGATCGCCCGCAGCGGATGCTCCGCAGGAACGCGCTCCTCGAGCCGCACATAGCTGAACAGACCCTCCGCCCCACCAGCCAGTCCGCGCATCGCATTCCTCCCCTCGCTCACCACAAGGAGAGAATCACGATCATCCGCCCGACGCGAGACACTTCTTCAGCAACCTGCTAGAGCGTATCCTTCGCCGCCGGCAGGGTGCGGGCCCGGCGGCCGGAGCGACGCCCTTCCGCCTCGAGCAGCAGGAGCGCGTCGTCGAGCTTTTCCGCAAGTTGCGGCAGCCCGTTCATCGCGGCATACACCCTGAGTTCGGTCAGGATGTCGAACATCTGGGCATCGCTTTCGGGCAGATACATCGTCGCTTCCGAATCTGGGGCGCGCCGCAGCGGCGGAGTCGGCATCCTTCGTCCTTTCCATATGCCTGTCCGGCGCTCAAGGGTAGAGGGTAATTTCACCTAGCGAACCCTGGGCCGGCGAATTTTCGCCGGTGGTTAAAGGGGTTGCCGGGTCAGCGCCCGGCGTTCGGACCGGGGAACCGGCTGGCGGGACGAGCGCAGATGTGCTTTGCTTCGTCCGCCGCGGCCTGCGGGCCGCGGCCGCGCGACAACAAGGGGGGAGAGAGATGGAAGGTATCGTTGCGATCATCGTCAACGCGATCGCCGGCGCCGTCGGCGGCGGCATCGCGGGGAACATGGTCAAGAGCGTCGGGATGGCGCTGCTGCCGAAGCTGATCTCCGGCGCGGTGGGCGGCGTCGTCGGCGGATCGATCCTCGGCGCGCTCTTCGGCGGCGGGGCCGTCGATCCGAACGCCGCGGCCGATGCCGCCGCCGCGGCCGGCGGCCTCGACTGGGGGCAGCTGATCGCCCAGCTGATCGGCGGCGTCGGCGGCGGCGGCATCCTGACCGCGCTCGTCGGCATGTTCATGGGCCGCAAGTAGCGGAACCCTCGGTCACCAGTGCGGCGGCCGGCGCTCGGCGGGCAACGCGTCGGGCCTCGCCTCGAGCGCCGCGACGCGCTCCGCGATCGCGGCGAGCCGGCGCTCGAGGAGCGCGAGCCGGTCTGCCTGCTCGCGGACCACGTCGCTCAGGTCCTCCGCCACTCGCTCCTGATGGGCGAGCGCGATCTCGAGCTCGGTGATGCGGGCGTCGGGGTCGGGCATCGGCAGGCTCCGGGCGCGGACTCGGGGAGCGGGGAGTCTAGCATCGACAGCCGTGGCGGTGCGGGCTAAACCGGCCCGGCCGGAACCGCGGGAGACCCTGTTGCGCACGTTCAGCGAGAGGGAGCTGCGTGACGCGCTCGGGCGCTTCGCGACCGGCGTCACGGTGGTGACGACGATGACGCCGCGCGGCCCGCTCGGCATCACCGCCAACAGCTTCTCGAGCGTGTCGCTGCACCCGCCCCTGGTGCTGTGGTCGCCGGCCCGCAAGTCGCGGCGGTTTCCGGCCTTCGAGGCGGCGTCGCACTTCGCGGTCCACGTGCTCAGCGCCGGCCAGCGCTGGCTGGCCGAGCAGTTCGCCCGGCCCGGCGCGGGCTTCGCGGCCGTGACGTTCGAGCCCGGGATCGGCGAGGTGCCGCTGTTCGACGGCTGCACGGCGCGCTTCGAGTGCCGGCACGAGCAGGCCTACGATGGCGGCGACCACCTGATCGTGGTCGGCGAGGTGCTGCGGCTGACCCAGGCGGAGCTGCCGCCGCTGATCTTTCACCGCGGCCGCTACTGCGGCTTGAGCGGCTGAGCTTGCCCTCGGGCAGTGCGCTGCGCTAGGAGGGCGCCCGAACCCGGGAACCTCTGATGGCCAAGGATAAGCAGAACAAGCCCCGCCGCCCGCGGGCGGAGACCCCGAAGGGCTTCCGCGACTATCTCGGCGCCGAGGTGCGGTCGCGCGCCTCGATGCTCGCGCGGATCTGCGAGGTCTACCACGCCCACGGCTTCGATCCGCTCGAGACGAGCGCCGTCGAGACGGTGGAGGCGCTGGGCAAGTTCCTGCCCGACGTCGACCGGCCGAACGAGGGGGTCTTCGCCTGGCAGGACGAGGACGAGACCTGGCTGGCGCTCCGCTACGACCTGACCGCGCCGCTCGCGCGGGTCTTCGCCCAGCACCGGGCGGCCCTGCCGCTGCCCTACCGGGCCTATCAGGTCGGCCCGGTCTGGCGCAACGAGAAGCCGGGGCCGGGGCGGTTCCGGCAGTTCATCCAGTGCGACGCGGACACCGTAGGCTCGTCCTCGGTGGCCGCCGACGCCGAAATGTGCGCGATGCTCGGCGAGGCGCTGGAGGCGGCGGGGATCGCGCGCGGCGACTACGCGGTCAGGATCAACAATCGCAAGGTGCTGAACGGGGTCATGGAAGCGGCCGGCGTGCTCGATCCGGCCGATCCGGAGCGCGACGCATCGCGTCGTGGCATCGTGATGCGGGCGATCGACAAGCTCGACCGGCTCGGAGAGGACGGTGTCCGGGCGTTGCTCGGGGCCGGGCGGCGGGACGAGAGCGGGGATTTCACCGCCGGGGCCGGGCTCGGCGACGAGCAGGCGGAAGTCATCCTGGCTTTCATGGCGGCGCGGGGCGGCGACGGGGCGGCGACCTGCGCCCGGCTGCGCGAGCTCGTGGGCGGCTCGCGGGTCGGCCTCGACGGCGTGCAGGAGCTCGAGGCGATCGCCGACCTGATGGCGGCGCGCGGCGCTGGCGGAGTGATCGACCCGTCGGTCGTCCGCGGGCTCGGCTACTATACCGGGCCGGTCTTCGAGGCGGAGCTGACCTTCGAGGTGGTCGGCGAAGACGGGCGGCCGCGGCAGTTCGGCTCGGTGGCGGGCGGCGGGCGCTACGACGGCCTCGTGCGCCGGTTCACCGGCGAGGCGGTCCCCGCAACCGGGGTCTCGATCGGTGTCGACCGGCTGCTGGCCGCGCTCGGCGAGAAAGGGCGGCTGGCTGCGGTCGAGCCGGGACCGGTCGTGGTGACGGTGATGGACCGCGACCAGTTGGCCGGCTACCAGGCGATGGCGGCGGAGCTCCGGTCCGCCGGGATCCGGGCCGAGGTGTTCCTCGGCGGCGGCGGCATGGCGCGGCAGCTCAAGTATGCCGACCAGCGCGGATCGGCGGTCGCGGTGATCGAGGGCGGCGACGAGCGGGCGCGCGGCGTCGTGCAGCTCAAGGACCTGGCGCTCGGCGCCCGGCTCGCGGCGGAGATCGCGACGCACGAGGCGTGGCGCGCCCAGCCGGCGCAGGTCGAGGTGCCGCGCGCGGAGCTGGTCGCGGCGGTGCGGGCGATGCTGGCGCGGGGCGCCTGATGATCGCCGACCGGGCCTACCTGAAGGGCGCCCGGATGGGCGCAGCGCTGGCCCGGCTCGACGCCGAGGTGGCGCGGATCCTCGGCGTCCTCGGCTCGACCGGCGCGATGCGGGTCGAGCCGGCGGCGCTGCAGCCGGCCGACGTGCTGCTCGACCTCTACGGCGAGGACATCCGGGCGCGCGCCTTCGTCACCCGCGACGAGGGCGCGGAGATGATGCTGCGCCCCGACTTCACCGTGCCGATCGTGCGGCTGCACATGGACGCCGGCGCTGAGCCGGCGCGCTACGTCTATTGCGGGCCGGTCTGGCGGCGCCAGGAATTCGGCTCGGACCGGCCGCGCGAGTACCTGCAGGCGGGCTTCGAGGTCTTCGAGGCCGGCGATCCTGCGGCGCACGACGCCGAGGTCCTCGGGCTGATCGCCGCGGCGCTCGGCGATGCGCCGGTCGAGCTCGTCACCGGCGACCTCGGGCTGGTGCTGGCGGCCATCGACACGCTCGATACCAGCCCGGCGCGCAAGGCGGCGCTCAGGCGTCACATGTGGCGGCCGCGCCGCTTCCACGCGCTGCTCCACCGCTTTGGCGACGGCCACGCCGCAGTCCGGGCGTCGCGGGCGGACCTGCTCGCGGCCGAGGCGGCCGGTGCGACGGCCGGGCTGGTCGCGAGCGCCGGCACCGCGGTCGGGCTGCGCGATCCTGCCGACGTGGCGGCACGAGTGGCGCGGCTGGCCGAGGAGGCGGCGACGCCCCCGCTCGCCGCCGCCGAGGTGGCGCGGATCGAGGCGGTGCTGGCGGTCGCGGGAACCGCGACCGCCGCCCTCGCCCGGCTGCGGGTGCTGGCACGCGGCCTCCCGGGGCTCGGCGCGGCGGTCGATCGCTTCGCCGGCCGGCTCGACGCCCTCGCCGCGCGCGGCATCGCGCCCGCGGGCCTGCGCTTCGAGGCGAGCTTCGGGCGAACCTCGCTCGAGTACTACGACGGCTTCGTCTTCGGCGCCCTGCCGCGCGGCCGGGCCGACCTGCCGCCCATCGCCACCGGCGGGCGCTACGACGCGCTCACGCGGGTGCTCGGGCAAGGGCGCGGCATCCCGGCGGTCGGCGGCATCGTGCGGCCCGAGGCGCTGGTGGCGCTATGCGGCTGAGGCTCGGGGTACCCTCGAAGGGCCGGCTCCAGGAGGAGACGATCGCCTGGTTCGCGGACCGCGGCGTCACGCTCGCGCGCAGTGGCGGCGGCCGCGAGTACCGCGGCAGCGTCCGCGGAGTCGAGGGGATCGACCTCGTCCTGCTCGCGGCGGCCGAGATCCCGCAGGAGCTGGCCGCGGGCCGGATCCATCTCGGGGTCACCGGCCAGGATCTCGTGCGCGAAGGCATCCCGCGCTGGGCGGAGCGGCTGACCGAGCTCGCCCCGATGGGCTTCGGCCGGGCCGACCTCGTCGTCGCGGTGCCGGCGTTCTGGATCGACGTCGCCGACATGTCCGACCTCGACGCCGCGGCCGGCGCCTTCCGCGCCCGCCACGGCCATCGGCTCCGGGTGGCGACCAAGTACCACCACCTCGTGCGCGAATTCTTTCAGGGGCACGAGGTCGCCGACTACCAGCTCGTCGACAGCCAGGGCGCGACCGAGGGGTCGGTGAAGAACCTGACCGCGGAGGTGGTCGCCGACATCACCACCACCGGCTCGACGCTGCGCGACAACCACCTGCGCGTGCTCGACGACGGCCTGATCCTCGAAAGCGAGGCGACGCTCTTCGTCGCCCGCGACGCCCGCTGGACCGAGCAGAACCGCGCGGCGCTCGCCGGGCTCAGCGCCCGGCTGGGCCTGCCCCCGCCGGCCGTGGCTCAGCGCCCGCCGGCCAGGTAGTCGAGCCGCGCCCGCAGCGTGTCGCTCTTGCGGGTGGCGAAGAGCACGTCGTCGATCCGGCTGGTCCCGTCCCGCTCGGGCACGATGACGAGATATTCGGTCCAGGACGGGCGGCGCGCCGCCCGGCTTGCTGCGGGTGATCTCGACCAGCGCGGCGTTGCGCGTCTGCGCCTCGCAGACCGGGACCTCGTTGCTATAGCTCTGGAACAGCACCCGCGGCGGCATCAGCTCCGGGTTCGTCGAGGCTGCCTTGATCGCCCGCTGCAGCTCCACCGTCAGCAGCGGCCGAATCTCCGCGAGGTCCCCGGCGAGGGTCAGGCGGCAGAATTCCGTCCCGAGCGCGTCCCAGTTGAAGCGGGAGACCGCACCGGCCGGCGCCGCTGCGAGGACCGCCAGCGCGGCGGCAGCGAGAGGCGGGAACAGACGCATCGGCTACAGCACTCCGATCTCGGCAAGCTCGGCGATCAGCCCCGGCGGCACCTCGGACGCCCCGGCGATGACGAGGTCGCCCGGCGCGTCCTCGGGCCGCAGGTAGCGCCAGCCCTGGAACGCCCGGCGCGGCTGCGGCAGAGTGCGGACCACCTGCGCATCGAGCCGGATCGCGCAGCGCCCGATTCCGTCGGCCCCGCGCCGCGGCTCGAGCCCGAGGATGCGCTGCCGGGCGAGCACCCGGCCGCGAAACACCCAGTAGAGCGATCCGCCGTCGACGAGCGCGTCGCCGCGCTTCGGCCACATCCGGGTGACGTGGAACGGCCCCGGATCCCCGCCGGTCGCCTGGCGCTCGGCCATCCGGTCGGCCTGCCAGTCGATCAGATCCTCGACGACATCGGCGCCGACGCAGAGCTTGAGGAGATGAACGGTTGCGGCCATGCGCGCCTACGACTAGATATATCGACTTAGCGGTTCACAAAATATGCGGCTTTGGCGGCGCCGTCCAGACGCCGCGATCTCCTTCGAGGCGGCGATGAACAAGCTCGATACGCGGAAGCCCTCCCGCGACGCGACGACGCTTCCCTGGCAGGAGGTGAGCGTCGACGTCCTGCGCGAGAAGTACGCCAAGGGCGCCGAGCGCGAGCTCGACGGCCCGGAGATGGCGCGGGCGGTGCGGCTGCGGGTGGCCCGCGCCCTCGCCGAGGTCGAGGCGGAGCCGGCACGGTGGGAGCCCGTGTTCCTCGAGGCGCTCGAGGACGGCTTCATCCCGGGCGGACGGATCAACTCGGCGGCGGGGTCGGGGATTCGCGACGTCACGCTGATCAACTGCTTCGTGCAACCGGTGGGCGATTCGGTCTCCGAGACCGTCGACGGCAAGCCCGGCATCTACATCGCGCTGCGCGAGGCGGCCGAGACCATGCGCCGCGGCGGCGGCGTCGGCTACGACTTCTCGGCGATCCGCCCGCGCGGCGCCCGCGTCCGCGGCACCGACAGCGCCGCCTCGGGGCCGATCAGCTACATGCACGTCTTCGACCAGTCCTGCGCCACCGTCGAGAGCGCTGGAGCGCGCCGCGGCGCGCAGATGGGCGTGCTGCGCTGCGACCATCCCGACATCATGGAGTTCGTCGGCGCCAAGCGGCAGGCGGGCAAGCTCAACAACTTCAACATCTCCGTGGGCGTGACCGACGCGCTGATGCAGGCCGTCGAGGCCGACGGCACCTTCGAGCTCGCGCACAAGGCCGAGCCCGGCACGGCGCAGGTCGCCGGCGGCGCCCACCGGCGGGGCGACGGGCTCTGGGTCTATGCGACGATCCGCGCCCGCGAGCTCTGGCAGGCGATCATGCGCAACACCTACGACGCCGCCGAGCCCGGAGTGCTGTTCCTCGACCGGATCAACGCGGAGAACAATCTCCACTACGCCGAACGGATCGAGGCGACGAACCCCTGCGGCGAGATCCCGATCCCCGACCACGGCTGCTGCTGCCTCGGGTCGATCAACCTGTCCCGTTTCGTGATCGACCCCTTCGGCGAGGACCCGGGCTTTGACCACGCGCGCTTCGCAGCGACCGTGGCGGTGGCGATCCGGATGCTCGACAACGTGCTGAGCGCGACGGTCTGGCCTCTGCCCGAGCAGGCGCGCGAGGCGGAGGCGAAGCGGCGGGTCGGGCTCGGCTTCACCGGCCTCGGCGACGCGCTGATCATGCTGGGGCTGCGCTACGACAGCGACGCGGCGCGGGCGCTCGCGGGCGAGCTGACCCGGGCGATGCGTGACGCCGCCTACCGCGCCAGCGTCGGCCTCGCCCGCGAGAAGGGAGCGTTTCCCCTCTTCGACGCCGAGGCCTATCTCGCCTCCGGCAACGCCCGGCGGCTGCCCGACGACCTGCGCGCCGAGATCCGCGAGCACGGGCTGCGCAACAGCCACCTGCTGTCGATCGCGCCGACCGGG
Organism: uncultured Alphaproteobacteria bacterium; assembly: GCA_963763295.1. GTDB lineage: Bacteria > Pseudomonadota > Alphaproteobacteria > Rhodobacterales > Rhodobacteraceae > Amaricoccus. Next base: position 23,406 of record CAVXOH010000016.1, read on the forward strand.
ACGATCAGCCTCGCCTTCGCCGACAACGCCTCGAACGGCATCGAGCCGGCCTATGCCTGGTTCTACACCCGGCGCAAGCGCGAGCCGGACGGATCGATGCGCGAGTACCGGGTCGAGGACCACGCCTGGCGGCTCTGGCGGGCGCGGGGCGGCAACGCGGCCGAGCTGCCGCCCGCCTTCGTCAACGCGCTCGAGATCGCGGCGCGTGACCACATGCAGATGCAGGCGGCGATCCAGCCCTATATCGACGCGGCGATCTCGAAAACGGTGAACGTGCCCGAGGACTACCCGTTCGAGGACTTCGAATCGCTCTACCTCGAGGCCTGGCACGCCGGGCTCAAGGGCATCACGACCTATCGTCCGAACAGCGTGCTCGGCGCGGTGCTCTCGGTGGAGCGAGACGCGCCGCAGGATCTCGACCAGTCCGAGCCCGACCGGCGGATCCGCATCTCCGACGCGCCCCAGGTGGCGCTCGCGGCGCTGCGCTGGCCGCACCGGCCCAAGCTCGCCGCCGGCTCGCCGTCCTGGACCTACATGGTCGAGGCGCCGGGGAACCGCTTCGCGGTCTTCGTCGGCCACGTCGAGAACGGCGAGCGCCACCCCTTCGAGGTCTGGGTCAACGGCGAGCAGACCCCGCGCGGCCTCGCGGCGCTGGCCAAGAACCTCTCGATGGACATGCGGGCCCAGGACCGGGCCTGGCTGAAGCTGAAGCTCGACAGCCTGGCCAAGACGCCCGGCACCCCGTTCACCCTTGCGATGCCGCCCGACGGCCGCCCGGTCCCGGTCGCCGGCAACGTCTCGGCCTTCGCGCGCGTCGTCGAATACCGCTGCGGCGCCCTCGGCGTCTTCGACGGCGACGAGGGCGAGACCCCGCTCGTCGACGCGATGTTCTCGCGCAAGGAGCCGAAATCCGGCGTCGACGGCACCCTCTCCTGGACCGTCGACATCCTGAACCCGGCGACCGGCGACGACTTCGCGATGTTCGTCAAGGAGTGCGTGCTGCCCGACGGCACCAAGCGGCCGTACAGCGTATGGCTGTCGGGAGCCTACCCGATGGAGTTCAACGGCCTGACGAAGTCGCTGAGCCTCGACATGCGGGTGATCGACCCGGCCTGGATCGGCAAGAAGCTGCGCGGGCTGAAGGACCTGCCCGAGGCGCAGGGCGACTTCTTCGCCCGCGTCCCGGGCGCGGAGAAGCAGGCGGTGCAGCCCTCGACGCTTGCCTATGTGGCGCGCCTCCTGATCCATCGCTACGAGATGCTCGGCGTCCTCGACGCCGCCGGCTATCCGACCGCGGGATCGACGACGCTCTGGACCGATGCCCCGGCGCCCGGCGGCGCACCTCCGGTCGCCGGGCGGACCTGCCCGGAATGCGGCCACCCGACGCTGATCCGCCGCGACGGCTGCGACTTCTGCACCTCCTGCGGCCATATCGGCGCCTGCGGCTGACCCCAAGGGGTCCGTTGCGGTCGGAGCCTGAAAAGACCTGTCGATCGGGCGAATTCGGCGCGCTTCGCGATGCTGCTTGCCTCCAAAGCAGGCGCCGGCCCGCGAGTCCCGGCCCGAGAAGCCGGCTGTCCAGTGGACAGCCGGCCGCCCGGAGCGCCAGCGCGGAGGGCGAGGGGGTGCCGCCTCGACCGTCGCTCTCCAAGCCGGGCGCGGGCGCCCCGGGGTGGCCGCGGAATCGCGGCCGCCCCCCGCAGGGGCGTCCGCGGCCGGCTTCGTCGACGGCCGAAGCCGGCAGGCGGCACCGTCCCGCACGAAATCGGGCCGGACATCGCCGGATCCGGCGCAAGGAGTCAGGACAGAAGGCCGCTGGTGTAGGCGGAGCGAGAGTGAATCGGACGCAGGCGAGGACATCGAAGATGTCGCTGTTCAGGACGTCGATGAAGGGCACCGACGGCCGTCGCCGATCGGCACGCCTTCGAGGCTCACTTCAGGATGAACGCCCGTCTCGGGACTCCGAAACCTGCTTGCCTTCGTGGTTCTCCGCTTCCTGACCCAGCGGGTTTCGGAGCCACCGCTTACTGCGTCCTCGACACCGCGTCCCAAAGGCCGGCGGCAGCGGCCTCATCGGCTTCTCCAAGCGTGACAGTGACGCTCTCGAGGACCCCGGTGAAGCTGAACGGCGCGGCGTAGTCCTCCGATACCGGCGATGGATCGTTCATGCCGCATTGCGAGCTGAGGAGCCCGAAGCCGGCCGGAAATCCCATGGGGAGATCGGACGCGCCGAGCGGCGCTCCGTCGCCGGTCAGCTCGAAGCGGGCACGGCCACCGTCCAGCAGGAGGTTCCCCGCAAGCCGCGTGAGCCCGCCGGCCACCGGATCGCGCGACCGCAGGACGCTGTGACGGCCGGCAAGATTGTAGTCGAAGCACAGCAGGCCGTCCTTCAGGTAGAGCGCGAACCCGGCGGCGCGGCGGCCGCAGGCGAAGAGGACACCTTCCTCTCCGCCGGCAAGCGGCGCGATGCGCGCCTCGATCCGGAACGAGCGCAAGGCGAAGTTCGGGCCCGACACCGGCGTCAGCAGCCGGGTCCCCGGCAGCATGACGAACTCCCGGCGCGAGGTCGCCGCCGGATCGCGCGCGAAGGCGCGGGCCTGCGCCCGATCGTCCAGCGGCAGGACGCCGTTGCGGCGCGCCTCCTCCCACCAGAGATCGACCAGCGCGCGCAGCTGCCCGGGATGCTCGCGCGACAGGTCGCGGACCTCCGCATAGTCGTCCGCGAGGTGGTAGAGCTCCCAGACGTCTTCCTCGACGGCGTGCCGCTCCGGTGCCGCGTCACCGCCTTCCAGCCGTCGTGGTAGATGCCGCGCTGCCGCCCATCTCGAAGTACTGGGTCGTGCGCCGCGACGGCGCTCCCGCGTCCGCGAAGCTGTAGGCGAGCGACGTGCCGTGGAGCGGCAGCTGCTCGACGCCGCGATAGACAACAGGCGCCTCGACGCCGGCCAGCTCGAGCACCGTCGGCACGATGTCGATGGCGTGGTGGAACTGCGCCCGGAGACCGCCCGCGTCGCCGATCCCCGCCGGCCAGTGCAGGACCAAGGGGGCCCGGATGCCGCCACCGAAGGTGAACCTCTTGTACATCTTCAGCGGCGTGTTGCCCGCCTGCGCCCATCCTGAAGGATAGTGGTTGTGCGCCCGCGGCCCGCCCAGCCGGTCGATCGCGGCCCGGTTCTCCTCCAGCGTGTCCGGCAGGCCAAGGAAGTAACGGTACTCATTCTCCGACCCGAACGCGCCACCCTCGCCGCTGGCGCCATTGTCCGACATGACGACGAGGAGCGTGTCGTCGAGGAGGCCGCGGTGCTCGAGGAAGCCTGCCAGCCGGCCGATCTGCGCGTCGGCATGCGTGGTGAAGCCGGCAAAGACCTCCTGCATCCGGCACATCACGGCCCGGGCGTCCTCGCGCACCTCCGCCCAGAGGGTCACGTCGGCATTGTGATCGGGCAGCACGGTGCCCGGCGGGACGATCCCCATCGCCTCTTGCCGGGCGAGCACCGTCTCGCGTTCCGCGTCCCAGCCTGCGTCGAACGCGCCGCGGTACGGCTCGATGAAGGCGGGCGGCGCCTGGTGCGGCGCGTGGCAGGCGCCGAAAGCGAGATAGAGGAAGAACGGCCGGTCGGGCGTCGTCGTCACATGGTCGGCGAGCAACGCCTGCGCCTTGTCGACCAGATCCTCGCTGAGGTGGTAGTCGTCGCGGCCGGGCAGAGGAGCGAAATGCTGGTCCTCCCAGAGCTCGGGCGCGTACTGATCGTCCTCGCCGCCGAGGAAGCCGTAGTAGCGGTCGAAGCCGCGCTGGGTCGGCCAGTTCCGGAACGGCCCGACCGGGCTGCATTCCGCGGGCGGCGCCAGATGCCACTTGCCGAGGGCGTAGGTTCCGTAGCCCGCCTCGCGCAGCATCTCGGCGAGCGTTGCGGCTCTCGGCTCACCGCCCCGCGGGCGTTGTCGAACCCGGTGTCGAAGTCGGCGAGATAGCCCATGCCGACCGCGTGATGGTTGCGCCCGGTCAACAGCGAGGCCCGCGTCGGCGAGCACATCGCCGTCACGTGGAAGTTGGTGTAGCGCAGGCCGTTCTCGGCCAGCCGGTCGATCGCCGGGGTGCGGATCGAGGCGCCGTAGCAGCCGAGCTGCGAGAAGCCGCAGTCGTCGAGGACCACCAGCAGCACGTTGGGGGCGCCCGCCCGGGGCCGCGCCGGCGCCGGCCAATGCGGCCGGCCCGCGTGGACGGTGACCGGGTCGGGGGGCCGGCTCATTGCGGGGCGCCGGCGGGCAGAAGATCCATCGTGAGGTGGACGTAGTCGCCGCGGTGGCTGGCCTCGGCGACGTAGAGCACCGTGTCGTCGGCCCCGACGAACACGCACCGGACCTCGGCGATCGGCGCGTTGACCGCGACGCCGAGGCTGCGGGCGACGTCGACGTCGGCGGCGGCGATGTCGAGGGTCTGTCTGGCGTGGACGATCGCCACCCCCGGCAGTCCGAGCAGCAGCGGGATGACCAGCTCGCGGCGGAAGCGCTCCGGGGCCCGGTCGAAGACCGACCGGGCGACGTGGATGGAGACGAGGCAGTAGCGCTCCCCGTCGCGTGAATGCACCCTGCGCATGTGCCGGTAGCCGAGCGCCGACGCCCGCTCGCCCTCCAAAAGCCGCGGCTGCTCGTCGGTCTCGACGATATGCTCGAGGTCGGGGGCGTCGCCGCGGTACATTTCCGCCAGGTCGGCGAGGGAGGTCTGGACCTGCAGCGGCCGGAGGCTGCCGGGCGGGGCGGTGACGAAGGTTCCCCGGCCCTGCTCCGGCGAGAGCAGCCCCTCTCGCGCGAGGATCTGGATCGCCTGGCGCACCGTGACCCGCCCGACGCCGAACTCTTCCATCAGCCGGTCGATCGACGGAATCGACTCGTGCTCGCTTCCAGGCGCCGCGGCGGATGCGGTTCCGCAACACGCCGGCGACCTGCGCATAGCGCGGGAGCGGGTTCCGTTCCAACATTCCGGCGTCCGTGGCAGGCTAGGTGCTTGCAGAATTCATCCTATCATTGGAACGTTCGGCTGGTAAGCGGAATCGAGCTGGCGAATCCAGATAAGCACGATAAAGTAAGTCGTCATTCACCATGACTGCTCGAAAGGGGAGGATCAAGCATGACCAAGGTTGACGGACAGGCGGCGGGAGGCATCAGCCGCCGCGCGGCGCTGAAGGGCGCCGCCTCGACGGCGGCGCTCCTGGCGGCGCCGGCGCTACTCACGGGCCGGGCGAGGGCGCAGGCGTCGCTCGGGGGCGACATCGACTGGAAGCAGGCCAGCGGGACCGCGATCACCGTCGGCGTGATCCCGGCCGGCTACTTCCAGAACCTCGAGGCGCTCCTGCCGCAGTTCCGCGAGCTGAGCGGGGTGGACGTGCGGCTGGAGAGCACGCCCCCGGGCCAGATCCGGCAGAAGGCGATCCTCGACCTCTCGAGCAAGACCGGCACCTGGGCGACCTCGGCGACGGACCCGATGTACTACCCGCTCTACGTCTCCAACGGCTGGATCGACCCGCTCACCGACTTCCTCGACAATCCCGAGCTCACCGACAAGGCGTGGTTCGACTACGAGGACATCCTCGAGAGCTGGCGCAATGCCGCCGCCATCGACGGCGTGCCCTACGGCATTCCCTACGAGGGCGAGGCGACCATCCAGATCTACCGGAGCGACGTCTACGAGAAGCTCGGCCTCCAGCCCGCCGAGACCCTCGAGGACTACGCCGCCAACGCCGCGAAGGCGAACGACCCCGGGAACCGGCTCTGGGGCGCCGCGCTCCGCGGCTTCAAGGGCGCCGGGCAGAACATGTACATCTACCCGTCGATCCTTCTCGCCTATGGCGGCACGTGGTTCGACGGCGACAAGGTCGTGGTGAACGGCCCCGAGGCCGGGGCGGCGCTCGAATGGTACGTCTCGCTCCTGAAGGCCTCCGCGCCCGAGGGCGTCGAGAACTGGAACTGGCCGGACATCGCCGACGCGTTCGGCCAGGGGACGGTCGCCTCCTACATCGACACCCACAACTCGGCCGCCGTCATCGCCGACCCGACCAAGAGCCTGGTGGGCGGCAAGATCGGCTTCGCGCGCTGGCCGAAGGGCCCGTCGGGCCGGCGCGTCACCTCGATCTGGAACTGGAGCTTCCCGATCAACGCCTCGATCTCCGACAAGGAGAAGGCCGCCGCCTGGCTCTTCATCCAGTGGGCGGGGTCGAAGGAGCTCCAGGCCGCCACCTCCTACGGCTTCGACGGCGCCTACAAGCGCCTCGGCGTCAACCGCAGCTCGCTCTGGAGCTCGGAACCGTACACCCAGCTTCTCGACGGCATCGGCGCCGGCCTCACCCAGACCACGATGGACTCGATCAACGAGGACACTGACGTCGACTGGCGCCCGCGGGTGCCGCAATGGGCCGCGATCGGCGAGATCGTCGCGACGGCTGTACAGGCAGCCCTCGTCGGCCAGGCAACGCCTGCGGGAGCCCTCGACGCCGCCCAGACGCAGGTCGACGGTGTGATGAAGCAATGACCTTCCGCCGGGGTCACGCGGAGAGGAACGCGCTCGTCGCCGGCGAGCGGCGCTTCGCGATCCTCCTCGTGGCCCCGGCGCTCCTCATCCTGCTGCTGACGACGACCTTCCCGATCGGCTTTCTGATCTGGAACTCGTTTCAGACCATCAACCTCGCGATGCCGTTCCTCGACGGCTTCGCGGGCTTCGCCAACTATCGCCAGATGCTCGGCGACGCGGCCTTCTGGCATGCGCTGCGGCTCACCGCGATCTACACCGGCTCGACCGTCGTCATGCAGCTCGCCTTCGGCCTCGGGCTCGCGCTCCTGGTCCTGCAGATCCCGCGCGGCCAGTGGCTCTTCCGCATCGTCGCGATCCTGCCGATCGTCCTCGCCCCGGTGGTGGTCGGTCTCTTCTGGCGCACCCTGATGTTCGCCCCGAACTTCGGGATGATCGACTTCGCCACCCGCGCGCTCGGCCTCGGCACCGTCAACTGGCTCGGTGCCCCGACGCCGGCGCTGATCTCGGTCATCGTCATCCACACCTGGCAGTGGACGCCCTTCGCCTTCCTCGTCCTTCTCGCCAGCCTCGCCGCGCTTCCGGAGGACCTGTACGAGGCGGCCAGGCTCGACCGCGCCAGCGCCTACCGCCGCTTCCTCCACATCACCCTGCCGCTGATCCGGCCCGCCATCGTCATCGTCGTCATCATGCGCGCGATGACCGCGCTCTCCGCCTTCGCGGCGATCTATGCGGCGACCGGCGGCGGCCCCGGAACGGCCACCGAGATCCTGAACCTCTATGCCTACCGCATCTCCTTCACCCAGCTCGACTTCGGCTACGGCTCGGCGCTCGCCGTCGCGCTCCTCGTGCTGACGCTTGCCGTCTCCGGCCTCCTCTTCCGCATCCGCACCGCCGGGAGACCCGCATGAGCCCGCGACGCGCCGGCGCCGCGCGACGGATGGTCCTCACCGTCGTGGCGGCCGCGATCCTCTTCGTCTGGGCGTTTCCCGTCCTCTGGGCCGTCGTCGTCTCGCTCAAATCCGAATCCGAGGTCCTGGCCTACCCGCCGCGCGTCCTCTTCGAGCCGACGCTGCGCAACTACCGCGACGCGCTCTCCGGCTCCTTCTCGATCTCGGCGAGCCTCGTCACCAGCGTGATCCTCGCGACCGCCACCACGGTGCTGACGATCCTTCTCGCCGTCCCCGCCGCCTACGCTTTCGCACGCCTGCGCCTGCCGGCCCGCCAGAGCCTGGGCTTCTACACCCTCGTCACGCAGATGATCCCGCCGGTCGGCCTCGTCATCCCCTACTTCCTGATCCTGAACCGTGTCGGCTGGCTCGACACCTACCAGGGCATGATCATCGTCTATCTGACGTTCTCGCTGCCCTTCGCCATCTGGCTGATGGTCTCCTACCTCGAAGACATCCCGCGCGAGATGGAGGAAGCGGCCTTTCTCGACAAGGCGAGCCGGCTGCAGGCGCTCTGGCACGTGATCCTGCCGCAGGTGCGCGGCGGTATCGGCGTCACCACCGTCTTCATCTTCCTCAACGCCTGGAACGAGTTCCTCTTCGCGGTCCAGCTCGGCGGCAACACCATCCGCCCGGTGACCGTCGCCATGCACAACTTCGTCTCGATCGAGCAGACCCTCTGGGCGAAGCTCGCCGCCGCCGCCCTCATCGCCATGCTGCCGGTGATCGTGATCGGCATCCTCGCCCAGCGCCAGATCGTCAAGGGCCTGACCGTCGGAGCCGTCAAGGGCGGAGGCCGGCGATGAGCGACGTTTCAGAAAGGATCGCGCGGGCTGAGCAGTCCCGCCCGGGCCCCGAGCCCGGGCAGCGGCCGCCCGCCCCGTCACGCCGAAGGCGTGCCTTCGGCACGACGGGCGGCCGCTTTCGCGGCCCCCCGCGGGCGTGCCGCTGCCCTTCTCGCGGGCGTAGGCGGCATTCGGGTCAGCAACGCCAGAGGTGCGGGCGATGACCGCCACCGGCGAAGTGATCCTCGAAGCCATCGTCAAGGACTACGGCAGCTTCCGCGCGCTGAAGGGCATCGACCTCCGCATCGCCCCCGGTGAGTTCTTCGCGCTCCTCGGCCCCTCCGGCTCCGGCAAGTCGACGACACTCCGCGTCGTCGCCGGCCTGGAGGTCCCCGACTCCGGGCGAATGACCGTCGACGGCGTCGACATGACCTTCGCGCCGCCGGGCGAGCGCAACGTCGCGATGGTGTTCCAGAACTACGCCCTCTATCCGCACATGACGCTCGAGCAGAACATCGGCTTCCCGCTCCGCATGGACGGCGTGCCCAGGGCCGAGATCGCCGAGCGGGTGCGCGAGGCCGCGCGCCGCGTGCGAATCGACCACCTGCTCGCCCGTCGTCCCGGCCAGCTCAGCGGCGGCCAGCAGCAGCGCTGCGCGCTGGCGCGCGCCATCGTCCGCCAGCCGCGGCTCTTCCTGCTCGACGAGCCGCTCTCGAACCTCGACGCCCAGCTCAGGCTCGAGACGCGGATCGAGCTGAAGCGCCTGCACTCCAGCCTCGGCGTGACCACGATCTACGTCACGCACGACCAGGAGGAGGCGATGACCATCGCCGACCGGATGGCGGTGTTCCGCGAGGGCGAGATTATGCAGATCGGCGCGCCGGAGGAGGTCTTCGGCCTGCCCGACACGCTCGACGTCGCCGCCTTCATCGGCAGCCCGCCGATGAACCTGATCCCGGCCCGGATCGAGGACGGCGCCGCGGTCTTCCCGGGCTGGAGCCTGCCGCTGCCCGGTGCCCCGGTTGCCGGCGACGTGGTGGTCGGCCTGCGTCCGGGCCGCCTCCGGCTCGCCGACGACGGGCTGCCCGGGAGGCTCCTCCTCTCGGAGAACCTCGGCGAGGCGATGATCCTCAACGTCGACGTCGAGGGCGCGCTGGTCAAGGTGCGGCTTCCCGAGGTCCGCCACATCCCCGACGGCAGCCAGGTCCGGCTCGCCTTCGCTTCGGAGGACATCCTCCTCTTCGACGCAGACACCCGCCGGCGCATCGACTGGCGGCACAACCGAAGGCAAGCCTGATGAAGACGGTCTTCCTGCTGTTCGACTCCGTGAACCGGCTGATGCTCGAGCCCTACGGCGGCCAGCTCCTCGAGACGCCGAACTTCAAGCGCCTCGCCGAGCGCAGCGTCACCTTCGACAACCACTACATCGGCTCGATGCCCTGCATGCCGGCGCGGCGCGACATGCAGACCGGCCACCTCTCCTTCCTGCACCGCAGCTGGGGCCCGCTCGAGCCCTTCGACAACTCCTTCCCGGAGCTCCTGAAGACCGCCGGCGCCTACTCGCACCTGATCTCCGACCACTACCACTACTGGGAGGACGGCGGCGCCACCTACCACACCCGCTACAACTCCTTCGAATTCATCCGCGGCCAGGAGTCCGACGCCTGGAAGGTGCTGCTCGACTCCCCGATCGAGCGCATCCGCGCCAGGTACCACCCGAGCCAGAACGATCCGAACTCGCGGCAGAACCCCTACAACTACATGATCAACCGCGAATTCATAAAGGAGGAGAAGGACTTCCCCTCGGTCCAGTGCTTCGACTCCGCCCTCGACTTCCTCGACCGGAACCGGGGCGCCGACAACTGGCTCCTGCAGGTCGAGACCTTCGACCCGCACGAGCCCTTCTTCGCCCCCGAGCGCCTGAAGGCGAAGTTCCCGACCGACTACGACGGCCCGATCCTCGACTGGCCGCGCTACGAGCGGGTCAGCGAGCCGCAGGACCAGATCGACGAGCTGCGCGCCAACTACTTCGCGCTCCTCACCCTCTGCGACGAGCTCCTCGGCCGCATGCTCGACTATTTCGACGAACACGACCTCTGGAAGGACACCGCGCTCATCCTCACCACCGACCACGGCTTCCTGCTCGGCGAGCACGACTGGTGGGCCAAGAACCGGATGCCGCTCTACGAGGAGATCAGCCACATCCCGCTCTTCGTCCACCACCCGGCCTTCGCCGGCCAGGCCGGCACCCGGCGCAACAGTCTCACCCAGACCATCGACCTGATGCCGACCTTCTGCGAGCTCTTCGGCGCCGAGATCCCTGCCGAGGTGCAGGGCAAGTCGCTCCTGCCGCTCCTCGCCGCCGACGAGGCCCAGCGCGACGCCGCGATCTTCGGCTACTGGGGCGGCGGCGTCAACGTGGTGGACGGGCGCTACACCTGGTTCTGCTACCCGCGCGACATGAAGAACCAGGACCTCTACCAGTACACGCTGATGCCCGCGCACATGACCAAGCTCTTCACCGCCGAGGAGCTCCGCAGCGCCAGCCTCGTCCCCCCCTTCGCCTGGACCAAGGGCGTGCCGCTGCTCCGGATCGCCCACCGCTCCAAGGCCGGCCAGCGCACCCACAGCTACCACTTCCCCGAGGCGATGGAGGACACCAGCACGGTCCTCTACGACCTAGGGTCCGATCCGGGCCAGGAGACGCCGATCCACGCCCCGGAGGTGGAAGACCGCCTCCGCGCCGCCCTCTTCCGCCTGATGCGGGAGAACGACGCCCCGCCGGAGGTGGTCCGGCGCATGCAGGAAAGCGTCGGCGCCTGACCAAACGCGCCGTAGAAGGAAGCGCGCCGGCTGAGCCGTCCCGCCCGGGCCCCGAGCCCGGGCAGCGGCCGACCGCCCCCCGGGCGGCCGCTTCTCGGCCGCCCGCGGTCGCGCCGCTGCCCTCTTCGCGGGCGGATGCAGGGTTCGGGACAGCGCCGCCGGAGGGTCCGTGCGACACCCTCGCGCTCAGTAGCTCCCGGTCCGCCGCGGGCCCGGCTCGCTGACCAGCATCAGCGCGTCGAATGCCCGGGCAGTCAGCGCGCACCTGAGCTCCCGGTGTGCCGGATTATCCCAAAGGTCGTTGAGCTCCGACGGGTCGTCCCGAAGATCATACAGTTCCCCGGTCCCGTGCGTGTGATAGACGCTGAGCTTCCAGCGTCCGTCGAAGTACATGCTCCCGCGCGTATGCCGCGGGTCCGGCAGCCCGAGCGCGTCGAAATACTCGCAGAGCACGTAGGGCTTGTGAGACCCGGCCGGTATCGCCCCGGTCAGCAGCGGCCAGAGCGACTTCCCCTGCATCCCCCCGCCCTCCTCCAGCCCCGCCGCCTCGAGCAGCGTCTGCGGGAGGTCGACGAGCTCGACCAGCGCCTCCGACACCACCCCCTCCCGCACTTGCCCCGGCCAGGAGACGACCATCGGAACCCGCACCAACCCTTCGTAGAAGCGGCACCCCTTGTAGATCAGCCCATGGTCACCGAGCAGCTCCCCATGGTCGCTCATGAAGAGAACGATCGTGTCCCGCCGCTGGCCCGTCTCGTCCAGCACCGCCATCAGCTCGCCCATCATGTCGTCGATCAGCGCGATCATCGCATGGTAGCAGACCCGGACCAGCTTCCCGTCGTACGTCTCGGGCGGTGTGTCGTGGTTCGCCCCCGCCTGCCGCGGCCGCGGCGGCTCGTAGAGCGGCGAATCCGGATCGCCCCGCCGCGGATCGACCGCCACCCGCGCCTGCTGGTCCACCTCGTGGAGCCGCCGCTGGTGATCGAGGTCCGTCGGCGCGAAGGCCGGCCCCGGCATCTCCGCCCGGTCGAAACGCGCGAGATGGCTCGCCGGCGGATCGAACGGCGGATGCGGGTCGAAGAGGTTGATGCTCAGGAACCATGGCCGCCCCTCGTGCCGCCGCATGAACCCTTTCGCCCGCTCCCCCGCCCAGGTCGTCTGGTGATCCTCGGCCGCCACCCCCGGCCCGATCGCGCGCAGCGGATCGTAGATCGCCCTCGCATCCACCCCGCGCTCCTTGAGCCAGTCGTGGTAGTCGTGCCCCTCCGCCCAATCCGGATCCGGGTGATGGCTCCAGTAAAACTCGTCGTACCCATCGTCCGCCGGCCGCTTCTCCACCACGCCGTTCGCCCGCGACAGGTGCAGCTTGCCGATCAGCCCCGTCCGGTATCCGGCATCCCGGAACAGCCGCGGCACCAGCACGATGTCGTCCGGGAACCCTTCGTTCCCGTTCCGCTGTACCCGGTGCGCGATCGGATACTTCCCGCTCAGGAACGATGCCCGGCTCGGCGTGCAGATCGGGCTCTGGCAGTACGTCCGGTCGAACGCCGTCCCCTCCGCCGCCAGCCGGTCGATGTTCGGCGTCCGGGCTCCGGCATGGCCGAGGAACGACAGCGTGTCCCACCGCTGCTGATCGGTGCAGATCCATAGGATGTTCGGTCGTGTCATGCGTCTCGTCCGGCCGGGCAAATCGGCCCCGACCCTCCTCGACCGGTCGTGGAAAGGCAAACCGAAAACCGCGCGGCGTGGCGCCGCCTTGCCTCCCGGCGTGCGGCATCCCATGCTGAGGGTCCGAGAGGGAGGCCCGCATGAACAGCCAGATCCGCCGACCCGTCACCGGCATGCGCCGCATTCCCGCTGGGTCTTTCATGATGGGCTCCGACCGCCACTATCCCGAGGAGGCGCCCGTGCATCGCGCGCAGGTCGCCGCTTTCGAGATGGACGAGACGGCGGTCACCAACCGCCAGTTCGCCGCCTTCGTCGCGGCGACCGGCTACGTCACCGTCGCCGAGCGCCCGCTCGACCCGGCGGTCTACCCCAACGCCGCGCCGCACGAGCTCCTGCCCGGCAGCGTCGTCTTCCACATGACCCCGGGGCCCGTCGACACCCGCGACTTCCGCAACTGGTGGACCTTGGTCCCCGGCGCCTGCTGGCGACATCCCGAGGGGCCAGGCAGCTCGGTCAAGGGCCGCAAGGACCACCCCGTGGTTCAGGTCGCCTTCGAGGACGCCGCGGCGTACGCCGCCTGGGCCGGCAAGGCGCTCCCCTCCGAAGCCGAGTGGGAGTTCGCCGCCCGCGGCGGCCTCGAGGCCAAGGAGTTCGCCTGGGGCGACGAGCTCTCCCCCAAGGGCCGGCATATGGCCAACACGTGGCAGGGCGCCTTCCCCTGGCAGAACCTCGCCGAGGACGGCCATGCCGGCACCTGCCCGGTGAAGTCCTACCCGCCGAACGGCTACGGCCTCTACGAGGTCTGCGGCAACGTCTGGGAATGGACGACCGACTGGTTCGCCCCCGGTCACACGGCCGGCAGTTCCGGCAAGCCCGCCTGCTGCGCCCCCGGCCACCCTTGCGATTTCGCGATCGAGCGGAGCCGCGACCCCCTCGAGCCCGGGACGCCGATCCCGCGCCGGGTCGTCAAGGGTGGCTCCTTCCTCTGCGCCCCGTCCTACTGTCGCCGCTACCGCCCCGCCGCGCGTCACCCCCAGATGATCGATACGGGAACCAGCCATATCGGCTTTCGCTGTGTCCGGCGCTCCAGCCCGTCTGATCGGACCGCCTGATCGAGGGGCACCGGTCCGCGTGACGCCTGCCCTGCCGTGATCGGCCGTCGGCTTGCCACCGCCGCGGCGATGTGCCACACAAGCTGGGACCTTTCGGGAGCTGCGCCACAAGTGATTGTTTTCGCGGATGTGTTCATCGCCGGAGACCTCGCTTGACCTCCCCGATCACCGACACCGACACCCTGGCCCGGTTCTGCGCCGAGGCAGCCGGCTACCCTTACGTCACCGTCGACACCGAGTTCCTGCGCGAGCGGACCTACTACGCCCAGCTCTGCCTCGTGCAGCTGGCGCGGCCGGGCCAGGGCGACGAGGGGGCGGTGCTCGTCGACACGCTGGCCGAGCGGCTGTCGCTCGAGCCGCTCTACAAGCTCTTCCGCAACCGCAACGTGGTCAAGGTGTTCCACGCCGCCCGGCAGGATCTCGAGATCTTCGCGGTCGACGCCGGGACCCTGCCGGAGCCGTTCTTCGACACCCAGGTGGCGGCGATGGTCTGCGGCTACGGCGACCAGGTCGGCTACGAGACGCTGGTGCGGCAGATCGCGCGCGCGCAGGTCGACAAGTCGTCGCGCTTCACCGACTGGAGCCGGCGGCCGCTCAGCGCGGCGCAGATGGCCTATGCGCTGGCCGACGTGACCCACCTGCGCAAGATCTACGAGGTGCTGGCGAAGCGGCTCGAGGAGACCGGGCGCGCCGCCTGGGTCGAGGAGGAGCTCGCGGTGCTGACCGATCCCGCGACCTACCGCAGCGACCCGGACGCGGCCTGGACCCGGATCAAGACCCGCTCGACCTCGCCGCGCTTCATCGCGGCGCTGCGCGAGCTCGCCCGGCTGCGCGAGACGATGGCGCAGAGCCGCAACGTCCCGCGGGCGCGGGTCCTCAAGGACGACGCCCTGCTCGAGCTCGCCGTCAACCGGCCGAAGACGCCCGAGGAGCTGTCGAAGTCGCGCCTGCTCCTGCGCGAGGGGCGCCGGGGCGACGTCGCGGACGGCATCCTCGCCGCCATCGCGGCGGCGGAGGCGCTGCCCGCCGCGGAGGTGCCGCGGGTGAGCGAGCCGCCGGCGCGCAAGCCGGGATCCGAGGCGCTCGCCGACCTGCTCAGGGTGCTGCTCAAGGCGCGCGCCGAGGCCGAGGGGGTCGCGCAGCGGCTGATCGCCTCGGGCGCCGACCTCGACGCCATCGCCGCCGGCGACAGCGACGATATCCCGGCGCTGCACGGCTGGCGGCTCGAGGTCTTCGGCCGCGACGCGCTGCGCCTCAAGCGCGGCGAGATCGCCCTCTCCGCCCACGGCAGCGCGGTGAAGGTCGTGCCGCTCGCATAGCCGGGCGCGTCACGCCATCAGCCGCGGCAGCAACAGCGTGATGGCGGGAAAGCCGACCAGCAGCGCGACGCGGACCAACTCCGACGCGAAGAACGGCATAACGCCCTTGAAGGTCTCGCGCATCGGCACGTCGGGCGCGAGCGAGTTGATGATGAAGACGTTCAGCCCGACCGGCGGCGTGATCAGCCCGAGCTCGACCACGACGAGGATGATGATCCCGAACCAGATCTTGAGCTCGTTCGGATCGAGCCCGTAGTCGAGCCCGGCGACCACCGGCCAGAAGAACGGGATGGCGAGGATCACCATCGACAGGCTGTCCATCAGGCAGCCGAGCACCAGGAAGATCAGGATGATCAGCACCATGATCGCCATCGGCGACAGGCCGCTGCCGCCGAGCCAGGCCGCCGCCGCCTGCGGCACGCCGGCGCGCGCCATGAAGATCTTCAGGAGCTCCGCCCCGAGCAGGATCAGAAAGATCATGCCGCTGGTGCGCGCGGTCTCGAGCAGCGCGTCGGTGAAGCGCGACCAGGTGAGCCTCCTCCGGCCGATGCCGTAGACCCCGACCATGAAGACGCCGATCGCGGCCGCGGCGGTCGGATTGTAGATCCCGGCGTAGATGCCGCCGATCACGACGCCGAAGACCACGACGACCGGGATGACCCCGATCAGCGAGGCGATCATTTCCTCGCGGGTGACCGCCTCCCCCGGCGGCCCGGCGCCGGGCACGACCCGGACGTAGATCGCCACCGTCATGATGAAGAACAGCACCGCGAGGATGCCCGGGATCAGCGCCGCCGCGAACAGGGTGACGATGTTCGTCTCGACGATGATGGCGTAGACGATGAGCACGATCGACGGCGGGATCAGGATGCCGAGCGTGCCCCCGGCGGCAATCGTCCCGGTGGCGAGCGTCGGCGAGTAGCGGTAGCGACGGAGCTCCGGGAGCGCGACCTGACCCATCGTCGACGCGGTGGCGGTCGACGACCCGCAGATAGCGCCAAAGCCGCCGCAGGCGGCGATGGCCGCCATGGCGACGCCGCCGCGGAAGCGCCCGAGCAGCGCGTTCGCGCAGCGGAACAGGTTCTGCGACAGCCCGCACCGGGAGGCGAGGCCGCCCATGAGGATGAACATCGGCAGGACCGAGAGGTCGTAGTTCGAGAACTGCGCGTAGGCGAGATCCTTGAGCTGGTTCAGGAGAACGGCCGGACCCGACTGGATCATCGTGCCGGCGATGCCGACCACGATCATCGTGTAGGCGATCGGAATGCGGATCGCAATCAGGAAGAGCAGCGTGAAGAGCCCGAGGAACCCGAGGGCGAGGCCGCCGGTCAAGATATCGACTCGTCGATCGAGCGGCGTGGCTCGAGCGTCCATCCCGCGAGGCCCCTGGTCCTCCGCCAGCTGTCGACCGTCGTCGCCACCGACGCGGCGAAGAGCAGCGCCAGCGAGACGATGATCGGCGGGAACGCGGTCCAGAGCGGCAGCCGCAGGATCGGCGTGGTCTCGACGAACTGCAGGTAGCTCGACCATCCGAGCCACATCTGCCGGAGCAGGAGCAGGCTGAAGGCGAGGGCGAGCAGCGAGGCCACCAACGCCATGGCGGCCTTGGCCCGCTCGCTGATCCCCTCGGTGAAGATGTCAACGGTCACGTTGGCACCCACGAGCTGGCAGTAGGGAAGGAACATGAAGATGATGACCGCCGTCAGATGCTTGACGAGCTCGTAGTCAGCCGGAAACGGCCGGCCGACCGAGAGGTTGGAGATCGCGCTCAGCGCCGACATGATCGCGAGCGCCGTCGCGGTCAGCCCGCCGAGCACGGCCCAGCCGCGCACGACGACCGCGAGCGCCGCGACCGCGCGCGGCGGCAGGAGCCCCCCGGCCCCGCTCCCCGTCGGCGGCAGCTCGCTCAAGAGCTGAAGGTCGCCAGGTTCTCGCGCGCGGCGTCGACCAGCGCCCGGGCGTCGAACTCGGTGTGCTCGGCGACCCACTGGTCGACGACCGGCGCCAGCGCCGCGTCGAAGGTCGCCATCTCCTCCGGCGTGAGCGTGACGTGCTCGTTGCCGGCGTCGATCGCGATCTGGATGCCGCGGTCGTCGGAGGCACGCCAGACTTCGGCGACCTTGCGCAGCCAGTCCTCGTTCGACGCGGTGTCGAACACCTGCTTGATGTCGTCGGGCATCGATTCCCAGCGCGCCTTGTTCATCGACACCTGGAACGTCGTCGTGCCGAAGCGCGACTTGTCCGGACCCTCGATCTGGTACTGGGTCACGTCCTGCAGGTTGAGCGCCGGGATGATCTCCCAGGGGATCAGCGCGCCGTCGACCGCGTTCGTCGCCAGCGCCTGCGGCAGGTCGGGCACCGGCATGGTCACCGGCGTCGCGCCCATCGCCGCGACGACGGCGTTGCCGGTCGGCCCCGGCACGCGCAGCTTCTTGCCCTGGGTGTCGGCGACGGTGCGCACCGGATCCTTGGCCATCTGGATCGCCTGGCCGGCGTGCACGTGGTTGAAGAGGACGTGCATCGCCTCGTACTCGGGCGCGAGGTACTCGTCGAACATCGCCCGCATCGCGAGGTTCGTCGCGGTGATGTCGTTGGTGAAGATCGTCGGCAGCTCGAAGACCTCGGAGCGCGGGAAGAGCCCGGGGGTGTAGCCGTTGACGGTCCAGATGATGTCGACGACGCCGTCGGCGACCTGGCGGACGAGCTGCGGCGGCGTGCCGCCGAGCGACATCGCCGGGTAGATCTCGATCTTCACCCGGCCCCCGGTGCCCTCCTCGACGGACTTCGCCCAGGGCTCGAGCATCTGGGTCTGCGCCGGGGCCTTCGGCCCGAGCAGATGGTGGAGCTTGAGCGTGTACTCCGCACTCTGCGCGAAGCCCGGCCGCATCAGCGCCGGCGCCGCGAGCGCCCCGGCCGCGGTGGCCAGGAACTGGCGTCTCTTCATCATGATCCTCCCTGTTGGTCCCGCGCTCGCGGGTTCGTGTTGTCCGCCTCAGAACGGGTAGTGCTGGCCGGCATCCTCGATCGTCACCCAGCGCAGCTCGGTAAAGGCATCGATGCCGGCCTTGCCGCCGAAGCGCCCGTAGCCGCTGCCCTTGACGCCGCCAAAGGGCATCTGCGCCTCGTCCTGCACGGTCGGGCCGTTGACGTGGACGATGCCCGACTCGATCCGCCGCGCGACGCCGAGCGCCCGCTGCACGTCGCGGCCGAAGACCGCGGCGGAGAGGCCGTAGTCGGTGTCGTTGGCCGCCGCGACCGCCTGGTCGGGGCCGTCGACGCGGACGACCGCGACGATCGGGCCGAACGACTCCTCGGCGTAGATCCGCATCTCGGGCGTCACCCGGTCGAGCACGGTCGCCGGCATGATCGTCGTGTCGCCGGTGCCGCCGGTGACGAGCGTGGCCCCCTTGCCGACCGCGTCGTCGATCAGCCCGGCCAACCGGTCGATCGTCGCGCGGTTGATGACCGAGCCGAGCACGACGTGGCCCGAGGGCTCGCCGTAGGGGAGCGCGGCCGCCTTGGCGGCCAGGCGCTCGACGAAGCCGTCGGCGACCTTGGCGTCGACGATGATCTTCTCGGTCGACATGCAGATCTGGCCCTGGTTCATGAAGGCCCCGAAGGCGGCGGCGTTGACCGCGCCGTCGAGGTCGGCATCGTCGAGGACGACGAGCGGAGCCTTGCCGCCGAGCTCGAGCAGGACCGGCTTCAGGTGCCGCCCTGCCTGCTCCGCGACGATCCGCCCCACCCGGGTCGAGCCGGTGAAGTTGATCCGGCGCACCTTCGGGTGCGCGATGAGCGCCGAGACGACCTCGGGCGCGTCGTCCGCCGAATGCGTGATGATGTTGAGGACGCCCTTCGGCAGCCCGGCGCCGTTCAGGGTCTCGACGATCAGCCGGTGCGTCGCCGGGCACATCTCGGACGCCTTGAAGACGACCGTGTTGCCGCAGGCGAGCGGCATCGCGACGGCGCGGACGCCGAGGATGACCGGAGCGTTCCAGGGCGCCATCCCGACCAGGACGCCGACCGGCTCGCGCAGCGCCATCGCCAGCGTGCCAGGCTTGTCGGAGGGGATGATCTCGCCGGCGACCTGGGTCGTCATCGCCGCCGCCTCGCGCAGCATCTGGGCGGCGAAGAAGACGTTGAAGCCGATCCAGGGGCCGGTGGCGCCGGTTTCGGCCATCGCGGTCTCGATGAATTCTGCGGTGCGGGCGTCGAGGGCGTCGGCGGCCTTGAGCAGGATGGCGCGCCGCGCGTTCGGGCCGGTCGCGGCCCAGGCCGGGAACGCGGCGGCGGCCGCCTCGACGGCGCGGTCGACGTCGGCGCGCCCGGCGGCCGGGGCCCGGGTTGCGACCTTGCCGGTGACCCGGTTCAGCCGCTCGAACTGGGCCTTGCCCTCCAACTCGGCCTCGGCCCCGTCGATCAGCATCGTGATGTCCATTTCATCCTCCCTTGCGCCAGTCCCCGTTCCGGGCGGTCATCATTCTCTGGCGGTGAGACCAGCACGATTTCCCTTCGCTTTCAACCTCTCCCCGGACGTGCGGAAAGGAGCGCGTGAACACATCCTCGCGCTCATTGCTGCGCGAGCCAGACGTCGAGAACGGCCGCGCGGCCTTCCTCGCGGACGACCAGGAACGCCTCGGCAAGCGCCGGCTCGACCTCCTCCGGGCGCTCGACCCGGGCGGCATGGGCGCCGCCAGCCGCGGCGGCGATGCCGGCGTAGTCGGGCGGCGGGTCGAAGGCGATGTCGAGGTCGTTGGCCCGGCTCGCGAAGCCGTCCGGGTGCACGGCCAGCGCCGAGAAGCGCGGCGCCCGCCAGCCGCGGTTGTTGAGGACGATCTGCAGGAACGGGGTGCGGTACTTCGCCGCCATCCAGTGCACGCTCGAGGGCACCGAGAACATGTAGGAGCCGTCGCCGGTCATCGTCACCACCGTCTTGTCGGGCGCCGCGAGCTTGGCCCCGATCGCCGCCCCGCCGCTCCAGCCGAGCGAGCCGCCCCCGGCGGCGAGGATCGATCCGGGGCGGGTCATCGCCAGGTGGTCGCAGACGATGCCGTAGTTGGTGATCCCCTCGTTGAGCACGAGGGTGTCGGCGTCGACGTGCCGGCGCACGCTGGCGGCAAGATACTCCGCCGTGATCACCCCCTGCGGTGCCGCCTCGCGCGTCGCGAGCCCGGCACGCCGGTGCGCGCTCGCGGCCGCGTAGTGCGTGGTGCGGGAGCGCAGCGCCTCGGCGCCGATGGGCATGTCGTCGAGCACCGCGTTGAGCTGGCCCAACGCCGTCGTCGCATCGGCGCGCAGCGACAGGCGCGCGCCGATGTACCAGAGCGGCATGTTCTCCTTCAGCGGATCGACGTCGATGTGGAAGATCGCCGCCTCCGCCGACGGCCGGCTGACGGTCGGGATCCAGGGGACGTCGCTGTCGACGACGAGGATGCAGTCGGCCTCGGCGAGCGCCGGGTTCTGCCGCGGGTCGTTCCACTGGTTGCCCTGGTAGAGCGGATGGTCGTGCGGGAAGTTCATCGCGCAGGGGACCGATTCGAGCAGGCCCGCGCCCTGCGCCTCGCAGAAGCGCACCAGCTCGGCCACCGCCTCGGGCCGGCGGCCGGCATAGGAGGTGACGACGAGCGGCCGCCTGGCCGTCGCGAACGCCGCCAGGATCTCGGCGGCGGCGGCGTCGGGCAGCGGCAGCGGCGCGATCGGCCGCCAGGCGTCGGGCGCGATCGCCACCGGCGCCCCGAGCTCCTCCTCGAGCACCTCGCGCGCGCACATGAGGTACACCGGCCCCTTCGGATCCGACGTCGCGATCTGCAGCGCCCGGTGGACCAGCTGCTTGACGTTGCGGCCGGTCCGGATCTCGTTGTCGTACTTCATGTAGCCGCGCACGATCCCGCGCTGGTCGTGCACGTCCTGGATCCACTGGATGAACTCGTTGCGGCTGCCGCGAAGCTCCGCCTCCTGGGTGAACGGCGAGGCCCCGGCGACGACGAGCACCGGCGCCCGCCCCCTCGCGGCGTTGTGGACCGCCCCGGCCAGCGCCTGGGTCCCGCATTCGACATGGACGAGGACGGCCTGCGGGCGGCCCGACACCTGGGCGAAGCCGTGGGCCGCGCTCATGCCCACCATCTCGTTCGGGCAGGTGACGATGGCGGGCACCGGCCGGCCGCCGGCCCGCGCCGCCGCGATCGCCTCGACGAGCGCCGGATGGTCGCTGCCGAAGTTGGCGAAGACGTGGCTGACCCCCGCCTCGAGCAGCGCGTCGAGCAGCGCCGTGCCGGTGGTGTAGGGCGCGCGGTCGCCCATGCCCCTCACTCGAGCTCGGCGACGATACGCCGGAGCAGCCGGAGGAGGTCCTGCTTCTCGGTCCCGACGATGAGGTCGAGCTCGCGGTCGTGGGCGGCCGCGGAGGCCGCGAGGTGGTCGAGCATCTCCGCCCCCGCCGGCGTGAGGTGCAGCGCATAGCTGCGCCGGTCGCTCGGGACCTCGGCCCGGCTGATCAGCTTCTCGCGCACGAGGTCGCGCAGGACCGGCGTGATCGTCGATTTGTCGCGCCCGCTCGCCCGGCTGAGCGCGACCGGCGTGATCCCGGGATTGTCGTGGATCAGCGACAGCACGGCGAACCAGCCCGGCCGAAGGCTCCGGAGGCCGGCATGCCGCTTGAAGGCGCGAAACGACGCCCCCTGCGCCAGCCGCAGATGGAAGCCGATGTAGTCTTCCAGCAGCCCGAGCTTCAGGTCCTCGCGCTCGCCCGGGGCAGGCGCGTCGGGATCGCGGGTCACGTCCGGCGTTTCGTTCATCTGGTGCCGCATCTCAGGGCCCGGCGTCAGGCCCGGCGGTCGAAGGCCGCTCGCCGAGCCCGGCGCCAGCAGAACAAACATAGGGCACAGCCCGGGGGGTCGCAACGTAGTTTTGGCTCAAACGACCGAGACGGCGGAGCTCAGCCCTTGCCGCCGCCGACCGCGTAGCGCTGGAACAGCGGCACCTGCAGCATGATGAAGACGAAGTTGGCGGCCGGCAGCACGAAGGTGCGGAAGTTCACCCAGACGTCGGTGCCGTAGCTGCGCCAGACCGCCTCGTTGACGAGCGCCAGCGCGAGATAGAACACGACGAAGCGGAGGGTGAACTTCATCCAGCCCTCGTCCTGCATCGGGATCAGCTCGTCCATCAGGTACTTCAGGTAGCTCTGCCCGCGCATAAGCCCGAAGCCGAGGATGCCGGCGAAGAGGCCATAGAGGATGGTCGGCTTCATCTTGACGAAGGTGTCGTCGCGCAGCACCAGCGTCAGCCCGCCGAAGATCGTGACCACCACGGCGGTGATCACCGCCATCTTCGGCAGGTGCCGGGTCAGCGCGTAGCTGGCGCCGAGGGCGACGAGGATCGTCGGCACGAAGACCTTGGTCGAGAACAGGATCTGCTCGAGCTGGCGCTCGGAGTCGCTGAGGCCCTCGGGGACCGGCGCCAGCCGATAGGCGAGGAAGAAGACGGCGATCGGCCCGACCTCGAGGGCGAGCTTCACAAGCGGCGGGATGCGGCGTGCAAGCATGGCCCCGACATACCTTCACCGCCTGCCGATTTCCACCACTACCGCGCCGAGCGCGATCAGGACGACGAGAGCGGCGCGCAGGCGCCCGACCCGCTCGCCGAGGAAGGCCCAGCCGATCAGGGCCGCGAAGACCACCGAGGTCTCGCGCAGCACCGCTGCCTGCCCGACATTGCCGATGCGGGTGGCAAGCATGATCGAGCCGAAGCTCACATAGGCGACCAGCCCGCCGACGACGCCGCGGCGGATGAGCGGCCCCGGCGCCGGCGGGTCGAGCATCCGCAGATAGCGCGCCAGCGCGATCCACGGGAAGATCAGCCCGTCGGCAACGAAGAACCAGGCGAGGAAGGTGAAGGGGTTCGGCGTCGCCCGGATGCCGTAGGCGTCGTAGGTGGTGTAGGCGGCGACGAAGCCGCCGGTGAGGAGAGCCAGCGCCACCGCCTGGACGAGGACGCCGCGGCCGATCGGCGTCGCCGCGATGTTGGCGGCCGAGAGCGCGAAGATCGCCCCCGAGAGCAGCGCGACCCCCGCCCATTGCAGCGGCGAGAAATGCTCGCCGAAGACCACGCCGGCGGCGGCGACGGTGACGAGCGGGCCGGTGCCGCGGACGATCGGGTAAACCACGGTAAAGGCGGCGCGGCTGTAGGCCATCGCCTGGGCGAGCTTGTAGCCGAGGTGGATCGCCATCGCACCGCCGAGAAGCGCCCAGACGCGGCCCTCGGGCCAGGGCACGAGGAAGAGCGCCACCGGCAGCGCTATCACGGCGTAGCTGATGTCGATCGCCCCCCGGGTCAGCCAGGGGTCGTGCCGGCCCTTCTGCAGCGCCCCGAAGACCGCGTGGCTGACCGCGGCGAGGAGCGCCAGCGCGAGGGCGACCGTCCGGCCGTCGGGCGTGCCCTCGAGGCCGGCGATCCAGTCCGCCACGTCAGAGCCCGGTCAGGGCGCGGGCGAAGTCCTCGGGGTCGAAGGGGGCGAGGTCGTCGATGCCCTCGCCGACGCCGATGGCGTGGATCGGCAGGCCGAACCGGTCGGCGAGCGCGACGAGCACCCCGCCCTTGGCGGTGCCGTCGAGCTTGGTCATCACGAGGCCGGTCACGTCGGCGATCTTGCGAAAGATGTCGACCTGGTTCAGCGCGTTCTGCCCGGTGGTCGCATCGAGGACGAGAAGCGTGTTATGCGGCGCGCCGGGGTCGCGCTTGCGGATCACCCGGACGATCTTCGCGAGCTCCGCCATCAGGTCCTCGCGGTTCTGCAGCCGCCCGGCGGTGTCGACGAGGAGGAGGTCGGCGCCCTCGGCCTCGGCGCGGGCCATCGCGTCGAAGGCGAGGCTCGCCGGGTCCGAGCCCTGCGGCGCCGTCATCACCGGCACCCCGGCGCGCTCGCCCCAGATCTGCAGCTGTTCGACCGCCGCGGCGCGGAAGGTGTCGCCCGCGGCGATCACCACCTTCTTGCCGGCGGCGCGGAACTGGCTCGCGAGCTTGCCGATCGTCGTGGTCTTGCCCGAGCCGTTGACGCCCACCACCAGCACGACCTGCGGGCGCTTCGGGTAGATCGGCATCGGCCGGGCGACCGGCGCGAGGATGCGCGCGATCTCCGCTGCCAGGAGCTCGCGGATCTCGCGCGCGTCGACGCGGCGGCCGAAGCGGCCCTCGGCGATCGCCGCGGTGACCTTGAGCGAGGTTTCGACCCCCATGTCGGACTGGATCAGGAGCTCCTCGAGCCCCTCGAGCATCGCGTCGTCGAGCACCCGCCCGCGCTCCGGGCCGAGCAGCCGCCCGACGAGCCCCGGCCGCTCGGACGCCGGCTGCGGCGCCTCGGCGGGCGCGGCCGGCTCGGGAGCGGCCGGGGCCCCGTCGAGGATCGCGTCGAGCCCCTCCTCGAGCTTCGACGAGGACTTGAACAGCCGCTCCTTCAGCTTCTGGAAGAACGCCATCGCACCACTCCGCCGGACCGCCTGCCTCCCTAAACCCGGGGGGCGGCGGATGCAAACCCCGCGCCCCGGTCAGCGCAGGTGCCTGCCGCGGTGGCCCTCCTGCTCGTCGCGGAACAGCTCCCACACCACGAGGAAGAGCGCCGCGATCAGCGGCCCGATGACGAAGCCGTTGATCCCGAAGAGCGACAGCCCGCCGATCGTCGAGACGAGGACGACGTAGTCGGGCAGCCGGGTGTCCTTGCCGACCAGCTGCGGCCGCAGCAGGTTGTCGATGAGGCCGATCACCAGCACGCCGACAAGGACGAGGATGAGCGCCTTCCAGGGGCTGCCGGTCAGCAGCAGATAGCCGGCCGTCGGCGCCCACACCAGCGCCGATCCCACCGCCGGCAACAGCGACAGGAAGGTCATCAGGACGCCCCAGAGCAGCGCGCCCTTGATGCCGAGCAGCCAGAACGCCACCCCGCCGATCGTTCCCTGGATGATGGCGATCACGATGTTGCCCTTGACGGTCGCCCGCACCACCGCAATGAACTTGTCGAGCAGCGCCCGGTTGTAGTCCTCGCCGAACGGCATCGCGGCGCGGATGTTGCGCGCGATCGTCCGCCCGTCGCGGAACAGGAAGAAGAGCACATACAGCATCACGCCGACGCTCGCGACAAAGCGCAGGGTGTTCTGGCCGACGCTGAGGATGCGCGCCGCGAGGAACTGGCCGGCCCGCTGCAGCGCCTCGAGCAGGCGGTTCCTCACCTCGGTCAGGTCACCGGCGCCGACCCGCTCGAGCCAGTGCCGCACCGGGTCGGGCAGCGCCGATTGCACGCCCGAGAGCGCCGCGGTCGGGTCGATCTCGCCGCTCTGCACCCGCTGCACGAGCTGGGCGATCTCGTTGACCAGCGACGCCACGATGACGATGACCGGAATGATGGCGATGACGATGCAGACGAGGACGCTCACGCCCGCCGCGAGGTTGCTCCGCACGCCGAGCCGGCGCTCGAAGGCGCGCTGCAGCGGCTGGAACACGATGGCGAGGATCACCGCCCAGAACACCGCGCCGAAGAACGGCAGCAGGATCCAGAAGAACGCGGCCGTCACCAGCGCGAGCAGGAGCAGGAACGCCTTGTGCTGGATCTGCGTGTCCAAGGAGCTCCCCGAGCCGGGCATCCGCCGCGTTCCCCGCCCCCCGAGGCTAGCCGCGATGCGCCCCGGGTGACAAGGCCACCCAGCCGGCGGCCGGCGCGCGCGCGCCCCGGGTTAACCTTCAATCCCGACTATTTCAGGTGCCATACGGTTTCCATACGCGTTCCATACGTGTTCCATACGCACGGAATCCCCGTAAACCCTTGGTGTGTCAGCCGAGCGCGCTGTCCTTCTCGATGAAGCGGATCAGCCCGGCCTTGGCCTGGGCCTGGATCGCCTTCGTCACCTCGATCTGCGCCGACTCGCCCTCCTTGCGGCTGACGTCGGTCAGCGCGGCGAGCTCCTCCACGTACCGCTCCGCGAGCCGGCGCGGCAGGTTTTCGAGCACGAAGCCGACCGTGGCGCTCGACTGCGCCTCGCCGAGCTTCAGCGCCTTCAGGAGCACCTCCTCCGGCACGTCGCGCAGCACGCCGGCGACATCGCGGCCGTGGAGGCGCACGGCGATGTCGTCGAAGGTGAACATCGTGCGCTGGACGTCCTGGGCGAGCGAGGGCTCCTGTGCCTCGAGGTAGCTGAGGAACCCCTCGCGCACCTCGGTCGAGATGTTGTTCATCAGCCCGGCGATCAGGTCGGCGGGCCGGCGCTTCGAGAGGTTGCGCTGCAGGACCGACAGGAAGTCGCGCTCGATCGCGCCCTGGATCGAGGCGGCGATCGGCGGGTCGAGCGTCGGCACCCGCGACAGCCGCAGCACGATCGCCTGGGCGAAGCCGCGCTCGAGCCGCTCGAGCACGCTCGCCGCCACCTCGGCGCGCAGCTCGCTCAGGATCACCGCCGCGGTCTGCGGATGCTCGCCCTGGAGGAAGTTCGCGAGCGTGATCGCCGGCGTGTCGTTCAGCCGCTCCCAGACCGAGCGCACCTCGCTGCGGCGGCGGCCGTCGATCAGCCGCTGGACCTCGTCCTCGTCGTCGAGCACCGCGGCGAGAAGCTTTCGCGCGGCCTTGGAGCCGCCTGAGAATCTCGGGGCCGGTCGTCAGGAGCTCGAGGAACTCGACGATCACCGCGTCGAGCACCTCCTGGCCGATCTTGCCGAGGCCTCCGATCGCGCGGGCGAAGCGCTCCATGTCGGGCTCGGCGAGGTCGCGCAGGAACCCGGCCGCGAGCTCGGGGCCGATCGCGGTCAGGATCATCGCTGCCTTCTCGATCGGCGTCGGCACCTGCTCGGACCTGAGCGACGGCAGCCGCGGCTTCTCCGGCTTGCCCTTGGCCGGGACGAGCGCGGTCTCGGGCGGGGCGGCACTCATGGGGCATAGCTCCTGACCAGGGCGCCGGCGAGCAGGCTCCAGCCGTCGGCGATGACGAAGAACGCGAGCTTGAAGGGCAGCGACACCACGGCCGGCGGCACCATCATCATGCCCATCGACATCAGCACCGCGGCGATCACCAGGTCGATGACGAGGAACGGCAGAAAGATCAGGAAGCCGACCTCGAAGCCGCGCTTGATCTCGCTCAGGAGGAACGCCGGCACCAGGAGCTGCAGCGGCGTCGCGGGGCCTTCGAGCTCCGGCCGCGGGGCGGATTCGCGCAGCATCTCGACGGTCCCCGGGTCGACCCGGCCTTCCATGAAGACCCGAAACGGCGCCATGACTGGCGCGAAGGCCTGCTCGGGCTGGAGCTCGCCCGCGATCATCGGCTCGATGCCGTTTGCCCAGGCCTCGGTGAAGACCGGCTCCATCACGAACCAGGTGAGGAAGAGCGCGAGGCTCACGATCATCATGTTGGGCGGTGCTTGGCTCACGCCGATCGCCTGGCGCAGGATCGAGAGCACGGTGACCATGAACGGGAAGCATGTGACCATGATCGCGAGCCCCGGCGCGAGCGAGAGCAGCGTGATCAGCACGAAGAGCTGGACGGTGCGCAGGCTGAACGACTGTCCGTCGCCGAGATCGATCGAGATGTCCTGCGCCGCCGCCGGGTCGCCGAGGAGAACAAAGAGGAGCCCCGCCGCCAGGCCGAGGAGGAGGATCACCCGGCGGCGGCAGGGCTCAGAGTTCCGCGACACGCTGCACGACCCTGTCGCGCAGACCTCCGCCGTCGCTGGCCCGAATGCGGCATCCGCGGCCCGGGCTTGGCGCCCGGGCGGGACGGTGGAGCCGGCGTGCTCTTCCGGCCAGCGACATGTAGCGTGTAATGGGTGCTTGCGTCGGCCCGCACCCGGCGGGCGAGGCGATCTGCCGGCGATCGTCTCAGAGTTCATGCGAGAAGTCGGCCACTTCCGTCAGGCGGACGCCGAGGCGGCCGGTGTCGTCGCCGATCTCCTGCAGCTCGCCGCGGGCGATCAGCCGGTCGCCGATGTAGAGCTCGACCGGGTCGTCGATCGTCGAGTCGAGCGTAAGCACCGAGTCGCGGCGCAGCTCGACGAGCTCGCTGACCAGCGGCCGGGCCTTGCCGACTGAGATCGTGACCTCGATCGGCACCCCGAGAAACGCGCCGGCCCGCGTCGGACGGGCGGTGCGCTCAAGTGCGCCCTCGGAGGGCGCCGCGGGGGCCGGAGCGGTGCCGGCGCCCTCGCTCGCGTCATCCATATCGCCTGGGGTCATCGCTCGAGCTCTCCGTTCCCGGTTCAAGGTGCGAGGCGACGCAGGCCCGGATCTGGGCGAGGCAGGCGTCGAGGTCGAGATGATCGTAGCCCTGGTCCCAGAACACCTGCGCCTCGCGCGGCAGCAGTTCCGGGGCCTCCTCGACGGTCGCCTCGAGGCCGCGTTCGGTGAGGAGCGCGCGCAGCCGCCCGACGAGCTCGGGCGCGCAGCGCAGCCGGGGCCGCGCTCGGGGCCCCTGCAGGCAGGCCTGCTCGACGAGCCGCGCCACCTCGGCCCCGAGGCCGGCATCGGCGAGCGTCGGCGAGACGCCGGCGACGAGCGCCGCGATCATCGGCGCGAGGCTGGCGGCGACGTGGCGCCGCGCCGCCTCGTTGGTCAGCCGGGCGTCCGCCAGCGCCTCGACCAGCTCGCTGGTCAGCCGCGCCTCGTCGGCGAGGAATTCCTCGGTCGCCATCGCCTGGCCGGCGAGGAAGCCAGCCTGGTAGGCCTCCTCGCGGGCTGCCTCGAGGCGGCGCTCGGCCGGGTCCATGCGCGGGCGGCCGGGTCCGGAGCCGGGAGAAAAGGTTTCGAGGCGAAACGCGCTCATCATCCGGCGGGCTCCTTGCGGGTGTCGGGGGATTCGATCCAGCTGCGCAGGACGGCGGCGCTGTCCTCGCTGCGGCTGCTGATGACGTCGCGCAGCCGTTCGATCTTGGTGACCGTCTGCGCCGGCAGGTCGATGAAGTCGCCGGCGATCTGCGCCTGGGCGTGGCGCGCCGCCTCGGGGTTGACCTCGCGCATGCCGGTGAGCTCGGGCAGGTCGAGCACCGGCCGCCGGCTGGTCATCGGCCGCAGCACGAAGACGATCAGCGCCAGCACGATCGCGCCCAGCACGCCGAGCTGGGCGAGGCGGGCGCCGTTCGCGGCGAGGAAGCCGGAATCCGCCCCGTTCGGCCAGCGAGCCCTGCTCGGGCGGCAGGGTGAACTGCAGCGAGGAGATCGTCACGGTGTCGCCCCGCTCGGCATCGAAGCCGATCGCCGACTGCACGAGCTGGCGCAGCGTCTCCATCTCCTCCGGCGGCCGCGGCGCCCAGGTCTCGCTGCCGTCGGCGGTCGGGCCGAGGATGCCGTCGACCATGACCGCGACCGAGATCCGGCGGATCTTGCCCGGCTGGACGATGCGCTCGCGGCGGGTCTCGGAGACCTCGAAGTTCTGCCGCTCGCGGCTCTGCGTCGAGGAGCGGGTGCTGTCGCTCGGGTCGCCGCCCACGTCGCCGTCGGGCAGGTTGCTCGCCACCGTGACCCCGGGCGAGGTGCCTTGCGCATTCTCCGAGCTCTCCTCGACCTCGGAGGAGATCGCGACCCGGCTTTCGGGGTCGATCGTGCGCTCGGTGATGGTCTGGGCCTCCATCTCCGCGTCGACGTTGACCTCGACGATCGCCTTGCCCGGCCCGACGCGGGCCTCGAGCAGGCGCTGGATGTTCGCGCGCAGCGTCTCGGCGCGGTCGTTGGCGCCGGCGAGGCCGCCCGAGGCCGGGTCCGCCTTGCCGGCGAGGACGACGCCGCGCGCGGCGTCCATCACCGCCACCGCCTCCGGCGTCACGCCCGCCACCGCCGACGAGACGAGGTAGCGGATCGCCGCGGCCTGGCCGCGGCTGAGTTCGCCGCGCGACATGGTGACGGTGACCGAGGCGGAGCCCGCGGGCGTGCGCGAGAACGGCTGCGACACCGGGTTCGCCAGGTGGACGCGGGCGGCGCGCACGTCCGGCGAGCCGGTGATGGTGCGGGCGAGCTCGCCCTCCTTGGCGCGCCAATAGGCGGCATCGAACATCTGGCTCGTCGTGCCGAACCCCGACAGGTTGTCGAGGATCTCGTAGCCGGCCGGGCCGCCGGCCGGCAGGCCCTTGGCGGCGAGCGCCATCCGGACGCGGTCGCGCGCCGCGCTGTCGACGAGGATCGAGGCGCCGTCGACCTCGAAGGCGACGCCCTCCGCCTCGAGCTCGGCCACCACCTCGCCGGCGGCGGCGGCATCGAGACCGGAATAGAGC
Organism: uncultured Alphaproteobacteria bacterium; assembly: GCA_963763295.1. Taxonomy (GTDB): domain Bacteria; phylum Pseudomonadota; class Alphaproteobacteria; order Rhodobacterales; family Rhodobacteraceae; genus Amaricoccus. The sequence goes on from CAVXOH010000016.1 coordinate 53,814, forward strand.
ATGGCGAGCGAGGGCTCGGTCGCGACCCGGCTGATCCCGAACACCGCCGCGACGATCGCGAGGACGCTCAGACCGGCGATCAGGCGCCGGCGGGCATCAAGGCCTTCCCAGATCGACTGAAGCTGCTTCACCCGCGGTCCTTCGGTGCATCGCGCGGCGGGGAGTGGGTCAACCGCCGGTATTCGTTGGCTTCGATATCGGCGGGGCAACCTTAAGATTCGGTTAGTGATGCTCGGTTTACATCCGACCGAAACACGAACTTTAACCGATCCGAGGCCGCGATGACCGACGCCGTTGAGACCGCCGAGGCCGTGCCGGCCGGGAAGAGGAAGGGCAAGCTCGGCCTGATCCTCGGGCTGGTCGCCGCCCTCGCGCTCGGGGGCGGCGGCTTCTACGCCGTCTATGCCGGCTTCGTCGATCCGGCCGCGCTCCTCGGCAGCAGCGGCGGCGGCGGCCACGGTGGTGGCGGCGGCCACGGCGAGGCGGCCGCCGTCAGCCTCCCCGGCGACATCGCCTTCGTCGCGATGGAGCCGATCATGGTATCGCTGCCGCCCGGCTCCAGCGCCCGCCACCTGCGCTTCACCGGCCAGCTCGAGGTCGGCCCGGAGCAGGCGGCCGAGGTGACGGCGCTAATGCCGCGCGTCCTCGACGTCCTCAACACCTACCTGCGCGCGGTCGAGGTCCGCGACCTCGAGGATCCCTCGGCGCTGGCGCGGCTCAGGGCGCAGATGCTGCGGCGGGTGCAGGTCGTGACCGGCGAGGGCAAGGTGCACGACCTGCTCGTCACCGAATTCGTGCTAAACTAGGAGGCGCCGCCATGGATCTGCTGATGAACGGCCTCCTGATGGCCGGGACGCTGTTCGCCGGCGGCTACTGCTGGGTGCTCGCTCGCCGGGTGCGCGACCTGAAATCGCTCGACAGCGGGCTCGGCGGCGCGATCGTGATGCTGACGCGGCAGGTCGAGCTGGCTCGCACGACGCTCGAGGAGGCGCGCGCCTCGTCGCGCGACAGCCGGATCGAGCTCTCGCAGCTCATCGCCCGCGCCGACGGCGCCGCCGGCCAACTGAAGCTCCTGATCGCCGCGGCGCCCGCCCCGGCGCCGATCCTGCCTGCCGCCCCGCCGGCCGCGGTCGCGCCGGCCGCCGCGCTGCACGTCGTGGTCGAGCCCCTCCCGGCCCCCGAGCCGGTGCCGGCGTCGACGCCGCCCGAACCCAAGGTCGAAGCCGCGCCCCCGGACATCCCGAAGCCGCGGGCGCTCGCGCCGATCGAGAACCCGCTGCGCCGCGCCCGACCGGCCGCCCCCGGACCGATGCGCAGCGAGGACGAGATCCTCGAGGCATTGCGCGCCCTTGCCGGAGGCGCCTGAGCGATGGCCGCGTCCGATCGGCACGCGCTCGGCGGGGTCGGTCTCATCATCCTGTGCTTCTTCGGCTCGGCCGCGCTGCGGCTGACCGACAACGGCTGGGCGTTCGCCCAGGGCGTCGGCGAGGTGGCGGCATCCGGGGAACAGCCCGCCGAGACCGGGAGCGACGCCCTCCTCGCCGCGATTCGCCAGCGCGAGTCCGAGCTCGACGCCGCCGAGGCCCGGCTGGCCGACCGCAGGCAGACCCTGAGCGTCGCCGAAGCGAAGCTCGCCGAGCAGCTCGCCGCCTTCGAGAAGGCGCAGGAGAACCTCGCCAAGACCCTCGCGCTCGCCGACGAGGCGGCCGAGCGCGACATCGCCCGGATGACCACCGTCTACGAGAACATGAAGCCGGCCGACGCGGCGCGCATCTTCGAGACGATGGACGTGAGCTTCGCTGCCGGCCTGCTCGCGCGTATGCGGCCCGATGTCGCCGCCGAGGTGCTGACCGGGATGACTGCGGAAAGCGCCTACGCGGTGACGCTGACGATCGCCAGCCGCAATGCCGCGGTCCCGACCGAATAGGCCGGGTTTGAAGCTTTCTTAATCTCCTCCCCGCTAGACCGGGTCGGGTGTGATACGGCCAGGCTCGCACGCGCTCCGGGGGCCAACGGAATGGACTCATGATCGGAATCGTCGGCATCTGCATCGTGTTCGTGATGGTCTTCGGCGGTTACGTGATCGCCGGCGGCAAGATCGGCATCATCCTGCACTCGCTGCCCTACGAGATGATGATGATCGCCGGCGCCGCGCTCGGCGCCTTCGTGATCGCCAACGACAAGCACGGCATCTCGCACACGCTGAAGGACGTCGCCAAGGTCTTCAAGGGCCCGCACTGGAAGACCCAGGATTTCCAGGATCTTCTCTGCCTGATGTTCCAGCTCATCCGCATCGCGCGCGCCAATCCGGTCGAGCTCGACACCCACATCGAGGACCCGGGCGCCTCGCCGATCTTCAACGCCTATCCGCGCATTCTCGCCGACACCGAGGCGGTCGCGCTCATCTGCGACACGCTGCGCTCGGCCTCGATGAACTACGACGACCCGCACCAGGTCGAGGAAGTGCTGAACAAGCGCATCGAGAAGAACTACGTGAACGCCCAGCACTCGGCGCATACGCTGCAGCTGATGGCCGACGGCCTGCCGGCGCTCGGCATTGTCGCGGCGGTCCTCGGCGTGATCAAGACGATGGCCTCGATCGACCAGCCGCCCGAGATCCTCGGCAAGATGATCGGCGGCGCGCTGGTCGGCACCTTCCTCGGCGTCTTCCTCGCCTACGGCCTCGTCGGCCCGTTCGCCAGCCGGGTGAAGGCGGTGATCGACGAGGACCAGCACTTCTACAACCTGATCCGCGAAGTGATGGTGGCCGCGCTGCACAACCACGCACCCAACATCTGCGTCGAGGTCGGACGGCAGAACACGCCGGCGAACCTGCGCCCCTCCTACAACGAGCTCGAGGGCGCGCTCCGGGCCTCCAAGCAGAGCCTCGCGGCGTGAAGCCCGTCGCGGTCGGCCTCGCGGCGCTCCTCGGCACCGCCGCGCCGATCCTCGCGGCCGAAGGCGGCCCGATCCGCGGCGGCGAGCACGACGGCTTCACCCGCATCGTCCTGACGATCGAGCCGACGACCGAGTGGTCGCTCGAGACCGCCGAGGGCCGCGCAACCATCGTCTTCCCCGGCAAGCGGCTCGACTTCGGCACCGAGGGCACCTTCGACAAGATCCCGCGCAGCCGGATCGGCGACGTGCGGGTCGAGGCCGGGGCGAACGCGACGACGGTCCACGTCGACCTCGGCTGCGACTGCCGGGTCAGCACCGCCTTCGTCGGCGCGCGCTACCTCGCGCTCGACGTCGGCGATCGGACCGACGCGGAACCGGCGCCGCCGGAGCCGCCCGCCGAAACCCCGGAAGCGCGCGCGCTGCGCGAAGCGGCGGCGGTCTCGACGGCGGAACAGCTCCTGATCCGGCAGATCGAACGCGCGGCGAGCCAGGGCGTGGTCGAGCTGACCGATCGCGAGGAGGAGCCCGACGCGGCGGAGCCCGCCGCGGACCCGGACGCCGACCCGGCCGCGCCGGCGACGGAGAAGCTGATCGGCCTCGCCCTCCCCGACCATGAGCAGATCGAGGCGACCACCGTCTATGACCGCGACGGGCGCAACGCCCGCGCGCAGGCGGCCGAGGCCGCTGTCCCCGCCGTCTGCATCCCCGACGACCGGCTCGACGTCGGCGGCTGGTCGAACGGGCTGGCGCTCGCGGCCCAGCTGCCGCCGCTCAGGCGCCAGCTCGTGGGCGAGTTCGACCAGCCGCGGCCGCAGGCCGTGCGCGACCTCGCCCGGCTCTACATCCACTTCGGCTTCGGCGCCGAGGCCGAGGCGGCGCTGGCGAGCTTCGCCGCGGCGGAGCTCGAGGACCGCGCGCTGCTCGTCGATCTCGCCCGCGTCGTCGAAGGTCGCCCGGCAACTCCGGACGGCCCCCTCGCGGTCGCGGTCCCCTGCCCCGGCCGCCACGGGCTCTGGCAGGCGCTCGGCGGCGTCGCGCCGCCCTTCCGCGATGGCCTGAGCTTCGCCGGCGCGCAGGCGGAGTTCGCCGCGCTGCCGACCGAGCTTCGCGTGCTGCTCGCGCCCGGCCTCGTCGACCGGCTGATCGCGGCCGGCCATCCGGCCGAGGCGCGGCTGATCTACGACACCGCGATCCGCCCGGGCCAGGCCGCCGACGCCGCGCTCGACCTCGCCGCGGCCCGGCTCGCCGCGGCCGAAGGACGGCCGCTCGAGGCGGCGCAGGGGCTCGGCGCCCTCGTCGAGACCGGCGGCCACACCCCGGTCGAGGCGGTCGTCGACCTCGTGCGCCTCGGCCTCGATGCCGGCCTGCCGATCCCCGACCGCATCGTCACCGACCTGCGCGCCGGCGCGCTGCAGTACCGCGGCTCGGACCGCGAGCCCGTGCTGCGCGGAACTCCTCGCCGAGGCGCTGGCGAGCCGCGCCGAGCTGCCGGAGGCGATCCGGGAGGTGCGGGCCGCCATGCGCGACCTGCCGGGCGAGGGCCCTGCCTTCGCCGCGCTCGGCGTCGCGCTCATCGCCGGCGCCGATCCGGCCGCCGTCGGCGCCGCCGCCTATGCCGAGACCGTCCTGACCACCCCGGACCTCATAGGCGCCATCGCCGCCGACGACCCCAGCCGCGCGATCATCGCCGCGCGGATGGTCGAGATCGGATTGCCCGAGCCCGCCCTCGGACTGGTCGCCCCGGCGGCCTCGGCCGGCAGCGTCGGCGCCCGGCTGGTCGCGGCCCGGGGCGAGCTCAGCCGGGGGCGGCCGGAGGCGGCGCGCGCCGCGCTCGGTCCGGTCGAGGGCGCGGAGGCCGCGACGCTGCGCGCCCGCTCCTTCGCGCTGGCCGGCGCCTTCGACCAGGCGCTCGCCACGCTCGCCGACCGCGGCATGGCCGACGCCGCGTCCCCGTACGCCTGGCCGTCGGGCGACTGGTCGCGGGCGCGCGCCGCCGCGGCCGACGATCCGGCCCGGCTGGCGATGGCCTCCTACATGACGGTCCGAGCCGGGGCGGCCGCCGCCCCTGCCCCGTCCCTCGACCCGGCCGCCCTCCCCGCCGAGGCCGCGTTCCAGGAGCCGCTGCCCCCGCTCGACGAGCCGAGCCTCGACGCCGCGCGCCGGCTGCTCGCCACCGGGGACAAGGTCGGTGGCTTCGTCGAGGGCGTCCTCGCTCAGCCGTAGGCGCCGGCGGCTCAGCCCGCGTCGAGCAGGCGCAGCAGCCGCCCCTTCTCGCCCACGTCCTCCGGCCGCGACAGCGCCGCCACCAGATCCTCGAGCGAGGCCAGGTTGTGGCAGGCGCGGAAGCTGTCGACCCGCGGCAGGATCGCGCGGACCCCGCGGGCGCGCGGGGTGAAGCCGTCCCAGCGCAGGAGCGGGTTCAGCCAGATCAGCCGGCGCGCCGAGAGCTGCAGCCGCTCCATCTCGGCTGCGAGCCGGGCCGGGTCGTCGCGGTCGAGGCCGTCGGTGATCAGCAGCACGACCGCGCCCTGGCTGAGCACCCGGCGCGACCAGTCGCGGTTGAAGGCGTGCAGGCAGGCGCCGATCCGGGTGCCGCCCTCCCAGTCCTGCGCCTCGCGCCCGGCGGCCGCGAGCGCCGCATCGACGTCGCGGCGGCGCAGGTGGCGGGTGATGTTGGTGAGCCGGGTGCCGAAGGTGAAGGCATGCACCTGCGCCCAGCCGGCGCCCTTGGCGTTGGCGGCGGCATGCAGGAAGTGCAGCAGCATCCGCGAATACGACGACATCGAACCCGAGATATCGCAGAGCGCCACGAGGTTCGGCCAGCGGGTCCGCCGCGCCCTGAGCACGAGGTCCCGCACGTCGCCGCCGGAGCGCAGCGCCGCCCGCATCGTGCCGCGCCAGTCGGGCACGCGCCCGCGCGGGTCGACCCGGGTGCGCCGGCTGGCGATCGGCTTCACCGGCAGCTCGAGCCGGGCGATCGCCCGGCGTGCCTCGGCCTGCTCGGCGGCCGACATCTGCTCGAAGTCCATCCGCTGGAGCGCCTCGCGCGCCGAGAAGCTCAGCGTGGCATCCACCTCGACCTCGCGCCCGTCGCCGCCCTCCTCCGGGCGCGGCGCCTCGGGCCGGTCGAGCAGCGCCTCGGCCGCCCGTCGCTCGGCCGGCGCCGACTCGCGCTCCTCCTCGAGGCCGCGGACCACCGGGGTCACGAGGCGCATCATGTATTCCATGAACTCCGGGTCGCGCCAGAACAGCCGGAACACCTGGGCGAAGACGGCGCGGTGCTCGGGCCGGCCGACGAAGCAGGCCTGCAGGGTGAAATAGAAGTCGCGCTTGTCGGTGAAGCCGACCGCCTCGACGGCACGGATCGCGTCGATCACCCGCCCGGTGCCGACCGGCACCCCGGCCTTCCTGAGCGCGCGGGCGAAATGCGCGATGTTGAGCGCGAGCTTGCCGTCCTCGGACGCGGCGAGACCGGCGGGCGGCATGGTCAGACCGGCCCGAGGGCGGCGCGGGCCTCGTCGAGGATGCGCTTGGCCTCCGAGCCCTGCAGGCGGGCGATGTCGTCCTGGTACTTGAGGAGCGCGCCGAGCGTGTCGGCGATGACGTCGGGGCTGAGCTGGATCGCGTCGAGCGCGACCAGGCACTTGGCCCAGTCGATCGACTCGGCGACGCCGGGCTTCTTGAACAGGTCCTCCTCGCGCAGCCGCTGCACGAACGCGACCACCTCGCGCGAGAGCGTCGCCGTCGCCTCCGGCGCGCGTGCCTTCAGGATCGCGAGCTCGCGCTCGAAGTCGGGATAGTCGACCCAGTGGTAGAGGCAGCGCCGCTTCAGCGCGTCGTGCACCTCGCGGGTCCGGTTCGAGGTCACGATGACGATCGGCGGCTCCTCGGCGTGGATGGTGCCGAGCTCGGGGATCGTCACCTGGAAATCCGACAGCGCCTCGAGCAGGAAGGCCTCGAACGGCTCGTCGGTGCGGTCGAGCTCGTCGATCAGGAGCACCGGCGCCCCGCCGTCCTGCGGCTGCATCGCCTCGAGCAGCGGCCGGCGGATCAGGAACCGCTCGGAGAACAGCTCCTCGGTCAGCGCGTGGCGGTCGGCCGAGCCCTCGGCCTCCGCGGTGCGGATCGCCACCATCTGCGCCGGGAAGTTCCACTCGTAGACCGCCGAGGCGGCGTCGAGGCCCTCGTAGCACTGCAGCCGGATCAGCCGCCTGCCGAGCGCCTGGGAGAGCGCCTTGGCGATCTCGGTCTTGCCGACGCCGGCCTCGCCCTCGAGGAACAGCGGCCGGCGGAGCCGGAGCGCCAGGTAGACGACGGTCGAGAGCCCGCGCCCGGCGACGTAGCCGGCTCCGTCAAGCAACGCCTGCGCCTCGTCGATCGTGCGTGGCAGCGGTGCGGCTGGCATGGCGGTCCTCCCCCGGGCCGCCATATGGAGGGGCTGGGCCGAGTGAAATCAACCCCCTGCCCCACCGCCGTGTCAGCGCAACGCCGCGCCGGAGTCCGGGGCGAAGAGGTGGACGTTGCGCGGCTCGATCCGGACCGAGACGGTGCCGTCGCCGGTGGTGATCCGGCCGGGAGCACTGATCGTCAGCTCCGGCGCGCTTTCGGTGACGATGTAGGAGGTGCTGCCGGTCCGCTCGATCACCCCCACGGCGAGGCGGAAGGCGCCCGGCTCGTCGGGGCCGCAGACGACGAGATGCTCGGGGCGCAGCCCGACCACCACGCGCTCGCCGGGCTGGCGGCGGCCCTCGAAGCCCAGCGCGGGCCGCTCCGGCAAGGCGAGCGCCACGCTCGTCCCGTCCTCGGTGACGGCCCCGTCGACGAAGTTCATCGCCGGCGAGCCGATGAAGCCGGCAACGAAGCGGTTCGCCGGGCGGTCGTAGAGCTCGAGCGGGTCGCCCTGCTGCTCGACGACGCCGTCGCGCATCACGACGACGTGGTCGGCCATCGTCATCGCCTCGATCTGGTCGTGGGTGACATAGACGAAGGTGGCGCCGAGCCGGTCGTGCAGCTTCCTGATCTCGGCCCGCATGTGGACGCGCAGCGCCGCGTCGAGGTTCGACAGCGGCTCGTCGAACAGAAACGCCTTCGGGTCGCGGATGATCGCCCGTCCCATCGCCACCCGCTGGCGCTGGCCGCCGGAGAGCTCGCGCGGGTAGCGGTCGAGCAGCGGCTCGAGCCCGATGATCCGCGCCGCCGCGAGCGCCGCCTTCTCGCGCTCGGCCCGGCCGGCCCGCTTGAGCCTGAGCGAGTAGGTCAGGTTGTCGCGGACCGTCATGTGCGGATAGAGCGCGTAGGACTGGAACACCATCGCGAGGTCGCGCCCGCGCGGCGGCACCTTGTTCACCACCTCGCCGGCGATGCGCATGGTGCCCGCGGTGATGCTCTCGAGCCCCGCGATCGAGCGCAGCAACGTCGACTTGCCGCAGCCGGACGGGCCGACCAGCGCGACGAACTGCCCCTTCGGGATCGACAGGCTGACGTCGCGCAGCGCGTGGTAGGAGCCATAGTGCTTGTCGATGTGCTCGAGCTCGATCTGCGCCACGGTCATTTCAGGGCTCCCGAGGTGAGGCCGCTGACGATGCGGCGCTGGAGGAGAACGAAGACGATCAGGATCGGGGTGACGTAGATCGCCGAGTAGGTCATCACCCCGGACCAGTCGCTGGTGTTCGGCCCCATGAACGACTGCAGCCCGACCGTCGCCGGCTGCATCGCCCGCTCGGCGATCAGCGACCGGGCATAGACGTACTCGCCGAACGACTGGAGCAGGACCAGGATCGAGCTGACCAGGATGCCGTTGCGCGCCAGCGGCACGTTGATCCGCAGGAACGCGCCGACGCGCGAGTTGCCGTCGACCAGCGCCGCCTCCTCGAGCTCGCGCGGCACCTGTAGGAAGGTCGCGCGGCAGAGCACGATGTAGAGCGGCAGCATCTTCGCCGCCTGAGCGAGAATGACGGCGAGACGCGGATACTCGATCAGGCCGACCTGGTTGAAGGCGACGAAGATCGGCGTGATCATCAGCGACGACGGCAGCACCTGCATCATCAGCACGATGAACAGCACCGCGTCCATCCAGCGGCTGCGGATCCGCGCGAGCACGTAGGCGCAGCCGGTGCCGAAGAAGGCGACGATCAGCGTGGTGCCGAGCGCGATGATCGCCGAGTTCGTCATGTACGAGCGCATCTGCAGCCGGGTCCAGACCTCGGCGACCCGCAGGTTCGGCGCTTCCGGCCAGTAGGTCGGCGGAAAGCGCACGATCTCGGCGTCGTTCTTCAGCGCGGTGATGTACATCCCGTAGAGCGGGAAAAGGTAGATCGCCACGAGGACGATCGCGATGGCGAGGAGACCGTAGCGTCGCATCTCAGGCCTGGTGCTCATGACGGGTGGAGCGCACGTAGATCAGCGCGACGAGCACCACGAAGACGATCATCAGCACCGAGACCGCGCTGCCGAGGCCGATCTGGTAGTCCTGGAACGAGAGCTGCCACGACCAGTACTGGAACACGTTCGAGGCATTCGCCGGCCCGCCCTGGCTCAGCGCCGCGAAAAGGTCGAACTGCTGCAGCGTGAAGATGATGCCGAGCGCGATCACCGCGCCGAGCTGGGCGCGCATCAAGGGCAGCGTGATGGTGACGAACCGCTGCATCCGCGTCGCGCCGTCGAGCGCCGCCGCCTCGTAGACGTCGTCCTGGATGCCGGCGAGGCCGACCGAGAGCAGGAGCATGTTGAACGGCACCCCGAGCCAGATGTTGGCGAGGATCACCGCGTAGAGCGACACCGCCGGGTCGGAGAGCCAGAAGATCTTCGCGTCGGTGATCCCGAGGCTCATCAGGAGGTGGTTGAGCACCCCGAAGTCCCCGGCGAGGATCCAGCCCCAGACCGCGCCCACCACCAGCGCCGGCATGATCCACCCGGCGAGGAACACCCCGCGTAGGTAGCCGGCGCCGGGAAAGTCGAGCTGGAAGAACAGCGCGAGCGCGAAGCCGATGACGAGCTGGCAGGCGACCGACAGCACCACGAACACCACGGTGTTGCGCAGGATCTGCATCGACGCCGGGTCCCCGAGCACGTCGCGGTAGTTCTGCAGCCCGACGAACGGCCGGTCGAACGACGCGAGCGAGAAGAGGTCCACCTCCTGCAACGACATGATGACGTTGTAGACGAGCGGAAAGGCCGAGAAGACGAGCAGGTAGCCGAGCGCCAGGGCGACGAGCAGCCCGTCGAACCCCCGGCCGTCACGCAAGACACGCATGGTCGCTTTCCCCCGCGCCGGTTCGATGCGCGGGCGGGACGTCCCCGCCCGCGGCGTCGATCAGTTGACGACCTTGTCGATCTGCTCTTGGGCGGTGGCGAGCGCGTCCTCGGCGGTCGCCTGGCCGGTCAGCGTCGACTGGATCGCCGTCTGGATCGCCTTCGAGATTCTGCGGCCAGTCCGGCGACGGCCCGCGGTTGCGCGCGTACTTCATGCTCTCCTCGAAGACCGCGAACGCCTGCGGGTCCTTCGGGTCGGTGGTCTCGACCGCCGAGGCCGGCAGGTAGCCGAACTCGTTCCAGACCCGGTCCATCCCCGCATAGAGGAACTCGAGGAACTTGAACGCCTCGTCCGGATTGTCGCTCGACGCGAGGATCACGTTGTCGCCTTCCCCGAGCGCCGAGGCTCGGGCCGCGCCCTCCTCCGGGACCGGCAGCAGCGCGACGCGGTAGTCGAACTTCGCGTCCTGGCTCATCCGCGGCAGCTCCCACGGGCCCGAGATCGCCATCGCCGCGTTGCCGGCATTGAAGGTCGCCGTCGACTCGAACTGGCCGCGGATCAGCGTGTCGGGCGAGGCGAGCTTCTCGTCGAGGATCTGCTTCCAGAGGTTCAGCGCCCGGGCGCCGCCCTCGGTCGCGACGTTGTCGTAGTCGCCGCCGGTCATCTGCAGCCAGGGCAGGAACTGGAACGTCCCCTCCTCGGTGCCGACCGCCGAGAAGGCGAGGCCGTAGACGTTCTTCGACGGGTCGGTCAGCGCCTTCGCCGCCTCGTAGAGCTTGTCCCAGGTCTTCGGCGGATTGTCCGGGTCGAGCCCGGCCGCCGTGAACATGTCGGCGTTGTAGTAGAGCGCGATGGTGTTGGCGCCGCGCGGGATGCCGTAGATGCCGCCCTCGTAGGTCACCGACGACAGCGGGCCGGGGAAGATGTCCTCGGTCTTCACGATCTCTGACGCCTCGATGTAGGGCGTGAGGTCGAGCAGGAGGTCGCGGGAGGCGAAGAGCGCCACCTCGGGGTTGTCGATGTAGGTGATGTCCGGGCCGCTCTTCGTCGCGATGGCGCGGGCAAGGTCGTTGACCATGTCCTCGAACTGCACGGTGCGGACGTTGATCTTGATGCCCGGGTTCGCCGCCATGAACTCTTCGGCCATCACGTAATGGTACTCGCCCGGATCGTCGATCGTCCAGAGGTCGAGCGACACGTCCTGCGCGAGCGCGGTGTCCGCCCAGCCGGCGGCCGCGAAGGCGGCCACCGCCGCCGTGGAGAGCCACTTGGTCATTCGTTCACTCCCTGGTTGCCTTTCCTGTCGTTCAGGCGATGACCGCCTCGGCCAGCGACGGATCGCCGCCGCCATAGACGGCGGTCTCGTCGACGAAGTCGCCGCCGCGCGCATGCTTGAGGTGGTTGAGCGCGTGCACCTGGCCGGTCATCTCCAGCGCGTCGCGATAGACCGGGTCGTGCCAGCCCTCGATGTCGATCGAGCCCTTGTACCCAGCCAGCCGCAGCTCGCTGATGATGTCGGTCCAGTTCGAGTTGCCGAAGCCCGGCGTGCGCATGAAGACGAAGGGCACCTTGCCGAAGATGCCGTGCTCGCGGATCACCTCCCAGCGCACGGTCGCGTCCTTGCCGTGCACGTGGAAGATCTTCTTCGCCCACTTGCGGATCTGCGGCAGCGGGTCGATCAGGTAGACGAGCTGATGGCAGGGCTCCCACTCGAGCCCGAGGTTCTCGTCCGGCGTCTCGTTGAACATCAGCTCCCAGGCATCTGGATTGTGGGCGATGTTCCAGTCGCCCGTCGCCCAGTTGCCGTCCATCGCGCAGTTCTCGAAGGCGATCTTCACCCCCTTGTCGGCGGCGCGCCTGGCGAGCTCGCTCCAGACCTCCCTGTAGCGCGGCAGGCTCTCCGTCAGCGGCTTGCCGCGGACCCGGCCGGTGAAGCCCGCGACCACCGTCGCCCCGAAATGGTGGGCGTTGTCGATGCAGTCCTTCCAGCCCTGCAGCGTCTCGCGGTCGATCGCGGTGTCCTCGAGCGGGTTGCCGAACATGCCGAGCGCGTTGATCGCGATGTCGCGGTCGCCGATCGCCTCGACGCAGCGCTTGCCGAGCTCGGCGAGGTCCTGGCCGTTCGTCGTCTGCCAGAAGAACGGCTCGAAGCTCTCGAAGCCGAGATGCGCGATCTCGGCGATGCGCTCGGCAGCGTTGGTCTTGTTGCCGCTGATCATGGTGCCGATGCGGATGGCCTGGGCCGGGTTGGTCATGGGGGTCCCCTTCAGATGTCGATGGTCACGCGCTGGCCTGACTCGGCGCTGGCGATGGCGCCGAAGACCATCGCGAGGCTCGCGATGTTGTCGGTGGCGACGGTCTCGGGCGCGGTACCGCGCTCGAGGCTGTCGACGAAGTCGCGGATGACGCTCGCGTGCCCCTGGGTCGCCGCAACGTCGGTGAACTCGGGGATCGCCACCGCCTCGGTCTCGCGCAGGAATCCCTCGGTGCCGGTGACGACGCGCGCCTCGAAGCCGTCGGCGCCATCCCAGAGCAGCGTGCCCTTGCTGCCGACGATCCGCCACGAGCTCTCCCACTCGGTCCGGATGCCCTCGGCGCACCACGACCCGCGATAGGTCGCCACCACGTCGCCCTCGAACTCGAAGATGGCATTGGCCGCGGCGCCGTGCGCGTACCAGGACCCGGCCGGGTTGGTCTCCAGGCAATAGACCGCGCGCGGCTTCGTCCCGATCAGCGCCCGGATCGCATCGAAGGTATGGATCGCCATGTCGAGCAGCAGGACGTGCTGCATCTCGTCGCGGAACCCGCCGAAATGCGCGCCGATGAAGAAGTCGCAATGGACGCCGGTGAGCGGCCCGAGCGTGCCGTCCGCAAGCAGCTTCCGCACCCGCTGCAGGCCCGGATGGAAGCGGCGGTTCTGGATGATCGCATGCACCCGCCCCGTCTCGGCGGCGAGGGCGACGAGCGCCCGCGCCTCGTCCATCGAGGCCGCCATCGGCTTCTCGGACAGGACATGCGCGCCGCTCCTGAGCGCCGCCGTGACGACGCCGCTGCGCGCGGGCGGCACGACGACGTCGAAGACGATGTCGGGCTTCTGCGCCTCGAGCATCTTGCCGAGATCGGCGCCGATCGTCGCCCGCGAGAGGCCGAAATCGTCGGCGAGCGCCTGCGCCCGCCCCTCGTCGATGTCGACGAGTCCGACGACGGAGATCCGGCCGGCGAGGTCGGGGTTCTCGGCGACCGCGCGCAGCCAGCCCTTCGACATGGCTCCGCACCCGACCACGACTGCACGGAAAGCGGCCACAGTTCCTCCCCCTGGCGTCCGGGACCCGCTGGACGGAGCCTCCGGTCTGCACGCACGTCAATTCGCAATCGATTGCGATTTGCGCTTGCGTTGTGATTCGTGTCAAGCGAAAATGCTCGGCGCCGGCGCCCGGTCGCCGGCGGGATCCGGAGAACCGCATCGGATGAAGGGGATCCACGACCTCGCAAGGCATCTCGGCCTCACGGTCGGCACCGTGTCACGGGCTCTGAACAACCGCCCCGAAGTCTCTGAAGTCACGCGAAAGCGCGTCCGCGACGCCGCCATCGAGATCGGCTATGTCCCGAACCAGTCCGGGCGCAGCCTGCGCAAGGGGGCGACGAACACCATAGGCTTCATGATCGAATCCGGCACCGCCAATGCCCTGGCCGGCGACAATTTCTTCATGGGCGTTGTCGGCGGGGTGCAGCAGGTCCTCGACCGGCATGCGCTCGACCTGATCCTCCTGCCCTGCGGCGCCGCCGAGGACCCGCACGCCTATCTGCATCGCATGGTGTCGCGGCGCTTCGTCGACGGCATGATCCTCTCGGCGACCCAACGCCACGACGCCCGCATCGACTACCTGGCGCGGGCCGGCCTGCCCTTCGTCGCGCTCGGGCGCAGCGCGACGCCGGTCGAGCACGCGTGGCTCGACCTCGACTTCGCCGGCGTCGCCGCGGACGCGGTCGGCCGCCTCCTGGCCCGCGGGCACCGGCGGATCGCCGTGGCGATCCCCGACAGCGAGGTTAACCTCGGCTACGTGTTCCTCGATGGCTACCGCGCCGGGCTGGCGCGCCACGGGCTCGCCTTCGATCCCGATCTCGCGATCCGCGTCGAGCCGAGCGAGCAGGGCGGCGTGGTCCTCGCCGACCGCCTCGTCGCTCTCGCCCCCCGCCCGACCGCCGTCGTTCTCATCAACGAGTTGCTCGCCATCGGCCTCTACCACCGCCTGGCCCAGGTCGGCCTGCGCCCGGGCCATGACCTCGCCGTCATCGGCTTCCGCGACAACCCGCAGGCCCGCTTCCTGTCGCCCGCGCTCAGCTGCTACCGCCTGTCCCTGACCGCCCTCGGCGTCGCCCTCGGCGAGACCCTGCTCGCGCTGATGCCGGCAACCCGCGAGGCCTATGCCGGCCGCGCCGGCACGCGTATCTGGCCGCTCGAATACGCGGCCGGCTCAAGCGACGCCCGCGAGATCAGCAGCGCGGATTGACCACAGACCATCCCGAACCGAAATGACCCAGCGACCGCGATGGCAATGCCCGAAAGCTCGAAGCATCGGCGATGCCGGGCTTGGTCAAGCAACCAAAAGCACCGCCGCGACGACCTCCGGGTAACGATGATTAACCGCCGATCGACTTGGCCGGACGGCGCGCGCCCCTCTCGTTTCGACCGTCGACTTCCGGAATCGTGCCGCAGGCGTCCCTGCGGCCGCCGCCGGCTCCCGCACGGATCTGGTGCATGGATTGTGCATATGATGTGCATGCGTTGTGCATGCCTCCCAGCACATCGCCCCCGGCGGCTTTGCGAGCATCCGCGCCTTGCCCCGCCCCGTCAACCAAGGTTAACGGCCGGGTGCGGGAAGCGGGTTGGCGGCGCGCCACGCGTCGTATTCGCCGCGGGCGTCGTCGTGCAGCGGGTAGTAGCGCTGGAGCGGCGCGCCCTCGAGCAGCTTCATCCGCGAGAACTCCTCCCATTCGTGGTGGATCCGCGCCTCCTCGATCACCCGGGCGGCGAGCCCGACCGGGAGCACCACCGCGCCGTCGTCGTCGGCAACGATGATGTCGCCGGGGATCACCGTAACCCCGCCGCAGGCGATCGGCACGTTGACCGCGAACGGCATCAGCCCGGTCTGGGTATGGAAGTTCGGCGTCCAGCCGCGGACCCAGAGCGGCAGGTCCAGCCGCTTCAGGTTCGGATAGTCGCGCAGGCAGCCGTCGATCACCATCCCGGCGCCGCCGCGCCCCTTGAAGTAGGTCGACATCATGTCGCCGAAGACCCCGGCCGTCATGTCGCCGCGGGCGTCGACGACAACGACGTCGCCGGGCTCGACGTGGTAGAGCGCGTGGCGGTGCAACTGCTTCTCGGGGTCGGTGTACTCGTCCTCGCCGTAGAGGTCCTCCCGCTTGGGCAGGAACTGCAGCGTGATCGCCGGGCCGACGATCGACTTGCCCGGGTTCCAGCTGACCGGCCCCTGCATGTGCGGGTTGCGGATGCCCATGTGGCCGAGCGTGCCGGCGACGGTGGCGGCGCCGATCTCCTTCAGGGCCTCGATGAGCTCGCGGGGCGGGCGGGTGATGCCGGGGGTATGGGTCATGCGCTACCAGTTGGTCACGGAGCCGTCGGTGCGGCGGAGGTGGGGGGCTTCCCAGAACTTGAAGGTCTGCTTCCTGACCAGCGCCTCGTCGACCTCCACGCCGAGGCCGGGGCCGTCGGGCACCGGATAGACGGCGCCGTCGAGCTTCGGCTGCACCGGGAAGATCGCGGCGTCGTCGAAGCCGTGGTAGAGCTCGCCCGGCGAGGCGCGGGTCTCGAGCCAGGCGAAGTTCGCCACCGCGGCGGCGAAGTGGAGCGTCGCCGCGGTGCAGATCGGGCCGAGCGGGTTGTGCGGCATCATGTCGACATAATGCGCCTCGCTCCAGCCCGCGACCTTCATCGCCTCGGTCAGGCCGCCGACGTTGCAGACGTCGATGCGGTTGAACTGGTGGATGTCGCGCTCGATGTAGGGCAGGAACTGCCACTTCGAGGCGAACTCCTCGCCGATGGCGAAAGGCACGTCGGTCATCCGGCGCAGCGCCTCGTAGGCCTCGGGCGTCTCGTCGCGGATCGGCTCCTCGAGGAAGTCGAGCGTCCCGGGCGGCATCTTCTGGCAGTAGCTCGCCGCCTCGGCGACCGAAAGGCGGTGGTGGTAGTCGACCCCGAGCACCACCGCCTGGCCGAGCTCCTCGCGCGCCTTGACGCACCAGCGCGCGGTCTCGGCGATGCTCGTGCGCGGCTCGTAGATCCCGCGGCTGTCGTGTTCGGCGGGGAAGAGCCGAATGGCGGTCCAGCCCATCGCCACCAGTTCCTGGGCCTGCTCGATCATCACCGGACCGCAGGGGCCGCGGGTGGTGGCGAAGGTCGGGATCACCTCGCGCTGCCTGCCGCCCAGGAGCTGATAGACCGGCACGCCGAGCGCCTTGCCCTTGATGTCGTGGAGCGCGATGTCAATCGCCGAGATCGCGGCGGTGAGCACCCGCCCGCCCTCGAAGTACTGGCTGCGGTACATCTCCTGCCAGAGCGCACCGATCCGCAACGGGTCGCGGCCGATCAGGAACTCGCGGTAGTGCTCGATCGCGCCCGCGACCGCCTTCTCGCGGCCCGAGAGGCCGCTCTCGCCCCAGCCGAACACGCCCTCGTCGGTCTCCACCTTGACGATGAGCTGGTTGCGCAGGCCGACCCAGGCCGGATAGGGCGTGATGGCGGTGATCTTCATCGGGATCGTCAGGCTGCCCGCAGCGCCGCGGTGGTCGCCCCGTCGAACAGGTGCATGCGGTCCTGGTCGAACTCGATCCAGACGCTCTCGTCGGGCTCGAGGGCGACCGACGGCGCAAGGCTGATGTTGACCACCTCGCCGTCGACGAGGACCTGGGCGAAGGTGATGTCGCCCGTCGGCTCGACCGTGTGGACCCGGCCGGGCACGCTGCCCGGAATCGCGGTCTTGTGCAGCTTCAGCGTCGAGTGCCGCGCGCCGAGGACCGCCTTGCGCTCGGTCGCTGCCGCGGCCTTGCGGACGTTGCGCTCCGAGAGCGGCAGCTCCCAGCCGCTCGCCCCCTTCAGCACCGTCCGGCCTTCGGCGGACGCGAGCTCGACCGGGATCAAGCTCATCGCCGGGCTGCCCACGAAGCTCGCGACGAAGGTGTTGACCGGGTTCGAGAACACGGTGGCGGGGGTGTCGTACTGCTGCAGCAGGCCGAGATGCATCACCGCCATCTTGTCGGCCATGGTGACGGCCTCGAGCTGGTCGTGGGTGACATAGACGATGGTGGCGTGGAGGTTGTGATGGAAGCGCTTGATTTCCGAGCGCATCTGCACGCGCAGCTTGGCGTCGAGGTTGGAGAGCGGCTCGTCCATCAGGAAGACCGCGGGGTCGCGCACCAGCGCCCGGCCAAGGGCGACGCGCTGCTGCTGGCCACCCGAGAGCTCGCGCGGGCGGCGGTCGAGCAGGTGGGTGATGTCGAGCACTCGCGCCGCCTCGCGCACCTTGCGCTCCACCTCGGGTTTCGGTTCCTTGCGCATCTGCAGCGGGAAGGCGAGGTTGTTGAACACGGACTTGTTCGGGTAGAGCGCGTAGTTCTGGAACACCATGGCGATGTCCCGGTCTTTCGGGTCGAGGGTCGAGACCTCGTGGTCGCCGATGACGATCTCGCCCGAAGTGAGCGGGATCAGCCCCGCGATCAGGTTCAGCGTCGTGGTCTTGCCGCAGCCCGACGGCCCGACCAGCGCCACGAACTCGCCGTCCTCGACCTTGAACGAGACGTCGCTGACGGCCGCGACGGGCCCGAAGCTCTTGTTGATATCCCGCAGGATCACCTGGGCCAAAGGCTCGCTCCTAGTGCTTGACGGCGCCTTCGGTGAGGGCCTGGACGAAATACTTCTGCAGAACGAGGAACAGCACGACGACCGGCACGCTCATCAGGAAGGTCGCGGCCATCAGGCCGGGCCAGTCGGTGGCGAACTCGGTGAAGAAGCGCTGGATGCCGACCGGCAGCGTCATCGACTCCTGCCGCGACAGGAAGGTGTAGGCATAGACGTACTCGTTCCAGGCGCCGATGAAGGCGAAGATCGAGGTCGCGATGATCCCGGGCGTCGAGAGCGGCATCACGATGAGGAAGAAGGCCTGGAAGCGGGTGGCGCCGTCGATGCGCGCCGCCTGCTCGAGCTGGACGGGAATGTTGTCGAAGAAGCCCTTGAGCAGCCAGATCGACAGCGGCAGCCCGAAGGTCAGGTAGGTGAGGATCAGCGAGGCGTGGGTGTTGACGAGGCCCATCCAGCGCATCAGCAGGAAGAGCGGCATCAGGAACACCACCGCCGGGAACATGTTGCGCACCAGCACGGTGAAGAACAGGAACGTGCGGCCGGGAAAGCGGAAGCGCGAGAACGCATAGGCGGCCGGCACGGCGATGACGACGCCGAGCACGGTGGTGAGCGCCGAGACGTAGAAGCTGTTCCAGAAGTAGCGCAGGAACTCGCGCCCGGTCTCGCCCGCCGGGTTGACGAGGCGCGTGTAGTTCTGGAGCGTCGGCTCCTCCGGCCACCACTGCGGCGGGTACTGCATCGCCGCGAACTGCGACTTGAGCGAGGTCAGCACCATCCAGAACATCGGCAGCGCCGTGAACGCGAGCAGAGCCACGATCACCGCGCGCCCGGCCCAGCGCCACCAGTCGACCGACCTTCGCGTGACCGCGCGCTCAGCCATGGCCGCGTCCCTCGTCGCCGCGGGTCAGCGCCTTCACGTAGAAGTAGCCGAGCACCATCATGACGATGAAGAGGATCACGGCGTAGGCCGACGCCGTGCCGTAGCGCTGTCGGCCGAAGGCGATGTTGTAGATGTCGGTGATCCAGATCTCCGAGGCGCCGGCGGGGCCGCCGCTGGTCATGATCCACGGGATGATGAACGAGTTGAAGTTCGCCACCATCAGGAGCAGCACGGTGACCATCGACACCCCCTTCAGGTGCGGCATGGTGATGTGCCAGAACCGCTGCCAGGCATTGGCGCCGTCGACCTGGGCGGCGCGCAGCAGCTGCTCGGGCACCGTCTGCAGGCCCGCCATCAGCATGACCATGGCGAAGGGGAACTCGCGCCAGACGTTGACGACGATCAGCGATGCAAGAACGGTCTGGGTGTTGTCGATGAAGTTGATCGGCTGGTCGGTCAGGCCGAGCTGAACGGCCAGCGCGCCGATCACCCCGAAGTCGGAGTGGTAGAGCCACTTCCACACGTAGGACGCGGCGACCGCGCTGACGACGTAGGGGATGAGGAAGATCGCGCGCAGGAGGCCGCGGCCGGCGAAGTCGCGATGCAGCGCGAGAGCGGCGGCGAGGCCGAGGGCGAACGAGACCAGCGTCGAGGCGAACGTCCAGATGAACGTCTGCCACGTGACCCGATGGAACTGGCTGCTCGACAGCACGAGCTTGTAGTTGTCGAGCCCGACCCAGACCTTGTCGCGCATCTGCAGGTTCGGCGGGGTTTTGAAGAAGCTGAGCTCGATCGTGTAGTAGATCGGGAAGGCGATGACCACGAGCATCACCAGGAGCGCCGGCAGCACGTAGAAGTAGTCGTGGCGGTGGTCGACGATCTTCTGCAGCAGGCTCCGGTTCTCGGCTCGACGTGCGGCGGAGGCGGCGGCGCGTTCGGCCGTGACGATGCTCACGGGCAATCCCTTTCGGAAAGCTGCGGCGAAGGGAGGCCTCCGGCGGGGCGAGCCCGCCGGAGGGTGCGCAACTACATGCCCGACATCAGCTGCTGGATCTTCTGCGCCGCGTCGTCGGCGGCCTCGTCGACCGTCATGGTCTCGGTCAGCGCGTTCTGCAGCATGTCCGGAACGATGATGTTCATGATCTCCGTGGCTTCCGGCACCACCGGGAACGGGATGCCGTTCGGCAGCATGGAGGTCGTCACGTCGAGGAACTTTATGGTGTCCAGACGCTCCTTCATCCACTCGGTCTTGAAGCCGCGCAGGTTTCCGGGATTCGAGCCGACCCAGGCGAGCTTGGTCGACCACTCGGGGCTCGTCCAGAAGCAGACGAGCGCCTTGGCCGCCGGCTCGTCGAGGCCGCCATCGACGTACTCGTCCTTGAAGATGTGGATGTTCGAGCCGCCGAACACCACGGCGCGCCGGTCCGGGCCCTCGGGGATCAGGCCGTAGCGCATGTTCTCGACCACCGAGTCGGCCACCTCCTTGTCGGCGCCCGTCGCCTTCGAGGCGAGGTCGACCATCTTGGCGTACTCGGCGGGGTGGGCGATCATCATCGCGAGCTGCCCGGCGATGAACGGCGCCTGGTTCTCGTTCTGGGTGTTCGTCAGCGCCGAGGTCGGCGCCGACTTGTCGCGCACGTACATGTCGTAGGACGCCTGCAGCGCCGCCTTGGCGCCCTCGTTGTCGATCCAGACCTCCTGGTAGCTCGGATCGTCGGCCGCCTCGTCGAGCGCACCGCCGCCGTAGGCCCAGAGCTGCGGCATGAACCGGAACGGCGTGTTGCCGGCGTTCTGCTTCGCCACCAGGCCGTAGCCGGCGATCCCGAGCTTGTCGTGGATCGTCTTCGAGTAGGTGACGACGTCATCCCAGGTCTTCGGCGGAGTCTCCGGGTCGAGCCCCGCGCGCTCGAAGATGTCGGCGTTCCAGATGAACCCCATGGTCTCGTTGTTGGTCGGGATGCCGTAGGGCGTGCCGTCGTACATCACCGATTTGATCGCGCCGGGCCAGAAGTCCGCGGTCGGATAGCCGACGTCCTCCGGCTTCAGCTCCTGGAAGTAGCCCTTCGAGGCGAACTCGACGCCGCCTAGGATCTGGAGCCGGACCACCATCGGGGCGGCGTTGCCGAGCGTCGTGGTGCGCAGCCTGTCCAGCAGCTGGTTGTAGTCGACGTTCTGGTAATCGGTCTCGATGTTCGGGTAGGTCGCCTTCCAGGCCGCCCAGAAGTCCTCGTGCACCTTGCGGTCGATGTCGGGCGAGGCCTCGGTCGGCCCGGTCCACCAGACGCTGACCCTGCCCTCGTAGTCGAGCGGCGTGATCTTGGCGCAGTCGGCGGCGGTGTCGACCGTCTCGGTGCCGGCGATGCTCCTGATGTACTCCGGCGACCACTTCGACAGGTCCACGCTCTGCGCCCCGACGGCCGTTGGCGTCATCGAAACGGCAAGGCTCAGCGACAGAGCGCTCCCCAGAGCCAAGCGGCTGACCGCCATACGCGAATCCTTCATCGCGTTCTTCCTCCCAGATGGTTCCGCGCGGGACCGGCCGCGCCCAGGTTGCACGGACTCCGCCGCTTGCCGATACAGTCACAAACGGAATTCTATCTGTCAACCCCGGATGGATCGTACACGATTTCGCTCGATTAGCGCATGATGGGGCTTGGCGAACGCGCGAAACCCGCCTAACCATGTGGCCATGGGCGTCAAGGCGACCATTGAAGCACCTGCCGGGGAGGCCCTCGAGACGCCCGGCTGGGTCTATGAGCGGCTCCGCGACGAGATCACCTCCGGAAACTTCGGGCCGAACGAGCGGCTCAAGGTCGCCGATCTCGCCGCGCGCTACGGCACCTCGACGAACCCGATCCGCGAGGCGCTGCAGCTGCTGCGCGGCGAGGGGTTCGTGATCATCGAGCCGAACCGGGGCGCCCGGGTCCGGCCGATCGACGCGGACTTCGTGCGCGACATCATCGAGATCGAGGTGCTGATCGAGCCGGCGCTGACGCGCTGGTTCGTCTCGATCGTCGATCTCGCCGACATCGAGCGGCTGGAGGCGGTCCAGGCCGAGATCGAGGCGCTCGACTTCACCGACCTCGCCCGCCACGGCCAGCTCGACACCCGCTTCCACCAGATCATCTACGACCGCCACTACAACCGGCACGCGGCCGAGCTGTGGTGGAAGCACCGCGAGATCCTGCGCGCGATCAGCCGCCGCTTCCCGGTGTCCCTGAGCCGCCGCCAGGCGGTGATCCGCGAGCATCGCGCGCTCATCGAGCGGCTGCGCCGGCAGGACGCCGACGGCGCGGCGGCGATCGTCGCCGGCCACGTCGAAGGCTCGGGACGACACATCATCGAACAGATGGGGGTGGCCAGGCGGCTGGCCGAACCCGTCAACGAAAGAGGGACGCGATGACGACCACGACCGCCGACACGATCGCCGACAACGTGCGCACGGCCTCCGGCCCGAGCGCGCTGCGCATCACCGATCTCCGGATCGCGACGATCCTCGGTCACGGCTACTACCCGATCCTGCGCATCGACACCAACCAGGGCGTCTACGGCCTCGGCGAGGTCCGCGACGGCGCGAGCCCGGACACCGCGCTCCGGCTCAAGCACCTGCTGCTCGGGCAGAACCCCTGCAACGTCGACTACCTGTTCAAGATGATCAGCCGCTACGGCGCCGACAGCCGCGAGGCGGGCGGCGTCTGCGGCATCGAGATCGCGCTGATGGACCTCGTCGGCAAGGTCTACGGCATCCCCTGCTACCAGCTCCTCGGCGGCAAGTACCGCGACCGGGTGCGGCTCTACGGCGACACCCCGGCGCCGAAGACGCTGACGCCCGAGGGCTTCGTCGAGGTGGTGATGCGGCGCAAGGCGCTCGGCCTCAGCTTCATCAAGTTCGACCTGCCGCCGCGGCTCTTCGAGCAGACGCCGGGCGCGCTGGTTGGCTCGGCGACGCGACACGAATACCCGCAGTACAAGCAGTGGTTTGCCCCAGGCCGCGGCGCCGGCGCCCGGATCAGCCAGGCCGGGATCGAGCTCTGCGCCGACATCACCCGCGCCGTGCGCGAGGCGGTCGGCGACGAGATCTCGCTCTGCACCGATCACTTCGGCGAAGGCTTCTGCACCGCCGACGAGGCGATCAGGATCGGCCAGGCCCTCGATCCCTACAACCTCGCCTGGATCGAGGACCCGCTGCCCTGGACCGACATCGCCGGCCACAAGAAGGTCGCCGACGCGCTCCTCACTCCCGTCGCCGCCGGCGAGGACTGGTACGCCTGGAACGGCTTCCGCCAGGCGATCGAGACCCGCGCGGTGGATATCATCCACCCCGACATGCTCTCCTCCGGCGGCCTGACCGAGACCAAGCGCATCGCCGACCACGCCGAGCGCTTCGGCATCCCGACCGCGCTGCACGCCTGCTGCTCGCCGGTCGGCTTCATGGCGAACGTCCACCTCGCCGCCTCGATCGCGAGCCTCGTCGCCGTCGAGCACCACGGCCTCGACCTTCCATTCTTCCGCAACCTCGTGACCGGCCTCGACGAGGACTACATGGCCGACGGCTACGTCGCCGTCCCGGACAAGCCGGGCCTCGGCATCGACCTCAACTCCGAGGAAATCCGCCGCCAGCTGCGCAAGGGCGCGGAGTACTTCGCCGACACGAGCTTCTGGAACATCAACCGTGTCGGCCCCGAATGGGCGCCGCACGACGACTGAGGCCCGCGATGGGCCGCAAGACGCCTTCCCTTCTCCCTATCGGGCAGTGCCGGGGGGTCGAGGGGGGGCCGGCGAGGGCCCCCCTCGGGCCACGCGCGCGCCGCCCGGGCCTCCGGGAGCACGGGAGACGGCTGCGGGCATCCGGGACCGAGCCCGCGCATGCGGGCGAACGGCGCTCAAAGCGCCGGCACGATGCCACCCCCGGGAGAGCCGCCCAATGAGGATCACCGACCTGCGCTGCGCGGTCATCGGACGCCACCCGATTGTGCGCGTCGTCACCGACGAGGGGCTCCACGGCCTCGGCGAGGTCGAGTACACCAAGCCCTACCTGAAGCCCTGGGTGCTGCACTTCCGCGACGCGCTGATCGGCGAGGACCCGACCGACGTCGAGCGGGTGATGCTCAAGATCCGTCAGCGCGGCTCGTTCAAGCCCTACGGCGCCGCGGTCAGCGCCATCGAGCACGCGCTCTGGGACGTCGCCGGCAAGGCTGCGGGCGTGCCGGTCTACAAGCTCCTCGGTGGCAAGGTCCGCGACAAGGTGCGCGTCTACAACGGCTCGATCCGGCGCAAGCGCACCGGCGACCGCCCGGAGGACTACGCCGCCGACGTGAAATGGATGATGGAGCAGCCCGAGAACTTCTTCATGGTCAAGCAGGGCATCAGCTTCCACTCGAACATGAAGACCTCGGTCCCCGACTTCCACTACGGCGTCCGCCAGCCGCCGACCTATCACGGGGCGATGGACCAGGGGCAGATCAGCGAGCGCGGCATGGCGCACCTGATCGACTGCGTCGCGGCGATGAAGGAGGTGACCGGCAACCGGGTCAGCCTCGCCCTCGACTGCGGCCCCGGCTGGTTCCTCCCCGACGCCATCCGCTTCGCCCGCGCGGTCGAGAAATACGACCTGATGTGGCTCGAGGACATGCTGACCGGCGACTACGTGCCCTGGGTCAACCCTCAGGCCTACCGCGAGCTCACCGTCTCGACCTCGACCCCGATCCACACCGGCGAGCAGATCTACCTGCGCCACAACTTCAAGGAGCTGATCGAGACCCAGGCCGTCCGCGTCATCGGCCCCGACCCTGCCGACATCGGCGGGATCGCCGAGCTCAAATGGGTGGCCGAGCACGCCTACATGCATTCGATCATGATGGCGCCGCACGGCACCGCCAACGGCCTGCTCGGCCTCGGCGCGCTCATCAACGTCTGCGCCACCCTGCCGGCGAACTACATCGCCTTCGAGTACCCGAGCGCCTCCGATCCCTGGTGGAGCGAGATCGTCACCGGCCTGCCCGAGGGCCGGCTCGTCACCGACTCGATGGTCGACCTCCTCGAGGCGCCGGGCCTCGGCCTCGATATCGACCCCGAGGCCGCGCGGCCCTACCTTCGCGAGGAGGACGCCGACTTCTTCGCCTGATGGCGGCGGCCGTTAACGCTCAATCCTGACCGATTTACTAGCCATATGCATTCCATATGCATTCCATACGCGTTCCATACCGAAGAAATCGGCGTAAACCTCTGACCCTTCAGGCCCGCCGCGCCAGGATCTCCCGCGTCCCCGCATCCGCCGGTTCCGCCACCAGCACCCCCTCCGGCGCCGGCACCATCAGCCGCGCCGCCCCCGGCCCGGCCTCCCCGAGCCAGACCGCGAAGTCCACGGGCGCAACCACCACCGGCATCCGGTCGTGCAGCGGCCGCAGCGTCGCGTTGGCGTCGCAGGTCACGATCGCGCAGGTCGCGACCCGCCCCTCCGGCCCCCGCCAGATCTCCCAGATCCCGGCGAACGCGATCAGCCCGCCGCCACGCGGCCGGATCGCGTAGGGGGTCCTTGCCCCCTTCTCGCCCTGCCATTCGTAGAAGCCGTCGGCGGGGAGCAGGCAGCGCCGCTCCCGCACCGCCCAGCGGTAGGCCGGCTTCTCCGCGATCCCCTCGGCGCGCGCGTTGATGATGAGCGGTCCGCCGTTCGCGGTCTTGTACCACGACGGCAGCAGGCCCCAGCGCATCGGCACGATGGTCCGGTCGCCGTCATGGCTGACGACGACCGGGACCGCCTCGGTCGGCGACACGTTGGGGCGCCACGCATCGGGCCCGAGCTCGGCGAGGTCCGCCTCGAAGAGCCGCGCCATCGCCTCGAAGCTCGAGGTGATCATGTAGCGCCCGCACATGCCGGCGCCGCCTCACGGCATCTGGTAGCCGGGGGTCGAGCGCATGATCGCGGCCTCGTCCTCGTTCATCTCCGGGCCGAACGGCTCGAAGAGCGGCGTCGACAGATAGCGCTCCGCCGTGTCGGGCAGCATCGCGAGCAGCACCGATCCGGCCGGCGCCTTCTCGGCGACCTGCATGGCGACGCCGAAGGTCGCGCCACCGGATACGCCGGTGAAAATTCCTTCCTTGGCAGCGAGTTCGCGCGCCCACTTCATCCCTTCGGCGCCTGGGATCGGGATCAGCTCGTCGTAGTAGTGGCCGTCGATCGCCTCCTGCAGCACCAGCGGGATGAAATCCGGCGTCCAGCCCTGGATCGGGTGGGGCTCGAAGGCCGAGTGCCCGACCGCCGGCCCGCCGTCCTCGGAGCGCGCCTGCGGGATGCCGGAGCTCACCAGCTGGGCGTTGGAGGGCTCGGAGAGGACGATCTTCGCCTCCGGCCAGGTCTTCTTCAGCACCCGTCCCACCCCCGCGACCGTGCCGCCGGTGCCGTAGCCCGAGACGAAGTAGTCGAGCCGCGAGCCCACGAAGTCGGCGATGATCTCCTGCGCGGTCGTGCTCTCGTGGATGTCGGCGTTGGCCGGGGTCTCGAACTGCCGGGCGAGGAACCAGCCGTGCTTGTCGGCGAGCTCCTTCGCCTTCATGTACATGCCGTGCCCCTTCAGCGCCCGCGGCGTCAGCACCACCTTCGTGCCGAGCAAGCGCATCAGCTGCCGCCGCTCGACCGAGAACGAGTCGGCCATGGTGACGACGAGCGGATAGCCCTTGGCGGCACAGACCATCGCGAGCCCGACCCCGGTGTTGCCGCTCGTCGCCTCGACGACGGTCTGGCCCGGCCGCAGCGTGCCCTCGCGTTCGGCCTGCTCGATGATGTTGAGCGCCAGGCGGTCCTTGACCGAGGCGCCCGGGTTGAAGAACTCGCACTTGACGTAGAGCTCGACATGGGCCGGAGCCAGGCGGTTGATCCGGACGCAGGGCGTGTCGCCCACGGTGTCGAGAATACTGTCGTAGCGCCGACCTCGCCCCTCGGTGCGGCGCAGAACGCCGCCATTGCCACGCTGGATATCCATTCTCTTGCCTCCCCTGTCTGCGCCCTGCCCCGGCGCGGGGCCAAACTGGCATGCTCCGGCGCACCGGGCAAGGCATGCGGAGGTTGTGCCGGGGCCGTGTTTCAGCAAGATCGCAGCAACCGGGGAGGATCGCGCAAGGCGATGGACACACCGAAACCATCCCGCGCGGGCTCGCTCGCGCCGTTCAGGTACCCGACGTTCCGGGCGATCTGGCTTGCCTCGCTCGCCTCCAACTTCGGCGGGCTGGTGCAGGGGGTCGGCGCCGCCTGGATGATGACGCAGATCACCACCTCGGCCAACATGGTGGCGCTGGTCCAGGCCTCCACGACGCTGCCGATCATGGTGTTCTCCCTGCTGGCAGGGGCGATCGCCGATAACTTCAACCGGCGGCGGGTGATGTTGATCGCGCAGGTCTTCATGCTTGGCGTCTCGGCGACGCTGTCGGTCGCCGCCTGGTACGGCGTGCTGACGCCCTGGCTGCTCCTCGGCTTCACCTTCCTCGTCGGCTGCGGCACCGCGCTCCACAACCCGTCTTGGCAGGCGTCGGTCGGCGACATCGTGCCGCGCGAAGACCTGCCGGCGGCAGTGGCGCTGAACAGCGTCGGCTTCAACCTGACCCGCAGCGTCGGTCCGGCGGTCGGCGGGGTGATCGTCGCGGCCGCCGGTGCCGCGGCCGCCTTCGCGGTCAACAGCCTGAGCTATCTCGCGCTGATCGTCGTCCTGCGCCGCTGGCGGCCGACGATCCCGCCGAGCCCGCTGCCGCGCGAGGCGCTCGGTAGCGCGATGGGGGCGGGACTGCGCTACGTGGCGATGTCGCCGAACATTGGCAAGGTGGTTCTGCGGAGCCTGCTCTTCGGGCTGACGTCGGTGGCGGTGCTGGCGCTCCTCCCGCTTGTCGCCCGCCACCTGGTGCAGGGCGGACCGCTCGTCTACGGCATCCTCCTCGGGGCCTTCGGCATCGGCGCGATCGGCGGCGCGTTCCTTGCCGGGCGGCTGCGCCTCGCGCTTTCGAGCGAGGGGATCGTCCGGGTCGCCTTCGCAGCCTTCGCCGCCTGCTCGGCCATCGTCGCGCTGAGCCCGATGGCTTGGCTGACCGGCCTCGGCATGCTCGCGGGAGGGGCCGCCTGGGTCCTGGCGCTGTCGCTCTTCAACGTCACCGTACAACTCTCGACGCCGCGCTGGGTGGTCGGGCGGGCGCTCTCCCTCTACCAGACGGCAGCGTTTGGCGGCATGGCGCTCGGCAGCTGGCTGTGGGGCAGCGTCGCCGAGGCCTATGGCCTCGCGCCCGCGCTCCTCGCCGCCGCGATCGCGATGCTCGCCGCGGGCGCGGTCGGACTCCTGTTGCCGCTGCCGGCGCGCACCGAGCTCAACCTCGACCCGCTCGACCTCTGGAAGGAACCGCAGGTCGGCATCGACATCCAACCGAGGAGCGGCCCGATCGCGATCTCCATCGAATATCTGATCGACGAGCCCGACGTCCACGACTTCCTCGACGCCATGGCCGAGCGGCACCGCATACGGCTGCGCGACGGAGCGCGGCAGTGGACCCTGATGCGCGACCTCGAGGATCCGAGGCTCTGGATCGAGAGCTACCAGACCCCGACCTGGCTCGCCTATGTACGGCACAACTTGCGACGGACCAAGGCGGACGCCGCCTCGACCGAGCGCATCCGCGCCCTGCACCGCGGCCCGGACCTGCCCCACGTCCACCGCCGGATCCTGCGACCAACGCGCTGGTTCAGCGAACCGGCCGTGCGCGCTCCCATCGACCAGGCCTAGCGGCCGGTGGACATCCGATCGCGGCATCGGCCATCGGCTTGTTACGCCCAAAGGCTTGGCCTACACTCCTTTTGCGCCGCACACGCTGGGGGAAAGGGGCCGATGCCGAGAAGGAAATCCGACCCGACGGAGGGAGAAGCCGTCACGCCCGAGTCCGGTCGTACGGAGACCGACGGCCAGCCGGAAGGCGAACCCGAAGCGGCAGGGAAAAGCCGGCCTGCGAGCGAGGCGGCACCCCGCACGCCGGTGGCCGCGCCGGACGAGCCGGCGGGAATCCAGCCCGGCGACGCGACCGAAACGCCCCGCGGCGAACCGCTGCCCCCGGCCGGTGCCGAGTCGGAGGCTCCCGAGCTCCGGCCGGAACCGATCGAGGCGATCTTGGCCCCGACGACCACGGTGGACGAGCCTGCGGCGGAGGCGGACGACGGCCAGGAGGCGCACGAGGAGGAGGCCGGCCCGTCGTTTGCCGGCCGCGCGCTGACTTTTCTGCTCCTGCTCCTCGCCGGCGCGGCGCTCGGCATCTGGGGCGCGCCGAAGCTCGCACCCCTGCTGCCATCCGGTCTCGCGCCGGCCGCGAACTGGCTGACGCCGGCACAGAGCGAGACCGAGGCCGAGCTCGCGGCGTTGCGGACGCGGGTCGAGCAGGGAATCGGTGGCGTCGAGGCCCGTTTCGCCGAGCTGAGCCAGGGAAGCGATGTTGACGTGCAGATCGCAGCAGCCGTGGACGCCGCCGAGGCGCGTCTGACCAGCGAGATGGGCGCGCTGCGCGACTCCGTCGGGCAGCTCGATACCACCGGGATGACCCAGCGGCTGTCCCGCCTCGAGTCTTCGCTCGAGGGCCAGGCGACCGAGCTCGCCGGACTGAAGGCGCAGCTCTCCGGCAGCGCGACGATGAGCGGGCAGATCAGCGAGGAGGCGGTGGCGCGGATCGACGTCTATCGCGCCGAACTCGACGGCCTGCGCGCCGAGATGGGCACGCTGCAAGACCAGGTCGGAGCCCTGGCCACCCGAGTCGACGAGGTCGCCGCGGTCGCCGACCGGCAGATCTCCACGGCCCAGTCGCAAGTCGAAGAGATCCGGAGCCGGGCCGATACCGCCGCCGGCGCCGCCGCCGCCGAATCCGACGCCGCGCTGATCCGGGCCGCGCTCGCCACGGGCCAGCCCTTTGCCGAGCCGCTGGGCCGCCTCGCCGCGAACTCCGGGCATCACCATCCCGGCCGGCCTCGAGGCCGCGGCCCCGACCGGGGTCGCGACACTGGCGGAGCTGCGCGATTCCTATCCGGACGCCGCGCACTCCGCGATCCGCGCCGGCATCCTCGCGAGCTCGGGCGACGGGCTGGTGTCGCGGTCGCGGGCCTTTTTCACCGCGCAGGTCGCGAGCCGGTCGCTGACGCCGAAGCAGGGCATGGACCCCGACGCGGTGCTGTCGCGCATGGAGGATCACCTGCGGAACGACGACCTCGCCGGCGCATTGGCCGAGGGGCAGGGCCTGCCGTCGGAGGCGGCGGCCGCGATGAGCGGCTGGCTCGACGCGGCACGGCTGCGGGTCGGTGCGGTCGACGGGCTGGCCGAGGTTGCGGCATCCCTTCCGGCGACGAACTGAGGAGGGGCGCGCAATGCTCTGGTCGCTTCTGAAGATCTTCGTCTTCCTCGGCATCGCCGCGGCGATCGCGTTGGGCGCCGCCTGGATCCTCGAGACGCCGGGCGAAGTGAAGATCGCCTTCGGCAACCGCGAGTTCTTCGTCTCGCCGATCGGTTTCGTGATCGGCATTATCGGCCTGATCGTTGTGGCGCTCCTGATCCTGAAGCTGATCGGGCTCCTGACGGCGCTGGTGCGTTTCCTGCTCGGAGACGAGACGGCACTCAGCCGCTATTTCTCGCGCGGGCGTGAGCGGCGCGGCTTCGACGCCTATTCCGACGGGATGGTCGCGCTGGCCTCCGGGGATTCGCGGGTGGCGACGAAGAAGGCGCGCAGCGCCGAGAAGCTGCTCGACCGCCCCGATCTCACCCACCTCCTGAGCGCGCAGGCCGCCGAGCTGGCCGGCGACCGCGGCAAGGCGTTCGACGCCTACAAGGCGCTGCTGCCCAACGACCGCACCCGGCCGGCGGGCATCGACGGGCTGTTGCGCCTGAAGCTCGAGGAGGGGGACGAGGACACCGCGATGGCGCTTGCCAAGAAGGCGATCGCGCTCAAGTCGGACAACCAGCGCGTCCTCCGGACGCTCTTCGAGCTGCAGTCGAAGAAGCAGGACTGGGCCGGCGCCCGCGAGACGTTGAACGCCTCGATGCATGCTCGGATGCTGCCGCGCGACGTGGGAAGCCGGCGCGACGCGGTGCTGTCGCTCGCCGACGCCCGCGCGGCGCTCGACGCCGGCGACGAGGCGCGCGGCAACGAGGCAGCGCTGCAGGCGAACCGGCTCGCGCCGACGCTGATCCCGGCGGCGGCGCTGGCCGCGCGGGTGCACGCGTCGAAAGGTGCGAAGCGCAAGGCGAACAAGGTGCTGGTCGCGGCTTGGAGCGCGACGCCGCATCCGGATCTCGCCGCCGCCTTCGCCGCGATCGAGCCGGACGAAACGCCGGAGGCACGGCGCAAGCGCTTCGCCACGCTGGTCGCCGCCGCCCCCGGGCATCCGGAGAGCCGGTTACTCGAGGCGGAGTTGGCGCTGGCGGCGGAGGATTTCCCCGGCGCACGCAAGGCGCTCGGCGATCTGCCCGAGACCCTGCCGACCACCCGGAGCCTCGCCCTGATGGCGGCCATCGAGCGCGGCCAGGGCGCCGAGGAGGCGGTCGTACGTGGCTGGCTCGCCAAGGCGCTGAACGCGTCGCGCGGCCCGCAGTGGATCTGCGGCAACTGCACGCACATCCATGCGGCCTGGGCGCCGGTCTGCGAGAACTGCGGCGCGTTCGACACGCTCGACTGGCGCACGCCCGCGCATCCGGGAGACGCGGGCCTCGCCGATTCGGCGATGCTGCCGCTGATCGTCGGCACCGAGGCCCGCGCCGCGACCGTCCCGAGCCCGGCGACTGAGCAGCCGGAGCCGCCGAGGGCAACGGCGGAGCCGAAGCCGGCCGTCGCGCCCGAGCCGACGCGGCCCGAGACCTGGCGGCCGGAAGTCGAGGACGCCGAGCTTGCCCACGTGGCCGACCGGGCGCGGGCGGCCGGCGGCAGTTAGTCGGATTAACCCGATGTTATGACCCCTCTGCCATTCCTCCCCCGGTGGGTCGGGACCGCAAGGTTGCGTGCGTGGATGGGGGCTGACTGATGGCATTGGCAGCGCTGCGCGAATGGCGGCCGGAGGCGCGTCGGCAGGATCCGGGTCCGCTCGACCCGATCACGCTGCTGCCGAACCGCCGGCAGTTCCACGCCGATGCGGCGTACTGGGGGAACAGTCGGGCCACGCTGGTGCTGATGACACTGGCCGACCCGCAGGCCTTCAACGAAATCCTGCGCGTGCTCGGGCATACCCGCTCCGACGACTTCATCCGCGCGGGGGCACAGCGGCTCGTCGACATCCTCGGGCCGGGCACCGCGATCTACCACGTCAACCTGCTGAGCTTCGCCTTCCGGCTGCCCGGACATGCCGAGCCGGATCCGCCGGCGGCGATCGACCGCGTCATCGCCGGATTCCGCGAGCCGATCCTGTGCGACGATGTTCCGATCGACGCGCGCATCGGCATCGGCCTCAAGGCGCTCGGCCGTGCCGGGGGCAGCCCGGGCGAGGACCTGAGGGCGGCGCTCTCGGCGGCGCAGGACAGCCGCGGGGCGCGCGCCGGCTGGTGCTGGTTCGACCGCAAGAGCGACGAGGCGCACCGCCGGGCCTTCCGCCTGCTCTCAGACCTCAAGTACGCGCTTGGCACGGAGAGTCAGCTCGAGCTCCACTACCAGCCGAAGGTAGTACTCGGCACCGGGGACTGCCTGAGCGCGGAAGCCCTGCTGCGTTGGACGCACCCGCAGCTCGGCCCCGTGTCGCCGGGAGAGTTCGTCGCTCTCGCCGAGACGACGGCGCTCGTCACGCCGATGACGCGCTGGGTGATCGATGCGGCGACCGCCCAGGCGGCGATCTGGGCGCGCGAGGGGCTCGACATGTCGGTCGCGGTCAACATCTCGCCGAAGAACCTCGAGGAGCCCGACTTCGTCGAGTACCTGCTGTTCTGCTGCGCGATGCGCGGCCTCGACCGGGCCCGGCTCGAGCTCGAGATCACCGAGGGCGTCAGCGCCGCCCGCGGCGGGCTGATCCTCGACCGGCTGGCGGCGCTCCGGAGCCTCGGCTTCTCGATCGCGATCGACGACTTCGGCTCGGGCTACAGCAACATGAGCTACCTGACGCGGCTCTCGGCTCACACGCTCAAGATCGACCAGAGCCTGGTGCGCGGCGTCACCGCGGAGACGCTCGGCGGGCGCCTGGTGTCGAACATCGTGCAGATGGGCCGCGACCTCGGTTATCGCATCGTCGCCGAAGGGATCGAGACCGAGGCCGAGCGCGACCTGCTCGCGGCATGGGGGTGCGACTACGGCCAGGGCTGGCATTTTGGGCGGCCGATGCCGGCCGCCGTCTTCGCCGACTGGCGCTCGGAGCGCAGCTAAGGGGGGCACGTGCCTCGCGGACGCGCCTACCCTAACTCAGCGCTTGGAGAACTGGAAGCTGCGGCGGGCTTTGCGTTTGCCGTACTTCTTGCGCTCGACCACGCGGCTGTCGCGGGTCAAAAAGCCTGCGGCCTTCAGCGCCGGGCGCAGGCTCGGCTCGTAGAGCGACAATGCCTGGCTGATGCCGTGCTTGACGGCGCCGGCCTGGCCGGAGAGACCGCCGCCCTTGACCGTGCACATGACGTCGAACTCACCGGCGACGCCGGCGACCGTGAAGGCCTGGCCGATCACCATCTGCAGCACCGGACGGGCGAAGTAGGTGCCCATCTCCTTGCCGTTGACGGTCACCTTGCCGTTGCCCGGATTGATCCAGACGCGGGCGACCGCGTCCTTGCGCTTGCCGGTGGCGTAGGAGCGGCCGAGGCTGTCGCGAACCGGCTCGCGTTTTGGGGCCGCCTCGACGGCGGGCGTGTCGGCAACGGCGTCGCGCAGTTGCTCGAGCGAGGAGAAATCGGCCATGCTTACGCGCTCCGGGTGTTCTTGGGGTTCATGCCGGCGAGGTCCAGCACTTCGGGTTCCTGGGCGGCGTGCGGATGCTCCGAGCCGCCATAGACGCGCAGGTTCGACATCTGCCTGCGGCTGAGCGGTCCGCCCGGGAGCATCCGCTCGACCGCCTTCTGGATGACCCGCTCGGGGAAACGGCTCTCGAGGATCTGGCCGGCGGTGCGGAACTTGATTCCGCCCGGATACCCGGTGTGCCAGTAGTAGCGCTTGTCGGCACGCTTGTTGCCGGTCATCTGCACCTTCTCGGCGTTGATGACGATCACGTTGTCGCCCATGTCCATGTGCGGCGTGAACGTGGCCTTGTGCTTGCCGCGCAGGCGCATCGCCACGAGGCTGGCGAGCCGGCCGAGCACGACGCCCTCGGCGTCGATCAGCACCCATTTCTTGTCGATGTCGCCCGGGCGGGCGGAAAACGTCTTCATCTGAGCGTGGTCCCCTTGGCAGCCGGCAGCCGAGCGGCGCACTGCGGGCCGCGTCTTTCGATCGGCGGGCGTTCTGGCGAAGATTCGCCGCGACGTCAATGGCAATTTCTTCGGATTTCCCGTAAGGAAAGCAAGCCATTGCGATTACGGTATCAAAATACCCCATATCGGGTCGGCGCCATGTCCTCGATCACGCCGGTCAGCTTCAGCACGGTGTAGAGCGCTGCCAACGCGAACATGACCCAGAGCGCGCGGCGCGCCGCGGCGGCGCGCGTGATCAGCGCCACGAGCGCAAGGACGACGGCGACGAGGAACAGCATGCGGAACATGCGTCTGCACTACCCCCGCCGGGGCCGGCGGGGCAAGGCCGCAGGCGCGTGCCGGCCGCCGCGGAACCTGTTAGAGGTTCCGTTGACCCGCCCCCGCCGCGTGCCACAGGAGCCTCCGACGTGACGACCGAAATCCCCCGGCCGCCTGACCCGCGAACTCCCGACAGCGTCGCGATCGACATCGCGGTCCGTCTGAGCATCCTCGGCCTCTTCGCCTATTTCGCGCTCGGTCTGCTTTCACCGTTCCTGTCCGTCCTGCTCTGGTCGATCGTCCTCTCCGTCGCGCTGTTCCCCGCCTTCAGCTGGCTCCGCGACCGGCTGGGCGGGCGCGCGAAGCTCGCGGCGGCGGTCCTGACGCTGGTGGGGCTCGCGATCGTGGTCGGCCCGACGACGGTGCTGGTCTCGAGCCTGATCCACACGCTCGAGTCGCTTGCGGCGCGGGTGCATGCCGGAAGCCTGCAGATCCCGCCGATGCCCCCCGAGATCGGCGAACTGCCGGTCGTCGGCGAGAACATCGCCACGGCCTGGGCACTGGCGGCCTCGAACCTCGAGCAGTTCGTCTCCACCTATCGGAAGGCCCTGCTGGGCGCCGGCGAATGGTTGCTGCACGCGGTGGCGGGCCTCGCCGGCAGCGTGCTCGTCATCCTGATCGCCGTGCTGATCTCCGGCTTCCTCTACTTCCCCGGGCCGCGGTTCGTAAGCGGGTTTCGGACGCTTGCGCGTCGGGTTGCCGGGCCGCACGGCTCGGACTTCGTCGATCTTGCCGGCGCGACAATTCGCAATGTCGCGCGCGGCGTCATCGGGGTGGCGGCGGTGCAGGCGCTGCTGACCGGGATCGGCCTCCTCGTCGCCGGGGTGCCGGGCGCCGGTCTGCTGACGCTGGTGGTGCTGGTGCTCGCCATCCTGCAGATCGGCAGCGGCCCGGTGATCATCCCGCTGCTGATCTGGGCCTGGTTCGAGATGACGACGCCGACGGCGCTCATCCTCACGCTCTACATGGTCCCGGTCAGCGTGATCGACAACGTGCTCAAGCCGATGCTGATGGGCAAGGGCCTGCCGACGCCGATGATCGTGATCTTCGCCGGCGTCATCGGCGGGACGATTTCCTACGGACTGATCGGGCTCTTCCTCGGACCGATCGTGCTCGCGGTCTTCTACGAGTTGCTGGTGTTCTGGGTGGCGGCCGACCCGGGCGACGCCAAGCCGCCGGAGCGCGGCGGGATGGCGTAGGTCAGGCCCGCGCGGGCCACCGGGCCGTCGACGCCGTCGGAGAAGATCAGGACGTCGCCGACCGAGAGCGTGCGGCCGAGCTTCAGGACGCGGGCCTCGGCGGTCAGCAGCCCCGGGCCCGGCTTGCGCATGAAGTCGATGGCGCAGCTCGTCGTCACCGTCAGCGCCTGGCGACCGATCAAGGCGAGCGTCGCCATGTAATAGGCGCAGTCGGCGAGCGCGAAGAGCGCCGGACCCGACACCGTGCCGCCCGGGCGCAAGTCCGCCTCGGCTGCGGCCATCTGCGCCCTGAGGAGGAAGGGCGCCATCTCGATGACCTTGAAGCGGGTGCCGAGCTGCGGGAACACCTCGGCCATGTAGGCGTGCATCTCGGGAATGGTGAACTGAAGCTGCATGGCGGCCTTTCCGCGCGGACGAAACCTGCGCAGACTGGCGACCCGACCGGGGGACGGCAAGGGAGGACGCCATGCACGACGACATCCTGCTGCGCGAGGACGACGGGGCGGTGGCAACGCTGACGCTGAACAGCCCGTCGCGGCTGAACGCGCTTTCGGAGGCGATGCTCGACGCGCTGGAGGCGGCGCTCGCGGCGCTCGCGGGGGAGGATGGCATCCGGGCGGTGGTGCTGAAGGGCGCCGGCCGGGCGTTCTGCGCCGGGCACGACCTGCGCGAGATGACCGAGGCGCGCCAGGCCGAGGACGGCGGGCTGGCGCGGTTCGAGGCGCTCTTCGCGAAGTGCAGCCGGGTGATGCTCGCGATAACCCGCCTGCCGCAGCCGGTGGTCGCAGAGGTGCAGGGGATCGCGACGGCGGCGGGGTGCCAGCTCGTCGCTACCTGCGACCTGGCGGTGGCGGCGGAGGATGCCCGCTTCGGGGTCAACGGCGTGGACATCGGCCTCTTCTGCTCGACGCCGATGGTGGCGCTGACCCGGGCGATCCCGCGCAAACGCGCGTTCGAGCTGCTGACGACCGGCGCCTTCCTCGACGCGGCGGAGGCCCGGGCACTCGGTCTCGTCAACCGGGTGGTGCCGCCGGAGGCACTCGCCGGCGCGGCGCAGGAGTTGGCCGTGGCGATCGCGGGCAAGCTCGGCCCGGCGGTCAGGATCGGCAAGCGGGCGTTCTACGAGCAGGCGGAGCTGCCGCTGGCCGCGGCCTATGCGCACACCGGGAAGGTGATGGTCGCCAACATGATGCGTGGTGACACGGCTGAGGGGATCGGCGCGTTCCTCGACAAGCGCGCGCCCGTCTGGGACCAGTAATGCGTCCTTCGCCGGATCGACTCCGCTGGTAGGCGGATCAGCCGCCCTCCGCCTCGCCTGCGCACGCTGAGCGCCTAGGATCACGCCATTGATTTTACTGTATAATGCTAATTTAGTTTACCGGGAAACAACCAAGGTTAACCGCTCGCTGCGTGAACGGATCAACCGGCGATCGTATATCCTCAGCCGCGGGCGATCCGCTGCGCCTGCGGATAGAGCGCAGCAAAGCGGGCGCGCACGATCAGGGTGAAGAGCGCGACAGCGCCGAGCTGGTGGACGATGGCGAGCGGCCAAGGCGCGCCGTGGAGCACGGTGACGACACCGAGCACGACCTGGAGCGCGAGCATGGCCATCATCGCGGCGAAGGCGCCGCGGATGTGGATGAGCGCGCTCGAGCGGCTGCGCAGCCAGGCTAGGAGGCCGAGGACGAGGAGCGCGTAGCCGAGCAGGCGGTGGTTGAACTGGACAAGGCCGGGATTGGCGAGGAAGTTCGACCAGAAGGGTTCGAGATTGAAGGCAGTGGAGGGGAAAACCTCGCCTCCCATCAGCGGCCAGTCGGTGTAGTTGCGGCCGGCGTCGATCCCCGCGACCAGCGCGCCGAGCAGGATCTGGGCGAAGGCGAAGGCGACCAGCACACTGCCCCAGGCGATCAGACTCTCGTTGCGCTGGCGGCGGGCCTGCAAGAGCTCGGCCTCGGGACGGCCGAGGCGCAGCATGTACCAGGCGATCAGCCCGAGCAGGGCGAAGGCGAGGCCGAGATGCACGGCGAGCCGGTAGGAGGCGACCGAGTCCATGCCGGCGGCGAGGCCGGAACGGACCATCCACCAGCCGATGGCGCCCTGCAGCCCGCCGAGGGCCCCGAGGCCGAGGAGGCGCGGCGTCCAGCCCGGCGGGATGCGGCGGCGGAGCCAGAACCAGAGGAAGCCCACCGCCCAGACGGCGCCGATCGCGCGGCCGAGCTGGCGGTGCCCCCACTCCCACCAGTAGATCGCCTTGAACTCCGCGAGCGTCATGCCTTGGTTCAGGGCTTCGTACTGCGGGGTGGCCCGGTACTTCTCGAACTCGGAGTCCCAGGCCGCGGCGTCCAAGGGGGGCAGCGCGCCGGTGACGGGGCGCCACTCGGTGATCGAGAGGCCGGAGCTGGTAAGCCGGGTCATGCCGCCGATCAAGATCATCGCGACGATGAGGGCGAAGAGGATGGAGAGCCACAGGGCGATGCCGCGGCGGGCAGTCGGCGCCGAGGCCGGAGCGGCGGCTGGCGGCGGCGCGGCGGCGCCCTTTTCGCCCACTTCCTCGAAGATTCTGCGGGTCTTGGCCATGCTCCCCCTCCGGCTGCGGGTCTAGGCGGCGCCCCGAGGGACGGCAAGCGGATTGTGTCGTGCACGGGAGTGCGCATGCGTGCCGTCGTCATCAAAGTAGCGATATTGATCGATCAGCTCTCGATCCTCACGATCTCGCAATTCTCACTTACGGCCCTTCATCTTCTCGGCCAGCGCCCGGACCACCCCGTGCAGCGTGCGGATGTCGGCGTCTGTGAGGGGCGCGCGGCGGAGCAGGTTGTCGAGGTTCGCGACCATGCTGGCCCGCTTCGCCGCGGGGAAGAAGAAGCCGACGGCGTCGAGGCGCTCGACGAGATGATCGACGAGGCGGTCGACCTCGATCCCGCTCGCGAGCCGCCCCCCGGCGAGCCGATAGTCGGAGGCCGCGTCGCCCCCCAGCGTCCGGCGCCATTCGTAGGCGAGCAGCAAGACGCACTGCGCGAGGTTGAGCGAGCCGTAGGCCGGGTTGACCGGGACGGAGACCACGGCGTTCGCGCGTACGATATCGGCGGTCTCGAGGCCGGCCCGCTCGGGTCCGAAGAGGATGCCGACGCGCTCGCCGGCGGCGATCATCGCCCGCGCCTTGGCCATCGCCTGTTCGGGCGTTACGACAAGCTTGGTCAACGCGCGGTCGCGGGCGGTCGTCGCGAAGACGTAGGTGAGGTCGGCGCAGGCCTTGGCGGTAGTGCTCTGCTGCTCCGCACGGTCGAGGACGCGGCCGGCGCCGCTCGCCATCGCCTCGGCGCGCGGGTTCGGCCAGCCGTCGCGCGGGGCGACGAGGCGCATCCGGTCGAGCCCGAAGTTCCACATCGCCCGGGCGGCGGCGCCGATGTTCTCGCCCATCTGCGGCGCCACCAGCACAAACACCGGCTGCGGGCCGGTCTCGGTCTGCCTGCCGTGGTTGGTGCCTGCCACGCCGTCTCTCCCTCGCGACCCCGCCGCGTGATACGCTCTGCCCCACAACCGGGCAAGGAGGCGGCGATGGCCTACGACGAAGGTCTGGCGCAGAAATTCCGCGACGCCCTGGCCGAGCGGACCGGGATCAGCGAGCGCAAGATGTTCGGGGGCCTCTGCTTCATGCTCGACGGCAACATGCTCTGCGGCACCTACCGCGACCGCGGCATGGTGCGCGTCGGCAAGGCGAATGCCGAGGCCGCCCTCGCCCTGCCGCATACCCGCCCGATGGCGATGACCGGGCGGGCCATGCCGGGACTGGTCGAGATCGACCGCGAGGCGATCCTCGATCCCGGTTTGCGGGAGCGCCTGATCGGGCTCGCGTTGGATTTCGTGGGGTCGCTGCCGCCGAAATAGGGCGCCGGTGCCGGAGGCCGGAATTTCCTCGATGCCGCAAGGGTTAACGAGGATTTCCTAAATGCACGGACTATGCACGACGTATGCACAAGGCATGCACGTGCAGCCTGTGCGCAGCCGAAGGGTTAACGAAGCGGCGCATCAGAAGCGCGCGTAATGCTTCTCGTCGAGGACGATGTTGACGGACAGCGTCAGCATCGCCTGCTCGGTCAGGTTATAGGACGCATTGACGTCGAAGAGCGCGTCGGCATCCTGCTGGATGTTCGGCAGGTTGCCCTCCCACGGCATGCTGTCGATCGCGCCTCTGCCAGCGCACGGCCCCGCCCACCGTCAGCCGCTCGTCGAGGATCCCCGCTATGCGGTAGTCGGTGGCGGCCTTCAGCGTGTTGCGTGGCGTGTCGGTGTTGACCTGGTTGCCTTCATAGTCCTCGGAATAGGCGTAGGTGTAGCCGAGCGAGGCGTTCCACCGCTCATTGATCGCCCCGGCCGCCTCGAGCTCGAAGCCGCGCGTCGTGATGCCGTCGATCAGCACGTAGTCGCTGTGCGGGGTCCCGTCCGGGTTCGTCGCCTCGCTCGCTTGGAGCATCATGAGGCGCGGATCGCGTCGGCGAAGAGCGCGGGGTCGACGTTGCCGCCGGAGGCGACGCAGATCACCGCGTCGCCGTCGACCTCGCCGCGGCGGAACAGCGCCGCCGCCAGCGAGACCGCCCCGCCCGGCTCGAGCACGACGCGCAGGTGCGCGAAGGCGAGCCGCACCGCCGCGAGCGCCTCCGAGTCGCTGACGGCGAGCCCCGGCCCGGCGAGGCGGGCGAGGACCGGGAAGGTCAGCGCGCCCGGCCGCGGCGTCAGGATCGCGTCGCAGACCGATCCCGACGAGGCGGCGTTCGCCACCCACTCGCCGGCCGCCAGCGAGCGGGCCATGTCGTCGAAGCGCTCCGGCTCGACCGGCCGCACCCGCAAGCTCGGGGCGTCGGCCTCGAGCGCCAGGGCGATCCCGGCGCTGAGGCCGCCGCCGCCGCAGCAGACGAGCACGTCGCCCGCCGTCACGCCGGCCTCCGCCGCCTGCGCCGCGATCTCGAGCCCGGTCGTCCCCTGCCCGGCGATCACCTCCGGGTGGTCGAAGGGCGGGATCAGGGTCAGCCCGCGCGCCGCGGCGAGCTCGGCCCCGAGCGCGTCCCGGTCCGCGGTCGCGCGGTCGTAGAGCACGACCTCGGCGCCGAGGTCGCGGGTGCCGCCGATCTTCGTCGCCGGGGCGTCCGACGGCATCAGGATCACCGCCGCCACGCCGTGCGCGGCCGCCGCCCAGGCGATGCCCTGCGCGTGGTTGCCCGACGAATAGGCGAGCACGCCGGCCGCGCGGGCTTCCGGCGCCAGCGCCGAGATTGCCGCCCAAGCGCCGCGCGCCTTGAACGAGCCGGTCACCTGCAGGCACTCGGCCTTGACGAGCACCCGCCGCCCGGCGATGCGGTCGAGCGCGGCCGCCCCGAGGAGCGGCGTCCGCCGGACGCCCTGTGCCCTCGCCGCCGCGGCGCGGATCATGGCGATCCCGGTCATGGCGCCACCCTAGCCAGCAAAGCCTCCAGCGCGACCAGCGCCTCGGGCTCGTCGAGGAACGGCGCATGCCCGCGTCCGGGCACCTCGGCGACGATGAGATCCGACCGCCGGTCCTGCATCCTTTTGACCATCGCCGCCGTCAGGCGAACCGAGTTCGCCCCGCGCACCACCGCCACCGGCACAGCTTCCAGAGCATCGAAGAGAGGCCACATGTCCATGGTTGGCCGGCCCCCATCCGCCGCCACGGCGTCGCGAAGCCTCGGGTCGTAGCTCAGCGCGGGGCCATCCGGCGTGTCGCAGTACCACCGCCGGGCGAGCGCCAGCCACCGTTCCGGCTGGAGCCCGGTGAACTGGCTCCCGAGGCGCGCCCGGAGTGCCGCCGCGGCGGCCTCGAAGCTCCCCTCCCGCGGCGCGATGCCGAGCCATTCCATGATGATGCTCAGCCGCTCCGGCGCCAGCTCCGGGCCGAT
This sequence comes from uncultured Alphaproteobacteria bacterium, assembly GCA_963763295.1. Classification (GTDB taxonomy): domain Bacteria; phylum Pseudomonadota; class Alphaproteobacteria; order Rhodobacterales; family Rhodobacteraceae; genus Amaricoccus. The sequence continues at coordinate 95,520 of CAVXOH010000016.1, forward strand.
ATCGTTCAGGAGCACGCCCGCGAGCCGCTCTTTCGCGCCGTCGGCGACAAGCATCGCCACCATGCCGCCGCGCGAAGTGCCGATCACGACGACCTGGTCGAGGCCGAGATGGTCGAGGAAGTCGACCACGTCGCGCGCCTCAGTGGCGACCGTGTAGCGGGTGAAGTCGGGATCGCGGTCGGACGCGCCGCGGCCGCGCGGCGTCAGCCGGATCAGGCGGTGGCGGTCGCCCACCGCGGCGACGAGATCGTCGAAGTCCGAGGCGCACCGGGTAAGTGCCGGCAGGCAGAGAAGCGGCAGGCCGTGGCCCGTATCCTCGTAGGCGAGCGAGAGCCCGTCCGATGTGGTGAAGCGGCTCACGTGATGCCCCCCGCCTCGACCCGCGCCACGAGCTCGTTCAGCGCCGCCAGCGCCTCGGGCTCGTCGAGGAACGGCACGTGGCCGCGGTCCGGCACCTCGGCCACGATCAGGTCGGGCCGGCGCGCCCGCATCTCCGCGAGCGTCTCCGGGGCCAGGAGGTCCGAGTTCGCGCCGCGGACCACCGCCAGGGGGACGCCCTCGAGCGCGTCAAAGAGCGGCCAGAGGTCGCCGCCCGGTCCTTGCGACTGCGCCTCGAGCGCGTCGCGGATGCGGGCGTCGTAGTTGAGGACGAGCCCGTCCGGCCCGGCGTCGAACCAGCGCCGCGCGAGGCTCTCCCACTTCGCGTCCGGGAGCCCCGGGAACCGCTCGCCCATCCGCGCCCGGAGCGCCGCGGCCGCCTCGGGGAAGGTCTTCGCCCGCGGCGCGATGCCGAGGTAGCTCATGATGTTCGCGAGGCCCTCCGGCGCCAGCTCCGGCCCGATGTCGTTGAGGAGGACGCCGGCGAGCCGCGGCTTCGCCGTCGCCCCGAGCATCATCGCGATCAGCCCGCCGCGCGAGGTGCCGACCAGGACGACGCGCTCGAGCCCGAGATGGTCGAGCAGGCCGACGACGTCGCGCGCCTCGACGAGGACGTTGTAGTTGTGGAAGTCGGGGTCGCGGTCCGAGGCGCCCCGGCCGCGCAGCGTCAGCCGGATCAGCCGGTGGCGCCCGGCGAGCGCGGCGGCGAGCTCGTCGAAGTCGGCGGCGTTGCGCGTGAGGCCGGGCAGGCAGAGGAGCGGCAGGCCGGCCCCCTCGTCGAGATAGGCGAGCGAGAGGCCGTCGGCGGTGGTGAAGCGGTTCATGGCGTGGCGGCGAGCTCCGGGAGACGGGTGAGGTCGGGCAGGATGCGGCGGGGCGCCCAAGGCAGCCGGTCGACCGGCTCCGCCCCGCGGTTCACCCAGACGGTATCGAAGCCGTACCCGGCCGCCGCGGCCGCGTCCCAGCCGTTCGACGAGACGAAGAGCACCCGGTCGGGACGGGTGCCGAACTCGGCGCCTACCAGGTCGTAGACCGCCGCCGCCGGCTTGAACACGCCGGCCGCCTCGACCGAGAGCAGCGCGTCGAGCAGGTCGCCGAGCCCGGCGCTCTCGACGGCGGCGCCGAGCATCCCCGGCGTCCCGTTCGAGAGGATCGCGGTCCCGAGCCCCTGCTCCCGGAGCCGGCCGAGCGTTGCCGGCACCTCCGGGTAGGCGTCGAGCTCGCGGTAGAGAGCGAGCAGGCGCGCGCGCAGGCCCGGCTCGCCGGCGAGGTCCGCCGCCTCGAGCGACCAGTCGAGCCCGTCCTGGGTGACCTGCCAGAAGTCGGCGTGCGCGCCGGTGATCGCCCGGATCCAGCTGTACTGCAGCTGCTTGAGCCGCCAGTCGCGCGCGACCTGCGGCCAGACCGCCGCGAGCGCCGCGCGTCCCGGCTCGGCCGCCGCCCGGCGCGCCGGGGCGGCGATGTCGAAGAGCGTGCCGTAGGCGTCGAAGACGACGACCTCGATCACCGCCGCACCCCCGCCGCGGGACGGGTCCTCACAGGTTGTCCGGCTGCGCCATGCCGATCGCATGGAACCCGCCGTCGACGAAGATCACCTCGCCGGTCGTGCAGGCGCCGAGGTCGGAGGCGAGGTAGACCGCGGTGCCGCCTACCGCCTCGAGCGTCGCGTTGGCGCGCAGCGGCGCGTTGAGCTCGGTCGCGCGGTAGACCTTGCGCGAGCCGGCGATCGCTGCCCCGGCCAGCGTGCGCATCGGCCCCGGCGAGATCGCGTTGACCCGGATGCCGTCCGGCCCGAGGTCGTTGGCGAGGTAGCGCACCGCGCTCTCGAGCGCCGCCTTGGCGACCCCCATGACGTTGTAGTGCGGCGTCACCCGCTGCGCGCCGAGATAGCTCAAGGTCAGGATCGCGCCGCCCCTCGTCATCAGCGGCGCCGCGCGGCGGGTGAGGTCGACGAGGCTGTAGCAGGAGATGTCGAGCGAGTTCAGGAAGTTCGCCCGGCTGGTCTCGAGGAAGCGCCCGTCGAGCTCGGCCTTGTCGGAATAGGCGATGGCGTGCACGAGCACATCGAGCCGGCCCCAGTCGGCGCCGACCCGAGCGAAGAGCGCGTCGAGCGTGGCCGGGTCCTGGACGTCGGCGGGGACCACCATCGCCGCCCCGACGCTCTCGGCGAGGGGCACCACGCGGCGCTCGAAGTGCTCGCCCTGGTAGGTGAAGGCGAGCTCGGCGCCGTGCGCCGCGAAGGCGCGGGCGATGCCCCAGGCGATCGAATGGTCGTTGGCGACCCCGAGGATCAGCGCCCGCTTGCCCGCGAGGAGGCCGGCCGTCGCCACCGCCTCACCCGTCATGGCGGCTGAGGACGAGCGACGCGTTGGTCCCGCCGAAGCCGAAGCTGTTGGTCATCACGGTGTCGAGGCCGGCGTCGTCGACGCGGGCGGTCGCGATCTCGCCCGGCCGGATGCCGGGATCGAGCGTCTCGACGTTGATCGAGGGGGCGATGAAGTCGTCGCGCAGCATCAGGAGCGAGTAGATCGCCTCCTGCGCGCCGGCCGCGCCCTGGCTGTGCCCGGTCATCGACTTGGTCGAGCTGATCGGCGGCGTCCGGCCCTCGCCGAACACCCGGCGCACCGCCTCGACCTCGCTGACGTCGCCGACCGGGGTCGAGGTGCCGTGGGCGTTGATGTAGCCGACCTTGCGGCCCTCCGGCAGCGTCGAGAGCGCGAGCCGCATCGCCCGCTCGCCGCCCGAGCCCGACGGCGCCACCATGTCGTGGCCGTCCGAGGTCGCGCCGTAGCCGGTCACCTCGGCGTAGATCTTTGCGCCGCGGGCGCGGGCGTGCTCGAGCTCCTCGAGCACGACCATGCCGGCGCCGCCGGAGATGACGAAGCCGTCGCGGTCGGCGTCGAAGGCTCGGCTCGCCTTCTCCGGCTGGTTGTTGTAGCGAGTGCTCATCGCCCCCATCGCGTCGAACAGGCAGGAGAGCGTCCAGTCGAGCTCCTCGCCGCCGCCGGCGAAGACGATGTCCTGCTTGCCCCACTGGATCTGCTCGACGCCGTTGCCGATGCAGTGCGCGCTGGTCGAGCAGGCGGAGGTGATCGAGTAGTTGATGCCGCGGATCCTGAACGGCGTCGCGAGGCAGGCGGAGACGGTCGAGGACATGCCGCGCGTCACCATGAAGGGGCCCATCCGCTTCGGGCTGCCCTTCTCGATCACCGTGCGGTGCGCCTCGAAGAGGTTCCTCGTCGAGGGGCCGCCGGAGCCGGCGATGAGGCCGGTCCGCTCGTTCGAGACGTCGCTCTCCTCGAGCCCGGAATTGTCGATCGCCTGCTGCATGGCGAGGTAGGCGAAGGCGGCGCCGTCGCCCATGAAGCGCAGCTGGCGCTTGTCGATGAGCTCGGTCACGTCGATGTCCGGGCGCCCGTGCACCTGGCAGCGGAAGCCGTGCTCGGCGTAGTCGGGCGCGAAGCTGATGCCGGAGCGGCCCGCCTTCAGCGAGCGCGCCACCTCCTCGATGTTGTTGCCGATCGACGACACGATGCCGAGACCGGTGACCACGACGCGGCGCATGCCTCGTCCTCCTTCAGTCCTGGAACAGGCCGACCTTCATATCGACGGCGCTGTAGATCACCTCGCCATCGGCGCGCATGGTGCCGTTGGCGATGCCGAGCTTGAGCTTGCGGTCGATGACGCGAGTAAAGTCAACTGTATATTCGATCAGCTTCACCTTGGGGGTCACCATGCCGGTGAATTTGACCTCGCCGACCCCGAGCGCCCGGCCGCGGCCCTGCATGCCGCGCCAGCCGAGGTTGAAGCCGGTCAGCTGCCAGAGCGCGTCGAGGCCGAGGCAGCCCGGCATCACCGGGTCGCCGAGGAAGTGGCACTGAAAGAACCAGAGGTCGGGCCGGATGTCGAATTCGGCGACGACGTGGCCCTTGCCCTCGACGCCGCGGTCGGCGGAGATGTCGGTGACGCGGTCCATCATCAGCATCGGCGGGGCTGGCAGCTGCGGGTTGCCGGGACCGAACATCTCGCCGCGGGCGCATTCCATGAGCCCCTCGAAGTCGAACTGCGTCGGCCTGGCGGACATCTCGGGACCTCGGGCTCCCTCCCGTTTCCGTCGGCGACCTCTACCACCCGCGCGCGCGCGGGCGCAAGGGCCGGGCCGGGACGGCGGGGCGCGCGGGCGCGAAGGGCTGGAAATTCCCCGCATGATCTGGTTATTTCGTGCAGGGAGGCACATATCGGGACCATGCAGCCGGGCAAGACGCCAGATCGGATCCTGTCGCGGACGCGGGCGGCGGCCTGGCTGACCGGCGCGGGCCTGCGGCCGACGCGGCAGCGGCTGGCGCTGGCCGAGCTGCTCGTCGGCGACGGCCGCAACCGCCACGTGACGGCCGAGAGCCTGCACGAGGCCGCGCGCCGCGATGGCGCCCCGGTGTCGCTCGCCACGGTCTACAACACGCTGCGGGCGTTCTGTGACGCCCACCTGATGCAGGAGGTGACTGTCGACGGGATCCGCTCCTACTTCGACACCCGGACCGACGATCATCCGCACTACTACTGGGTCGAGGACGGCCGGCTGACCGACGCGCCGAACGACGCGGTGGTGCTCGAGGGGAGGCCGCTGGTTCCCGAGGGGGCCGAGCTCGAGCGGGTGGACGTGGTGATAAGGCTCCGCCGCAAGGGCTGATCGATTTTCCTGCGTTGACAACGACGTGGCGGATTTTCCGCATGCACAAGCACCCTGCACGGCACTTCGGAAGGAAGCGCCGCCGGCTGCGCCGTCCCGCCCGGGCCCCGAGCCCGGGCAGCGGCCGACCGCCCCCCGGGCGGCCGCTTCTCGGCCGCCCGCAGTCGGGCCGCGCCCTCTTCGCGGGCGGGCACGGGGTCCATCACCGGCACTATCGTGTAGTGTTGCGTGCGACTCCTACAGCTTGTCGAGGAGCTTGCGGAAGTAGCGTCCGGTCTTTGGCGCGAAGGGCGGGCTCTTGTCGACGATGCCGTCCTGGCCGCCCCACTTGCCGGCGTAGGCGCGCAGCGCCAGCAGGTCCGCGTGGCGGGGCTGGTAGATGTGGTTGGCCCCCGACATCGGCAGCGTCAGGACGTGGGCAGCGACCTTCGCCGGGTGGTTGCCGACCACGTCGTCGGGTCCGGAATGCACCCCCTCGTCGGAGGTGAAGTCCTCGGTGTCGACGAAGTGCTCGATGATGGCGAGGATGATCGAGATCGCGAGCACCACCGGCGCGAAGATGTAGAGCCAGGACGCGTTCTCGTCGACGTAGCCCCAGGTGTCCTGGAAATCGACGAGGTCGTGGTCGCCGGGCGTGAAGTAGGTCGCGTGGCTGCCGCCGGCGACATAGACGGTGAAGTCGACGACGTCGCGCGCCGGCGGGGCCGGGTCGCCAGGTGCGACGATCGGGGGCGCGACGAACTTCAGGAGGTCGGCGTCCTGGTACTCCTCATGCACCGAGGCGATGATGCAGTGCGGCACCGCCTTCAGGAGGTCGTCCGGGTCGCCGCTGGTCGCCGCGAGGTTCAGCACGTTGCGGTCGAAGACCAGGCAGCAGCCCTCGTCGTCGCCCTCGTGCTCGTTGTCGAAGATCGCCGTCTGGTAGCGCTCGAAGTCGTTATAGGCGTAGAAGAAGTAGTACTCGAGGAACGCGTAGCGGGTGACCGCGTTCCAGGCCACGCGGTCGAGCCGCCAACCCTCGGGCGGCGGCGGCTGCTCTCCCCCCGCCTCGTGCGCCGCGATCACCTCGAGCAGGTACTTGCGCTGCGCGTCGGCGGGGAACGCGGGCGGGTTCGGGACCTCGCGGCGGATCAGGTTGCCGACGATGCCGAAGCCGCCGCGCAGCCCGTCGGGCGGGTATTCGAAGTCGTCCCTGGCGTCCTCCTCGGCGACGATCAGCTCGTACTTGAGGAGGTCGAGCAGGTTCATCAGCGCGGCCATTACCGTGACCCGCGGGCGGCGCTCGCCCTCGTTCTCGGGATCGGGCTCGTCGGCGCGCGGCAGGAAAGGATCGCCGGCGACCGCGGTGTTGTTGCCGGCGAGCGTCGTCAGCGGGCCGAAGAACTGGTTCGACCGCCCGAAGCTCGCGCCGTGCGTCACCATCGCCTCGGTGCCGACCTCGGGCAGCCGCAGCGCGGCGCGCGCCGGCGTGGCCTCGTTCAAGACCCGCACCACCTTGCGGAACTGCGTCCCGTGCGGGCCCGGGACCGGCACCGCACCGTCCGGGACGTGGACGACCGGCGGATCGAACGTCCGTTTCTTCTGGAGACTTTTCGCGTCTAACGTACTGATTTTACTCACTGCAGCATTGCGCCAAGGGCTGGCGTGTTGCATCCGTGTTGCATCAATTCAGGAGCGCCGCCTCGGCTGCCGCCAGCCGCTCGCCCTCGTCCTGCCGCGGGAACAGGTGGCCGTAGACGTCCAGCGTGATCGTGATCGAGGAGTGCCCGAGCCGCTCCTGCACTGCCTTCGGGGTGAGGCCGAGCCCGCCGGCCTCGGGCGGGTTGATGCACCACGACGCGTAGAAGTGCCTGGTCGCGTGAAGGCCGGAGTACTTGCGCCTGCCGTCGCCAAGCCGGTCACGCCCGCCGCGATCTGCGCCCGCCACCAGCCCCGGCGGACGATGTTGTGGATGTTGTCGGCCTTCCCGGTCTGTCGTGCCGAACACAAGCCCCTTGCCCGCCGGTCCGCAGCTTCCGCGCCTTGAGCGAGTTGACCACCAGCGGCGTCAGCGGAAGCGTCCGGCCCGAGCCGAGCGTCTTCGGCGAGCCGATCGTGCCCCACGGTCCGCCCGCTCGCGGACGTGCAGGACGCGCGCGTCCAGATCGACGTTGCGCCAGTCGAGCCCCCGAAGCTCCGAGGCGCGCAGGCCGGTGAACAGCGCGGTCAGGATCAGGTCGCGGTAGTGCCCGTCCAGCGCCGCGACGATCGCCTTGACCTCGCTGGGAAGCGGGATGTCGACGCCGGCCTCCAGCCGGCGCTTGTGGCGCGTGTCCCGCGGCCGGCGCTGTCCCCGCAGCTCGCGCACCACGTTGCGGGCGACGCTCCCCCGCTCCTGCGCGTCCGACAGGATGCCCGACAGGCTGGTGATCACCCGGCGCACCATCGCCTCGGATCGGCCGGCCTCGCGCAGCTCCGTCTCGAAGGCCCGGACGCGCGGCACCGACAGCTGCGAGAGCTTCAGCTTGCCCGAGGAACGGGTTGATGTGGTGCTCGACGTGCTGGCGCCGCTGGTCGAGCGTAGACGCCTCCAGGCCCGCCTCGCGGCCCGCCTTGATCCAGTCCGCGGCCGCCGTGGCAACGGTCACGCTCGCGGCGTCTGCGGTGTGGACGCCGGCCTTCACCTCGACCCGCGCCGTGGCGGCGAAGTCCACCGCCGCCTTCCGGGTGGTGAACGTCTTGAACCTGCCGAGCGCCCGCCCTGGTCCCGGTAGTCGACGAGCCAGGCGGACTTCGCCTCGCCCTTCGCCGTGGTCCATTCGCGCTTACGGACGCTCATTCGTGCCTTCCTCTTCAACGGGTCGATGCCCAAGCAGGTCGTTCCGGAGGTTGTGGAACTGCCCGGCGAGTGCTGCGAGCTGCGCCTCGACAGCGTCGCGCGTCGGGCGCGGCTGTTGCCTGATCATGCTGCGGATCACGTCGAACATGGCGCGACTGGTAGATCAGCGGGTCGGCCATCCACTCAGCTATGGTCATGCTCGGGCTGACCGCGCATGCCCGCCTCGAACTTGCCCCGCTCATGGAAGACGCCGGCTAAGTAGATACGCCCAGAGCTTAAGGCGCTTGTCTGGGAAGGCCAGCTCGTCGGCGAACGACGCGTTGAGCCGGTACTCGACCTCTTGGGCGAGCGACCGTCCGCTAGATGCCGCCGCCGCTTCTAGCTTGTCTCTGGTTTCGGCCGTGGTCCGCATGTTCAGCGGATGGCGCTTCCCGCCGGTCGCGGTCAACGTCACGTCCTCTAGCTGGCCCCCGGTATCGTGATTGTCTTTGGCATCGTCCCCCTCCGCAATCCTCTGCGTAATCCATAGCGCAGATTGGCTTGCGTTCAACCCATCTCGATGTTATTGTCTGCGTCATGGGTCACGCAGAGCGCCCCGTGGCGGGAATGGTCCCGATCGGTGCTGCGCGCAGGAAGCGGAGAAGACCGATGGCTGAGCAGATCACCAAGGAAACCCTAACTGTCGAAGAGGCCGGGCGCGTTTTGGGCATCGGGCGCAACAGCGCCTATGAGGCAGTGCAGCGCGGGGAAATCCCCACGATCAAGATCGGCAAGCGCCTGCTGGTCCCGGTCCGGCGGCTGCAGCGGCTGCTCGACGGGGAGGCCGCGTGAGCCCATGCCCCAGAAACAACCGAACCCCGGCGCAGGGAACGCCGGGGCTCGGGGGTACTCATGAAGCTAGCAGGCTCGACCCCGAGTATAAGCCAGAATCCCGCCGTTTTTGGCATGAGTCCCGCATCTCGCGGAGGGGTCGGGCGATGACCTCGTCCAACGGTTTTACAGCAAGGCCGCAAAAACGGCAGCGAGGAAATTACGGCAGGGCAGGCCCGAAAACCTCACGGCCCCGTGGCTACATCGACACCTACAATCCCCATGCCAAGACGCGCGAGCTGCTGGCGCAGGCCGAGGCCGTGCTGGACGAGTATCGCGAGTACTGGCCGCTGACCTGCAGACAGATCTTCTACCGGCTGGTCAGCGCCTACGGCTTTGACAAGACGGAGGCGGCCTATGGCCGTCTCTGCCACCACCTCGCCAACGCCCGGCGCGGTAGGCTTATCACCTTCGACGCGATCCGCGACGATGGCGTGACGACCTATGGCATGGACCATTTCGACAACAGGGACGACTTCCTGCGTCACGTTCGCCGTCTCGGGCGGAACTACACCCGGAACAAACTGGCCGACCAGGAAGTCCATATCGAGGTCTGGTGCGAGGCCGCCGGCATGCTGCCCCAGCTACATGATGTCGGCGAGCCCTATTCGGTGCGCGCCTATTCCTCGGGCGGCTTCGACAGCCTCACGGCGAAGAAGGACCTTGCCGAGCGCATCTGCGAGATGGGCAAGCCGGCCGTCATCCTGCACCTGGGGGACTTCGACCCGAGCGGGGTTTCGATCTTCGACAGCGTCGCCGAGGATGTCGCCGCCTTCGTGGAGGCTGACCGCTCCCATGGGATGATCGACGTCACCTTCGAGCGGGTGGCGCTGACCGCAGAGCAGGTTCTCGAGTACGACCTGCCGACGGCGCCACCGAAGGTCACCGACAGCCGGTCCAAGGGATGGGACGGTGGCACCTGTCAGCTTGAGGCGCTGCCGCCCAACGTCATCGCCGGGATTGTCCAAGACGCGATCGAGCGTCACATCGACCTCGAGATGGTCGAGCGCGATCGCGATCTCGAGGAGCGCGAGCGCCGCGAAATCCAGACCCTGCTTCTGCCGTCGCCGAGCGGGAGGGACGACCATGAGCGCCGGCTTCGCCCCCGCCGCGTGGGCGGTCGTCCGGATCGCGGACGGTCGCCGCGAGGTCCTCGTCACTGCCCGACGGCCGCTGAAGCCCGCCGCATCGCCGCCGACGCCATCGCCAACGATCTCTCGTCCTTTTCCGCAGCGAGCGCCTGCCGCCGCGCTTCACGACCCGGATTTTTGATGATGAAGGACGTGAACGAGGCGATGCTCAGGGCGTACCCGATGGGCTTCGGGCAGTCGGACACCCACATCCACACCGGCGTGCCCTACGGCACGATCGGCAACGACGACATCATCGGCATGGTGGCTGACCCGCCGAGGGTGCCGAAGGAGCGGGCGCAATGGATCATCCCATCCATCTACGCCGAGTATGACGCCCGCGAGCACGAGCGACAGGCAGCAGAGGGGGCCTTCGGGTTACTGGTCGTCGACATCGACGAGAACAACCTGCCTCTCTCGGAAGTCAGCGACGCCTTTGACGCCGTCGTGCCCGGAACACGGCGGCTGATCCACAGCACCAGATCGTCGACGCCCGATGATCGCCGCTGGCGGGTCATGATCCCGCTCGCGGCGCTGCTGCCCGGCCGGGACTACAAGGACACGGCCGATGCGTTCTATGACCTGCTGGAGGACGCGTCCGATGACGTACTGATCCCCGACCGGGCCGCCGCCCGGCCCGGACAGCTGGTCTACCTGCCGAACCGCGGCGAGCACTACGAGCACCTGATCTCGAAAGAAGGCGCCCGGCTCGACCTGACCGACCATCCGATCCTCGCACGGCGCGAAGAGACGCGCAGGAAGCGGGCCGAGGCCGAGCCGCCGCCAGGGCGCACCGGGAGCATAAGCAGCGCGAGCGCGCATCCCGCACCCAGGATCGCCCGTCGCCGATCGAGAAGTTCAACGCCGCCACTCGATCGAGGAGCTGCTAGAGCGGCATGGCTATAAGCGCGCCGGATCGAGCAACGATTGGCGCAGCCCTTATCAGTCCAGCGGATCCTACGCGACGGGGGACTACGGCGACCACTGGATCAGCCTGTCGGGCAGCGATGCCGCCAACGGCGTCGGCCGGCGAACCGGGGTGGCTACCGCTTCGGAGACGCGTTCGACCTGTTCGTGCACTTCGAGCACGGCGGCGACTTCAAGAAGGCAGTCGATTCCGCCTTAACCGGTCGACCTACAGCGCCGACACTAGCGACGGGCTTGAGTGGCCCGGCTCCGACGCCAGGAATGGGCAGTCGGCCGACCCGGACGCGCCGCCGAAGGCGAAGCCGAAGACTGCGAAGAACGGCGGCTTCCGCGGCATCGTCACCTCCGAAGAATTCATGGCCGCCATGCTTCCGCCGGAGTACCTGGTCGACGGCCTGGTAGAGATTGGCTACGCCTACTCGCTAACGGCACGGACGGACACGGCAAGACCCTTGTCGGTCTATTGGCGGCCTACGGTGTCGCCCACTCCGGCCTCTTCGGAACGCGCGATGTGCGGCGCGGGTCGGTGCTCTTCCTTGCCGGCGAGAACCCCGTCAACGTCCGGCGGCAGTTCTACGGCCTCTGCCGCTATCACGGCGTGGACCCCGCGGCGCTGCCTATCTACTGGCACGAGGGGTCGTTCGACCTCGACGCCGGCATGGACGCCCTGGTCGAGGCAGCCAACCGGATTCCGGGCCTCGCGCTCGTGGTCGCGGATACGCTGGCAAGCTTCTTCACCGGCGAGGACTTCAACAACAATAACGAAATGCTGGAGACCGCCAAAGCCCTCCGGTCAATCTCGGAAAAGTCGGAGAGCCGTCCCACCGTTCTCTGCCTGGCGCACCCAGTGAAGAACGCGAGCAAGGATAACCTGCTGCCATTCGGCGGCAGCACCATCGTGAACGAGTTCGACGGGAACCTCACGCTGTGGTCGCCCGACGGAGAGACGACGACGCTTCACTGGCAAGGCAAGCACCGCGGCGCGCCGTTCGAACCGATCGACTTCAAGCTGAAGCGGTTCGATCCGCCCGGACTGGTCGACGCGCGTGGCCGGCCCATGCCGATGACGATCGCGCTGCCGATCACGACCGACGAGGCCGAGGTCAAGGCCAAGGAGAGCGAGCGCCTGGAGAACCGAGCCTTAGCGGCCATCAAGGCGAACCCACGGGTCACTGAGCGCACACTCATGGCGCTGCTCAATGCCCCGAAATCCACCGTCCACGATATGCTTGTGAGGTTCCTGCAGGAGAAATGGGTCCGGAAAGAGGGCCGTGGACGCGTCCTGACCCCCAGCGGGGAGGCCGCCCTGGATGGTTGAAAACATTGAGAAATCTTGGTCGGGGCGGTCCGACCAAAAACACCCTTTTGGTCGGGATTTTGGTCGGCTTGGTCGGCTCCGACCAAAAATCCGACCAAGCCCGACCAAGATCGGGAATTCAGCCGTTGTTTCAGCGGCTTATCGGTTTATCGCTTCCGACCAAAATCCGACCAAAAATCCGAACGGGTAATCTTGGTCGCCGCCCCCCTTTCCTTAGGAAGGGGGCGAGCGACCAAACCCCGACCAAACCCCCGACCTCAAGGTGCTCCCGATCAATCCGAAGTTCGTACAGCAAGGAGACTGACCATGTTCATTAGACCCGCCGACGGCGAGCACGTGGCGATGGCGAGCCCGATGACCGTCGTCACCGACAACTTCGCCGACCTGCCGCGCCGCCACTACGGAGTCATCGTCGCGGATCCACCGTGGTCGTTCGCCTCGTGGACGGACAAAGGGAAGACCCGCGCCGCCACCACCCGGCAGAAGGGAATAGCCGGCAGGGCCTACGCGACCATGACGCCGGCCGAGATCTCCGAGCTGCCGGTGGCGTCGATCGCCGCGAAGAACTCCGTGTTGTTCTTGTGGGCCGTCAGCAGCCAGCTGCCCCAGGCTATCGAGCTAGGCCGCGCCTGGAACTTCGCCTTCAAGACGTCGGTTTCGTCTGGGCGAAGTCGAACTACACACGCCCTGGCCTCTCCATGGGCATGGGCAGCTGGACAAGGCAGAACGCGGAGATGTGCCTGCTGTTCACTCGCGGATTTCCGCGTCGAAAGAGCGCCAGCGTACGGCAGACCATCATCGCTCCTCGCCGCGAGCACTCGCGGAAGCCGCCCGAGGTGCTGGATCGGATCGAGGAGTTGCTGCCCGGCCCATTCATCGAATTGTTCGCCAGAGGAGCGCCGAGATCCGGATGGTCGGCCTCGGGCGACGAGGTCGAGGCGCCGCAGCTCGCGGTGGC
>CAVXOH010000017.1:0-77112 GCA_963763295.1 uncultured Alphaproteobacteria bacterium
GACGCTGGAGGAGCTTCGACTTCTCCTTCCAGCCCTCCCTGGACCGCGACCGGATCGCCGCCCTCGCGCAGCTCGACTTCGTCACGCGCGCCGAGGTCGTGCACTTCCTCGGTCCGCCCGGCACCGGCAAATCCCACATCGCAACCGCCCTCGGCGTCGCCGCGGTGAAGGCCGGGCGGACCGTCTACCGGGCGACCCTGGCCGAGCTAATCGAGGCGCTGACCCAGGCCGAGCGCGAGGGCCGGCTCGGCGAGAAGATCCGCTTCTATGCCCGCGCCGAGTTGCTGATCGTCGACGAAATCGGCTACCTGCCCATCACCCGTGGCGGCGCCAACCTGTTCTTCCAGCTGGTCAATGCCCGTTACGAGAAAGGCGCGATGATCCTCACGTCGAACCGCGGCTTCGCCGAATGGGGCGAGGTCTTCGGCGATCCCGTCGTCGGCACCGCGCTCCTCGACCGTCTTCTGCACCATGCCGTCGTCATCCAGATCGAGGGGGCCAGCTACCGCCTGCGCGCCCATGCCGACCTGCTCCCCGAACACGTCCGCGCCAACGCGTCGATTATGCCGCCGCCACCACCCAGGCGAAGGGGCAGACCGTCGAAATCCCGCGACGGAGCTGCCGATCACTGATCCCCGGCTGATCGCCGGACCCGCCGAGGTGGGCAATTTTACTTCGGCACTTCTGGGGAATCTTCAGCCGGCGTTGACAGAGCGGCTTCGGTGGCTATCGGCGGCGGGCGCCCCACGGGCGCGGCTGGTGGCTGTGGTGGGTCTCGAGCTGGGGCCTCTATTACCTCGCCTGATCAGAGGTTTCATGATTCACTTGCCTGCGGGGTGAGCGGAGGCGGTATGACGAGGCAGCCTGGACTGTTCGACGTTTACGAGCGGATGAAGCGGCTGAGCGACATCGGAGACCAGCTCGGGGCGTTCGCTGCGGTGGGGATTTTCGAGATGTGCCGGCCAGAGCTGGTGGCTGCGCAGAGGTACGGCGACGGCGCCAAGGACGGCCGCCCGCCTTTTTTGACCCGGTGATGATGTTCAAGATCCTGGTCATTTAGGTGCAGAACAATCTTGGCGACGACCGCGCCGAGTTCCTGATCAACGACCGGCTCTCGTTCATGCGCTTTCTCGGTCTCCGGCTGACTGACAGAGAACCGCGTGCCGAGCCCGCCCGGCCAGCCTGTGCCTCGGTCCGGCCCGAGCTCCACGCCAGGCTCGGCCGCAGCGACCGCAAAGGGCGGGCGCCCGCCCTACGACGTGGTCATGATGTTCCGCGTGCTAGTTAGATTAAAACTCCTTGCGGAAACGGTTAGCTTTGGGCTTCGGCCCAGCGCGCAGCGAATCCGTTACAAGCCGGTATAGATCGAAGGATTTGGACCTTCCGCGGCGCGCAGCTCGGCAGACGATCCGGGCGGCCTGCGCTTGCGGAGTTTCGAGACCCGGCGCGCCCGCCATCGCGGCGAAGGGCTCGATGTGACAGCGGAGCACGGTCTGCAGATACTGCAACGCGCAGAAGCTGCCCCAGGTCCAGCGGCTGTGGCCGAGCACCATCGTGAATAGCCAGACCTTGCGCACGACGCCCGGCGCCTCGGCGAACCCACCTTATACTACTGTAAACTCATATTACTGTAACTCGGCGAAGCCGACTTGGCCCTGCCGGGTGGCGTCTCGTATCGGCGCTCGAAGACCGGCCGGCGCGGCGGTCGCCCCTCCCGAAGGAAGTCGGTCAGCCGGGTAGAGCCGCCGGCGTAGCCCGTCTCCCCGATCTCGCTCGGCAGGCGCTTGCCCGAGAGCTCCGGATGGGCTGCGACGCGGGCGGCCAGGTAGTCCTCGAAGGGCTCGTTCAGCGTCGGCTGCAGCGCCCAGGGGCCCATAGACCGGCGCTTCGAGGCCGCGTTCCAAATGGTGCCTCATGATCTTGCGGTCGAGGCTTAGCTGCAGGGGGATGACCGAGACCGACAGCCGTTGACGGCGCCACGCTCTCAAACTAGGGAACTTCAAACGACAGTTACGGCCGGCACTCCCAGAAGGTGCGCGACATCGTCGGGCTCTATCTCGACCTGCCGGATCGCGCGGTAGTGCTCTGCGTCGACGAGAAGTGCCAGATCTAGGCGCTCGACCGCACCCAGCCACTCTTGCCCATGCGGCCGGCCAGGCCGAGCGCCGCACCCACGACTACAAGCATGGCACGCTCACGCTGATTCGCCGCGCTCGACGTGAAGGTCGGTTCTACGGCCATGGCGGCAAGGTTGGAGACTGTGGGCGAGCAGGTATCTGGGACGTCGCTCGGGGGAACCCGCGCCGCGTAGGATTCCTACGCGGCGGAATTCATCGATGAGGGCGGCGCAGACTCTGCGCCGGTCGATCGCGGGAACGACCCGCCGAGCCGAGCCGGCGACTGGTGGGCGACGCGGGCTATCCCGCCGATCCCGCGACTGGCCGGGTCGACGGACGGCTGCCTCGGGCTCGGGCCAAGTCGCGCTGGGCGACGCCCATGTCGATTGCTCTCGGCACGCCGAACGGGCGGGCCTTTACGTCGTCAACTCGATCGCCGCGCGCCGTCCGGCGGCGAGGGCGAGCGCGGTTCGCTGATCCACGGCCTCTTCCGGCAGCCTACCTGTTTAGCCGCGGTCGGCGGGCGCCGCTCCCACGCGCTGGTACCGCAGCCAGACCTCCCGCGCCGCCTTCACACCGCCTAGCCTCCGACCACGGACTTGGCAGTGCCACTGCCCGCGAGGGCGCGCTCGACCATCGGCGACGGTCACGCCACCAAGCGGCGAGACGGTGCCGGTGCTCGACCTATTGAAGCCCCGTCGGTGGCGCGTCATGAGCTCGTCCGCAACGATCTGAAACGTCGTGTAACCCGGTGGCCTCAGGGCGCCAGCGCATGCGGTCGATCGGCATGGAATAGGGGACGCTTGTTGGCGAGGAGCGGGATCCAGGGCGCGTGGGCGCAAGCGGGCCGGGTCGCCGCTCTGGTGGGGCGCTGGCGGGCCAAGCGCGATTCTTGAAGCGCTAGCTCTCGTTATCAGTCTCGACCACTTTGGAATGGTGGGTGAGCCGGTCTAGGAGCGCGGTGGTCATACTGTGATCGCCGAACATGTCGGCCCATTCGCCGAAGGCGAGGTTGGTGGTGACGATGCATTTGCTCGTAGAGCCGGCTGACCAAGTGGAAGAGAGCAACTGGCCGCCGGCCCAGGCAGGGGGAGACGGCCAAGCTCGTCAAGCACGATGAGGATTCGGCAGAGATGCTCGGCGATGCGGCCCTAGCGGCTGGCGCGCCCGGCCTCGAGCTTGCTTACAAGCGCGCCCCAGGCGAGCTCGACCTCGCCTATGCATACTCCGACGTCGCTTTCGACTGGCAGCGTTCCGACGAGATGGACAGGGTCCAGGATCAGGGGTCCGCCGAACTCCTCGAAGACGGCTCCCCTCGAGATCGAATCCAAGTACCATCGGGGTGGCTATACTATCCCAAACATCTCTACGACACTTCTTCAGCAGCCTGCTAAGTTTCGGAGTAAAGGTGTGCGGGAACACAGTCAGCTTGCTGCGCAGCGACTGCGGCACCCGGACCGCTCGGCCGCGTAGTCCGCCGCCCGGTCGAAGAACTGCTCGCGCCGGAAGACGTGGCCGAGGCCGGAGAGGGCGAGGTTCTGGCCGCGGCTCAGGCCGTAGAAGCTGCGGAACAGGGCGCGCGTGCGCCCCGTCTTCAGCGCCGCCGCCACCATCTCCATCTGCTCTTGGCGCGACCGGCTGAGGCCGCCGGCCACGACCTCCTTCTCGATCCGGCCGCGCCACTTGCGTTCCCAGCGATCGAGGCCGATCGCGTCGAAGTGGGCGACGTAGGCGTTGGCGAAGGCCTTCGAGGCGCTCACCGCCGGCTGGGTGACGGATTCCGTGCCGCGCATGCTGCGATGACCGCCGATCGAAATGTGCTGGCGGTCGGTCCGGACCATGTGCTTGCCGGCGACGTGGCCGAGCACGCCCCAGCGCATAACCGACGAGACGGCGCCGTAGATCGGCCGGCGCAGCAGCCGCCACTGCAGTTCGCTCGGCCACTTGGTGCGGAAGTAGGTCGAGCCGAACGGCTGGTCGGGGTCGTCGCCGGGGCCCCAGACCGCCTCGGCGGTCGGGAAGCCGATCGCGTCGACGCTCTCGGGCACCCTGTCGAGCAGCGCGGTCAGCGGCCGGTCGGCGAAGACGAACTCGTCGGCGTCGACGACCAGCAGCCAGGGAGTCCGGCACCGCGGTACGCAGTCGCGGTAGCAGACCCGCATTCTGTCCTCGATCGTCTCGAGGGTGATGTCGAGGTTCCTGGCCCAGAACGCGGCATCGAGGTTGGTGCGCGTCGCGCCACGGATCGGCGGCAGCTCCTCGGCCGGGCCATTGAAGTACACGAACACCTCGGTGGTGCCGAGCGCTTCGTAGTAGTCGACGAAGCGCTGGACGACGTCCGGCGTCTCGCGCATCATCGCCACGACAGAAAAGCCCGCCATCCCTGACCCCCGTACTTGCACCTCGCATACCTATTACCGGGAATCGGGCTAAGGCGAAAACCGAAAACGCCTTTTGCAGCTAGGGTCTGTTGAGATTCAGGATTGAACGAAGCCGCTGCGCGGCAGGGGGACTGCTTCGCGGGCGGTGCTCCTGACTGGAAGGATTGGGTTGCTGAGACCCTTTTCCAGACAGGAGCTTTCCGATGGCTGAGACCAGCCCGCTTCGCCGCCGCATGATCGAGGACATGACGGTCCGCAATCTCTCGCCGGCGACGCAGCGATCCTATGTCCACGCGGTGTCGAAGTTCAGCCGGTTTTTTGGCCGATCCCCGGAGACGCTGGCGCTGGAGGCCGTTCGCACCTATCAGGTCCACCTCGCGTCGAAGGGGGTGGCCTGGGCGAGCCTGAACCAGACGGTGGCGGCGTTTCCGGCGGCTCTTTCTCGAACGCCTCGCCACCGCCTTCGCCGCCGGAGGGCTGCGCTTCTTCGGCGACCTCGCTCCGCTTGCCGAGCCCCGCGCCTTCGCAGCCCACTGCGCAGCGCTGCGCCGGATCGACTGGGTGGTCTATGCCAAGCCGCCCTTCGGCGGCCCGGAACAGGTGCTCGCCTATCTCGGCCGCTACACCCACCGCGTCGCCATCGCCAACAGCCGGCTCGTCGCCATCACCGACGACACCGTCAGCTCCCTCTGGAAGGATTACCGGCAGGAAGGCCGCCGCAAGGTCATGACGCTCGAGCCGGCCGAGTTCATGCGCCGGTTCCTCCTGCACGTCCTGCCCTCCGGCTTCCACCGCATCCGCCACTTCGGCTTCCTCGCCAATGGTCATCGCGCAGCGCGACTCGCGCTCTGCCGCCGGCTGCTGGCTCAACCCGTTGCGGATCGGCAGGGCGAGCGCAACGCCGAGCCCGACGATCACCGCTGCGCGCCGCCGCGTCAGCCAGAGCCCGAGGCCTGCCCTGGCTGCGGCAGCCTCGCGCTGATCCTGACGACGCTGCCCCGCGCGCCGCCCCATCCGGCGTCGGTCCGCCGCCGATGATCACCGCTTCCATCTTCTCCGGCGTGCTGACGGCGCCCGTGCTTGCGGCCCGCGCCCAGAACGGCGCGCGCGCCGTTCGGCCGGCACGATCGCCGGCCGTTGACCATCGTCCTCCCGGTGACATCCGGCCGCCACCCCACGCCGAACTCCGCCCAGACGTAGCCAGAGCCGCTCACCACGTGAGCGCCCAGTTGCATCGCACCGCCGACAGCGATTGCCGCGGCAGCCAGCGTCCCCAGACACTCCACCCATAGCGCGAGACCCACCGCGGCTTCGTTCAATCCGGCTTCTATGAGGCGCCGACCACCGTCGCGCTCGCCGCCAGCGTCACGCCGCGCCTCACAGAACCCTCCAGATTCCCAGGTAGTTGCGGTTGTGATTTAAGCTCCCAAAAGGGAGCAGTGAATGACGAGAATGATCCTGACGGACGCGCAATGGTCGCGGATCGAGCCGCATTGCCTTGGTAAGGCGTCGGACCCGGGCAGAACGGGAGGGGACGCGCGACTGTTCATCGAGGCGGTGCTTTGGATCGCGCGGACAGGCAGCCCTTGGCGCGATCTGCCGGAGGTCTTCGGCAATTGGAACACGGTGTTCAAGCGGTTCCGACATTGGGTAAAAGCCGACGTCTTCAAGAGAATTTTCGACGCGCTCTCCGGCGACCCAGACCTGGAGTTCGCCATGGTCGATGGCACGATCGTCAAGGTCCACCGCCACGGACAAGGCGCAAAAGGGGGACTCAGGGCCAGGCCATCGGCAAGTCCCGAGGGGGCTGGACCACCAAGATCCTCGCGCTGACCGACGCGCTCGGCAACCTGGTGCGCTTCGAGCTGCTCCCGGGGCAGCGCCACGACACGGTGGGCGTCGCGCCGCTCATCGAGGATGTCGCCTTCGGCGGGCTGATCGCCGACAAGGCCTTCGACGCCAGCTGGATCGTCGCCGAGCTCGATGCGCGAGGCGCGCAGGTGGTGGTCTCCCAGCATCCGCAGCGCGCGAAGCCCCGACCGATCGACGCAGACCTCTACCACTGGCGTCACCTCATCGAGAACTTCTTCTGCAAGCTCAAGGAGTTCAAACGCATCGCCCTGCGCGCCTGTAAAACTGACGCAAGCTTCGCCGCCATGATCTACGCCGCCGTAACCATCCTCAACACCCGATGAATCTCAACAGACCCTAGTCGTACTAAGTCACAAAAGTAGCATGATGTGGTGGCTTCGGCCGGCGCGCTTGAGCGTCGCGACCATGGCGCTCATCCAGGGAATGTTCTTGAAGCGCTTGTCGTCGGCGGCTTGGCGCTGGCCGTGCTTGGCTCGCCCGGGCGCCAGATAGGCTCGGATACGGCGGCGGGCCATGCTTCGAGGTTTGCTGCGGTGGCTAAGCCGCAGTCGCCGGAGACCTCCCGGATCTTGCGGCCGAGATCGGCCTTGGCCTGATCGACCAGCGGGACGAGGGCGGCGTAGTCGGCCGGGTTGGTCTGGAGCCGCTGGGCGACGATGATCTGGTGGGCCGCATCGACCGCGATCTCGCCGTTGTAGCCGGCGATGAAGCCGTCACGGGTCGGCTGAATGCGACTGTCGGGATCGGTGAAGTTGCGTTGTCCCTTGTCCGGGGGTCCGCCGTCCCTGGCTGCTTGCGCCGGCCCCGCTCCTGCATGCCCGAGGAGGGGCCGGGGCCGTCCGGGTCGAGCTCGGCCTCCAGCGCCGCCTTGGCTGCGCGGACGCGCCAGCCGCTGCTCCTTGTCGGCACATTCAGTCCGGCGTCGCCACGCTGGTCCGCCCCATGCTCGGCCGGATTGGTCACGTAGAATGAATATTGCAAGAATGGAATGACCCTTTGCATTTTGCAAACACGACTCGCTACCTGACATGAGCCTAGGCGATGATGGGATACAGGCGATGATCGCCGACAGGCGACGTGAGGAATGTGATCGCAATGTCAATGGGTTAGCGGCTTGGGTCCCTCCGGGCGGCTGGCGGCCGGCTGCGGGGGGGGCACCGACCCCCGGAATTGAGAGTGTTCCAAAACGCGGAAAGCACCTGTGAAGCCTGACGTCTGACGAAAGACGACGAAATACGAAACTGGTCATCGTTCAGCCGTCAGTCCGGAAGCCGGCTACCTGAAACGCCGAAAGCGCACTAGTCTCAAGTACTTATGGCAGGAATCTCAGAGAAAAGCGCCGGGGTGATCGGCTGCCCGAGCCGTAGAACGCCCCGTCCGAGGGAACCCGGCAGCTCGATCGCCCGTGGGGTGGAGCCCGGTCGCTCTGAGCGGGAAATGGCGTATATCGCATGTAACCGTCCGAATCCTACGGTTACAGCTTCGGTTACGGATTTTCCCTTTAATATCAACTCTGTAACCGTTGTAACCGTTGTAACCGTTTCTACAATAGAGATCGTAGGGAAGGAGGGAAATAGAGGAGGGGCAGGAGCAGAGAGATAGTTCAATGGTGCGCGTACGACGGCTATATGGGAGCGACGGTTACACGGTTACAAGGTTACAGAACTAAATCAAACACTTAGGGGGAATTTGGGTGTAACCGTCCGGATTTCGGTTACATTGCGTATAATGCAAGCGGGTTACAGCGCATCTCCGGGGCGAACTCCATGGGCAAGTAGCCTGTAGCCATCTCGCCGGGCGTAGCGTGTGGCGCATCTTCGCTTGTAGCGCATTTGCGTCGGGTGGAGATGAAGGACTTTGGCCGTTGCCCCAGGAACGGCCGACAACCTCGTGGGGTTGTAATCGCGAAAACAACCCCAGAAAATTGTGCGGGTAAGCCGTGGGAAGAAGCGGCCGCCGGCATTGATTCTAGGCGACTTTTGGCAGCCGTAGGGGCTGCCACATCTCCACATTGGCTGGTCAGGGAGCGGGCTCGGGCGGCCGCCTTGCTGCCGCGGCCTGGTAGCTGGCGGCATAGACGACGCAGAGGGCCGTCGCCGCGCCGCAGGCGACCATGAGGATCGGCCGGCTGAAGCCGAACCACCACAAGAGACCGAACCAGGACAGGTAGATGACGAGCGCCGCGAGCTTGTCGAACCCCCTGGAGACGACCGGCTTGCCGCGCGCATTCGCATCGCCGAGGAAGATCAGAAACGCAAAGCCGAGAACGAGAACCGTCGCCACGACGACCCCGATCAGCGTATGCAGGACCACGGTCAGGACGGCGGAGATCATCACTCGCCGCCTCCGAAATACTCGAGGCGGGTCAGGACGGTGTAGTCGGACTCGAAGGCCATGATCCCGACGAAGACGAGAACCGCGAACATCGGCACGAGGATGGCATAGGCGAGCGCCTGGCGCTCCCAGACCATGTGCATGAAGACCGCGACGATCAGCCCGGCCTTGAGCAGCATGAAGATCAGGATGAGCGACCAGCGCAGGTAGCCCTGCATGCCGACGTAGTCGACCATGTAGGAGCAGGCGCTGAGCACGAACAGCCAGCCCCAGACGACGAAGTAGACCCTCAGCGGATGGTGCTGGCCCTCCTCGTGCACGGCCGCCGCAGCGTGGGCGCCGTGGGGTTCCGGATGTGCCGGGCCGTGGGCGGTCAGTTCAGCCATGTGCGCCTCACCACAGGTAGAAGAAAGCGAAGATGAAGACCCAGACGAGGTCGACGAAGTGCCAGTAGAGCCCCATCACCTCGACGTTCTCGTAGGCCCCCCGGCGGCTGGTGAAGTAGCCGGGCCGGCCGGTGTCGAAGTCGCCGCGCAGGACCTTCCGCGCGACGATGAGGAGGAAGATCACCCCGATCGTCACGTGGGTGCCGTGGAAGCCCGTGATCATGAAGAAGGTGGCGCCGAACTGCTCGGCGCCCCAGGGGTTGCCCCAGGGGCGGACGCCCTCGTGGATAAGCTTGGTCCACTCGAAGGCCTGCATGCCGACGAAGGTCGCGCCGAGCGCCGCGGTCGCGAGCATCAGCCGCGCCGTCGTCACCCGGTCGCGGCGGTAGCCGTAGTTGACCGCCAGCGCCATGGTGCCGGAGGAGGAGATCAGCACGAAGGTCATGATCGCGATCAGGAGGAGCGGGAAGTTTCTGCCGAAAACGTGCAGCGCGAAGACCTCGCTCGGGTTCGGCCAGGGCACCGTCGTCGAGCTGCGCGCGGTCATGTAGCCGATGAGGAAGCAGCTGAAGATGAAGGTGTCGCTGAGCAGGAAGATCCACATCATCGCCTTCTTCCAGGACACCTGCTTGAAGGCGCGCTGGTCGGAGGACCAGTCGGCGACGATGCCGCGCCAGCCGGGCGGCCGGGGCCGGACGGGGAGGGAGGCGGAAGAGATCTCGGCCATGCTCAGTTACCTCAGGTCAGGAGACCGCGGCAGATGTTGACGAACTCGGCCGCCCAGCCGGTGAAGAGGACCAGCAGGCAGAGCCACACGAACAGGAGGAAGTGCCAGTAGGCGACGCAGAGCTCGAGGCGGAGCCGAAGCTTCGCTGAGCCCGCGCCGCTCCAGGCGGCGGGCGCGGCGCGCGCCAGCGCCACCAGGCCGCCGAGGATGTGCAGGCCGTGCAGCCCGGTCAGCAGGTAGAAGAAGCTGTTGGCCGGGTTGCCGGTCACCAGGTAGCCGCTGGCAACGAGGTCGCGCCAGGCGGCGAGTTGCCCGCCGAGGAAGGCCAGCGTCGCGACCGTGCCGGTGGCGAGACTGAGGCGCAGCGTGCCCGGGTCGCGCTGTCGGTCCGCGGCCAGCGCGCATTCGAGCGCGATGCTCGCGAGCACCAGCATGCCGGTGTTGAGCCAGACGACCCGCGGAATTGGCATCGGCCGCCAGTCCGCGTACTCCATGCGCATGAAGTAGGCGCTGGCGAAGAGGGCGAAGAGCGCGCCGACCACCGCGAGGAAGATGCCGAGCGCGATCTTCTGCGTCGGCATGCCCGTCGGCCCGGGCCCCCCGATCGGATCGGGCCCGACCTCGAGCCAGGGCTTGGACAGCACCCGCTGGTGCGCGAGCCACCAGCCCGCGAAGCCGATCACCACCACGAGGAAGACCAGGATCACGCTCATGGCTGCTACCGCACGGGCTGCTGTGGCCAGGGATCGTCCTGGGCGATGAAGTCGCGCGGCGCGCCAGGCACGCTGTAGTCGTAGGCCCAGCGGTAGACGATCGGCAGTTCCCGGCCCCAGTTGCCATGCCCCGGCGGCGTCTCGGGCGTCTGCCACTCGAGCGATGCCGCGCCCCAGGGATTGCCGCCGGCCGGCCGGCCGTGCCGGATGCTCCAGACGATGTTGAACAGGAACACGAGCTGCGCGAAGCCGACGATGAGCGCGGCGACGCTGATGAAGGCGTTGAGCCCGCCGACCGGCGTGGTGATGAACGCCGGATCGCCGATCTCGACGTAGCGCCGCGGCACCCCGACCAGCCCGACATAGTGCATCGGGAAGAAGATCGCATAGGCGCCGACGAAGGTGACCCAGAAGTGGAACCGCCCCATGCCCTCGTCGAGCATCCGGCCGGTGATCTTCGGATACCAGTGGTAGATCGCCCCGAAGATCACCATGATCGGCGCCACGCCCATCACCATGTGGAAGTGCGCCACGACGAACATGGTGTCGGAGAGCGGCACGTCGACGACGACGTTGCCGAGGAAAAGCCCGGTCAGCCCGCCGTTGAGGAAAGTTACGATGAAGGCGAGCGCGAACAGCATCGGGATGGTCAGGTGGATGTCGCCGCGCCAGAGCGTCAGCACCCAGTTGTAGACCTTGATCGCCGTCGGCACCGCGATGATGAGCGTGGTGGTGGCGAAGAAGAACCCGAACATCGGGTCCATGCCGCTGACATACATGTGGTGCGCCCAGACCACGAAGGAGAGCGCGCCGATGATCACGATCGCCCAGACCATCATGCGATAGCCGAAGATGTTCTTGCGCGCGTGGACGCTGATCAGGTCGGAGACGATGCCGAAGGCGGGCAAGGCCACGATGTAGACCTCTGGGTGGCCGAAGAACCAGAAGAGGTGCTGGAACAGGATCGGGGACCCGCCGCCGTAGGAGAGCTGCTCTCCCATCTCGACCAGCGCCGGCATGAAGAAGCTGGTGCCGAGCAGCCGGTCGAACATCATCATCACGCAGGCGACGAACAGCGCCGGGAAGGCCAGCATCGCCATGACGGTCGCGGTGAAGATGCCCCAGACCGTCAGCGGCATCCGCATCAGCGTCATACCGCGGGTGCGGCCCTGCAGCACCGTCACCACGTAGTTGAGCCCGCCCATGGTGAAGCCGATGATGAAGAGCATCAGCGAGGCGAGCATCAGGATGATGCCGGTCTGCTGGCCGCCGGGCGTGCCGGAGAGGATCGCCTGCGGCGGATAGAGCGTCCAGCCCGCCCCGGTCGGCCCGCCCGGCGCGAAGAAGCTCGCCACCAGCACCAGCACCGCCAGCAGGTAGATCCAGTAGCTCAGCATGTTGACGTAGGGGAACACCATGTCCCGGGCGCCGACCATGAGCGGAATCAGGTAGTTGCCGAAGCCGCCGAGGAAGAGCGCGGTCAAAAGGTACACCACCATGATCATGCCGTGCATGGTGATGAACTGGTAGTAGGCCTCGGGCGTGATGAAGTCGAAGATGCCGGGAAAGCCGAGCTGCAGCCGCATCAGCCAGGAGAGCACCAGCGCGACGAGGCCGATGCCGATCGCGGTGGCCGAGTACTGCAGCGCGATGATCTTGGCGTCCTGCGAGAAGACGTAGGTCGTCCACCAGCTCCTGGGGTGGTAGAGCTCGACCTCCGGAACCTCGGCCGGCGGGATCCCGGTGTCGGCTTCGTGTGTTGCATCGACCATTCGTCTTCCTCCGTGCCCCGCCCGAGCTCATCGCGCGGAGCGTCTGTGTTTCCTTCCCGTCACCGAACAGGCTCGGCCGCACCCACGCGCGTCGGCCGCGACAGCTCAGCGAACGTCGACTGCTCGCCGAGCCACGCCTGGTAGTCCGCCTCGCTGTCGATATGCACGGCGCCGCGCATGAACGCGTGCCCGGTGCCGCAGAGCTCGGCGCACAGCACCTCGAACTCGCCGGTGCGCGTCGGCGTGAACCAGAAGTAGGTGATCATCCCCGGCACCATGTCCATCTTGGCGCGGAACTCCGGCACGTAGAAGTCGTGCAGCACGTCGATCGAGCGCAGCAGCACCTTGACCGGACGATCGATCGGCAGGTGCAGGTCGCTCGCCTCGACGATCACGTCGTCGGCCCCGTTCGGATCGTCCGGATCGACGCCGAGCGGGTTCTCGGGGCCGATCAGCTTGGCGTCGGAAAGGCCGAGCCGTCCGTCCTCCCCCGGCAGCCGATAGCTCCACTGCCACTGCTGCGCCACGACCTCGACGTCGGTCGCCTCGTCGGGGACGTTGACGAAGTTGGCCCAGACGAACAGCCCCGGGGTCAGCATGGCCGCGACGCCGACCGCGGTGGCGACGGTCAGCCAGTACTCGAGCCGCTTGTTCTCGGGCTCGTAGTGGGCGCGGGCGCCCTCGCGATGGCGGAAGCGGAACACGCAGTAGGCCATGAACAGCACGACCGCCGCGAAGACGACTCCGGTGATCCAGAACGTGATCGAGATCGTGTGGTCGATATAGCTCCAGTTCGAGGCGATCGGCGTCCACCACCACGGGCTCAGCAGGTGAAACATCACCGAGCCGACGACGACGACGACGAGTACGAGCGCGATGACCATGCGCTCCGCCTCCCTGGCAGTGAATGGCTGGCAAGCCTTCCCGGCGCACCATAGCGCAATCCGCAGCCGGAAACCAATCGCCAAAATTTCGAGCAAACCCGAGGAATGTCAGTCGATTGTGCCGGCGGGCGTCAGCGCCGGGCCTGCGGCCGCCCGTGCCGGGCCGATCCCAGACCGGCCTCCGGAATCCGAGCTCAGCGGGCCCTGCCGACTTGCCCGGACGAGCGGTAAATGTTCTGCTATCCTCCAGGCGTCACGACGCTGCGCTTTACCGGGAGGCACGAGCGTCCAACACAACGCGTCCGGAGGGTACACATGAACGACACCATCGGTAATCCGCTGTCCTGGACCGCGAAGGAAGTCGCTGCCGTCGGCAGGCAGATCGGGTCGTTCGCGACTCATGTCGGCCATGACACCGGCGACCTGGCCGCGCCCGGCATCCGGCACATCGGCGTCGAGGATCTGCGCGAGGTGCTGAGGAAGGGCGTGGAGGACTTCGGCGCCTGCCGCACCGACGTGATCGCGCTCTGCGTGTTCTACCCGGTGATTGGTGCCCTGCTCGCCTGGTTCGCCTTCGACCGCAACCTGGTGCCGCTGCTCTTCCCGGTGATATCGGGGTTCGCGCTGCTCGGCCCGGTCGCCGGAGTTGGCCTCTACGAGATGAGCCGGAGGCGCGAGATCGGCGAGGAGCCGAGCTGGGCCCATGCCTTCGAGGTCGTCAGGCATCCCTCCTTCGCCGCGATCGCGGTGCTCGGCCTGATGCTCGGTGGCGTCTTCATCGTCTGGATGCTGACCGCGCACGGCATCTACTACGCGACCCTCGGCCCCGAATTGCCGGCCTCGCTCGGCGCCTTCCTCCGCGACACCTTCACCACCGGCGCCGGCTGGGCGATGATCATCGTCGGCTGCGCGGTGGGCTCGCTCTTCGCCGCCCTGGTGCTCGCCATCAGCGTCGTGTCCTTCCCGCTGCTCCTCGACCGCGACGTCGGGCTGCCGGTTGCGGTCATCACATCGCTGCGCGTCACCGCCGCCAACCCGGTGCCGATCGCCGTGTGGGGCCTGATCGTCGCGGCGGGCCTGGTGATCGGGTCGATCCCGTTCTTCCTCGGCCTGATCGTGGTCCTGCCGGTCCTCGGCCACGCCACCTGGCACCTCTACCGGCGCACGGTGGTCATGGAGCCCCGCCTGGAACAGCGCGTCGAATAGGCGATCTGCGAGATCCTGATCAGGCCGCGAGTTCGGCGCGGACGGGGATCCGCGCGCCGGTGTCGGCGTCGAAGACGTGCAACCGGCCCGGGGCCAGCCGGAGCGGCAGGCTGGCGCCTGGCGCCAGTGTCACGCGATCGCGGAAAAGCACGCTGAGGTTGGTCGCTCCGAGGCGCAGCACGGCCAGCGTGTCGGCGCCGGTCGGCTCGACCACGGCGACGACGGCCTCCAGATCCGGGGTCTGCGGCGGCTCGGCGATCAGCAGGTGCTCGGGGCGGATCCCGACGACCACGTCCTTCCCCGATTGTTCGGGGTCGACGGCCGGCAGCCGGATGACGGCGCCGCCCTCGAGCCGCACGGCGGGGCCGGCGTCGGTCCGCTCGACCCGGCCCCGGAGCAGGTTCATCGCGGGAGAGCCGAGGAAGCCCGCCACGAAGACGTTGGCCGGGCGGTCGTAGAGCGACAGCGGGTCGCCGATCTGCTCGACCCGGCCGCCATTCATCACGATGATCCGGTCCGCCATGGTCATGGCCTCGACCTGGTCGTGGGTGACGTAGATCGTGCTGGTGCGCAGCCGCTGGTGCAGCTCCTTGATCTCCGAGCGCATCTGGACGCGCAGCTTGGCGTCGAGGTTCGAAAGCGGCTCGTCGAACAGGAACACCTGCGGGTCGCGCACGATGGCGCGGCCCATGGCGACCCGCTGGCGCTGGCCGCCCGAGAGCTGGCGCGGGTAGCGTTCGAGGAGCGGCGTCAGCGACAGGATCTCGGCCGCCGCGCGGACGCGGGCGTCGATCTCGGCGCGCGGCCGTCCGGCAAGCCGCAGCGGCTGGGCCATGTTGCGCGCGACGTTCAGGTGCGGATAGAGCGCGTAGGACTGGAAGACCATCGCGATGTCGCGGTCCTTGGGCGCGAGGTCGTTCACCACGCGCCCGCCGATCGAGACCGTGCCGGCGGTGATGGTCTCGAGCCCGGCGATCATCCGCAGCAGCGTCGATTTGCCGCAGCCCGACGGCCCGACGAGGGCGAGGAACTCGCCGTCGGACATGGCGAAGGACACGTCCTCCACGGCCTCGACGCGGCCGTAGGACTTGTGGACCCGCTCGAGTGCGACCGTCGCCATCCCGTCCCTCAGCCGGCCCGCAGCGCGGCCATGCGGAGCAGCCCCTGCATGTAGCCGACGGCGTGTGCCCGGCCGCGATGGTTCCAGTCGCTGTCGCCGTCCATCTTCGGCACGTGGTCGTCGAGCAGGAAGCCCTCGAAGCCGTTGTCGATCAGGAGCGCCATCACTTCGGCGGGGTCGAAGTTGCCCTCGCCGAGGAAGCATTCCTGGAAGTCGGGCACCGTCCCCTGCACGTCGCGGAAGTGCACGTAGGTGATGCGGCCCTTCGGGCCGAAGAACTCGATCATCTCGCGCACGTTGGCCGCGCCGCCCGGCATCTCGGAGCAGCAGCCGAGGCAGAGATCGAGCCCCCAGGCCGGGCTGCCCTCGCTGAGCTCCCAGGCCCGGCGGAACCCGGCCGGCTCATGGAAGAGCCGCGCGACGCCGCCGAGCATCGGCACCGGCGGATCGTCCGGGATGCAGCGCCAGGCATCACCCCCGCCTCCTCGGCCACCGGCAGCACGGCGCGGATGAAGTAGGCGTAGTTCGCCCACATCGTCTCGGCGTCGATCACCGCCTCGCCCGGCCCGAAGACCGGCATCCGCTCCTGCCAGCCGAGGCTCGTCGGCAGGAACTGCCGCAGCTCCGCGGCCGAGCCGATGGCGTCGACGAGTTCCATGTCGAAGGCGGTGCAGCCGGCGCCGCCGCGGCCCGGCGCCAGCCGTTCGGTACGCCAGACCGAGTTCGGCATGAAATGGTAGCCGAGCACCGGGATGCCGGCGGCGCCGACCGCGCGGATCGTGTCGCAGTAGGCCTCGATCTGGGCGTCGCGGCCCGGCAAGCCCTGCATGACCTTGTCGTAGAAATGCACCGGAACGTTCTCGATGGCCTCGAAGGCGAGCCCGTGCGCCTCGGTCCGCTCGACGAGGGCGGCGCAGATCCTCGACCCGCCACCGCTCGTCGCCGGGCAGCTTGGGCGTATTCATCTGGATGCCGGTCGCACCGATCTGGGCGGCAAACCGCAGCTTCTCCTCGGTCAGCTCGTTGAACTGGCCGATCGCAATCCGAATGCTCATCCTCTTTCCGTTCTCCCGAATCTGTCTCATCCCTTGACCGATCCCTCGGCCACGCCCTGCACCATGAAGCGCTGGGCGACGAAATAGAGCACCATCAGCGGGATCGACGACAGCACCGCCCCGCCATCAGCGGCCCCCAGGGCAAGCACGTCGCTGGTGATCAGGTAGTTGAGCGCCAGCGGCGCCGTGCGCTGGCTCTCCGAGGTGATGAGGACGAGCGCGAGCAGCAGCTCGTTCCAGGCGCCGGTGAAGGTGAAGATCGACACCGCGGCGATGCCGGGCGCCGACAGCCTGCAGCACGATGCGCACAAGCGCGCCCATCCGGCTCATGCCGTCGATCATGGCCTGCTCCTCGAGCTCGCGCGGCACGCTGCGGAAGTAGCTCTGCAAGAGCCAGGTGCTGAGCGGCAGCGAGAAGGTGAGATAGACGAGCACCAGCCCGTGCAGCGAATTGGCGAGGCCGAGCCGCGCCATCAGGATCGACAGCGGGATGAACAGGAGCGAGGTGGGCGTCAGGTAGGCGAACAGGATGATCCGGCCCGACCAGCCCGCGGAAGCGGGTGCGGTAGCGGACCAGCGAGTAGGCGGCGAAGGACGAGATGATCACCGAGATCACCGTGACCGACGCCGCCACGACGAAGCTGTTGCGCACGGCGTCGCAGGAAGCCCTTGTCGGCGATCAGCAGTGGTAATTGTTCAGCGTCAGCGTGTGCGGCCAGAGCGAGGGCATGCGGTAGATGTCGCGCGGCAGCTTCAGCGACGTGACGATCATCCAGTAGATCGGGAACAGCACCAGCAGCACGGCGAAGACCAGGACCGCATAGGTCAGCACGCGGCCGGCCAGCGCCTTCTGCGCCGCGCTCACGTCTCGTCCCGCTGCAGGAAGGCCGTCGCCACGATGACGAGGATCGCCAGCACCGGCAGCATCGCGACCGACACCGCCGCCGCCTCGCCGATGCGCTGGGTCTGCATGCCGAGATAGGCGAGCACCGGAAAGACCATCGTCGCGTCGGACGGCCCGCCCTGGGTCAGCAGCCAGACATGCTCGAACGCGTTCGCGGTCCAGATCGAGGAGAGCAGCGTGGTCACGATCACCACCTGGCGGATGCCGGGGAAGGTGACGAGCCAGAACCGCTGCCACGGCGCCGGCGCCGTCGACCGTCGCGGCCTCGTAGAGCTCCTTCGGCACCGACTGCAGCGCCGCGAGGATCGACACGAACCAGAACGGGAAGCCGCGCCAGACCGAGGCGATGATCACCGAGATCATCGCGGTATCGCGCTGGCCGAGCCAGTCGACCACGTAGGGCCAGATGCCGGTCTGGGTCAGCACCAGGTTGATGCCGCCGCCGATCGGCTGGTAGAGCACGCGCCAGGTCAGGAACGCGACGAACGCCGGCATCGCCCAGGGCAGCATCAGGAGCGCCCGGAAGATGCCGCGGCCCGGGATGTGCTGGGTGACGAGCAGCGCGAGCCCGAGCCCGATCGCCGAGCTTCAGCGCGTCGGTCACGAGCACGATCAGCACGGTGTTGCGGATCGCCGCCCCGAAGGTCGCCGAGCCCGCCAGGTAGCGGAAGTTGTCGAGTCCGATGAAGCTGCCGCCGCCGCCGATCACCCGGTCGGTGAACGAGACCCAGATCGCGAACAGGAACGGATAGGCGACGAGCCCGAGGATCAGCGCCAGCACCGGCAGCACCAGGACGGCGGCGAAGAGCGTCAGCCGCCGCTCGGCGCTCATCCCGGTGCGCGGGCTGGGCGGAGCGCCCGCCGGCGGCGGGCGCTTCGGAGGCGCCTTGGTCACTTGTACTTGTCGTAGATCGACTGCGCCTGGGCCTGGGCCTCGTCCATCGCCCGGTCGGCGTCCCAGCCGTCGATGACGACGCGCTGGACCATCTTCGGCACGATGAAGTTGTTGTAGACGTCGGCGAAGGCGGTGTTGTAGACGTCCGGATAGCCCGGCGCCGTGCCGTTCTTGACCAGCTCGAGCAGGCCCGCATGGATCGCGCTCGAGCCGTCGAACGCCGCGAAGCCCGGCCTGGTCCATCAGCACCGGGCCGTAGATCGCGACCTTGAAGTACTCCTGCATGAACTCCGGCTGCGCCAGGTGCTCGATGAGCGCGCGCGCGGCGTCGGGGTTCTGCGCGGTCTTCGGAATCGCCCGCAGCTGCAGGTTCAGGGGCGAGATCACCCCCTCCGGCCCCGCCGGCAGCGGCGAGTAGTCGGTCGCCTCGAAGAGCTCGGGGTCCTGGTCCTTCGCCGCGATCCCGACCGAGCCGGTGTTGGCGATGAACGCCGCCTGCCCGGACAGGTAGGCCTGGTTGTCGCCCGCGCCGTCCCAGGTCGCGTTGCCCGGCGGGAAGACGCCGCGGTCCCACGCGTCCTTGACCCAGGCAAGGTAGGCGCGGGTGGCGTCGGACTTGATCGTGACGGTCTTGCCGGCATCGTCGGCGATGCGTCCGCCGAACGACTGCATGACCGCGACCTGCATGTTGCCGTCGCCGACGTTGGAGAGCGCGAGGCCGAGGCCCGAGACCGGCGGCGCGTTGACCGCCTCGGCCTGCGCGACGAGGTCGTCCCAGGTGGCGGGCGCCTCGGTGAAGCCCGCCGGCCCGAGCAGGTCGGTGCGCCGCAGGATCATGTTGCCGCTGACGCCGAAGGGCATACCGGTGCGGCTGCCGGCGATCGCCGTGGTGTCGGACGCGGTCTCGACGGAGGGGAACCAGCCGCCCTGCGCGGCGCCGATCGAGGCGTAGAGATCGTCGAGCGGAATGAAGACGTCCTGCGCCGACAGGGTGGACAGCAGATCGAGGCCCACGTCGAGCACGTCCGGCATCGTGCCCGCCTCGACCGCCGCCGAGACCCGCTGCACCGTCTCGTTCTGGTTGATCATCACCACCTCGACGTCGACGTCGTTCGCCTCGCCCCAGGCGACGGCGGTGTCGGTCAGGAGCTGGTTGGCGGCATCGGAAAAGATCAGGCCGCCCCAGAAGGTCAGCGTGCCTTCGGCCGAAGCCGGCTGCGCCAGGCCCGCGACGACGGCGAGGGCGGCCGCGGTCGCCAGAAAGCCGCGTCGGCCGCAGCCCCCGGGCCACGGAATTGTCGATCTCGATCGCATGCACGTCCTCCCTGAACAGACTTTGAATTCGGCTTTTGCGATTGAGGTTAGTTAGCGCGCCGGGGCCCGTCAACGCCCTCAGCCCGCTCGGGGTGGACGGGCCGATCCCGATTCAGCTGTCCGACTGCCGCTGCCGAAGGCACTCGACGACCCGATCCGCCATGTGGACGCAGCGCGCGCCGTCGAACGGGAAGATCTCGCCGAAGCCCGCCGACAGCATCCGCTCGATCGAGCGGCGCAGCAGCCGGCGCGCCCGGTGCAGGCGGGTCCTGACGGTCTCGGGACGGATGGCGAGCAGCGTCGCGGCCTCCTCGGTGCTCAGGCCCTCGATCTCGCGCATGACGAAGACCAGCCGGAACGGCTCGGGCAGCGCGTCCACGGCGCGCTCCAGCACCTGGCGGACCTGGGCCCGGCCCGCCTCGCTCTCCGGGCCGGCCGGCGCCGGCGACATGGGAAACACGATCACGCTCCCTCCCTCGGCAGCCGCGGCGTCAAGCATGGCGAGATCCGCGCGCGGCCGGCGCTGGCGCAGGCGGCCGAGCGCCTCGTTGAGCGCGATGCGGGTCAGCCAGGTGCCGAGCGCGGCCTCGCCGCGGAAGCCCTCGAGACGGGTGAAGGCGCGCACGTAGGTCGCCTGCACCACGTCCTCGGCCTCGGCGTCGTCGCGCAGCACGCTCCGCGCCACCCGGAAGAGCCGCCGGTTGTGGCGGCCGACCAGGGTCCGCACCGCCGCCTCGTCATGGCGTCGGGCGAGCTCGACCAGCGCCGCGTCGTCGAGCGCCGCGTGATCGAGGGGCATTCTGGCAGCCGGGTACATCGGTCCTCCCCGGATCATCGGCGGTCAGACCCGCCGCACGATCCCCTTTCCCATGATCTCCACCACCGGCGGAAAGCCGTTCAGCGCCACCTCCGGCAGGTCGCCGCCGGCGCCCGGGTCCTGCATCCAGGCATCGGCGTCCGGGTTGCCGACGATGATCCGACCGACCATGCCGGCATGCTCGTGCGGCACGCAATAGTAGTCATAGACCCCCTCGGCCGTCAGAGTGATTTCAAAGCCGTCATCCGGCAGCAGGTAGTCCGAATCCCACGGCGTCGCCGCCGCCGGGATGCGCCGCGGCCGGCCGAAGTTGGCCGGATGGTAGGCGGTCGCGGTGTGCGAATTGCCGGCATCGCCGTTCGTCCAGCGCAGGGTCTCCCCGGGCAGGATGCGCAGGCCGACGGGATCGAAGCCGACATGGGCGCCCCTCGCGTCGCCCTGCATCCGGATCGCGTGGGTCACCGGGCTGGCGGCCTGCGCCGGCGGCCGGAGCAGCAGGACCGCGGCGGCGCCGCCGAGCCCGAGCATCCCGCGCCTGGTCAGGATCATTCCGCGACCCGCGCCTCGTCCGCCGCCGGCACGTGCCAGAGCACGAAGTGGGCGTGCGGCACCTCGACACCCGGATGGCCGGCGTTGAAGTAGATGTCGACGTGGTCGACGTTGCCGCCGGGCGAGGACAGGTTGTCGAAGGTCTTGTCCGGGTTGAAGTCGGTGACCGGGATCATGAAGATGGTGCTGACCAGCTGGCCGTCGTGGTCATAGGCGAGGAACGGGCCGGCCGGCAGGGTCGCCGGATCGACGAAGAGCTGGCCGAGGCCGGGCAGGAACTCGGGCAGCGCCACGAGCTTGCTCACTTCCTGGAACGGCGCGGCCGGCGGAGCCTCGGCAAACGCCCCGGCGTCCTGCGCCAGGGTCGGGCCGGCTCCGAGAGCGAGGACGGCGAAGGCGAGCGACGGCAGGCGGATCATGGCGGTATCTCCGGTTTCGGCGACGCCCGTCAGTGCGGCGTCGGTAAGTTGGATGGTGCGGCGGGCAAAAGGTTCCCGGATCGCTACACGACGCCTCGGAAAAAGCGCGCCGGCTCAGCCGTCCCGCCCGGGCCCCGAGCCCGGGCAGCGGCCGACCGCCCCCCGGGCGGCCGCTTCTCGGCCGCCCGCGGTCGAGCCGCTGCCCTCCTCTCGCGCGGATGCCGGGTTCGGGCTCGCACTCTGGTGGCGGTGGCGGTCGTCCCTGTGCGACAGTCGCGCGGGCATCCGCCCGTGGAGGACCTGATGCCGAGCCCCCTCGTCGACCTGCGGATCGCGCCGATGGGCGTCGCCGAGCTCGGGACGGCGCTCGACTGGGCGGCCGCCGAGGGTTGGAACCCCGGCCTCGACGACGCGAGCGCCTTCCTCGCCGCCGATCCGCGCGGCTTCCTGATGGGCTGGGTCGGTGACGACGCCGTCGCCTGCATCTCGGTCGTCCGCCATTCGCCGGCCTTCGGCTTCCTCGGCCTCTACCTGTGCAGACCGGCGTGGCGCGGGCAGGGATACGGCTGGGCGCTCTGGCAGGCGGGGCTCGCCCATCTCGGCGACCGCACCGTCGGCCTCGACGGGGTCCTCGCCCAGCAGGCCAACTACCGCCGCTCGGGCTTCGCCGGAACCGGCCGCACCATCCGCCACCTCGGCACGCCGGCGCCGGCGCCCGCCGGCGATCTCGCCGCCGCGTCGGGCCACCTGCCGGCGCTGGCCGCGCTCGACCGCCGCGCGACCGGCATCGACCGGCCGGCCTTCCTCGCCGCCTGGCTCGCCGACACCGCGACACGCCGGACGCTCGCCCTCGTGGAGCAGGGCGAGGCCCGGGCCTTCGGCACCGTCCGCGTCTGCCGCGAGGGCCTCAAGATCGGCCCGCTGATCGCCCCCGGCCGGTCCGACGCCCTGCGGCTCGTCGGCGCGCTCGCCGGGCGCTTCCCCGGTCGCCCCCTCGCCATCGACGTCCCCGAATCGAACCCGGCCGCCGTCGCCCTCGCGGTCGGGCTCGGCCTGGAGCCCGTCTTCGAGACGGCCCGCATGTATCGCGGTCCCGCGCCGGGCGAACGGCCCGACCTGATCTGGGGCGTGGCGACTCTCGAGCTCGGCTGAGGCGCTACGCGGCCGGCGCCGGACGGCGCCGGCGGTCGTCGAAGAGGACGACGGCGAGGCCGCTCGCGACGACGAGGAGGATGCCGCCGAGCGCCAGCGCGTTCGGCAGGTGGCCGAAGACGACGAGGCCGGAGATCACCGCCCAGAGCGTGAAGGAATAGTAGAACGGCGCGACGACATGAGTCGGTCCGACCCGGTAGGCCATGAAGATGAAGAAGTGGCCGAAGATCAGGAACAGGCCGGCGCCGGCGACGAGCATGAGGTGCCGGGCGCCGGGTGTCACCCAATCCTCCAGCAGCAGGTGCGCGGCGGCGGCGCCGCCGAGCACCACGACGGCGGCCGAGAGTGCGACGACCATGCCGGGCACGTCGGGGCGCACCCCGCGGCCGACCAGGTCGCGGACCGCGCAGAGCACGGCGTTGCCGAGCGCGAGCAGCGCATAGACCGAGATGCCGGCGCCGGTCGGCTGCGCCACCATCAGCGCGCCGATGAAGCCTGCGCCGATCAGCGCCATTCGCACCCCGCCGACCCGCTCGCGCAGCACGAACGAGGCGCCGAGGATGACGAGGAGCGGGGTGATCTGGCCGAGCGCGGTGGCGTCGGCGATCGGCATGTTGGCGAGCGCCACGACGTAGCAGAGGATCGCCGCGGTCTCGCAGAGGTTGCGCACGAGGACGCGGCCTTGGAACATCAGCGGCAGCTGGCGGCGGTAGCCGAGCAGGAGGAGCAGCGGCAGGCCCCAGGCGACGGCGGCGATGCCGCGCAGCACCAGCACCTCATAGGGCGGCAGCCCAACGGTCGCGAGCTTCATCATCGTGTCGTTGACGACGTAGGCGCCGGTGGAGATCACCATGAAGGCGGCGCCGCGGAACCGGTGCGCGGGACGCATGATCAGGCAGCGGGCCCCGGGCCGGGCGGGTCGATGCCGTCGTCCCACACGTGGTTACGGCCCGGCCCGCGCGGCGGCGGCCTCAGGCCGAGGAGCCGCCGCACCAGTCCCCGGGCGACGGAGGCGAGCGCGAAGCCGGCGAAGCCGACCCAGACCACGAGGAACAGCGCCGGCGCCAGCTCGCCCCCGAGCGCGGCGGCGCCGAAGCTCCAGGCCGCGACCAGGATCGCCGCGGCCCAGAAGGTCAGCCAGAGGATCGTGAAGACGGTCCCAACCCGGTCGGGGCGGCCGCGCGGCATCACGCGCCTCCCGCCCCGACGACCCGAAATCTCGCGCCGCCCGATCCCCGGCATACGAGTCGTGCAAGCGTTGTGCATGAGTTCGTGCATGGATTGTGTATGAGCGAATTCAGCCATGTCGCTGTCGCCGCAAGGGGAATTGAATCACTGGTTGCGCTGCCGATAGAGCAGCCGCCGCATCGACCCCGTCTTCGAGCGCATCAGCAGCGTCTCGGTCTCCATCCACTCGCCGTCGCGCCGCGCGCCCCGCACGATCGACCCGTCGGTCACCCCGGTGGCCGAGAAGATCACATGCTCCGTCACCATCTCGTCGCGGGTATAGACCCGGTCGAGGTCCTTGATCCCGGCCTTGTGCGCCCGCTTGCGCTCGTCGTCGTTGCGGAAGAGCAGCCGCCCAAGCATCTGGCCGCCCATGCATTTCAGCGCCGCCGCCGCCAGCACGCCCTCCGGCGCGCCGCCCGAGCCCATGTACATGTCGATGCCGGTCTTGTCCGGCTCGGCGCAGTGGATCACCCCGGCGACGTCGCCGTCGGTGATCAGCCGGATGCGGGCGCCGGTGGCGCGGATCTCGCCGATCAGCGCCTCGTGCCGCGGCCGCTCGAGCACGCAGACCATGATGCCGCTGGTCGCGGTGCCCTTGGCCCGGGCCAGCACCTGGATCCGCTCGGTCGGGGTCATGTCGAGATCCACGAGCCCCTCCCGGTACCCGGGACCGATCGCGAGCTTGTCCATGTAGACGTCCGGCGCGTGCAGCATCGAGCCGCGCGGCCCCATCGCGATCACGGCGAGCGCGTTCGGCATGTCCTTCGCGGTGAGCGTCGTGCCCTCGAGCGGGTCGAGCGCGATGTCGACGCCGGGGCCGTCCCCGGTGCCGACCTCCTCGCCGATGTAGAGCATCGGCGCCTCGTCGCGCTCGCCCTCGCCGATGACGATGCGGCCCTGGATGTCGAGCATGTTGAGCTGCTTGCGCATCGCGTCGACGGCCGCCTGGTCGGCCGCCTTCTCGTCGCCCTGGCCGACCAGCTTGGCCGCGGCGATCGCGGCGGCCTCCGACACGCGCGCGAGTCCGAGCGACAGCATGCGGTCCGCAAAGATTTGGTCTTCGGCCATCGGACACGTCCCTTTCTGCGATGCGCTGCCCTTCTAGGCGATCGGGCCGGGCCGGGGCAAGCTTTGCAGCCTACCGGGGCAGGGTGTCGCCGCCGGGGCCGAGCGGACGCTGCATCAGCACGGTGTCGACCCAGCGGCCGAACTTGAAGCCGACGGCCCGGAACGTGCCGGCGTGGCGGAAGCCGGCGCGGGCATGGACGGCGATCGAGGCCGCGTTGCCGCTGTCGCCGATCACCGCCAGCATCTGCCGCCCGCCCCAGGCGGTGCCGGCATCGATGAGCGCGGCGAGAAGCCCACTGCCGATGCCGCGGCCGACGGCGGCGGGGTCGAGGTAGATCGAATCCTCGAGCGTGAAACGGTAGGCGCTGCGCGCGCGATAGGGGGCGGCATACGCGTATCCGAGCAGCCGGCCGGCCTCCTCGGCGACGACGCAGGGGAGGCCGCGCCCGGCGATCTCCTCGAGCCGGCGTGCCATCTCGGCGGTGCCGGGCGGCACCTCCTCGAAGGTGGCGAGGCCGTGCAGGACATGGTGGGCGTAGATCGCCTCGATCGCCGGCACATCGGCCGCGCGGGCCGGGCGGAGGTCGGGCATCAGAGCTCCTCGATGCGGATCGCGACCGGGGCGGCGCGGCAGACGTCGAGCCGGGCGATCTCGGCGAGCGCACGGTCGAGCCCCGTTCGCTCGGCCTGGTGGGTGACGATGAGGATCGGCGCCTCGGCTCCGGCGTGCTCGACCTGGCGCATGCGGTTGATCGAGATGCCGGCGGCGCCGAGCGCGGCGGCGACCTTGGCAAGGACGCCCGGCGCGTCGTCGACGAGGAAGCGCAGGTAGTAGGCGGCCGGCGCGCCGTCCCCGGCCCGTCCCGGCGTCGCGAGCGTCGCGGCCGGGCGGCCGAACGGCGGGATCACCAGGCCGCGCGCGATGTCGACGATGTCGCCGACGATCGCCGAGGCGGTGGCCCCGGCGCCGGCGCCGGGGCCGGACATGACGATGCGGCCGACGAAGTCGCCCTCGAGCACGACCATGTTGGTGACGCCCTCGAGCTGGCCGAGCGGCGACGCCGCCGGGACCAGGCAGGGTTGCATCCGGGACTCGAGTCCGGCCGCGGTCATCCGGGCGACGCCGAGCAGCTTGATCCGGTAGCCGAGCTCGGCCGCGTGCTCGATGTCGGCGAGGCTGACGTGCTCGATGCCCTCGACCGTCATGCCGTCGAAGTCGATCCGGGTGCCGAAGGCGGCGGCGGCGAGGAGCGCGAGCTTCTGGGCCGCGTCGATGCCGCCGACGTCGAACGAGGGATCGGCCTCGGCGTAGCCGAGGCGCTTCGCCTCCTCGAGCACCTCGGCGTAGGGGGCGTCCTCCGCCTCCATTCGGGTCAGGATGTAGTTGCAGGTGCCGTTCATCACCCCCATGACCCGGGTGATCGCGTTGCCGGCGAGACCTTCGGTCAGCGCCTTGACGACCGGGATGCCCCCGGCGACCGCCGCCTCGAAGCGCAGCGCGACGCCGTTCGCCTCGGCGAGCTCGGCCAGCGCCTGCCCGTGCCGGGCGAGCATCGCCTTGTTCGCGGTGACGAGGTGCTTGCCGCCCCCGAGCGCCGCCGTCGCGGTCGCCTTGGCCGGCCCGTTCTCGCCGCCGACGACCTCGACCACGAGGTCGACGTCGGCGCGGCGCGCCAGCGCCACCGGGTCGTCCTCCCACGCATAGGCGGCGAGGTCGACGCCGCGATCGCGGTGCCGCGAGCGCGCCGAGACCGCCGCGATCTCGACCGGCCGCCCGGCGCGGGCGGCGATCGTCGCGCCATGCGCCTGCATAATCCGCACGACCCCCGCGCCGACGGTGCCGAGGCCGGCGAGGCCGATGCGGAGCGGATCGGGCATGCGCGCCTCCAGCTGGTTTGGCCCGCTGCTTAAGCGAGGGCCGACCGCGCCGCAATGCGGAAGACGGCGGTGCCCGGCGGCGGCCGCGCCCCTAGTCCTCGAGGAAGCTCCTGAGGCGGGCGAGGGCGTCCTCCCATTGCCGGCCGACGGTCTCGAGACAGGCCTGCGCCTCGGCCAGCCGGTCGGGGCAGAGCGCGAAGCGGGTCTCGCGGCCCGCCCGCAGGCTGGCGACGACGCCGGCCTGCTCGAGCACGCGCAGATGCTTCGTCATCGCCTGCCGGCTGATCGGCGCGCCCGCCGAGAGCTCGGTGACCGACCGGGTCCGGCCGTCCGCCAGGGTGGCGACGAGGCCGAGGCGGGTCGGGTCGCCGAGCGCGGCGAAGATCGGGGCGGCGGCCTCAGGCGCCGGTGACATGGGCGCGGATGTTCTCCATCTGGATCTCCCAGCCGCCGCTGTTCTCCCGCATCGCGTTGCTGCGGAGCGGTTCCGGCAGCGCCTCGAAGCCGCTCTCGAGGACGGTGACGCGGGTCCCTCCGGCGATGGGCTCGAGGCGGAACTCGACGAGCGTCGTCGGGACGTCCCCGCTGGCCCGCCCGTCGGCGGTCTGCGGCCAGCGGAAGGCGAAGTAGGTCTCGGGCTCGATGGCGACGATGTCGGCCTCCCAGGCCATGTGCTCGTAGCCGGGGTAGGTCATCTGGCCGAGCGACCTGCGGCCGACCTCGAAAGGAGCGTCGATCCGGGCGCGAAACCAGGTGCCGAACTCGCGCGAGTCGGTCAGCGCCCTCCAGACGCGGGAGGCCGGGGCCGCGATTTCGACGCTCCGCTCGATGCGGTCGGCGATGGTGGCATCTGGCATGACTGGCAACCTCCTGGTTGCGGGATCATGCAGGACCGGCCACGCTTACGCAACCGAAAAGTTGCGTGAAGCCTCGGGCCTACGCCGCGGCTTCCTCGGCATGGTGCTTGGCGAGCAGCGCTTCGGCGTTCTGCATCACCTTGCGCACGCCGCGGGCCGCCTGGCGGATCCGGTGCTCGTTCTCGACGAGGCCGAGGCGGACATAGCCCTCGCCGTACTCGCCGAAGCCGACGCCGGGCGCCACGGCGACCTCGGCCTCCCGAAGCAGGATCTTCGAGAAGCCCATCGAGCCGATGCCGGCATAGGGCTCGGGCACCGGCGCCCAGGCGAACATGGTCGCGGGCGGCGAGGGGATGTGCCAGCCCGCCCGGCCCATCGAGTCGATCAGGACGTCGCGCCGGTGCCGGTAGGTGCCGCGGATCTCGGCGACGCAGTCCTGCGGGCCGTTCAGCGCGGCGGCCGCGGCGACCTGGACCGGTGTGAAGGCGCCGTAGTCGAGGTAGGACTTGATCCGGGTCAGCGCGTCGACCAGCCGTGGATTGCCGACCGCGAAGCCCATCCGCCAGCCCGGCATCGCGTAGGTCTTGGACAGCGAGGTGAACTCGACGGCCACGTCCTTCGCACCTTCGATCTCGAGGATCGAGGGCGGCGGGACGCCGTCGAAGTAGATCTCGGCGTAGGCGAGGTCGGAGAGCACCCAGAGGTGGTGCTTCTTCGCGAAGGCGATCAGCGCGCGGTAGAAGTCGAGGTCGCAGACC
Source organism: uncultured Alphaproteobacteria bacterium (assembly GCA_963763295.1). Taxonomy (GTDB): domain Bacteria; phylum Pseudomonadota; class Alphaproteobacteria; order Rhodobacterales; family Rhodobacteraceae; genus Amaricoccus. The sequence goes on from CAVXOH010000017.1 coordinate 28,409, forward strand.
TGCGCCGTCGGGTTCGATGGGAAGGAGACGACGAGCGCCACCGGCTTCGGCACCGAGTGGGTGACGGCGCGGTCGAGCGCGCGCAGGTACTGCTCGGGATCGAACCGGCCGTCGTGCAGCGCCGGCACGTGGCGCAGCGTGCCGCCGGCGATCATGAAGCCGTAGGGGTGGATCGGGTAGCTCGGGTTCGGCACCAGCATCACGTCGCCCGGCGCGGTGATCGCCATCGCGAGGTTGGCGAGCCCCTCCTTGGAGCCGAGCGTCGCGATCACCTCGGTCTCGGGGTCGAGCGTCACGCCGAAGCGGCGGGCGTAGTAGCCGGCTTGGGCGCGGCGCAGCCCCGGGATGCCCTTCGAGGCCGAATAGCGGTGGGTGCGCGGGCGGCGCACCGTCTCGACCAGCTTTTCCACTATATGGGAGGGCGTATCCATGTCCGGATTGCCCATGCCGAAGTCGATGATGTCCATCCCCTCGGCGCGATAGCGGGCCTTGAGGCGGTTGACCTCGGCGAAGACGTAGGGCGGCAGGCGCTTGATGCGGTAGAACTCTTCGGACATCGCTGGGGCTCGGCTGGCTCAGGCCGCCTTATACGACCGGGCCGGCGCGAAGGACAGGGCGATATGAACCCGCGCCCGACGCCGCCGGGCGCGGCGTCGGGACAGCCCGCTTCAGCGGCCGAAGGTCGCGAACGGGATGTTCCGGTCGCGGTGGTCGCCGCCGGCGGCGGCGGCGAAGTAGGCAGCGGCGGCGCAAACCATCAGCGTCGCCGCGACGACGAAGGCGCCGATGGCGGTGGCGACGCGGATCTGCTCGGCCCGCTCGAGCGCCGCGTCGTAGAGCTCCTGCACCTGCGTCCGCGCGGCGTCGACCGCGGCCGCGGCCTCCTCCGGCGTCTGCCCGGTCCGCTCGGCCACGATCGACGCGGCGTAGTCGCGGTCCTCGGCGGAGAGCTCGCCGTCGGCGAGGCTGCGGGTGATCACCGCGACCACGTCCTGCCGGGCGCCGGTGTCCTCGGCGCCGCCGCTGCCGAGCAGGCGGCCGCCGATGAAGTCGACGTCGCCGCCGACGGCCTCGGCCGCGGTCTGCGCCACGGTGCCGGCGGCGGAGCCGGCCGCGCCGACGACCCCCGAAACGCCGCCGACCGCGAGCACGGCGCCGACGAGCGCGGCGGTCGCCCAGACGAGGACGCCGTGCGCGCCGTCGCGGGTCTCGGCTTCGTCGATGCCGACCCCGGGCAGCGTGCGGCGCATCCTCCCGGCCAGGTAGCCGCCGGCGGCGAAGCTGGTGACCGCGACCCAGACGAACCAGGCCCCGGACGCGATCGCGAGCCACCGCAGCGACGCGCCCTCGCCGGGGTCGAACGAGGTGATCGACAGGCCGATCCCCGAGCCGAAGGTGAAGAGGACGAAGGACAGCGCCACGGCGAGCGCGGTGCCGGCGAGGATCGCCGGCCAGTCGACGTAGCCGTCCATCACGAGGCCGCTGCGCAGCGCGGCATCGGTGGAGGCGGGGGCGGCGGGGTGGGTCACGGCAGCACTCCCTGGCATCACGGCCTCAGGCCAGTCCGACGAGGGAGAGCAGCGCGAGCACGATCACGACAAGGCCGACCAGATAGATGATGCTGTGCATGGAGTGGTCTCCTTTGCGGGTGCGGCCCGCCGGCCGGAACGGCGGCTGGGACGCGCTTTGCGTCCGGACAATGCGGCGTCGACCGATTCGTTCCCGCCTCAGCCGCCGGCCGCCTCGAGGCGCGGGCGGTCGGTCGGGTCGACGACCGGCGCCGACAGGCCGGCGGCGCGCGCCCGCAGCGCCTCGGCGCGGGCGGACAGCGCGGCGGCCCCGGCTTCGAGCCGCTCGGCATCGGGCGCGGCGCTGGCGAGCGCCGCATCGAACGCCGCCGTCGGCCCGAGCCGGGGCGGCGGCGCGGTCCGGGCGGCCTCGGACACCGGCGCGATCGCCTCGCGCGGCGCGCCGCAGGCGAGGAGCGCCGCCATCACCAGGAGGCCGGCAGTCGCGGGCGGCACGGCACGGCGAGGTCGCATTGCTCTCTTTCTGGGCAAACCCCGGGTTGCAGGCTAGTATCGGCGCGATCGCCGCGCGCGGCAAGGCGCGGCCCTCGAGGGAGGATCGGATGAGCGAAGCGAAGGACGCCGAGACGCTGGCCGAGCAGGGAAAGCTCGTGGCGCACAACATGGCCGAGGTCTTCGACATCTCGAGCCAGATCTGGCAGACCTTCCTCGCCAGCCAGCTGCAGGAGGGGGGACCCAGGAACCCCGACCCGCTCAACACCTGGCCGACCTTCGCCGCGCTCTACCGCACGATGTGGGACAACCCGCGCCAGGTCGCCGACATGACGATCGAGTTCTGGGCGGCCCAGCAGCAGCTCTGGCAGAACTCGATGCTGAAGTGGCTCGGCTCCAAGGAGGCGGTCGAGGACCTGAAGCTGCCGCACATGATGAAGGCCGACAAGCGCTTCGCCCATAAGGAGTGGTCGGAGAACGCGCTCTTCGAGTACCTCAAGCAGTCGTACCTGCTGACCTCCGGCTGGATCCAGGACGGCGTCAGCACCGTCGGCGAGATGGATCCGAAGGAGCGCAGGAAGGCGGCGTTCTACACCCGCTACTTCGTCGAGGCGATGAACCCGGCCAACTTCTTCGCGCTCAACCCCGAGGTGCTCGAGGCCACCGCCGAGCAGAAGGGCGAGAACCTGGTCCGCGGCCTGAAGATGATGCTGAAGGACCTCGAGCGCGGCAAGGGCAAGCTCCTGATCCGGCAGACCGACATGGACGCCTTCGAGGTCGGGCGCAACACCGCGGTCTCGCCGGGGGCGGTCGTCTTCGAGAACGACCTGATCCAGCTCATCCAGTACGCCCCGGCGACCGAGAAGGTCTACGCCAGGCCGCTCCTGATCATCCCGCCCTGGATCAACAAGTACTACATCCTCGACCTCAACCCGAAGAAGAGCCTCGTCAAGTGGCTGGTCGAGCAGGGCCATACCGTCTTCGTCGTCTCCTGGGTGAACCCCGACGCGCGGCACGGGTCGAAGTCCTGGGAGGACTACATGTTCGAGGGCGGGCTGACCGCCATCGAGAAGGCGCTCGAGGAGACCGGGCAGAAGAGCCTGAACCTCGCCTCGTACTGCGTCGGCGGCACGATGGGCGGCACGCTGATGGCCTGGCTCGGCAAGACCCGCGACAAGCGGGTCGCGAGCGCGACCTTCTTCACCGCGCAGCTCGACTTCGAGGACGCGGGCGAGCTGCAGATCTTCGTCGACGAGCACATCCTCGAGGTGGTCGGCGAGGACATGGAGAAGGGCTACATGCCGGCCGACCGGATGGCCAACGCCTTCAACATGCTGCGAGCCAACGACCTGATCTGGGGCTACATGGTCTCGAACTACATGCTCGGGAAGGACCCGTTCCCGTTCGACCTGCTCTACTGGAACGCGGATTCGACGGCCATGCCGGCGCGCGCGCACCGCTTCTACCTCGAGCGGTTCTACATCCGCAACGCCTTCGCCAAGGGCGAGCTCACGGTGCGCGGCGAGCCGATCACGCTCGCCGACATCCGCGGGCCGGTCTATCACGTCGCGACCAAGGAGGATCACATCGCGCCCGCCGCCTCGGTCTATCGCGGCGCCAAGGAGATGACCCGGGCCGACCTGCGCTTCGTCCTGTCGGGCTCCGGGCACATCGCCGGGGTGGTGAACCCGCCGATCCTCGGCAAGTACCAGTTCTGGACGAACCCCGACATGTCGAAGCCGACGCTCGACGAGTGGCTCGCCGGCGCCGAGGAGACCGCGGGGAGCTGGTGGCCCGACTGGAACGCCTGGCTCAAGGCACGCTCCGGCCGGCAGGTGCCCGCGCGCGAGCCAGGCACCCGGCTCGGCGTGGTCGAGCCGGCGCCGGGCTCCTACGTCAAGGTGCGCTTCGACGCGCCGGCCGCCCTTCCAGCCGCCGGCAGTTGACCGCAACTCCCGCCGGCCTGGGCCGGCGGAGAGCCGGCATCGTGCGCAGGAGCGAATCGAGGCGCCGCCGTTCGGCGCGCTTCGCGCTGCTGCTTGCATCCGACCGAAGCGGACCTTGGTCCGCGAGTTCCGGCCCGATCGGCCGACGGTCCAGTGGACCGTCGGCCGGGCCGTCGCCCGGAGCGCCAGCGCGGAGGGCGAGGGGGGTGCTGCCTGAACCGTCGGTCTCCAAGCCGGGCGCGGTCGCCCCGGGTGGCCGCGGCCGGCTTCGTCGACGGCCGAAGCCGGCAGGCGGCACCGTCCCGCAAGACGTCAGGCCGGGCGCTGGCGGACCCGGCGCAAAGGGTCAGGACAGAAGGCCACTAGTTTGCGTTGTGCATGCCCCGTGCATGAGCGGATCCCGCCATGTGGCTGTCGACGCGGAGTTAATCCGCTCCGGCGCCCGAGGCCCGGCTCAGAGGCCGGGATAGATCGGGAAGCGGTCGCAGAGCGCCCTGACCTGCGCCTTGACGCCGGCCTCGACCTCTGCGTTGCCCTGCGGGCCGTTGGCGGCGAGGCCGTCGACGACCTGGACGATCATCGCTCCGATCTGCGCGAACTCCGCCGCCCCGAAGCCTCGCGTCGTGCCGGCCGGCGTGCCGAGACGGACCCCGGAGGTGATCGTCGGCGGCTGCGGGTCGAACGGGATGCCATTCTTGTTGCAGGTGATGTGCGCCCGGCCGAGCGCGGCCTCGGCGTCCTTGCCGGTGACGTTCTTCGGGCGCAGGTCGACGAGCATCAGGTGGGTGTCGGTGCCGCCGGTGACGATGTCGAGCCCGCCCTTCATCAGCGTGTCCGCCAGCACCTGGGCGTTCTCCACCACCTGCGCGGCGTAACCGGCGAAGTCGGGACGCAGCGCCTCGCCGAAGGCGACCGCCTTGCCGGCGATGACGTGCATCAGCGGGCCGCCCTGCAGGCCCGGGAAGATCGCCGAGTTGATCTTCTTGGCGATGCCCTCGTCGTTGGTCAGGATCATGCCGCCGCGCGGCCCGCGCAGCGTCTTGTGCGTAGTCGTGGTGACGACGTGCGCGTGCTCGACCGGGTTCGGATGCTGGCCGCCGGCGACGAGCCCGGCGAAGTGCGCCATGTCGACCATCAGGTACGCGCCGACCGAGTTCGGCGATCTCGCGGAACCGGGCGAAATCGATCCGCCGCGGGATCGCCGAGCCGCCGGCGATGATCAGCTTCGGCCTGTGCTCGGCCGCGAGCGTGGCGACGTCCTCGTAGTCGAGCCGCGAATCCTGCTTGCGCACGCCGTAGTGGACCGGCTTGAACCACTTGCCCGACATGTTGGGCTTGGCGCCGTGGGTCAGGTGGCCGCCTGACGCGAGGTCCATCGCGAGGAAGGTGTCGCCGGGCTGGAGCAGCGCGAGAAAGACGGCCTGGTTGGCCTGGCTGCCCGAGTTCGGCTGCACGTTGGCGAAGCCGGCGCCGAACAGGTTGCAGGCGCGCTCGATGGCCAGGTTCTCGGCGACGTCGACGAACTGGCACCCGCCGTAGTAGCGCCGGCCCGGGTAGCCCTCGGCGTACTTGTTGGTCATCACCGAGCCCTGCGCCTCGAGGACGGCGCGGCTCACGATGTTCTCCGAGGCGATCAGCTCGATCTCGTCGCGCTGGCGGGTCAGCTCGTCGCGGATCGCGCCGAAGATCGCCGGGTCGCGGGTGGCCAGATCGTCGGCGAAGAAGCCGCTGTCGGGAAGGATGTCTTTCACGGGCGCACCTCATCGGCTCGGGTCGGGCGTCAGATACCGCGAATACCGGGTCCGGGGAACCCGGAAAAACGGGGCGCCGCGGCGGCTCCGGCGACGGGTCTTGAGTTCGCAGGGGCGGCAGGCGAGAGTGGCGCACCTCGAGCGGCGGAGCGGACCCCTTGCCTTTCCCGCGGATTCACTTCGTGGCGAGCCCCGTCGCGATCGCCGAGGAAGCCCGCGACCGGCTGATCGCCCGGCATGGCCAGAGCACGATCGAGGCGGCCGACGTGATCGTGGCGCTCGGCGGCGACGGCCTGATGCTCACCACCCTGCACGCGACCGAAGGGCTCGGCATCCCGGTCTACGGCATGAACCGCGGCACCGTCGGCTTCCTGATGAACACCTACGGCGAGGACGCCCTGGTCGAGCGGCTGGCGGCGGCCGAGGAAGCGGTGCTCAATCCGCTCAGGATGCGGGCGACCCGCGCCGACGGCTCGGTGGTCGAGGCGCTGGCGATCAACGAGGTCTCGATCCTGCGCTCCGGACCGCAGGCGGCGAAGCTGCGCATCCTCGTCGACGGCCGCGAGCGCCTGGCCGAGCTCGTGGCCGACGGCGCGCTCGTCTGCACCCCGGCCGGCTCCACCGCCTACAACTACTCGGCACACGGGCCGATCCTGCCGATCGGCGCGGGGATCCTCGCGCTGACGCCGATGGCGGCGTTTCGGCCGCGGCGCTGGCGCGGCGCGCTGCTGCCGAAGGCGGCCAGGGTGGTCTTCGAGGTCAGGGAAGCCGACAAGCGGCCGGTGTCGGCCGTCGCCGACTCGGCCGAGGTCCGCGAGCCCGTGAGGATCGAGGTCGAGAGCGTCCCGACCCTGCGCCACCGCATCCTCTTCGACCCCGGCCACGGCCTCGAGGAGCGGCTGATCCAGGAGCAGTTCGTCTGACGGTGCGCAGCGCACGGGCGCGCCTCGATGCCTGCGGATCACCCCACCTCATCGGGGACCGGCTGAACGGCTCGGTCTTCCCGACTTCGGCGGCCGGCGTTAACGATCCAATCCTGACCGTTTCAGGTGCCATATGGATTCCATATGCATTCCATACGCGTTCCAGATCGAGCGAATCCCCGTAAACCTTTGGCATCGAAGCCTTCACCCGGAGCCCGCCTCAGAGGTCGAGCCGTGATCTCACCACCCCCGGCTCGGTCACGTCGAGCTCGGTTGCGAACCCGAGCCGCTGGATCAGGCCGCGCATCCCGCGGTTTTCGGCCAGCACGATGCCCTCGACCCGCTCGAGCCCGTCGGCGCGCGCATAGTCGATCAGGATCCGCATCAGCGCCGCGCCGATCCCGCGGCCCTGCAGGTCGGAGCGCACCAGGAGCGCATACTCGCCGGACCGGTGGTCGGGGTCGCAGGCGAGCCGCGACACGCCCGCGAGCTCGCCCTCCGGCGTCAGCGCCACGAAGGCGATCTCGCGGTCGTAGTCGAGCTGGGTGAGCCGCAGCGCCAGCTCCTGCGGGAACTGCCGCCGCGGCGCCATGAACCGCAGCCGCAGATCCTCGGGCGCGGTATGGGCGAGGAACGCGGGATAGAGGAGCGCGTCCGCCGGCCGGATCGGACGAATGTCATAGCTGGCCTCCGGCCGGTCGATGCGGCGGCGCCATTCCGCCGGATAGGGCCGGATCGCCAAATCCGGGTTGGGCGCCCGGCGCTCGAGGTCGGCGGGGTCGATCTCGATCCGGGCGTCGAGCGCGAGCACCCCGTCGGCATCGGCGAGGAGCGGGTTGACGTCGAGCGTGCGCAGGCAGGGGAAGTCCTCGACGAGATGCGAGAGGGCGACGAGCGCCGCGTGCAGCGCCGGGAGATCGGCCGGAGGGCGGCCGAGGAAGCCTGCGAGCACCGCGCCGACCCGCGTCCGCTCGATGAGGTCGGCGGCGAGCCCGGCATCGAGCGGCGGCAGTGCCACCGCGGTGTCGCCGAGGAGCTCGACCGCCACCCCGCCGGCGCCGAACAGGATCACCGGCCCGAAGACGGGGTCGCGCCCGACGCCGAGAATCAGCTCCTGCGCATCGGCCCTGCGGATCATCGGCTGCAGCACGAAGCCGTCGGGCACCGCCCCGGGCACCGCCTGCGCGAGCCGGGCGGCGATGCCCTCGGCCGCCCGCTCGGCCTCGACGGCCGAGGCGACGTCGAGCACCACGCCGCCGATGTCGGACTTGTGGCTGACCTCGCGCGACAGGACCTTCACCGCCAGCCGGCCGCCGGCGGCCAGCATCGCCGCGGCGACCTGCCCGGCCTCGGCCGGCGTGCGGGCGATCCGGCCGGCGGGCGATGGAATGCCGTAGGCGCCGAGCGCCGCCTGCGCCTCCGGCGCGGTCAGCAGGCTCCGCCGCTCGCGGGCGACGGCGGCGAAGATCGCCGCGACCTCCGCCCGCGCGCCCGGCGCCGCGTCGGCGCCGTCCCCGGCGCGGCGGTCGGGGACGCGAAGCAGCGCCGCCTGCGCCTTGCCCCAGTCGGTCAGGTGCCCGACCGCGGCCGCGGCGGTCGACGGCGTGTCGTAGCTGGCGACGCCGCCCTCGCGCAGCACTGCCCGCGCGGCGCGTGCGGCGCTGCCGCCCATCCAGCAGGCGAGGACGGGCTTGCCCGCGATCAGGCCGCGCTCGGCGCAGCCGGCGATCACCGCGGCCGCCGCGCCGGCGTCGGCGAGCGCCGAGGGCGTGTGCATGACCAGGATGGCGTCGACGCCGGCATCGGCGGCGACGGCCTCGACGGCGGCGAGATAGCGATCGGGCGCGGCATCGCCCATGAGGTCGACCGGGTTCGCGCCGCTCCACCGGGACGCCAGCGCGGCGCCGAGCCCGGCGAGCGTTTCCACCGCGAGCTCGGCGAGCTGGCCGCCGTCGGCGTGAAGCCGGTCGAGCGCGAGCACCCCGGCGCCGCCGCTGTTGGTGACGACGCCGAGGCGCGCCCGCTCCATCGGCCGGAAGCGCGCCGCCGTCTCGGCCGCCGCCAGCAGCTCGGAGAGGCCGCTCACCCTGAGCACCCCCGCTCGGCGCAGCGCCGCGTCGACGACGGCGTCGGCGCCGGACAGCGCCCCGGTATGGGTCGCGGCGGCCCGCGCGGCCTCCACCCCGCGCCCGGCCTTGAGCGCCACCACCGGCTTCAGCCGCGAGGCCGCGCGCGCGGCCGAGAGGAGCTTGCGCGGCGCGGGCACGCTCTCGAGATAGACGAGGATCGCCCGGGTCCGCGCGTCCCCGGCCAGAAGGTCGAGGCAATCGCCGACGTCGACGTCGGCCATGCCCCCGAGCCCCATCACCTGGCTGAAGCCGATGCCGTGCTCGGCCGCCCAGTCGAGCAGCACCGATGCGATCGCCCCCGACTGCGAGACGAGCGCGAGCCGCCCGGGCTCGGCGGCGGTGCCGGCGAGGCTTGCGTTCAGCCGCGCCTCCGGCACGATGACCCCGAGCGCGTCCGGCCCGATCACGCGCAGCAGGTGCGGGCGGGCCGCGTCGAGCATCGCCTGGCGCGCCGCGGGGTCGAGGCCCCCCGTCACCACCACCGCCACGCGGCAGCCGCGGGCGCCGAGCGCGGCGACCGCCGCCGGCACCTCCGCCGGAGGCGTGGCGACGACGCCGAGGTCGGGCACGCCCGGCAACGCCGCGACGTCGGGGAAGCACGGCAAACCGCGCATGGCGGCAGGGCCGGGACCGACCGGCCAGACCGGGCCCTCGAAGCCGCCGGCGACGATGTTGCCGAGCACGAGCCGGCCCGGGCTCGGGTCGGCCCCGATCACCGCGACCGAGCCCGGATGCAGCGCCGCCCCGAGGTTGCGTATGCTCATCGCCGTCCTCCTGGTGCCGGCATCATATCCGGCTCCGCGCCCGGCGATACCGCCTGCCGGCTTGCAAAGGCGGCGGATTCGGCTACCTCGCAGAGCACCCCCGCGGAGGCAGCCCATGCGCAACGACCCGCTCTTCATCGTCGCCGCCATCGCCTGCCTCGCGGTCGTGGTCGTGCTGATGGTCGGCGTCCTCGGCTTCGCACGCGGCGGCGAGTTCAACCGCAAGTACGCGAACAAGATCATGCGGTTGCGCCTGCTCGCGCAGTTCATCGCGGTCGTGCTGATCGTGATCTTCGTCTACTTCGCGCGACCTTAGGCGGCTCCTGCCGCGGCGGACGCGCTTTGCCTTTTGCCGCCGGATCGGCTAGGTGCAGGCCATGGTCGTGCTCTCCAAGATCTACACCCGGACCGGCGACCGCGGCGAGACCGGGCTCGGCGACGGCACACGGGTGCCTAAGCACGCGCTGCGGGTCGCCGCCTACGGCACGGTGGACGAGGTCAACGCGACGCTGGGCCTCGCCCGGCTGCACGCGGAGGGCTCGCCCACCGAGGGCATTGCGCGGGTGCAGAACGACCTCTTCGACCTCGGGGCCGACCTTTGCACACCGGACTTCGAGAACGACGCCGCGGCGCCGCATCCGCGGCTGCGCATCGTCGCGGCGCAGGTCCGAAGGCTCGAGGTCGAGATCGACGCGATGAACGCGGGCCTCACGCCCCTGCGGAGCTTCGTGCTGCCGGGCGGCACGGCGCTCGCCGCCCACCTGCACCTCGCCCGCACCGTCTGCCGGCGCGCCGAGCGGCTGGCGGTCGAGCTCGCGGGGCGCGAGGCGGTCAATCCGGAAGCGGTCCGCTATCTCAACCGGCTCTCCGACTGGCTCTTCGTCGCGGGCCGCGTCGCCAACGACGGCGGCCGCGGCGACGTGCTCTGGGTGCCCGGCGCCAACCGCTGATTGCCGGTTTCCCCGGCGGCTGCGGTTGCAATGCGGGCGGCTGGCAACCAAGTCCTGACGGACTAGTTTTCTTTTTCTGCGAACTTTGCTTGAATTGAGCGGGGTAGCGCGATCATGAGACGCGTCCCGGGGGGTTGGGTGCCGATGTTCACACGCCAGCGCGTGCCGCTTGTCTACAGCCGTGCCGAGCAGTTGAGCGACGCGGCCGTGCATGTCGCCGGAATCGTCAGCGCGATGATCGCGGTCCCGGTCCTCGTCACCCTCGCGGCGGTCTGGCTCGGCGACGCCTCGACGGTGGTCGCAGCGCTCGTCTACGGCGCCAGCATGATCGCGATGTTTGCCTGCTCGGCGATCTACAACATGGTGTCGCTGCCCGACCGGAAGGACTTCCTGCGCCGGATCGACCAGTCGGCGATCTACGTGAAGATCGCCGGCAGCTACACGCCCTTCGCGGTGCTGACCGGCACGCATGCCGGCTTCTTCCTCACCGGGGTCTGGGGCGCGGCGCTGGCCGGGGCCTCGCTGATCCTCTTCGCCCCGAGCCGGCTGAAATGGGCGAGCATCGCGCTCTACCTGGCGATGGGCTGGGCGGTGGTGCTGATCGGCCGGCCGCTGATCGACGGGCTGACGCCGACCGGTCTCGCGCTCATCCTCGCCGCTGGAGTCATCTACACCGCCGGCCTGATCTTCTTCCTGTGGGAGCGTCTTCCCTTCCACAACACGATCTGGCACGTCTTCGTGTTCGCCGCCAGCTTCGTCCTCTACGCCGCGCTCCTCGTCGAGCTCTCGGACCGCGCCGGCGCCTTGCAGCTGTGATCGGCCGGCCGGCCCGCAAAGTTCCTGTTGCACGGCCTTGGCCGTCCCCTTAGACCGGCGCAGGACGAAGCCAGCGCCCGGGGGGGCGGCTCTCGCCTGCAGGCCGCGCATGGTCGGGTGGGCATCCCCGGCGCGACGCGGGGGAAGCGGCAGATGAAGATCCTCGTGCCCGTGAAGCGGGTGATCGACTACAACGTCAAGGTTCGGGTGAAGGCGGACGGCAGCGGGGTCGACCTCGCCAACGTCAAGATGAGCATGAACCCGTTCGACGAGATCGCCGTAGAGGAGGCGATCCGGCTCAAGGAAAAAGGCGTCGCCGAGGAGATCGTCGCGGTCTCGATCGGGGTCAGGCAGGCGCAGGAGACGCTGAGGACCGCGCTCGCCATGGGCGCCGACCGGGCGATCCTCGTCGTCGCCGCTGATGACGTGGGCCAGGACATCGAGCCGCTGGCGGTCGCGAAGATCCTCAAGGCGGTGATTGACGCCGAGGCGCCCGGCCTCGTCATCGCCGGCAAGCAGGCGATCGACAACGACATGAACGCGACCGGGCAGATGCTCGCCGCGCTGCTCGGCTGGCCGCAGGCGACCTTCGCCTCCGAGGTCGCCGTCGAGGGCGACAAGGCGAAGGTGACGCGCGAGGTCGATGGCGGGCTGCAGACGATCAGCGTGAAGCTTCCGGCGATCGTCACCGTCGACCTGCGGCTGAACGAGCCGCGCTACGCGAGTCTGCCGAATATCATGAAAGCGAAGAAGAAGCCCTTGGAGGAGAAGACCGCCGCCGACTACGGCGTCGACGTGACGCCGCGGCTGAAGGTCGTCAGGACGGTCGAGCCGTCGACCCGCAAGGCGGGGGTCAAGGTCGCTTCGGTCGACGAGCTCGTCGCCAAGCTGAAGAACGAAGCCGGAGTGCTCTGATGGCCGTCCTGATTCTCGCCAAGCACGACAACGCGCAATTGAACGACGCCACCGCCAAGACGGTGACCGCCGCGAAGCAGCTCGGCGGCGACATCACCGTCCTCGTCGCCGGCAAGGACTGCGCCGCCGTCGCCGAGGCCGCCGCGAAGCTCGACGGCGTGACGAGAGTGATCCACGTCGAGGGCGAGGGCTACGGACACCGCCTCGCCGAGCCCCTGACCGAGCTCGTCCGCGGCATGGCCGACGGCTACGAGCACATCGTCTTCCCGGCGACGACTTCGGGCAAGAACGTGGCGCCGAGGCTCGCCGCGCTCCTCGACGTCATGGTGATCTCCGACATCACCGGCGTCGTCGGCCCCGATACCTTCGAGCGCCCGATCTACGCCGGCAACGCCATCCAGACCGTGCAGTCCTCGGACCCGAAGAAGGTGATCACCGTGCGAGGTGCCTCCTTCGCGGCGACCGGCGCGCAGGCTCCCGCCCCGATCGAGACCGGGCCCGCCGCCGCCGACCCCGGCGTCTCGTCCTGGGTCGAGGACAAGGTGGCGCGCTCCGACCGGCCCGAGCTCACCTCCGCCCGCATCGTCGTCTCCGGCGGCCGCGGTGTCGGCTCGGAGGAGAACTTCGCGATCATCGCCGCCCTCGCCGACAAGCTCGGCGCCGCGGTCGGCGCCTCGCGCGCCGCGGTCGACTCCGGCTACGCCCCGAACGACTGGCAGGTCGGCCAGACCGGCAAGGTCGTCGCCCCCGAGCTCTACATCGCCGTCGGCATCTCCGGCGCCATCCAGCACCTCGCCGGCATGAAGGACTCCAAGGTCATCGTCGCCATTAACAAGGACGAGGAGGCGCCGATCTTCCAGGTCGCCGACTACGGCCTCGTCGGCGACCTCTTCCAGATCGTCCCCGAGCTCGAGAAGAAGCTCGGCTAGAGCCGGATGGATTCACGCCCGGGCGATGGCCATGCCCGAAAGTCCGAAGCATCGGCGATGCTGGGCCTCTTCAAGAACCGAAGCACCGTCGCGACGACTATCGGGTAACGATGATTAACCGCCGATTGACTTGCGACGACGGCGCGCGCCCCTCTCGTTTCGACCGTCGACTGCCGGAATTGTGCCGCAGGCGTCCCTGTGGGGCAGCGGGCTCCTGCACGGATTTGGTGCATGGATTGTGCATGGGATGTGCATGGGTTGTGCATGCCTCCCGGGACGTCACCCCCGGCGACTTTCCGAGCGAGATCCGCGCCTTGCCCGGCCCGTCAACCAAGGTTAACGCCAGCGCGGGCCGCATTCGGACTCCGACCAACTCCGCCGGCCGGGATCAGGGCGATCCCCACCGCCCGGCGCGCGCCGCGATGGTGAGCTGGTAGTCGGCGTCGGCCTCTGACGTCGCCGTCACCAGCACGTAGTAGCGCGGCCCGTCGATCCGGCGCTCGACGAAGGTCGTGCGGACGCTGATCTGCTCGAAGGTCGGGGCGGTGCCGAGCGCCTGGCCGGCGTCATCGAAGAGCGTAAGACTGGCGCTCGCCTCCTGCACGACGAGGCTCGCGACGATCTCGCCCTTGAGCCCGGCCGGCACTTCCACCGTGAAGTAGTCGTGGTCGCCGGCCGCGAGCGTCCCGGTAATCGAGATCCCGAATGCGGCGCGGTTGGCGCCGGCCAGCGTGTCGTTCGGCTCGACCTCGGCGCCCTCGATCTCGATCCGCGCCGCGACCCGCCCGGGCAGGGGCGGCGGTGGCCCGGCCTCGGGCCCGGCGGCCGAGGGCGCCACCGCGACCGTGCGCTGCCCGTCGGCGGAGAGCGTGATCCCGGCGGCGAGCTCGGCCTCGGGCACTTGGGGCGCCTCCGCGGCGCGACGGTCGCCGGCGATCCAGGGCAGGAGCAGGAACCCGACCCCGGCGAGGAAGGCCGTCGCCGCGAGCACCGGCCGGTCCCGCAGTCGCAGCATCATCCACAGCCCGGCCAGCGCGAAGACGCCGCCGGCAACGAGGGCGACGGCGATCACAGCGTCAGGCACCGGAACGGCGTGCATCGGCAAGGGTCCGCGCGGGCGCCACGTGCGCCCGACGGGGCAGTCTAGCACCGGGGCGGGCAGTCTCCCAGCTCGGGCGCGATCAGCTCTCGCGATACCAGATCGAATGCTCGATCCTGTCGCCGAGCTCCGGGAAGTCGGCCGCATGGAACACCGGCTCGACCCCGGCCTTGCGCTGCGCGAAGTAGTCCCGTGTCAGCTTCACCACCGTCCCCGACAGCGCGACGATCGCGATCAGGTTGATCGTCGCCATCAGCCCCATCGAGGCGTCGGCGGTGTTGAAGACGGTCGCTACCGCCTGCAGCGCCCCCCAGACCACCATGGCGAGCACCGCGACGCGCAGCACGGTCAGGCCGGCGTTGCTGCCGACGCCGAGATAGACCATCGCCATCTCCGAGTACGAGTAGTTGCCGATGATCGAGGTGAAGGCGAAGAAGAAGATTGCGATCGCGATGAAGTAGCTGCCGGCGGTGCCGATGTGTTCGCCCATCGCGGCCTGGGTCAGCTGCGTGCCGGTGACCTCGCTTCCGGGCACGTAAACGCTCGAGAGCAGGATCATGATCGCCGTGCAGGTGCAGATGACGATCGTGTCGATGAAGACGCCGAGCGCCTGCACGAACCCCTGGCTCGACGGGTGGTGCGGCACCGGGGTCGCCGCCGCGGCGATGTTCGGCGCCGAGCCCATCCCCGCCTCGTTCGAGAACAGCCCGCGCTTGACCCCGTTCAGCATCGCCGCCGCGACACCGCCGACAACGCCGCCGGCAACCTCGCGCAGGCCGAGCGCCGAGCCGACGATCAGGCTGAGCATCCCGGGAACCTCCGACAGGTTGGTAACGAGCACGTAGAGCGCGACGAGCAGGTAGATGCCGGCCATGAACGGCACGACATACTCGGCCACCTGGGCGATCTTGTGGATGCCGCCGAAGATCACCACTGCGGTGACCGCCGCCACCACCAGTCCGGTGGCGATCTTCGGCACCCCGAAGGCACCGACCATGGCGTCGGCGATGGAGTTGGCCTGCACCGCGTTGAACACGAGGCCGAAGGACAGGATGAGGCAGGCCGAGAAGATCGCGCCAAGCCACGGCATCCCGAGACCTCTGGCGATATAGAACGCCGGCCCGCCGCGGTAAATGCCCTCCGAGCCCGCCGGCCCGTGCACCTTGTAGAGCTGCGCGAGCGTCGATTCCGAGTAGGCCGTCGCCATGCCGACCAGAGCCACCATCCACATCCAGAAGATCGCGCCCGGGCCGCCGAGGGTCAGCGCCACCGCGACGCCGGCGATGTTGCCGGTGCCGACCCGGCTCGCGAGGCTGGTGCAGAGTGCTTGGAACGGCGAGATCCCCTCCTTGTCGGTCTGCGGCGCGTTGGTCACGACACGGAACATCTCGCCGAAATGCAGGATCTGCTGGAAGCGAAGCCGAACGGTGAAGTAGACGCCGACCGCCAGCAGGCCGTAGATCAGCACATAGCCCCAGAAGATCGTGTTCAGGAAGTCGATGATCGCGTTCATGGCCTGTCCCCCGGGCTCTGCGCTCTTCGATCGCATTGAGCGTACGCGGCGCCACCGAGCCTGTAAACAACGCCCGGGACAAGCCCTTGCACCCCCTCGGGGCGCTGCCTATGGTGGCCCGGCATTGCCAGCCGGGACAGGGAATTCATGGAGATCAAGCGCATCGGCGTGATCGGTGCCGGCCAGATGGGCAACGGCATCGCCCACGTGTTCGCGCTCGCGGGCTTCGACGTCGAGCTGCACGACGTCTCCGAGGCGGCGCTCAAGGCGGCGCCGGAGATCATCCGCGGCAACATCGACCGGCAGGTGCATCGCGGCCGCGTCAGCGAGGCCGAGCGCGACGCAGCGCTCGCCCGCATCCGGATCGAGCGCGATCTCGCGCCCCTCGGCGCCACTGACCTCGTCATCGAGGCGGCGACCGAGAAGGAGCCGCTCAAGCACAAGATCTTCGCGGCGCTGGTGCCGCACCTCGCGCCGCACACGATCCTGACCTCGAACACCTCATCGATCTCGATCACCCGGCTCGCGAGCGGCACCGACCGCCCCGAGCGGTTCATGGGCTTTCACTTCATGAATCCGGTGCCGGTGATGCAGCTCGTCGAGCTCATCCGCGGCATCGCCACCGACGAGGCGACCTACGAGACGCTACTCGAGGTGGTGCAGAAGATCGGCAAGACCGCGTCTCCGGCCGAGGACTTCCCGGCCTTCATCGTCAACCGCATCCTGGTGCCGATGATGAACGAGGCGGTCTATACGCTCTACGAGGGCGTCGGCACCGTCGCCTCGATCGACATGGCGCTCAAGCTCGGCGCCAACCACCCGATGGGGCCGCTCGAGCTCGCTGACTTCATCGGCCTCGACACCTGCCTCGCCATCATGAATGTGCTGCACGAGGGGCTTGCCGACACCAAATATCGTCCCTGCCCGCTCCTGGTGAAGTACGTCGAGGCCGGCTGGCTCGGCCGCAAGACCAAGCGCGGCTTCTACGACTACCGCGGCGAGAAGCCGGTCCCGACGCGCTGACGGGTGTTGCCGGCGGACTGCGGGCAGCGTTCGCCGGGGATTTCGCGCCCTCCCGCTGAATTCCGGGTCAAGCCGCTGAAAAGTGGCAAGAAATCGCATGCACAACACATGCACAAGTCATGCACCGATCATATGCGCGAATCCCGCACCCCAAGGGCGCATCGAGGCGATTGCAACCTCGCCGAGCGCCATCGCGCATCGGGCCCGGGGGGTCGGGGACACACCGCGACGGACGCCGGTCGGAGCGGGGCTTGCCACCTCCGGTCGGGTGCGTCACCTAGGCGGGGCCACTGAAAGGGATTCGACCATGGCGGTCAGCGCCAGACAGCAGCTGCGGTTCTGGGGGATCGCCTTCGCGGTCTTCGTCATGGTGCTCTGGCTCCTCGGGGCGACGCTCCTGCCGTTCCTGGTCGGTGCCGGGCTCGCCTACTTCCTCGATCCCCTCGCCGACCGGCTGGAGCGGCTCGGGCTCAATCGTCTGCTGTCGACCATGGTGATCGCGGTCAGCGCGCTCCTCGTCTTCGTGCTCTTGATCGTCCTCGCGCTTCCCGCGCTGATCGAGCAGGTCCAGGGGCTCGTGGTGGCCGCGCCCGACTACATCGCCGACCTGATCGAGTTCCTCAGCAGGCGCTACCCCGACCTCTTCGGCGAGAACTCGTCGCTTCGCGAGAACCTCAGCGGCTTCGAGACCATGCTTCGTGACAGCGGAATGACCGTAGTGAACGGAGTGCTAGCCGGGTCATTGCGCGTCCTCGACTTCCTCTTCCTGATCGTCGTGGCCCCGGTGGTCGCCTTCTACCTGCTGCTCGACTGGGATCGGATGCTCGCGAGGATCAATGAGAACCTGCCACGCGAGCATGCGCCGACGATCCGCCGGCTCGCCCGCGACATCGACGCGGTGCTGGCGGGGTTCGTGCGCGGGCAGCTCTCGGTCTGCGTGATCCTCGGCGTCTTCTACGCCGTGGCCCTGATGGCGATCGGGCTGCAGTTCGGCTTCCTGGTCGGGCTGATCGCCGGGCTGATCTCCTTCGTCCCCTACGTGGGCTCGGTGGTCGGGCTGATCCTCTCGGTCGGCATCGCGATGTTCCAGTTCTGGGACGACAAGTTCTGGATCCTGGCGACGGCGGGCATCTTCTTCTTCGGCCAGTTCGTCGAGGGCAACATCCTGTCGCCGAACCTGATCGGCAAGTCGGTCAGCCTGCACCCGGTCTGGCTCCTCCTCGCGCTCGCCGTGTTCGGCACCCTCTTCGGTTTCGCCGGGCTGCTTGTCGCCGTGCCGGTCGCGGCCGCGCTCGGGGTGATCGGCCGATTCCTCGTCGAGCAGTACCGGGCGAGCCCGCTCTTTACCGGCCGCCTGCCCCCCGATGCCGGGTGAGGTCCAGCTCGTCCTCGACCTCCCGGTCCGCCCGGCGCTTGGGCGGGCGGACTTCTTCGTGTCGCCCGCGAACCGGCTTGCGCTCGCCCAAGTGGAGAGCTGGCCCGGCTGGCCGTCCGGCCGGCTGGCCGTCACCGGGCCGGAGGGCGCCGGCAAGACCCATCTCGCGCATGTCTGGGCGGCACGGGCCGGGGCGCGGATCATCGCCGGCGCCGATCTTCCCGGGCTCGATCTCGCCGGCATGCCGGCCGATGCCGCCATGGTCGTCGAGGACGCCGACCGGCTGCGCGATCTTGGCCGGTCCCGTTCGCTCGCCGAGGAGGCGCTCTTTCACCTCTGCAACCACCTCGCGGCCGGTGGCGGGAGCCTGATGGCCACCGGCCGGCTGGCGCCGGCGCGCTGGCGAATCGCGCTCGCGGACCTCGCCAGCCGGCTGCGGGCCGCGCCGGTCGCGCGGCTCGAGGCCCCCGACGACGCCCTGCTGGCGGCGGTCCTGGTCAAGCTCTTCGCCGACCGCCAGATCGCGGTGGCGCCGGACCTGATCCGCTACCTGCTCGCGCGGATGGAGCGCTCGTTCGCGGCCGCCGAGGCGTTGGTGGCGGCCCTCGACCGTGCGGGGCTCTCGCGCCACCGACCGATCACCGCGCGGCTCGCGGCCGAGGTGCTCCACAGCGGGCCAGGCGACGCGCCCGTCGCCTGAACGCGGGACCGGCCGCCGAGCCGGCCTCGATCGACCTGTCCGAGGGTCAATCGTCGCGTCGGCACTCGCGGCCGGCGCGGCCGGGCGGGCAGTCGGTCCTGCGCCGGGTCGGCGTCTCGGCCTGGCGCTGCGACCTTTGCCGCTCGGCTCGGGCGGCCTGTCGTCTCTCCCGTTCGGCCGCCCGCTCGCGGGCTGCGCCGCGGGCCTGTTGCCGCTCCAAGGCCGCAGCCCGCGCCCTCTCCTCCCGCGCAGCCGCCTCGGCCTGCCGCTGCTCGCGGTCGCGGGCAACTTGGGCACGCTCACGCTGCTGGGTGGCCCGTGCCCTCTGTTCGTCCCGTTGGCGGGCGGCCGCCTGGGCCTTCTGTTCCTCCCGTGCGGCCTGGGCGTTCTGCTCCTCTCGCGCACGGGCGGCTCGGGCCTTCTGCCGCTCCTGCGCGCCCCGTGCATTCTGCTCGTCCCGCTCCCGGGCGGCGGCGCGGGCTTTCTGCTGCTCCTGCGCGGTCCGAGCGTTCTGCTCGTCCCGCTCGCGGGCAGCGGCGCGGGCTCTCTGCTGCTCCTGCGCGGTCCGAGCTTTCTGTTCGTCCCGCTCACGGGCAACGGCGCGGGCTTTCTGCTGCTCCTGCGCGGCGCGGGCCTCCTGCTCGTCCCGTTCACGCACAGCGGCTCGGGCCTTCTGTTGCTCCTGCGCGCCCTGTGCCTTCGGCTCGTCCTGCTCGCGGGCAGCAGCTCGGGCCTTCTGTTGCTCCTGCGCGGCCTGGGCCTTCTGCTCGTTCCGTTCGCGTGCAGCCGCTCGAGCCTTCCGCCGCTCCTGCGCGGAGCGGGCCTCCGGTTCGCGTTCGCGGGCGGGAATGCCGGCCTTCTCTGGTTCCCGCTGAGCGCGTGCCTGCTCTGCGCGTCGGGCGGCGGAACGGGTGCGGTCGGCGTCCTGCTGTCGGCGCTCTTCGGCGGCGGCACGGACCCGTTCCGCCTGCCGCTTGCGGGCGGCGACGCTCGCAGGCTCCTTCGCCGCGGCCGGCGGCCGCGCGCGGTCGGCTGCCTGCTCGCGGGCGGCGGCGCGGCGCAGCGCGCGGGCGCGTTCGGCGTGGGCCTCGTGAGCGAGCGCGGCCTGGCGGAGGGTCCCGAGGCGAGCCGGGGCGGCCGACGGGTGGTCGATCCAGGCGATCGCGTCGCGGCGGTGGCGGGCGTGACGTTCGCGGGCAACCTCGTCGTAGCGCCAGGTGTCGCGGCGGCGGTCCCAGTAGGCGTCGCGCTCGCGGCTCCAGGCGTAGTCGTTGCGGTCCCGCTGCCAGTGACCATGCGGGCGCGGATAGAACTCGCGGTCGCGCCAGTCGATCGGGCGGCGATCGTCCCAGTAGTCGTCCCAGCCGTCGTCGCTGTCGTCGTCGGCGAAAAGCTCCTGGACGAGCAGCGTGGCGCCGAAGGCGATGGCGCCGGCGACGAGGGGATTGGCGAAGCCGCTCCGCGGCGGCGCGATGTAGGGAGACGCGGTGGGCGCCGAGGTGAAGGCGAGCGCGGGGTCGTAGTTCGGCACGTAGACGACCTCGGGATCGGCGGGACGGATGTAGATCTGCTCGTCGTCCTCCTCGACCACCTGGGCGGCGTTGCTCGTGAGATAGCCGGTGTCGAGCGCCTGCTCGCGCATCCGTTGCACCGCGGCGAGGACGTCGTCGTCCTGGACGAGCATGGCGTTGCCGAGGGCCTCGGTCCAGTCGAGGTCGTCGGCCATCCGCTCGACCACGGTCGGGAAGCCGGAGAGCAGGACGAGGATGCTCGGGTCCCAGTCCTGCGCGGCGATGTGCTCGGTCAACTCGTCGTCCGAAAGGCCCTCGCTTTCCTCGAGCAGCCGGCCGGCCTTGACGACCTGGAGCGGGTAGGTAGCGGCGACGAGCACCTGGGCGAGGAGCGCGTCCGGGTAAAGCGCGACCGGCGCCACGATCTCGTCGAGCGCGTCGGCGGCGAGGAGGGGCTCGGCATCGATCGCGTCGGCGCCCAACGACGTCTCGAGATCACCCGCGTCGGGTCGCTCTGCATCGAGCAGCGCCTCGAGATCGGTCGCGTCGGCCTCCTGGGCCGGGGCGTGGCGCGGCAGGCCGGCCGTCGCAACCAGGATGGCCGCCACGGCCACCGTGCTCTTCAACCACAGCATTGCGTTCCCCTCCAGGCGGGCCACGGCCCGATCTGGATATAAGGCCGGATCGCCCGCGATGTTCCTCACCTGTTCGTCACCGGCGGAGATCGGCCCAGACGCCGTCAGAGCGGCTTGGCGAACCAGTGGTGGGCGTGCGGCTCGGCGTTGAAGGCCGGGACCTCGGCGAAGCCGCGGGCGCGGTAGAGCGCGATCGCCTCGGTGAGGGCGCGGTTGGTGTCGAGGCGGATCATGGTGGCGCCGAGCGCGCGGGCCTCGGTTTCGGCGGCGGCGACGAGGCGGCTGGCAAGGCCGAGGCCGCGGCTCGCCGGGGCAACCCAGAGGCGCTTGAGGTCGGCGGTCGCGCCGGTGAGCCTGACGGCGACGCAGCCGTGTGACTGGCCACCGGCGGTGGCGAGCAGGAAGACGCCGCGCGGCGGGCGGAGGTCGTCGTCGCTCGGCTGAAGGGCGCGGTCCGGGTCGAAGCCGCCCTCGAAGCGCTGCGCGATCTCGGCATAGTAGCGGGCGACGCAGCTCCGCGCCTCAGGCAAATCCGGATCGGCCGGGGCGATCGCGACGTGGGCGCGGTTCAGCTGGTCGCCGCCGGCACGGCGATGATGGCGACGCTGCGGTTCAGCGGCTCGGCGACCCCGTCGTCGGTGCTGACCGGGGCACCGGTTTCGCCCATGCCGTCCATCTCGATCAGGTCGGCCGGCACGCCGGACGCGACGAGGAAGTCGGCGACGGCGCGGGCGCGCCTGGCGGCGAGGCGGCGGTTGGCGGCGGGGCTGCCGACCCGGTCGGTGTGGCCGACGACGCGGATGCGCGTAAGCGCCATCTGGACCAGGGTCACCGCGGCGGCGGCCGCGTGCGCCTGGCCCCCTGGGGTCAGGCTGGCGCTGGCGAAGTTGAACTGGACATGGACGAGGGGCGGCTCGGTGCCGGCCGTCGTCGTCGGGGCCAGGGCCGCGACCGGCATCGCGGCGGCCGGCGCCTTGGCGGCGTCGAAGAACGTGGCGATGTCGGCGGTCTCGGCCCGCGCCGCCGCGAGGCGGGCGACGCTGGGCACGTCGTCGGACTTCAGCACCACGAGCTGGGCTTCGAGGTCGGTCGGATCGCGGAGCGCCGCGAGCTGGCTGCGGAGCGACGCGATCTCCTCCTCGCTTGCCGCCAGCCGGGCCTGGACGTCCTCGAGCGTCGCCTCGCGCTCGGCGAGGCTTGCCTTGAGCGACTTGAGCACCGCGTCGCGCACGGCGAGAACGGTGCGCAGGTTGGCGTTGTCGGCCTCGCGCGCCGCGAGATCGGCGGTCAGGCGCGCCACCTGGGCGCCGACGCTGGCCTCGGGCATCGGGTCCGGCGCGTCCGAGACCGCCGGCATCACGGTGCTCGCGACCGGCGCTCCGTCGGCGGGAGCACCGTCCCGCCGGGAGAAGAGGTCGGTCTGAGTTGCAACGACCGTGCCGAAAAGGAGGGCGGCTCCGCCCCCGATAATGCCCCACTCGCGACGCATGTTTGCTCCTTGCGCTCGCCTGCTCGATTTTTGCAGAACTATAGGATCAGATTATTCCAAGCAGCAACGATGGGTTGCGGGCAAATTCTGACCTGTCCCCAAAAAGTCACATTGTTGTGGGCGGGCTGCCACGCCTTTCGGCGGAAAACCGCCGATGCGTCCGATGCAGGTCGCGGCGGGGTTGTAGGCGCGTTGGAAATCGCGGCTTCCAGCCGCATCGCCTCGATTGACAGCCGGGCGGGGCTCGGTCGGTATCGCGATGCACCGATGCCGCAGAGGCCGCCCGCCTTGCCTTCACCGACTCCCTACGCGCTGCCAGGACAGCGGATCGGACTGCTCGGTGGGTCGTTCGACCCGCCGCACGCGGGGCACGTGCACGTGACCGAGTGGGCGCTGCGGGCGTTCGGGCTCGACCGGGTGTGGTGGCTGGTCAGTCCGGGGAACCCCCTGAAGCCCGACACGCCGGCCGATCTCGCGCGGCGGATGGCGGCGGCGCGCGCGATCATGCGGCACCCGCGGGTCGAGGTGAGCGATGTCGAGGCTCGGCTCGGCACGCGCTACACCGCGGCGACGCTGAAGGCGCTCAAGGCGCGGTGCCCGGGGGTGCGCTTCGTGTGGCTGATGGGGGCGGACAACCTCGCCGGCTTCCACCGCTGGGAGCGCTGGCCGGAGATCATGGCCGCGGTGCCGGTTGGCGTGCTGGCGCGGCCGGGACAGCAGCTCCGCGCCGGACTGTCGCCGGCGGCGCTCAGGTTCGCGCGCTGGCGGGTGCCGCAGGCGCAGGCCCGGGTCCTGCCCTTCCTCGAGCCGCCGGCATGGGCATTGATCTCCGGGCGGATGGCGGTGAACTCCTCGAGCGAGCTGCGCGCGCTCGGGGTGTGGCGGCGCTGAGGCGGCGCCGGTGATGCGTCGGCGGACCGTGCTGGCGGGGGCGGCGGCCTGGCTTGCGGCGCCCGCGCTGCGTCCGGTGGCGGCGGCCTCGGCGCCGTCGCTCGCGACGATCCTCGAGTCCTCGGGGCTCGCGGCCGAGACCGGGCTCGCGGTGGTGGATCTCGCTTCGGGGCAGGTGCTCGAGGCACACCAGCCCGACCACGACCGGCCGCCCGGATCGGTCGCGAAGATCGTCACCGCGCTGTGGGGCCTCGATGCGTTGGGGCCGGACTACCGGTTCCGAACCGAGATCCGGGGCACCGGGCCGGTCGCGGACGGGAATCTCCACGGCGACCTGGTGCTCGCCGGCGGGGGCGATCCTCTGCTCGACACCGATGCGCTCGGGGACATGGTGCGGGCGCTGAGGGCGTGCGGGCTGGCGGAGGTGAGGGGGCGGTTCCTTGTCGCCGACGGTGCGCTGCCGGCGGTGGCGGAGGTCGATCCGGGGCAGCCGGCGGATGCGGCCTATAACCCGGCCATCTCGGGGATGAACCTGAACTTCAACCGGGTCTTCCTCGCATGGAGTCCGGGCGCCGACGGCCCCGATGTCGCCTTCAGTGCGCCCGGGGCGCGTTTCGAGGTGCCGGCGGCGGGCTTCGCGGCCGAGCTGGTCGGCGCAGGGCTGCCGCGGCACCGGATCGAAGCGGGGCAGGAGATCTGGACGCTCGCGCGGGGCGGCCTCGCCGGCAGCGGCAGCGTCTGGTTGCCGGTGCGTGCGCCGGCCGCCTATGCCGGCGCGGTCTTCGGCGGCCTGGCGGCCGGGGCCGGGCTCGCGCTGCCCGCCGCGGAGATGGCGGCGGCAGGATCGGGCGCGCTCATGGCTGTGCGGCAGGGTCCGCCGCTCGACGCGATGCTCCGGGACATGCTCAACTACTCGACCAATCTGACGGCCGAGATCGTCGGGCTCCGCGCCGCGCAGGCGAAGGGGCAGGAGCCCGGCGGAGTCGCGGCCTCGGCCGCGGCGATGTCGGACTGGGCGCGCGGGCGGTTCGGGCTGCGGCGGATGGCGTTCGTCGATCATTCGGGGCTGGGCGGCGGCTCGCAGGTGACGGCGGCCGAACTAGTCGCCGTGCTGCGGCAGGCAGACCCGCTCGGCTTGCCCGGGCTCCTGCGCGAGCGGCCGATTCTCGCGGCCGACCGCAGCCCGGTGGAGATCGGAGGGGTGCGGGTGGTGTCGAAGACGGGGACGCTCGATTTCGTCAGCGCGCTGGCCGGCTACATGATCGGACCGCGCCGGCTCGCCTTCGCGATCCTCGCCGCCGATCCGGAGCGCCGGGCGCGGATCCGGCCGGAGGAGCGGGCGCAGCCGCCCGGCGCGACCGCCTGGGCCACGCGGGCGCGGGCGGAGCAGCAGGCCCTGCTCCGGCGCTGGGCAGCGATCTACGGGTGACAGGGGACCGGGGGAAGACTTCGATGTGAAAGGTTTACGCGGATTCGCTCGATCTGGAACGCGTATGGAAGCCATATGGAAACCGTATGGCACCTGAAACGGTCAGGATTGGATCGTTAACGCAGGCGCGACGCTCGACGCCGCTCGGCGAGAGCTCGTCGACGTGCGGCCTTGGCGGATGTTCTGGCTTCGTGCTAGAGAGGGCGGCGAGGCGACAGAGCAGAACGGACAGCCAATGCGCGTCATCGGGATCGATCCTGGGCTCCGGCGCACCGGATGGGGCGTCGTGGACGTCGAGGGCGCGCGCATCCGCCACGTGGCGAACGGGGTGTGCGTATCGGTCGGCGTGGCGCTGGCGGTGCGTCTCGAGAGCCTGCACGCGGCGCTGACCGCGGTGCTGGTCGCGCACCGGCCGGACACGGCGGCAGTCGAGCAGACCTTCGTCAACAAGGACGCGGCGGGAACGCTGAAGCTCGGGCAGGCGCGGGGCATCGCGCTGCTGGTGCCGGCCCAGGCGGGGCTCGAGGTTGCCGAATACGCGCCGAACGCGGTGAAGAAGGTGGTGGTGGGGGTCGGGCATGCCGACAAGGCGCAGGTCGCGCACATGGTGCGGCTGCAGCTGCCGGGGGTGGTGCTGACCGGGCCGGACGCGGCGGACGCGCTGGCGATCGCCCTCTGTCACGCGCACCACGCCCGGTTCCGCGGCCGGCTCGACGCGGCGCTCGCGGGGGCCGGCGCGTGATCGGCAAGGTGAGCGGGCGGCTCGACTACCGCGGGAGCGACCACGTCCTGATCGACACCGGCGGCGTCGGATATCTCGTCTACTGTTCGGAGCGCACGCTGGCGGCGATGCCGGCGCCGGGCGGGGCGGCGGCGCTCTATACCGAGCTCGTCGTCCGCGAGGACATGATGCAGCTCATCGGATTCCGGACGCTGGCGGAGCGCGAGTGGCACCGGCTCCTGACATCGGTGCAGGGTGTCGGCGCCAAGGCGGCGCTGGCGATCCTCGGGACGCTCGGGCCCGAGGGGGTGGCGCGGGCGCTCTCGCTCGGGGACGTCAGCGCGATCCGGGCCGCGCCGGGGGTCGGGCCGAAGCTCGCGCAGCGGGTGGTGCTCGAGCTTCGTGCCAAGGCGCCGGCGGTGATGGCGATGGGCGCCTCGGGGGCCGAGCCGGCCATGGTTTCGGGCAGGCCCGAAACCCTGCCGGAGCTCGCTCCGGCAGCGGCGCCTCCGGCGCCGATGGCTTCCGCCGCGGGCCTGGCCGGGCACGCGCAGGCCCGGGCCGACGCGCTGTCGGCGCTGGTCAATCTCGGCTACGGCGAGGGCGAGGCGGCGGCGGTGGTGGCCGGGCTCGAGGCCGAGGATGCCCCGGACCTGATCCGTGCCGCGCTGCGCGCGCTGGCGCCGAAGGGATAGGCGATGGCTGCATCCGATCCCGCGCTCCGGCCCGACGCGCTGCCCGAGGACGTCGACCGGGCGCTCCGGCCGCAGACGCTCGCCGAGTTCGTCGGACAGAAGGCGGCGCGGGCGAACCTCGCCGTCTTCATCGAGAGCGCCCGGCGGCGGGGCGCGGCGATGGACCACACGCTGTTCTACGGGCCGCCGGGGCTGGGCAAGACCACGCTGGCGCAGATCATGGCGCGCGAGCTCGGGGTGAACTTCCGGATGACCTCGGGCCCGGTTCTGGCCAAGGCCGGAGACCTCGCGGCGATCCTGACCAACCTCGACGCCCGCGACGTGCTCTTCATCGACGAGATCCACCGGCTGAACGCCGTGGTCGAGGAGATCCTCTACCCGGCGCTCGAGGACTTCCAGCTCGACCTCGTGATCGGCGAGGGGCCGGCGGCACGGACGGTGCGGATCGAGCTGCAGCCGTTCACGCTGGTGGGGGCCACGACGCGCCTCGGGCTGCTGACGACGCCGCTGCGCGACCGGTTCGGGATTCCGACCCGGCTCGAGTTCTACGACGTCGACGAACTGGTGCAGATCGTGACGCGGGCGGCGCGGCTGCTGCGCGCCGAGGCGACGCCGGAGGGCGCGCGGGAGATCGCCCGGCGGGCGCGCGGCACGCCGCGGATCGCCGGGCGGCTGCTCAGGCGGGTGGTCGACTTCGCGGTGGTCGAGGGCCAGGGCCGGGTCACCCGGGAGATCGCGGACGGGGCGCTGACACGGCTTGGCGTCGACGACCTCGGCCTCGACGGCGCCGACCGTCGGTACCTGACGCTGGTGGCGGAGAACTACGGCGGCGGGCCGGTCGGGGTCGAGACGCTGGCGGCGGCGCTCTCGGAAGTGCGCGACGCGATCGAGGAGGTGATCGAGCCGTTCCTGCTGCAGCAGGGCCTGATCCAGCGCACCCCGCGGGGCCGGATGCTGACCGCCAAGGCGTGGAGCCACCTCGGCCTCGTGGCGCCCCGAACCACGGCGCCGGCCCCGGTCCGGGACCTCTTCGAGGACGGCTGACGCGCGCCTCCGGCGTCTAATAACCCGATATTGCTGCGGAAAGTCGGCGTGCCGAGCCGATCCCAAGGGCGTGACGTCCGTGCCATCAAAGGGCGCAACCGGCGGATCACCGCCGCTGCCGGTGGAGCGGGTTGCTGCCCGCCAGTAACATTGTTACCCGAGTGTGGCGTCCGCAGTGGGGACGGGCGGGCGTGCAATGGAGGGATGGGGAATGCAACGTAGCCTTGCAGTGGCGCTGCTTGCGCCTGTGGTTCTTGTTGCCTGCGCCAGGGAGCCCGAGCCGGAGCCGGCTCCGGTGATGTCGGCGGCCGAGCAGGCCTGTGCGGACCGTGCGGCTGCGTTAGCCGCGGTCGACCCGACTGCGGTCAGCGTGGTGCCGACCGCGACGACCAAGTCCGGCGCCACCATCTACACCGCGAGCGCCGGCGGGGTGGACTATACCTGCGTCGTCGAGGTCGACCTGACGATCTCTGAGTTCGCGGCGCTGTAGCGGCGGGCGAGGTCGTGGGATCGGGTGCGCTCGAGCCCTATTCGCCGCTCGGCGTGCCGAAGCCGGTGGATCGGGATATCTGGACGGTCGACGGGCCGGTGGTGCGGATGCGCTATCTGCTCGGCAGCCTTCCCTTCACCACGCGGATGACGGCGGTGCGGCTGCCGGACGGGCGGCTCTGGCTGCACTCGCCGATTCCGCCGATGCCGGGGCTGCTCGACGCGATCGCGGCGCGCGGGCCGGTGGCGGCGCTGGTGGCGCCGAACCGGTTGCACTGGATGGGGCTCGCGGCCTGGCAGGAGGCGTTCCCGGAAGCCGTGACCTGGGTCGCGCCGGGCGTGGCGGAGAAGGCCGGGGAGGGCGGGTTCCGGGTCGACCACGTGCTGAAGGAGCGGCCGCCGGCGGAATGGGACGGGGCGCTGGCGCAGTTGCTGGTGCCCGGCGGGTTCCTGACCGAGGCGGTGTTCCTGCACCGGTCGAGCCGCACATTGATCCTGACCGACCTGATCGAGAACTTCGAGCCGGAGCGCGTGCGAGGGCGGCTGCTGCGGGTGCTGATGCGGCTCGGCGGCGTCTTCGACCCGAACGGCAGCACGCCGCGCGACCTGCGCCTGACCTATCTCGGCCGGCGCGGCGCGCTGCGCCGGGCGGTCGAGACGATGCTCGGCTGGGCGCCGGAGCGGGTGATCTTCGCGCACGGGCGATGCTACTTCGAGGACGGTACCGCTGAGCTGCGGCGGGCGCTTGCCTGGACCGGCGCGGTGCCCTGAGCCGAGCACCCGGGACAGGAGATTTATCCGCCCGTGGTAGAATAGGACTTAGGGCGGCGTCGGCTCGGTTGAAATCATTCGTATTTCCCTTCGTCGCGGGCTGGATGCGCGGGGCGTCCGGCGCAAGGTCGGCGACGATTCGACGGAGGCGGGCATGCGCTGGCGGTGGATTCTCGGCGTGGCGGCGGTCGCGGGATGCGCGGTCCAGGCGGTGCCCGGAGCCCGACGTGGCCGGCATCGAGCGCGCCTGCGCCGGCGTTGTCGCCGACCATGTCGGCAAGCCGGCGGAGGCGGTGACGGCGCGCTTCGACGCGGTCGGGGCCGACGGGGTCTCGGTGGTGGTGGTGACCGACGCGGGCGGGGCCGGCGGCGAGCGGATCCACACCTGCGAGGTCGACGCGGCGGGGCGCGTGCTGGCGATCCGGCACCCGGGCGCATGAGCGGCGAGTTCCGGCTGCGGGTCTACTACGAGGACACCGACGCGGCGGGGATCGTCTACTACGCGAACTACCTCAAGTTCATCGAGCGGGCGCGGACCGAGGCGCTGCTCGGGCCTCGGGCTGAGCCAGACCGGGCTTCGCGAGCGCTTCGGCATCGTCTTCGTGGTGCGCGAGGTGGCGGTCAGCTACCTGGCGCCGGCGCGGCTCGAGGATCAACTTGTCGTGACGACGCGGGCCGGCGCGACCGGCGGGGCGCGGCTGGAGATGGCGCAGGACGTCTGGCGGGGCGCGGAGCTGCCTCGCGAAGTGCCGGGTGACCCTCGCCTGCCTCCGGCCCGACGGCCGACCGGCGCGGATGCCCGGCCGAGGTCAGGGCGGCGCTCGGCCGGCTGCCGCCGCTCGATGAGCGCCCCCTAGACATCACGCGGGATTTCCGACAAAACGCCGCGAAAATCGGCTATGGTCCCGCGCGAGCCGGACGAACGCGGCTGAACCACCCGAGCAAACATTCCAGAGCAGGCAAAAAATGAACGAAACCCTGGACGTGGCGCAGCAGATCGATTTCTCGCTGCTGGCGCTGTTCTTCCGGGCGACCCTCACGGTGAAGATCGTGATGCTCGTCCTGATCGCCGCCTCGTTCTGGTCGTGGGCGATCATCATCCAGAAACTCTTCGACCTCCGGCGCGCCCGCGACGAGGCGCACGAGTTCGAGCAGGCGTTCTGGTCGGGCGAGCCGCTCGACGTCGTCTACGACAAGGTCGGACCCGAGCCGCCGGGGTCGGCGGCCCGGGTGTTCGCGGCGGGGATGACCGAGTGGCGCCGCTCGCACCGGCAGGACGGCGGGCTGATCGCGGGCACGCAGGCGCGCATCGAGCGGGCGATGAACGTCGCGATCGGGCGCGAGGCGGAGGGGCTGACCAAGGGGCTGAACTTCCTCGCCACCGTCGGGATCGATCGCGCCGTTCGTCGGGCTCTTCGGCACGGTCTGGGGCATCAAGCACGCGTTCGAGGAGATCGCGCTGCAGCAGTCGACAAACCTCGCGGTGGTGGCGCCGGGCATCGCCGAGGCGCTGCTCGCCACCGGACTCGGGCTCCTCGCGGCGATCCCGGCGGTGATCTTCTACAACAAGCTGAACCAGGACACCGAGCAGGTGATCGGCGGCTACGAGAGCTTCGCCGACGAATTCTCGATGATCCTGTCGCGCCAGCTCGACCGGGCCGCCTGAGATGGGCGCATCGCTGCAGAGCGGCGGCCGCGCACGCGGCGGCCGGCACGGGCGCAAGCGGCCGATGGCGGAGATCAACGTCACGCCGATGGTCGACGTGATGCTCGTGCTGCTGATCATCTTCATGGTGGCGGCGCCGCTCCTGACCGTGGGGGTGCCGATCGAGCTGCCCGAGACGGCGGCCGCGCCGCTCCCGACCGAGCAGGAGGAGCCGCTGACGGTCGCGCTGACCGCCGACGGGCAGATCCTGGTGCAGAACGCGCCGACCGAGCGCGGCGAGCTGATCCCGCTGCTGCGCGCGGTGTCGGAGGAACGCAAGAGCGACAAGGTCTTCCTGCGCGCCGACGGGGCGATCCCCTACGAGGGCGTGATGCAGGTAATGGGGGCGCTGAACGCCAGCGGCTTTCGCAACATCGGGCTGGTGACCGAGCAGGGCGGGCCGCGGTTCGACGGGCAGGACGGCTAGCCGGGTCGGGACGATGCAGACCGGGACCAAAATCTCGGCCGCTGGGCATGGGGCGCTGATGCTGCTGGCGGTCGTCGGGTTGCCCTGGTTCGGGCCGCGCGAGCGCGAGCCGATCCGGGTGACCGAGGTCAGCTTCGTCACCGAGGCGGAGTTCGACGCCGCGCAGGCCGCGGTGTCGGCCGAGACCCCGCGCGACGAGGAAGCCCCGCCGGTGCCGCCGGCCGCGCGCCCGGCGGAGGCCGAACCCGCGCCGGTAGAGGAGGCCGAACCCGAGCCGGTAGAGGAGGCCGAGCCCGAGCCGGTCGAGACGCCGGAGGTCCCGGAGGCGGCGCCCGAGGCGCCCGTTCAGGAGATCGCGACGCTCGAGGCGCCGCCGGAGCCCGAGCCCGACAGGATCGTGCCGCGCATCGTCACCGTGGAGCCGCCGACCGCGGCCGAGCCGCCGCGCGCCCGGCCGGCCCCGAGAGTCGAGCCGAACCCGGTTCCGCCGCCCCCCGATACCGTGCGGCCGGCCGAGACGCCCGCGCCGGTGACGGCGCCCGAGCCCGAGGTCGAGGTGGCGCGGGTCGAGGAGACGCCGGCTGCTCCGCCCGAGGCCGCGCCCGAGCCCGAGGCCGAGGCGGTGCCGCGCGAGCCGCTGGCGCTCGAGACCTCGGCCCGGCCGATGGCGCGGCCGCGCAGCGTCGCCCGCGACACCGAGGCCGAGAGCGTGATGGCGGCCTTGCGGCGCGAGGTCGAGAGGGAGATGGCGCGTCGGGGGCAGACGCGCCCGACGCAGCCGACCGAGCCGACCGAGCCGACGGTGACGGCGCCGACCGAGCCGACCGCGGCCACGGCGACCTCGTTGCCGGTCGGGCCGCCCCTGACCAATTCGGAGAAGGATGGGCTGAAGCTCGCCGTGCAGCGCTGCTGGAACGTCCCGGCGGGCGTGCGCGACGCGCAGGAGCTCAAGGTCACGGTGGCGGCGGAGCTTGCCGCGGACGGAGCGGTGATCAACGCATCGATCCGGATGATCGAGCCGCGAGCGGCCCCGGACGCCCGCTTCCAGCAGGCGTTCGAGGCCGGCCGGCGGGCGCTGATCCGCTGCTCGCCCTACGAGCTGCCGCGGGACAAGTTCGGCCAGTGGCGCAACATCGAAGTCGTCTTCAACCCCGAGGGAATGGTGTCATGGTAGATCGCCTGCGGCGCAACCTGCTGATCGGCGTGCCGGTCGCGCTGGCGCTGCGCCCGTTCGCCGCCGCGGCCCAGGCGCCGCTTCGCATCGAGATCACCGAGGGGGTGGTCGAGCCGATGCCGTTCGCGGTGCCGGGCTTCGTGCCCGATGCCGCGGCGGGGGGCGATCTCGCCGCGCGGATCACCCAGGTGGTGATCGACGATCTCGCCGGGACCGGGCTCTTCCGTGAGATTCCGTCGGCCGCCCATATCGGGCGGGTGTCGAACTTCGACGCCCCGGTGCAGTTCGCCGACTGGAAGGCGGTGAACGCCCAGGCGCTGATCACCGGCGCCGTCGGGGTGTCGGGCGACCGGGCCCAGGTGCGGTTCCGGCTCTGGGACGTCTTCGCCCAGGCCCCGCTCGGCGAGGGGCTCCAGTTCGACGGGGGCACCGCCAACTGGCGCCGGCTCGCGCACAAGGTCGCTGACGCCGTCTATTCGCGGCTGACCGGCGAGGGCGGCTACTTCGACAGCCGGGTGGCCTTCATCGCCGCCAGCGGGCCGAAGGAGGCGCGGCGCAAGCAGCTCGCGATCATGGACTACGACGGGGCCAACCCGGTGATGCTGACCGACGGCGGCGCGCTGGTGCTGACGCCGCGGCTCGCCGCCGACGCGCGGCAGGTGCTCTACACGAGCTACGAGCAGGGCGCGCCGAAGGTGATGCTGCTGGAGGGGGGCGGCGGCAGCCGGACGGTGATCGACGATACCTCGGGGATGACCTTCGCGCCGCGGTTCTCGCCGGACGGGCGGCGCGTGGTGTTCTCGATGTCGGTAGGGTCCGGGTCGGACATCTTCGTCGCCGACATCGGCGGCCGCGGGCACACGCAGCTCACCCGCACCTCGTCGATCGACACCGCGCCGGCGTTCTCGCCGGACGGCAACCGCATCGTCTTCGAGAGCGACCGCGGCGGCACCCAGCAGCTCTACGTGATGTCGGCGTCGGGCGGCGAGGCGCAGCGGATCAGCTTCGGCCAGGGACGCTACGCGACACCGGTCTGGTCGCCGCGCGGCGACATGATCGCCTTCACCAAGATCGACGGCGGGCGCTTCCACATCGGGGTCATGCGCACCGACGGGTCGGGCGAGAAGCTGCTGACCGGCAGCTATCTCGACGAGGGCCCGACCTGGGCGCCGAACGGACGGGTGCTGATGTTCTTCCGCGAGACACCGGGCGCCAGCGGCGGGCCGCAGATCTATTCGGTCGACGTCACCGGGCGGAACCTGAAGCTGGTGCCGACCACGGGGTTCG
Source organism: uncultured Alphaproteobacteria bacterium (assembly GCA_963763295.1). GTDB lineage: Bacteria > Pseudomonadota > Alphaproteobacteria > Rhodobacterales > Rhodobacteraceae > Amaricoccus. The sequence continues at coordinate 61,531 of CAVXOH010000017.1, forward strand.
CCTCCGACCCCTCGTGGTCGGGGCTGCTGGCTTGAGACAGAAGGCCCTGAACGGGGCGGAAAAGGGTAGGTGACAGATGAAGACGTTGACGGCAGGCGTGCTGCTCGCGCTGGCACTGGTGGCGGCGGGATGCGGCCGCAACGCGGACGTGACGATCCCGGGCTCGCCCGATGCGGGCTACAGCGGCGCCGACGGCACGCTCGGCGGCCTCGGGGCCGGCGGACTGGCCGGGGGCGGCGTGCTGCCGGGCTCGACGATCAGCGACCGGGTGCTGTTCGCGGTCGACCAGTCGACGCTGTCGGCCGAGGCGATCGGCACCCTCAACGCGCAGGTCGGCTGGCTGATGCAGAACCCGTCGGCGCCGATCCTGATCGAGGGTCACGCCGACGAGCGGGGCACGGGCGAGTACAACATGGCGCTCGGCTCGAGCCGGGCCAGCGCGGTGCGCAACCACATGGTGAGCCAGGGCATCCCGGACAGCCGCATCTCGATCATCACCTTCGGCCGCGAGCGCCCGATCGCGACCTGTGCGGACGAGAGCTGCTTTTCGCAGAACCGCCGCGCTGTCACGGTTGTGACTGGCGGCACCGGCGCGTGATCCGCTAGGCTCGCCCGCAAGGAGAAGCCGCATGCGCATCAGAGCTCTGCACGGTCTGGCGCTCGCGACCGCGCTCGTCCTCGGCGCGCCGGTGGCGGCGCAGCCGCAGACGCTGGCCGACATCAAGGCCGAACTCACGGTGCTGAACGGGCAGATCGAGCAGCTGCGCAACGAGCTGGTGCGCAGCGGCAGCTCCGGCGGCCTGCCGGTTGACCCGGCGTCGGCGCTGACCAGGCTCGACCAGCTCGAAGCCGAGCTCCGGCGGCTGACCGACCGGGTCGACGTGCTGACCAACGATGTCGAGCGGATCGTCGAGGACGCGACCAACCATGTCGGCGACATCGAGTTCCGCCTGACCGAGCTCGAGGGCGGCGTTACCAGCGTGCGGACCGAGCCCGAGCCGCTCGGCGGCGGCGTCACGCGGCCGCGGCCGCGGCCGATCGCGCCGTCGGTGGCCCCGGAAGGCACCGGGGCGCTGGTGGCGACCGAGCAGGCCGACTTCGACGCGGCGGTGGCGGCGGCCGACGCCGGCGACAACGCCAAGGCGGCGGCGCTGTTCGGGACGTTCCTGCAGACCTATCCGGGCGGCCCGCTGTCGACCGAGGCGCAGTTCCGCCGCGGCGAGGCGCTGGCGGCGCAGGAGGACTGGCGCGGAGCGGCACGGAGCTTCCTCGACACCTTCAGCGGCGCCCCGCAGGACCCGCTGGCGCCGCGGGCGCTCTACAGGCTCGCGGTCAGCCTCGGCAAGCTCGGCCAGACCGACGAGGCGTGCCTGACGCTGACCGAGGTCGACAGCCGTTATCCGGGCTCGGTGGTGGCAGGCGACGTTGCCGCGGAGCGGCGGACGCTCGCCTGCCCGTGACGCTGCCGCCGGGGCTCGCGTCGGCCCTCGACGCGGTGGTGGCCGCGGCACCGGAGGGCGAGATCGGCGTCGCGGTGTCGGGCGGCGGCGACTCGATGGCGCTCCTGCTCCTGCTGGAGGAGGCGGCGGCGCGCGCCGGGCGGGTCGTTGCAGCGGTGACGGTCGACCATTGCCTGCGGCCGGAGAGCGGCGGCGAGGCGGCGGCGGTGGCTGCGCTGTGCGCCGGCCGCGGGATCGCGCACGCGACCTGCCGCTGGGGGGACTGGGACGGGGCGGGCAACCTCCTGGACCGGGCGCGACAGGCGCGTCGCGCGCTGATCGCCGACTGGGCGCGCGGCCGCGGCATCGGGGCGGTCGCCCTCGGCCACACGCTCGACGATCAGGCGGAGACGGTGGTGCTGCGGCTGGCGCGCGGATCGGGCGTCGACGGGCTGGCCGGGATGGCGGCGGTGGTGCGAGCGGAGGGGATCCTGTGGCTCCGGCCGCTGCTCGGGGTCCGGCGCACGGCGCTCCGGGGCTGGCTCGAGACCAAGGGCGTGGGCTGGGCGGAGGATCCGAGCAACCTCGACCTGCGCTTCGAACGCGTTCGCGCCCGCGCGGCGCTGCCGGCGCTCGCGGCGCTCGGCATCGGGCCTGAGCGGCTGGCGGCGACGGCGCGGGCGATGGCGCGGGCACGGGAGGCGCTGGAGCGGGGCACCGCGGCGCTGGCGGCCGCCTGCGTGACGCCGGGTCCGGCGGGGGACCTGACGCTCGATCCGGGACCGCTGACGGCGGCGCCGGAGGAGTTGCGGCTGCGGCTGCTCGCCGGGGCGGTCTGCTGGGTCGCGGGCGCGGTGTACCGGCCTCGGCTGGTGCGGCTCGAGGCGGCGCTCGCGGCGGTGGAAGCGGGGCGGGTCGGCCATGGGGTGACGCTGCACGGGTGCGTGCTGCGGGCCCGCGGCGGGCGGATTGCGATCCGCCGCGAGCTGGCGCGGGTGGCGCCGGCGGTGCCGCTGGCGGCCGGGCGCTGGGACGGCCGCTGGCAGATCGAGGGGAAGCCGCCGACCGGCGACGGGCTCACGATCGGGGCGCTCGGCCCGGGCGGATTGGCACGGATCGCGGGCGGGGCACCCGCCGGCGTGGCGCGCGAGACGCTGGTGACGACGCCCGCGATCTGGCGCGACGGGGCGTTGGTGGCGGCGCCGTTGGCGCGGCCGGAGGCGGGATTCAGCTTCCGGCGAGTCTCCGCCGTGACGCCGCCGTGGGCGCCGGATATAGTGCGTTAAATCCGGGGCGCCACCGCTTATGTTAGGGAGCAAGACCCGCGGGCCAATGCGTCCGCCCTGCCGGTCGCTCTAGGAGACGTCGAACGTGGGTAACACCAAGAATATCGCCTTCTGGATCATCCTGTTTCTTCTGATGGTTGCGCTGTTCAACGTCTTCTCGAACGGCAGCCGCACCTCGATGGGACGCGAGATCAGCTACTCGGAATTCCTCAACCGCGTGGAGGCGGGGCAGGTGGCCTCGGTGCGCCTTGACGGCGAGCGGGTCTATGTGACCAGCGTCGACGGCGTCGCGTTCCAGACCGTCCAGCCGCGCAACACAGACGTGCTGCCCGATCTGCGCGAGAACGGCGTCGAGATCCAGGCGGCGCCGCAGGAGCAGTCGGGCTTCGTCTCGGCGCTCGGGCTCTGGCTGCCGTTCCTGCTGCTGATCGGCGTCTGGATTTTCTTCATGAACCGGATGCAGGGCGGCGGCCGTGGCGGCGCCATGGGCTTCGGCAAGTCGAAGGCAAAGCTCCTGACCGAGAAGTCGGGAAAGGTCACGTTCAACGACGTCGCCGGCATCGACGAGGCCAAGGAGGAACTCGAGGAGATCGTCGAATTCCTGCGCGACCCGCAGAAGTTCTCGAGGCTGGGCGGCAAGATCCCCAAGGGCGCGCTGCTGGTCGGCCCGCCGGGCACCGGCAAGACGCTGCTCGCCCGCGCGATCGCCGGCGAGGCGGGGGTGCCGTTCTTCTCGATCTCGGGCTCGGACTTCGTCGAGATGTTCGTCGGCGTCGGCGCGTCCCGCGTACGCGACATGTTCGAGCAGGCGAAGAAGAACGCGCCCTGCATCGTCTTCATCGACGAGATCGACGCCGTCGGGCGGCATCGCGGCGCGGGCTACGGCGGTGGCAACGACGAGCGTGAGCAGACGCTCAACCAGCTCCTCGTCGAGATGGACGGCTTCGAGGCCAACGAGGGCGTGATCCTGATCGCCGCGACCAACCGGCCGGACGTGCTGGATCCGGCGCTGTTGCGTCCGGGCCGGTTCGACCGGCAGATCCAGGTGACCAACCCCGACATCAAGGGGCGCGAGAAGATCCTCGCCGTGCATTCCCGGCGGGTGCCGCTTTCGGCGGACGTGGACCTGCGCATCATCGCGCGCGGCTGCCCCGGGTTCTCTGGCGCCGATCTCGCCAACCTCGTCAACGAGGCGGCGCTGATGGCGGCGCGGACCGGCAAGCGGTTCGTGACGATGGACGACTTCGAGAACGCCAAGGACAAGGTCATGATGGGCGCCGAGCGGCGGTCCATGGTCATGTCCGACGAGGAGCGCAGGCTCACGGCTTATCATGAGGCGGGGCACGCGGTGGTGGGGCTGAACGTGCCGCAGCATGACCCGATCCACAAGGCGACGATCATCCCGCGCGGGCGGGCGCTGGGCCTGGTGCTGAGCCTGCCGGAGCGGGACCAGCTCTCGGTCACGATGACCAAGTACAAGTCGATGATCGCGATGGCGATGGGCGGCAAGGTCGCCGAGGAGCTGGTGTTCGGGCCGGACAACGTGACGAGCGGCGCGGCCAGCGACATCCAGCAGGTCAGCCGGATCGCCCGGGCGATGGTGACGAAGTTCGGCATGAGCCAGAAGCTCGGCAACATCGACTACGCGGGCGAGCAGTTCACCTATCTCGGGCCGCAGACCGGCGGGGTGAACGCCGGGCCGGATACGCACGAGCTGATCGACGCCGAGGTGCGCGTGCTGGTCGACGAGGGCTACGAGATGGCCAAGCGCATCCTGACCGAGAAGCGCGACGACCTCGACCGGCTGGCGCTGGGCCTGCTCGAGTACGAGACCCTGACCGGCAAGGAGATCACCCGCGTGATCAACGGCCAGCCGCTGAACCGCGGCAGCGACGATGACGATGCCAAGGACGAGGGCGGTGCCTCGGGGATCGCCGCAATCCCGAAGACCGGCAAGGCGGCCCGCCCGACGCGCGACGACGGGATGCCGGAGCCGGCGACCTGAGTCCGGAGCGGCCCCTGCAGCACGTCGTGGTGATGGGGGTTTCAGGCTGCGGCAAGACGACCGTCGGCGAGGGGTTGGCGGAAGCGCTCGGCTGGCCGTTCGAGGAGGGCGACCAGCACCACCCGCCGGCAAACGTCGCCAAGATGGCGGCGCATGTCCCGCTCGACGATGCCGATCGCTGGCCGTGGCTGCGAACCCTGGCGGGGCTGATCGGCGAACGCGAGGCCGCCGGGCGGTCGTCGGTGCTGACGTGCTCGGCCCTGAAGCGCTCCTACCGCGATCTGCTCAGGACCGGCGCGCCGCGGGTGCGCTTCGTGCACCTCGATGGCGATCCCAAGATCCTGCAGGCGCGGCTCGCCAGCCGGGTCGGGCATTTCTTTCCGCCTGACCTGCTCGCCTCGCAACTCGCGACGCTCGAGCCGCTCGGGCCGGACGAGGACGGCATCGTCGTCGACATCGCCCTCGATCCGACGGCGCAGGTGCGCGAGAGCCTTGCCCGCCTCGGGCTGGAGGCGCTGGCGGGCCGGGCCTGACACTCGATGCCATTGCCGCCGCGTCCGCCGGGTGGGGGCGAGCGCGCCGGTTGCGCCGGTTCGGAGATGCCGCTAAGCGGGCGCCGGGGCTTGCGTGAGGTCGCCGATGGGCGCGGACATCATCGATGGCAAGGCGTTCGCGGCGCGGATCCGCGCCCGGGTGGCGGGGATCGTGGCCGAGCTCGGCGTGCAGGGCATCGTGCCCGGCCTCGCGGTGGTGCTGGTCGGCGACGATCCGGCGAGCGAGGTCTATGTCCGCAGCAAGGGCAAGCAGACCCGCGAGATCGGGATGCATTCGCAGGAGCACCGGCTGGCGGCGACGGCGAGCGAGGGCGAGGTTCTCGGGGTGATCGCGCGGCTGAACCAGGACCCGGCGGTCCATGGCATCCTGGTGCAGCTGCCGCTGCCGGCGCAGATCGACACGGCGCGGGTGCTCGATGCGGTGACGCCGGAGAAGGACGTCGACGGCTTCCACGTGCTGAACGCCGGCCGGCTCGCCATCGGGCAGCCGGCGATGGTGCCGTGCACGCCGCTCGGCTGCCTGATGCTGCTGCGCGACCGGCTGGGCGACCTCGCCGGGCTCGACGCGGTGGTGATTGGGCGGTCGAACATCGTCGGCAAGCCGATGGCGCAGCTGCTGCTGCGGGAGAACTGCACGGTGACGGTCGCGCATTCGCGGAGCCGGGGGTTGCCGGGGATCGCGGCGAGGGCCGACGTTCTCGTGGCGGCGGTTGGGCGGCCGGGGCTGGTGACCGGGGACTGGGTGAAGCCGGGGGCGACGGTGATCGACGTCGGGATCAGCCGGGTGGCGCGGCCGGAGGGGGTGATCGAGCTGGTCGGGGACGTCGATTTTTCGAGCGTTTCCAAGGTCGCCGGTGCGCTCACGCCGGTGCCGGGCGGGGTCGGGCCGATGACGATCGCCTGCCTGCTGGCGAATACGGTGACCGCGTGCTGCCGGATTCGGGGGCTGCCGGAGCCGGAAGGTCTGACGGCCTGATATCAAAGGTTTACGAGGATCCGCGCGATATGGAACCCGTATGGAACCCATATGGAATGCGTATGGGTAGCAAAAGACTCGGGATTGAATCGTTAAGGCTGCCCGGTCCCGCGCGATCATCGTGCCGAGCATCGTCGCGACGTGGCGGCGGGCGGCGTCGGCCTCGGCGTAGACTTCGGAGGCGACGACGAGGAGGCGGCGGCCGTTGCGGACGACGCGGCCCTCGGCGACGAGGCGGGTGCCGCTGGCCGGCGCGAGGAGGTTGATCTTCATCTCGACGGTCAGGACCTCGTCGCCCGGGGCGAGCAGGCTCAGCGCGGCGTAGCCGGCGGCACTGTCGCCGAGCGACCAGGCGAGGCCGGCATGGGCGAAGCCGTGCTGCTGGCTGGTCTCGGGGCGGATCGGCGCCGAGAGCATGCAGCGGCCCGGGGCGAGGTCGGCGATCGTCGCCTCGAGGAGGCGCATCATGCCCTGCCGGGCGAAGCTCGCCCGGACGACGGCGTCGAAGTCGGGGTTGCGCGGCTGCATCAGGCGTGCGCCGGCAGCGGCACGGCCAGGCAGGGCGTGCCGGTCAGGACGGCGCGGGCGCCGGGGCCGAGCAGGGCGGCGAAGGCCGGGCTGTCGGCGAAGAGGCCGCCGGTATAGGCGCCGAAGGCCGGCAGGATCAGCCGGCGGCCGTCGAGGAGGAAGCACGGTCGGACGACGCCGCGGCCGCCGACGGGCAGGCGGAGCTTCGGGTGGTAATGGCCGGAGACCTCGCCGGGAGCGGTGCCGGGCCGGGCGGCGTGGCGGAAGGCGAGCGGGCCGAGGGCGAGCTCGGGCAAATAGCGGCCGGCGAGCGCGAGGGGCAGCGGGTCGTGGTTGCCGGCGACCCAGATCCAGTCGCGGCCCGCGATCAGCGCGGCGAGCACGGCGGCATCGGCGGCGGCGAGCGCCGGCCCCGCGTCGCCGTCGTCGAAGCTGTCGCCGAGGCAGACCACCTGCTCGGGCGCCAGCGCCGCGATCTCGGCGGCGAGGCGGCCAAGGGTTTCGGTGGTCTCGTAGGGCGGCAGCAGGGTGCCGCCGCGACGGGCGAGGCGCTCGGACCGGCCGAGGTGAAGGTCGGCGACGCAGAGCAGCCGTTCGGCCTGCCACCAGAGCGCGCCGGACGCCCGCGCCTCAAGGCGCGCGCCGGCGAGTTCGATGGCCTGCGTCGTCATCGCCCGGTGATGCCGGAGTCGCCGGACGGCGGCAAGGGGAACGAAGCGCGCGGGCTCCACCGTCCCGCCCGGGCCCCGAGCCCGGGCAGCGGCCGACCGCCCCCCGGGCGGCCGCTTCTCGGCCGCCCGCGGTCGGGCCGCTGCCCTCGTCGCGGGCGGATGCCGGGTTCGGGGCGGCGGTCAGCCCGGCGTGAGGCCCGCTTCGGCGAGGAGGGCGGCGGCGGCTTCGCTGACGAGGCGTGCCTCGGCCTTGCCGCCGGAGATCGGCACCTTGCCCATCTCGAGGAAGAGCGGCGCGGCGAGGGGCGTCACGTGCGGGGCGCGCACCACGTCGATGCGGCCGGAGATGCGGGAGAGCATCTCCTCGATGCGGCCGAAGTCGACGAGACCGCGGCCGGCTTCGTCGCGGGTGATGCGCAGCAGCAGGTGCCCGGGGTCGTACTTCCTGAGCGTGTCGTACAGGATGTCGGAGGAGAAGGTCGCCTGCCGGCCGGTCTTGCGCAGGCCCGGCATGTTGCGCTCGATCAGCCCGGCGACGGTGGCGGCGTTGCGGAAGGTGCGCTTCATCACCGCGTTGTCGCCGAGCCAGCCTTCGAGGCCGTCGCGCAGGCCCTCGGGCGTCAGCAGCGCCGCCGGGTCGGGCACCTCGTCGAGGCCGGAGATCAGGAGCGCGTAGTCGTTGGCGACGAAGCCGATCGGGTTGAGCTCGAGGAGCTCCATGCGCCGGGTCACCAGCAGGCCGAGGGTCTGGTGGGCGTTGCGGCCGGCGAAGCCGTAGAGGCAGAGGTGGCGGCGCGGGCCGCGCGGGAAGGTCTCGGCGAGGAGATGGCCGGGGCGGGGCATGCGGCTGACCTCGGCCTGCAGCGACAGCCACTCCCGCATGTGGTCGGGCAGGCCGGACCAGGCGGCGGGGTTCGCGAGGAGCTCGATCACCCGGTGCGAGAGGAGCGTCGAGGTGGCGAGCTTGGTGCCGGCGTAGATCGCGACCCTGGGCGAGGCGGAGGCCTGGCGGGTGACCTCGACGGTCATCTCGCGCAGGGATTCGTAGCGGACGGTCTCGCCGCCGAAGAGGAAGGTGTCGCCGGGGGTGAGCGAGGCGGCGAAGTCCTCCTCGATCTCGCCCAAGGGGGCACCGCCGCGGCCCTTGAGGCGGACCTTCAGGAGCTCGGTCGTCACGATGGTGCCGACGTTCATCCGGATGGCGCGGGCGCGGCGCGGGTCGCGGAGCTGCCAGCGGCCGTCGCGCAGGCTGAGGCGCTGCCAGCGGTCGTAGGCCCTGAGCGCGTAGCCGCCGGTGGCGCAGTAGGCGAGGCAGGCGTCGAAGTCGGCGCGCGGCAGGGCGCGGTAGGGGCCGGCGGTCGTGACCTCGGCGAAGAGGGCGTCGGCGTCGAACGGGCCGGCGCAGGCGGTGAGCAGGATGTGCTGGCAGAGGACGTCGAGCGGGCCGGGGCCGCGCGGGGCGCCGTCGAGGGTGTGCTCGTGCACGGCGTCGAGGGCGGCGCGGCATTCGAGCAGCTCGAAGCGGTTCGAGGGGACGAGGACGGCGCGGGAGGGGGCGTTGTAGCGGTGGTTGGCACGGCCGATGCGCTGGACGAGGCGCTTGACGTTCTTCGGCGCGCCGACCTGGACGACGAGGTCGACGTCGCCCCAGTCGATGCCGAGGTCGAGCGAGCCGGTGGCGACGATGGCGCGGAGCTCGCCAGCGACCATCGCCGCCTCGACCTTTTGGCGCGATTCGCGGGAGAGCGAGCCATGGTGGAGGGCAATGGGCAGTGCCTCGTCGTTCTGCGCCCAGAGGTGCTGGAAGAACACCTCGGCCTGGGCGCGGGTGTTGATGAAGACGAGGGTGATGGCGGCGCCGCGGATCAGGTCCATCACCGCGGGGGCGGCGTAGGTGGCGGTCTGGCCGGCCCAGGGCGGCGGCGCCTCGGTCTCGAGGATCGAGATGTCGGGCTCGGGGCCGGGGTCGGCGAGGAGGACCTGCGTAGCGGGGCCGAGATAGGCGGCGAGTGCGGGGGGGTCCTCGACGGTGGCGGAGAGGGCGACGCGGCGGAGGCCGGGGGCGAGGGTCTGCAGGCGGGCGAGGCCGAGCATCAGCTGGTCGCCGCGCTTCGACTCGGCGAGCGCGTGGATCTCGTCGATGACGATGCGGGAGACGGCGGCGAAGATGCGCGGCGCCTCCTCGTAGGAGAGCATCAGCGCGAGGGACTCGGGCGTGGTGAGGAGGATGTGCGGCGGGTCGACGCGCTGGCGGGCGCGCTCGCGGGCGCTGGTGTCGCCGGTGCGGTCCTCGACGCGGATCGCGAGGTTCATCTCGGCGAGCGGGGCGCCGAGGTTGCGGCGGATGTCGGCGGCGAGCGCCTTCAGCGGCGAGACGTAGAGGGTGTGGAGGCCGGGCGGGGGCGCGGGGCCGAGCTCGACCAGCGAGGGGAGGAAGCCCGCCAGCGTCTTGCCGCCGCCGGTCGGGGCGATGAGCAGCGTCGCCGGGTCGGCGGCGCGGTCGAGCAGCGCGAGCTGGTGTGGGTGCGGCACCCAGCCGCGGCGGGCGAACCAGCCGGCGAAGGGCTCGGGCAGGGCGGCGGCCGGTGGCATGACGCGGGGATCCAGGTCGGCCCCGGCCCGGGCGCCGGGGGCGCCCGTCCGTCAGTAGCCGCAGCCGCGGGCGTTGACGTAGTGGGCGAAGACCGAGGTGGTGGCGCAGATGAAGAGGCGGTTCCGCTTGCGCCCACCGAAGCAGACGTTGGCGCAGATCTCGGGGACGAGGATCTTGCCGAGGAGGGTGCCGTCCGGGGCGAAGCAGTGGACGCCGTCGCCGGCCGAGCTCCAGACGTGGCCGCGGGTGTCGACGCGGAAGCCGTCGAAGGCGCCCGCCTCGCAGACCGCGAAGTCGTGGCCGTCGTGGACGGCCTTGCGGTCGAGCGAGATCGGGTAGGCGCGGATCTTGGGCTCGTGGTCGGGGCGGTGGCTGCGGCCGGTGTCGCTCACGTAGAGCAGCGACTCGTCGGGCGAGAAGGCGATGCCGTTCGGCTGGACGAGGTCGTCGATGACGAGGGTGACGGCCCCGTCATCGGGGTCGATGCGGTAGACGTTCGAGGCGCCGATCTCGGACTTGGCGGCGTCGCCCTCGTACTCGCTGTCGATGCCGTAGCTCGGGTCGGTGAACCAGATCGAGCCGTCGGCCTTCACGACGACGTCGTTCGGGGAGTTGAGGCGCATGCCGTCGAAGCTGTCGGCGAGGACGGTGCGCGAGCCGTCGTGCTCGATGCGGCTGACGCAGCGGCCGCGGTGCTCGCAGGTGACGAGCCGGCCCTCGCGGTCGACGGTGTGGCCGTTCTGGTTGCGGCAGGGCTGCTCGAAGGTCGAGACGGCGCCCGAGCACTCGTCCCAGCGCATCAGCCGGTCGTTCGGGATGTCGGACCAGACGAGGTAGCGGCCGGCGGGGAAGTAGGCGGGGCCCTCGCACCAGCGGCCGCCGGTCCAGATGAGGTCGAGTCCGGCGGTGCCGTGCAGCATGCGGGCGAAGCGGTCGTCACGGATCTCGTGGAAGTCGGCGGGCATCGCGAGGGCCTTTCGTTCAGGACGTGATCTTCTCGTGGCGACCATAGACCAGCAGCATAGTCACGATCACCACCCCGTAGATGATCTGCCGGCCGGCCTCGGGCATCTGCATGATCGAGAGCACCGAGTTCAGGAGCACGATGAGGATGACGCCGACGACGGTGCCGGCGTAGCGGCCGCTGCCGCCGAGGATGCGGGTGCCGCCGAGGACGACGGCGGCGATCGCCGGGAGCAGGAAGGCGTTGCCCATGCCCTGGTAGGCGCGGGTCGAGTAGCCGGCCAGGAGGACGCCGGCCATGGCGGCGCAGGTGCCGGAGGCGACGAAGGCGCCGACGATGACGAGGCGGGTGCGGATGCCGCTGAGGTAGGCGGCGCCCTCGCGGGTTCCGGTCGCGTAGATGGCGCGGCCGAAGCCGGTGCGCGAGAGGATGGTCGCGACGACGAGCGAGACTCCGGCCCAGACGAAGATGGCGTTGGGGATGCCGAGGATGCGGGCGGAGGCGAGGCTGCGCATCAGCGGCGTCGCGTCGGTCTGCGGCGCGAAGCCGCCGGTATGGGCGACCATCAGGCCGCGCATGACGCTGTCGACGCCGAGGGTGAAGATCATCGAGGGGATGCGCAGCCAGGCGACGCCGAAGCCGTTGAAGAGGCCGACGAGGACGCCGACGGCGAGGCCGGCGGGGATCGCCCAGGGGCCGCCGACGGTCGTCGCCATCATCGCGGCGGCGGTGAGGGTCCAGGGGACCGAGAGGTCGATGTGGCCGAGCAGGATCACCATCATCATGCCGGCCGCGACGAGGCCGAGGAAGGAGCCGATCTGCAGCTGCTGGAGCAGGTAGTTCGGCGAGAGCAGCGGCGCGGTGCCCTGGGCCGAGAGCGTGTAGGCGGTGCCGAGGGCGAGGATCACGAGGATGAAGCCGGCGGCGATGGCGATCGGGCGGTTCTCGGGGCGGATCTGGGCGAGGCTGGTCATCGTCATCGGAAGAGCTCGAGGCGGTTCTTCACCCGGAGCGTGCGGATGGCGCCGAGGCTGACGGCGGCGAGGAGGACCGCGCCCTCGATCAGCGGCTGCAGCAGCGGGTCGATGGCGAGGATGCGGAAGTAGAACGAGATGACGCGCAGGATCAGGGCGCCGATCAGGCTGGCGATCGCGCCGCCGATGCCGCCGAGCAGCGAGGTGCCGCCGAGGACGACGGCGGCGATCGAGTTCAGCGTGTAGGTCCCCGCCTGGGTGACGTCGGCGTTGCCGGACGCGGTCTGGATCGCGAGGTAGAGGCCGCCGCAGGCGGCGAAGAAGCCGGCGAGCGTGAAGGCGGCGATCTTGGCGCGGGCGATCGGCAGGCCGGACATGTAGGCAGCGCCCTCGGCCGAACCGATCGCATAGACGGTGCGGCCGGTGACCGAGCGGCGGAACGGGACCCAGACGGCGAACGCGACGACGACGAGGATGAGGAGCGGCACCGGCAAGCCGGCGAAGGGGCGGAACCACCCGGCCTCGCCGCCGTCGGCGAGGCCATAGGTGTCGGCGAAGTCGACGAGCTGGTTGGTCAGCGCCCAGGCGAGGTCGGCGTCGATGTTGCCGCCGGGCTCGGGGCGGATGATCAGCGCGAGGCCGATGGCGATGGCGCCGGTGGCGAGGGTGGCGATGATCGGCTGGATGCGGCCGTAGACGACGACGAGGCCGTTCAGGAAGCCGAAGGCGGTGCCGCAGGCGAGCGTCGCCAGCATCCCGAGGACGATCTGCGCCGGCGTGCCGCTGACGACCTCGGACGCGATGCAGCTCGCGAGCGTCATCACCGCGCCGACCGACAGGTCGAGGCCGCCGAGGAGGACGGGGACCGTCTGCGCCATCGCGACGAAGCCGATGGCGACCGACTCGTTGGCGTTCTGGACGAGGACGGCGGCGGAGAAGCCGCGCGGGTGCATGATGTTGTAGGCGAGGTAGAGCCCGGCGAGGAGCAGGCAGGCGCCGACGAAGCCGCGGTTCTGCGCGACGGTCAGGCGCAGGCGGTTCACGCCGCGGTCTCGAGGTTCAGCGAGGCGGCGACGAGCGCCTCCTCGGTGATGGCGTCGCCCTCGAGCTCGGTCAGGACGGCGCCGTCGTACATCACCGAGACGCGGTCGCAGCAGCCGATCAGCTCGGCGTAGTCGGTCGAGTAGAACAGGATCGCCTTACCCTCGTCGGCGAGCGCGCGCATCAGCCGGTAGAGCTCCTGCTTGGTGCCGACGTCGATGCCGCGGGTCGGGTCGTTCAAGAGGATCAGGTCGGGGTGGACCATCAGCCACTTGGCGATGACGACCTTCTGCTGGTTGCCGCCGGAGAGGGTCGCGACCGGATCCTCGGGGCGGCCGATCTTGATCTGGAGCTTCTTCAGGCCCTCGTCGATGGCTGCCCGCGCCCGCGGCTCGTCGATGAAGGGGCCGCGCGAGACCTGGGCATAGGACGCGGCGAGCAGGTTGTCGGCGATCGGCCGCGCCAGCATCAGGCCCTCGGTCTTGCGGTCCTCGGGGACGAGCGCGATCCGGGCCTTGCCGGACTTCGCCGCGGCCGGGGAGGTCGGCAGGCCGCGCGCGGTTCCGAGCGTGACCTCGCCGTCGACGCCGCGCAGGACGCCGAAGAGGGCGAGGAGCAGCTCCTTCTGGCCCTGGCCGTCGAGGCCGCCGAGGCCGACGATCTCGCCGCGGCCGACCGAGATGTCGACGCCCTTGAGCCGGTTCTCCCAGGCGAGGCCGCGGGCGTGGAGCAGCGGCGCCGGGCGCGGACGGTCGGGCTTGGGCGGGAACTGCGCCTCGACGTCGCGGCCGATCATCAGGCGGACGATCTCGCGGCCCGAGCGGGCGCCCTTGGCGAAGGTCTCGATGTGACGCCCGTTGCGGAAGACTGAGAGGGTGTCGCAGAGCGCGTCGACCTCATGCATGCGGTGCGAGATGAAGATCGAGGCCGTGCCCTGGTCCCTGAGGTCGCGCAGGAGCGCGTAGACGGTCTCGACGTCGCGCGAGGTCAGCGCCGATGTGGCTTCGTCGAGGATGAGGACGGAGGGGTCGCGGCCGATCGCCTTGGCGATCTCGACCATCTGGCGGCGCGAGAGGCTGAGGTCGCGCACGAGCGCGCGCGGGTTGATGTCCTCGCACTTGATGCGGGCGAGGAGCGCCTCGGCGCGCCGGCGCTGGGCGGGGCGGTCGATCAGCCCGAGGCGCTTCGGCGGGTCGGAGAGCGAGATGTTGTCGGCGACCGTGAGGTCGGGGATCAGCGACAGCTCCTGGAAGATGCAGACGATGCCGGCGCGGGCGGCCTCCGACGGGTTGGCGAAGGCGACGGCGCGGCCGGCGAGGCGCATCTCGCCGGTATCGGGGCGCAGGACGCCGGAGATGATCTTGATCAGCGTCGACTTGCCGGCACCGTTCTCGCCGAGGACGGCGTGGATGGTGCCGCGGCGGCAGGCGAAGTCGACGCCGTCGAGGGCACGGATGCCCGCGAAGTGCTTCGAGACGCCGGTCAGCTGGACGTGGGGCTCTTCGCTCGCCATGGCGGGAGTCCGGCGGCCCCGAAGGGCCGCCGGGGATGCGTCACATGTCGGCCTCGGACTGCGCCATGATCGCGGGCCCGGAGATGTTCACGCCGCAGGGCGGGAACTCGTTGACGGTGAAGAAGTTGTCGGGCAGGTCGGACCAGAAGTTCTCGCCGTCCTTCAGGTCCTCGTGGGTCGCGATCGGCAGTGGGACCGAGATGAGCTGCGGCATCGGATTGCCTTCGAGCGCCGAGATCGCCGCCTTCATCGAGATGGCGACGAGGCCGGGCGACTGGCCGATCGACATGCCCGTCAGGCCTTCGTCGGCGTGCTCGGCGATCAGCTTGCGGAAGCCGTTCTCGGACTCGCCGGCGACCGGCACGAACGGGTGGCCGGCGTCCATCATCGCCTGCACGGTGCCGGTCGAGCCGCCCTGGACGGTGACGCCGTCGAACTGGCCGTGCACGGCGATGGCGTCGGCCGTCACCTTCTGGGCGGTGCCGTCGTCCCAGTTGCCGACGACCTGGATGATCTCCCAGTCGCCGCCGGTGGCGTCGAACACTTCGTGGATGCCGATCGAGCGGTCGCGGTCGACCGAGTTGCCGGGCAGGCCGCGGACCTCGAGGATCTTGCCGGAGGTCTTGCCGTTGGCCTTGAGCTGGTCGACGAGGAACTGCCCCCACTGGCGGCCCATCTCGAGTTGGTCCTCGTTGACCTGCATGACGGCGTCGGTGTCGAGGACGTTGTCGAACGGCACGATCACCACGTCGTTCTTGTCGGCGAGGCGGATTACCCGGTCGAAGCCCTCGGGCGAAACGGCGATGGTGACGATGGCGTCGAAGCCCTGGTTGATGAAGTCCTCGATGGCGCCGAGCTGTGCCGGGGCGTCGACGCCGGTCGAGACGACCTTGAGCTCGGCGATCTTGTCCTTGACCGCCGGATCCTCGGCATAGGCCTTGGCGGTCTTGATCATCTGGATGCGCCAGGTGTTGCCGACGAAGCCGTTGACGATGGCGATCCGGTACGGGCCTTCCTGGGCGGGCCACTGGAGGTAGG
>CAVXOH010000018.1:0-302812 GCA_963763295.1 uncultured Alphaproteobacteria bacterium
CTCATCGATCCGCCCCTCCAAATCTGAGAACAGCGAAGTTGGCGACAGGACGCCGCTTCTCGGCTCCTGAACCGCCAGGCGAGCGTCCTCGCCGGCGAGGCTGCACAGCGTCAGGCGATCGAGGTCTGCGAGGTCGACTACTAAGCTGCGCCGATACGTCGGCGATGCGGCGGTGTAGTTCGTCGCGGCCGTCCTCGGCGGAAAGATAGAGTACCCCGCCGCCGGCAGTCTCACATCCTAGCCACGCCACGCCGGCCGCGGTCGCGACCGCGAGCTGAAGCGCCACGATGGATTTGCCGACGCCGGCATCGCCGCCGAGCATCGTTACGGTGCCCGCCGGGATGATGTCTCTGACATGCCACGCGCGGGGCTGCACCGGTAGATCGGCGAGGGTGGCCGCCGAGAAGAACGACGCGGGAGTCTGCGGCTGTGCCGGATGCCATGATGGCGCGCCAGCAAGGGCATCGCGCACACTGATGCCGCAAACTCCTTCCCGCCTTGCGTCCCGGCTCGGCGAGATAGGTGCGGTGCACGGCCACGATGTCGGCGCCTCGCTGGACGGCCGCTATCAATTGCCGGCAGCCGCTGCCCCGACTGATGCCAGCAGTTCGACTGAAATCGTAGAGCCGTTCGTTAGCTTGCGCCGGAAAACCACCGACCCATCCGCCGCAGCGCCATGGGCCTGGAACAAGTTCTTGGCCAGGTCCAGGCCGATGATGCTAACCTCTTTCATGGACGCTCCCCTCGTAGCGGTGTTTCAACACCCGCTATCTTGGCACATCGATGCCGTCGGGGGGCGTCCACCCCATCGCTTACCAATGATCGAGGGACCAGAGGGGAGCAGGTACCCGCCATCGCCTCGCCGCCCGCGACCGACCCTCGACGGGGGTCGTGGGACCGTCACCTGACGGGCATCCGGTCACGGTTTCATGCGAGGCAATGCGGCTGCCAGTCGATTTGCCGCTATGTCTTAGCCTCTATCTGTAAATCGCACGGTCACACGTTATCAAGTTTGGCAATGGATACTCGCGAAATTCACGGCCTCAACCAGGACATCCACCTATTTCCAATGTGACGGCCTCATGGGAGGCCCAACTTTCTCTTGGCCTCGGCGATAAGCAGGGCCGACAACACGCTGAACGGCACGCTCCCCGAGATTCCCGCCTAGATCGCGCAGGACCTTCCGCCAGACTGCCTCGTCGCGAGACGCCGCAAGAAACTCGTGGGCCTGCCAGGTCAAATCGAAGGGCCAGACCTCGATGATCCGGTCCGGTGAGGTCGTGCTGCGGATAGCTTCGGCATTGATGAAGCCGGCCTGGTACATCAGGTTGAGGTGGTATGCGACTTGGGGTGTGTCGTAGCCCAAGACCTTAAAATCGTCGGCTTTCATGTGCCCCGAGTTAGGCTTCTCCTCGAGCCGGCGCAGCAGTTCCCGGATCAAACCGTAGTCTCGTTTCATGGTGCAGCATCGACCGCGCGGATGAATCGGACGAGCGCCGCAAGGTCCTCAGGCCTTCGCAGGAACTGCGGCGTCGAGTAGGGCGTGCCGAGCTCCTTGCTCGACAGGACGACCTCCGAGAGGATCGACACCGCCGGATTGAGCCTGCGAAGAGGCCAGCCGAGCTGATCATGAATTCGGGCGACCTGGACCATCTGTGGGTCACTCAGAACAAGCCGGGCAACCTCTGCCGCATCATTAACTGTTCGCCAATCCATCACCTGATGATCAATCTGCCTGTAGAAGGTTTCACCAAGCCGGACGTGCCACCCGGCTAGGTGACGCCTGAGCTCGAGAAGCCGTGCCGCCTCCAGTTCAAACACGGCGCGCTCAATTTCCTCAGGCTTTGCATCCGGAAGAAGCGAGCCCAAATCCTCTGGCGAGTAGAAATTCGATCGACGGCCGTTTGGGCAGGCCCGCGCCAAGGCAACAACCAAGTCAGCGGCGACCCCTTCGAGCCTCTCGCTTTGGGGCGTCAGGATCCGCTCGTGCTGATCCAGCCGGGTATCATGCTCGTTGGAGCGGGCAGAAATTGCATGCTCCCAGACGCTCCGGTTCGTCTCCGAGGCTGGCGGGTAAGTCGTCTGATACAGACGAGCAAGTCCGGCCGTGAGCGGCGCCGCCTGGGCTGCCGCCTCGACCGCGGCGCGGCGAATATCCGCAGCACGATTGCGAACGGGAGGCGCCATTGGCCTTCGCTCGCTGTGGTCTTTTTCGTCATCCTGCACGCTGAGCTCCTTAGAGTCTGTCCGGAAAGCCCGCAGCGGCGGTCGGCTGAGCTTCTCACCGTCCAACCAAGGGCCATTCGCAGCCCATGATGAGCGCATTTGGCTGGGATTGGCCTTGTACCAGGCGGCGACGGCACCCCCTTGAAGCGGCTCGTCCGGCTTTCCGGACAAACTCTTAGAAGTCTGTCCGGAAAGCCCGCAGCGGCGGTCGGCTGAGCTTCTCACCGTCCAACCAAGGGCCGTTCGCAGCCCATGATGAGCGCATTTGGCTGGGATTTGGCCTTGTACCAGGCGGCGACGGCACCCCCTTGAAGCGGCTCGTCCGGCTTTCCGGACAAACTCTTACTTCACCGCCGCTAGCCCTTTAGTTTAGATGCCTGCGACAAGCGCATGGGCTTGATTTACGATCGTCATGGCGGAGTCGATCTCCATCTCGTCACGCACGTCGATCAGGACGCCCCCTTGATGACGGGCGTTCACCACAAAGCTGTAGTCGGATGTGTCTCGCGCGAACCCGGCATCGCCCTCCACGTCGTTAAAGTCCAGAGCGATCAGGAGCCCGAGCCCGCGTTTTCGAGGGATGATCTCAACGAAGAATTCTGGCGCGTGATAGCTGATCGACCTCGCCTCGGCGATCTCGATTGCGTCGGGGAAGGAGGCCAGCAATCGACCACGGAGGGGGGTGAAAAGTCGGGTCGCCTGCGGTGTCATGGTGACCTGCTCAACGTTGCGGCTACCCGCCTTGGCGAGCAACTCGGCGGTTTTCATTTCGCGGATCAGGCTCGGATCAACGTCAAGACGAGGGAAGATGTCCAGGGCGCGTCGCGCCAGCCGATGGCCTCGGGCCTCGATCTCCTTCGCCGTCCATTCGAGGGCGTCCCGAACATCTTGGTTCAGCCGGACGGAGCTCTGAGCGAAGCCGCCGGCGATTTGTTTCTTCTCCTCGAAGGCCCGGTCGCTATAGGTACTATTGTATCCGGTGAGGGTGAGGTTGCCGAGTCGGTGCAGCCAGAACTGCTGAATGTTCCGCCACTCTGGGCCGAGCATCCCTTGCCAAGCCTCGTTCAACTTCTCGTTCTGGGGGAGAACGTGCTCAATGCTGTAGGCGCTCGTATCACTGATCTCCTTGCTTCCCTCGTTCTCGAGGGCATCGAGAAGGTGAAAGCAGACGCGCTTATGATAGAGATCGTCCGCCAGCAGCGCCCGTTCGAACTCGGGGTCATCTGGAAAGGCGTAGCTCGGGGGCATGCGGGCCATGGCCCCCTTGAGAGAGGCGAGTGGCCGCCCATCATCGATCCGGGCGCGCCGCTCTGTCATCGCATCGAAGAGCTCGCAGGGCTCGGCGAGATGGTGCCGAGCTTCCAGCAAGCCGCCTGTAGGCGCCTGTCGGATGACGGACGCATGGTGTTCGCCAAGTGCTACGCTTCCTGTCGCTATCAGGCACAGTTCGATCACCAGGAGCCGCGGGTAATCTTCACGAGCCACGCCTACCTCCGCTGGCAGCTTCCGGTTCAGGGTGACGTCAGTCTGCGGATCATCGACGAGGCGTTTTGGTCGACGCTTCAGCATTCGCAGCGCCTGCTTCTCGACGCCTGGCTGACGGCGCCGAGGCCAAAAACTGTTACCGAACAGTGGCAAGGCCACTGGGACACGGCGCATGCCGGACGCGTCGGCGCGGCAAAGCGACTGCGCGACGCCAAAGGCCCTTTGGTCTATGACTACGGTTCCATCGCCCGGATCGGCGAAGCGGGATCGATCGTTGCCGATGCCCTGCGCGAGGGACGCTCACCGATAGTCGCGCTCGAGGATGCTGGCATTGACGAGACTTTGGTCGAGCGTTTCGCTGATTGGGAGATCCGCGATTTGCCCGAGGCGCCGGTTCGCCTCGAGCAAAATTCCGCGATGCAGGCGGAGATCATCCGGAGCTTCAACACTGCCGAACGCAAGGCCGCGCTCGCTCGCCATAGGGTCTGGAGATTGATTGCCGACGACTTCGAGTATGGTGAGACGGGACGCCTCAGTTGGAGGGCGCTCGGCCCGTGCCAAGTGACCGGCCAGCCGCTTCATGCAATTGGGCTGCACGTCCGTCACGATCTTCCGCTCGACGCGCCGATTCTGATGATCGACGCGGATCTCTCGCCGCTCATTGTTGGCGCCTACGCCCCGACGACGCGGTTCGTGAGGGTCGATGCCGAGCAGACCGCCGAAGTGGTTCAAGTATCAGACCGAACGATGTCGACGACGTGGTTCCTCGACCCGGAAAAGGGCCGCGGTCGACGCGATCTCGTTCGCGCCATCATTGCCGATGAAGTCGCAGTTAGTTCCGGTCCGGTGCTGCTCGTCGCCACGAAGAAGGTCCTTCGCGCGCTCCATAAGGACATCGATCCGGATGGGGACTACGCTTCGGACGATGCTATCCGGAGTACCATCCTCGGGACGCAGCCCGCCTGGTTCGGGCCGAGTATGCGCGGCATCAACCGCTATCGCGACTGGCCTCGAATGATCGTCTTGGGTCGGCTCGAGCCGCCGATGAATGAGGTCGAAACAGTTGCGCGAGCGATCTTCGGGGTAGTGCCACCGGTCTTTGATGGCAACCGGCAGCGCAGCGTGCTGTCGGCAGCCTACACCATGGTTGACGGGTCCGAGCGGCTCACCGAAATCTCGGGGCTGCCGTATCCGGAGGGGAATGCCGTCCTCATGCAGATGCGCGAGGTTCTCACCAACCAGGCGATCGCCCGTCTCCGGCTCGTCGCTCCGGATGGCCCAAAAGACATCCTCATCCTATGCAAGATACCGGTGCCTGACCTTCCCGCATCAACGCTGCTCAAATGGGAAGACATTGCCTCTCCACGGCTCCGCGCCGCTATGGCTGTGGCTCCGAGCGTGGCGGACGGAACGCGGCGGCTCAGGCTTTCGGCGCAGGGTCTCCATGAGGATGCGCCTTCCTTGTTCGGAACGCTCGATGCCGCAAAGAGCTGGCGCCGCGGCAAGTCGACGGATGCTCTCTTCGACGCCGCTGTCCGCATCGCGGCCGGCTTCGGATGCTGCGCCTCGCTGGTAGAGGTGCGCGGCGCGAATGGCGGACGACCCACACCCGCTGTTGTCGTCACGCAGCGGGAGGCTATCATCGCGGTCCCCGCCAGCACGGCTGGCGAGACGAGCAGGATAGCGTCAAATTGTGCTCGCGAGCCGGACGGCCCAATCGCTGAGTGGAGCCTATGATGGTGACCGCGCACGAACAGCTTCGGATCCTCCGCAGGATCCTCAAAACGATCGGTAACGAACCGCCCGTCAGGATCCGGCCAGACAGCCTGACCAAGGAGAGCCGGATTTGCGTTGTCTTGCGGATCGAGGACATTGGCGAGCTCGAGGTGGTCCTCGGCTCTGATCTCGCACTGGAGGAAGCAAAGCTCTGGCTCGCTCGTCCGTGTGACGGCTGCCGGTGGATCGAATTCTTACCATCGGCGCGGGCGTCGATCGAGGACCGGCTCTTCGCATGGCCGGATTTGCGCGACGAAATCCACGAGGCGGCCGAAGCCGAGGCCCGCGCATATGCCGAGTACTTCGAACTGCTCGAGGTCGCAGGAGAAGAGGCAGCCGGGGACAACGTCAATATCGGCAACGACAGCTGGGCATTCTGCGCGAGATGGAGGTTCGAGTTACGGCGCTCCGTGAAGCATACCGCGCCGCTCGTAGGGTTGTCGTGGGCTGACCGCGCACAAGCACCACGACGCTATCGCTCTATCCCAACCCACAGGCGAGACACTACTCCAGCCCGCCTAAATCGGCCACGTACTCCGAGACGGGTGTCACTCCGGAAACGAGCAATCGTTCACGAGCTCGCGTGCATGCCACGTAAAGCAGGTGGCGCTCCGTTTCGTAGATTTCTCGCAGCTCCAGTTCTGTGGCAGCCATCGCCAGGCGCTCGCCGAGAGGGACGAGGTCTTCATCGCAGGCCATGATTGCAACTGCCCGAAACTCGAGGCCCTTCGCCAACGCCATGGTGCAGACGGTAGCCATTTCGGAGACCGCATCCGGGTCTGGCGGGGCTCGGCGGAACGCGAGGCCGGCAGCCGCGCAGGCCTGCTCGCCGCGGACGGCGGCGTCCTCGGTCCGCGCGAACACGCCAATCTCGTCCGGCTCGATGCCTTCGGCGCGACGGGCCGATAGCCAGGCGGCGACGCGCGCGACCTCGTCCGATGCATCGGCGGCCTCCAGAATCTCCGGCGGTGGGCCGCCGAAGACCGAGACGACGGCGCGCCGGTCTTCTTCGAGGCCGTCGCCGTCGGCGATGATGCCGGGGAGGAGGCGGTCGGCGCGGGAGCGGATCTGGTGCGAGGTTCGGTAGTTCACCTTCAGGATGCGGGAGCGGCCGCGGATGTCGATGCCAAGGGTGCGCCAGGAGAAGGGCTGGCGAAAGATGCGCTGGCCGATGTCGCCGGCGAAGAACAGACTGGCGCCACTGGAGGCGAGGGCGGCGAGGAAGCGGAGCTCGGCGACGCTCAGGTCCTGGGATTCGTCGATGACGGCGGCGTCGAACGGCGCGGAGCCGCCAACATCCCCCGCCAGGCGCGACCAGACGGCGCTCCAGGTGGTCAGGCCTCGGGCCTCGAGGTCGGCGCGGGCGGCGGCCATGACCGACCATAGGACCTCGCGCTGAGTGCCGCCGACGCGGGTCTTGCGGCCAAGGCGGGGGACGGTGGCGTTCGCCGTCGCGGATGTTCCAGGCATCGACGACGTTGGTCCACTCGTCGAGCAGGAACTCGTGGGTGAAGGGGGCGGATCGGGCGGCCTTGGCGGCGGCGAGGGCGGCGGCGATCTCGGCGTCGGAGGCGATCGCGACCGGCCCGATGCTTGCATCGTGGAGCTCGCGGGCGAGGTCGGGCATTGAGCGGACCGAGATGCGGTCGGCCACGTCGGAGCTCTCGCCGAGGAGGCGGCGAAGCTTGATGCGCAGGGCGGCGGCGAGGGTATCGGTGAAGGTGGCGAGAAGGATGCGCGCCGCCGGGTCGCGGCGGGCGAGATGGGCGGCGCGGTGGAGGGCGACGACGGTCTTGCCGGTGCCGGCGGAACCGGAGACGCGGGCGGGGGTGGTGAAGGCGCGCTTGACGAAGTCGCGCTGCGAGGGGTGGAGGAAGACGGTCCAGGCCTCCCAGGGCGCGTCGAGGGCGGCCTGGAGCTCGGCGCTCGACTCCATCAGGTGGAAGCGGCGCTGGGCGTCGGGGTGGGAAATGCGCTCCCCGTATAAATTCCTCTTGATTTCACCATCGAGGTCGGATCGTCAGGAGCGGCGATTTTCGATCGATCAGTCGATGATATGGTACCCGCCGTCGATGTAGAGCGTCTGGCCCGTGATGAGCCGGGCGGCGTCGTGAGCCAGGAAGGCGCAGGCGGCGCCGACGTCGTCGATGTCGACGAGCCCCCGGGCGGGAGATTTGACTTTGGCCTTCTCGAGGAGCTCGTCGAACGCGGGGATGCCGGAGGCGGCGCGCGTGGCGAGCGGGCCGGGAGAGACGGCGTGGACGCGGATGCCCTTCGGGCCGAGCTCGGCGGCGAGGTAGCGGACGGCGCACTCCAAGGCGGCCTTGGCGACGCCCATGATGTTGTAGTTCTCCACCACCTTCTCGGAGCCGTAGTAGGTCATGGTGAAGAGAGTGCCGCCGTCGTTCATCAGCGGTTCGGCGAGGTGCGCCATGCGGAGGAAGGACCAGACCGACACGTCCATCGTCACCTGGAAGCCCTGACGCGGCACATCGACGACGCGGCCGCCGAGGGCGTCCTTGGTCGAGAAGGCAATCGAGTGGACGAGAAAGTCGAGCCTACCCCAGTCTGCCGTGATCCGCTCGAACACCGCCTCGAGCTGACCCTCGCTCATCGCATCCATGGGCATGAAGATCGACGCCTCGACCTCGCGCGCGAGGGGCTCCACGTGCGGCTTGGCCTTGTCGTTGAGGTAGGTGACCGCGAGTTCGGCGCCGAAAGCGCGGAAGGCGCGGGCGCAGCCCCAGGCGATCGAGCGGTCGTTGGCGATGCCGACGATCAGGCCTTTCTTGCCGTCGAGCAGCTTCGCCTTCACGGCGGGGAGGGTCATGCGGCGCTCCGTGTCAGGGCGAGGGTGTGGCGGGCGATCATCAGCTCCTCGTCGGTCGGGACGACGAGAAGCGCGACGCGGCTGTCCGGGGTGGAGATGCGCGTCGCGCCGGCCTCGTTGGACGACGGGTCGAGGTTCCCGCCGAGCCAGCCGAGGCGCTCGGCGATGCGGGCGCGGATCGGGGCGGCGTGCTCGCCGATCCCGGCGGTGAAGACGAAGGCGTCGAGGCCGCCGAGCGCGGCGGCGAGCTGCCCCGCGGTCAGCGCGCATCGGTGGACGAAGTGGTCGATGGCGAAGGCGGCGCCGGGGTCGTCGCTGGCGAGGAGGTCGCGCATGTCGTTCGAGACGCCGGAGAGGCCCTTCAGGCCCGCGCCGTGGTAGAGGAGGCGGGTGACCTCGGCGGCGGTCATGCCCTTCTCATCGATCAGGTGCAGGACGACGCCGGGGTCGAGCTGGCCCGGGCGGGTGCCCATCGGCAATCCGTCGAGTGCGGTGAAGCCCATCGTGCTCTCGATGCTGCGGCCGGAGAGCAGCGCGCACATCGAGACGCCGCTGCCGAGGTGGGCGACGATCACACGGCCGTCCGCGATCTCCGGCGCGATCTCGGGCAGGCGATGGGCGATGTACTCGTAGCTCAGGCCGTGGAAGCCGTAGCGGCGGATGCCTTCGTCGTAGAGCGTGCGAGGCAGGGCGTAGCAGTCGGTGTGGGGCGTGTGGCCGCGGTGGAAGGCGGTGTCGAAGCAGGCGACCTGCGGCACGTCCGGGTCGATCGCCATGCCGAGGCGGATCGGCGCGAGGTTGTTCGGCTGGTGCAGCGGCGCCAGCGCCTGATAGCGGGCGAGCCGGTCGAGGATTGACGCGTCGATCAGGACCGGTCGGTCGAACTCCGGGCCGCCGTGGACGACGCGGTGGCCGATCGCGCGGAGGTCCATTCCTTCGAGGGTTCGGAGCCAGTCGCGGGTCTCGGCGATGGCGGCGGGGAGGTCGCCGACCTCGGCCGCCTCGAAGCGGCGGTCGACGAGAACGGTGCCGGCGCCGTCGGCGGCCTTGAGGCGCGGGCGGACGCCGATGCCGTCCATCTGGCCGCGCACCCGGCGCTCGAGCCCGCCGTCCGCAAGGCCGAAGACCTGGAACTTCAGGCTCGAGGAGCCGGCGTTGACGACGAGGATCGCGTCCATCAGGCGGCGGGGACAGCGGTCGTCCGCCGGCGAGCGTTGGCGTAGATCGCCGCCACGGCGCAGGAGGCGAGGCGGGTGCGGACGCTGTCGGCGCGCGAGGTCAGGATGATCGGCACGCGGGCGCCGAGGACGATGCCGGCGGCGTCGGCGCGGGCGAGGAAGGTCAGGTTCTTGGCCAGCATGTTCCCGGCCTCGAGGTCGGGGACGACGAGGATCTGGCCGTGGCCGGCGACCGGGCCGTCGATGCCCTTGATGCGCGCGGCCTCGGGATCGATGGCGTTGTCGAAGGCGAGCGGCCCGTCGAGCAGGCCGCCGGTGATCTGCCCGCGGTCGGCCATCTTGCAGAGGGCGGCGGCGTCGATCGTCGAGGGGATCTTCGTCGTCACCGTCTCGACGGCGGAGAGGATCGCGACCTTCGGCGTGCCGAGGCCGATGCCGGTCCAGAGATCGATGGCGTTCTGGATGATGTCGCGCTTGGCGTCGAGGTCGGGGAAGATGTTGACCGCGGCGTCGGTGATGAAGAGCGTTTCGGAATGGCCGGGCACGTCCATGACGAAGACGTGGCTGATGCGCCGCTCGGTGCGGAGGCCGGTCGCCGAGGCGGTCACCGCCTTCATCAGCTCGTCGGTGTGCAGGCTCCCCTTCATCAGGAGCTCGCCCTTGCCCTCGCGGACCAGGGCGACCGCTTGGGCGGCCGCGGCGTGGCTGTGCGCGGCATCAACGATCTGGCGGGCGGAGAGGTCGATGCCGTGCTCCGTCGCGAGGTTGCGGATCTTCAGCTCCGGGCCGACCAGAACCGGCTCGATCAGCCCCTCCGCCGCGGCTTGCATCGCGCCGCGCAGCGAGGTCTCGTCGCAGGGGTGGGCGACGATCGTCACTGCCGGCGAGCCGTCGCGGGCAGCGGCGATCAGGCGCTCGTACTTATCGGCTTTCTCGGGCAAACGGGCTCTCCGGGCTGTCAGGATGCCTTGCGGCTCGTCACCAGCTCGGGGCCGATGCCGAAGAGCGCGGCGATCCGGCGCAGCCGTTCGGCCGGAGCCGCTTCGAGTTCGCCGCTCGCCTCGACCACGCCGCGGAGGGCCGCGAAGGCGGCCCGGCGCTCCTCGAACGGCTCGGGCATCAGGCCGGGGATCGCGCGGAGCGCCGCCTCCTCGTCGACGAGGAGCATCAGATACTGGGTTCGGACCAGTGCCTTGAAGTCGGCAACCGTCATTCGCTTGCTGGCCGGGTGGGCGTCGCGCAGGCGGATGATCGCCGCGAAGCCGCGTTCGTCCACGGCGTTGCGCGCCATGCCGACCCAGAGGAGCGCGCGCACCAGTGCCTCGGCGAGGCCGCCTCGGCCGAGGGCGGCCCTGAGCTCGTCCACCCGGCGCTCGACCAGCGCCTCGTGGAGCTTGCTCTTCGCCGCCTTGCGCGGGCGCTCCGGCGAGGAGCCGTCGATGCCCAGCGCGACCTGCAGCGCCAGCGTGCCGTAGATGGCGTGGAAAGTGTCCTCGGACAGGCGCTCCGCCGCCTTGCGCCAGGCGTCGAGCCCCTCGACGATCTGCCGTGAGACGAGCATCTGCGCTTCGACGAGCGGATTGCCGTCGCGCGCAGGCCGCCGGCGGCCGCGGACGCGTTCCGCCTCGGTCGCGACCCAGGCCATCCACGGATTGCGGGGGCTGAACATCTCGTAGGAGAGGCGCAGCGGGTGCATCCGGCGCATGGCCTCGGCGAGCGGCGGCGAGACCATCGCGCGCACCGCCGGCTGGACGAAGGCGCGGTAGAGGGCGAGGTTGATCTCCGACAGCCGGGTGGCGGCCTCGAACTTGCGCTCGTCGGCGAGGTCGTTGCCGCCGAGGGCGCGGATGTCGTCGAGGGTGCGCGCTCGCAGCGCATCACCAGCCCGGTGACGAGGTCGGGGTTGTCGACGCTTCGCCCTTCGGCGTCAGCACCGCCTCGTAGAGGCCGGGGGGAGGACGTCGATCAGGTCGATGTTGAGGCGAACTCGTCGTGTCCTTCGCGCGACCGGCGGAGACGAAGATGCCGAGGTGGCCGACGTGTCGTGGATGGTGTAGACGATGGTCTGGCCCCAGGCGCGGATGTCGTCGACGCTGTCGTAGAGGTCGAGGATCGAGCCGAGCGCCTGCTGCGGCGGGGTGATGTTGTCGCCCTGGAGCAGAAGACACGATTGGCGAGCGGACGCTCGCAGGTCGATCGCGGTGCCGTCGGCGGCGAATGTCGCCGGCGGCGAGGTGGTTGCCGACGAAGAGCTCGTCGACGATCCACTGCATTCTCGGCGTTAGCGTGACGTGGCCGCCCACCACTTCTCGAAGTCGAGATAGCGCTCGGGCTCGGTGTCGATCTGGACCAGAGATTGTACTGCTTGGTCCAGAGGGTGTTGGCCGGGTTCTGGTTCTCGAAGTTCTGCACCAGCGCGGCGCCGTCGAAGATGCCGGCGCCGAGGTCGCCGGCGAGCGCGGTCAGCCAGGAGCCGCCGAGCAGGCCGCCGGAGTAGCGCATCGGGTACTGGCCGCGGACGCCGCCCAGTAGGAGAGCGGCGTGCCGGCGACGATGATCGGGCCGAAGAGCTCGGGGCGCTGGGCGGCGAGGAGCATCACCGCCCAGCCGGCCTGGCAGTTGCCGATGACGCAGGGCTTGCCCTCGGCTCGGGGTGGCGGGCGATGACCGTTTCGAGAAAGACCGCCTCGGCGCCGCGATGTCGAGGATGGTCTGGCCGGGCACCGGGTCGGGCAGGAAGCCGATGAAGTAGGCTGGTGGCCGGCCTTCATCGCGACGCCGATCTCGCTGTCCGCCTTGAAGCCGCCGATGCCCGGACCGTGGCCGGCGCGCGGGTCGACGATGACGAAGGGGCGCTTCTTCGGGTCGATGTCCACGCGTTGGGCGGGACGATACGGGCGAGCAGGTAGTTCACCGGGCGGGCGAGTCGGGTCGAGGAGAGCTGGGGTAGGAGGAGGGGCGGCGGCGTGGGCCTCGTACTGGGCGGCGCGACGGCGCATCACGTCGAGGAAGAGGATCGAGCGTTGTCTGGCATCGGTCAGATATTCCGCGGTGGCGGCCGGGATCGGAAGCCGCGGGGTCTCGCGCTGGGCCATGATGCATCCCCTCTGGTTCAGGGCGGGGCAGCCGGACTGGTCAGCCTCCGTGTGCAGGTGCGAAGGGCCGGCGTCAAGCGAGATCGTGGGTACGCTGCCGCATGTAACGCTCCCTTCCCCGGTTCGTCTATCCCGACGTTCAGGGAGGCTGAAAGCTGGATTCGCTTAGGTTGCAATGGTTAATGGCGTTTCGTTAGATGCACACATTATGCACAACGCATGCACGGTGCATACGCCAGCAATGTGCGCGCAGCCGGAAGGTTAACGGAGCGCGGGGCCGGGACGCGGGAGGGCCGGCGAGACGCTGACCGGGCCGAGCACGGTCGCGAGGATGAGCGTGACGAAGAGGGCGGCGAGGAGCTGAGACGGCGGGCAAGCCAGGCGTGGCCAGGGCAGAGCGCAACCAGATCGCGATAGGATGAATGGGCGCACCAGCTCCAGCGACCACCAGCACGCGCAATCTCAAACCGCTTACCCTTCGCCCCCTGCCTGGCACACCGTGAGACCCGCCTTCTCGAGGCCCGTTACGATCTGGGGGATGAGATCCGGGGAGACGTGCCGGGTCTCGAGGTCGGTGACAACGTGCGCGCCGTAGTCGGGGTCGAGCGCGCGGATCGCCGAGACGGCGTCCGCCGCCACTTCCTCGAGGCCGAGCTGCCCGGCGGCAGCCGCGACGGCGACGTGGCCGTAGAGGATCCCGGGCGCGTCGATCCGGCGGGCCTCGGTCAGCGCCTCGGCAAAGCGGCCGTGCGCGTAGTGGAAAAGGAAGAGCCCGATGCGGTAGCTGCCGGGCTGTGCCGGGTTCGTCTCGTACAATTCTTCCAGCAGCGCCACCGCCTGGTCCCAGCGCGCGAGCATCGCGTAGCGCTGGCCCAGATCGGCGAGAATCGTCGTGTCGTTCGGATTGAGCGCGCGACCGGCTTCCAGCGCCTCGAGGGCGGCGGGGACATCTCCGGCGAACCACCGGGCGAGGCCGAGCGCATGGCGGGCCCAGCTCGAGCCGGGCGCGCGCTCGACGGCGCGCATGGCAAGCGCAAGAGCCCGGTCTCGCGAGTCCGCGTGCGGCGGGCTGATCGGGTGGCGGAACCGAAAGATGTTCGAGCACAGGAGCGACAGGCAGGCGAGCGCCTCGGCGTAGTCGGGTTCGGCCGCCAAAGCGCGTTCGAGTCCGACGCGCACCGCCTCGATCATCGTTTCGTCGAAGGTGCGCCAGTAGGCGTAGAAGAGAAGCACCGCCGCGTAGCTGCCCAGCGTCTCGGGAGCCTTCCCGTCGGCGTCGCGGGCGCGGTCGGACTGAATCGCGCCGTAGGGCTGGGCCAGTGCCCGCGCGACCTGGTTCGCCACCTCGTTGCGGAGCGCGATGATCTCGGACGGGTGCAGGCGGCGCACGAACGTCTCCGCCCAGACGGCGCGGCCGCTCGCCGCCTCGATGAGAAGCACGTCGACCTCGAAGCCGTCCGCTCGGAGCGAGGTCTGGCCGGTGACCAGGTAATCGGCGGCGAGCTCCCGCCGGGCGGCCTTCGGGTCGACGTCGGACGGATGGCGCAAGGCGGTTTCCGCGCCGAAGACGCGCAACCCGGTGAAACGTGTCAGCGCTACGATGAGCGAGCGGGTGAATCCGCGGGTGAACGTGGGGAAGGACGACTGGTCGCCCTCCTCCTCGAAGGCGGTGACCAAGACCCGCGGAGTTCCGGCCAGTTCGTGCGGCAGCGCCACGGGCTTTGCGCGGGTGAAGACCGGCGAATAGCCGCCGCGCGGGATGTCGATGCAGAGACTGCTCGTCCGCCCGCCGGTCAGGTAGTAGCGCTCGAGCGAACGCCGAAGGCGCCCGGCTTCGATGCGGACAATCGAGTCGAGCTGCGGATCGAACTTCGGGTCACGGCCGAAGACCTCCGTCGCGATCGCGTAGGCCTTGACGCGGTTGGTCCGCCCCGCGAGGGCTTCCTCGACGACGTGGCTCAGGAAGTGCCGGTTACGCTCGCTGGCATCGAAGTGCGGCGACGCAAGGATGCGGGCAAGCTCCGCCCGAACGGCGCCGGCCGAGACCGCCTGCTCCTCCCGACCCATGATGGTGCCGCCCTTTGCGCTCTGAAGTGCGGCTCGGACTTTGACACAGGCGCAGAAGGTCCGAAACCCGCGGCACGACATGTCGTAGACAGCAACATACTTAGCGCGCTATCCGAGCCCGGAGCGTGCATCGGCACATCGAGACAAGGACCCCTGCACTATGCAGACCGAGACCACGGAACTCGTGGCGCCCGATTTCCTCGCGCTCACTGTCGGCATCGTGGTCTTCTTCGTTGGCGTCCTGATCACCCAGCGCGTCGAGTTCCTGCGACGCTACAGCATCCCGGAGCCGGTGACCGGCGGCTTTGTCGCCGCGCTCGTCCTCTGGGCGGTGCACGCGCTGTTCCGTGTGGACATAGGCTTCGATATGACGACACGGGACAAGCTGCTCGTCATCTTCTTCGCCACGGTCGGGGTGAACGCGCGGCTCAAGGATCTTGCCGCCGGCGGCCGCGTCCTCGGCATGCTCTGCCTCGTCACGGTCGCCTTCGTCTTCCTGCAGGACACGGTCGGCACCATTGGCGCGGTGGCGCTCGGCCTGCCGAAGGCGGCAGGTGTCGTCGTCGGTTCGATGTCGCTTGTCGGCGGGCACGGCACGGCGATCGCCTGGGGACCGACCATCGCCGCGGAGCACGGCTTCCCGGCGGCGCTGGAGAGTGGCATCGCTGTGGCGACGATCAGCCTCGTCATCGCCAGCCTGCTCGGCGGTCCGCTGGCGAAGCTCCTGATCGAGAGGAACCGCATCGAAGTGCCGGGCGCAGGGCCGGAGGGCGGCGAACTTCCCCCGGAGGCCGACGCGGCGCCGATCGACAAGATGGGGGTCATGCGCGCGATGCTCGCCGTCAACGTCGCGGTGATCCTAGGCTACGTGGCGCACGCCTCCTTGACGGAGGCGACCGGCATCAACCTGCCGCTCTTCGTGCCCTGCTTGATCATGGGCATCGTGCTCTCGAACACGGTCCCACTGATCTTCCCGCGGCTGCATTGGCCCGCTCACACCGCCGCGCTCGAGCTCGTGTCGAGCTACGCACTGTCGATCTTCCTCGCGATGTCGCTGATGAGCATGCAGCTCTGGACCCTGGCCGGCAGCGCTGCGGCGCTCTTTATCATCGTCGCGGTGCAGACGGTTGTGGCTGCGGCCTACATCTACTTCGTGGTGTTTCCATCGCTTGGCCGCGACTATCAGGCGGCCGTGCTGTCGGGCGGGTTTACCGGGCTCTCGCTCGGCTCGACGCCAACGGCGATCGCCAGCATGTCGGCGATCACCCGCCGCTACGGGCCGTCGCCGACCGCCTTCGTCATCCTGCCGCTGGTTTCGGCCTTTTTCGTCGACATCGTCAACGTCGGGGCGATCTCGCTCTTTCTCCGGCTCTGAAGGGGTGCCTCGCGGGCGACGTTAACAGTAGCGTACTTCGCATTCTCGCGAGGGAGGCGCAGCTTGATCGTCTCCGATGAGAGTGGCGCCATGCGTGATGCCGACTTCGCAAAGACGGGACTGGCTCAGGCGGTGGCACGCTTTCCGGAGGCGGCGGCAGAGCTCGAAAGACTGGCGCTGACCAGCCCGGACTTCCGCGAGATCTGCGAGGAATACGCCTTGGCGCAACATAGCCTCGCCGGGTTCGAGGCGCGTTTGGATGCCGCCGAGCGACCCGAGATCGGCGACTACCGGACGGTGATCGCCGAGCTCGAAAGCGAGATAGACCGATTTCTGCGGGAGGCCGGGTTAAGGGGCTAACTACAGGCGCCGAGGCGCGACATAATAGCTTGGTGTGACGTGGCGGCCTGGGAGGGACGCCGAAGTGAGGCGCTCCCAGTCAAAATAGGGCAAACCCATGATGAAGTTCCCGACCGCCTTCACCATCCTCTTCGGCCTGATCGTCGTGGTAGCGGCGCTGACCTGGATCATTCCGGCCGGCCAATACGAGCGCGCCATGAACGAGACACTCGGCCGCGAGGCGCCGGTCCCGGGCACCTATACCCAGGTCGAGCCGAACCCGCAGGGGCTCGGCGCGGTGCTGATGGCGCCGATCGCCGGTCTCTACGACCCCGCGACCGGCATGGCGAATGCCGTCGACGTGGCGGTCTTCGTGCTGGTCATCGGCGGGTTCCTCGCGGTGGTGACGAAGACGGGCGCGATCGACGCCGGCATCGGCTGGCTGCTGACGGCGCTGAAGGGGCGGGAGATCTGGATGATCCCGATCCTGATGGCGGCCTTCGCCGCCGGCGGCACAAGCTACGGCATGGCCGAGGAGAGCCTCGCCTTCTACGCGATCGTGCTGCCGGTGTTCATCCGGGCGGGGTACGACGCGGTGACCGGGGTCGCCGTGATCATGCTCGGCTGCGGGATCGGCACGCTCGGATCGACCTTCAACGCCTTCGCGACTGTGATCGCCTCGAACGCGGCGGGCGTGCCGTTCACGGACGGACTGTTGCTGCGCGTCTTCATCCTCTTCGCCTGCCTCGCGGCGGGCATCCTGTTCGTGATGCGCTATGCGCGGAGGGTGAAGGCTGATCCGGCGCGCTCGGTGGTGGCGGCGCAGCGCGAGGACAACATCGCGCACTTCCTGAAGGGCGCCGAGGTCGGAGCGCCGCTGCCCGAGTTCACCCGGGTGCGCGAGCATCATCCTTGGCGCTTTTCGCACTGACCTTCGTGATCATGCTCTAGGGGCGTGATCAGCCAGGGCTGGTGGATGGGCGAGATGTCGGCGCTCTTCCTCGGGATGGCCATCGTCACCTTCTTCGTCGCCAAGTTCGACGCCGGCGCCCGAAGATGGACGAGCATACCTTCGTCGACACCTTCGTGAACGGCGCGCGCGACCTGCTCGGGGTGGCGCTGATCATCGGGGTGGCGCGCGGGATCGTCGTGGTGATGGACGCGGGCAAGATCACCGACACCATCCTGCATGCGCGCGAGGAGGCGCTGGCGGGCTTTCGTCGGTCGCCTTCATCAACCGGATGCTGCCTGAACCAGACGGTCCTGTCGTTCCTGGTTCCCTCCTCGTCCGGCCTGGCGGTGCTCTCGATGCCGATCCTCGCGCCGCTCTCCGATTTCGCCGGGGTGGCCCGCAGCCTCGTCGTCACCGCCTACCAGTCGGCGAACGGTTGGGTGAACCTCTTCAACCCGACCTTCGCGGTGGTGATGGGCGGGCTCGCGATCGGGCGGGTCGGCTATGACCGCTGGCTGCGCTTCGTCTGGCCGCTGCTCGTCATCATCGCGATCATCGTCGCCGGGACGCTCAGCCTGGCGGCGATGAACTCCGAGGGGCCGGAGACGCCGCCGGCACCCGCCGCGGCGCCGGCGAACTGAGGCGATGGCCGCGGCCGCGAGCGTGGCGGCGAGCGGCGGGCTCGGGCTCGCCGCCTGCACCGCGCTCGTCGTCGGCAACATGATCGGGTCGGGGATCTTCCTGCTGCCGGCCTCGCTCGCCGCCTTCGGGCCGATCTCGCTCGTCGGCTGGACGGTGACCTCGGCGGGCGCGCTGGTGCTCGCCGTGATCTTCGGGCGGCTGTCGCGGATCGTGACCAAGACCGGCGGGCCCTATGCCTACTCCGAGGCCGGCTTCGGCGAGTTCGCCGGCTTCATCATCGCCTGGGGCTACTGGATCGCGCTCTGGACCGGCAACGCCGGGGTGGCGGTGGCGCTGGCCGGCTATGTCGGCTTCCTCTTTCCCGGCGTCGCCGCCTCGCAGTCGTCGAGCCTCGCGGTGGCGCTGATCGCGATCTGGACGCTGACGCTCGTCAACATCCGCGGCGTCGCCGAGGCGGGCTTCGTGCAGATCGTCACCACGGTCCTGAAGCTGGTGCCGCTGGCGCTGATCGGCACGCTCGGCTTCCTCTGGATCGACGGCGCCAACTTCACGCCGTTCAACACCTCGGGCCAGTCGAACCTCGCGGCGATCTCCGCCGCGGCGGCGCTGACGCTCTGGGCCTATCTCGGCCTCGAGTCGGCGACGGTGCCGGCGGGCGACGTGATCGATCCGGAGCGCACCATCCCGCGCGCGACGTGATCGGCGTGCTGATCGCGGCCGCCGTCTACATCTCGGTGACGACCGTGGCAATCGGCGTGGTGCCGTCCTCGGAGCTTGCGGCCTCGGCGGCGCCGCTCGCCGACGTCGCGCGGGTGATGTGGGGCGCGGCGGGCGGCGTGCTGGTCGCGATCGGCGCGGTCATCTCGACCTTCGGCACGCTCAACGGCTTCACGCTGCTGACCGGCCAGGTGCCCTACGGCGCGGCGCTCGACCGGGTGTTCCCCGAGCGGCTCGGGCATCTCTCGCGCTTCGGCACGCCGGCGAACGCGCTGGTCTTCTCGAACCTGCTCGCCTCGATCCTCGTCGCGATGAACTTCGCGCACGGGCTGGTCGGCGCGTTCAACGCGATCATCCTGCTCGCGGTGATGTCGAGCCTGCTCCCTTACGCGCTCTGCGCGCTGGCGGAGCTGATGATCCTGCTCAGGACCGGGCGCAGCGTCGCGGGGCCGACGATCGTCAAGGTCGCCGTGCTCGGGGCCTTGGGCTTTCTCTACGCGCTCTGGGCGATCTACGGCGCCGGGGCCGAGACGGTGTTCCTCGGCTTCCTGCTGATCCTGGCCGGGATTCCGGTCCACGTCGCCATCAAGTGGCGCAACCGCGCCTCGGAAACCGCGGCCGCCGAATGGCCGCTTCGGGAGGAGACCTGACCCATGCAACTCGGCGTCCATTCGGAGATCGGCAAGCTCCGCAAGGTGATGGTGTCGCGGCCCTCCCTCGCCCACGAGCGGCTGACGCCCGGCAACTGCCACGACCTGCTGTTCGACGACGTGATCTGGGTGCAGAAGGCGCGCTCGGACCATGCCGACTTCGTGCTGAAGATGAAGGACCGCGATATCGAGGTCTTCGACATCCAGGATCTGCTGACCGACGTCTTCCGCGACAGTCCAGAGGCGAGCGCCTTCGTGCTCGACCGGCGGATCACCGCCAACCAGGTCGGCCCGGCGCTTGCGCCGCATCCTGCGGCCGTGGCTCGACGAACTCGACCCGCATCTCCTGGCGCGGCACCTGCTCGGCGGCGTCGTCCGGGAGGACCTGCCCGGCGGACCTGATGACGCCCCTGATGCGCGAGGCGCTCTCGGCGACCGAGTTCATCGTCAAGCCGGTGCCGAACGCGCTCTTCCAGCGCGACCCCTCGTGCTGGATCTACGGCGGCGTCACCTGCAACCCGATGTACTGGGCGGCGCGGAAGCCCGAGTCGCTGTTCCAGCGGGCGGCCTACAAGTTCCACCCGGCCTTCACCAAGAACGAGTTCGAGATCTGGTGGGGCGACAGCGACGAGGACTGGGGCAACACCTCGATGGAAGGCGGCGACGTGATGCCGATCGGCCGAGGGCGTCGTGCTGATCGGCATGGGCGAGCGCACCACGCGGCAGGCGGTGAACCAGGTCGCCGACCGGCTGTTCGAGAAGGGCGCCGCCGAGCGCGTCATCGCCTGCGCCATGCCGAAGTCGCGCGCGGCGATGCACCTCGACACCGTCTTCACCTGCCTCGACCACGACAAGGTGACGGCCTTCCGCGAGGTGGTGGACGAGATCACCTGCTTCTCGCTGCGGCCCGACGGCAACGGCGAGGTCGAGATCAGCAAGGAGAAGGGGCATCTCTTCGACGTCTACAAGGAGGCGCTCGGGCTCAACGACCTCCTCGTGGTCGGCACCGGCGGCAACGCCTTCGACGCCGAGCGCGAGCAGTGGGACGACGGCAACAACGTCGTCGCGCTCGAGCCCGGAGTGATCGTCGGCTACGACCGCAACACCCACACCAACACGCTGCTGAGGAAGGCCGGGGTCGAAGTCATCACCATCGGCAGCCAGGAGCTCGGGCGCGGCCGGGGCGGCGGGCACTGCATGACCTGCCCGATCCTGCGCGACCCCGCCTACTAACGGAGGAAATCCATGTCGTTCAACCTCAAAGGCCGCAGCTACCTGAAGCTCGACGACTTCAGCCAGCGCGAGATGCTCTACCTGCTCGACCTCTCGCGCGACCTGAAGCGCGCGAAATACGCCGGCACCGAGCAGCCGATGTTGAAGGGGAAGGAGATCTGCCTGATCTTCGAGAAGACCTCGACGCGCACCCGCTGCGCCTTCGAGGTGGCCGCCCACGACCAGGGGGCGCATGTTACCTATCTCGATCCGAGCGGCAGCCAGATCGGCCACAAGGAATCGATGAAGGACACCGCGCGCGTGCTCGGCCGGATGTTCGACGCGATCGAGTTCCGCGGCTCCGGCCAAAGCAACGTCGAGGAGCTGGCGAAGTTCGCCGGGGTGCCGGTCTACAACGGCCTGACCGACGACTGGCACCCGACGCAGATGCTCGCCGACATGCTGACCATGGTGGAGAACTCCGACAAGCCGCGGACGCAGATCGCCTACGCGTTCCTCGGTGACGCGCGCAACAACATGGGCAACTCGCTCCTGGTGCTCGGCGCGATGATGGGCTGCGACGTGCGCATGGTGGCGCCGAAGGCGAACCAGCCCCACGACGACGTCCAGGCGATCGCGAAGAAATGGGCCAAGCAGACCGGGGCGCGGCTGATGGTCACGGACGATATCGACAAGGGGGTGAAGGGCGTCGACTTCGTCCATACCGACGTCTGGGTGTCGATGGGCGAACCGAAGGAGGTCTGGGCCGAGCGGATCAAGCTGCTCTCGCCCTACCAGGTCAACATGAAGCTCATGAAGAAGGCCGGCAATCCGACGGTGAAGTTCATGCACTGCCTGCCGGCCTTCCACAACACCGAGACCAAGGTCGGCAAGGAGATGTTCGAGAAGTTCGGGATCAAGGAGATGGAGGTGACGGAGGAGGTCTTCGAAAGCCCGATGAACGTCGCCTTCGAGCAGGCGGAGAACCGGCTGCATACGATCAAGGCGATCCTCGTCGCGACGCTGGCGGGGTGACACGATGGCCCGCATCGTCGTGGCGCTCGGCGGCAACGCGCTCCTGAAGCGCGGCGAGGAGATGACCGCCACGAACCAGCGCCGGAACGCCCGGATCGCCGCCGAGGCGCTGGCCCCGCTCTGCGCCGAGCACGAGGTCGTCGTCACCCACGGCAACGGGCCGCAGGTCGGGCTGCTGGCGCTGCAGGAGCTCGCCTATCCGGGCGAGGACGCGCCGCTCGACGTGCTCGGGGCGGAGACCGAAGGGGCGATCGGCTACATGATCGAGCAGGAGCTCGGCAACCTGCTGCCGTTCGAAAAGCCGCTCGCCACGCTCCTCACCATGGTCGAGGTCGACCCGGACGACCCGGCCTTCGCCGACCCGACGAAGTTCGTGGGCCAGGTCTACGAGGAGGCCGAGGCGAAGTCCGAAGCGGCGGCCAAGGGTTGGGTGGTGAAGCCCGACGGCGACAAGTGGCGGCGCGTCGTCCCCTCGCCGCTCCCGAAGCGGATCTTCCAGCTCCGCCCGATCCAGTGGCTGCTCGAGAAGGGCACGGTGGTGATCGCGGCCGGGGGCGGCGGCATTCCGACCATGTACCAGAAGGGCACCCGCCGCCTCGTCGGCGTCGAATGCGTGATCGACAAGGACCGCGCCACCGCGCTCCTCGCCCGCGAGATCGGCGCGACCGTCTTCGTCTGCGCCACCGACGCCGACGCCGTCTATCTCGACTGGGGCAAGCCCGGCCAGAAGGGGATCGCCCGGGCGACGCCCGACGCGATGGATGCCTACGCCTTCCCGGCCGGCTCGATGGGCCCGAAGGTCGAGGCGGCGCAGGAGTTCGCCCGGGCGACCGGCGGCCGCGCGATCATCTGCGCGCTGGCCGACGTGCCGGCGGCGGTTCGAGGCGAAAAGGGAACCACCATCGCCGACAACCCCGAACCGGACGCCGGCGAGGAGGACGGGATCGAGTTCCACTGAGGTCATGCCATGCGCGCAGGGCGGTCCACCACACGCGGGCCGCTTGGCCTCGCCGCCGGGAGCGCCACGGCGGGCGCGGAGAGGGGCACGCGGTGCTCCGCCCCCGCCTTCATGCGGCCGGCAGGGCTCGCCCGCGCGGCGGCGTCGAGGTCGATATCCTGCCACGTGGCGCCGCGGATGCGGGCGGCGGTGAGGATAGCGAACCGCAGGGCGAGGGCGCCCATGCCCTCCTCCTTCGCGCTGCGCTGCGCCGGTGCAGGCGGGCGGAGACGCACGCTGCCTGTAGACGAGGGCTTTCGATTGCGCCTAGAGTGCAGCGTTCGGCACGGCTTGGGGCCGTTGGCTCCGGCGCGGTCGCGACGGCCGGTCGCTCCGATCCGACGAGGCAAGCCCGGGGGCATGCGTGACGGCGGTTGAAGGATCCCAGAACGGCGCGGCGGTGGCGCTTGACGTCAAGTCGATCCACAAGAGCTACGGCAACCATGAGGTCCTGAAGGGCATCTCCCTCACCGCCCACGACCACGACGTCGTCGCCATCCTCGGCTCGTCCGGCTCGGGCAAGTCGACGTTTCTCCGGTGCATCAACCTCCTCGAGACCCCCAACAGCGGCGAGGTCCGGGTCAAGGGCGAGCTGATCCGGATGGGCACCCGCCGCGGCAGCCCGGCGCCGGCCGACATGAAGCAGGTCGACCGCATCCGCTCGAAGCTCGCGATGGTGTTCCAGCAGTTCAATCTCTGGCAGCACATGACCGTGCTCGACAACGTCACGGCGGCGCAGATCCACGTGCTCGGCCGCGGCAAGGCCGAGGCAACCGAGAAGGCCGAGGCGATGCTTGCCAAGGTCGGCGTCGCCGACAAGCGCGGCCACTATCCTGGCCAGCTCTCCGGCGGCCAGCAGCAGCGGGTCGCCATCGCCCGCGCGCTCGCGGTCGACCCCGAGGTCATGCTCTTCGACGAGCCGACCTCGGCGCTCGACCCGGAGCTCGTCAACGAGGTGCTCAGGGTCATGCGCGATCTCGCCGCCGAGGGGCGCACGATGCTCGTCGTGACGCACGAGATGGGCTTCGCCCGCGAGGCGGCCAACAAGCTCCTCTTCCTCCACCAGGGGATGGTCGAGGACGAGGGCGCGCCGCGCGAGGTCATGGCCAACCCGAAGTCGGAGAGGTTCCGGCAGTTCCTCTCCGGCAGCCTCAAGTGAAGATCGTGCCCGGGACGCCCGGCGGGCCAGCAAGCAGGGAACCGACCAGATGAGAAAACTCGCCGCATCCGCCTTCTGCATCGGCCTCGCCGTCCTCGCTCTCGCGCTGCCCGCCGCGGCGCAGGACAAGCTCCGGATCGGCACCGAGGCGGCGTACAAGCCCTTCGCCTACGTGCTGCCGTCGGGCGAGCTGGCCGGCTTCGACATCGACATCACCAAGGCGCTGTGCGCCCAGATGGGCGTCGAGTGCGAGATCGTCAACCAGTCCTTCGACGGGCTGATCCCCGCGCTCAACGCGAAGAAGGTCGACGCGATCATCGCCTCGATGTCGATCACGCCCGACCGGCTGAACGCGATCGACTTCGCCGGACCCTACTACACGGTCCCGGCGCTCTTCGTCGCCGCGGCGGATTCCGGCATCGAGATCTCCGCCGACGGCCTGTCCGGCAAGTACGTCGGCGTGCAGCGCGGCTCGACGATGGCGAACTACGTCCAGCAGAACTTCCCCGATGCCCGCGTCCAGGTCTACGACACCTCGGACGCCGCCAACCTCGACCTCGCCAGCGGCCGCGTCGACGTCGTCTTCGCCGAACTCGGTGGTGCTGCAGGAGTTCCTCGCCACGCCGGACGGTGCCGGATACGCGGCGGTCGGCGAGCCGGTCTACGACGCCGAGATCCTCGGCACCGGGGCCGGCATCGGCCTGCGCAAGGGCGACACCGCGCTCAAGGAGAAGTTCGACGCCGCGCTCGCCGCGGTGATCGCCTCGGGCGAGTACGCGAAGATCAACGAGGCGCACATCCCGGTGAGCATCCTGCCGCAATAGCCGCGGCCGGGCGCCGATGGAGAACCTGGTCGCCTACCTGCCGCTGCTGCTGCAGGGGCTGCGCATGACGATCCTGCTCGCGGTGTCGACGCTCGTCGTCGGCCTCGCGCTCGGGATGCTGCTCGCGCTCGCCAAGCTCTCGCACCACGCCTGGCTGTCGCGGCCGGTCTATGCGGTGACCAACTTCCTGCGCGGCATCCCGGAGTTCCTGATCCTCCTGATCATCTACTTCGGCGGCACCCAGGTGCTCGGCCGCTGGGGGCTCGAGGTCGGCCCGTTCGCCGCCGGCCTGACCGCGCTGTCGCTGGTCTTCGGCTCCTACGCCTCGGAGACCTTCCGCGCCGCGTTCCAGTCGGTGCCGAAGGGCCAGATCGAGGCCGGCCGCGCCTACGGGTTCACAAAGGTCCAGTGCTTCCGGCTGATCGAGCTGCCGCAGATCTGGAAGGTGGCGATCCCGGGCCTCGGCAACCTCTGGCAGGGCGCGGTCAAGGACACGGCCCTCGTCTCGATCGTCGGGCTCGACGACCTGATGCGCAAGGCGAACCAGGCGGCGCAGACGACGCGCGAGCCGTTCACCTTCTACCTCGCCGCGTCGCTGTTCTTCCTGGCGATCACCGTCGTGTCGATGGCCGTGATCGCGCTCCTCGAGCGGCGGGCCAGCCGCGGCGTGCGGAGGGCCTGACGGTGGAAGCCTTCGCCACCGTCCTGACCGACTACGCGCCCGACCTGCTGCGCGGCACCTGGCTCACGGTCCAGCTCGTCACGATCTCGGCCCTCCTCGGGGTCCTCGTCGCGGTCCCGATTGCGCTGGCGCGGCTGTCGGAGAACCCGATCCTGCGCTGGGGCGCGAGCGCCTACTCGCTGTTCTTCCGCGGCACGCCGCTCCTCGTGCAGATCTTCCTCATCTACTACGGGCTCGGCCAGTTCGATGTCGTCCGGCAGTCGTT
Organism: uncultured Alphaproteobacteria bacterium; assembly: GCA_963763295.1. Taxonomy (GTDB): domain Bacteria; phylum Pseudomonadota; class Alphaproteobacteria; order Rhodobacterales; family Rhodobacteraceae; genus Amaricoccus. Next base: position 25,507 of record CAVXOH010000018.1, read on the forward strand.
CCTCTGGCCGTTCCTGCGCGAGGCCTATGTCTGCGCGCTGATCACCTTCGTGCTCAACACCGCCGCGTATTCGGGCGAGGTGCTGCGCGGCGGCATCCTCGCGGTGCCGCGCGGCGAGATCGAGGCCGCCCGCGCCATCGGGATGTCGACCTTCACCGCCTACCGGCTGGTCATCCTGCCGCGGGCGTTCTCGATCATCCTGCCCGCCTACTCGAACGAGGTGATCATCCTGCTCAAGGGCACTGCGCTCGCCTCGACGATCACGCTCCTCGAGCTGATGGGGCAGTCGCAGCTGATCGCCTCGAACACCTACCAGCCGATCCAGGTCTTCGCGGTCGCGGGCATCATCTACTACCTGCTGACGCTCGCGATCACCTGGCTGTTCCGCTGGCTCGAGCACCGCTACGGCCGCTACATGGCCGTGGCGCGCTGACGCTCGGCTTCCGACCGGGCCGGCAATGCCGGACGAGGGCGTGCACCCATAAAGTCCGAGGGTCCCGAGAACGAGATGTCGCTCTCGGCCCAAGGCGGCCCTGGATTTGAGCAACTTTGGTTCGTTTCAATGGCAATGCTTCACTTGATGGTGGGACTTCCCGGTAGCGGTAAGACGACCTTGGCTCGGAAACTTGAGGTCGAGTATTCCGCGCTACGCCTTACCGTTGACGAATGGCACATTCGATTGTTCGGAAGTGACGTTCACGACGATAGTGATGAGGCGGACTGGTCAAGGCATAACGCTCGGCACGCAGCGATCGAGACGCTTCTGTGGGAAGCGACGGCGAGAGTTCTGGTACTTGGTGTGAATGTGATTCTGGACTTTGGCTTCTGGACCAGAAATGAGCGCGACGAGCTTCGAGCAAAAGCTCACGACCTCGGTGCAGGTTTTAGGATTCACTTTGCCGACATCTCCGAAGAGCTACTGTTAGAGCGTATCAAGGCTAGGAATGCTCAGCTTACCACCGGCACTTTTCAGATCCCCGAGACCAAACTCAAAGAGTGGATGCTCTTGTTTGAACCACCATTGCCGGACGAGTTCATTCCCTGAAGGCTATGTCGGCCCATTCCACAACGCGCCATTTCTCGATAGGTGCTGACGTGCCTTGACGCAGCAGGCCATATTGGATGGCCGTACGCAATTCGGATTCTCGTGACGGGGAGAAGGTCGAGTGATTTCGATTTGCCCATGTCTGGCGCAATGCCGACGCCGCCTGCGCCGGTTTATGAGTACACAGCTTAGTCGCTCTCGTCGCGGGGACACTCGAGGTCGAGCAGCGCCGTGGCGCCGACGCTGTCGCGCACGCGCATCGTGAGCGCGCGCGGCTTGGGGGCGCGGGAGGCCGGCTGGCCCTCGCCGGCGAGGCCCTCGATGAGCGCGGCGAGGAGCGCGGCCGCCGCCTCCTCCGGTCGAACCCGCTCGACCGCGCCGGTCACTAGGTCGACGGCATCCCCGGGCGCGAGCACTGTCACCCGGATGCCGTTGGCGATGAAGCTGTCGCTCTGCAGCACCAGCGCCATCGGGTCGATCTCCGCCAGCAGGAAGCCGTGCTTTCCCGCCGCCTCGAGCCGCATCCCCGCCGCGGTCGCGATGACGGCGCTGTCCTCGAAGATGCCGACGCCGTAGCGCTCGCTCTCCTCGGCGCAGGCCACGAGCAACCGCCCGAGCCGATTGCCGGCGCGCAGGTTCTGATCGACGATGCCGCCGCCGAAGAGGCCGATCCCTTCCTGGATGACCAGGCCGCGATGGCCGGTGTCGGAGGAGACGCCGTAGCGCAGCGCCTCGTAGGACGAGCCGCCGGCGATCATCACCCCCGAGAGCGCCGAGGCGGCGCCGCTGGCGGCGATCAGCGCGGTGCCCTGCGCATGGGCGCGGGCGATCGCCCTGAGGACGGCGCTCTCCTCGCCGCGGTGGAGCAGCGTCTCGACCAGCCGGATCTGGTTGCCGCCACAGAGCAGCACCCCGCGCAGGCCGGCGATCCGCTCGAGGAGCTCCGAGTCCTGCACGGCGTAGTCGACGGTGTCGATCGTCACGCCGAGGTCGACGGCCTGGACCCCGAGCCCCGCGAGGAGCGCGATATGCTCGACGGCGGTCCGGCCGGCCTCGGCCGAGGCGGCGGCGAGCACGCCGACCGGCCCCGCGCCGACCGACGCGACGATCGCGGCCAGCATCTCCGGGGCGGCCCGAAGCGGCGACGAGCCGAGGAGGACGATCGGCGACGCGGGGTTGGGCGGCATCCCGTAGGTGCGCGCCCGGCGGCCGAGCCGGTCGGCGAGGCGGGTCGCGCTCAGCCGCTGGCTGGTCAGCGAGCAGCGGAAATCGATCGCCGACATCCGCAGGCCGCTCTCGGGCGTCGCGATCAGCCCGCGGGAACGCCGCCGCTGCCGCGCGATCTCGACGGTCACGTTGACGCCCGACCTGGCGTCGAACGCCTCGGCGCGGTCGGCGCTGTAGACCTCCGGGTCGCCGAGCACCAGCCGCGCCATCAGGTCGTAGAGCGTGTAGGCGCCGAAGACGTTGCGCCGCGAGCGCGCCGGGGCCCGATAGGCGATCTCGCGCTTGCGCACCCGCCGCTTGGCCGCGCCCGGCTGGGTCTTGAACCGGCCGAGGTCGATGGCGTCGCCGTCGTCGAGATAGCTGAGCCGGAAGTCGCAGAAGCTCTGCCCCCCGGCGTCGACGCGGGCCGGACCCATGTCGACGAACATCACGCCGTACTCGCCGCAGACCCGCCCGGCGGCGCCCTCGACAACGAGCGCGGTGTTCTCGTCGATGCCGAAGCCGCGGCGCACCCCGGCGCTCGCCATCGCAACGACCAGCCGGCCGAGCCGGCCCCGCTTGATGAAGTGCTGGTCGAGCATGCCGAACGGGAAGAACCCGAGCCCCTCGCCGATCAGGAGGCCCGGCTTCTCCTCGTCCGCGGTCACGCCGTGGACGACCGACTCGATCGACGTGCCGCCGAGGATCATCGGCTGCGACATCATCGCCGCGCCGGCGCTCGAGCCGGCGACGAGGCCGCCCATCGCCTGCGCCGCGCGGATCGCGGCCAGCGCCGGGGACTCCTCGCCGCCCGGGGCCAGCGCGCCGACGATCTTCGCCTGGTCGCCGCCGGTGAAATAGACGCTGCCGAACGCCGCGATGCGGTCGCAGAGCTCGGAGCTGCCGGCCATCCGGCTCGCGTTCTCCGCCGTCAGGAGCGCGACCTCGGCTTCGAAGCCGTGGCTGCGGAACGCCTGCAGGCTCTCCTCGCCGACGGCCTGCGGCTCCGCCGAGGCGGTCGGGAACACCAGGATCCGCCCGCCCGCCAGCCGGTGCATCTCGGCGAAGATGGCGACGTTGCTCTCCTCCAGCCGACCGCCGATCACCGCGAGCTTCCTGCCGCTCGCCGCGGCGGCCGACATCGGAAGGAGGTCCATTTCCGCCGGTCAGCCCACCGGCACGAGGCGGACGCCGCGATCGTCGCTGTGCACCCGGTAGCCGTCGGGGACGTCGAAGCCCGCGGCGGCGATCAGCGTCTCGGGCGGCACCGGCTTCGGCTTCTCCTTCGGGGTGAAGTAGATGATCTGCTTCCAGCAGCTGGTGATGGCGTCGCAGAAGATCAGCACGAGATCGTTCGGCCGCGCCGTCTCGAGCGCGCGGGCGACCGAGGCGCTTTCGCTCTCCGGCAGCTCGATCGCCGCCTCCGGTACGCCGAGTTCCAGCAGCGCCGCCCGGAGCAGCCTCGGAACCTCGTCCGGCTCCCGGCCGCGCGGATTGTCGTCGCGGTGGCAGAGGTAGAGGTCGAAGTGCCCGGCGACCTTGCCGGCGATGGCGCGGATGTCCTCGTCGCGGCGGTCGCCGGGGCAGGTGACGCAGACGATCCGCCGGCCGATCGGGTTCAGCCGCTCGACGAGGTCGACCATCGCGCCCACCGCCGCCTCGTTGTGGCCGTAGTCGAGGATCACCCGGAAGCCGTGCTCGTCGAAGATGTTCATGCGCCCGGGCGACTGGAAGAAGGTGTTGTCGAAGGTCCTGAGGCCGGTCCTGATCTGGTCGAGCGTGAGGCCGAGCGCGTAGGCCATCGCCGCGGTGAACATCGCGTTCTCGACGTTGTGCAGCGCCTTGCCCTCCACCGTCGCCGGGATCAGGTGCGTCCAGATCAGCGGCAGCTGGTTGCCGTGGTCGTAGATGGTGATCTGGTCGCCGTTCAATCCCTGCTCGAGGACGACGGCGCGCTTGCCGAGGCGGATGTGCTCGCGCACGAGCGGGTGGTCGGGATTGCGGGTGACATAAGCGATGTGCTTTGCGGGCGAGTGCGACGCCATCTTCAGCGTGTAGTCGTTGTCGGCGTTCAGCACCGCGCACTCCTTGGCCACCTCGACGACGAGGCGCTTGACGTCGGCGAGCTCCTGCACGGTCTCGACGCCGCCGAGCCCGAGATGGTCGGAGGTGACGTTCAGGACCGCCCCCACGTCGCAGTAGCGATAGCCGAGCCCGGCGCGGACGATGCCGCCGCGCGCCGTCTCGATCACCGCCATGTCGACCAGCGGGTCGCGCAGCACCATCGAGGCCGAGGTCGGCCCGGTCATGTCGCCCTTCACCGTGACGTTGCCGTCGATATAGACGGCGTCGGTCGAGGTCTGCCCGACGACGAAGCCCGCCATCTTCAGCACATGCGCGAGCATGCGGGCGGTCGTCGTCTTGCCGTTGGTCCCGGTCAGCGCCGCGATCGGGATGCGCGACGGCGTGCCGCTCGGGAACAGCATCTCCATCACCGCGCCGCCGACGTCGCGGCCCTTGCCCTCGGAGGGCGCGATGTGCATGCGCATGCCGGGGCCAGCGTTGATCTCGCAGATCGCGCCGCCGGTGTCGCGGAAGCTTCGGGTGATGTCGGTCGTCAGGAAGTCGACGCCGCCGATGTCGAGCCCGACGGCGCGGATCGCCCGCTCGGCCATCAGGAGGTTGTCGGGGTGGATCACGTCGGTGACGTCGATCGCCGTGCCGCCGGTCGAGAGGTTCGCGGTCTTGCGCAGGAAGACGACCTCGCCCGCGGGCGGCACGCTGTCGTGGCCGTAGCCTTTGTCCTTGAGCAGCCGGTCGGCGGCGTCGTCGAGCTCGAGCCGGGTCAGCATGTTCTCGTGGCCGGCGCCGCGGCGGGGGTCGCGGTTCACCTCCTCGACCAGTTCGGCGATCGTGTGGGCTCCGTCGCCGACGACGTGGCCGGGCATCCGGCGGGCGGCGGCGACGAGCTTTCCGTCGATGACGAGCAGCCGGTGGTCGTCGCCCTGGATCATGCTCTCGACCACGACGCCCGAGCCCTCGGGCGCCGCGATCTCGAAGGCGTCGGCGACCTCGCCGTCGGTCGAGAGATTCACCGAGACGCCGCGGCCGTGGTTGCCGTCGACCGGCTTTACCACCACCGGGTAGCCGATATGGTTCGCCGCTTCGACCGCGTCCTCGGCGTCGCGCACATGGTACTGCTTCGGCACCGGCAGCCCGAGGTCGGAGAGGAGGCGGGTGCAGAGCTCCTTGTCGGAGGCGATCTCGACCGCGGTATGCGAGGTCTGGCTGGTCAGCGCCGCCTCGATGCGCTTCTGGTACTTGCCCTGGCCGACCTGGATCAGGCTCGCGTCGTTCAGCCGGATCCAGGGGATGTCGCGCGCCTCCGCCGCCCGCACCAGCGCCAGCGCCGAGGGGCCGAGCGAGCGGCGGCTGGCGAAGTGGTCGAAGTCGTCGATCGCCTCGGCGATGTCGAGGCCGTCGCTCTCGCGCGGCGCGATCAACTCGAGGATGATCGAGCGCGCCACCTCGCCGGCCTCGAGCCCGACCTCCTCCGACTCGTAGCCGTAGAGCACCTCGACCTCGTCGGGATGTCCGGAAGGCCGGCTGAACGCCGCTTCGGCCGGCGCCCCGCCGCGGTTCTGCAGCGCGACCGCGACCTGCGCCATCAGCTCGCCCAGGCGGCAGTCCGGCGCCCGCAGCCGCTCGACCAGCGGCGCGCCGGTCTCGGCCCTGGCGCTCGCCAGCCCGGGCAGATGCTCGAAGAGCGGCCTGAGCGCGTCGGCGTAGTCGGAGACCGGCGTCGCCGCCCGGCGGTGCAGGTCGACCGTCAGCCGGATCAGCGGGAGCTTGGCATAGACGTTCGGGCCGACATAGACGGCGGTAGAGACGATCTCCATGGCTCCCTCCGGCGCGCGCGCGTGACTGCAGATCCCTCGTAGCCTTCGCAGCGCGGTTCGGAAAGGGGGCAAAGTCGAGGCGGCGGGACAGGCCGTGCCGGGGGCCTCGCCCAAGCCGGCCGCCGGGTGCGATAGTGCCCTCGGCCCGGCGATTCCCGGGCGGCGGGAGAGGGCGGTTCATGCGCGCCACGAGCATCACGGAGCTTCCCGGCCTGCGGCGGGAGGTCCTGCCGCTGCCGCAGGTGGCGGCAGGAACCCGCCGCGAGGTGACGGTGCTGCGCTTCGGGACGCCGGGCGCGCGCCCGAAGGCGTATCTCCATGCGGACGAACTGCCAGGCATTCTGGTGCTGCACGAGCTGGCCGGTCTGCTCGCCGCGGCCGACCTCCTCGGCGAGGCCGTGCTCGTGCCGGTCGCTAACCCGATCGGCCTCGCGCAGCAGGCCCAGGGCTACCTGCGCGGCCGCTACGAGACGAACACTTCGGGCAACTTCAACCGCGGCTATCCCGACCTCGCCGCGGCGGTCGCCGAGGGGCTCGACGGCCGGCTCGGGCCCGACGCCGGCGGCAACGTCGCCGTGGTCCGAGCGGCGATGCGCGCCGCGTTGACGGAGGCCGAGCCCGCCGGGGAGATCGCCGCCCTCCGCCACGCGCTGCTCGGCCTCGCCCATGACGCCGACGTCGTCCTCGACCTCCATGCCGACAACGAGCCGTTCCTGCACCTCTACCTCGGCACCCCGCTCTGGCCCGACGCCGCCGACCTCGCGGCCGAGCTCGACGCCCGCGCGGTCCTCCTCGCCGAGATCTCGGGCGGCAACCCGTTCGACGAGGCCTGCAGCGGCCCGTGGTGGGCGCTGGCGCGACGGTTCCCCGACCTGCCCATCCCGCCCGCCTGCCTCGCCGCCACCGTCGAGCTCCGCTCGAACAACGACGTCGACGCCGCCCGCGCCGCCGAGGACGCTCGCGCCATCCTGCGCTTCCTCACCCGCCGCGGCGTCGTCGCCGGCGACGCGGGGCCGCTGCCGGCGCTCCGCTGCCCGGCGACCCCGCTCGAGGCGATGCAGCAGGTCATCGCGCCCGCCGCCGGCCTCGTGGTCTACCGGGTGCCACTCGGCGCGTGCATCGAGGCCGGCGCCCCGGTCGCCGAGATCGTCGACCCGCTCGGCGGCGCGGTGCCGGTGACCGCGCGCACCGCCGGCGTGCTCTTCGCCCGCCACGACCAGCCCTACGCCTGGCCGGGCAAGCTCATCGGCAAGATCGCCGGCCGCGAGCCGCTGCCGGAGCGCACCGGCAAGCTCCTGATGGACTAGGCCGTGTACTCATAAACGATAGCTAGCCGATGTCGGCTTTGGGCATAACCGCCGAGTTTGACCAATCCTCCGCGTATGTAGGCAGCGCAGGTAATTGCTGCCGTTGCATGGGCGACGCTCAGTTCTTTGCCAACATGGGCAAGATCAGACCCCACTGTGTCTTCTGAGGTGGTCCAAACGGCTCGAAACCCAGCTTCTTATAGACGGCTATCGCCCGTGCATTGTCTGGATGCGGATCAGTCGCGATCACAGGTGCCCCCTCATCAAAGAGAGCCTGCATTCTCATGCTGATGAATGCTGATCCATGCCCAACACCGACCATTTCGGGGTCTCCGATGTATTGGTCAATTCCCCGCGAGCCTTTGAGAAGATGGGCAAAATGGTGATCTTCCCACCCGTGAACTGTGTAGTCCTGCATGAACGCAAATGGGCGTTCGGCGTTTGAAACAATCCAGCGCGCTACCCGAGGATCAGCCAAGTCCGCTTCATCGTATGGCTCAGCTGAATCCCACCATTCACGGACATGCGGGTTCGATTGCCATCCCATGAGCATATCGAGATCATCCAGCGTCACCTTGCGAAAACTGTATTGATTGGTTGTCATGCCGTTGTCGATGCGAACGGTCTACCGCTGCACGTTGCGATCACAGGCGGTCAGCAGCATGATAGCTTGGCGGCGCACGCACTCCTTGATGGATTGCCAAGCGGCGAATGGTTCTCGCCGACAAGGCTTACGACGCAGTTCAGATAAGGGCGTTTGTGAGTTCACGCGGAGGTTGGGCGAATATCCCGCCCCAAGGGAACCGGCGTGATCCAATCTGCTTCAGCCCCTATCTCTACCGTAATCGAAACCTGGTCGAGAGGTTCTTCAACCGTATCAAGCAATATCGCCGCATCGCAACGCGCTATGAGAAACGTGCCGCCTTCCTCGCCTTTGTCAAACTCGCCGCCATCCGTCTATGGCTGCAGATTTATGAGTCCACGTCCTAACGCATCATGTCCCAGCCGCGCTGGCGGTAGAGCTTCTCGCCGATCAGGCAGTCGGTCGGCTCGAAGTCGGCGCGGATGATCCGCGGCTCGGGCGCGGTCCCGCTGATCTCCATGATCAGCTTGCGGCGGATGGTGCGGGCGAGTTCCTCGCCGGTCGTGGCCACGAGCACGAACGAGCCTTCGCCGCCGACCACGCAATCCTCGTAGTAGAGGTCGAGGTCGGGCATCGTGCCGGCCGACGCCATGATGGGCAGCCCGTTGATGGTGATGCCGCGCGCGAGCGCCGCGTCCCGGGCGCCGGTGACCGGCGGGCCGACGTTGTTGGCGCCGTCGCCGGACACGTCGATGATGCGGCGAGCGCCGGCGACGGTCCCGTCGTCGATCAGCACTGCCGCGAAGTAGAGCGCCCGCGCGATCGATGTGCCGCGGCTGCGCTGCACCGGGGAGGCCGCGATCTCGTCGGCCATCGCCACCGCCGCCGCCGGGCCGTCGATGATGCGCCAGGGGATCAGCGTGCCGTCCTGCGCCTCGCCGGACCACTCGAAGTAGCTGAAGGCGATCCGTCCGAGCTGGCCGGCGGTCACCGCCCGGATCAGGTCGGGATGGCGCAGCGCCGCGGCATAGCCGTCGCGCTGGATCGCGAACTCGCGCATGTCCATCGACCGCGAGACATCGACGGCGAGGACGATCTCGGCATCGACCTCGATCCCGGCATCGGGCTGCGCCTGGGCGGCACCGCCGCATAGGAGGCCGAGGATCGAGACGATGGCAAATCGACTGGACACCGGGCGGCTCCCTTCGCTGGAGATGCTCCCTCCCGCAGTAAAGGGCTTCGCCGGTCCGGTCCAATCGCGGTTTCGTTAGCGGCCCCCCGGTCAGGACGCGGCGGCGCGGAGCGCGGCGACGTTTGCCGCATAGGCGCCCGGGCCGCCCCTGAACACCGAGGAGCCGGCGACGAAGGCGTCGGCCCCGGCCTGGCGGCAGAGCGCCAGCGTCTGCGGGGTGATGCCGCCGTCGACCTCGAGCCAGATCGGCCGGTCGGCGATCATCTCGCGCAGCGCCCGGATCTTCGGCAGCATCGCCGGCAGGAACGCCTGGCCGCCGAAGCCGGGGTTCACCGTCATCACCAGGATGAGGTCGGCCCGGTCGAGCACGTATTCGACCGCCGCGGGCGGCGTCGCCGGGTTCAGCGCCACCCCGGCCCGCGCGCCGAGCTCGCGGATCCGCGCGAGGCTGCGGTCGAGGTGCGGGTCGGCTTCGGCATGGACGGTGACGATATCGGCGCCGGCGGCGACGAAGGCCTCGAGGTAGGGGGCGGCCGGGTCGATCATCAGGTGGACGTCGAGGCAGCCATGGACGTGCGGGCGGAGCGCGGCGACCACGTCGGGGCCGAGGGTGATGTTGGGGACGAAGTGCCCGTCCATCACGTCGACCTGCACCCAGCCGGTGCCGGCGGCCTCGACCGCGGCGATCTCCTCGGCGAGCCGGGCGAAGTCGGCGGAGAGGATCGAGGGGACGATCTTCGCATCGCGGGAGAAGGCGGGCGCGGTCATGGCAGGCGCCGGATCAGGCTCGAAGTGTCCCAGCGGCCGCCGCCGCGCTGCTGCACGTCCTTGTAGAACTGGTCGATCAGCGCCGTCGCCGGCAGGGCCGCGCCGTTCGCATCGGCCTCGGCGAGGCAGATGGCGAGATCCTTGCGCATCCAGTCGACGGCGAAGCCGAAGTCGAAGCGGCCGTCGAGCATCGTCGGGCCGCGGTTCTCCATCTGCCACGAGCCGGCGGCGCCCTTGCCGATCACGTCGAGCACCGCGCGTCCGTCGAGGCCGGCGCGCCCGGCGAAGGCGAGGCCCTCGGCAAGACCCTCGAGGAGCCCCGCGATGCAGATCTGGTTGACCATCTTGGTGAGCTGGCCGGCGCCGGCCGGACCCATCAGCCGGCAGGCCCGGGCATAGGCCACGATCACCGGCTCGGCCCGGGCGTAGTCCTCGGGCGCGCCGCCGCACATCACCGTCAGCACGCCGTTCTGCGCGCCCGCCTGGCCGCCCGACACCGGCGCGTCGACGAACCCGGCGCCGCGCGCGGCCGCGGCGGCGGCGAGCTCGCGCGCGACCGCCGCCGAGGCCGTCGTGTGGTCGACGAAGACGGCGCCGGGCGCGAGCGCCGCGAAGGCGCCGTCGGGTCCGACGGTGACCGCGCGCAGGTCGTCGTCGTTGCCGACACAGGCGAAGACGAGCTCGGCACCGGCGGCGGCCTCGGCCGGCGTCACCGCGCGCGCGCCGCGGTGCGCGGCCATCCATTCCTCGGCGCGACTCGCGGTTCGGTTGAAAACGGTGACCTCATGGCCCCGGGCGGCGAGATGGCCCGCCATCGGGAACCCCATCACGCCGAGCCCGATGAATGCGACGCGCGCCATGCCACCTCCCGTTAACCCTTCGTCCGTTGTATAGCCCCTACTGGCCTGCTATCGGGACGGGGTCAAGGCGACAGGAAAAGGACCCGGCGCGCATGGCGTTTCTCTTTCGGTGGCTGATGCGCGCGGTGCTCGCGCTCGCCGCCCTGGGCGTGGCCGGGCTCGCCCTCGCCTACTACCTCGCCGAGCAATCGCTTCCCGATTATGACCATGCCTATACCCTGGCCGGGCCCGAGCAGGAGATCGAGATCGTGCGCGACCGCTACGCGGTGCCGCACATCCTGTCGAAGACCGACGCCGACGCCTTCTTCGGCCTCGGCTTCGTGCATGCCCAGGACCGGCTCTGGCAGATGACGCTGCTGCGCCGCACGGTGCAGGGGCGCCTGAGCGAGATCTTCGGCCCCGAGACGCTCGAGATCGACAAGCTGATGCGCGCGCTCGACCTCTACGGGCTGGCGCGGCAGGCGGTCGCGGTGCAGACCGACGACACCCGCGCGGCGCTCGAGAGCTACGCCGACGGGGTCAACGCCTGGCTCCGCGTGGTGCAGGAGCAGGCGCTCGGCCGCGGCGCGCCCGAGTTCTTCCTGTTCTCGCCCGATATCGCCCCCTGGATCCCGGCCGACTCGATCGCGATCCAGAAGCTCTTCGCGCTCCAGTTGACCGACAAGGCGGCGCTCGAGACCCTGCGCGCCCGCCTGTCGCTGGCGCTGCCGCCCGAGCGGCTGCGCGATCTCCTGCCCGACTCGCCGAACGAGCCGGTCATGGGCCTGCCGGAGTTCTCCCAGGTGTTTCCCGGCGTGCCGGAGCGCCCGGTCGTCGAGGCGGCGCGGAGCCCGCTCGACCCGCTGCCCGAGCCCGGCCTCGGCGGCGCCTCGAACGCCTTTGCCGCCATGGGCCGGCGCACCGCGGGCGGCGCGCCGCTCCTCGCGACCGACCCCCATCTCGGCCTCAGCGCGCCGTCGATCTGGATGCTGGCGCGGATGGATTTCGCGACCGGCCCGGTCATCGGCGGCACCATCCCGGGGCTGCCCGCGATCGTCATCGGCCGGAACGCCGAGCTCGGCTGGGGCCTGACCTCGAGCTACCTCGACGACCAGGACGTCTACATCGAGCGGCTCAACCCCGACGACCCGGGCGCCTACCTGACCCCGGCCGGCTACCGCGAGCTCGAGACGCGGACGGCGGTGATCGGCGTGCGCGGCGCCGAGCCGGTGAACTTCGAGGTGCAGCGCACCCGGCACGGCCCGGTGATCCCCGGCGACCACTTCGGGGCGGCGGCGATCACCCCGCCCGGGCACGTGGCGAGCCTCGCCTGGACGGCGCTCACCGCCGAGGACCGCTCGGTCGGCGCGGCGATCGCGCTGATGCGCGCGCGCTCGATCCACGACGCCCGCGAGGCGACGCGCGACTTCCTCGCGCCCTCGCTCAACGTGACGATGGCCGACGCGGCGTCGGTCGCGCTGCAGATGGCGGGGGCGGCGCCCGAGCGCCAGGCCGGCCACACCAGCCAGGGCCGCATCCCGGCTCCGGGCTGGCTCGCAGTCAACGACTGGCAGGGGATGCGCGCCTTCGAGGAGAACCCCTGGGTGGTCGACCCGCCGAGCGGGATCGTGGTCAACACCAACAACCGCATCACCGACGCCGCCTTCCCCGACCACCTGAGCTTCGACTGGGGCGACGCCTACCGGATCATCCGCGCGAGCCGCCTGCTCGGCGACCGCCGCAACCACACCCGCGACAGCTTCATCGAGATCCAGACCGACACCGTGTCGGAGACGGCGCGCGTGCTCCTGCCGCTGATCGCCCGCGACCTCTGGTACTCGGGCGAGCCGGCGGCGGCCGAGAGCGCCGAGCGGCGGCGGCAGGTGGCGCTCGAGCGGCTTGCCAACTGGAACGGCGAGATGAGCGAGCACACGCCCGAGCCGCTGATCTACGCCGCCTGGCTCCGGGCGCTGAAGCGGCGGCTGACCGTCGACGAGCTCGGCCCGCTCGCCGCGCTGGTTCCGGGCGCCGAGCCCGTCTTCGTCGAGCGGGTCTATCGCGACGTCGAGGGCGCCGGAGGCTGGTGCGACGTGAAGCAGACGACGGCGGCGGAGACCTGCACCGAGATGGCGCGGCTGGCCCTCGACGACGCGCTGATCGAGCTCGAGGAGGCCTATGGCCCGCGGCTCGAGAGCTGGCGCTGGGGCGATGCCCACCAGGCGCTGCACGTGCACCAGACCCTCGGCAACGTTCCGGTGCTGCGGCTCCTGGTGAACATCCGCCAGAGCACGCCCGGCGGCGACGACACGCTGCTGCGCGGGCAGTTCCCGGGCAGCGGGCCCGAGCCCTACCTCAACATCCACGCCGCCGGCCTGCGCGCCGTCTACGACTTCGCCGACCCCGACTTCGAGCGTCTTCATCATCGCCACCGGCGAGAGCGGCCACGTCCTGTCGCGGCACTACGACGACCTCGCGGCGCTGTGGCGGCGCTCCGAGTACATCCCGATGTCGCTCGACGCCGACCTCGCCCGCGCCGGGGCGACCGGCATCACGCGGCTGCGGCCGGCGGCGGGGGATGCGGCAGCGATCAGCGCGGCCGAGGCGACGGCGGACGGTCCGCCACCGCTCTGAGCCCGCGGCGGCCTCAGCGGATGATGCGGCTGTACTTGGCGCCGGTGAGGCTCGCGTCGGCGATGAGCCCGCGCTGGCCGAAGACCACTTCCTGGATCGGGCGGTTGATCTGCGACGAGGCGAGGCCGGCCGCGGCGCCATCGGTCTTGAACACCACGGCCGCGTCGGCGCCGAGCTCCCAGCCGTCGGCGACCCGGAAGTCCTGCAGCGACTGCGCGGTCAGGAAGAACAGCGCCTGGTTGAACTCGGTCGCCCCGAAGGTCAGCCCGACTCCGGCGGTCGAGAGCGAGTAGTAGTCGACCTTGGCCGGGCCGATCAGCAGCGCACCCTCGCCGTAGGCGCCGGACGCGAAGAAGCCGACCTTGCGGATCCGCGGGATCACCAGGATGCCGTGCGCGCGGTCGCCGAGCTCGCTGGCGCCGGGCACGTTCGCATAGAGCTCGCCAATGGCGGTATCGACCTCGCGGTCGATGCGGGCGCGTGGCGTCTCGCCGGCTCCCGGCGGGGTCGAGGTGCAGGCTGCAAGGCCGCAGCCCGCAGCCGCCAGAAAGCTGCGTCGGCTCCAGGGGGTCATGGACGGCTCCTTTGTGCTCGGTTCTCTGCCTCGTGGCCGATCGCTGCGTCGGCTTCAAGCGTTTCTTAACATATGTCGGTGCGGGACGCCAAGCCGCTACCACATATCGCCGATGACGGCGCGCGAGGTGCCCGGACGGTCGCCGGATGGCGGCCGGGGGGCGGTGTTGCCTTGCCGCCGGTGGTCATGTAACGTTCATGTCAAACCTGCGGGCTTCGCCGCAGGATCCGGATTGGTAAGACATGGCGCAGGACTTGACCGAGTCTGCGCAGGATAGTGTCGCCGTTGCGCCGAGACGTCGTGGCCCCGAGCCGGCGGCGCCGGAGGCGGATCTCTACGCGGCTCTCGACCTGGGCACCAACAGCTGCCGGATGCTGATCGCGACGCCGGACCGCGGGCACTTCCGGGTGGTCGACGCCTTCGCGAAGTCGGTCCGGCTCGGCTCGGGGCTGGAGCGCACCGGCCACCTGTCGCGCGGCGCGATCGGGCGGACGCTGGCGGCGCTCGAGATCTGCGCCGAGAAGCTCGAGCGCTACCGGGTGCGCAACGTCCGGCTGGTGGCGACCGAAGCCTGCCGGCGGGCAAGGAACGGCAACAATTTCCTGGCGCTGGCCGCGCGGCAGACCGGACTCCGGCTCGAGGTGATCCGGCCGGAGGAGGAGGCGCGGCTCGCGGTCATCTCCTGCGCGCCCCTGGTGGCGCCGGAGGCGTCGCAGGTGCTGGTCTTCGACATCGGCGGCGGCTCGACCGAGCTGGTCTGGCTCGACCTCTCGGCGATCGCGCCGGCCGAGCGGGCGCAGGCGATCGTGAACCTCGAGATGGGCGGCGGGTCCGGCACGCCCGGGGCGGCACGGATCGTCGACTTCATCTCGGTGCCGCTCGGGGTCGCGACGCTGCACGAGCGCTATGCCGACGTCGCCGACGACAGCGCCCGCTTCGCGCTGATGTCGTGGTTCTTCGAGGAGCAGATCGCCGGGTTCAAGCCCTACATCGAGAGCCTGATCGACGACGCCGGGCGGTTCCAGATGATCGGGACCTCGGGGACCGTCACCACGGTCGGGGCGGCGCATCTCGGCCTCAAGCGCTACGACCGGCGCAAGGTCGACGGCATGCGGCTGTCGGCGCGGGCGATCGACGAGGTGATCGCCCGGTTCCTGCGCCTCGGCCCGGAAGGGCGGCGCACCGACATCGGCCTCGGCCGCGACCGGTCCGAGCTGATCATGTCGGGCGCGGCGATCCTGCAGACGCTGCTCAGGCTCTGGCCGACCGACTCGATACGGGTGGCCGACCGCGGGCTGCGCGAAGGCATGCTCTTCGCGATGATGAGCGCGCGCGGCGCCTTCGCCGACGGCGTGCGGCTGGAGTGAGCGGGCCGGAGAAGCCGGGCTCGGGGCGCGGGCGGCGCGACCTCAGGGTGCGGGTGAAGACCGCCAAGGGCCGCAAGCTGTCCTCGACCCGCTGGCTGGAGCGCCAGCTCAACGACCCTTATGTCGCGCGGGCGCGGGCCGACGGCTACCGCAGCCGCGCCGCCTACAAGATCGCCGAGATCGACGACAAGGTTTCCTTCCTGAAGCCGGGCGCGCGGGTCGTCGACCTCGGCTGCGCGCCGGGCGGCTGGGTGCAGGTGGCGGTGGCGCGGACCAACGCGCTCGGGGCGCGGCGGGGCAGGGCGGTCGGCCGGGTGCTCGGCATCGACCTGCAGCCGGTGCCGCCGATCGCGGGGGCCGAGATCCACGAGCTCGACTTCCTCGCCGAGGGGGCGGACGCCCGGGTGCGCGACTGGCTCGGCGGCAAGGCCGACGTGGTGCTCTCCGACATGGCGGCGCCGGCGTCGGGGCATCCGCCGACCGACCACCTCAGGATCACCGTCCTCTGCGAGGCGGCGGCGGAGTTCGCGATGGACGTGCTCGAGCCCGGCGGGACCTTCGTCGCCAAGGTGCTGGCCGGCGGCGCCGACACGGCCCTCGTCGCGACGCTGAACCGGGCCTTCGCCAAGGTCGTGCACATGAAGCCGCCGGCAAGCCGCAAGGATTCCTCGGAAAAGTACTTGGTGGCGACGGGCTTCCGCGCCCGGCCGCCTGCCGAGCCGACCGAACCGCCCGCCTGATCGCGCCCGGACCCCGGATCCCACCGGCAGCTCACGTTAGCCTACACTACACGACCCCGCGGCGCGCCGGTTGGCATCGAGAAAAGCGCCTTATATCCACGTTTCCGATATGCGCCACGAAATGTGGCGCAGGCACAGTTTCAACTTATTTTCACCTTTTTGATAAATATATTTCGAAGTATACTTCACGCGACGGTGCCACGCGGACGTGCGCACCCGCTGCCATCCTCACGAACCTTCGACAATACTCTGTGCAATGGCAAGCCAGCCGGGAAACCGTCGCTCGTTGCGTGCGGCTCCGCCCAGGGGCGGAGCCGCACGACCGGGAGCGTCAGGCCGGGAGGCGCCGGTCGTAGTCCTGCTGCAGCCGGCGCCAGCCGTCCCAGAACGGCGCCGGCTCCTCGCCGGAGGCGCGGGCGACCAGGATGTCGAGATGCATGTGCCAGCCGGCGCCGATCTTCGTCATGGTCTCCCGGTCGGGCATGCGGCGGTGGACGAGGGTGAGCAGCACCCGATCGCCCCTCGGCTCGAGCTCGAACGAGACGTCGCCGCTGTTTCCCCAGGCGATCGCGAGCCGCCGCGGCGGATCGAGCTCGGTGATCCGGCTCTGCATCCGCTGCTCCTCGGCGAGCCCTCCGGGCGCCGGCTCGGCGGGTCGTTGAGCTCGTCGTTGCGCCAGACGAGCTCGAAG
Source organism: uncultured Alphaproteobacteria bacterium (assembly GCA_963763295.1). Lineage (GTDB taxonomy): Bacteria > Pseudomonadota > Alphaproteobacteria > Rhodobacterales > Rhodobacteraceae > Amaricoccus. Next base: position 42,349 of record CAVXOH010000018.1, read on the forward strand.
GGCGCGCCGACCTTCAGCTCCATCTCGCCCGCCGCCAGCCACTGCCGGCGCAGCTCGCTGTCGGTGAGGTAGGCCCAGACCCGCTCGATCGGGCCGGGCAGCACGCGCTGGATCATCAGCGTCATGGGCTCCCTCAAGGTGCCGTAGGCGTCCAGGCTTGCGAGTTCATTCATCGGTCTTCTCCGTTCTCTCGGGTTGCGGTTTGCGGTCGTTCTCCTGCCGGAGGAGGCGGTTCAGCACGTCCAGACGCTCGGTCCAGAAGCGCTCGTAGAAGCTCAGCCACTCGTGCGCGCTCGCGAGCGGTGCCGGGGCGAGCCGGCAGACATGGGTGCGCCAGCGGATCTCGCGCCGGATCAGCCCTGCGTTCTCCAGCGCCTTGATGTGCTTGGAGGCGGCCGCCAGCGAGATGTCGAAGGGCTCGGCCAGCTGGCTCACGGTCCGCTCGCCATCGGCGAGCTCCAGCAGCATCCGCCGCCGCGTGGCGTCGCCGAGGGCGCGAAAGACCGCATCGAGCCGGGGTGATTTTGATTCAACCATGGTGTTGAATGTGCGCCCGCCGCGTCGTTGAGTCAACCACTTTGTTGAATGACGTTTCATCGCTCGCGCTCTGCGGGCTTCCTTTTTCGGGCGCGGCATGGAATAGGACGGGCCTTCGAGGACCGGAGTGACGATGATGGACCTGCGCGAAGCCCTGACCTTCGACGACGTGCTCCTTGTCCCCGGTGCCTCGGACGTGCTGCCGGGGACGGCGGACACCCGGACCCGGCTGACCGCGACGGTGGCGCTCAACATCCCGCTGATCAGCGCGGCGATGGACACGGTCACCGAGGCGAAGATGGCGATCGCCATGGCGCAGGCCGGCGGCATCGGGGTGATCCACCGCAACCTCGACATCGCGGCGCAGGCGGCCGAGGTGCAGCGGGTCAAGCGCTTCGTCTCGGGCGTCGTCTACGCGCCGGTGACGCTCAGGCCCGACCAGACGCTCAAGGACGCCAAGGAGCTGCAGGAGCGCTACCGGATCACCGGGTTTCCGGTCGTCGACGAGAAGGGCGTCGTGCTCGGCATCGTGACCAACCGCGACATGCGCTTCGCGACCGACGACGCGACGCCGGTCAGCGCGATGATGACGAGCGAGAACCTCGCGATGCTGCGCGAGCCGGCCGACCTCGGCCATGCCAAGGGGATGATGGCGGCGCGGCGGATCGAGAAGCTGCTCGTCGTCGACGAGGGCGGGCGGCTGACCGGGCTGCTCACGCTCAAGGACACCGAGCAGGCGGTCTTGAACCCGCTCGCCGCCAAGGACGAGCTCGGGCGGCTCAGGGTCGCCGCCGCCTCGACGGTCGGCGACGCCGGCTTCGAGCGCTCGGTGGCGCTGGTCGAGGCCGGCGTCGACGTCGTGGTGATCGACACCGCGCACGGGCATTCGAAGGGCGTCGCCGAGGCGGTGGACCGGCTGAAGCGGCACTCGAACGCGGTGCAGATCGTCGCCGGCAACGTCGCGACCGGCGAAGGCACGCGCGCGCTGATCGACGCCGGCGCCGACGCGGTCAAGGTCGGGATCGGCCCGGGCTCGATCTGCACGACGCGCATCGTCGCCGGGGTCGGCGTGCCGCAGATGACGGCGATCGTCGACTGCGCCGAGGCGGCGTCGAAGTCGGGCGCCGTCGTCATCGCCGACGGCGGGATCAAGTTCTCCGGCGACTTCGCCAAGGCGATCGGCGCGGGGGCGCATTGCGCGATGGTCGGCTCGATCCTGGCCGGCACCGAGGAGGCGCCGGGCGAGGTGATCCTGTTCCAGGGGCGCAGCTTCAAGTCCTATCGCGGCATGGGCTCGGTCGGCGCGATGGCGCGCGGCTCGGCCGATCGCTACTTCCAGAAGGAGGCCTCCGCCGACAAGCTGGTGCCGGAGGGAATCGAGGGCCAGGTGCCCTACAAGGGCGCGGTGGCGGCCGTGCTGCACCAGCTCGTCGGGGGCCTGCGCGCGGCGATGGGCTACACCGGCAACGCCACCATCGACGCGATGCGCGGCGGCTGCCGCTTTGTGCGGATCACCGGCTCCGGCCTCAGGGAGAGCCACGTCCACGACGTGCAGATCACCCGCGAGGCGCCAAACTACCGCACCGGATAGCCTACCGGTTCCATACGGTACGGATTCGCGTGAACCTTCGGCATCAGGGCATGTCGGGCCCGAGCAGATAGAGCGCGCCCAGCCCCGCCCCCGGCGAGGCGCCGGGAAACGCCTCGCGGAAGATCTCGACCATCCGGCCCGAGACGAAGAGCTCGCTCAGCGCCCGGTCGACGGCCAGCCGGAAGTCGCTGTCGCCGCGGGGCAGGGCAAGCGCATGTTTTTCCACGGTCATCGTGTTCTCCGAGATCGCCAGCCCCGCCGCCGGGTCGCTGGCGAAAAGCAGACCGTAGAGGATCGACTGGTCGCCGAAATAGGCGTCGATCTCGCCGGCGAGCAGCGCCTCGAGGCCGGCCGGGTGGCTCTCCACGGTCACCACCTCGGCGGTCATGCCCTTGGCCGCGAGCGAATTGCGCAGCGCCTCCTCGGTCGTCGTGCCGGCGTGGACGCCGACCTTCTTGCCGGCCAGCGCGTCGAAGCTCGGGTCGGCTCCCTGCTTCAAGAGCACCGCCGCGCCGTCGACGAAGGTCGGCAGCGAGAAGTCGACCAGTTCCCGGCGCGTGAGCGTGACGGTCGCCGCGCCGCAAAGCAGGTCGATCTTGCCGTCGGCGACCGCCTGGAAGCCGTCGGTCGCGGTGACCGGCAGCCAGGTGGTCTCGATCGTCTCGGTCCCGACCTGCTTGGCCAGGCCCTCGGCGACCGCGTCGCAGATGAGCACCGAATACCCGGCCGGGTCGCCGGCCTCGTTGCGGAACGACAGCGGCGCCGCGTCCTCGCGGAAGCCCATCCGTATCTCGCCGTCCGCCTTGATCCTGTCCAGCACGCCGTCCGCCGCCACGGGCGGCGCGCCGACGACGATGGCGAGGAGAAGGGTCAGGCCATGAATGGTGCGCACAGGTGGCTTCTCCGGTCCGGGGCGTGGAATGCGGCTCCAACCTTAGGGGACGCGGACGGGACTTGCCAAGCCGCCTCAGCAGCTTGACAGGGGAGCGGCCGCTCGCGCTCGCTAGGGCGTGTTGCCGGGCACGAGACTGAGGGGGGTCCAGGCCGTGAAAGATGCCGCCGAGCGGGCGAGCCTCATCCTGTTCTTGCGAGGGAACGGCGACGATCCTCCGCCACTCCCGAAATAGAAGCGGCGGTCGTTGCCTGTCCGAAACGTCACCGTCGACGCGCCCAAGTGCGAGACGGCGTCAGGACCGCCCGGGTCGGGCGAAAGCCGGACGCAGCTGCGGCCGGGCCGGACGGTCGCCGGCCGCGGCGCGGAGCGCGAACGCCACCAGCACCGTCGACCCGCCGAGGCTGTAGGCGAGAAACGCCGCGAGCCAGCCGAGATCGGCCGCGAGCGCCAGGCCCGCCAGCGCGACCCCGCCGAACCAGCCGCCGAGCAGCAGCGGCAGCAGGCCGGGACGGTCCTGCGGCCGCGGGCCGCGGCGCGTCTCGAAGCGGAAAACCGTTGTCCTGGGCATTGCCTTGCCTCCGAATCCGCGTCGGATTTCGATCAGAGCGACCGTGCCGGGCGCCACCCTCCGCGCCACCAGGCGGCGCGCGGTGCCGGCTCCGCCTCGGCCGCCGGGCCATCCGGCCCGGCCGGGGCCGCCATGGCGACCTGGTGGAGCGTGCCGAAGATGTCGAACACGAAGACCGGCGTCGCGATCTCCGTCCGCCGACCCGCCGTCTCAATCTCGATCGCGTCCTGGTGGTGCATGGGAGCCTCCCGCTGCGATTACAGCTTAATAACGACAGACTTTATCGAGTTAAGCAAGATAAAAGCCACTGGGGGCCTCAGGGGCACAAAATCAGAGACTTAAGCCGGAACGGGGTCTGCGCGGTGCGATTCGGGAGGGGCGCCCGGCCCGAATCAACGCCGCGATGATCAGCGCCTCGCCTTTTTAACGATTCAAACCCGACAACTTCACTCGCCATACGGTTTCCATACGCATTCCATATGCGTTCCACATCGAGCGAATCCGCGTAAACCTTTGACGACTCAGACCAGCGCCGCGGCGATACGCTCGAGCGCCCAGTCGATCTCCGCGCGCTCGATGACAAGGGGCGGCGAGAAGCGGATCGTCTGGCCATGCGTCTCCTTGGCGAGGATGCCGCGCTCGCGCAAGCCCTCGACCACCGGGCGCGCGGGGCCCGCCTCGGGGCTGAGCTCGACGGCAAGCATCAGACCGCGGCCGCGCACCTCGCGGACCCGATTGGAGCGGATCGACTCGAGCCCGGCCTTGAAGTGGGCGCCGAGCTCGACCGCGCGCTCGATCAGGCCCTCCTCGGTCAGGACCTTCAGGCTGGCGCGGGCGACGGCGCAGGCGAGCGGGTTGCCGCCGAAGGTCGAGCCGTGCTGGCCGGGCTGCAGCACGCCGAGCACGTCGGAGTTCGAGAGCACCGCCGACACCGGGTAGAAGCCGCCGCCGAGCGCCTTGCCGATCAGCGTCACGTCGGCCTCGATGCCTTCGTGCTCCTCGGCGAGGAGCTTGCCGGTGCGGCCGAGCCCGGTCTGGATCTCGTCGAGGATCAGCGTGATGCCCTGGAGCGTGCAGATCTCGCGCACCCGGGCGAAGTAGCCGGCCGGGGGAATGATGACGCCGGCCTCGCCCTGGATCGGCTCGGCGAGGAAGGCGACGGTGTTCGGCCCGATCGCCGCCTCGAGCGCGTCGGCGTCGCCGAAGGGGACGGTGACGAAGCCGGGGACGAAGGGGCCGAAGTTGCCGCGGGCGTCCTCGTCGGTCGAGAACGACACGACGCCGAGGGTGCGGCCGTGGAAGTTGCCCGCGCAGACGATGATCTCGGCGCGGTTCTCCGCCACGCCTTTCACCTCGTAGCCCCATTTGCGCACCGCCTTGATCGCCGTCTCGACCGCCTCGGCGCCCGAGTTCATCGGCAGGATCTTGTGCGAGTTGGTCAGGTGCGCGAGCTCCTCGTAGAAGCGGCCGAGCTGGTCGTTGCGGAAGGCGCGGCTGGTCAGGGTCAGGCGCGCGGCCTGCTCGGTCAGCGCCTGCAGGATCTTCGGGTGGCAGTGGCCCTGGTTGACCGCCGAGTAGGCGGCGAGGCAGTCGAGGTAGCGGCGGCCCTCGATGTCGGTCACCCAGGCGCCCTTGCCCCCGGTCAGCACGACGTCGAGGGGCTTGTAGTTGTGCGCGCCGAGGCGGGTCTCGAGGTCGATCAGTCCGGCGGTGTCGAGCATGGGGGAAAGTCCTGGCATCGGGGTCAGGCCGCGGAAACGGCACCGGGGTGGCGGTCGAGCACGGTGCGGCCGAACAGGCTCGCGACGAGCTCGGTGGCGGCGATCGCGGTGCGGCCGCGCTCGTCGAGGAAGGGATTGAGCTCGACGACGTCGACCGAGCCGACGAGGCCCGAGTTGCAGAGCATCTCCATCACCAGATGCGCCTCGCGGTAGGTGGCGCCGCCCGGCACCACGGTGCCGGTGCCCGGCGCGATCGCCGGGTCGAGGAAATCGACATCGAAGCTCACGTGCAGGTGGACGCCGCGCGCGCGCCACCCGGCGATCCTCTCGGCGAGCAGTGAGGAGACGCCGCGCTCGTCGATCTGGCGCATGTCGACGGTGTCGACGCCGTGCGCCTTCAGCCGGGCCTTCTCGCCGGGGTCGACCGAGCGGGCGCCGAAGACGTGCAGGTTCGCCGCCGGCACCGGCCGGAACGGCAGGTCGCCGAGCAGCGGGCGCAGGCCGGCATCGCCGGCGAGGAACGAGAGCGCCATGCCGTGCAGGTTGCCCGACGGGCTGGTCTCGGGGATGTTGTAGTCGGCATGGGCGTCGAGCCAGAGCACGGCGATCTCGCCGCCCTGCTCGGCGACGCGGCGGGCGACGCCGCTGATCGAGCCCATCGAGATCGAGTGGTCGCCGCCGAGGAAGACCGGCACCCGGCCGTCCTCCGTCATCGCGTAGGCGCAGTCGTGCAGGGTGCGGGTCCAGCCGGCGATCTCGGCGAGATGCCGGCAGCGGTCGGCGAGGTGCGGCGGCATGGCGACCTCGGCGGCGCGCGCGTCGTGGATCGTGCCGTGATCGGCGATCCGGTGGCCGAGCTCGCCGAGGGCGCGCGCGAGGCCGGCGGTGCGCAGCGCCTGCGGTCCCATCAGCGTGCCGCGCGATGCGGCGCCGAGCTCGAGCGCCACGCCGAGGATCTCGATGTCGCGGGGCTTCAGGTCGGCGAATCTCGGGGTGGTCGGCTGGCTGTCGAGCACGTCGTCTCCGTAGGCGGGGAACCGGCTGCCCGGCTTGCCTTGGATTCTATCGCGCTGCGGCGGTAGCCAAAAGGGAGCAGAGCGTTGAATTATGCTCCGAAAGGCAGCAAGAAGACAATGGACGCTGACGGAACGGCAGGATGCGCGCCCCTGATGATCTCGACCGCCGGTTGATCGGCCTGCTGCGCGACGACGCCCGGACGCCGAGTGCGACCTTGGCGCGGCAGCTCGGAGTCTCGCGCGGGACGGTGCAGAACCGGATCGACCGGCTGGTGCGGGCGGGCGTGCTGCTCGGCTTCACGGTGCGCCTCGCCGGAGAGGCCGACGGAGGCGGGGTGCGGGCCATGATGGCGATCGAGGTCCGCTCCGCCGATACCCGGGCGGTGGTGACGGCGCTCCGGCGGCTGCCGGAGGTCGCGCGCGTGCATTCAACGAACGGGCGGTGGGATCTCGTCGCCGAGATCGCGACCCCGGACCTCGCGGCGCTCGACGCGGTGCTGACGGAAATCCGGGCGCTGAAGCCAGTGGCGAACTCGGAGACGAGCATCCTGCTGGCGGAGGTGAAGTAGGCGCGGGGGCCGCAGGATCCGGGTTGATCGCGAGGGCCGGCGACCCGATCTCAACGGGGACATGCGGAGGAGGATTTCCGATGACCTATCTCGTCTTCGAGACCGCCGCCGGGTTCTGCGCGATCGCGTGGAGCGACGCCGGCATCACCCGCTTCCAGCTGCCGACGAAGAGCGCGACAGCAGCCGAGCGGCTGCTGCGCCGCCGGCTGCCCGGCGGCGCGCCCGGCACGCCCACTCCGGAGGTGGCCGAGGTGGTGGCCGCCGTGCGGCGCTACTTCGCGGGCGAGGCGGTCGACTTCACCGGGTTCCGGCTGGACCTTGGCGGGCAGGAGCCATTCTTCGCGCGCACCTACGCGGCGGCGCGGCGGATCGGCTGGGGGCACACGACCACCTACGGCGGCCTAGCGAAGACGCTCGGCGCCGGACCCGAGGCGGCGCGCGACGTCGGGCAGGCGATGGCGCACAACCCGGTGGCGCTGATCATCCCCTGCCACCGGGTGCTCGCGGCGGGTGGCAAGGTCGGCGGATTCTCGGCCCCCGGCGGCGCCGCCGCGAAGCGGCGGATGCTCGCGCTCGAGGGCGTCAGCCTCGATGACCCGCCGGCGGCGCAGCGTTCGTTCGCCTTCTAGGCACGGAAGTCGGGCCTGTTGCGCCCTACCGGACGCGCTCCGCGGCCAGATCGGCGGCATGGCTGCCCCAGGGTCCGTGGTGCGCGCCGGGCTGGTCGATCCGCTCGAACCCGTGCGCGCCGAAGAAGTCGCGCTGCGCCTGCAGGAGGTTCGCCGTCGAGCGCGCGGTGCGCATCATATCGAAATAGCCGACCGCCGCCGCCAGCGCGGGGGCGGGGATCCCGGCCAGCACTGCTTGCGCGACCACCGCCCGCAGGCTGCCTTGGCTTGCCTTCAACCGGTCCGCGAAGCGCGGCGCGAACATCAGGTTGGTCCCGGCGCTGCCTTCGAGCGCCTGCGCCATGTCGTCGAGCATCGCCGAGCGGATGATGCAGCCGGCGCGCCAGACCCGCGCGATCGCGGCAAGCGGCAGATTCCAGCCGAACTCGACCGAAGCCGCTTCGAGCAGGCCGAAGCCCTGGGCGTAGCAGGCGATCTTGCCGGCGAGCAGCGCCTCCTCGAGCCGGACCAGCAGATCCCCGGCGTCCCGGACCGCCGCCGGTCCGGATCCGAAGAGCGCCGCCCCTACGGCGCGCTCCTCGAGCCGCGACGACAGGTTGCGCGCCGCGACCGCCGCCTCGATCGCCGTCGCCGGGGCGCCGAGATGCTGCGCCTCGATCGCGGTCCAGCGCCCGGTCCCCTTCTGCCCGGCCCGGTCGAGGATGATGTCGACGACAGGGCGCCCGGTCGGCGGATCGATCGCGCGGCAGACGATGCCGGTGATCTCGACCAGATAGGACCTGAGCGGCCCCTGGTTCCAGCGCTCGAAGGTCGCCGCCACCGCCTCCGGCCCCATGCCGAGCCCGTCGCGCATGACGCCGTAGACCTCGGCGATCATCTGCATGTCGGCGTACTCGATGCCGTTGTGCACGGTCTTGACGAAGTGCCCGGCGCCGTCGGGGCCCATCCAGGTCGCGCAGGGGGTGCCGTCGAACCTGGCCGCGATCGCCTCGAGGATGGGGGCGACCCGGTCCCAGGCGGGCTTCGGCCCGCCGCCCATGATCGACGGGCCGTGCCGCGCGCCTTCCTCGCCGCCCGAGACGCCGATGCCGAGATAGGGCCAGCCCGCCGCCTCCGCCGCGGCCGCCCGCCGCCGGGTGTCGTGGAAGTTGGCATTGCCGGCGTCGATGATCATGTCGTCGCGCGCGAGGAGCGGCCGCAGCGCCGCGATCATCTGGTCGACGGCCTGCCCCGCCGGCACCATCAGGATGATCGCGCGGGGCGGGCGGATCGCCGCCACCAGGTCCTCGAGCCGCTCGCAGGGCGTCAGGCGCGGGGCGAGCTCGCCCGCCTCCGCAACAAAAGCGCGGGTCACGCCGGTAGTGCGGTTGAAGACCGCGATCGGGAAGCCCTTCTCGGCGATGTTGAACGCGAGCGCCGCGCCCATGGTCCCGAGCCCGACAAGTCCGATGTCCGCGTCCATGGCGTCCTCCCCTGCTCCTCTTCGCGCCGGCCGACTATGGACGACCGGCGACGCGGGGCGCAAGCGAGGGGCGCCCGGCCTTGCGGAGGGACGATCGGGAGCCGGCGGCCTTCGCCGGCCGGCGGAAGCGGCGCGCCGGCGTCGCGCGGGTGGCGGCGCTGTGCCCGCGCCGCGTTGAGGCGGAGTTGCGGGTTTCGCCGTCTCAAGGAAGAGAAGGAAGATCTGCGCCGAGGCGCCTGATGAAGCGGCTGCTTCATCAGGCGCCTCCTCCAGTGTGGGGATGCGAGTCGGGCCGGCGTCAAGGGCAGGCGGGCTTGCGCCCGCGGCTTCGCCGCCCTTGACCCCGGCCCGACTCGCGGGGAAGGGAAGGCGGGAACGTCCATTGCCGGAGGAGCCGATGCCACGCCTGCTCGTGCGCGCTGCCGCGCGGATCGTGACCATGGATGCGGAGCGCCGCGAGATCGCCGACGGCGACATCCTGATCGAGGATGGCGTGATCCGTGCGGTCGGCTCGGTGCCGGCCGGGGAGGCCGAGATCCTCGACGCCCGCGGCTGCGTGGTGACGCCGGGCCTCGTCAACACCCACCACCACCTCTACCAGTGCCTGACCCGGGCGGTCCCGGCCGGCCAGGATGCGCTGCTGTTCGGCTGGCTCAAGGCGCTCTACCCGATCTGGGCCCGGATGGGGCCTGAGGACATGTTCGTCTCGGCGCAGCTCGGCCTCGCCGAGCTCGCGCTGTCGGGCTGCACGCTGAGCTCCGATCACCTCTACCTTTTCCCGAACGGCGTGCGGCTGGAGGACACTATCGCGGCGGCCGACACTATCGGCATCCGCTTCCACCCGACCCGCGGGGCGATGAGCGTCGGCGAGAGCGCGGGCGGGCTGCCGCCGGACAGCCTCGTCGAGGCGGAGGCCGACATCGTGCGCGACTTCGTCCGGGTGGTCGACGCCTTCCACGATCCGGCCGAGGGGGCGATGGTGCGGGTCGGGCTGGCGCCCTGCTCGCCGTTCTCGGTCTCAACCGGGCTGATGCGCGACGCCGCGGACCTGGCGCGGGACAAGGGGGTGATGCTGCACACCCACCTCGCCGAGAACGACGAGGACATCGCCTATTCGCTGGCGCAGTTCGGCTGCCGGCCGGGCCAGTACGCCGAGGATCTCGGCTGGACCGGCGACCACGTCTGGCACGCGCATTGCGTGAAGCTCGACGCGGTGGAGATCGACCTCTTCGCCCGGACCGGGACCGGGGTGGCGCACTGCCCGTGCTCGAACTGCCGGCTCGGCTCGGGGATCGCGCCGGTCAGGGCGATGCGCGACGCCGGCGTCAAGGTGGCGCTCGGCGTCGACGGTGCGGCGAGCAACGACGCCGGCCATCTGCTCGGCGAGGCGCGGCAGGCGATGCTGATGCAGAGGGTCAGGAGCGGCGCCGACGCGATGGGGGCGCGGGAGGTGCTGGAGATCGCGACGCGCGGCGGCGCCGCGGTGCTCGGGCGCCCCGACCTCGGGTCGATCGAGGTCGGCAAGCGCGCCGACCTCGCGATCTGGGACACGTCGGGACTCGAGGCGGCCGGGGCCTGGGACCCGGTGGCGGCGCTGGTGCTCTGCGGGCCCTTCGCGGTGCGCGACCTGCTGGTCGAAGGTCGGCGGGTGGTTCGCGAGGGGCGGCTGGCCGGGTGCGAGATCGAGACAGTGCTCGAGCGTGCGCGCGCGCGGCTCGCGCGGCTGATGGCCTGACCGCTGCGGCCGGTCAGGCGAAGCGGTCGACGATGAGGCCGGCGAGATAGCCGTTGCCGGCGGAGAAGGCGCGGGCGGCGGCGGTGGCGCGCGATCTCGACGGCAGCGGCGCGTCGTCGCAGAGGATGTCCTCGAGTTCGGGCGGCCCGGCGCGCGGCGCGGGGGCCTGCGCCGTCGCCGCGGGTGTCCGGGTCTTCGAGCGGGTCGGGGCGGGGCAGGCGGCGGGCGGCGGCGCGCGGCAGATCGGCGAGCGCGGTCCGGCAGGCGGCGCGGCCGGCGCTGACGGTGCGTGATGCGACGCTCGAGATCATCCCCGGTCCCCCACAAAACCCGGAAAGTTTGGTGAGCATACCGCGAAAATGCGCGCGGGGGTGGCCGGTGTCGCGGCAGGGTTAAGATCGGAAGGCTGCCGAAGCGCAGCCCGATTTACTCCGCTTCGACAGCCACATGGCAGGATTCTCTCATGCACAGGGCATGCACAACGTATGCACAACGCATATGCTAAGGAAAAGAGTTGGGAATTGCGGCCGTCAGGTGGCGACCAAGCTCCCCTCCCAGGTCGTCGCGGATGCAGGCCTTGAAATGCCCGGGCGCCACCTCGCGCAGGGGCGGGACCGCGGCGGCGCAGGCCGGCAGCGCCACCGGGCAGCGGGTGCGGAAGACGCAGCCGCTCGGCGGGTTGGCCGGGCTCGGGATGTCGCCCTTAAGGATCTGCCGATCGGCCTTGGCGGCGGGGTCGGGCGAGGGGATCGCCGAGAGCAGCGCCCGCGTGTACGGGTGCTGCGGCCGGGCGTAGAGGTCGGCGCTGGAGGCGATCTCCATGATGCGGCCGAGGTAGAGCACGATGACGCGGTCGCAGATGAACTCGACGACGGCGAGGTCGTGCGAGATGAAGAGCATGGTCAGGCCGAGGCGCTGCTGCAGCTCGCGCAGGAGGTTGATCACCTGCGCCTGGATCGACACGTCGAGGGCCGAGACCGGCTCGTCGGCGACGATGAACTCAGGGGCCAGCGCCAGAGCCCGGGCGATGCCGATGCGCTGGCGCTGGCCGCCGGAGAACTCGTGCGCGTAGCGGTCGATCGCGTCGGGCGGCAGGTCGACGTTCTCGAGCGCCTTGCGCGCCCGATCGAGGCGCTCCTGACGCGTGCCGATGCCCTGGATCTTCAGGCCCTCGGTCAGGATCTCGCCGATGGTCATCCGCGGCGACAGGCTCGCGAAGGGGTCCTGGAAGATGTACTGCATGCGCGGGCGCTGGCGCCGCATCTCGGCCGGCGAGAGGGTGGTGAGCTCGGTGCCGTCGAAGGTGACGGCGCCGGCGGTGGGCTCGATCAGGCGCAGCACGGCGCGGCCGATGGTGGTCTTGCCGCTGCCGGACTCGCCGACGAGGCCGACGACCTCGCCCCTGGCGATGTCGAAGGAGATATTCTCGAGGATGCGCAAGGTGGCGCCGCGCGAGGGGTAGGACTTCGCCAGATCGCGGACGGCGAGGAGCGGGGCGCCGAGGGGTTCGGGCGCGGTCATGGGTGGACCTCCTGCCAGCGGATGCAGCGGCTGCGGTGCTGGGACGTCGACCTGCTCCAGCGCCGGGACGGCGGCGCGGCAGGCGTCGATGGCCCAGGGGCAGCGCGGGGCGAAGGCGCAGCCGGGGGGCATGGCGCGCAGGCTCGGCACCATGCCGGGGATGGTCGGCGAGCTTCTCGCCGGCCGCCTTCATGCGGGTGGCGTCGCCGAGCTTCGGCACCGATTTCAGGAGGCCGACGGTGTAGGGGTGGCGCGGGTTGCGGAACACCTCGGCCACCGGCCCGTCCTCGACGACGCGGCCCGCGTACATCACCGCGACGCGGTGGGCGATCTCGGCGACGACGCCGAGGTTGTGGGTGACGAAGAGCATGCCCATGCCGCGTGTCCTGCTGGAGCTTCTGCATCAGGTCGAGGATCTGGGCCTGGATGGTCACGTCGAGCGCGGTGGTCGGCTCGTCGGCGATCAAGAGCACCGGGTCGCAGGCGAGCGCCATGGCGATGGTGGCGCGCTGCCGCATGCCGCCGGAGAGCTCGTGCGGGTACTGGCCGGCGCGGCGGCGCGGGTCGGGGATGCCGACCTTGTCGAGCAGGGCAATCGCTGCGTCGAGCGCCGCGCGCTTGCGCGGTGCCGCGGTGGACGCGGATCGGCTCGGCGATCTGGTCGCCGATGGTGTAGACCGGGTTGAGGCTGGTCATCGGCTCCTGGAACACCATGGCGATGTCGTCGCCGCGGATGCGGCGCATCGCCTCCTCGTCGAGCGCCACGAGGTCGCGCGCCCTGCCGTCCTTGCCGCGGAACAGCATGCGAACCGGCGTCGATCGCGCCGACCTTGCGCGGCGAGGAGGCGCATGACCGACAGGCTGGTCACCGACTTGCCCGAGCCCGACTCGCCGACGAGCGCGACCGTCTCGCCGGGGCGGACCACGAGGTCGAGGTCGTTGACCGCGGTGATCGCGCCGCCGCGCACGCGGAAGACGGTGCGCAGGCCCTTGATGTCGAGGATGGGCTCGGTGCCGGTGGCCATGGCGTTCATCTCAGGTCAAGAGCCCGACGGAGCGGAGGATGGCGTCGACGCCGCGGGCCTCGCCGTCGTTGAGCGGCGCGCTGCGGGCGGGCCATGACGTTGGTGTCGATCACGCCGAGGCTGCGCATGGCGGTCTTGAAGCCGCCGACGCCGGTGGCAGCCGCCGCTGACGCGGCCGGCGGCGACCCAGACGATCTCGAAGAGCCGGCAGAGCCGCTCCTGCTCCTCGCGCGCCGCCGCCCAGTCGCCGCGCTGGGCGGCGTCCCAGAGCCGGACGTAGCCCTTGGGGTCGACGTTGGCGAGGCCGGGGACGACGCCGTGCGCGCCCATCATCAGGGCGTTGTCGACGACGATCTCGGAGCCGGTCATCAGGAAGACGTCCGGGGTGGCGGCGAGGTCGAGGAGCGCGTAGCGGAAGTTGCCGTCGTCGCCGGAGGAGTCCTTGAGGCCGACGATCGCGCCCTCGCCGGCGAGTTGCACCACGGTCTTGCGCGCGAGCTTGGTGTGCACGCAGACCGGGATGTCGTAGGCGACGATCGGCACGTCGACCGCGTCCTTGACGTAGCGGAAGTGGTCGAGGATCTCGTTCTGGTCGGTGATGCGTGTAGAAGGGCGCGGTGACGACCACCGCGTCCACCCCGGCCGCCTGCGCGGTCTTCGCGTGGCCGATCACCCGGTCGGTGGTCGGGTCGATGACGCCGGCGATGACCGGCACGCGGCCGTTCACCTTGTCGACAGTGAATTCGAGGATCTCGCGCCGGGCGGCCTCGCCGATGAAGACGACCTCGCTGGTGGAGCCGAGCACGAAGAGGCCGTGACAGCCGCCCTCGATCAGGTGTTCGAGCACCCGGGCGTAGGACGGGTAGTCGATGCTGAAGTCGGGGTTGAGCGGGGTGACGACGGGGGGCACGACACCGAAGAATTTCGACATGATGGTTCTTTCTCTTTTCAGCCCAGTTCCGCGCGCGGGTCGAAGGCATCCCTCAGGCCGTCGCCGATGAAGTTGATCGCGAGCACGGCCAGCACCAGCGCGGCGCCGGGGAACAGCCACTGCCAGGGGAACTGCTCGAGCACCGCGGTGGAGCGCGCCGCGTTCAGCATGTTGCCCCAGCTCGCCGCGGGCGGCGGCACGCCGAGGCCGAGGAAGGAGAGCCCGGCCTCGAGCAGGATGGCGTTCGCGACCTGCAGCGTCGCGTAGACGACGAGGATGTCGATCGAGTTCGGCAGGCCGTGGCGGAAGAGCAGGTGCGCCGAGCCCGGCGCCCATGCCGCGCGAGGCCACGACGAAGTCGCGCTCGCGGAGCTCGAGCAGGCGGGCGCGGATCATCCGCGCCAGGACCGGCCAGGAGAGGAGCGCGATGACGACGACGGTGGACCAGATGCCGGAGCCGATGATCGAGGCGAGCACGAGGAGGAAGATCACCGGCGGCAGGGTCATGGCGAGGTCGACCGAGCGCATGGCGATGGCGTCGGCCCAGCGGCCGCCGAAGGCCGAGATCGCGCCGACGAGGAAGCCGATGGTTGTCGAGAGGATCACGGACGACACCGCGACCATGAGCGAGATGCGGCCGCCTTCGAGGGTGCGGGCGAGGACGTCGCGGCCGACGCCGTCGGCGCCGAACCAGTGCTTGGCGGAGGGGGCGGAGTTCATCGCCAGGAGGTCGATGTCGTTGGGCCTGAAGGGGAGCCAGAGCGGGTAGCTGAGGATCGCGATGAGCATGGGCGCGAGAATGGCGAGGCCGACGAGGGCGGCCCGGTTCTCGGTGAAGCGGTTGATCGCGCGCGCCAGCGGGCCGGGGGAGGCGAGGGTGAGGACGCTCATGTCAGGCCACCTTGATGCGCGGATCGATCTCCGCGTAGACGAGGTCGGTCAGGATGTTGACGACGATCACGCCGGCGCCGATCACGAGGGTCGCGCCCATGATCACCGGGTAGTCGCGGGTCTCGACCGCGTTGACCAGCAGGAGGCCCATGCCGGGCCAGTTGAAGACGCTCTCGACGAAGATCGCGCCGCCGACGGCGAGGCCGATCGTCGAGCCGATCAGGGTGACGACCGGCAAGAGAGCGTTGCGCACCGCGTGCTTGGTGATGACCCAGAACTCGCTGACGCCCTTGGCGCGGGCGGTGCGGACGTAGTCCTGGTTCAGCACCTCGAGCAGCGACGCGCGCATGTAGCGCATGATCAGCGCGGCATGCCCGATGGAGAGCACGACCGCCGGCAGGATCAGGTGGTGCAGGAGGTCGCCGACCGAGAAGGCGGCGGCCGGGGTCAGCATGCCGCCCGAGGGCGCCCAGCCGAGCCGGACCGAGAAGACGTAAAGGCCGAGGAGCGCGGTGAGGAAGGCCGGGCTCGAGATGCCGAGGAGCGCGAGGACCGAGAGCGAGAGGTCCGGCAGGGTGTTGCGGCGGACCGCGCCGATGATGCCGGCGACGATGCCGACGACGATGGCGATCAGGATCGCCGCGCCCATCAGCAGGAGCGTCGGCCCGATGCGGTCGGCGATGAGGCCGGCGACCGGCTCGTTGAAGCGCTGCAGCGAATAGCCGAGGTTGCCCTGGACGGCCTGGCCGAGCCAGGCGAAGTACTGCACCGGCAGCGGCCGGTCGAGGCCGAGGCGGGCGCGCAGGGCGTCCATCTCGGCCTGCGAGATGGAGACGTTGGGGTCGAGATAGGCGTCGATCGGGTCGCCGGGGGTCAGCTGCAGCAGGATGAAGATCAGGACGGTCAGCGCGAGCAGCATGCCGGCGCCGATGATCAGGCGATGCAGGGTGTATCGGAGCATGGCGTCGGCGCCCGGTCTGAGGGAGGGTGATGGAGGGCGGCAGCGGCTGCGGCCGCCCTCCGGGTAGGGATACCGGCCCGGAAGCGCGCAGGGAGGAGCACGCGCCGTTCCGGTATCCCATCGGTCATGCGGCGATTGCGGTGCCGATCACTCGGCGATCGCCCACTTCTCGGGGTGCGCCTCGTAGGGGCCGCCGGCCGGCGCCGGGGTCCAGAAGAAGTCCGCGAGGCTCGACGAGGCGACGCCGTAGCGGTTCGCCACCCACATCGTCGCCCAGGGCAGGTTGGCGTTGGTCGCCTTGCAGACCTCCTGGTAGCGGGCGTCGCGCGCGGCGGCGTCGGTCTCGGCCAGCGCGGCGTCGAGGGCTGCGGTGACCTCCGGCATCTGGATGCGCATGATGTTGGCGCCGGCGGGCGGGATTTGCTTCTCGTTCAGGCCGATGTTGATGTTGCTGGCGTCGGGGCCGTTCTGCAGCCCGGCGAAGACCATCGGGAACTGGTCGTAGTTCTCCGAGAAGACGATGCTGTTATAGGTCGGGGTGTCGACCGCGCGCGGCACGATGTTGATGCCGACCTGGGCGAGCATCGCCTGCGACGCGGCGAGAACGTTCGCGACCAGGGGCGAGCCGTAGTAGGTGATGACCTCGATCGGCTTGTCGCCGTTGATCTCGGCCCAGCCGGCCTCCTCGAGCAGCGCCTTGGCCTTTTCCGGGTCGTAGGCGTAGGCCTCGATCTCGGCGGGCACCAGCGCCTCGGCGGTGTAGACGCAGTTGGCCGGCACCGCGGCGCCGCCGTAGAGGCTGGCGATGATGGCGTCGCGGTTGATGGCGTGCATGAACGCCTGGCGCACGCGCAGGTCCTGCCAGAGCGGCATCTGCTGGTTGAAGCCGAAGTAGTTGACCACGTAGCTCGCGCCCTCGATAACCCGGAAGGCGTCGTCGTCGGCGAAGGTCGAGACGTCGGTCGAGTTCGACGTAGGTGAACTGGATCTCGCCGGCGCGGAGTGCTGCGATCGCAGCGGCGGGGTCCTCGAAGAAGCGGTTGATCAGCCGCTCGACCTTAGGCGCGCCGCCGCGGTAGTCGGGGTTGGCGGCGAGCTCGACATACTGGTCGGTGGCGTACTGGACGAACTTGAAGGGGCCGGTGCCGATGGGTGTGGTCGACCACCAGGCGTTCTTGGCGAGCTCCTCGGCCGGGATTGTGCTGAGCGCGTGCTGGGGCAGCATCATCAGCTTGGTGAGCGTGTCGGTCATGCTCGCCGTCGGCGCGCTGAGGGTGATGACGACGGTGCGCTCGTCCGGCGCGTCCACCGAGGCGATCGCGCCGAGGCGGGCGGCGAAGACCGAGCCGGTCTGGTCGTTCCTGGCGAGGTCGATGGTGAACTTCACGTCCTCGGCGGTGAAGGGCTCGCCGTCATGCCATTTGGCGTCGGCCAGCTTGAAGGTGTAGGTCAGCTGGTCGTCGCTGATCTCGAAGGACTCGGCGAGCGCACCGACCACCTCGGTCAGCTCGGCGTTGTAGATCACCAGCGGCTCGAAGTAGGTGCTGAGCCAGGTGAAGCCGGAGGTGGCGGCGAGCGGGTTGAAGTTGCCCTGCAGGCCGCCTGGGCCGACGTCGAAGCCGCCGGAGATGGTCGATGCGTCCTGCGCCGCCGCCGGCAGCGTCAGCGCCGAGGTGGCGAAGAGCGCGGCGGTGAGCGCCAAGGCCGAAGTGAACGTCCTGAGTCTCATGGGTTCCTCCCGTTGGATATGGCTGACTTGTTGAAGGCGATCACCCTGGTGATCCCCGCGTAGTGTTTGTCGAGGCGGTCGCGCGCGGCGGCGAGGTCGCGGGCGTCGAGCGCGTCGACGATGGCGACATGGTCGCGCCAGGTCTGCATCGGGTCGGGGTTGCCGAGGTCGGCGAAGTTCGACGCCTCGTAGAAGGCGGTCCAGAACACCTCGATCAGGCGCGTGAGGACGCCATTGTCGAGGCAGCGGAACAGCAGGCGGTGGAACTGCCGGTCCGCTTCGGGGAAGGACTCGCCGCGCTCGGCGTGGCCGCGCATCGCCTCGAGCGTCTCGCGCAGGTCGCGGATGTCGTCGGGGCCGATCCGCTCCAGCGCGGCGTCGATCATCCCAACCTCCAGCCCCCGGCGCACGGCGATCACGTCCGCGATCTGGGTGAGCGCGTCGCCGAGCCCGTAGGTGAGGTTGGCGAGCAGCGGCTCGAAGGAGAACGCCTTGACGAAGACGCCGACGCCGCGGCGCATCTCGAGCACGCCGAGCGAACTCGAGCGCCTTGACGCCCTCGCGCACCGAGTTGCGGCTGACGCCGAGCTGCTGCGCAAGCTCGCCCTCCGGCGGCAGCGGCGCGCCGGCCTCCAGCCGGTTCTCGACGATATAGGCGCGCAGGCTTTCCTGGACCGAGACGTGCAGCGACGGCGCCTTCTTGAGCGGACTGATCGGAATCAAGGTCGGACCCCTTCGTGATGGATGTTGGATATCCACTTGTAGGATATCTGTCAACCGGGTAATCCGAGATCGGACGCATCGAATCGGGAGGGCCTTCCGCATGACAGGCGCATCGCCGGGCACGGCCGAGCTGCTTTCCCGGCTGCGCGGCAGGCTGGTTGTGTCCTGCCAGCCGGTACCGGACGGGCCGCTCGATACCGTCGAGGCAATCGTCGCCTATGCGCTGGCGGCGCAGGCTGCCGGCGCGGCCGGGCTCAGAATCGAGGGCGCGCGCAACGTCGCCGCCGTCGTGCGGGCCTGCCCGCTGCCGGTCATCGGCCTGATCAAGCGCGACCTCGCCGACAGCGCGGTGCGGATCACCCCGTTCCTGGAGGATGTCGCGGCGCTGCTGGACGCCGGCGCCGCCGTCGTCGCGGTGGACGCGACCGACCGGCCGCGGCCGGTGCCGTCGGGCACGCTGATCGCCGCGGTCAAGGCGCGCGGCGCGGTGGCGATGGCGGACATCGCCACAGAAGCAGAGGCACGGGCGGCGATCGCCGCCGGCGCCGACATCGTCGGTACCACCATGTCCGGCTATACCGGCCCCGGGCCCGCACCGGAGGGGCCCGATCTCGGCCTTGTCGCGCGATGCGCCGGGCTGGGCGTGCCGGTGCTCGCCGAGGGGCGCTACAACGCGCCCTCGCTCGCCGCCGCCGCGATCAGGGCCGGGGCGACGGCGGTGGTGGTCGGCTCGGCGATCACCCGGCCCGAGCATATCGTGGGATGGTTCCGGGAAGCGGTCGAGGCGGCGGCGCTGCCGGAGCGGCCGGCGCTGGCGTTCGACATCGGCGGCACCAAGACGCTCGCCGCGCTGGTCCGCGGCCGCGAGGTCCTGGACCGGCGGACCGTACCAACGGCGCGGGAGGTCGGCGCAGCGGGGTGGGTCGACGGAGTGGCCGGCCTCGCCGCCGACTGGCGCGGCGGCTACGGGCGCGTGGCCGCGGCGGTGACCGGGGCGGTGGTCGATGGCGGCTGGTCGTCGCTCAACCCCGGCACGCTGGCGATCCCAGCCGGCTTTCCGCTCGGACGGCGCCTCGGCGAAGCGCTCGGCACGGCGGTGGAGGTGGTCAACGACGCGCAGGCCGCGGCCTGGGGCGAGTATCGCTTCGGCGCCGGGCGCAACCGCGACATGGTGTTCCTGACCATCTCGAGCGGCATCGGCGGCGGCATCGTGCTCGGCGGCCGGCTGCTGCGCGGCGCCCGCGGCATCGCCGGCAGCGTCGGCCAGAGCCCGCGGCCGGGGCAGGACAGGTTCGTCCGGCTCGAGGCCTCGGCGTCGGGCTTCGGCATCGCGGCGGCGGCGAAGGGCCTGGGCCGGGACGCCGACGCTCCAGCGGTCTTCGCCGCGGCGCGCGCGGGCGAGCCCTGGGCGGACGGCATCCTGATGAAAGCGGCCGACGAGCTGGCGGCCGCGATCGCCGGGCTGCAGGCGGTCCTCGACCCCGACCGCGTCGTGATCGGCGGTGGCGTCGGGCTGGCCGAGGGGTTTCTCGCGCGGCTGGAGGCGGCGCTCGGGGCGTATCCCGCGTTCATCGTGCCGGTGCTCGCCCGCGCCGAGCTCGGCGTCGACGCCGGCATCATCGGCGCGGCCAACCTGGCTGACTGAATGAAACCACATCTGGAGGAGGACGTGCATGACCTTGAAGGCGTTTGTGAGCGTGCTGGCGATCGGCGCGACGACCGCGGGGACCGCGGCGATGGCTGACGGCCGCTGGCCCGACCTGCCGGTGGGCGTAAAGAGCGGTATCGCCGCGCGCGTCGGCGACACCGCCTATGTGGGCCTCGGCTCGGCCGGGACCGACTTCTTCTCGCTCGACCTGACCGACCCGTCCGAAGGCTGGCTCAGGCGCGCGGCCTTCGACGGGCCGGCGACCAGCGGCGCGGCGGCGGCGGTCTCGGGCAGCCGGATCTACGTCTTCAGCGGCAACGGCAAGCCGACCCCGGACGCCGCGTCGCCGATCATCTTCGACACCGTCCACGTCTACGACACCGAGGCGGACACCTGGTCGACGGTCGACACCACGACGCCGGCCGGGCTGTCGGGAGCCAAGGCGCTCGCGCTGTCGGACGGACGGATCGCCATCATCGGCGGCTACAACAAGGCGCAGTTCGACACGTACCTCGCCGACGTCGCGGCCACCGACAAGGAGAAGGACCCGGAGGGCTTCAAGGCGCTGGTCGAGGCCTATATGGGCCGGGAGCCCGAGGCCTATGCCTGGAACGACGCGGTGCTGGCGTACGATCCGGCGGCCAACAGCTGGAGCACGCTGGGAGAGAACCCGTACCTGCCGAACTGCGATCCGGCGGTGGTCGGGCAGGGCGATGACGCGTTCCTCGTCATCGGCGGCGAGATCAAGCCGGGGCTGCGAACGCCGCAGGTCAAGACCGTCGCCGTCGAAGGCGAGGCCGCGACTTGGCAGGAGCTGGCCGAGATGCCGGCGCCCGAGGGCGAGGCGGTGCAGGAGGGCCTCGCGGGCGCCTATGCGGCGGCGGCCGACGGCGCGGTGCTGGTCGCGGGCGGCGCCAACTTCCCCGGCGCGCGGGCGAACAGCGAGGCGGGCAGGTGGTTCGCGCACGACGGGCTGAAGAAGACCTGGCGCTCCGAGGTCTATGCCCTGACCGACGCGGGGTGGCAGCAGGCGGGCGCGATGCCGCACGGCCTCGGCTACGGCGCGTCGTTCGCGGTGCCGGAGGGCCTGCTCGTCGTCGGCGGCGAGGACAGCGAGGGCACGCCGCGGGCGGAGGTCTTCGCGCTGACCTGGGACGGCGAGGCTGTTGCGGTCGCCGATTGATCCGCAGCCCCGGTCCGGCACCGACGGCGCCGGACCGGGGGAGGGCAACGCGACGCCACGCGGGCATTGGCATGACAGCGGGCTTCGGTCTAGGCGTTCCGCCCGCCTGACTTCAGAGGGGACATAGCATGGACCGCTTCACCGGCGGCTGCCTGTGCGGCAACGTTCGAATCGTGGCGTCGGGACGCCCGTACCGGGTCGGCCTTTGCCACTGTCTCGACTGCCGCAAGCATCATGGGGCGCTGTTTCACGCGTCCGCGGTGTTCCCTGAAGGCGCGGTGTCGATCGACGGCGAAACGCGCGGCTACGCCGGGCGGTTCTTCTGTCCCCGCTGCGGCTCGTCCGTTTTCTCGCGCACCGCCGACGAGATCGAGGTGAGCCTCGGATCCCTGGACGCCCCTGACCAGCTGATGCCGACCTACGAACTCTGGAGCATCCGCCGCGAGTCCTGGTTGCCGCCGTTTCCGCTCGCGAGACGATACGACCGCGATCGTGACGCCACGGGTCGCTTCGAGGAGTAGGCCGCACGAGCGGCTTTGACCTTCCTCTGTCGCTCCACGGAACCGCGCCTAGCGCGACGCGTTCCCCCGACACGAGTCGAAACGGAGAGGATAGGCAATTGGATCATTCAGCACATCAGCCGCTTGCGGCGAGCGACCTCACTGAAGCCAACCTTGTGGATGCCGTGATCTACGGCCCGGGGGACGAGAAGGTCGGGGCGGTCGCGCACGTGCACGGCGCGGGTCCCACCAGCCAGGTCATCGTGGACGTCGGCGGCTTCCTGGGCATCGGCGCCAAGCCGGTGGCGCTCGCGATGAGCCAGCTGAACTTCATGCGGGACGAAACCGGGAGCGTCCACGCGACGACGTCGTTGACCAAGGATCAGGCGAAGGCGCTGCCGGAACATCATCACGCCTGACCCGATCCGGCGCTTGCCCGATTACGAGGGCCGGTCCGCGGGCCGGCCCTCGCGTTGTCAGGGCGAGGGCACGACGCGCCATACGCGGTTGCCGACATCGTCGGCGACGAGCAACGCGCCTTCGGCATCGATGGCGACGCCGACCGGACGACCGTAGGCCTCGTCGTCCGCACTGAGAAATCCGGTCAGGATATCCTCCGGCGGGCCGGAGGGCATGCCGGCCTCGAACGGCACGAAGATCACCTTGTAGCCGCTGCGCGGTATCCGGTTCCATGAGCCATGCTGTCCGACGAAGGCGCCATTGCGTCGTTCCGGGCCGAAGCGGTCGGTGGTGTTGAACGTCAGGCCGAGCGAGGCGGTGTGCGGACCGAGCGCGTAGTCCGGCACGATCGCCTGCGCGACGAGATCGGGCCGCTGCGGCTCAACGCGTTCGTCGACATGCCGGCCGAAGTAGCTGTAGGGCCAGCCGTAGAATCCGCCCTCCCGCACCGAGGTCATGTAGTCGGGCACGAGGTCGCTGCCGATCTCGTCGCGTTCGTTGACCGCGACCCAGAGCGCCCCGCTGTCGGGCTGCCAGGCGAGGCCGTTCGGGTTTCGCAGCCCGGATGCGAACACCCGCGTCGAGCGCGTGGCGAGATCGATCTCGAGCACGGCGGCGCGGTTCTCCTCGGCCGCCATGCCGTTCTCGCCGACGTTGCTGTTCGATCCGACGGTCGCGTAGAGCTTGGTTCCGTCGGGGCTCGCGATGACATCCTTGGTCCAGTGGTGGTTGATCGGTCCGGCCGGCAGGCCGACGATCGTCTCGCCGCGGGCAGTGATCTCGGTCGCGCCCGCCCGATAGGGGAAGGCGACGATCGCGTCGGTGTTGGCGACGTAGAGCGTGTCTCCGATCAGCGCCATCCCGAACGGCGAGTTGAGCCGCTCAAGGCTCAAGGAACGCCGAGCGGATCTCGGCAACCCCGTCGCCGTCGGCGTCGCGCAAGAGCGTGATACGGTTAGCGCTCGGGACTTCGGCGCCCGCCCGCCGCATCACGAGCCCCATGGCCCAGCCTCGCAGGCTGAACTCCTCGTCGGGCTTCGGAGGCGCGTTGCTCTCGGCGACTAGGACGTCGCCGTTCGGCAGCACGTGCAGCCAGCGGGGATGGTCGAGCCCGCCGGCGAACTCGTTGACCGCGAGGCCCGGCGCCGCCGTCGGGGCAGTGCCCTCGGGCCAGGGATTGGCCGGAGCAATGCTCACCGTCGGAATCCGGGTGGGATTCGGGGGCGGGAGGGTCGGGTTCGGCCCGTAGCCCTGCTCGATCGCAACCGTGGCTGTTTCGCCGGAAAAGGGGATCGTGCCGTCGCATCCGGCGGCGATCAGAACAGCGATCGTGGCGGCCAGAGTTCGCATGCCAGCCCTCGGAGTGCACCGCTCAACGCCTACGCGCGACGTCGGTTGCTCGGTTCTACCGTGTTTGCGCCTCCGCCGCGCTGACAGGGGCCAGGCTCGCGAAGTATTGCGCTAACGCGGCGATGTCCGGGTCGTCGAGGCCGTGAGCGACCCGGGTCATCACTTGGGCATAGGCGGTGCCGCCGCGGACCCCGGCGCGGAAGAGCTCGAGCTGCGCGGCGATGTAGTCGGCACGCTGCCCGGCGAGGGTGGGGAAGTGCGGGTCGCGGCCGCCGGCATGGCAATCGAGGCAGGCGGGAACGCCGTCGGCCGCGCGGCCCTGGCTTGCGAGCTCGGCCGCGCGGTCGATCGCGGGCCGTGATTCCGGCGGCTCCGCGTCCGGCAAGGCGGAGTAGTGTCGGGCGAGCGCCGCAAGCTCGGCGGGGCTCAACCCGCGGACCGCCATCTGCATGATGCCGCTGGCGCGATGGCCCTCGGCATAGGCGCGCAGGCTCTCGCGCAGGTAGGTCTCGCTCTGCCCGGCCAGGATCGGCACGTGCGCGCCGCCGCCGCGACCGTCGGCGCCATGGCAGGCGGCGCAGCGGGCAAGCGGTTCGGGCGCCGCGGCGTCGGCGGCGGCCAGCGCGCGGTAGGTGTCGCTGTCGAGCCCCGGCAGCGCGCGAAGGAAGGCGACGATCATCCAGACCTCGTCGCCGCGCGCCTGGCTCGGCCAGGCCGGCATGCCGGTGAAGCGGATGCCGTGCTTGACGATGCGGAAGAGCTGGGCGTCGGTCCAGTCGTCGACGGTCGGCGACAGTTCGGGCGGCACCGGCAGCATGGCGAGAACGGCCGAGTTCCGCGGCACGCCCGGCGCGCCGTGGCAGAACGCGCAGCCCTCCCTGTAATGCCCGGCGGCCGGGATCAGCGCGTCCTCCGGCAGCACGTCGGGCGGGTCGACCGCCAGCGCGTAGGTGCGGATCGCCGAGCGCATGGCCAGCTCGAGGAACCACTCGGTGATCTTCCAGTGGCCGCTGCTGGCGCCGACGTTGAAGAAGCCGATCCAGGCGACGAGCAACGCTGTCGCCGGCGCCGCGAGCGCCGCACCGACGATATGCCACCGGCGGATCTTCACGGCCGGGCGGCCGGGCGGCGCCCGGACAGCACGCGCGCGACCAGGGCAAGGCCGCCTGCGAGATAGACGGCGCCGCCGATCATCAGCATCAGCACGCCGCCGAGCTGCTGGTCCTGCGCGGCGCCGAGTGTCAGGCCGAGGCAGGTGACGGTGCCTTCGCCGAAGAGCGGCCTCGGCGCGAGCGCCAGCAGGGCGCCGAGCAGCGTCATGTGCATCGAGGTCAGGAGCAGCGCGAACGCGCCTGCGGCCGGCGAGGCCCGACGGCCGATGCAGCAGATCCAGAGCAGGACCCCGGCGGCGAGGAAGCTCGCCTGCTCGGCGACCAGCCCGGCATCGGAGGCGAAGGCCAGGCGGCGCATCGCCGGCGTATGCCATCCCCAGACCACGGCGAACTCGAGGACCGAGGCGACCACCGGTGCCGCTGCGGCATGGACGCCGGAGACGTCCCAGCGGGTGCCGGCGATCCCGATCGCGAGGAGCGGCCCGGCGAGCGCCACCACCCCCATGTGCGCCAGCATGTGCGCCGAGAAGGAGGCGCGGTTCTCGCCGAGGAGCGGCCCGCCCCAGAGCAATGCGAGGAGGCCGAGGCCCGCGAACAGCGCGACCACCCTCATGACCGGCAGTCCATGACGAAGAGGATCGGAAGGGCGGCGTAGAGCACCGCGACGAAGCTCAGCCCGGACAGCAAGAGCGTCGCGAAGCCCTGGAAGCGCCGCCGGTCGTCGGCGGTGGCCGCGTCGTGCGGCGGATCCTCCACGCCGAAGCCCCATTGCCGCCAGGCGAGGAGGCCGGCGACCACGATGGCTGCGAGCGCGAGCGCCGTCACGACGCCGAGGCCGAGGCGGAGGGTGTCGAAGCCGATCGGGAAGGTGTCGCGCTTGGCGCAGAGCACCGCGGCGGCGACATAGCAGACGAGGAAATGCACCGCCCAGACCACGGGCGCGGTGATCAGCGTCCAGAGCGAGTCGACCGGCTTCGGGGGGACCTGCATCGGCACCTCACACGGCCAGGGGAAAGAGCCCGACCACCGCGAAGGTGATCGCGGCGGTCACGAGCAGGAAATGCCAGTAGAGCACGACGTTGTGCAGGTCGATGTCGTGCTCGGGCGTCAGCCGGCCGGCAAGGCTCCGGGCGAGGCAGTAGCCCTGCATGATCACCGCGACCGCGGCATGGACCAGGGTCCAGCCGACCAGCGTCCAGACGATCGCCGGATAGACGTGGCTCACCGGGTCCATGCCGGCGGTCCACGGACCGAGGAAGCCTGCGGCGCCGCCCAGGCACGCCAGGACCAGGCTCGCCCAGAGCGCGAGGCGCATGCCGCCGGTGGCGCCGCGGCCGTTGAGGCGGCGGGCGGCGAGCAGCGCCGCCCAGGCAGCCGCGAAGAGCGCCAGGGCGGCCACCGGCCAGGCGACGCCGGGACCCGGCTGGCCGGCGGTGAAGTCGGCGTGGATCGTCCAGAAGAAGAAGTAGGAGAAGACGAGGCTGGCGAACGCGGTCCCGTCCCCGACCATGGTGATGAACATGCCCCACCAGCCGGCCGAGGCCGGCCCGGAGGCGTAGAGCGGCAGCGTCAGGCCGCGGCCGACCGGCTTCGCCGGCTTCTCCGGGATGTGCGCCGTGCCGGTCCAGAGCCAGGCGACGATCAGCGCAAGGGTCACGCCGGCGAAGACCAGCGAGAAGAGCCACCAGTGGAAGGTCAGCCCGACGAACACCGCCCCGAGCGCAGCGGCGGCGAGCATCGGCAGCCACGAGTTGCCGGCGATGCGCTGGCACTGCTCCGGCTCGGCGTCGAGGACCGAGGTGATCAGGCCCTCCCGCCATCCCTCCTCGGCATCCGGCAGGTACCAGCTGCCGGCTTCGATCTCGGCGCGGAGCCCGGGCTCCTCCCAGAGCGGGTAGCGGCTCTGCACCAGCGGCACCGAGCGCACGCCCCAGTTCTCCTCCGGGTCGCTCACCCATTCGAGCGTCCCGGCGTTCCAGGGATTGATCCCCGCGGCCGGCTGCCGGCGCTTCGGGCGCAGCACGTCGGCCGCCACGACCAGGATGCCGGCGGCAAGGACGAAGGCGCCGAGCGTGGAGGCGAGGTTGAGCCCACCCCAGCCGCTCGCCTCCGGGTAAGTGAACACCCGCCGCGGCATTCCGGCGAGGCCGCTGACGTGCATCGGGAAGAAGGCGAGGTTGATGCCGGCGAACATCAGCCAGAAGGCGATGCGCCCGAGCCGGTCGGAAAGCTTCCGGCCGCCGATCAGCGGGAAGTAGTAGTAGAGGCCCGCGACCAGCGGGAACAGCATGCCGCCGATCAGCACGTAGTGCAGGTGGGCGACGATGAAGTAGCTGTCGTGCGCCTGCCAGTTGAACGGCGCCAGCGCCACCATGACGCCGGTCAGCCCGCCGATCACGAACACCGCGACCCCGCCGATGCCGAAGAGCATCGGCGTCGAGAAGACCACCCGCCCGGCGAGCATCGTCGCGAGGAAGGCGAAGATCTGCACGCCGGTCGGAATGGCGACCGCCTCCGAGGCCGCCGAGAAGAAGGCGAGCGAGATCTGCGGCAGGCCGGTGGCGAACATGTGGTGCACCCAGAGCCCGAAGGAGAGGAACCCGGTGCCGACGGCGGCGAGCACGATCCACGAATAGCCGACGATCGGCGTCCGCGCGAAGGTCGGCACGATCATCGCGAGGAGCGCGATCGACGGCAGGAAGATGATGTAGACCTCCGGGTGGCCGAAGATCCAGAACAGGTGCTGCCACAGGATCGGGTCGCCGCCGCGGGCCGGATCGAAGAACGGCCAGTCGAACATGCGCTGGAGCTCGAACAGGATGTCACCGGCGATCAGCGGCGGGAAGGCGAAGAGGATCATCGCCGCGACGACGAGCAGGTACCAGGCGAAGAGCGGCATCAGATTGACCCGCATGCCCGGCGCGCGGCATTTCAAGACGCCGACGATGATCTCGACCGCCGCTGCGATCGAGGCGACCTCGATGAAGGAGAGGCCGAGCAGCCAGATGTCGGCGCCGATGCCGCTGAGCTCCGGGTCGGTGGCGAGCGGCGGATACATGAACCAGCCGCTCGACGGCGCGGCGCCGAAGAAGATCGAGCCGCAGACGAAGACCCCGCCGAGCAGGAAGCTCCAGAAGCCGAAGGCGGAGAGGCGGGGGAACGGGAGCTCGCGGGTGCCGAGCATCGGCGGCAAGAGGAAGATCGCCACCGCCTCGAAGATCGGCACCGCGAAGAGGAACATCATCACCGTGCCGTGCAGCGTGAAGGCCTGGTTGTAGAAGTCGGCCGAGAGGAGGCCGTTGTCGGGCACCGCGAGCTGCAGGCGCACCAGGAGCGCCAGCGCCCCGGCGAAGAGCATGAAGACGAAGGCGCCCGCCCCGTACCAGATGCCGATGGCGGTGTTGTTGACCGCCGACCAGTAGCGCCAGCCCGGCGGATTGGCCCAGACCGCGCGCAGGCGCTCGGTTTCGGCCGCTTCGTGGCCCACGCCGCTCACCGGAGGCCCTCGAGGTAGGAGGCGAGGGCGTCGAGATCGGCCGGCGCCAGTCCCGGATAGCCGGGCATCGCGACTCCCGGCTTCACGGCCTCGGGCTCGGTGATGAAGCGGGCGATGCTCGCGGCGCTCATCGGCAGGACGCCGGCGCCGATGCTGCCACGGCCGCCGAGATGCGAGAGGTCCGGTCCGACTGCCCCGCCCGCCGCGGTGCCGCGCACGGCATGGCAGGCGCCGCAGCCGTTCCTTTCGAAGATCTCCAGCCCGGGTCGGCGGGCGCCCTCGGCCGGACGGCGCGCAGCCTCGAGCCATTGCTGAAACTCCGCCGCGGGCATTGCCAGGACGGTGAACGCCATCAGGGCGTGGGAGACGCCGCAGTACTCGGCGCATTGCCCGCGGAACGTGCCCGCCCGATCGGCCTGCAGAGAGAGGCGGTTCGTCCGCCCCGGGATCATGTCCATCTTGCCGCCGAGCGGCGGGATCCAGAAGGAATGGATGACGTCGGGGCTGTCGAGCACGAACTCGACCCGCTCGCCGACCGGCACGCGAACCTCGTTGGCCGACACGACCTCGTCACCGCCCGCCTGGCGGTACCGCACCTCCCACCAGTACTGCCGGGCCGTCACCTCGATGCTCAGCTTCGTCGGCTCGGCATCGGTCCATGGCCGCAGCGAAGGCATCAGCCAGAGGGCATAGGTGAGCAAGGCGGCGAGCGCGAGGACGGGGAACCCAACGCCCGCCCAGAGGATGAGCCTCCCCGCGGCGTGCTGGCTCCAGGCACGCCGGTCGGCGCGCGTGGCGAACAGGAACGCGCCCAGCACCCCGGTCCAGATCAGGCCGCCGCCGATGGCCATTGCCCAGAACAGGACGGCGACGTGCCGCGCTTCTGCTCCTGCCGCGTTCAGCAACGACTGCTCGCCGCCGCAGGCGGCGACAAGACCAGGGAGAAGAAGCGCGAGGAGCCGACCGGCATGACGATCCCGACGACCGTATCCGCAGCCGTGCGGCGAGGGTCGCGGGCCGACCGTTCCGGCCGCCCTCGATGATTGTGCTGGAACCGGTCGACGGCGCTGCAGGGGTCGCACGCCAGTCTCAACAGCCCGACTCCTCGAATGGTTCCGCGAACAGGCGGCTTTCGCCTGCGCTTTTGGGAACCGCCGCGCCCGGAGCGGTGTTGAGGGATCGGAGGAGAACCTTGCCATGAGCGGTGTTTGCATT
This sequence comes from uncultured Alphaproteobacteria bacterium, assembly GCA_963763295.1. Classification (GTDB taxonomy): domain Bacteria; phylum Pseudomonadota; class Alphaproteobacteria; order Rhodobacterales; family Rhodobacteraceae; genus Amaricoccus. The sequence continues at coordinate 71,816 of CAVXOH010000018.1, forward strand.
CGTCTCCCAGCAATGCTTCTAGCGGCGTGCCTCGCGGTGCCGGCGATCGCCGGTCCAGGCGACATCTACGAAGTCGGTGCCGACCTCGTGAACCTGCGCGCCGGCCCGTCCGATGCCGCCTCGGTGCGGGACCGCGCCGAGGGCGGCACCGAGGTGATCGAGCTCCGTCGCGACGGCGGATGGGTCGGCGTCCGCGTGCTTCCCACCGGTCAGGAAGGCTGGATCTATGGCGAGCTCCTGCGGGAGGTCTCCCGCTCGCAGCTCGACGCCGGCCAGGGCACGGCGGGTTTCGCCGCCTATTCGGCCGACCTCGACGCCCTGCTGTTCCAGGTTTCCGAACGACTGGGCGCCCCGATGATCGCGGAAGTCACCGAGAACGGCAGCGCCCTCACGCTCACCCCGACCGAGAGCTGGCTCCGGGCGAGCTCGGAGGATACCCACCTGATGACGGCGGCGGCGATCTACGGGATGTGGAAGAACTACCGCAACCAGGCGCCGGTGGAGATCATCATGCTGGACGCGACCGGCGATCAGTACGTGGTCATCCGCGACGAGGGGGAAGGCGGTCCGCGGCTCACCGTCACCGACCAGGCATCCGGCCGCGAAGGCTGAGGCCAGCCCTGGGGCGTTCGTCGTGGCCCGAAGGCGACGCGCCGCCCGACCGCGGCGGAACCCTTTCCTTCCCCGCGCGTTTCCTTCCACCGCAGCAGCGCTTCGGGGACCGCAGTGCTCACTTTCGCCAGGATCGTGGTCGGAATCGTCCTGCTGGCGGTGCTGCTGGCACTGGCGGGGGTGGGCTTGGCCTGGCGGCGCGACATCGCGCCGGTCGCGCGCGCCGAGCCGTCCAGCATCGATCCGGCACTCGTCGAAGCGGGCGCGCGGCTTGCGGCGGTCGGCAACTGCATCGCCTGTCACACGGTACCGGGCGGCGAGGCCTTCGCCGGCGGGCTCGCGGTGCCGACCCAGTTCGGCACGATCCACTCGACCAACATCACCCCCGACGAGGAAACCGGCATCGGCGCCTGGAGCGAGGAAGCCTTCGCGCGCGCCATGCACGAAGGCGTCGACCGCGCCGGCCGGCACCTCTATCCGGCCTTCCCCTACGATCACTTCACCCTGGTGACCCCGGAGGACAACAGAGCGCTCTTCGCCTACCTGATGACGCGGCAGCCGGTTTCCAGCACGGCGCCCGAAAACGATCTGGCCTTCCCCTACAACATCCGAATGGCGCTCGCCGGCTGGAAGCTGCTGTTCCTCGACGAGGGCGTCTTCGAGCCGGACCCGGCGAAGGACGAGACCTGGAACCGCGGCGCCTATCTCGCCGAGGGCCTCGCCCATTGCGGCGCCTGCCACACGCCGCGCAACGCGCTCGGTGCGCGAATCAGGGATGAAAAGTGGGCGGGCGGCGAGGCGGAGGGTTGGACCGCCTATCCGATCAACGCTGATTCGCCCGCGCCGGTGCCGTGGGACGTCGAGAGCCTTGCATCCTACCTCCGCAACGGCTGGCACGCGGACCACGGCGTTTCCCGCGGGCCGATGGCGGAGGTCACCGGAAACCTCGGGCGGCTGCCCGACGAGGACGTCCTCGCGATCGCGACCTATACCGCCGACGTGATGGGCCAGCCGGGGCCTGAGCGGGTGCAGGCGGCCGAGGCCGCGCGGGCGGCGGCGGCGGAGGTGCACGCGGCCGGGTCGTCGGCGGACAGCCAGGCGATCCCGGTGGCGGCCACGGCCGAGGACCGCGGCGCGCTCGTCTACGCCAGCGCCTGCGCGAGCTGCCACGAGAGCGGGCGCCCGCAGCCGTACGGCGGCCTGTCGTTCCACCTGAGCACCGCAGTCAACGCGCCGAGCCCGCAGAACATCGTGAACGTGACGCTGTTCGGCCTGCCGCCGGCCGACGGGGAGGCGAGTTCCGTCATGCCGGCCTTCGCGGGCGTGCTGTCCGACGCGGACATGGTCGCGCTGCTCGAATACCTGCGCGAGACCTTCTCCGACCGGCCGGCCTGGGAAGGCCTGGAGGCGATGGTGCGCGACACTCGCAGCGGTGCGCATCGCGTGACGGTGCGCCCGACCGACGGCATCGAGCGGGGGCCCGGCAACCTGGGCGCGGAGGAGCAGCCATGGCGACAAGACTGATGGTCAACGGGCAGGACACGGAGATCGTCTCCGACCCGCAGACGCCGCTCCTCTATGTCCTGCGCGACGAGCTCGGCCTCAACGGCGCGAAGTACGGATGCGGGCTCGGCCAGTGCGGCTCGTGCACGGTGATGGTCGACGGCGCGGCGGTGCTGTCCTGCCTGACGCCGGTCGCCCTGATCGAGGGGCGCGCGGTCACGACCGTCGAAGGGCTCGGGACCATCGACGACCCCGGCCCGATGCAGCGCGCCTTCATCGCCGAGCAGGCGGCGCAGTGCGGCTACTGCATCCCCGGCATGATGATGCGCGCCCAGGCGCTCCTGCAGGCCAATCCGACCGCCGACGAGGCGGCGATCCGGCAGGCGCTCGAGTACAACCTCTGCCGCTGCGGCACCCATATGCGCATTCTTCGCGCCATCCGGCGCGCTCGTGACGAGATGAGCCAGGCAGCGCTCGCCCAAGCGGAGGCCGAGCTATGAACGCCTTTCTGACCCGGCGCGGCTTTCTCGCCACCGGCGCGAGCGGGCTTGTCGTCAGCTTCGCGCTCGGCGGCTTCGCTGCCGCGCAGCAGGCGCTCGAGGCCGAGGAGCTCCCCGGCTCGCTCGCCGACGCCCCCATGCTCGATTCCTGGATCCGCATCGGCCCGGAGGGCGAGATCACCGTCTTCACCGGCAAGGCGGAGCTCGGCCAGGGCATGCGCACCGCCCTCGCCATGGTGGCGGCCGAGGAGCTCGGCGTCGGGCCCGAGGAGATCGAACTTATCACCGCCGACACCGGCCGGACCCCCGACGAAGGCTTCACTGCCGGCAGCAACTCGATGGCCGAGAGCGGCACCGCCGTCCGCTACGCCGCCGCCAGCGTGCGCCAGCTCCTGCTCGACGAGGCGGCGCGGCGCTGGACCGCGAACACGACCGACCTGCGGGTCGAGAGCAAGCGGGTGGTCGCGGGCGACGGGCGAACGCTCGGTTACGGCGAGCTCGCCGCCGGCATGAACCTGAAGATCCCGGCGCGCGCGGACGTGCCGCTGATGCCGCCCAGGTCCTTCGCCGTCATGGGCACCGACCTTCCGCGGGTCGATATCCCGGGCAAGGTCACCGGCGCCCCCGCCTATGTTCACGACCTGCGCCCGGAGGGCATGCTGCACGCCCGCCTGGTGCGCCCCCCGAGCCCGGCCGCCGAACTGGTGGCCGTGGATACCGGCACGGTCGAGGCCATGCCGGGCTTCGTCGCGGTCGTGCGGGACGGCAGCTTCCTCGCGGTCATCGCCGAGCGCGAGTTCCAGGCGGTGCTCGCGATGCGCGCGCTTGCCTCCGCCGCGGAGTGGCGCGAGCGCGAGAGCCTGCCCGAGCAGAGCCGCCTCTACGACGTGCTGCGTGAGCTCGAGACGGAAGTCGGCACCGTCGCCGAAGCAGGCTCGCCCCAGGTGCCCGACGGGGAGCGCACGCGCCGCATGACATTCACCCGGCCATACATGATGCACGGTTCGATCGGGCCGTCCTGCGCCGTCGCGCTGATGGAGGGCGACGCCCTGACGGTCTGGTCGCACACCCAAGGCGTCTATCCGGACCGCGAGGCGATCTCGGAGCTGCTCGGCATGCCGCTCGAGCGGGTGCGCGTCATCCACCTGGAGGGCGCGGGCTGCTACGGCCACAACGGCGCCGACGACGCGGCGGCGGATGCGGCGCTGATCGCGCGCGCCCTGCCCAGCCGCCCGGTCCGCGTGCAATGGACCCGCGAGCAGGAACACGGCTGGGAGCCCTACGGGCCCGCCATGACCATGGACATCGCCGGCGCGGTCGGGGAGGACGGCCGCATCAGCCACTTCACCTATGACCTGTGGAGCAACAGCCACTCGACACGGCCGGGCGGAGCCGCGCGGCTGATGGCCGCGCAGCATCTCGCCAATCCCGTGCCCTTCGACCTGCCGGGCCTCAACATCAGCGCCTCGGGCAACGGCGACCGCAACGCCAACCCCTACTACGCGATCCCGAACAAGCGCGTGCTCTGGCACTACGTCAACGCGATGCCGCTCAGGGTCTCGGCGCTGCGGGCGCTCGGCGCCTACGCCAACGTCTTCGCGCTCGAGAGCTTCATCGACGAGCTGGCGCTGGTCGCCGGCGCCGACCCGGTCGAGTTCCGGCTGCGCCACCTCGAGGATCCGCGCGCGGTGGCGGTGGTCGAGACGGCGGCGGAAGCCTTCGGCTGGTCGAGCGAGCCCCTGCCGCCGAACCACGGCCGCGGCTTCGCCTTCGCGCGGTACAAGAACCTGGCCGCCTACCTGGCGCTGGCGCTCGACCTCGAGGTGACGCCGGAGACCGGGCGGGTGCAGGTGCGCCGCGCCGTGTCGGCGGTCGACAGCGGCGAGGCGGTGCACCCCGACGGCATCCGCAACCAGACCGAAGGCGGCATCCTGCAGGCGCTGAGCTGGACGCTGCTCGAAGAGGTGACCTTCGACCGCACGCGGGTCACGAGCATCGACTGGTCGAGCTACCCGATCCTGCGCTTCGGCAGCGTCCCCGACACGGTCGAGGTCCACGTCGTCGGCCGGCCCGGCGAGCCGTTCCTCGGAACCGGCGAGGCGGCGGCGGGGCCGACCCCGGCAGCGATCGGCAACGCGATCCGCAACGCCACCGGGGTTCGAATGCGCGACCTGCCTCTCACGCCGGATCGCGTGCGCCGGGCGATCCTGGCCTGAGCAGCCGAACTCGCGGCCGACTTCGACCGCGGGAGCGCCAGCGCGCACGCGGTCGGGCGGCTCACATCGACGCTATGCCGTGGCCATCGCGCACTATAAAATCGTCGTGAACCGATCAGGAGGTCGCTCGCGGTGATGCGCCATGTCCTGCCCGCCCTCGTCCTCCTTCCCGCAGTCCTCGACCCCGCGAGCGCGGCGGCGGAGCCGGGGCTGCACAGCTTCACGCTCGAGAATGGCCTGACCGCCGTCGTCGTCGAGGACCATCGGGCGCCGGTGGTCACCCAGATGGTCTGGTATCGGGTCGGGTCGGCGGATGATCCGGCCGGGCAGTCAGGCATCGCGCATTTCCTCGAGCACCTCATGTTCAAGGCCACGGACGAGCTCGCCGAGGGTGAGTTCAGCAGGATCGTCGCGGAGAACGGCGGGAGCGACAACGCCTTCACGTCGATCGACCACACCGCCTACTTCCAGCGCGTTGCGGCGGACCGGCTCGAACTGGTGATGGGCATGGAAGCCGATCGCATGGTCGACCTCGCCCCCACCGAAGCGAACGTTCTCTCGGAGCGCGAAGTCGTCATCGAGGAGCGGCGGCAGGTGGTGGAGAGCGACCCGGGCGGTCCCTTCACCGAAGCGCTCATGGCTGCCCTTTACCCGGGCAGCCCCGATGGCCTGCCGACCATCGGCTGGGAGCACGAGATCGCCGGGCTGACGTGGCAGAACGCGATGGACTTCTACCGCGCGCACTATGCCCCGAACAACGCGATCCTGGTCGTCGCCGGCGACGTCGACGCCGACGGGGTCCGGCGGTTGGCCGAGCGCCACTTCGGGTCGATCCCGGCGTCGGAACCGGTTGCTCCCCGGCATCGGCGCCAGGAGCCGCCGCGTGACGCCGCGGCTCGGGTCGAGGTGCGTGACGCACGGGCCGGCGTGCCCCGGCTCACCCGGCTCTACCTCGCGCCGCAACGCCGCGCCGGTGACCAGCGGGAAGCGGCGGCGCTCGCCGTGCTCGCGGACCTCCTCGGCGGCCCGCGCGTCACTTCGATCATGGGACGCGACCTCGTGGGCGGGGACGGGATCGCCCTCGGCGCCGAGGCCTGGTATTCCGACCTCGGGCTCAATGCGCAGACTTTCGGCGTCGGCCTGGCGCCCAAGCCCGGGATCGACCTCGCCGAGGCCGAGGCTGCGCTCGACGCTCTGATCGCACGCTTCTTTGAGGAAAACCCGGACCCGGCGGAAATTGAACGGATCAAGGGCCGCCTCCGCGCCGACGAGGTCTATGCGCTCGACGAGACCTGGGGTCGCGCCCACCGTGTCGGCGCCGCCCTGACGTCCGGGCTGACCCTCGAGGATGTCGATGCGTGGCCCGATCTCCTGCAGTCGGTGACCGCGGAGGACGTGGAGGCGGCGGCCCGCGCGGTGCTTCGAATCGAGAACTCGGTGACCGGCTGGTTGCTTCCCCCCGACGGCGATCCCGAGGAGCTGCAGCCATGATCCGCGCCGTCGCCGTCGTGCTCGCCCTGGCGTTCGCCGCCGGCGTGTCGTCCGCACGAGCCGAGTTCACCATCGTCCCGGTGACCTCGCCGGGCGGCATCGAGGCCTGGCTCTACGAAGACCACACGATCCCGATCCTCACGATCGAGGCGGGTTTTCTCGGCGGCGCTGCGCTCGACCCCGAAGGGCGGGAGGGGACGACGGCCCTGATGGCGGCGCTCATCGATGAAGGCTCGGGTGGGCTCAACTCCACCGCCTTCGCCACCGCCCTCGAGGACCTCGCGGCCCGGATGAGCTTCTTTGCGGGAGCCGACAACGTCCTCGTCTCCGCAACGATGCTGACGGACACCCGTGACGCGACGGTCGAGCTGTTGCGGCTCGCCCTCACGAAACCGCGGTTCGACGCCGAGCCGGTCGAGCGGCTGCGGGCGCAGGCGCTCGCCTCGATTCAGATCGGTGACGCCGATCCCCAGACGCGCGCCGCCACGGCCTTCTACGCGCAGACCTTCCCGGGCCACCCCTACGGCCGCCCTGTCGAGGGAACCCGGGAGTCGGTCGCCGCCATGAGCGTCGAGGACCTGCGCTCGGCCCACCGGGCGGCGCTCACCCGCGACCATCTGCGGATCGCCGTCGTGGGAGACATCGGCCCCGATGCGCTCGGCCCACTGCTCGACCGCCTGTTCGGCACCCTGCCCGCAGCGGGGCCCGAGCTTCCCGCAGTGGCCGTGCCGCACCTGTCGGGCCAGACGACGGTCATCGACTTCGACGCGCCGCAGTCGATGGTCATGTTCGGGAATGCCGGGATCCTGAACGATGACCCCGACTTCATACCGGCCATGCTGATGGACTACGTCCTCGGCGGGGGAAGTCTCGGCACGCGACTCTCCGAGGAGATGCGTGTGAAGCGGGGCCTCACCTACGGCGTCTACACCTGGCTCGCGGCCGGACAGTTCGGCGGCCTCTACATGGGATCGTTCTCCAGCTCGAACGAGCGGGTCGCCGAGGCCCTCCGGGTCCTGCGCGCCGAATGGATCCGCATGGCCGAGCACGGCGTGAGCGAAGCCGAGCTCGCGAGCGCCAAGCGCTTCCTGACCGGCGAATTTCCCTTGCGCTTCGACGGCAACGCGCGCATCGCCGCGCAGTTGCTTGGGCTGCAGCTGGCTGGACTGGGTCCCGACTACGTCAACCTCCGCAACGACCTGGTCGAGGCCGTCACGGTCGAGGACATCGCCCGTGTCGCGCGCCGTCTGCTGCTCCCCGATGGCCTGACGACCGTTCTCGCAGGCCGCCCGGAGGGACTCGAACCGGGCAACTGATACGAATTCCGGGGGATCGCTTCGGGGAGGCGGCGCGGGGAGCGGGAAGCCGGGATTCGCTTGCGCCGCAAGGGTTAACGGCGATTTCTTAGATGCACACATCATGCACGAGACATGCACAATTCATGCACGTGCAGTGCACGCGCGGCCGGAAGGTTAATGGGGCGCGGGGCCGCGGCGGGAGAGGTCCCACCGTTCGGGTCACTACCGCAAACTGACCTTATGCTTGACAAATGGAGCTAAACCCACCGTTCACCCGGATCGCGTATGACACGGACTGCGGCTGATCACTTCGCCCCCGAGCGTAGCGCCCCGCGCTTCATCCCCGGCCGTGCCTCGGCGACAGTCGCAGAGGCCAAGGCTTCCGGATCGCGTATGATCTCAGCTTGCGCTGGAAGCTCGCTCGTTCTCGCGGAAACGGCTGGTGTCCAATGCTGCGGCCATCAGGGTCCGGGTATAGTCCTGTTCGGGCCTGTCGAAGATCGCTTCGGTCGGGCCTTCCTCGACGACCCGCCCGCTTTTCATGACCAGAATGTAGTCCGCCACGGCGCGCACGACCGCCAGGTCGTGGCTGATGAAGAGGTAGCTGAGGTCGTGCGCCGCCTGAAGGTCACGCAGCAGCTCGACGATCTGCTTCTGCACCGATCGGTCGAGCGCGCTCGTCGGCTCGTCGAGCACGATCACGTGCGGCTTCAGGATCATCGCCCGCGCAATGGCGACGCGCTGCCGCTGGCCGCCGGAGAACTCGTGCGGGTAGCGGTTGCGCATCGCGGGGTCGAGGCCCACCTCGTCCAGCGCCTCGCCGGCGCGGACGTCGCGGTCGCGCGAGGTGAGGCCGGGCTCGTGGATCAAGAGGCCCTCGGTGATGATCCGACCGACCGTCATCCGGGGCGAGAGCGATCCGAACGGATCCTGGAACACCAGCTGCAGCGCGCGCCTGAGCGGCCGCATCGCCCTCGGGTCGGGATCGAGCGGGCGGCCGAGATACTCGATGCGGCCGGCGCTCTTCACCAGCCGCAGCATCGCCCGGCCCAGGGTCGACTTGCCCGAGCCCGACTCGCCGACGATCCCGATGGTCTGCCCCTCGCGCAGCCGCAGGCTGACGCCGTCGACGGCGCGCAGGATGTGCGGCTTGGAGAACACGCCCGCGCGCAGCTCGAAGGTGACGCGGACATCCTCGCCGGTGATCAGGTCGGGCGCGCCGGCCGGCGGCGGCGGCTTGTTTCCCTCGGGTTCGGCCGCGAGCAGCATCCGCGTATAGGGATGCTGCGGGTTGGCGAAGAGCTCGGCCGTCGCCCCGGTCTCCACCACCTCGCCGGCGCGCATCACGTAGACGCGGTCGGCGAAGCGCTGCACGATGCCGAGATCGTGGGTGATGAAGACGATCGCCATGCCGAGCCTGGTCTGCAGCTCGGCCAGCAGGTCGAGGATCTGCGCCTGCACCGTCACGTCGAGCGCCGTGGTGGGCTCGTCGGCGATCAGCATGTCGGGGTCGCAGGCGAGCGCCATGGCGATCATCACCCGCTGCCGCTGGCCGCCGGAGAGCTCGTGCGGGTAGGCGTCGATCCGGCGCTCGGGCTCGGGGATGCCGACGAGGCGCAAGAGCTCGACGATGCGCGGGCGGGCCTCGGAGGTCGGCAGGCCGCGATGGAACCGCAGCGGCTCGGCCAGCTGGGCGCCGATCCGGTAGAGGGGATCGAGCGAGGTCATCGGCTCCTGGAAGATCATGGTGATCTTGTCGCCGCGGATCTTGTTGAGCTCCCGGTCCGGCAACCCCAGGATCTCCCGGCCGCGGTACTTCGCCGATCCGGTCGCGCGGCCGTTGGAGGCGAGCAGGCCCATGAGCGCCATCGTGGTCTGGCTCTTGCCGGAGCCGGATTCGCCGACGATCGCCACGGTCTCGTTCGGCATGACGTCGAGATCGATCCCCCTGACCGCCGACACCGTTCCGTCGTTCGTCTCGAAGTTGACGGTCAGTCCGCGGACGGCAAGGACGGGGTCGTTCATGGCCGGCTCTCCGATCCTCTATTTCCCGGTCGGCGGCAACTTGCGGGGACGCCCGCCCTTGCGCCCGTTGCGCCTCGCGGCCTCCGACTTCGCGGGGGACTGCGCCGCGCCGGCCCTGGCGGCGCGCTGCCGATCCATCCAGGCGCGGGTCCCGAACAGGCCGGCGAGGAGGCCCGGCACGCTGACGTCCACGTCGAGCGCATCCCAGCGGAGTCCGAAGCCGACGCCGAGCACCTCGACCGCCTCGAGGTCGGCGTCGCTGGCCTCCGCCAGGCCCTGGACCTGCCGGGCAGGGAAGGCGAAGAGGCAGCCGTTCGATAGCTCGACATGGACGAGCCCGGTCGCCGCCTCGTAGCGCGCCCTTGTGGCGCGAGGCTCCTTCGCGAGCTTTTCCTGCCCGCGCCTCTCGGCCTCCGAAAGCATCATTCCAACACTGTCACCCATGGATCCGATACCACTCCAAAAGAAGCCGCTGACGCTCGCGCGCTGCTTCCTGCAGCAGCCGCTGCATGTCACCAGCCATAATTCCAACCGACCATTCGACCGAGACTCCCTGGATCGAAGGTCTTCTCGGGGTCTCAAGCATGATCTTCGCCTCGCCGCCCTGACCGACCACATGGACATGTGGAGGGGAGTGGTCGTTCACATAGACGACGCACCGATACCCGAACGCGCGATGAACCACGGGCACTCAAAATAACCCAACCAAGATGGGTTTACAAGTCCCACCGCTCTCGATCGTCCGATCACCGCGCATCAGCGATCCTTCGGATCGAGGCTGTCGCGCAGCCCGTCGCCGAGGAAGTTCAGCGCGAAGAGGATGAGCGTCAGCGTCAGCGCCGGCCAGACCAGCAGCCAGAGGGCGCCGCGCATGTTGGCCGCGCCCTCGGAGATCAGTAGGCCGAGCGAGGTCAGCGGGTCCTGCACGCCGAGGCCGAGGAAGGAGAGCAGGCTCTCGAGCAGGATCGCCTTCGGGACCAGCAGCGTGACGAAGACCACGACCGGCCCCAGGGTGTTGGGGATGATGTGCCGGGTCAGGATGCCGGCCTTGGTCGCGCCCAGCGCCTCGGCGGCCTGAACGAACTCCTGCCGCTTCAGGCTCAGGGTCTGGCCGCGCACGATCCGCGCCATGTCGAGCCACTCGGTGGCGCCGATCGCGATGAAGATGATGACGAGGCTCCGCCCGAAGAACACCACCATGAGGATGACGAAGAAGATGAAGGGCAGCGAGTAGAGGATGTCGACGATGCGCATCATCACGTTGTCGACCCGGCCGCCGAGATAGCCCGAGGTCGCGCCATAGGCGACCCCGAGGAGCAGCGACATGATCGAGGCGAGAATGCCGATGGCGAGCGATATCCGCACGCCGATCATCACCCGCGCCGCGAGGTCGCGGCCGATCGCATCGGTGCCGAAGAAGAAGTGCAGCCGCTCTACCCCGACGGTGATCGTGCCGCTCCGTTCGTCGTCGCCGAGGTCGAGCCGGGGATTGGAGAACAGGTCCGAACGCTCGAAGTAGCGCAGCACCCGCGGGTCGATCGGCTCGTCGGAACTGACCTCGACGCTGATCGTGCCGCCGTCGAGCTGCGGCTCGCCGCTGTCGAGCCGGGTGCGCGCGAGCTCGCGCTCGAAGCCCGGCATGATCGTGTCGGCGCGCGGATAGGCCTCGAGGCTCGCCGGAACCCGCACGAACTGCGGATAGACGCGGTCGTAGGGGTGCGGCCACACCATCGGCCCGAACACCCCGATGAGCGCGAGCGCGGCCAGCACCACCATGCTCGCCATCGCCGCCCGGTTGCGCCGGAGCCGGATCCAGGCGTCCTGCCACAGCGACCGCCCGGCCGTGACGGGGAGGTCGATCGGTTCGGCTTGCACGGCCATCGTTGCCTCCCTCAGTCGAGGCGGACGCGCGGGTCGAGCACCGCGTAGAGCAGGTCGACCACGAGATTGAAGAAGATGATGAAGATCGCGATCACCACGACGGTGCCCATCACCAGCGTGTAGTCGCGCCCGAGCGCGCCCTGCACGAAGTAGCGGCCGATGCCGGGGATGCCGAAGATGGTCTCGACCACCACCGATCCGGTCAGGAGCCCGGCCGCCGTCGGCCCGAGATAGGACACCGCCGGCAGCATCGCCGCCCTGAGCGCGTGCACGCCGACCACCACCCGGGTCGGCAGGCCGTAGGCGCGCGCGGTCCGCACGTGGTTCGAGCGCATCGCCTCGATGGTCGATCCGCGAACCAGCCGCGCGATGACCGCCACCTGCGGCAGCGCCATGGTGGCGACCGGCAGGATCCAGTAGGCCGGCTGGGCGTTCGACCACCCTCCGGCCGGCAACCAGCCGAGGACGACGCCGAAGAACAGGCTCAAGAGCGGCGCGACGACGAAGGTCGGCGTCGTGATGCCGAAGGTGGCGAGGCCGACGACGGCATAGTCGACGCCGGAGTTCTGCCGCAACGCCGCCATCGTCCCGAGCAGCGTGCCGAGAACGATCGCGACGAGGAGCGCGAGCGACCCGAGCAGGATCGACACCGGCAGCCCGACGGCGAAGAGGTCGTTGACGGTGAAGTCGCGCCTGGTGAAGCTCGGGCCCAGATCCCCCTGCACGAGGTTGCCGAGATAGGTCAGGTATTGCGACCAGAGCGGGGCGTCGAGGTTATAGGCGCGATTGAGGTTCGCCATGATCAGCGGGTCGAGCGGCCGCTCGAGGTCGAAGGGGCCGCCGGGCGCGAGCCGGATCATGAAGAAGGTCAGGGTGACGATGATGAACACCGTCGGGATCGCGCTCGCCAGTCGTCGCAGCGTGTAGAACAGCATCGCGCCCTCGCCCGGTGGAGAGCCCGGCCGGCCCTGGGACGGGCCGGCCGCCGCGTGGCCTCAGTCGCTCAGCGTGAGCCAGCGTGTCGCGTGTCGATTGAGGATGTTGGATTCCCAGCCCGACACCTTGTCCGACACCAGCGCGCGGGACGAGTAGAACAGGAGCGGGATCGTCGGCACATCGTCGACGTAGATCTGCTCGGCCTCCTCCAGCAGCGCGGCGCGCGCCGCGAGATCGGTCGTCTCCGAGGCCGCCCGCATCCGGGCGTCGTATTCCTCGTTCTCCCATCCGGAGTAGTTGAACGAAACGCCGGACTCGTTGAGGTAGAGGAAGTTCTGCGGGTCGGAATAGTCGCCGATCCAGCCGGCGCGCGCGATGTCGAAGTCGCCGCCCTCGCGCAGGTAGTTGAAGTACCCGGTCCCCTCCATCTCGTTCAGCGACGCGCTGATGCCGACGTTCGACAGCATGTCGGCGACCGCCGCCATCGTGTTGCGATGGTTCTCGGAGGAGTTGAAGCTCAGCTGGACGCTGAGCCCGGCCGGATCGATCCCTGCCTCCGCCAACAGCTCCAGCGCCCTGTCCTCGCGGTCGAGCAGGTCGGTCTCGGCGTAGTCGAGCACGGGCGGGTTCTCGACGTAGTTGTCGATGCCGGGCGGGATCAGCGCATAGGCCGGGAACATGGTCCCCTGCCAGACCTCCTCGGCGATGAAGTCGCGATCGATCAGCATCGAGATCGCCTGCCGCACCCGCGCGTCGCCGAAGGGCTCCTTCGCGACCTTGACCGCGACGTAGTAGGTCCCGAGATAGGGCTCGACCTTCAGCTGGTCGGGCAGCTTCTCCTTCATGTAGGCCATCTGCTCGGCGGGAACGTCGGAGCAGATGTGGATCTCGCCGGCCTCGAAACGGCGCAGGCAGGCGGAGCGGTCCTCGAAGGGGATCCACTCGATCGTCTCGATCTGCACGTTCGCGGCGTCATGGTAGTTCGGGTTCTTCTTCATGACGATCTTGTCGTTCGGCACGAAGCTTTCGAGCATGTAGGCGCCGTTCGTGACCAGGTTGCCCGGCTTGGTGTAGTCGGTGCCCAGCGCCTCGACCGAAGCCCGGTGCAGCGGACTGCCGGTCTGGTGCCGGAGCAGCTGCAGGAAGTAGGGCGTGGGCGAGCTCAGCGTGATGACGAGCGTCTGCGGGTCGGGCGCGGCGACGCCCAGCTCCTCGGGCGGCATCTCGCCCTTGGTGATCGCCTCGGCGTTCTGGATCGGGAACAGGATGCTCGCGTATCCCGCCGCCGTCTCGGGCGTCATGATCCGCCGGAAAGCGAACAGGAAATCGTCGGACGTCACCTGGTCGCCGTTCGACCACTTCGCGTTCTCGCGCAGGTGGAACGTGTAGGTCAGCCCGTCCTCGGAGATTTCCCACGACTCGGCGGTTCCCGGGATGAGCTCACCGGCCGCATCCTCCGTCACCAGGCCCTCGTAGAGATCGCGGATCACGTTCGCCTCGGCGACCGTCGAGGTCTTGTGGTGGTCGAGCGTCGCCGGGTCCGTGTCGTTGCCCCGCATCAGCACGCCCTGGGCCGAACCGGCGGTCGCGCTCAGGAGCAGCGCCAACGCGCCGAACCCTGTACGCAGTGGCCTAAGTACCATGACTCGTGCCTCCCTTGTGTCTCAGAGTCCACAAGGGATGGTTGCACCGGACGCCCCGATCAACAAGCTGAATCGCGGGTGGATCTGGAGGCGACGACCGGAATCGAACCGGTGTGCACGGATTTGCAATCCGTGAAGGCGGCTTCCGAGTTTCCCAAGTTGTTCAGTCCGATAGCGCAGATGGAAAGTGTCATGTCGCTGATCTGACAGGTGAAATCTCATTTCAAGCCGTAATGAATTTCTCTTGCGCTGTCCAAGAGTATCCACCAGTATCCCCCGGATTGGCAGACCCCATACCGACCCCGACGCGACGCCGAGGATCGTACAAGGAGAAATCAAGTATGCCTCGCGTGAAGCTCACTGACCGATTCGTGCAGAGCGCCAAGACCACCACGCCGAGCCGCGTCGACTTTAGCGACGAAAGCCAGAGGGGACTTGTGCTGCGGGTGACATCCAGCGGCGCGCGAACCTATACAGTGACATATTTCAGGGACGGCAAGCGCCAGAGGGTGACGCTCGGGCCAGCCGATGTTCTCTCCCTCAAGGACGCCCGCCAGGGAGCCGCAGACATCCGAGCCCGAGTTCTCCGCGGTGAGGACCCCGCTGCAGAGAAGCGGCTCACGCGCGCCGCCAGTGCGCTGCCGGGCGACATTGCGGCCCAGACCGTCCCGAAGACCCTTCAAGGTCTGATCGATGTTCACGCCAGCCCGGAAGGGCGCAGGGCCGCCCGCAGGGCACTCCCTGCCGGGTGGCCAGAATATCGCCGTGTGATCGAGCACGTGTTCCAGCCGGTTCTGTCCGAGCCGCTGGCGGACATCAACGAGGACCGGCTGCAAGCGGTCCTCGACGCTCATCCCTCCAAGGGTTCCGCGGCAAGGGCGTGGGCGTACCTGCGCCCCGCTATCAAGAGCGCCAAGAAGCTGACCGGCGGCGAGTGGCGGCTGGCCGACATCGATGACGTCCGCGCCCATCACCTTACACGGGTAAGGGACCGGGTCCTGTCCGAGACTGAACTGCGCCGGCTTCTCGCGTTGCTGCGCCAGCGGGTCGGCGACCCCTATGCCGACGGGCTTTACATGCTCCTGCTCACCGGATGCCGCGCGGAGGAACTCTTGGGCTCCGACCGCCACCCCAGCCGGGGAATGCTGCGGCATCACGTCGAGGCGGACGGCGCCTGGATAATCCCGTCGACCAAAAATGGCAGGGGTTTCGTCGTTCCCCTACCGTGCCAAGGCCTAGAGATCATCGCCCGCCAAGCCGCCCTGCACACGCATCCGAGGGTGTTCACCGAGGCCAATGGTGCGGGCGCACATCTGCGGGCGTGGGTCCGACGTATCGCCGCCTTCGCCGAGCAGGCGGGAATCGAGACGCACTTCAACCGCCACGATCTGAGACGCAGCTTTGCGACCGGGGCGCAAAAAATTGGCGTTCCCGACATGATCGTGGATGCGTGCTTGGGCCACGCTCACGGTGGCGGGGCTCGCCACTATCTGCACGGTCGCGCGTTCTGGACCGAACGGGCGGATGCTCATCGAAAGTGGGCCGACTACATCGACGGCTTGCGGTAGCCTGCGATGTCCGCTACTACCCTAGGTAGAGCGACAGACCAGAAGGGAAGAGTAGACCAATGAGAAGATGAACCCGTTAGGAGACGACTGCCGTTATGTCCGCAAAACCCACTACCCGCAACCATATACGCCCGAGCATCCCCAAGCTCGATGACATTCCTGTGTATCGCGCCCGCGAGGTCGCGAAGATCATTCGCGTGAGCCCGACCACCTTCTACCGGTGGCTCGGCGAGGGCAAGTTCCCAAGGGGTGTTCAGGTTTTTGACCTCAAGCCGCCGCGCTGGTCCCTGAACACAATCCGGGAAGCAATCGGCATTTCCGTTTCCGATCCCGAAGACTGCGTCGAAGACGCAGCCTAACCAACAATCGCGCCCATCCCGAGCGGGACAAAGCGCGGCGATCGTTCGGTTAGGACCGCCAGCAAGCCACCCTCTCTGTCCGGTGGGCGCTTCCAAGCGGAGCGACCTAAATGACTAACCTTTACACTATTCTTCGGTTTTCCGGTGCGATCCCCCAGCTCATGGATGGTGTCCTCGCCTCCATTGCCCCCATGGCGCAGAACCACGCACGCGCCTTGATCCATGTGACGTACCAGACGCGGCAGGCAATGGCGAACGGCAGCCCGCTCGGGGAACGCTTCGCCAGGGGGTTCGGCCGCGACGCGTTATCCTGGCTGGCGCTGCACCTTGGGCGCGACCGGACCGAGCATCTCTTCGAGGACATCCTTGACGCCCGGGGCCATCTCGCTTTGTCCGTCAACGTGTGGCCGAAGCGGGATGCGGCCTTCCTCGTTGCAGGATTTCCCGCGCTCGCTCTCCTGCGGCCGGAGGTTGTCGCGCACCACGCCTGGGCGAACAAGTCGGGGATCAAGCTCGTCGCTGATTTCAACTTCCTGGGTGACCCCCGGATGATGCCGATGAGCTACGGAGAGGCCGGCGTGTTCAAGCCGGTGGGGTGGGACCAGATCACTCCCAGTGGGATCCACTGATGGTCACCGACACCCGCGACCTGATCCGGATCATCGCGGTGGCCGTTCCCTGGCCCACCCCGGCCGAGCAGCCTTCGCGCCAGGGCCTTAAGCTGCGCTGGAACACGTTCTGGAAACGGATGGCGCGCCGATCCTCGCCGAGGCAGACGACCCCTTTCACCAGTCTGCCCGCGAGCTGCTCGCGCGGGGCTACGATCCCGGGACGCTGGTTGTGTTCCGCCACGCCGGGGAGGAGGCCGACAACTACGCGCCGTTCCCGCTCGGCCGCGTGGCAGGGCGGACCGGCAGGGAAGGTGTTCGCTATAGCGTCCGCTGCGTCCTCTGGCAGGAGCACCCCGGTGCGGAGTGCCTGGAGGACATGTCGCCGGCGACAGAGGACGGCGGTTGATGCCGTCGCTCTCACCTCCTTACCAGCGGCGCCTCGCGCCGCTCTACGATGCAGTTTTTTCAAGGACGAAGCATGCTGGCGACTGACACCGAACATCTGCAGCAGGTGACCACCCATCCGGCGCCCGGCTTCCACCCCGACCTGGTGCTCCGCTTCCTGCAGGCCGTGCGCCCGCATCACCATTTGGTCTCGATCTCGGCGCGTGCAGGTGGGGCGCGGAGGCTCGCCCTCGACCTGAACGGACCTGACCTCGAAGCGGACCTCCTGGCGATGGGCTCTCGGAATGCCAATGGCCAGTCAATTTACTTTCATGCCAACCCCCTGCCGCAAGGGTTCTCCGGGGTGAAGGCGGCGAAGACGGATGTCCTGTGCGGCGAGTTCCTCCAGGTCGACGTCGACCCCCGGGGTGCCGGGACCTACGACGAACGCAAGGCGCGCGTCATGGAGCTGGCCGAGGCCCTGATGCGGGGCGAGTGCCCGCCGACCTTCACCATCGGCTCTGGGAACGGGGTGAACGTGCTTTGGCGCCTGCGGGCGCCAATCTGGGATGTCGACGACTATGAGCGGGTAAACCGCGAGATCAATGCGGCGCTTGGCGCGAGCGGCACCTTGAACATCGATCGCATCCTGAAGGTCCCAGGGACGATCGCGTGGTCCAACAAGGTGAAGATCGAGGAGAAGGGATACCCAGAAACGGCGCAGGCGGAACTGCTCGGAGAGGACCCGCGGGCCTGGACGCCCGAGGAGGTCCTGCTGGCCGCGCGAGCGGCCGCGGCAAGTGTGGGACTTAGCGATTTCGGCGACGCACCGTCGATCACCCGGCGCACCGCGACCAGCCGGGGGTCCTCGCCGCGCCGCCCGTTTCCGCCGCAGATTGCTGCCGGGGAGGCGGAAGAGCTCCTTAGCCGGCTTGCCGAGGTGCCGGGTTCGGCCGAGGCACTTGGCGACGACTGGCCCGACCGCTCCCGCGCGCTGCTTCGGTTGGCGCATGTCTGCCGGCAGGCGGAGCTGACCGAGGAGGAGTTCGAGAAGGTCGTGGCGGCTGCTGATGAGTCTGCCGCCCATGGTCACGTGCGGGACCAGGAGGACCCCGGGCGGGCGCTGGCCCGGGCCTGGGAAGCCTCCCGGCCCGTCTCCGCCGCGGAGGACTTCGGGGGGCAGCCGGCGGAAGAGGTGGACGCCGTGCAAGAGGCCGAGGCGGACCCGTTCCCGCCGGTTGGCGAGGCCGCTATCCGTCGCGACGCGGACGGTCTGCCGATCCTCCCGCCGGGCGACGTCGCCCTGGGCGTCGGTCTGTCGCGCGTCCGGGGCCTCGTTGGGAACCTTGGGCGGCACGGGGCGCTGGCCGCCATCCGCGAGACCGCCGTTCCCGGTTTCGTCGGGGCGGTTGCCGCCGTCTCGGCCGTGATGGGCTGGCGCTATCGCGCGATGTTCCGCGACCGGCCGGCGCACGGCAACATCTACGCCACGCTCATCGGTGCCAGCGGTATCGGCAAGGACGATGTAGTTCGGCTTGCCGCGGAGGCCGTCGCCGGGCGAGGGGTAATGCAACGCTCCTACGCCTCCGACCAGGCGCTGCATACGGCGCTGGCGAGCACCACGCCGTCCCAGCCCCAGCTCCGCATCGTCGACGAATTGGGGCGCGCCCGGCAGAAGCAGAACGCCGGCGGCGGCGACGCGCACGCCCTGGGACTCGAGACGATCTTGAACACCCTCTACGCCAGGGCGCAGGGCCGGCTCGAAGGCCGGTTCTACTCGGACGCGAAAGCCGCAAAGCCGGAAGTGCTGAACCCCTACGTGGTCAACGTTGGCCTCACCACGCTCAGTGCGTTCATGAGCTCCGTTTCTCCGAGCAACATCGCGGACGGCTACCTGAACCGCATCATCCCGTTCTTCGCCGGAAGTGCTCCGAAGCGGGCTCTTGACGCCGAAAGGGAGCATTTCGGGCAGTGGGATCCCGAGATCACGGCCCAACTGCGGTGGATTGCCCAAACGCGGGACCGCGCCGCCATGAAAGAGGAATTTGCCGCCCAGACGCAGCCGATCACCTTGGACGTCCGGGTGTCAGCGGAGGCGTTGGCGGTCGACGCCGAGTTCGGGCGCTTCGTAGAGGAGAAGCGGATGGCCGGCGGCAAGACCGGGGGCCTGTGGCTGCGTGCGGACGAGAATGCCCGGCGGCTCGCCCTCGTCTTGGCGGTGGGCGAGGCAGCCGAGGCCTCGCTCAAGCCGAGCCCCTTCGACAACGACTGGCTCGTCATCTTCGGGTGGACCATGCAGGTGGCGGTGGACATCGTTCAGGCCGGGATGGAGGAATTCGCGCGCCTGGTGGCGGACGAGGTCCACGGGAGCGACGCCGAGGAGGCGCGCGCGCGCATTCTCCAGGCCGTACGGCGGCACCGGGGGAACGATGGCTGGTCGCGCCACAGGGACGTGATGAAGACCACCCAGAACACCCGCTTCGAGACGCAACGGATTGAACGTGAGCTGCGCGGCCTCCTGGACAGCGGCGTGGTCATTAAGAAGGAAACTGCGCCCACCGCCAAGGGGGGAGCGCGGGGTGTCTGTTACCGACTGGTGTGAGGAGTGGGGGGTTGTGTCCGAACCGCAGTCGGACATAACCCCACCCAGAACCTCGGCGCGACCGACCAGCTTTCGGGCTGAAAGTCCATTCGAGTCGTAGAGGCCAGTTTTCGCCCAGTTCGGGCGGTTGTGGGGCGGTTGTGTCCGTGCCGGTTCGGACACAACCCAGCCGGCGCTCGCAATGAAAAAATCGTTGTCCAACATATATATAACATATACTACTCTCTCTTCTCTTAGGTTATGGGGTTATGTCCATCCATGTCTCACACCTTTCTATTTCAACTCGAAAAGGCCTTAGAGTTGTCCGGAAAGCCCGCAGCGGCGGTCGGCTGACCTCACCGTCCAACCAAGGGCCGTTCGCAGCCCATGATGAGCGCATTTGGCTGGGATTGGCCTTGTACCAGGCGGCGACGGCACTGAAGCGGCTCGTCCGGCTTACAATTAGAGCGCGAGGGCGGGGTGGCAGGCACTCGGACACAACCATAACCTCAGTATTGGCCGCCGCTGGGAACCGTGGGACCTCCAGGCGGCGGCTTCGGCTGGGTGGCCGATGTCGATTTCTGGCGCAGGGCGGCTAGCCCCGAAACCGAGCTGGTTCAACGGCTTCGTCAGCTCCTACCCATTCCCAAAGCATCAAGCGCCGAAAGCCAGACGTGGTCCGGCAGCGTGCCCCGAAGCCGGAGGTCCAGCAGCAAGATGAACTGCGCCCGAGACGTCTCCGACACGCGAAACGCGAAGTTTCGGTTGAATACCGTCATCGTCTCGGGGTGCAGTTCGCCGTTGGCGGACGCCGCCGCGAGGCTGGCCCGGGCGGCAGCTCGAGCGGCGCGGGTGTCCCGGTTTCTGATCTGGCGGGGGGACAGAGTGGACGCTGGCTCGGCCGCCCTCGGTGTGCGGCCGCCGTGGAGATTGCAACGCGTTCGCGTCCGCACGGCGGGACGCCGGCAATAGCCTTCGCCACGCTTCAGCTTGGCGCCGCAGACCTCGCCGGGATAAGTCCCGGCGGCGATCATCAAAGAGGCGCACCACAAATGTACGTCGCGCTTATCTGACGGACTACGGCTCATAAGAAATACAATACCTGAATAATCATTGTAAGGCTATAGCGCATTAGCTGTGGAGATACCCCGCTCCACTTGCTGCTGTAAAATTTGTTCAGCGGCAAGGCCCAGCCTCATTTGAGTGGTGGAACTGTGACGCTTGATGGAAGGCCGCTCTTGGGTGGAAACTAAACTGTCAGGCAGGTTCACTCACGATTTGATTCCGGTGACACGCCGCTCCGCGTCGGTAATCAACGTCCCCTTTGACTGGTCCAAGATTACAATCACGTTGCCGAAGGGATCGCGAACACGAGCGCACCGCCCGATTGCGATATTGA
The DNA here is from genome assembly GCA_963763295.1 of uncultured Alphaproteobacteria bacterium. Classification (GTDB taxonomy): domain Bacteria; phylum Pseudomonadota; class Alphaproteobacteria; order Rhodobacterales; family Rhodobacteraceae; genus Amaricoccus. The sequence goes on from CAVXOH010000018.1 coordinate 92,823, forward strand.
ATGGCGGTTGCACCATCTCTCCGCCCGCCGCCAGGAATTCGTTGAGCGCGACGTCTACATCGTCGACGAGAATGTCGGTCTCAGGACCAATCCGAAGATGGACAACCAGTTCTGCATCAGTTTCGGGCAGCGCAAAACCGGCGGCTTCCCCATCTCGCCAAACGAGGGTATGACCGAGCCGATCCCGATAAAAGGTTATCGCCGCATCGAGATCGCTAACGCGCAGCAGTAGGTTGTCGAGCTTACGGAACAACGGTCTCCTTCCGGGCTCGACCGGCATTGCAGCGCCTCGTGCAGCATCGCGAGATGTTCGTCGGACCATACGTGCTTTCCGCGCTTGCGGTTTCGAGAGGAGGTCCGCAACAGGTCGGAAGCGGAATTCTGTCAGATTTTCTCTACTAGCGTCGGCTTCTCCGCAAGGACCACGGAAAAGTAGGCCCGGACGGCTGATCTACGCCGGGCGGCCCCGGGCTAAATGTCCGCGCCGACGTGTCGCCGCCGACAGAGGACGCCCGCTAGTGGCTGCCGTGTGGTCCGGCCACCCAAGGCCCCCTTTGGGCTCTCCTGAACGCTTTCCGATGGTCGGGTCGCTGCTCTTGTCGGACGGCGGCTCGAGATCGTCGACCAAGGGGCACTCCCGCCGCCGGCCGTGGCAACCGAGCTGCATCGGCCAGAACGCCGCGCGCTGGACGCTTCCGGCACGGCTGGTCAGATGGCCATGCCAGCAAGCCCTGCCGGCTGGCCGATCCGCCCGGCCCGACAGGCGGCCGAAGCCCCCCGGGCATCCCGAGGCCTGCTCCCGCCGCACTGATCGTGCTACGCTCACGCGGGGGAGATATACTGATGTCTGATGCCGAATCCCGCAGCTGGCAGCAGCAGGTTGCCGACCTCACTGCCGAGCGCCACCGCGCCGAGACCGCCGTCAACGTGATCAAGCGCCTCGGCGGCCCCGGCGACCTGACCACCGCCGAGATCGCCTACGGAGACGGCCGCGCCGAGACCGAGGCGGTGATCGCCGCCCTCACCGTCGCGCTCGAGGAGGGCAAGGGTGCCGACCCGCTGGCTGACCTAGAGGCCCGCCTCTGCCGTGCCGTCGTGGCACGCGAGGCCCTCGCCAAAAGCGCGCTCGACCTCGCCGCCGGCTCCGGCGCGAAGGCGGGCCTGATCGACCTCCTCGCCCCGGGCGCGCTGACCGGCCTCGTCTCGGCGATCGGCGCACTCTGGCGCCGCGGCGAGGACCGCGACGCGGCGACACGCGCGACTATCGCCGCCCGCCTCGAGTCCGCCCGTTGGTCCCCCTTCGCCGAGATTAAGGCGCAATGAGTGACGTCGGCCTCTACGACCGACCGGTGCTGGTGCTTGACCCCGGGATGCACACGGCGCCGATCAGGGATGTCGACGTCGACGGCGCCGGTCGCTTCGCGGTGACCGCGTCCGAAGACAAGACCCTGCGGGTTTGGTCGCTCACGGACGGCTGCCTCCTCCGCACAATCAGGCTTCCGGCCGGACCCGGCAGCGTAGGAAGGGCGTACGCCGTGGCGATCAGCCCCAACGGCGCGACCATCGCCGCCGGAGGCTGGACGCGCCGGACGGCGGCGGACCCAGCGGAGCAGCTCTATCTGTTCGATCGCGACAGCGGCGCGATGATAGACCGCATCACGGGCCTACCGACCGCGATCGGCGGTCTCGCATTCGATCGCTCCGGCCGTCGGCTGGCGGCTGCGCTCGGGCAAGGGGGCCTGCGGCTCTACGCGTGCGGTGGCACCCGACCCTGCTTGGAAATCGCGGCGGATGTCGATTATGGCGACTCTAGCTATGGTGTCGCCTTCGACGCCAACGATCACTTGGCGACCACGAGTTGGGACGGCCGGCTCCGTTTCTATGATGCCGACGGCGCGCTGCTCCGTTCGATCGCAACGCCGCACGCTCGACCCACTCGGCTCGCTTTCAATCCGAAGGACGGCCGGTTGGCAGTCGGCTTCAGCGAAGTGTCCGCGGTTGCCCTCTACGATGGCACGACCCACGCGCCCCTTCTTGCGCCGGACCTCCGCGACATCGACAACGGCAGCCTAGACGCCGTCGCCTGGTCGACCGACGGCGCGACGTTGTTCGCAGGGGGCCAGTACATGGATGCCAGTGGCTGTCCGATCCTTGCTTGGCGAGACGGCGGCGCCGGACAACGCGCGGTGCTGCCGGCCGGCAGCAGCTCCGTGAGGGGCCTGCGAGGTTTGGTGGGTGATGCATTGGTAGTCGCCGCCGCAGACCCCTTTCTCGGGGTGCTCGCGGCCGACGGGTCGCCGCACTGGACAGAGGCCTCGAGACAGATGGACCCGCGCGGCCAGATGAGCAATCTCGCTCTCTCGCCCGACGGCATGCTGGTCGAGATTGGCCTTAGGCGCGGTGGCGACGACCGATTGCGCTTCGATCTGGCAGCACTGGATGCGCTGCCGCCCGCCAATGACGGTCGCGCTCTGCCGCCGCGGCAGGATGGCCTTGTTACCTCCGGCAGCGATCTCACCGTCCTCACTAACCCCACGGTCAACGGCACCCCGCTACCGCTTCACCGCCACGAGCTCGCCCGCTGTATGGCGATCCACCCCGATGGCGACCGCCTGCTTCTCGGCACCGAGTGGTCACTGCGCGCCTTCGACAAGACCCCAGCCGCGCTCTGGGCGCGCGCGGTGCCGGGCATCGTCTGGGCGGTGAACATCAGCGGCGACGGCCGACTGGCGGTCGCCGCCTGTGGCGACGGGACGCTTCGCTGGCACCGGATGGAGGACGGCGCCGAGCTGCTGGCGCTCTTCGTGCTGCCCGACCAGGAGAACTGGGTGGCGTGGACCGCGGAGGGCATCTATGCCGCCAGCCCCGGCGCTCGGCGCGTGCTACGCTGGCACGTCAACCACGGGTGGGACGCGCCCGGCGAGGCAATCCCGGTTGACGTCATCCCGGAAACCTACCGGCCCGACGTGATCCGCCACGTGCTGCCGCAGATGGGCACACCGGGGGCGCTAGCGGTCACCGAGCTCGCAAAGATTCGCGGTGCGGTGCAGCGTGCCACCGGCGCCGACGTCGCTCCTGGGGCGCGGCTGCACGTGCTCGCGATCGGGGTCAGCGACCACGGGCCGGCGGCGCGAAACCTTGACCTCGCTTATGCCGACCAAGACGCCCGCGACCTGTCGGCGGCGCTCCGCGATTCGCAGGGCGGCCTATATGCGCAGGTGCTCGCGAGCGAGCTCACGAACGCCGACGCGACCCGCGCGATGATTCTGAGCGAGCTTGGCTCGCTCCGTGACTCTATGAAGGAGGGGAACGGCCAGGACCTTGCCGTCGTCCTCTTCTCCGGCCATGGCGAGATCGTCGACGAGGACGAGCTCTATCTGATCCCGCACGGCGTCGACACGAGCAGCCGGGATGCGCTAATCGCCGGGGCGATCGACGCCGGGGAGTTCCACGGCCGCATCGCGAAAATCGCCGAGCATGGGCGGGTCATCCTCTTCCTCGACGCCTGCTTCTCGGGTGGCGCGACCGTGCCGCTTGACCGCAGCCTCCGGGCGATGCTCCGGGCGCCGAACCTGTCGGTATTCGCCTCTTCGACCGCCCGCGAGGCGTCCCTCGAGCGCGGCGACTGGCAGAACGGCGCGCTAACGGAGGCGCTCCTCGCCGCCCTGCGCGAGGCCGACCGCGATCACGACGGGCTGATCCGGATCAGCGATCTCATGGGCTATCTTGCCGAGCGCATCCCCGGCCTCACCGCTGACAAGCAGCACCCCGAGGTCGAGGTCCACTTCGACCGCAAGGTATTGGCGGCGATGCTGTGAGCAACAGGCCATATCGGTGATCGGGCGGGAGCCCAGCCGCTACTGAACGTCAACGCTCGGGAACGCTCGCATATATGGGTCCGGGCGTGTTCGCCTTCGCCATGTTCGAACCAACCTTCGGCAACCGCAATATCGTGCTGGTCTCGACGCCACTGCACGAGGAGTGCTGGCGAATCGTCCGTGCCGATGAGCATCGGACTGCTGGTGCCCGCACTGCCAAAACTTCAACGAGGTCTGTAGCGGGACATCCCTTGGCCCGAGGGGAGGCCGCAGGAAGCGCCTGGTGCTGCCCTGGTTTGGCGCACGTGAAGGAGCGGCAGAAGCCGCAGCCGGTCGCCGCTGTAGCCCGTCGGCAGGCCCCCGTCAGATCGACCCGGCCGCCCTGAGTGCGCGCCAGCGCCCTCGCAGCCTCGACGCTATGCCGTTGGACACGCTGGTCCTGACGCGAGGTGCGACCTCCAGGACGACCGCATAGAGATGACGACAGGAGGGTGGAACCGAGACGGCGATGCCCGGGTCCTTGCGCATGAGGTGGTTTGGGGCAGTCAGCTTGAGGACGCGACGTGGCGGGAACCTTCTGCGTCGCCACTGAGTTCCACCCAGCGGGCGGAATCATCCGGCTCGGCTCTGCGGTCATCGACAGCGGCCACCACCACGCTGATTAGGTCTATGGGTTCACGCGACCGCGAATGTCCCGGCGCATCATAGCGGGTCGGAGGCAGGACAAACGTTCCAGGCTAGTCATAGGTGTTGGTGCCATTGCGCAATGACGTCAGGGCGTCGAGCTGGGCAGGGTTGAGGACGACGTCCGCCGCTGATGCGTTGGCGGCGATCTCCTCGACCGTCTCGGCGCCGACTATTACCGATGCGACGGCCGGGCGGGACAGCAACCAGGCAAGCGAAACTTGATGCGGCTCCAGTCCCCAGTCTTGGCTGAATTGCTCAACCTTACGACCGATCTGAAGCTCCGCTTCCGAGAACCCGGTGCCCCCAAAACGCACATCGCCGTGGGCCTCCCGCTTCAGGACTCGCATGCCGGCAAGCAAGCCACCGTGGAGTGGCGCGTACGGAACGATGGACAGCCCGAACTGTACGCAGGCTGGCACCAACTCGAGTTCGGCCGTCCGGTCGATTAGGTTATATTTCACTTGGGCGCAGACCGGGCCGTGCTGTCGCCGGGCGTCGGCGATCCACAACGCGTGGGTGATCTTCCAAGCTGGATAGTTGGAAAGCGCCACGTACCGCAGCTTACCCTGCCGCACCAAGTCGTCGTACGTTGAAAGCGTTTGTTCCAAGGGCGTGTCGGGGTCGGGAATGTGCGCGTAATAAAGGTCGATGTAGTCCGTTTCCAGCCTCCGCAAGCTGTTCTCGACCTGTTGGATGATGTGCCGGCGCGACACCCCGCGGTCATTTACTTCAGGGCCGATCACGTGGCCCGATTTGGTGGCGATCACGACATCGTCCCGCCGCCCAGCGAGCGCCCCACCCAGGAGCCGCTCGGCGGACTCGCGTTCGGCTGCGGGCGGGACGCCTGGCCGGTCGAAGGTTGGCTGGTTCCCGTACACGTTGGCGGTGTCGAAAAAGTTGATGCCGAGGTCAAGCGCCGCGTGGACCACGCGGTCGGCGTTGTGCTCGCTCGGCGCCACCCCAAAGGTGGCCGTGCCCATGCTAATTCTGGACACCTTGACGCCAGTCGGCCCCAGGGCGGCGTACTCCATCAGCTAATGCTGCCTTTCCGTCCGCGAGTCCAACAGTCATCCGCCGTTGCTGCCCAGCTAACAGATGGCGCTGATTCAGTCGAGGGCCTCGCGATCGAGGCTGATTTAAGACCTCGGTACCGTCGCCCGCGAGATCAGCTCGGTGTCGCCGGGCAGGACCCCCCATTTGGCCGATCGTCCCGCGCCTCGGTCTTGAGGGTCGCGCTTCCCGCCTTCCGCTTCCGTCCTGGCGGTCCTGGCGCTGCTGTTCCGGTGATCTTCGAAAGCTCGAACGCAAGGGGACCGCATGGCCGACCGCTCTTCCATCTACGGCCCCGCCGGTCCGGCTGATCGCCGGCGACACCTGGGGCTGCGAAATCGCCGACCCGGCGAGCTATCCCTCCGCTACGCAATCCTGACCTATGCCCTCGCCCCCCTGGCCGGCGGTGCGACGGTCGAGGTCGAGGCCGACGCCCCGAATTCGATTGCGGATCGCCTTGAAGGTCGCCCCGGCCGATACCGCCCTCGGCCCCGGCTGCTGGTGATGACCGCTGATCGCGACCTATCCGCCGCTCAATCCGGGAGTTGTCGCGACCGGGACTTTCGAGGTCCTGTTCCACCCAAGGACCGCGACCGGCGACACCCACTCACCGGCGCGCCGCATTCTCCTGGCGATCGACGCGAGGATCGAGGAAAGGTTCTTCACCGATCGGAGGAAAAACCAATGAACCTCTGGTTCCCGGCCTGCTACTCCAAGCGCGAATTCAATGACTGGGAAGTCCGAGTGAAAAAGGTGGATGAATGCCCTCTGGCACGAAAACCCAAGAGGACTGCATTATGGAAGAAACCAAAATCGATCGCGAGACCATGGGACGCCTTGCGAAGGCTCTAGCTTTCATCGGCAGCCCGGACGATCCGGTCGTGGTCGCCCTTAGGCAGGCGGCGGAGACCGGCTCCGACCGCGACATCAAACAGGCGCGCACCCTGTTTCTGAAGCTGAGGCCGGCCGACCGCAGGGCCGCCCTGGCCTCCCTCACCGAATAGGCGGCGCGGCCGAGAGCGCCGCGCCGGATGCGCTACGCCGCCGCCTTCTTCGCCCGCGGCTTCCTGGCGGCAGCCTTCGGCGCGGGAGCAGGCTCGACAATACGCGGCTTCCGTCCCAGCCCGATCTTCTTCGAGAGCTCCTGCCGCTGGAGGGAATAGTTCGGCGCAACCATCGGATAATCGGGCTTCAGACCCCACTTCGCACGGTACGCTTCCGGCGTCATGCCGTAGGCGGTCATCAGGTGACGCTTGAGCATCTTGAGCTTTTTGCCGTCCTCGAGGCAGACGATGTAGTCGTCGGTCACCGACCGCTTGATCGGCACGGCCGGGGTCAGCGCAGCTGGGGCTGTCTCCTCTGAGCCGAGTCCGCTCAGTGTATCGAAGACGGATTGGATCAAACCGGCGACGTCGCCCCCACTGATGGCATTGTTGCCAGCATGCGCTGAAACGATTTCCGTGGTCAGGGCTAGCAATTCACTGCGATCGATCGTGTCTGTCATGACTTTCTTCCTGGTTGGTGCCGGCCTCAACAGCGCTTATTTCGCACTTGAGACGTTCTTGGATGCCCGGGGCGCTGCATGAAGACTAGTAGTGTGGTATCAACGCCGCTTCAAGGCGACATGGGCCTTCGGCCCTTTTATTCCGACATATGGAACGCTAATAGCGGCGCGCATCACGCGGCGGACGGACATGCAATATGGTCCACGCGATTGCTTTGCCGCCGCATGCCGAACATTGCACCTTCTCGAGCGCCGCGCCCACCGCCACGCTCGCTGGGGCGCGCGCCAGCAGCACGTGCGCGGCGATCAGCGATGAGTGCCGTCAGGCGGTGCACGTCACTTCGATCGCGTCGCCGGCTTCGAGCTCCGCGAGCAGCACGGCTTTCCGGGACTGGCGCAGTTTGCGCTCGTAGGGCATGAGAGAACATTATGCGAACTTCCCGCGATTCGCACCACAACATGGCGGAGCATGTGCCGGCGCAAGTCCTCCACAGAAGTCCTCGACGACCGCGACTTCGTCTAGGCTGTGTGTACCCCTAAACGGGTCCACTCTCGGCCCCATTGCCGTCATTGGCAAGGTTAGGCAGTAGGTGGTGCGCAACCACGGCGCCGAAGGTTCCGACCGGGCCGGGCTGCTCGCGGTCGACTGCCCCGATTGTCTCATGGACCGCTCTTCGCGCCACTGGTACTAGGCGCGATGCCGTCTACTGATCCTAGAAGGAGTCGGGGGTGAACGACGCTGCGTTCCACGGCGTGTTTCCATACCTCGTCTCGCCGGTGGGTCCTTCCGGCGAGATTTTGGATGAAGTTCTCGATCGCCTTTGCCGCGACCTGATAGCTGCGGGTGTTCACGGGCTGACCCCGCTCGGCTCCACCGGCGAGTTCGCCTACTTGTCATGGCCGCAGCGCCGACGCGTCGTCGAAGTGGCGGTTCGGGCCGCGGCCGGGCGCGTGCCGGTTGTAGCGGGTGTCGCCGGCACCACAATCGCCGACTCGGTGTTCCAGGCGGGCGAGATGCAGGCGCTCGGCTGCGACGGAATACTCGCCATCCTCGAAGCCTACTTCCCCGTCTCGGACGAAGGCGTCTACGCCTATTTCCGGTCAATCGCCGAGGCGGTTTCTCTGCCGGTGGTGCTCTATACCAATCCGAACTTCCAGCGCGCGGACCTGTCGATACCGGTGATCGACCGCCTGAGCCGCCTCCCGAACATCGGCTACATCAAGGACGCCTCCCATAACACCGGCCGCTTGCTCTCTATCCTCAACCGCGTCGAGGGGGGGATGTCGGTCTTTGCCGCCTCGGCCCACATCCCCGCCTGCGTGATGATGATCGGCGGGAAGGGCTGGATGGCCGGTCCGGCCTGCATCGTGCCGCGGCAGAGCGTGGCGCTCTACGACCTGTGCCAGAGCGGCGACTGGAAGGAGGCGATGGCACTGCAGCGGCGGCTCTGGCGCGTGAACGAAGCCTTCGCCAGGTACAACCTCGCCGCCTGCATAAAGGGCGCGCTCGAATTGCAGGGTTACGCGGTCGGAGAGCCGATCCCGCCGCAGGCACCGCTGCCGCCCGAGGGAGTCGAGGAGGTCCGGGCTGCCCTTAACGAACTCGAGGAACTATAGGAACGCCTCCTTGCCGGGCGCAGGGGGCGTATCGAGGAGCACCTTGACACTGGGCCGTCTGTGTTACGAGCAAGACTGATCTTCGCTGCGGTGCATCCACGGCAGAACGCACGGAATGCCTTTGACCGCTCTGGCGCATGCCCGACACCTTCGTCCCACGGGAACTCACGGCCGTCAGCGGACCTATGCATGACGGCCGTCGGGCAGCTTCACGCCGCATCTCAGCGTCTGTGCCTTGGAACCGGAAGTCGGCTGCCAAGAAGCTCGCAGCCTGAACGCCCAGCCAAAAGGTAGAATTGGAAATAGAGTATCATTTTTGGTCTACCCATCATCCGGTATTTGATGCCACTCGGGGTTAATCCGAGGTCTACCGGACTTAGATTCAATTTGCTTAAACAATCGGCTTGGTCGAGGATGTCCCCAGTGGGATGGCAAGCCCTAGGACTGTGGGGCGAAGACGCAGCTCGCATCCAACCGCTCGCTGGCGGAGTTGCCAACGACGTGTGGAGCGTGCGCGTCCACGGGAGACTTGCCGTCGGTCGTCTCGGTGGCAGGAGCGACGCCGACCTCGCGTGGGAGGCCAAGCTCCTCCAACACCTCGACCATGAAGGTCTGACCGTGCCAGTGCCGATACCGACGACGGACGGCCGACTCTTCGCGGACGGTCTAATGGTGTTGACACACATGGAGGGCGGACCGCCAGAGACAGAGGCCGACTGGCGTCGCGTGGCCAACACGCGCCGCCGGCTGCATCGGTTGACGCAGGGCTGGCCGCAGCGCCCGGGTGGGGATGGCGCAAAGCACCCTCCGGTACAATGTCACCAAACGACCGTTCTCGGCCGAGGGCGTGTGGAAACGTGCTGCCGGCGGTCTGAGCCAAGAACATTCTCCTAAGAGTCTGGCTCAGAAGTCCCGGTAGCGTGCGATCCGACGGGTCATGAGCTTGATCATGGCGATCTGGAAGAGGGCGCGGACGGTCTCGACGGCGCGCTCGACATCGCGGGCAAGTCGGCGGTTGATGCAGGCCCATGCGAAGGTACGCTCGATCACCCAGCGTTTGGGCTGGACGACGAAACCGGTGTCGGTGCGCTTGATGATCTCGACAGGACGCGGCGCGGCCGCGGCGACGCGCGGCCCTTGGTAGCCGGCGTCGGCGAAGATGCGCTCGAGGAACGGGAAGCGCCGGGTGATCCGGTCGAGGACCAGCGCCGCGCCGTCGCGATCCTGCACGCTGGCGGAATGGACCTCGATGCGCAGCATCAGGCCGAGGGTGTCGGTGACCAGGTGCCGCTTGCGGCCCTGATCCGTTTTCCGGCGTCGTATCCGACCATTTCGCGAGCTTCCGCGCTGGTTTTCACGCTCTGGCTGTCGATGATCGCAGCGGTCGGGCTCTCGTCGCGGCCCTCCAGCTCCCGGGTCCGGCATCGAGCACGTCGTGAACGTGCGCCCAGACCCGGCCCCGATCCACCCCGGAAGTAGCCGTAGACCGTGCTCCGCGGCGGGAATCCCGCGGCAGCATTCGCCACTGGCAGCCGGCTTGCAGCTCAGTCACATAGCCGTGCGCGAGTTCATTGCGGCGCGCCGCCCACCCGACGTATTTCCCCAGCGCCATTCTCAGAGCACGTTTGAGTTTGCCGGCTGCGTCCCTGTTTGAACCAAAGTTCGCTGCCAAGAAGTTATTCCCGTGAATTCTGAGAATTTGCGCGCGATCATGCACCTTTGGCTGACCCGCAAAAGCTTGAGATACCCGCTCGCGCTCGTCCTCTTCGTCAATTTGATGAAGCGCGTAGAACAGGCTGTTCAAGGCAGCATTGACGCCTTCCCAAGCAGACAGCGCTCTACCTAGTGCAGTGTAAATCGGCTCAGGCACTCTATCACCGGTGCGGTTCCGTATCCTACTACCCAACGGCGGATCCCACGGCATCCTTTTCATCGTTGTCCTAGGCATGGCTTTTGGTGGGGGGCAGTTGAACGAACCCGCTATCTTTCGGCTGAACTAGGCTAGGGGCGGATCAACATAGCGAAAACCGGAATGGCTGCAACTGGCGGATTGTGTTGAAAAACTCGCTTGTTCCGGGGGTTGATCGCTGATTCCATCCTCTCTGAGGCTGTTGGGGGCGCAGGCGATGATGGGACCGAGGCAGGTGGCGCCGGGCGCGCTGTTCTACGAGTTTTCGCTCGAACGCCACGTTCCCGAGGATCACCTGCTGAGGTCGATCGACGGGTTCGTCGACCTTGATGACGTCCGGGCGCGTCTGGCGCCTCTCTACAGCTCGACCGGTCGGCCGTCGGTCGATCCGGAGCTGATGATCCGGATGCTGCTGGTGGGGTACTGCTTCGGGATCCGCTCGGAGCGGCGGCTGTGCGAGGAGGTTCACCTCAACCTCGCCTACAGGTGGTTCTGCCGGCTCGACCTGGCGGATCGGGTCCCGGACCACTCGACCTTCTCCAAGAACCGGCACGGGCGGTTCCGCGACTGCGACCTGCTCCGCCACGTCTTCGAGGCAACGGTGCGCCGATGCGTCGCGGAGGGGCTCGTCGGCGGCGAGCGGTTTGCCGTCGACGCCAGCCTGATCGAGGCGGACGCGAACAAGCAGCGCTCGACCGCCCGCGAGGACTGGGACCCGGCGGCGATCGATCCCGACACGGCGCCGCGCGCGGTCCGGGAGTACCTCGCGGTGCTTGACGACGCGGCCTTCGGCGCGGCGAGCCCGGTCGAGCCGAAGTTCACCTCGCCCGCCGATCCCGCGGCGCAGTGGACCGGCGCTCAGAAGGGTCACGCCTTCTTCGCCTATGCGACCAACTATCTGGTCGACACCGACAACGCGATCATCGTCGACGTCGAGACGACGCGCGCCATCCGCCAGGCGGAGGTCGGCGCCGCGCGCACCATGATCGACCGCACGATGGACCGCTTCGGCCTCTATCCCGAGCGGCTGATCGCCGACAGCGCCTACGGCTCCGCGCCAATGCTCGGCTGGCTCGTCGAGGAGCGCGGGATCGAACCGCACATCCCCGTCTTCGACAAGTCGGGCCGCAGCGACGGGACCCTCGAGCGCGCCGACTTCGCCTACGACCGCCGCGCCGACGCCTACGTCTGTCCGGCGGGCAAGACGCTCAGGCAGTTCCACCGGCCGGCCGGCTCCTACGCCACGCCGCGCAGTGGCGTCGATGCCGAGGGCATGATGCGCTATCGTGCCAGCAAGCGGGACTGCGATGTCTGCCCGCTCAAGCCGCGCTGCTGCCCCGGCCAACCCCAGCGAAAGCTCATGCGCTCGATCCATGAGGGTGCGCGCGACATGGCCCGCGAGATCGCCACGACCGACGAGTACGTCGTCTCACGGCGCCTCCGGAAAAAGGTCGAGATGCTCTTCGCCCACCTCAAGCGCATCCTGCACCTCGACCGGCTTCGGCTCCGCGGCCCCTGCGGCGCCCGCGACGAGTTCCACCTCGCCGCCGCCGCCCAGAACCTCCGGAAGCTCGCCAAGCTGAAGGCGCCTCCCATGCGGATGGCGGCCTGAAAGGGTGCGGCCACCTTCGACTATTCAGGATCGCTTCGCCTGAACGACTTCCACCGCCTTCTTCAACGAAATCGGCCAGAAGCGGATTGGTCGCCTCACCTCCGCGCTCCCACCCTGCTGTTGAGGCGGCACGACTATCGTCTTACCTTCTTTTAGGATCATTTGTGGGGAGTAGCGTCCTTGGGGAGCTAGGAGCAGATGCGGGGGAAAGGCTCCCCGGGCAGCGGCCCGGTCGCCAGGATCGACACGAAGAATCCGGTCGCTGAGGCGGTGGGTCTGCCGGATGCGCCGGTGCTGACCACACGCGCGGCCCGGGGGACGGGCCTGGCGTTCCTTGAACTCGATTGCCAACGACGTAACGTCGGAATTACCTCCCCGGTGCGCGAGGACGCGTTCCTCATCGCGCTCCAGCTGCAGGCGTGCCCTGACTTCGACCTCTACGCAGATGGCAAGTCGATTCCGCCCAAGGACTTCGATGCCGGCGCGGTCGCAATATTCGACCTGAGGATGAACCTGGCCACTGAGCTGCGGGACCCGTTCCATGCTGTAAACTTCTACGTTCCGCGCAAGGCGCTCGTGGCCATGGGTGAGGACGGGGACATACCGCGGCACATCCAGGAACTTTCCCACACGCCCGGCTCTACCGTCCGGGATCCGATCGCCCGCGATCTGCTGCTGGCCATGCGGCCGGCCCTCGGTGCAAGACCGGAGGAAACCTCCGACCTTTTCGTCGATCACGTGGCACTGGCGCTTTCGGTACACGTGGCAGGCAGATACGGCGATGGCTCGGCGTTGCCGCGAATGTGGGGAGGCGGTCTGGCCCCATGGCAGGAACGTCGGGCCAAAGACCTCCTCGATGCCCATATTGGCGGGGGCATCACACTGAACGACCTCGCTCGTTCCTGTGAGCTCTCGATAAGGCATTTCACTCGGGCATTTCGTCAATCCACCGGGATGGCGCCCTACCAGTGGCTGCAGAGCCGGCGGATGGACAAAGCGAAGCAGCTCCTGGAGAAGTCCTCGGCCTCCCTGAGCGCCATTGCCTTGGATTGCGGTTTTGCAGACCAGAGCCACTTCACGCGGACATTCTCGCGCGCCGTCGGCGTTACGCCGGGGACTTGGCGCCGTGTCCAACGCGGATAGTTTTGGCTCGATCGTTCCACGTTTGGCCGCTTAATTCATGACCCAGGGGTCTCGCCTTCATAGACATCTCCATCACCACGTCCCTTGAACCCAGCTGACTGGAGGCCTGCGATGACCACCCTCACCACTCTGCTTGCGTCCGCCGCGACGCTCGCCGCCGCATTGGTGCCGGCCGCCCGTGCGGAAACCTCTGGCGAAATCAAGAACGTCGTCCTCGTGCACGGCGGCTTCGTCGACGGCTCGGGCTGGCGGGGCCTCTACGAGATCCTGAAGCGCGACGGCTACAACGTCACCATCGTGCAAAACCCGACGACCGCGCTCGCCGCCGATGTGGCCGCGACCCGCAGCGCGATCGCGGCCCAGGATGGCCCGGTCGTGCTCGTCGGCCATTCCTATGGCGGGGTGGTGATCAGCGAGGCCGGCACCGATCCGAAGGTCGAGCGGCTGGTCTACATCGCCGCCTTCGCGCCCGACGCCGGCGAGTCGGTGCAGTCGCTGATCGCCAACCCGGCGCCTGGCGCCCCGGTGCCGCCGATCCTGCCGCCGCAGGACGGCTTCCTGTTCCTCGACCGGGAGAAGTTCGCCGCGTCCTTCGCCGCAGACGTCGATGCCGCCACCGCGGGGTTCATGGCGGACTCGCAGGTGCCCTGGGGCGTCGAGGCCCTGACCGGCGCGGTCACCGAGCCGGCCTGGCGGACCAAGCCGAGCTGGTATCTCGTCGCCGCCGACGACCGCATGATCCCGCCGGACGCCCAGCGCATGATGGCGAACCGCGCCGACGCGACCGTGGCCGAGACCCCCGGCAGCCACGCGATCTACGTCTCGAACCCGACCGCGGTCGCCGCTGTCGTCGAGCGCGCCGCCGCGGCAGTCGAGGCGGATAAGTAGCCGCAGGCGCAGGCATCCGGGCCGTTTGGCACGGACCTGCCAGGCAGCGCCTGGCGCTAAGCTTCCGAGGCTGGCCAATCGCAGAGGTCGATCACAGACCGGACTGCTCGCTCTCCGGCGACGGCCGGGCGAGGCGCCACCGGCGCCTCGCCATCGATCCCAAGCGGAGACGTCAGGCCAGGATCTCGACCACCAGCGCGTCGCGCGGCGGGACGGTGAAGCCGGCGCCGTCGAAGCAGGCGCCGTCCGCTGCCCAGTGGGCGGTCCCGGCCCGGGCCGTCGTGGCGCCGCGGACCGTCAGGCGGCCGGCCTGCGCCGCGCGGGTCGAGTTGACGAGCCAGAGGTAGGCGCGGCCGTCGCCCTCGTGCAGGCGGGCCTGCACCTGCGGGTTGTCGGTCGCGACGTGCTGGGTCCGCCCGGTCCAGGCGAAGGCGTCGGCGAACCAGCGGCGGCCCGCTTCAGCGCTGGTGCGGTAGTAATCGACCGAGGGATGCGTCCCGACGAGGAGCGTGCGGCCCTTGCCACGGGCGTTTTCGACCACGGCGAGGCGGCCATCGGCGAAGTCGCCGCGAGGGGTGCCGGTCGTCGGCGCGTAGGCCTGCAGGAAGCCGCCGGCGGTGATCCGGTTGCCCTGGTAGGTGAAGCCGGCGCGGTCGGCGATGTCGGGCATGAACTCGACCTCGACCTCGCGGGCGCCGAAGACGGCGTCGAGGCCGTTGTTCGGCTGCACGGTGCCGACGCGGCCGCGGTCGCCGAAGTAGCCGGGGCAGGCCTCGGAGATCAGCGTGCCGCCGGCCTCGACCCAGGCCGCGAGCTTCGCGGCGTTCTCGGCGGTCAGCGCGATCGGGTAGGGGGCGTAGAGGGTGTCGGTGGCGTCGATGTCCTCGATGTGCACCCAGTCGGCCTGGATGTTGTTGTCGAAGAAGCCGCGGTAGGCGCCCCACATCGCCGCGGCGTAGGTGTCGAACTTGCCCTCGTAGGAGAGGAGGTAGTCGAAGGCCTGCGCCTCGGGGATGACGAGGAGGCCGATGTCGCCCCTGACCGGCTTCGCCGCCATCACCGGCTTCTGCTCCGGGGCGTTGGTCCAGCGGGCGAGCGACGCGGCCATGTCGGAGCGCGGGGTGCGCGCGCCGTCCATGCCGTAGGAGCCGAAGGCGCCGAAGAGCGGGCCGTCGAGCAGCGGGCGGAAGCGCAGGTTCAGCATGCCGCGCGCGCCGGCCGCGAAGGACGAGAGCGACCAGACCCGCAGGTCCTCGGGCTCCATGACCCGGCCGTCCTCCTTGTCGCGGCCGAGCACCTGCGGCTGCATCCAGAGCGGCCCGCCCTGGCGCTCGGCATGCCAGAACGGCTTGCCGCGCGACGGCGGCGCGGGTGATGTCGCCGCCGTAGAAGTTGCGCCAGGACTGGCTGCCCTTGCGCGCCTGGATCCAGGTGTAGCCGAAGACCTCGACCTTGGAGGCGGCGAGCCAGTCGTCGCAGCCCTTGGCCGCCATGTCGGGGATGGCGCTGGCGACGCCGTGCGCCGCGATCAGGTTCTTCGAATCGACCGCGCGGATGGTGTCGATCCGCCACTGCATCTGGCCGTAGTAGTTCTCGCGCTTGAACGCGAGCCAGTCGAGGCACTCGGGATATGGGCCGACCTGGACGGGCGGCTCGACGTCGTCCCACTCGGCGTGGCCGTAGCGGTGCCAGGCCTCGGCGAGCGCGTCGAGGTTGCCGTACTTCGCCTTCAGCCATTCGCGGAAGGCGGCCTTGGTGTAGGGGTTGTAGTCGACGTCGGGCGAATAGTTGGTCTCGTTCCAGACATCGTAGCCGAACATGCCCGGGTGGTCGCGGTAGCGCGTCGCGAGCGCGGTCAGGAAGGCGCCTGCGGCCTCCTTGACCTCGGGGCAGTTCATCGTGAGCGCGCCGGCCCCGCCGCCGTTGTTGGCGAAGCCGCCGGTCGCCGAGGAGACGCCCATGATCGAGGGGCAGCGGCGTGCCGTCGCGCCGCAGCTGGCGGGCGTGGGCGTACTTGCGCAGCGCCCAGTCGGGAACGGTGTGGGTGAGCTCGGCGATGATCGTGCGGATGCCGTGCTTCGCCGCGAGGTCCATCTGGCGGTCGTAGTCGGACCAGTCGTACCTGCCGGGCGCGCGCTCGATCGCCGCCCACATGAACCAGTGGCGGAAGATGTTGAGCCCGTCGGCGGCGGCGACGCCGTAGTCGCGCTCCCAGTCCTCGCGCGGCGGGTTCGACTTGCGGAAATAGACGGCCCCGAACGGGACCTGCAGCTCGGATGCGCGGGGCAACGGCAACTCCTTGGGCATGGGGGACCGGCCCGCGGAATGCGGGACGGCGGCAGGTGGCGGGAAGAGGCGCGGTCCGGTGCTACTCGCCGGCAAGCGCCTCCAGGGTGAGGATCAGGCCGGAATGGTCGCGGTCGCCGTCGCCGCGGGCGATGGCGGCGTTCATCAGCTGCTCGACGGTCGCGGCATTCGGCAGCATCAGGTCGAGCGCACGCGCGGAGTCGATCGCGAGCCCGAGGTCCTTGCGGTGCAGCCGGATGCGGAAGCCGGGGTCGAAGGTCCGCTTGATCATCCGCTCGCCGTGGATTTCGAGGATGCGTCGAGCCGGCGAGGCCGCCCATCAGCGCCTCGCGCACCTTCTCGAGGTCGGCGCCGGCGCGCTTGGCGAAGGTCAGCGCCTCGGCGACGGCCTCGATGGTCAGGCCGACGATGATCTGGTTCGCGACCTTGGCGGTCTGGCCGTCGCCGTTCGGGCCGACATGGGTGATGGTCTTGCCCATCGCCTCGAAGATCGGCTTCGCCTTCGCGAACGCCTCGGGCTTGCCGCCGACCATGATCGTGAGCGCGGCGTTCTTCGCGCCGACCTCGCCGCCGGAGACCGGGGCGTCGAGGTAGTCGCAGCCCTTGGCCTCGATCCGCTTCGCGAACGCCTTGGTGGCGACCGGCGAGATCGAGCTCATGTCGATGACGAGCTTGCCGGGCGACAGGCCCTCGGCGACGCCGTCCGCGCCGAAGAGCACGGCCTCGACGTCGGGGGTGTCGGGGACCATCAGGATGACGACCTCGGCCGCCTCGGCGACCGCCTTCGGCGTGTCGGCGGCGGTGCCGCCCTTGTCGACGAGCTCCTGCGACGCCGGCTTGACGCGGTTCAGGATCAGCGTGTGGCCGGCGGCGATCAGGTGGCCGGCCATCGGCCGGCCCATGACGCCGAGGCCGATGAATCCGATCTTCATGGGCAGGTCTCCTTCAGAGGTAGGGCTTCATCCAGCCGAGGCCGGCGCTGGTGCCGGCCTGGGGCTTGTACTCGCAGCCGACGTAGCCGTCGTAGCCGAGGCGGTCGAGTTCGGGCAGGACGAAGGCGTAGTTGATCTCGCCCGTGCCCGGCTCGTCCCGGCCGGGGTTGTCGGCGATCTGGATGTGGGCGATGCGGTCCTTGAGCCGGTCGTAGGTCGGGATCAGGTCGCCCTGCATCACCTGCGTGTGGTAGATGTCGTACTGGATGAAGAGGTTGTCCGAGCCGACCGCCGTCGAGGATGCGCTCGGCGTGGTGGGTGGTCGAGACGAAGAAGCCCGGGATGTCGCGCAGGTTGATCGGCTCGAGCAGGAGCTTGATCCCGGCGTCGGCGAGGCGCGGCGCCGCGTATTTCAGGTTGGCGACCAGCGTCGCGCCGAGCTCGACCGGATCGGCGCCGGCGGGCGCGATGCCGGCGAGGCAGTTGATCTTCGGGCAGCCGAGCGCCTTGCCGTAGCGGATCGCGGTGTCGACCGAGGCGCGGAACTCGTCGACGCGGTCGGGCAGGCAGCCGATGCCGCGCTCGCCGCCCGCCCAGTCGCCGGGTGGCAGGTTGAAGAGCGCCTGCGCGAGGCCGTAGTCGGCCAGCGCCTTCGCCGACCGCCTCGGGCGCATGCTCGTAGGGGCTCACGTACTCGACCGCCGGAAAGCCGTCCTTCGCCGCGGCGGCGAAGCGGTCGAGGAATGGCAGCTCGGCGTAGAGGAACGAAAGGTTGGCGGAGAACTTCGGCATCAGGCTTCCTTCAGGCGACGAACTTGGTCCGGTGCAGCATGCGCTTGTTGCGCGGATCGGGGTTCGGGACGGCGGAGATCAGGCTCCGGGTGTAGGGCTCGCGCGGCGTGGTGCAGATCTGCTCGGCGTCGCCGAGCTCGACGATCCTGCCGCGGTGCATGACCGCGACCCGGTCGCAGAAGTAGCGGACGACCGAGATGTCGTGCGAGATGAAGATGTAGCTCAGGCTAGCCGCTTCTGCACCGCGAGCAGCAGGTCGAGGATCTGGGCGCGGATCGAGACGTCGAGCGCCGAGGTCGCCTCGTCGGCGATGATGACCTTAGGGTCGAGCGCGAGCGCGCGAGCGATGCTGATGCGCTGGCGCTGGCCGCCGGAGAAGGCGTGCGGGTAGCGCTCCATCGCCGAGCGCTCGAGGCCGACGAGCTCGAGCAGGTCGCCGACCTTCTGCGCCAGCGCCGCGCCGCGGGCGGTGCGGGTGACGTAGAGCGGGTCGCCGATGATCTGCTTGACCGTCATCCGCGGGTTCAGCGAGGCGTAGGGGTCCTGGAACACCAGCCGGACCTGGCGGTGGTAGTCGGCGAGCTCGCGCTTCGAGCGGGCCATCACGTCGATCTCGCTGCCGTCGCCGGGGCGGAAGGTGATCTGCCCGGCCGTCGGCTCGACGACGCGCAGCATCATCCGGCCGAGCGTGGTCTTGCCGGAGCCGCGACTCGCCGACGATGCCGAGGTTCTCGCCGGGGAAGAGGTCGAGGCTGGCGTCGTCGACGGCGGTGATCGCGTACTTGGTCTTGCCGGTCCACGACTTGGCGCCGAACTGCTTGGTCAGGTGGCGGACCGAGAGCACCGGCTCCGGCAGCGCCTCGGAGGCGGGCTGCGGCCGGTCGGCCGGATGCTCGAGCTTCAGCGTCGAGGCGAGCAGCTCGCGGGCGTACGGGCTCTTCGGGTCGTGGAAGATCGCGTCGACCGGCCCGTGCTCGACGATCTTGCCGAAGCGCATGACGGCGACCTCGTCGGCGACCTCGGCGACGATGCCGAGGTCGTGGGTGATGAGCAGCATCGCCATGCCGCGCGAGACCTGCAGCCGCTTGATCAGGTCGAGGATCTCGGCCTGGGTCGTCACGTCGAGCGCGGTGGTCGGCTCGTCGGCGATCAGGATGTCCGGGTTGCCGGCCAGCGCCATCGCGATCATCGCGCGCTGGCGCATGCCGCCCGAGAACTCGAAGGTATAGCGGTCGACCATCGCCTCGGGGTTCTGGATCTCGACCTGGCGGAGCAGTTCGATGGTCAGCGCCCGGGCGGCGCGCTTGTCGAGCTTCTGGTGCAGGCGCACCGCCTCGATGATCTGGGCGCCGATGGTGCGCACCGGCGACAGCGAGGACATCGGCTCCTGGAAGATCAGGCCGATCCGGCGGCCGCGGATCGCGCGGATTTCGCGGCTGTTCGGCTCGAGCTTGTCGATCTCGGTCGTCCGGCCGTCGATGTCGAGCGTGATCGTGCCGCTGGTGACGCGCGCCTGGCTGTCGATGATGCGCAAGAGCGCCCGGGCGGTGACGCTCTTGCCGGAGCCGCTCTCGCCGACGAGGGCGAGGGTGCGGCCGGGGCTGAGCTCGAAGCTGACGTCGCGGACGGCGTGCAGGATGTGCGTGCGCAGGTGGAAGTCGATCGAGAGATCGCGCACCGAGAGGACCGGCTCCGCCGCCGATGGTGCGGGATGGACGAGCCTCGGCCGGCCGTTCGGTTTCGTGCCCATCAGTGACCGTACGGGTCGGCGGCGTCGCGCAGCCCGTCTCCCATGAAGTTGAAGCTGAGCACGGCCATGACGACGGCGAGCGACGGCCAGATCAGCAGCCAGGGCGCGGTGGCGATGGTGCGCACGTTCTGCGCGTCCTGCAGCAGCACGCCGTAGGAGACGACCGGCGGCTTCAGCCCGACGCCGAGGAAGGAGAGCGCGGTCTCGGCGACGATCATCGTCGGGATCGCGAGGGTGACGACCGCGAGGATGTGGCTGGTCAGCGACGGCAGGATGTGGCGGAAGATCACCCGCCGCTCGGTCGAGCCGTCGAGCCGCGCCGCGGTGACGAAGTCCTCGCCGCGCAGCGCGAAGAAGCGGCCGCGCACCTCGCGCGCGAGCCCGGTCCAGGCGAGCAGCGAGACGATGAGGGTGATGACGAAGTAGACCCTGAGCGGCGACCAGGTGAGCGGCACCGCGGCGGCGAGCCCGAGCCAGAGCGGGATCGTCGGCATGGCGCTGATGACCTCGATCAGCCGCTGGATCGAGAGGTCGACCCAGCCGCCGTAGAAGCCGGAGAGGCTGCCGAGCACGACGCCGATCGTCAGGCTCATCGCGACGCCGATCAGGCCGATCGACATCGAGACGCGCGTTCCGTAGATCAGCCGCGACAGCAGGTCGCGGCCGAGCTTGTCGGTGCCGAGCAGGTAGACCGGATCGTTCGGGTTGAGCGGGCCGAAGAAGTGCAGGTCCATCGGAACAGGCCCCACATCTTGTATTCCGGCCCGCGCACGAAGAAGCCGATCGGGATGACCTTCTCCGGATCGACGACGAAGGTGCGGCGCAGCGCCACCGGGTCGACCTCGACCGAGTAGCCCTTGACGTGCGGCAGCCACTCGCGCCCGCCGTCCTCGCCTGTCGACGAAGAAGGCGATGCCCTGCGGCGGCGCGTAGGTGTACTGCGGCCGCGACGTCGATCGGCAGCGCCGGGGCGAGGAACTCGGCGAAGAGGCCGACGAGGTAGAAGCACGAGGATCAGCACGCCGGCGAAGAGCGCGACCTTGTTGCGGGTGAACTTGTGCCAGATCAGCGACCACTGGCCGGCGACGGCGATCGCGGCGGGGTCGTCGCCCGGGCGGAGCGGGCTGATGGCGGGCCGGTCTTCGGCGAAGTCGACGTCGAGCGATGCTCATCAGGTGAACCGGATCCGGGGGTCGAGGAGGGCGAGCAGGATGTCGGAGATCAGCATCCCGACCAGCGTCAGCACGCCCATCAGCAGGATGAAGCTGCCGGCGAGGTACATGTCCTGCGAGACCAGCGCGCGCAGCAGGAGCGGGCCGGCGGCGGGCAGGTTCAGCACGATCGCGGTGATGGTGACGCCGGAGATCAGCTCGGGCAGCACCCAGCCGATCGCCGAGACGAAGGGGTTGAGCGCGATGCGGACCGGGTATTGCAGCAGCACCTGGCTCTCGGGCAGGCCCTTGGCGCGCGCGGTGACGACGTAGGGCTTGTTGAGCTCGTCGGTCAGGTTGGCGCGCAGGATGCGGATCAGCGCCGCCGTGCCGTTGGTGCCGATGACGATGATCGGGATCCACAGGTGGCCGAGCAGGTCCATCGTCTTGGCCCAGCGACATCGGGGCGCCGACGAACTCGGGCGAGTAGAGGCCGCCGACGCTCTGCCCGAAGTAGCGGTAGGACAGGTACATCAGCGTCAGCGCCATGATGAAGTTCGGGATGGCGAGCCCGAGGAAGCCGAGGAGGGTGAAGACGTGGTCGCCGACCGAGTGGCGGCGGACCGCGGAGTAGATGCCGATCGGCAGCGAGACCGACCAGACGAAGAGCAGCGAGGCGAGCGAGATCATCAAGCGTCGCGCCCATCCGCTCCCAGATCAGCTCGGAGACCGGGCGCGCCCACTCGAACGACCAGCCGAAATCGCCGCGGAAGACGATGCCGGAGATCCATTTCCAGTACTGCAGCCAGATCGGGTCATCGAGGCCGTAGATCTCGCGCATCCGCGCCATCTGCGCCGCGTCGACGATCTGGCCGCTGTCGGCGCATCGAGGCGAGCAGCGAGGTCAGGTAGTCGCCCGGCGGCAGCTGGATGATCATGAAGGCGATCATCGAGATCCCGATCAGCGTCGGGATCATCAGGATGATGCGCTTGATGATGTAGCCGACCATCGCGGTGCTACCGCCAGGTGAGGTGCACGACCTCGAGGGTGTCGATCGCCCGGCACCTCGACGATGGCGCGGCCGCCCTCGGTCCTGACCGGCACGTCGCGGCCGGCGACGAGGAGGCGGGCCGAGCCGACCGCCTTGCCGTCGAGCGCGACCGAGACCTGCTGCGGGCCGACCGGGAAGATTTCGCGGATCGGGCCCTTCAGCATCATCGGGTTGGTCAGGTTGTGCAGGATCACCGCGACGCCGTCGTGCGTTCTCGCGGAGCGCGACGTCGAGCACCGCCTTGCCGGTGACCTCGACGCGGGACGGGTCCTTCGAGCGCCCAGCGCACGGCGTTGGCGATCAGCCGGCCGTGGTCGGCGGCGAGCACCTCCCAGAAGATGCCGCCGATGTTCCACGGGATGTAGACGGTCCGGCCGCCCGCGGTGTCGCGGGCGATGACGGCGCCGCCGCGCGGCTCCTCGCGGGGATAGACCTCCTCCATCGGCAGGTCGGGGAAGTCGGGGACGAAGAGGAACGGCTCCTGCGCCGTCGACCGTCTCGACGCCGATGAGCCTGGTGCCGCCCATGATGCGGTTGGCGCCGTCGTAGCCGCGGTTGATCGGATGCTCGCCGTTCAGCGCGACGTAGGTGTTCTTCACCGGACCGCGGGCCGGGGAGACGAGGCGGGCGCCGAACACGCGCTCGAGGCCGAAGCCGGCGCGCTCCTTGCCGTTCTCGTCGCGGGTCGAGGTCTCGAAGGCGGCGACGACGCTGCCGCCGCGGGCGACGTAGTCCTCGAGCATCCGGCACTGCGCGTCGGAGAGGCAGCGGGCGTTGGCGAGGATCACCACCTTGAAGGCGTCGAGCCGCTCGGGCGTCATCATCTGGTCGGAGAGGAACTCGAAGGGCAGCTTCGCCTCGACCAGCGCCTGGTAGAAGCCGAGGTCGTCGGACTCGGCCTGGCGGCGCATCTCGGGCGCCCAGTGGCGCAGGGTCGTGCTCGGGTCGATGATCGCGATCTCGGCGGTGGGCGCCATCGCGCCGAGCACCGGCTCGAGGTCGGCGTGCAGTGCCGAAGGCTTCGGCGACCGGCTCGACCCAGCGGGTGTCGGGCACGACGCCGTTGAACTTGGTGAACCAGGGCAGCATGCCGTGCGCGGTGCCGTTGGTGATCCAGCCGGCCATCTCCGGGCCGGTCGTCACCGCGTCCTTCCAGCGGTGCTCCTCCTCCGGGCCGATCGAGGTGATGAGGATCACCGGCCGCTCGCGGAAGGTGGCGCGCACCCGCTTGCCGTTGCGCCCGGCCATCCACAGCGACTCGACGCCGCGCCGGCCCTGGTCGTCGACGACGATGAACGGGCAGTGCTTCTCGATGAGCTTGAGGTCGAACTCCATCAGCGAGGCGCCGCTCATGTTCGGGATGAAGCTCGCGTGCGGCCGGATCGCCTTCACGTCCTCGTCCCAGGCGACGATCATCCTGGTCAGCACGTCGCGGCGCCACTGGGTCCAGGCCTGCCAGACCGGGTCGTTCGCGTCGGCGACCTTCGGCAGCTCGTGGCCGGTCGCCTCGCGGAAGCGCTCGGTGCAGGACGCGCAGTAGCAGACGCCGTGGCCCTGCCAGCGGTTGGCGAAGACGGCGTCGATGTCGTAGTCGCGCACGATCTCCTTCACCACGTTCGGCATGAAGACGTTGTTGTAGTCGCCGTAGGCGCAGGTGACCCAGACGTCCGGATAGGCCCAGTGCCGGCGCGGGTTGCCGTCCTTGTCGACGGCGATCCACTCGGGATGGGCGTCGGCCGCGTCCTGGTGGATGGCGTGCGGGTCGACGCGGGCCATCACGTGCATGTCGAGGCTGCGGGCGCCCTCGACCAGCGCGCCGAACGGGTCGCTGTCGCCGATGAACTTCGAGACGTAGTGCAGCGGCACCTTGCTCGGGTAGTAGGCGATGTAGCCGCCGGCGCTCAGGCAGGTGGCGTTCGAGCGGGTCTTGCGGAAGACGTCGATCCAGAAGTCGGGGTCGAACTTGACCGGGTCGTCCTCGGCCAGGGTGAGCTGGGTCCAGCGCGTCGCGGTCCGGAACCAGTCCGGCGTCCTGAGGGTCGAGGCGGTCTCGGTCTTGGCGTCGAGCATGTCCGGTGTCCGTGCTGGCAAAGGAGTGGGGGAGCGGGCCGCGGCGGCCCGCCCGAAGCGTCATCGCTGGCCCGGATCGCGGGCTAGGACGCGGCCTTGAAGAACTGCTCGGGCCGCGAGGGTCCGGGCGTCGGCCAGCCGAACGAGTTCGGCATCTCCGGCATCGTGTTGACCATGTCGTTCTTGACCACGCCGTAGCCGTCCGGCGGCAGGCTCACGCCGAAGACCAGGAACTGGTCGGCGGCCTGCTCGAGGATCTGCGCCATGATCTCCTGCTGCTTGGCCGCGTCGGCGGTGGCGAGGAGCTGCTTGTAGAGCTCCTGCGTCGCCTTCACGTCGGCCGGCGGCTCGATCGCGTCCGGATTGTCCGGCGCCGAGAAGTAGAGCGACCAGCCGGGCGCGTAGAGCGAGTTGGCCGAGAACGGCACGAAGTAGCGGGCGTCGAGCATCGCCGCGATGCCGCTGTTGGCGCCGAACTGGTGCGCGGTCGCGTCGAACTCGCGGCCCTCGCGAACCCGGGTCTCCCAGAGCGAGCGGTCCATCGTGCGGATCTGCGCGTCGATGCCGACCGCCTGGAACATCGGGATCACCAGCTGGAACATGTCGAGGAAGGTGGTCCGCGTCTGGTCGAGCTCGAAGATGATCGAGACGCGCCGGCCCTGCGCTGTCGAGCCGGTAGCCCTCGCCGTCCTTCTCCGGCAGCAGCGTGTCGAGGATCGCGTTGGCGGCGTCGGGATCGTACTCGGTGTGCTGCGTCGCCAGCCGCTCGTTGTAGAGCGGGTCGGTCGGGGCGATCGACGGCTGCGCCGGCGCGCCCTGGCCGACGAAGACCGCGTCGATCAGCGCCTGCCGGTCGACGGCGACCGACAGCGCCTGGCGGAACTCGCGGTTGTTGAACAGCTCGTTCTTCACCGGGTCGGTGTGGTTGAGGTTGAGCTGGAAGACCATGACGTTCGCCGCGGTCTCCTTCAGCGTGTAGAAGTGGTAGCCGCCCTGCTCCTGGTTGTCGAAGAGCACCGGCTTGTTGGCGGGGGTCGCGATGTACTGGTCCATCATGTCGATCTCGCCCTGCATCGTCTTCAGGAGCAGGACCTGCGGATCGGCGACCATCTGGTAGACGACGCGGTCGAAGTAGGGGAGCTGCGTCCCCTCGGTGTCGATCTTCCAGTAGTAGGGGTTGCGCACCGCCAGCGCCCGCTCGGTGTCCTCGCCGGGCGCGATCTCGAACTTCCAGGCGTTGATCGTCGGCCGGTTGCGAGTTCTGGAAGAAGACGTTGTCCTCGTCGACGCCTGCCTCGCGCAGGAAGAGCGCGATCCAGGACTCGAAGCCGCGCTCCTTGGCCAGCGCGTCGACGTCCGGGTTGTACTTGTTGTGGAACTGCTTGAGGTAGTGCGCCGGCGCCCGCACCGTCTGGTCCTGGTTCGCCCAGGCGAGGCTCTGCAGGAAGAAGCCGTTCGGCGCGACGAAGGTGACGCTGAAGGTCTGCTCGTCGATGACCTCGAGCTTTCCCTTCTCGCCGCCGGTGGTCCAGTAGGTCTGTCCGCTCGGCTGCGACACGTCGGGGTCGAGGAAGATGTCCTCGTACCAGAAGCGGATGTCCTCGGTGGTGAACGGCTCGCCGTCCGACCACTTCATCCCCTTGCGGAGCTTGAAGGTGTAGACCGTGCCGTCCTCGTTGACCTCGTAGGACTCCGCGACGTTCGGCTCGACGCCCGACCAGTCGGGCGTGTAGCGCACCAGCGGCTCGTAGCCCTGGTAGCGGACGACCATCGACAGCGAGCCGCCGCCGACCAGCGCATGGTTCCAGTCGCCGCCCTGCTGCCCCGGCCGGTCGGTCGGGGTGATGACCAGCGGGTTCTCCGGCAGCCGCTCGTTGATCGGCGGCAGCTCGCCGGCGTCGACCTGCGCCTGCAGCGACGTCGATTCCTTCGGCGTCACCGCAAATGCCGGCAGGCCGGCGAGGGCCAGCGTCCCCGCAAGGCTGGTGCCCGTCGCCAGGAACGCGCGTCTGCTCAGTCGCTTCATGTGGATCCTCCCTCCCGAGGTCGTAGGCTATCGGTTCGGCTGTTTCCGACTTTTCGATAGCCTGACACGAGGCTTTCTGTTAGGTAAAGCGTTATGTTGAAAAAAAACGCCATTCCAGCCTGTGGGACCGCCGATGAGCCGCGTGACGCTGCAGATGATCGCGCAGGAGACCGGGCTCTCGAAGTTCGCGGTTTCCCGGGCGCTTGCGGGCAAGAGCGGGGTCAGCGAGGAGACGCGGAGCCGGGTGGCGGCCGCCGCCGACCGGCTCGGCTACCGAAGGGCCCCGACGGCCGAGCCGCTGCGAATCGGGCTGATCTTCAACGACACCGACGATCATCAACAGCGAGCTGCACATGCAGATTCAGAGCGGCGTGCAGCGCGAGGCGGCGCGACTCGGCCTTGCCGTCCGCATCCACTGGACGCACGACCCCGCCGACCTCGAGCCGATCGCGCGCGCCTGCGACGGCCTGATGATCTGCGGCCCGCACGATCGCGCCGCGCTCAAGCGCGCCTACGCCACCGGCACGCCGATCGTGCGCCAGGGCTGGCTCGACCCGCTCGAGCCCGTCGACCATATCGGCGGCACCGACCACGAGGCGGGCTCCGCCGTCGCCGCCTACCTGCTCGGCCTCGGCCACCGCGAGATCGCCTACGTGCACGGCGACCCGAGCTACCGCGGCCGCATGGAGCGGCTCTACGGCCTGCGCGAGGTGCTCGAGCAGGTCGAGGGCACCACGCTCCACGACCTGACCTGGGAGGACGACGCCGGTTTCGCCGCGGTCTTCGACCGGCTGCGCGCCGGCGGCGCCCGCCCGACCGCGTACTTCTGCGCCCACGACGGGCTCGCCGTCACCGTCATCTCCGAGCTGCTCGCCCGCGGCACCCGCATCCCCGAGGACGCGTCGGTGGTCGGCTTCGGCGACTTCTCGGCCGCGCTTGCAGATCCTGCCCCGGCTGACGACGGTCAAGCTGCTCGGCGCCGAGATCGGCGCGATGGGCGTCCGGATCCTGCATTCGCGGGTCGCCGTCCCGGGGTTTCCGTCGACGCCGCTGCGCGTGCTCGTTCCCGCGAGGATCATCGAGCGCCAGTCGGTCGGCCCGGCGCGCCGCGCCGCGACCCGCGGCCCCGTCGCCGCCATTTCCTGACATATGCGTGCATGGATTGTGCATGCTTCGTGCATGCGTTGTGCATGAGCGCATCCCTCCATGTGACTGTCAACGCGGCAAAATCTAGTCGACCCGCCGGAAGGCGCGTCACAGGCGGTTGCACGCCTCCCAAAACCGTGGGATTGCAGGGAACCGGCGCGCGAAGCCGAGCGGAGGACCGATGCCGCCACGCAGCTTCAGGATCGCTTGGGCGGCCGCGGCCTGGCTGCTGGCCGCGGGTCACCCGCTCGCCCAGACCCCGCCGCCGGCGGTGGTGGTGGCGCCCGTGGAGGTCAGCGAGCTTCGCGAGAGCGCCGGCTTCACCGGCCGCGTCGTCGCCACCCAGAAGGTCGAGATCAGGGCCCGGGTCGCCGGCTTCCTCGAGGAGATGACCTTTCACGAGGGAGAGAAGGTCGAGGCCGGCGCCGTCCTCTACCGGATCCAGGACCAGGACTACCGCGCCGCGGTGACCGAGATCGAGGGTTCGATCAAGGCAGCCGAGGCCGAGCGCGCGCTCGCGGCGCTCGAGCGCGACCGCAAGGCCGAGCTCGTCCGGCGCCAGGCGGTGGCGCAGAGCGAGCTCGATGTCGCCGAGGCCCAGCTCGGCCGCGCCGAGGGCGAGCTCGTTCGGCTGAACGGCACCCTCGACCGCGCCAGGCTGCAGCTCTCCTACGCCGAGATCGTCGCGCCCTTCGCCGGCATCGTCGGCCTCTCGAACGTCGACGTCGGCGCGCTGGTCGGGCCGGAGTCCGGCCCGCTCACCACGCTGACCAGGCTCGACCCGATCTACGTCGAGTTCGCGGTCGCCACCGCGCTCGTCCTCGACTACCAGGAGCGGGTGCGGAGCGGCGAAGCGAGCCGCGAGGCGACGGTCGGGCTGACGCTGCCGAACGGCAAGCCGTACCCGCTGGCCGGCGACATCGACTACGTGAGCGCCGATGTCGCGCAGGGAACCGACACCATCATGCTCCGCGCCGTCTTCGACAATCCCGACGGCACGCTGCGCGACGGTGCGCTTGTCGGCGTGTCGCTCGAGCAGCGCCAGCCCGAGCAGGTGCTGACCGTGCCGCAGCAGGCGGTGCAGCGCGACCAGGGCGGCGCCTTCGTGCTCGTCGTCGGCGCCGACAGCAAGGTCGAGCTCCGCCGGGTGCAGGTCGCGCGCAACGACCTCGGGCTCGCGGTGGTGGCGGACGGCCTCGCCGAGGGCGAGAACGTCATCGTCGAGGGCGTCAACAAGGTGCGTCCCGGCATCGTCGTCGACGCCGCCGTGGCCACCGGCGGCTGAGGCGATGCTGTCGGACACCTTCATCCGCCGGCCGCGGCTCGCGGCCGTCATCTCGATCGTCCTGACGATCGCCGGGCTGATCGCGCTGACCGCGCTGCCGGTCGCGCAGTACCCCGACATCGTGCCGCCGCAGGTGACGGTCTCGGCGACCTACCCGGGCGCCGGCGCGGACGTCGTCGAGACCACCGTCGCGCAGCCGATCGAGAGCCGCGTCGTCGGCGTCGAGGACATGCTCTACATGAAGTCGACGAGCGGCGCCGACGGCTCGTACCGGCTGACCGTCACCTTCGCCGTCGGCACCGACCCCGATATCGCCACCGTCAACGTGCAGAACCGGGTCGCGCTCGCCACGCCCGGCCTGCCCGACGAGGTCAAGTCGACCGGCGTCAGCGTGCGCAAGCAGTCGTCGGCGCTCCTGCAGGTCATCGCGATCAGCTCCGACGACCCGGCCCATGACGGGCTCTTCCTGTCCAACTACGCCACGATCAACGTCCTCGACGTGCTGAAGCGGGTGCCGGGCGTCGGCGACGCCTCGCTGTTCGGCGCGCTCGACTACTCGATGCGCATCGTCCTCGACGTCGACCGGATGACGAGCCTCGGCGTCACGCCCGGCGACATCGTGGCGGCGCTGCGCGAGCAGAACGTCCAGGCCGCGATCGGCCGGATCGGCGCCCAGCCGATGACCTCCGACCCGCTGTTCCAGCTCAACCTGACCACCCAGGGCCGGCTGACCGACCCCGAGCAGTTCGCCAACGTCGTCCTGCGCGCCCAGCCCGACGGCTCGTTCCTGCGCGTCCGCGACGTCGGCCGGGTCGAGCTCGGCGCCCGCTCTGCCGACACCGTCGCGCGCCACGACGGTCGCCCGACCGCGATGATCGGCATCTACCAGCTGCCCGGCGCCAACGCGCTCGCGGCCGGCGAGGGGGTGCAGGCGGCGCTCGAGCGGCTCGCGGCCAACTTCCCGCCGGGCCTCGGCTACGCGATCATCTACGACACCACGAGCTTCGTGAAGGCGAGCGTCGAGGAGGTCGAGCACACGCTGATCGAGGCCTTCGCCCTCGTCATGCTCGTCGTCTTCCTCTTCCTCGGCAGCTGGCGGGCGACCATGATCCCGCTGCTCGCGGTGCCGGTGGCGCTGATCGGCACCTTCGCGGTGATGCTGGCGATGGGGTTCTCGCTCAACACCGTCTCGCTCCTCGCGATCGTGCTCGCGATCGGCATCGTCGTCGACGACGCGATCGTCGTGGTCGAGAACGTCGAGCGGGTCATGGAGGAGAACCCCGGCCTCTCCGCCGCCGAGGCCGCCCACCGGGCGATGGGCGAGATCACCGGCGCCATCGTCGCGATCACGCTGGTGCTGCTCTCGGTCTTCGTGCCGGTCGCCTTCATCCCCGGCATCTCCGGCCAGCTCTTCCAGCAGTTCGCCGTCGCCGTCTCGGTCTCGATGGTGCTCTCGGCGATCAACGCGCTCACCCTCAGCCCGGCGCTCTGTGCCATCCTGCTCAAGCCTCACCACGGGCCGAAGCGCGGGCCCTTGGGGTGGATCTCGCGCCGGATCGACGGCGCGCGCGACGGCTACGTCCGCGTCGCCGGCGTCATCGCCCGCCGCGCGGTCCTCGGCCTCCTGCTTCTCGCCGTCGCCATCGGCGCGGCGGCCTGGCTCTTCCGTGTCGTGCCGACCGGCTTCCTGCCCACCGAGGATCAGGGCGCCTTCTTCGTCGAGGTCCGGCTGCCCGAGGGTGCCTCGGTCAACCGCACCGACGCCGCCATGCGCCAGGTCGAGACGGCGCTCGGGGGGATCGACGGCGTCGCCGACGTCGTCGCGGTCACCGGCTACAGCTTCCTCGACGGACTGGCGAAGTCGAACTCGGGCTTCGTCGTCGTCAGCATGCTGCCCTTCGACGAGCGCACCGACCCGGCCCGCAGCGTCACCGCGGCGATCGCCTCGGCGATGCGGCAGGGCGCCGCCATCCGCGAGGCGCAGGTTTTCGCCTTCAACCTGCCGCCGATCATCGGCCTCGGTACCGGCTCCGGCTTCGAGTACCAGCTGCTCGACCTCGAGGGCCGCGACCCGATCGAGCTCGCCGGCGTCGCCGGCGGGCTCACCGTCGCCGCCAACCAGGACCCGCGTCTCGGCCCGACCTTCACCACCTTCTCGGCCGGCTCGCCGCAGCTCTTCCTCGACCTCGACCGCGAGCGGCTGCAGGCCCTCGGCGTCTCGGTCCGCGACCTCTTCACCACGCTCCAGGGCACGCTTGGCCAGATCTACGTCAACGACTTCAATCTGTTCGGCCGCACCTGGCAGGTGAACATCCAGGCCGCCGAGGCCGACCGCGCCTCGGTCGCCGACATCAACCGCCTGCACGTGCGCAACGCCTCCGGCGAGATGGTGCCGGTGACGGCGGTGGCGCGGGTCGAGTTCGTCGTCGGGCCGCAGTCGATCGTGCGCTACAACAACTACCGCTCGGTGACCCTGAACGGCGGCCCGGCCTCGGGCGTCGCCTCCGGCACCGCGCTCCTGGCGATGGAGGAGATCAGCGCCGCGACGCTGCCGCCCGGCTACGGCTTCGACTGGACCGGCACCGCGCTCCAGGAGAAGCAGGCGGCGGGCCAGACCACGACGATTCTCGCCCTCGCCCTCGTCTTCGCCTACCTGTTCCTCGTCGGCCTCTATGAGAGCTGGACGATCCCGGTGCCGGTGCTGCTCTCGGTCTCCGTCGGCGTCGCCGGCGCTCTCCTGTCCCTGAAGCTCGCGGGCCTGCCGTTCGACATCTACGCCCAGATCGGGCTCGTCGTCCTGATCGCGCTCGCGGCGAAGAACGCGATCCTGATCGTCGAGTTCGCCAAGGCGCGGCGCGAGGCCGGCATGGGAATCGTCGACGCCGCGCTCGACGGCGCCCGCACCCGCTTCCGCGCCATCCTGATGACGAGCTTCGCCTTCATCGCCGGCCTGATCCCGCTCGTCACCGCCGAGGGTGCGGCGATGCTCTCCCGGCGCGCCGTCGGCACCGGCGTCGCCGGCGGCATGCTCGCGTCAGCGCTCCTCGGCATCTTCCTGATCCCCGCGCTCTACGTCGTCTTCCAGCACGCCCGCGAGTGGGTGAAGCGGCGCCGCGGGGCCGAAGGCGAGGCAGCCGGAGGGTGAGCGCCGCACGCCTGCTGCCCGGCACGCCGCTCCGCTACTGGCGCGTCTCCGACATCGCCGAAGGCCGCTACGACCTGCCCGACGAGCCGATGCAGGGCGGCATGGACTCGGCCTTCTTCCTCACCCGCGACCGCAACTTCATCCCCCACGAATACCCGTGCCGCACCCGCTTCGCCGCCGACCACCGCGGCCGCCGGCCGGAGGTCCGCGGCGAGCCCGCCTTCACCAGCGCCTGGCTGCCCTTTGGCTCCCCCCGCCTCGACCTCTCCGGGTTCTGGTATCGGCCGACGCGCATCGCCGCCTGGGCCGAGACCGCCGTCGATGCCGACGCCGCCGGCGCGGCCCGCCTGCGCCTCGTCACCTGCGGCGGCGCCGTCCTCTTCGTCAACGGGACCGAGGCCGGCCACCTCGCCCCCTACACCCGCAACAGGGAAGCGAGCGCCGACCTCGGCGCCCCGCTCCGCGCCGGCCGCAACACCCTCGCCGTCTTTTTCGACGACCTCGCCGAGCGCGACGCCAGCTTCCACCTGCAACTCGACTGGCTGGACGGCCCCTCCGCCCGCCAGGCGCTCCCGTTCGACGCGGCCCCCGAGACGGTGGCCGAGGTCGAAACCGCGCTCGAGGCGCTCCACTTCGACCGTCCGGCCGCCGACGGCGAGATACGGCTGGTCCTCCCCCGCCCACTCCCACGCCCGGCCCGCCTCACGGTCGCCGCGGCGCGCTACGATCTTGCGCCCGGGCAGGCCGGGATCACGCTTGCCGCGCCGGCGCCCGGATTCCGCCAGCTCCGCATCACCGTCGAGCTCGACGGCTTCGCCGCCGCCCGGACGCTCGGAACCGAGATCGTCCGGCAGGCGCCGCTCGCACCGGACTCCCTCGCCGCCCGCATCGCCGAGGCGCTGGCGACGGTCGCCGCGCGGGGCGATCCCGACGCCGTGACGGCGCTCGCACGCCTCGCGACCGGCGACGCCGGCCCGGCGACGCTGGCGATGCTCGACGCCGCCCTCGGTCCGATCGACGATTGCTGGGACTGCGCCGACTTCGCGCTGGTGCCGCTGCTCTGGGCGCGGATCCGCTACCCGCTGCCCGACGCTCTGCGCACCCGGATCGACCGCACGGTCTTCGGTTACCGCTACTGGCTCGACGAGCCCGGCAACGACGTCCAGTGGTTCTTCTCCGAGAACCACGCGCTCCTCTTCCACACCGCCGCCTACCTCGCCGGCCACCTGCTGTCCGACGGCCACTTCGTCCGCTCCGGCCGCACCGGCTCGGAGCAGTCCGCCACCGGCCGCGACCGCGTCCGCGGCTGGCTCGACCACTTCGAGCGCTGCGAGATGGCCGAGTTCAACTCCGCCCCCTACTTCCCGATCGACCTCAAGGGTCTCGCCGCGCTCTTCGCGCTCGCCCCCGACGCCGACATTCGCGCCCGCGCCGGGCGCGCGATCGCCCGCCTCGCCGAGATCGTCGCCAACTCCGCCCACCACGGCATGCTGACCGCGGCGCAGGGCCGCTCCTACGAGCACTCGCTGCGCGAGGGCTGGTCGTCCGAACTCTCCGCCGTCGCCCGCCTGCTCTGGGGCCGCGGCGGCTTCGGCGCCCGCTTCCACTGCCTGCCGCTCGTCGCGCTCGCGCTGCGCGACCACGGCCTGGCGATTCCCCCGGGCCTGGCCCGCCGCGCCCTCTGGCAAGGCTCCGGCGCCCAGGAGTGGTGCTTCCGCCAAGGCGAGGGCGGCTTCGCGGCGCTCTATAACTACAAGACCCGCGGCTTCGCGCTCGGCTCGGCCGCGCGCTACCGCTGGTCGGAGTGGGGCTACCAGGAGACCCTGGTCCACGCCCGGATCGGCACCGAGCCGCAGGCGCAGATCTGGATCAACTACCCCGGCGAGCTGGTGCAGGCCGGGCACGGCCGGCCGTCGTTCTGGGGCGGCAGCGCCTCGATCCCGCGGGTCCAGCAGTACCGCGGCCTCGCCGTCGTCGCCTTCGACGGCACGGCGCCGCAGCCCGACTTCACCCACGCCTGGTTCCCGCGCGCCGTCTTCGACGAAAGCGTGGTCGACGGCGCCGCCGCCTTCGCCCGCTCGGGCGACGGGCTTGCGGCCCTCCTCGCCGACGGCCCGCTCGAGGCAATCGAGACCGGCCCGAGCGCCGGCTGCGAGCTCCGCCGCGCCGGCCGCCGCGGCCGCTGGCTGCTGCGCCTCGGCGACACCGGCAATCTCGACGCCTTTCGCCGCCGCTTCGCCGGCCTCGCGATCGTGGACGCGCCCGGCGGCCGCATGATCGTTGACGATCCCGACTACGGTGTGGTCGAGTTCGAGCCGGACGGAACGGTGACGGCCGAGGGCCGCCGGCTGGACCCGGCCGACTGGACGATCGCGGGCACGCGGCGCGAGATCGGCCCGAACGCGGGCATGGGGTGAACGACGGCCGGGACCTGACCCCGGCCGACACAGGGGAGGATGCGAGGATGAAACGAGCTGCGACGATGGCGGCCGCGCTGGCGCTGGCGGTGCCGGCGGCGGCCTGGGCCGGGGACGTACGGGTGATGTGGTACTCGGACGGCGTCGAGGGGGCCGTGATCGACGACCTGCTCAAGCGCTTCATGGCCGACAACCCGGGGATCAACGTGATCCTCGACAACGTCGCCTACACCGTGGTCCAGGAGCAGCTGCCGATCCAGCTGCAGGCGGGGCAGGGGCCCGACATCGCCCGGGTGACCAACCTCAAGGAGCAGGCGCCGCACTGGCTCGACCTGACGCCCCATCTTTCCGACCCCGACTACTGGCGGACCAACTTCGCCGACACGCTCGACTGGATGCGCCCGGACGGCTCCGAGGCGATCCCGGGCTTCATGACCCAGCTCACGCTGACCGGCGGCTTCGCCAACGCGACGCTCTTCGAGCAGGCCGGCATCGCGCTGCCCGGCGACGACGCGACCTGGGACGACTGGGTCGACGCCTCGGCCGAGGTCGCCGAGGCGCTCGACCTGCCCGCCGCCTTCGCGATCGACCGCTCCGGCCATCGCATCTCCGGCCCGAACGTCTCCTACGGCGCCAACTACGTCGCCGAGGACGGCATGCCGGCGCCGGTCGACGAGGGTGTGCGCACCTTCGTCGAGAAGCTCGTCGGCTGGACCGAGGAAGGCCGGATGCTCAAGGACACCTGGGTCTCCGCCGCCGGCTCGACCTACCGCGCCGGCGCCGAGGACTTCATCAACGCGCAGATCCCGTTCTACTACTCGGGCAGCTGGCAGGTCGCGAACCTCTCGACCAAGATCGGCGACACCTTCGACTGGGTGGCGACCGGCTCGCCCTGCGGCACCGAGGCCTGCTCGGGCCTGCAGGGCGGCGCCGCGCTCGTCGCGATCAAGTACACGCAGAACCCGGAGGAGGTGGCGAAGGTGATGGAGTACCTGGCCAGCGAGCCGGTGGTGAAGGAGTTCACCGAGCGCACGCTGTTCCTTCCGGCGCACAAGGGGATCATCGAGGCCGGCGGCCTCGCCTTCGACAGCGAGGACCCGCACGTCCAGCCGGCGCTCGAGAAGTTCGTCGCCGCCTCGCAGGAGGTGGCGCCGGCCGCCGCGCTCCTGCCGCCGTGGAAATGGGCCAATGCCTACTACGCCGCGCTCGTCACCCGCACGAGCCAGGTGATGGCGGGCGAGCTGCCGCTCGAGGACGCCTTCGCCCGCATGGACCAGGACATCGCCGACCAGGTGGCCCAGGCCCAGCAGTAAGGGCGGTGCCCGCGCTTGGCAGGACGATCGGCGCCGCCCTGACGGCGCCGGTCGCCTGGGTCGCCCGCCTGCTCGACCCGCCGCTGCGGGCGCTGCAGCGCGTCGCCGGCACGCGCGGCATGATCGCGTTCTTCCTGCTGCCGAACATGGCGATCTTCGGCATCTTCGTGCTGTTCCCGCTGCTCACCAACTTCGTCTACTCGGTGACCGGCGGCAACGCGCTCTTCCTCGCCGACCGCTCCTTCGTCGGCGCCCAGCACTACGTGCGGCTGCTCGACTGCGGAAACCACCTCGACCCGCTGACCTGCCGCGACGACAAGTTCTGGACCGCGGTCTGGAACACCGCCCGCTTCGTCGTCCTCCAAGTCACGCTGATGACCGGGGTCGCGATGGTCACCGCGCTGATCCTCAACCGCGACATCCGCGGCCGAAGCTTCTGGCGCGCCGTCTTCTTCTTCCCCGTCCTGCTCTCGCCGGTCGTCGTCGGCCTGATCTGGCGCTGGATCCTGCAGCGCGAGGGCCTCCTGAACCTGATCGTCGACAGCCTCGGCGGCGAGACGGTCAACTGGCTGACCGAGCGCACCTATGCCTTCGCCGCCGCCGTCGGCGTCTCCGTCTGGGCGCATATGGGCTTCTTCGCGCTGATCCTGCTCGCCGGCCTGCAGGCGATCCCGCGCGACCTCTACGAGGCCGCCGAGATGGACGGCACGCGGCCGGCGCGCGTCTTCCGGCGCATCACCCTGCCGCTCCTGCTGCCGAACCTCCTCGTCGTCATCGTGCTGGCGCTGATCCGCGCCGTGCAGATCTTCGACGAGGTCTTCGTGCTGACCGGCGGCGGCCCCGGCACCTCGACCATGTTCCTCACCCAGTACATCTACGA
This sequence comes from uncultured Alphaproteobacteria bacterium, assembly GCA_963763295.1. GTDB lineage: Bacteria > Pseudomonadota > Alphaproteobacteria > Rhodobacterales > Rhodobacteraceae > Amaricoccus. Next base: position 129,317 of record CAVXOH010000018.1, read on the forward strand.
GGTCGGCTTCGCCTCGCTCTTGCGAAACCCCGGCCTCGCCGCCGCCGCCTCGATCCTGATGGGCGCCGTCCTCGTCGTCCTCACGCTGATGCAGCTCGGCCTCGCCCGGCGCAACGAACGCCGGGGCGCGCGATGAGCGCGGCATCCTTCAGCCCATTGGCCTTCCTCACCCGCCGCCGCGGCGGCCGCGCCTGGCACTGGACCGACGTCGTCACCTTCGCCTGGCTCGGCGGCGGGCTCATCCTGATCTTCGGCCCGGCGCTCTGGCTCGTCGCGTCGTCGTTCAAGACCCCGGCCCAGCTCGCCGAGTTCCCGCCGACGCTGCTCCCCTACGTCGCCGAGACCGCCACCGTCGAGGGCGAGGCGAAGCCGCTCTACCGCGTCACTCTCGAGGACGGCACCACCCGCACCCTCGCCGAGCTCCGCCGCGTCGGCATCGTCGCCCGCATGGTCGACCCCGCCGCCCCCGACGAGGTCCACGAGGTCAACATCCGCGACCGCACCCCGGTACGCTCGCTCGGCCTCGCGTTCTCGAACTACACCGAGCCGTTCCTGCACTTCGACTTTCTGACCTACCTGCGCAATTCGGTCTTCGTCACCCTCATGGCGACGCTGATCACCCTCCTCACCAACTCGATGGCCGCCTTCGCGCTCTCCAAGTACGATTTCCGCGGCCGCGGCGCGGTGATGCTGCTCATCATCGCGACGCTGATGGTGCCGCTCTCGGTGATCCTCGTGCCGCTCTATTCGGTCATCTCGGCGATGGGCCTCTTCAACTCGCTCTGGGGCGTGATCCTGCCGACCGTCGCCACGCCGACCGGCGTCTTCCTGCTGCGCCAGTACATGCTGACCATCCCGGACGAGCTGCTCGACGCCGCCCGCATGGACAAGGCGAGCGAATGGCAGATCTACTGGCGGATCGTCCTCCCCCTCACCGCCCCCGCCCTCGCCGTCCTCGCCATCTTCTCCGTGGTTTGGCGCTGGAACGACTTCCTCTGGCCGCTGATCGTCCTCTCCCGCAAGGAACTCTACACCCTCCAGGTCGGCCTCAACACCTACGCCGGCGAGCTCAACGTCCAGTGGCACTACATCCTCGCCATGACCGTCGTCACCATGATCCCCGTCGTCCTCGTCTTCGTCTTCCTGCAACGCTTCATCACCACCGGCATCGCCTCCGCGGGCATCAAGTGACCATGATCCACCCCCTGTCCCCGCAAGCCCCCTTTCCCTCCCGATCGGGCAGGTTCCCCCGCCCCTCGGGGCGGGGGGAAGGGGGGTGGGGGAAACGCGCGCCAACGGGCGCGCAGGGCCCCCGGCGCAAGCCGGGGAGAACGACTCCCGGAGCGCAAAGGCGCTCCGACCGCTGTCTTCCCGCCGCGGGACCGCTCTGATGGCCCACATCTCCCTCACGGACATCACCAAGTCCTTCGGCCACACCGAGGTCATCCGCGACGTCTCGCTCGACATCGAGAACGGCGAGCTCGTTGTCTTCGTGGGCCCCTCCGGCTGCGGCAAGTCCACCCTCCTGCGCCTCATCTCCGGCCTCGACCGCCCGACCTCCGGCACCATCGCCATCGACGGCCGCGACGTCAGCCGGGTCGGCGCCGCCGACCGCGGCCTCGCCATGGTGTTCCAGTCCTACGCGCTCTACCCGCACATGACCGTGCGCCAGAACCTCGCCTTCGGCCTCGAGAACACCCGCCTGCCGCGGTCCGAGATCACGGGCCGCATCGCCGAGGCCGCCCGCCTCCTCGAGATCGCCCCCCTCCTCGAGCGCCGGCCCGGCCAGCTCTCCGGCGGCCAGCGCCAGCGCGTCGCGATCGGCCGCGCCATCGTGCGCAACCCGACCGCCTTCCTGCTCGACGAGCCCCTCTCCAACCTCGACGCCGAGCTCCGCGTCTCGATGCGCGCCGAGCTCGCGAGCCTGCACGCCCGCCTCGGCACCACGATGATCTACGTGACCCACGACCAGGTCGAGGCGATGACCCTCGCCGACCGCATCGTCATCCTCCGCGCCGGGCGGATCGAGCAGGCCGACACCCCACTCGCGCTCTTCAACCGCCCGGCCAACCGCTTCGTCGCCGGCTTCATCGGCGCGCCCTCGATGAACTTCCTGCCTGCGGGCGAGGTTCATGCCGCCCACCCGGAAACCGCCGTCACCGCGGGGATCCGCCCCCAGCACCTGCGCCTCGCCGATCCGGGCGCCACCGGCAGCATCGACGCCGAGGTCCGCCTCGTCGAGGCGCTCGGCACTGAAACAGTCGTGCACGCCGCGACGGGCTCCGGCGACCGCATCCTCGCCGTCCTCCCCGGCCAGGCCAGCCTCTCCCCGGGCACCCGCATCGCGCTCGCGGGCGCCGCCTCCGACCTGCACTTCTTCGACGCCGCCGGCAGCCGAGTGTGAGCCGTCAGCGGCGCCCCGCCAGCGCCTCGGTCAGGAATGCGAGCACCGCCCGCCGCATCGCCGGCGTCTCCTGGTGGCCGCTTTCGGGCTCGCAGTGGACGCGCAGCGCCGCCTCCGCCCCCGCCGCAGCGTAGGCGGCACGCAGCGTCGCCAACGCCGGCTCGGTCGCGGCGGGCGGCGTGAGCGGGTCGGCGTCGCCGAGGCCGACGAACTGCGGCCGCGGCGCGACCAGCCCCGCGATCGCCCCGTTCGACGCGATGCCGAGCAGCCCCGGCACCGTCAGGTAGATCCCGTGCCGATCGTGCGCCCCGCTCGCGACGAGCGGCGCGAAATCAGCGAAGCAGCACAGATGGGCGACCGCCGCCACCCGGGGTTCGACCGCCGCCAGCCAGTAGCCGAGCGTCGCGCCCATCGACAGGCCGAAGACGCCGATCCGGGCCGGATCGGTCCGCGGATCGGCCGCCAGCCAGTCGAGGGCCGACGCAAGCTCGCCCAGCATCTGCCCGGCCAGTGACCCGCCCCACCAGACCGCCGCCTTCGCCGCCGCACTCTCCGACACGCTCGCCCGCGCGCCGAAGCACGGCAGGTCGATCGCCAGCACCCGGAACCCCGCCCGCGCCAGCACCGGACCCATCGCCCCGTCGAGCGCCGGCCGCCCGTCGACGACCTCCGCCGCGCCGATCTCGTAGCGTCCGCCATGCGCGTGGACGTAGAGGATCGCCGGCGCGGGATCGCCGCCCTCGGGCTCGAGGAGGAGCCCGGTCACCCCCTCGCCGTGCCGGGTGGCGAAGCGGACCCGGGTCCGTGTCAGCCCGCCGCGGGTCTCCATGGCCGCGCCGCGGAAGACGAGCGGATGCGCCCCGATCTCGAACCGGCGCCGCAGCGTGTCCCTCAGGTCCGTCATGCGCTCCCCCGGCTGTCGGCTGCCGCCTAGCACCGCCGGCGGCGCGACGGAACTGAAACATCCGGGACCGGCGTGGCGCCGAACTGAAATCGTCGCCCTCTAGACCGGCCCGGTCCCCGAAGGCGCGGCGCACCTTGGCGTCCGGGACGGATTGGAAACCCAAGGCTGCCGGAGGAAATTGCATGACCGCCACCATCGAGAAGCCCGCCCTGAACGGCGTGAACACGCCGACGCTCCTCGCCACCATCAACGCCGTCGGTGCCCAGCCGGAGCTCGCGCAATTCAAGTTCCGCGCCCGCGCCGCCTGGGTAGCGGGCACGCACAGCCGCATCGTGGTGGACGACTTCTACGGGGCGGGCCAGGAGCTCAGGCACGAGGCCGCGACCGTGGTCGACGCCGACCATCCGGCCGTGCTCGTCGGCGCCGACAACGGCCCGACCCCGGTCGAGTTCCTGCTGCAGGGCCTCGCCGCCTGCCTGACCGCCGGCATCGGCAACATCGCCGCGGTCCGCGGCGTGGTCCTCCACTCGGTGGAGTCGACCGTCGAGGGCGACATCGACCTCCTCGGCCTCCTCGGCCTCAACCCCCAAATCCGCAACGGCTATTCCGGCATCCGCGTCAGCTTCAAGGTCCGCGGCGACGCGCCCGCCGAGAAGCTCATCCAGATCGTCGAGCAGAGCCGCGCCCGTTCCGCCGTCTACGACGTGCTGACGAACGGGACCCCGATCGCGATCACGATCGACGCCGGCTGACGAGCGCGCGGGGCGCCGGCCCGGCCGGCGCCCCGGCTGCCGCATCGACGGAGATCACCATGCACCGCACGGACGTCCTGATCATCGGGGCCGGGCAAGCCGGGCTCGCGATGAGCCACGGCCTCGGCGCCCACGGCATCGAGCATGTCGTGGTCGAGCGCGGCCGCGTCGCGGAGAGCTGGCGCAGCGAGCGCTGGGATTCGCTGACCCTTCTCACCCCGAACTGGATGACCCGCCTTCCCGGGCGCGCCGGCGGCGTCGGCGACCCCGACGGATTCATGGGCTGCGGCGCCGTCGTCGACCTCCTCGCCGGCTATGCCGCTACATTGGTGGCGCCGGTGCTCGGCGGGACCCGGGTCCGCGCGGTCGTACCGGCCGGCGACGGCTACCGGGTGGCGACCGACCGCGGCAGCTGGCGCGCCCGCGCCGTGGTCGTCGCCACAGGCGCCTGCGGAGAGCCGCGCGTGCCCGCCTTTGCCGCCGGGCTTCCCGGCGACGTCGTGCAGGTCGTTCCGGGCGGCTACCGTCGGCCGTCGGATCTGCCGTCCGGCGGAGTGCTCGTGGTCGGCGGTTCCTCGACCGGGGTGCAGCTCGCCGCCGAGATCCAGGAGTCGGGCCGCCAGGTCACCCTCGCGGTCGGCCGCCATTCGCGGATGGTGCGGCGCTACCGCGGCCGCGACATCTTCGCCTGGATGGAGGCGACCGGGATCAGCGCGCAGAGCTGGACGCGGGTGGCCGACATCGCTGCCGCGCGGCGCCAGCCCTCGATGCAGCTCTCGGGCCGCGGCTCCGTCGACCTCGCGACGCTCGCCGCCGCCGGAGTCCGCGTCGTCGGCCGGCTCGAGGGCGTCGAGGGCGGGCGGCTCCGCCTCGGCGACGGCCTCGCCAGCGACTGCGCCGCCTCCGACGATCGGCTGCACCGGACGCTGGCGCGGATCGACGCGCATGTCGCGGCCGCCGGCATCGGCGCGCCCGCCGATCCCGCCGCCTGGCGGGTTCCCCTCCTCCCGCTCGACGCGGCGCGCAGCCTCGACCTCAAGGCCGAGGGCATCGCCAGCGTGATCTGGGCGACCGGCTACCGGCGCGACTACGGCTGGCTGCAGGTCCCCGTCCTCGACGGCACGGGCGAGCTCATCCACCACGGCGGCATCACCGCCGCCCCCGGCCTCTATGCGATCGGGCTCAGGTTCCTGCGCCGGCGCAGCTCGAACTTCATCGACGGGGTCGGCCGCGACGCCGAGGACCTGGCCGCCGAGATCGCCGCCCACCTCGGCGCCCGGCTCGCCGCCTGAGGGAGCGCCATGGACCCCGCCCTCCGCTACGATGCCGTCGTCGTCGGCGCCCGCCCGGCCGGCGCGGCCACCGCGATGCTCCTCGCCCGCGCCGGGGCGCGGGTGCTCATGGTCGAGCGCGACCGCCCCGGCACCGACACCCTCTCCACCCACGCCCTGATGCGCGGCGCCGTCATGCTGCTCGACGCGTGGGGGCTCCGCGAGCCGCTGGCCGCGGCGGGCACGCCGCCGGTGCGACGGACGATCTTCTTCTACGGCGCCGAGGAGGTGGCGGTCGACATCCGCCCGCAGCACGGCGTCGACGCGCTCCTCGCGCCGCGGCGCACCGTGCTGGACCCGATCCTGGCGGCAGCCGCGGCCGCCGCGGGCGCCGAGCTCCGCTACCGCACCGCCTTCGAGGACGTGCTCCGCGACGGGCGCGGCCGGGTGACCGGCGCGCTGCTGCGCACCGAGGACGGGACGCTGGCGGTCGATGCCGGCCTCGTCGTCGGCGCCGACGGCCGCCGCTCGAAGGTCGCCCGCGCGGTCGGAGCCGAGGTGACGCTCGCCGGCCGCCACGCCGGGGCGACCGCCTATGGCTACGTCGCCGGCCTCGCCGACCAAGGCTATCGCTGGCACTACGGCATCGGCGCCACCGCCGGCGCGATCCCGACCAACGACGGCCTGCACGTCGTCTTCGCCGGCATCCCGCCGGCACGCTTCCGCGCGATGGCCCGCAGCGACCGGACGGCGATGCTCGGCGGCGTGCTCGCGCAGGTGCATCCGGGGCTCGCGGCGGAGGTCAGGGCGGGACGCTTCGTCGCGCCGCCGGTCGGCTTCATCGGCGAGCCGGGCTTCCTGCGCCGGGCCGCCGGGCCGGGCTGGGCGCTGGTCGGCGACGCCGGCTACTTCAAGGACCCGATCACCGCGCACGGGATCACCGACGCGCTGCGCGACGCCGGCCTCCTCGCCGCCGCCGCGGCCGCCGGGACCGACGCCGCCCTCGGCGGGTACGAGCAGACCCGCGACGCCCTGTCGCGGCCGCTCTTCGAGGTGACCGAGGCGCTGGCGTCGCTCGACTGGAGCCTCGACGAGGCGAAGCGCCTGCACCACGACCTGAGCCGGGCGATGCGCGAGGAGCAGGACTGGATCGCCGTCGCCCCGCCACTTTCGCGGGCAGCCTGAGCAGGCTCGCGCGCGCCCTATGACGGCGCTCCTCGCAGCAGGACCGGCCGCACTGGCGGAGCCGGAGGCAGCAGTGCGCGTATGTCGGCGAACGGGAAGCGCGGCTCGAAGCGGAAGGCCTCGGCGCGGTCGTCGGGGCCGCCGTTGCATTCGCCCGCCCGGTAGGCCGCCTGCACGCTGGCCGAGACAACGAACCGCTCGGGATCCTGCGAGACGTGGGCGCGGATCGCCGCGCATTTCGCCTCGAACCAGGGCGTCACGTCAACCCAGTGGGTCGGGACGAAGCCGGTGCCGCGCAGCGTGTCGGCGAAAAGGAGCGGCGCCGCGAAGCTCACCGCCTGCGACACCGCGGCGGAGAGCGCGCGGTGGTCGGCGTGGTAGTCGTTCGGGGCGTGCGTGACCACGAGATCGGGCGCGGCCTCGACGACGAGGCGGCCGAGTGCCGCGACCAGCGCGGCGTCGGGCATCAGCGCACCGTCCGGGAAGTCGAGGAAGCACGGGGTGGTGCCGAGCGGCGCCGCGGCCGCCGCGGCCTCGGCACGTCGCAGGCGGCGCAGCGTCTCGGGCGGCTGCTGACCGCCGGCCGCGCCGTCGGTGGCGACGGCCAGGATGAGCTCCGCCCCCATCGCCTTCCAGGCGTTGAGCGTGCCGCCGAGGAAGATCTCGAGGTCGTCCGGATGGGCGCCGAGCGCGAGGACCCTCATGCGCGGTCGAGGAACTCGAGCACCATCGCGGCGGTCCAGGTGAAGCTGCCGCCGCCGAGCGGCTCGCCGCTGTGCGGGTCGTAGTACTCGGCGAAGCCGCTCTCCCCGATCAGCCGCAGGCTCGAGTCGGTGATGTCGTCGGCGGTGGCGGTCTCGCCGGCCCGGACGAGCCCGTCGGCGATCATGTAGTTGACCACGAGCCAGACCGGGCCGCGCCAGTAGCGCTTGGCCTCGAAGCGCGGGTCGAGCGGGTCGTGGCTCGGCACCACGAAGCGGCAGGCCTTCGCCCGCTCGCGGATCGTCGCGGCGAGTGCGGCGGCCCGCGGCGCCGGGATCGCGCAGAAGGCGGCGAGAAGCCCGCCGACCGAGGCGCTGTCGATGAGCTCGCCGGTCACCCGGTCGCGGCAGAGATACTGGCCGTGCGCGTCGGACCAGAGCGTCTCCATCGCCGCGAGCCCCCGTTCGGCGAACCCGCGGTTCTCGGCGGCGATCTCCGAAGCGCCGAGGACATCGGCCAGCTCGGCGAGATCGGCGCAGGCGCGCAGCAGGATCGCGTTGAAGCCGGGATCGACGATGCGGAACGGCGAGGCGTCGTGGAGCTTCGTGTTGTCCCAGCCGAGGCCGCGGAAGCGCTCGACGAGCCAGAGGTAGCGGTCGTACTGCGCCTTCGTTGGCCGGTGCGCGGCGTCGGCGTGCTGGGTGTCGCGGCGGGTGTAGGGGGCGATGCCCTCGGTCGGCACCCGCTCGAACGCCTCGTCCCAGTCGATCGCGTTGTCGCGGCCCGATTCCCAGGGGTGGATGATCGCGACGAGGCCCTCGCCGCCCGGGTCGCGGTCGCGGAAGAACCAGCGGTGCCAGGCGGCGATCTTCGGCAGGAGCTGGCGGGCGCGGACCTCGACCCTGCCTGAGTTCGGCGAGGCCTGCCAGAGCCGGTTGACGGCGAAGCCGGCGACGGCCGGCTGGGTGATGCCCGACGTGGCCGTCGGCCGCCCGGTCGACCAGACGTCGGGGCCGGGGAAGTAGCCGTCGTCCATCACGTGGAACACGATGTGCGGCACCATGCCGTCCGGCCACTGGTGCGCGAACAGCGTCTCGATCTCGGTCCAGGCGCGGTCCTCGTCGAAGTGGCGCTGGCCGAGCGCGGTCAGGCACGAATCCCAGTTCCACTGGAACGGGTAGAGGCCCTTGGTCGGCACCGTGTAGCTGCCGCGGTCGTTCTCCCGCAGGATGGCGATCGCGCGCTCAGTGGTCTCGGTCGTCGTCATTGCAGCGCCCTCGTGGTTTCGGGGTCGAACCAGCGGATCCGCTCGGCCTGCGGCACGAGCGAGACGGTGTCGCCCGGCGCGACGGCGGGTGTCGGAGTTGAGGACGGCGCGGAACAGGTGGCCGGCGACATCGGCGGTGACGAGGGTGTGCGGGCCGAGCGGCTCGACGACGCGGACGCTGGCCGGGATGCCGCCCTCGCCGAGCGCCATGTCCTCGGGGCGGATCGCGAACTCGATGCGCTCCTTTGCCGCGGTGGGGCCGGGGATCGAGCTGGCCGGCGACGCGCCACTGGCCGGGGCCGGCGGGTTCGGCGGTCAGGAAGTTCATCGGCGGGTTGCCGATGAAGGAGCCGACGAAGCGGGCGGCCGGGTTGCGGTAGACCTCGACCGGGCGGTCGGCCTGGACGATGCGGCCGGCGTTCATGATCGCGATACGGTCGGCGAGCGACATCGCCTCGACCTGGTCGTGGGTGACGTAGATCGTCGTGGTCCTCGACGCGGCGAGCACGCCCTTGAGCTCGGCGCGCATCTCGAGGCGGAGGAGGGCGTCGAGGTTCGAGAGCGGCTCGTCCATCAGGATCACGTCGGGCTCCATCGCGAGCGCGCGGGCGACGGCGACGCGCTGGCGCTGGCCGCCGGAGAGCTGGCCCGAGTAGCGCTCGAGCAGCTGCTCGATGTGCATGAGCTCGGCGGTGCCGGTGACCCGGCGCTCGACCTCAGGCTTCGGCAGCTTGCCCATCCGGAGGCCGAAGGCGATGTTCTCGAAGACGGTCAGGTGCGGGAAGACCGCGTAGTTCTGGAACACCATCGAGATGCCGCGGTCGCGCGGGGCGAGGTGGTCGACGCGGCGGTCGCCGATCCAGACCTCGCCTTCGGAGGCGGTCTCGAGCCCGGCGATGATCCGGAGCAGCGTGGTCTTGCCGCAGCCCGAGGCGCCGAGCAGCACCAGGAACTCCTGGTCGCGGATGGTCAGGTCGATCGAATGCAGCGCGGTGAACGACCCGAAGCGCTTGGCGACGTTCTTGATGCGGATCTCGGCCATGGGTGCTCCTATCGGTTGGCGATGCCCCACATCGCGAAGAGGTACTTGCGGACGGCGAAGATGAAGATCAGCGCCGGCACGACCAGCGCGGCGCCGCCGGCGAACTTCAAGCGGCAGCGGCGAGACGTTGAGCGACTGCAGCAGGAAGGCGGTCAGCGTGCGGTTCTCGATGGTGAGGACGGCGGCGGCGAAGACCTCGTTCCAGGAGATGACGAAGGCGAAGACGGCGGAGGCGGCGATGCCGGGCAGCGCCAGCGGCAGCACCACCTTGCGGAAGGCGCCGAGCCGGGTGCAGCCGAGCGTCCAGGCGGCCTCCTCGAGCTCGACCGGGATGCCGGAGAAGAGCGAGAAGGTGATGAGGACGGCGAAGGGCAGCGCCAGCGTGGTGTGGACGAGCGCGAGGCCGGTGATGGTGTCGTCGAGGCCGACGCGGATGAACATCACCGCGAGCGGCAGCGCGAGGAGCGGCAGCGGGAAGGCGCGGGTCATCACGACGAGGAAGCGGAACGTCTCCTTGCCGGGAAAGTCGAAGCGCGAGAGCGCGTAGCCGGCGGGCGCCCCGAGGCCGATCGACAGGATCATCGTCAGGGTCGCCACCCGCACCGAGTTCCAGAGCGCGGAGAGCACGCCCTGGAAGTTCAGGAAGAACGAGACCGAGCCGAAGTCGAACGACGGCCAGAAGCGCTGCGGGAACGCGGTGACCTCCTCGGGCGCCGAGAGCGCGTTGACGAGGAGCAGGTAGATCGGCAGCAGCACCCAGGCGCAGAGGAGGACGACGATGGCGGCGAAGAGCCAGCGGCCGGCGCGGCGGGTCTCGTCCCAGGCGCGGGCGGCGGTCGCGGCGGCGTCGGTCATATCCGCGCTCCCTTCGGCACGTGCAGGAGGCGCAGGATCACGATCGTGAAGGCGATCGAGATGCGCGAGGATCACCATCGCGTAGGCGGCGGCGACGCCGCGGTCCTGCAGCGCGAACTGCCACTCGAAGGTCTCGCCCATCAGCACCGGGAAGTTGGTGCCGCCGAGGGCGACGACGACGGCGAAGACCTCGAAGGCGAGGATGACGCGCAGGATCAGCGCGGTCTGCAGGCTCGGCCGGAGCAGCGGCAGCGTCACCTTGGTGAAGCGCTGCCAGCGCGAGGCGCCGAACACCTCGGCGGCCTCGCCGTACTCCTTCGGGATCAGCCCCATGCCGGCGACGAGGATCACCATCATGATCGCCGTCGCCCGCCACACCTCGGCGAGGACGATGGCGAGGAAGATGATCCAGGCGTTCTGGTAGCCGAGGAACAGGATCGGCCGCTCGATCACCCCGAGATTGTAGAGCGCGGAGTTGAGGAAGCCCGACTGCTCGAAGATCGACAGCCAGATCAGCCCCGCCGCGAGGTCCGAGATGCCGAGCGGGATCGCGAAGATGTAGAGGATGGTGCTGCGGCCCCGCTCCAGCGTCGAGACGATGCTCGCCATGGCGAGCGCGAGGGCGAGCTGGATCGGGACGACGACCGCGGCGAGGAGCAGGGTGTTGCGGAACGCCGGCACGAACTTCCAGTGCGTCGCCATGCGCTGGAAGTTCTCGCCGGTCAGGACGCCGTCGCGGGTCACCGCCTCCCAGGCCACGAGCACGAAGGGATAGAGGAAGAACGCGCAGAGGAAGAGCGTCGCCGGCATGCAGCAGCAGGTACGGCATCGCGCGGGGCATCGGCGCCTCCCTCGGCCGGAGGCGCGCGCCGGGCGGCGCGCGCCGGTCGCGGCTCAGTTCACCGGGCAGGGACCCTCGGAGGCGGCATCGGGCGCCCAGCACGGCGCGCCGGCCTCGTCGATGACGCGCTTGAGCTCCTCGCCCTGCTGGTCGAGCACCTGGGCGATGTCCTGGCCCGCGAGGATGATCCGCTCGAAGGTGTCGATATAGACCTGGTTGAACTGGCCGCCGAGGTCGCCGAGCCCGACCGGCAGCAGCGCCGGCAGCGCGTCCGGCGCGCCGGTCATCGCCGCGATCGCCGGGCCGGACAGGCGCACCGAGGCCGGCATGTCCTCGGGCAGCGTGGCGTCCATCACCGGGAAGAAGTTGGTCGGCGCGCAGCGTCGCGACCTGGGTCTCCGGCTGCAGCATGTAGTTGATCAGCCCGATCGAGGCCTCCGGATCGGGCGCCGTGCGCAGGATCCCCATGCCCGCGATCACCGGCATGAAGGCGCGGCCCGCCGGCCCGGCCGGCGCCGGGAAGGCGACGAAGTCGTCGGGCTTCTGGTTGAACGCCTCGGCGAGGCGGGCGGTGTGGTCGAAGGCGACCCAGACGTCGCCGGTGATCAGCGGCTCCTGCATGAAGTTGTAGCTCGGCGAGGCCGGGCTCGTGTACTGCCAGAGCTCCTTGAACTTCGCCCAAGCCTCGGCCGCGGCGTCCGAGCGGAACTCGGTCACCATCGAGCCGGTGTAGGCGGGCAGCAGGTAGCCCTGGAAGAAGCGGTGCTTGAGCCCCTCCGGACCGGCGGGGAAGCCGAACTTCGGGCCGCCGGTCGCCTCGGCCATCGCCTTCGACCATTCGATGAGCTGGTCGTAGGTGAGCGCGTTGATGTCGGCGCCCTCGGGCAGGTACTCGAGGGCCTGCTTGTTGGCGGCCATGATGTAGGTCGCCTGCATCCAGGGCACGTACTTCTGCTCGGCCGTGCCGAGCCGGCCGAGCTCCATCAGCGGCGGCAGCACCGCGTCGGCTTCGAGCCCGAGCGGGGCGAGATCGACGAAGTCGTCGGGCAGCGCCGCGAAGTCGCCGTGCAGCGTGCCGACGACCGCGATCGTGCCCTGACCGGCCTGCAGCTCCGCCTGGATGCGGGTCAGGAACGGGCCGGGATCGGAGGACTGGTAGTCGACCTCGCCCTCGAAGCCGGCCAGCACCTCGTCGCGCATCGCCTGGGCTTCCTCGACCGGGTTGGCCTGGGTCGACCAGAAGAGCAGGCTCTGCGCCTGCGCACCGCCGGCGAGCAGGGCCGCCGACCCTGCGAGCGCCAGGACGGCCAGTCGGGTTCGAACGGTCTGCATGGCTTTGCACCCCCTGTTGCTTGCTTCTTCGCGTCGTCCCGGTCGGGCCTCGCGGCGGCATTGCCGCCGGGCCGATGCAGGGGTTCGGAGGTGTCGAGCTTCACAGGGGCCGATGGCCGGCAGGCGGTGTGGCGATCGGATATGACCCTGCGTGTCCGCATGCGCCGGACGTGCCCTCCCCCGAAGCTTTGAGACTAAGCATAGCCGAAGACGGCCAGGTTGCCAGCGACTTGTCGCGTCCGTCGCCGCGTCAGTACGGCAGGCCCGACGTAGTTCTCGGCGAGCGCGGTCCTCGCGGCGGCGGAGCCGAGGGTATAGGCGAGCTCGGCGTCGTGGATGCGCCGGCCGAAGGCGTCGTCCTCGGCGAAGGTGTGCAGCATCGTCGTCATCCACCAGGAGAAGCGCTCGGCCTTCCAGACCCGGTCGAGCGCCAGGGCCGAGTAAGCGTCGAGCCCGGCGCCCGAGCCGTCGCGGTAATGCTCGCGCAGCCCCTCGAACAGGTAATGCACGTCGCTCGCCGCCAGGTTCAGCCCCTTGGCGCCGGTCGGCGGCACGATATGCGCGGCGTCGCCGGCGAGGAACAGCCGGCCGAAGCGCAGCGGCTCGGCGACGAAGCTCCGGAGCGGCGCGATCGACTTCTCGAACGACGGCCCGGTCACGACGTCGGCCGCCACGTCGTCGGGCAGCCGGCGGCGCAGCTCATCCCAGAACGCGTCGTCGCTCCAGTTCTCGACGTGATCGGTCAGCGGCACCTGCAGGTAGTAGCGGCTGCGGGTCCGCGAGCGCATCGAGCAGAGGGTGAAGCCGCGCGCGTGCTTGCCGTAGACGAGCTCGTGGCGCGCCGGCGGCACCTCGGCGAGCAGGCCGAGCCAGCCGAACGGATAGACGCGCTCGAAGAGGCTGATCGCCTTCGGCGGCACCGCCTTGCGCGCGACGCCGTGGAAACCGTCGCAGCCGATGATGAAGTCGCAGTCGACACGGTGGGTCGCCCCGTCCTTCTCGTAGGTGAGCCACGGGTGCGCCCGGCCGAAGTCGCGCGGAGTGACGTGCGCCGCGTCGTAGATCGTGACGGCCCCGGCCGCCTCGCGGGCGTCCATCAGGTCGCGGGTCATCTCGGTCTGCCCGTAGATCGTCACCCGCTTGCCGCCGGTCAGCCCGGCGAGGTCGATGCGGTGGGTGCGCCCGGCGAGCGCGATCTCGATGCCGTCGTGCGGCAGCCCCTCGGCCTCGAGCCGCCCGGCGCAGCCCGCCTCGCGCAGCAGGCCGACCGTGCCCTGCTCGAGCACGCCGGCGCGCACCCGGCCGAGGATGTAGTCGCGGTCGACCCGGTCGAGGATCACCGCCTCGACGCCGGCGCCCTGCAGCAGCTGGCCGAGCAGCAGGCCCGCCGGTCCCGAGCCGACGATGGCGACCTGCGTGCGGATACGCGTGCCCATCGCCCGACTACGCGACAGTGCGGGTGCTCGCCGTCCCGCACCCGGTATCCGCCCGCGACGGCTCGACCCCGGGCGGGCGAGAAGCGGCCGCCCGGGGGGCGGTCGGCCGCCCGGGCTTGGGGCCCGGGCGGGACGGTGCAGCCGGCGCGATTCCCGCCCGGGTGTCGTTTAGCGAGCCCATCGCGGATCCGTGCCCCAGTTCGCCAGCCCGTTCAACGGTTTGTTGCTCACCAGGCCCCGATGCCGCCACATCGGCGCATCGGGCCTTGGAAACTCCGTTGATCCGGCCGAATACTCGGCCCTGAACTGCGCGACCGCGGGCAACCGGGTCGCGGCGAAGGGAGGGACTATCCGAATGCTGCGCTTCGCCGCCGTGGGGATCGACCACGGCCACATCTTCGGCCACGTCGATGGCCTGAAGGACGCCGGGGCCGAGTTCGTCGGCTACTGCCCGCAGACATCGCTGCCGGCCCTCGTCGAGAAGTTCCGCAAGACCTACCCCGACGCCCCGGAGCTCGACCGCGACGCCATCTTCGCCGACCCGAGCATCGACGTCATCTGCATCGCGGCCATCCCGCGCGACCGCGCCGGCCTCGCCGTCCGGGCGATGCGGGCCGGCAAGGACGTGATGGTCGACAAGCCCGGCCTCACCACCCGCGACCAGCTTGCCGAGGTGCGCGCCGCCGTCGCCGAGACCGGCCGCATCTTCTCGATCTGCTTCTCCGAGCGCCACTCCGTGCCGGCGGCGGTCAAGGCCGGGAATGTCATCGCCGGCGGCGCGATCGGCCGGGTGTTCCAGACGATCGGGATCGGGCCGCACAAGAAGGGGACCGTGCGGCCCGACTGGTTCTGGGAGCCGTCGTACTATGGCGGGATCATCGTCGACATCGCCTCGCACCAGATCGACCAGTTCCTCCACTTCACCGGCTCGACGGCCGGCGAGGTGGTGGCGGCGCAGACCGGCAACTTCGGCACGCCCGAGCACCCGGCATTCGAGGACTTCGGCGACCTGATGCTGCGCTCCGACCGCGGCGCGGGCTACGTCCGGGTCGACTGGTTCACCCCCGCGGGCCTCGGTGTCTGGGGCGACGGGCGCCTCACCATCCTCGGCACCGAGGGCTTCATCGAGCTGCGCAAGTACGTCGACATCGAAGGCCGTCCGGGCGGCCAGCACCTGTTCCTCGCGAACCGCGAGGGCACCGCGTACATCGACTGCTCCGGCGTGCCGCTCGAGTACTTCGACCGCTTCGTCGCCGACGTGCGCGACCGCAGCGAGACCGCGATGACCCAGGCGCACGTCTTCGAGGTCTGCCGGCTGGCGGTGGAGGCGCAGGAGCGCGCCACCGACATCACGCCGCGCTGATGCCCCGCAAGTACCGCGTCGCCGTCATCGGCGCCGGCATCGCCGAGCGCCACCTCGCCGGGTTCCGCTGGCTCCCCGAGCTCTTCGAGGTGCCGGTCCTCTGCTCGCTCGACGAGGATCGCGGGCTCCGGCTCACCAGCGAGTTCGCGATCCCCGAGTACACGCAGGATGCCGCCGCCCTCTTCACGCGCGACGACATCGACATCGTCGACATCTGCACGCCCCCGGCGACGCATTTCGAGCTCAGCCTCCGCGGCATTGAGGCCGGCAAGCACGTGATCTGCGAGAAGCCGCTCTTCGGCTCGCTCGCCGAATGCGACCGCATGGCGGATGTCCTCTCGGGCACCGACCGACGGCTGATGCCGATCTTCCAGTACCGCTACGGCGCCGGGTTGCAGAAGCTCAGGCACCTGGTCGCCGCCGGGCTGGCCGGGCGGCCGATATTGACCACGATCGAGACCCACTGGTGGCGCGGCCCCGACTACTACGCGGTGCCGTGGCGCGGGAAGTGGGCGAGCGAGTATGGCGGCGGCCTGCTCGGCCACGCGATCCACGCCCACGACATGCTCAACTACGTGCACGGCCCCTGCGCCGAGGTCTTCGCCTACGGCGCCACGCTCGTGAACCCGATCGAGGTCGAGGACACCGCGGCGCTCGCGGTGCGGATGGCGAACGGCTCGCTCGCGAGCCTGTCGATGACGCTCGGCTCGCGGCGCGAGATCTCGCGGCTGCGCTTCTCGTTCCACGACCTGGTGGCCGAGAGCATCACCGAGCCCTACACGATGTCGCGCGACCCCTGGAGCTTCGTCGCCGGCACGCCGGAGGCGCAGGTCCGCGTCGACGCCGCGCTCGCCGGACTGGCCCCGGTCGAGGACGGCTACACCCGCCAGTTCGAGCTCTTCCATGCGGCGCTCGAGGCCGGGACCGAGCCGCCGGTGACGCTCGCCGACGCCCGCGCCTCGCTCGAGCTCGTCACCGCGGCCTACCAGTCCCAGCGCAGCGGCCTGCCGGTTTCGATCCCGATCGGGCGCGACCACCCGCTTTATCGCTCCTGGCTCCCCTGATCATCGGCCGCCGGCGCCCTATATCGGCGAGGGAACCGACAGGGATGACCGGATGAGCCTGATGGGAAGGATTGCGGCCGAGCCCGGCCCCGGGGCGGCGGCAAGCGCGAGGGACGGCTACGTCCTCGTGATCGACGACGAGCCGGCGGTGCAGCGGATGATCACCGAGTTCTTCGAGTCGCAGAACGTGCCGGCGACCGCGATCTCGGGCGGCGCCGAGCTGCGCCGGCACCTCGGCCGCGCCCAGCCGAGCGTCATCCTGCTCGACCTCCGCCTCGGCCGCGAGGACGGCCTCGATCTCCTGCGCGAGATCCGGGCGGTCTCCGACGTTCCCGTCGTCATCGTCACCGGCCACCGCCAGGAGGAGATCGACCGCGTCGTCGGCTTCGAGCTCGGCGCCGACGACTACATCGCCAAGCCCTTCAGCCTGCGCGAGCTCCACGCCCGCGTCCGGGCCATCCTGCGCCGCCAGGAGATCGGCCGCACCGAGCACACCCGCGACCCCGAGCGCGGCGGCTACCGCTTCGCCGGCTGGCGGCTCGAGCGCCGCGCCCGGCGGCTCGTCGACCCCGACGGCAACCGGGTCGCGCTGACCAAGGGCGAGTACGCGCTGCTCCTCGCCTTCCTCGAGGCACCGCAGCGCCCGCTCACGCGCGAGCGCCTGCTGCAGGCGACCCGGGTGCACGAGGACATCTACGACCGCAGCATCGACGTGCAGGTCCTGCGCCTGCGCCGCAAGCTCGAACGCGACGCCAGCGCGCCGCAGATGATCCGCACCGAGCGCGGCGTCGGCTACGTCTTCGCCACGGCGGTCGAGCCGTTCTGACCGCTCAGGCGGCGGCGCGGACCCGTCGCGCGAGCGCGGCGGCGAGCCCGGCGAGCGGCGGCGGGCAGGGCAGGACCTCGCCGCCGCCCGCGCCGGCGGCGAGAACGACCGGCAGACCGGGGGCGGCGTCCGCGATCGCCGCAGCCGCCTCCGGGCGCGGGTTGCAGAGCAGCGCCAGGTCGAAACGGCGGGGCGCGGCGCGGAGCGCGGCGACCGCCACGGCGGGATCGGCGAAGCCGACCGGCTCGTAGCCGATCGCGGCGAGCACCTCCTCGAGCCGCCAGCGCCGGTCGCGGTCCGCCTCGAGCACCAGCACCGCCTCGCCCGCCCCCCGCTCGACCGCGTGCAGCGCCTCGCGGCACGGCGTCGCCGCCGCGCCGACGGCGGCCGGCAGCCAGACCTCGACGCGGGTGCCCCGGCCGGGCGCGCTGTCGATGCCGATGGCGCCGCCGTGGCTGCGGACGATCTCGCGGCTGATCGCGAGCCCGAGCCCGTTGCCCTCGCGGCGGGTGGTGAAGAACGGCTCGAACGCTCGCGCCCGCGTCGCCGCGTCCATCCCGCGGCCCGCATCGCTCACCGTCAGCACCGCGTAAGAGCGCGGCGGCAGCACGTCGTCGCCGAAGGCGCCGGGGTCGGCCGTGGTCCGGGCGGCAAAGGCGAGCTCGACGACGCCAGGCCCGTCCAGCGCCTGCGCGGCGTTGTTCGCGAGGTTGAGGATCACCTGCTGCAGCTGCTCGGCCTGGCCGGCGACCACCGTCGGCACCCGGGCGTACGTCACCGCCAGCGTCACGTCCGGCGGCAAGGCCGCCTCGATCAGCGGCCGCGTCTCGGCGAGGACGTCCTGGATGCAGATCTCGCGGACTGGCGCGTCCGAGCGGCGGCCGAAGCGCAGGACCTGGTCGGCGAGCTCGCGCGCCCGCTCGCCCGCCTGCCGGATCTCGCGCAGGCTGTCGGCGGCGGCGCTATCCGGCGCGACCTCGTCGAGCGCCATCTCGGCCCGCCCGACGATCGCGGTGACGATGTTGTTGAAGTTGTGCGCGATCCCGCTGGCGAAGGCGCCGATCGTCTCGAGCCGCCGCGCGTGGCTCAGCTCCGCGTCCGCCCCGACGCCATCCTGCTCATGTGACTGCATAGACATCGCCGCCTCCGCGCGTATCGGGCCCGCGCAGAATCTAGTGCGGTAGGGCCGGGGCCGCCAGCACCCGGCGCGGCCGGATCGGCTACGGCTGTAACGCTCCGGCCGCGATCCGTGACCGCAATGAAACGCGCGCGGCCCACATAGGTCGCATCGAGACGGCAGCCACAGCACGCGGCGCCGCTCGGAGCCACCGCAAGCGCCTGGACCGGCGGTGGCCCGATCTTCCTCCAGGCAGCAGGAGAAAATCGATGACCAACCAAATCAAAGCCCTGCTCCTCGGCGCGACTGCAGCTCTTGCCCTCGCGACCGCGGCGCCCGCGGCTGATCGCAGCCAGCTCGCCGCCAACGCCGGGCTGAGCCCCGCCGAGGCCCAGCAGCTGACGCTGACCGAGATCGCCGCGCAGAAGTTCAGCCGCGACAGCGAGAATGCGCAGCGGGCCGCGATCGAGCCCGGCACCGCGGCCGACGCGCCGCGCCAGCTCGCGGCCACGGCCGGGGTTGCGCCCGACGATGCCCGCAACCTCGATCTGACCCAGATCGCGGCGCGGTTCTTCAACCGGGCCTCGGGCGACCAGGACCAGCAGACCGTCGCGCCTCGGGGGCAGGAGTCCCTCTACGTGATGGGCACGCGGCAGCAGCCGGCCGGTGACACCGCCCGCCAGCTGGCGCGGAGCGCGGGTCTCTCCGACGAGGAGGCGCGGGGCCTGTCGCTGCGGCAGATCGCGGCGCATGCCTTCAACCGCGGCGAGTCCAACCAGGACGCGCAGCGGGTGGACCTGCGGTGACGGCGCTTCGGTACCGACCAACACAGGCGAACGCGGGAAGGCCGGGCACGCCCGGCCTTCCCTTTGCCCTGACATCGTGATGCCTGCGGCGCAACACTGGACAGCGGCGGGCTGACGCGGGATTGTCGCGGCATGCCGGGGCTTACGCACTGCCAGGTCGAGGTGATCGGGGTCCGCTGCGGGCAGCGGGCGGCGCGATGACGGTTCGTCTCGGCCTGATCGGCGACAACATCGCGCAGTCGCAGGCACCGCGCCTGCACGAGCTTGCTGGGCGGCTGGCGGGGATCCCGGTCAGCTACGAGCGGCTGGTCCCCCGGGAACGCGGCCGGGACTTCGAGGCGGTCTTCGCCGCGGCTCGCGATGGCGGCTTCCGTGGGCTGAACATCACCTATCCCTACAAGGAACGCGTGGTCAGGCTGGTCGGCATCCCCGACTCCCGGGTGGCGGCGCTCGGCGCCGTCAACACCGTCGTCTTCGGCGACGCCGGCCCCGAGGGCTCCAACACCGACTGGTCCGGGTTCATGGCTGGCTATCGCAACGCCTTCGGCGAGCGGCCGCCGGGACGCGTGTGCATGATCGGCGCGGGTGGGGTCGGCAAGGCGGTGGCCTTCGGCCTGCTCGCCCTCGGGCTCGAGGAGCTGGCACTGGTCGAGTGCGATCTGCCGAAGGCCGAGGCGCTGGCGGCTGCGCTGACCGCGGCGGCGCCCGGGCTGGCGGTGGCGGTGACCGGCGACGTCGCCGGCGGCACCGAGGGCGCGGCCGGGTTGATCAACTGCACGCCGGTCGGCATGGTCGGCCACGACGGCACGCCGGTCCCGCGCGCGCTGATGCGCGACGCGGCATGGGCCTTCGACGCGGTCTATACACCGGTGGAGACGCAGTTCCTGCGCGACGCCGCGGCGGAGGGGCTCAAAGTAATGAGCGGGTACGAGCTCTACTTCTACCAGGGCCTGCACGCCTTCGAGATCTTCCACGGCCAGCCGATCGACGAGGGCCTGCTGCGGCAGGCGCTGGAGGACGCATGAAATTCTCGATCGCCACCGTCTCGATCGGCGGCTCGCTGACCGAGAAGCTCGCCGCGATCGCCGCCGCCGGCTTCGACGGCGTCGAGATCTTCGAGGCGGACGTGCTCGCGCACGAGGGCTCGCCGCGGGAGATCGGGGCGCTGGTGCGCGACCACGGGATCGAGGTCGTCGCCTTCCAGCCGTTCCGCGACTTCGAGGGCATGCCCGAGCCGCAACGCGCGCGCGGCTTCGAGCGGGCGAAGCGCAAGTTCGAGCTGATGAACGAGCTCGGCGCCGGCCGGATCCTGATCTGCTCCAACGTCTCGCCCGCCTCGCTCGGCGGCATCGACCGGGCGGCGGCGGACCTGCGCGAGCTCGGCGAGGTCGCCGAGGGGTTCGGCATCGACATCGGCTTCGAGGCGCTGGCCTGGGGCCGGCACGTCTCCGACTATCGCGACGCCTGGGAGATCGTGCGCCGGGCCGACCATCCGCGCGTGGGCCTGATCCTCGACAGCTGGCATTCGCTCGCCCGGGGATTGCCCTGCGACCCGATCCGCGCCATTCCGGCCGACCGCATCACCTTCGTGCAGCTCGCCGACGCGCCGCGGATGGAGATGGACCTCCTTCAATGGTCGCGGCACTTCCGGAACTTCCCCGGCCAGGGCGACCTTCCGGTCGACTACTTCATGGGTGCGGTCGAGGCAACCGGCTACGACGGCTGGCTCTCGCTCGAGATCTTCAACGACCGCTTCCGCATGGCCTCGCCGCGGCGGATCGCCGAGGACGGCGAGCGGTCGCTGATCTGGCTCGGCGACCGGATGCGGCCGGGCACCATGCCGCCGCGTGCGATGCCGGAGGCGGTGGAGTGGATCGAGTTCGCCGTGTCCGAGGACGACGCCGAGGACTTAGCCCGGCTCTTCGAGGGCCTGGGCTTCCGGCTGACCGGGCGGCACCGCTCGAAGCAGGTGACGCGCTACGCCCAGGGCGCGAGCAACCTCGTCATCAACACCGAGCCCGAGGGGCTCGCGCACTCGCACCAGATCGTGCACGGGCCCTCGGTGGTGGCGATCGGGCTCCGGGTCGGCGATGCCGGCGCGGCGCTGGCGCGGGCCGAGGCGCTGCGGATCGCGTCCTTCCGCCAGCCGGTGGGGCCGGGCGAGCTCGACATCCCGGCGATCCGCGGGCTCGGGGGGTCGCTCATCTACTTCACCGACGCGGCGTCGGATTCTCGCGCGGGTCTGGGAGATCGAGTTCGCGCCGGCCGAGGCGGCGCCGGCCGGGCCGCTCACCCGCATCGACCACGTCGCGCAGTCCATGACGCCCGAGGAGATGCTGAGCTGGCGGCTCTACTACCTGTCGCTCTTCGACCTCGAGACGACGCCGCAGGTCGACGTGATCGACCCGGCGGGGATCGTCGAGAGCATGGCGCTGCAGGACGCCGGCCGGACGATCCGGATCTGCCTGAATGCCAGCGCCTCGGACCGGACCATGTCGTCGCGGTTCCTCGACGAGTTCTTCGGCGCCGGCGTCCAGCACATCGCCTTCGCGACCGACGACATCTTCGCGGTGGCGGAGACGATGCAGCGCGCCGGGCTCGAGCTGCTGCCGATCCCGGAGAACTACTACGACGACCTCGAGGCGCGGCTCGCGCTCGACCCGGCGCTGGTCGACCGGCTGCAGGCGAACGGCATCCTCTACGACGAGGACGAGCGCGGGCGCTACTTCCAGATCTACACCCGCGCCTTCCGCGAACGCTTCTTCTTCGAGGTGGTCGAGCGCGACGGCTACGGCGGCTACGGTGCCGCTAACGCACCGATCCGCCTGGCCGCGCAGGCGCGGCTCGCCCGCGGGCCGGCGATCCCGCGCGCCTGAAATCACCCATATGGATTCCATATGGGTTCCATATGCATCCCATACGCGGCGCGCTCACGGCTGGACGAGATAGGTGGTGCTCGCGAAGCGGAGCCGCGACCGCTCGCGCGCCTTCTCCGCCTCCACCGCCCGATCCCGCGGCTCGGCACCCGTGACGAGCGATCCGAGCAGCTTGCGGGCGGCGGCTGACATCTCTTCGACGGCCCGGTCGAACGCCGCCTGGTTCGCGAGCGACGGCTTGTTGAACCCGGTGAGCTTGCGCACGAACTGCAGCGAGGCGGCACGGATCTCCGCGTCCGTCGCCGGCGGCTCGAAATTGAAC
Organism: uncultured Alphaproteobacteria bacterium; assembly: GCA_963763295.1. Taxonomy (GTDB): domain Bacteria; phylum Pseudomonadota; class Alphaproteobacteria; order Rhodobacterales; family Rhodobacteraceae; genus Amaricoccus. The sequence continues at coordinate 151,682 of CAVXOH010000018.1, forward strand.
AGGGTCTTGATGTTGCGGCACATGGCAGGCTCCTGGCAGACCTTCGGGCACTCGGAGTCCTAGCCCCGAGCGCGCCGAGATCAACGCAAATTCCGGCGCGGACCGGCGGCCGAGACGCTTGCGCGGCTGGCGGATCCATGCCAGAAAAATGGCTAGGAAAAGCTTTTCCGCGCATTCATGCAGCAATGAACCATGGCAGAGACCATGGCGACCGGGAGGAAATAGATGAAGCTCTCCAGAGCCTTGACGATTGGCGTGCCCGTCCTGTCCGCGACGCTCCTCGCCGCGGCGCCGACGCTGGCCCAGACCCTGTCGATGTGGGTGCGCGAGAGCGCGGCCGACCCGGGCAAGCTGATGGTCGACCTGTGGAACTCGACCCACGACGCGAAGATCGAGCTGACGGCGATCCCTGACAACCAGCTTGTCACCAAGCTCGCGACCAGCGTCCGCGCCGGCGACGCGCCCGACCTCGTCTCGTTCGACCTGATCTACATGCCGGATTTCATGCGCGCCGGCTTCCTCACCGACCTGACCGACCAGCTCGCCGCCGATCCGAACTACGAGCACCACATCCAGGCCTACAAGGACATCGCCACCTATGAGGACCGCATCTACGGCGTCGGCTTCACGCCCGACGTGTCGATCCTCGTCTGGAACAAGGAGCTGTTCCGGCAGGCCGGGCTCGACCCCGAGGCGCCGCCTAAGTCGATCTACGAGATCCACGAGATGGCAACCAAGATCGGCGCCAGCGGCGAGGACACCTACGGCTTCTACTTCGCCGGCTCCTGCCCGGGCTGCAACATCTTCGTCACCTCGCCGCTGATGGTGGCGGGCGGCGCCAAGATCCTGCCGCGCAACGGCGAGGACGCCGCGCTCGAGGGCGAGGCCGTGCGGGTCGTGCTCGACGAGTACCGGCAGATGTGGGAGGAGGGGCTGATCCCCGAGAGTGCCGAGGTCGACGCCGGTGAGAACTTCGTCGCCGCCTTCACCAACGGCAACGTCGGCATCGCCGGCACCGGCGGCTTCCTGCTCTCGCTGATGCAGCGGCAGTTCCCGGACTTCGATTATGGCGTGACGCTGCTGCCGGGGCTCGAGCCCGGGCAGGTGTCGGGCTTCGTCGGCGGCGACGTCGTGGCGATCCCGAAGGGCACCCCGAACGAGGCGATCGGCCGGGAGTTCGTGACCTGGGTGCTGAGCGACGAAGCGCAACTCGACGGGCTCGCCAAGAACTCGATCCTGACCACCCGGACCGACCTCGCGGACAACGAGTACTTCGCCGGCAACGAGAAGGTGCAGGCGACGGCGGCCGCGCTCGAAGCCGGCTACGTGCCCTGGGTCTTCCACTTCGCCGACATGGTGAACTCGGATTCGAGCCCCTGGATCAACATGCTGCAGCAGGCGATCTTCGACGGCGACGTCGACGGCGCGATCGAGGACGCCCGGGCACGCATGCTGGAGATCGCCGGCCAGTAGCCGGCCGAGGGGCCTGCGCTCCGGTCCGACGGGCCGGGGCGCCAGCGGAGCGGTCGACGGATGCTTGCCACAAACAACCGGCTCGTGGGCTTCCTCTATCTCGCCCCGGCGCTGCTCTTCGTCGCCGTCTTCGTGTTCTATCCGCTGTCGCAGCTCGTCACCATCTCGCTGACGAGCGAGTCGCTGCTCGGCGGCGGCGAGTTCGTCGGGCTCGACAACTACCTGACCGCGCTCAACGACCGCAACTTCTGGCGCGCCTTCTGGTTCACCGTCCGCTACACGCTCTACATCACGCCGGTCCTGATCGGTCTCGGGTTCCTGCTCGCGCTCCTGATGACGGTCAACAGGCCCGTCGTGCAGGTTACGCGCGGCGTCGTGTTCCTGCCGGTGGTGATCGGGCTCGCGAGCTCGAGCCTGCTCTGGGTCTGGCTCTTCGACCAGCAGGTCGGGCTCTTCAACAAGCTGCTCGTCGACCTCGGCGTCATCGACGCGCCGATGGTCTGGTTCAACAAGGCCGACACCGGCCTCCTCGCCGTCATCATCTCGGTGGTGTGGAAGGTGGTCGGCTTTGGCATGATCATCATGCTGGCCGGGATGCAGACCATCAACCAGGAGGTCATCGAGGCGGCGATGATCGACGGCGCCAGCTACTGGCAGCGGGTGCGCCGCATCATAGTGCCGCTATCCTCGCGGGCGATCCTGCTCGCGACGCTGATCAGCGCGATCGGCTCGATGCTGGCCTTCGACCAGTTCTATCTGATGACCGGCGGCGCGCCGCGCGGGCAGACCTTCACCTCCGTCTACTGGATCTACCAGAACTCGTTCGTCTATTTCAAACTCGGCTACGGCAGCGCGCTGTCGATCATCCTCATGCTCGTCATCATGTGCGGCACGGCGCTGCAGCTCACGCTGCAGCGGCGCGGAGAGCGCGGGTGAGCGACGTTGCGGTCCTTCCCGAACTCGCCCCCGCCGGGCCGGTCGCGGCGGAACCGGTCGGCGGCAGCCCGGCCGCGCGCTACCTCGTCGCCGCGGTCTGCGTCTTCCTGATCGCGGTCATGCTGCTGCCGCTCGTCATGTCGTTCCTCGCCTCGGTCAAGACGCCGGAGGAAGCGAGCGCGGTGCCGCCGACCTACCTGCCGCATGCCTTGAGCATCGCGAACTACCGGGCGGTCGCGCACTACCAGGCGGGCCTGTGGACCTACGTCTCGAACAGCCTGATCGTCGCCTTCCTCACCATCGCGTTCTGCCTCCTCCTCGCGGTTCCCGCCGGCTACGGGCTGGCGCGGTTCCGCATCCCCTTCAAGGAGGTCTTCTTCCTGCTGATCCTCGCCAGCATGATGATCCCCTACCAGGCGATGCTGACGCCGCTCTACCTGATGTTCTCGAGCCTCGAGCTCACCAACACCCACATCGGGCTCGCCATCGTCCACACCATCCTGCAGCTGCCGTTCTCGGTCTACCTGATGCGCAACAGCTTCGAGGCGATCCCGAAGGAGATCGAGGAGGCCTCGGTGATGGACGGCTGCTCCTCGATGCAGATCCTGCTCCGGGTGTTCCTGCCCCTGGTTCTGCCGGGCATGGTGACGGTCGCGCTCTTCGCCTTCATCACCTCGTGGAACGAGTTCATCGCGGCGCTGATCTTCATGAGCCGCGAGACGAGCTTCACCGTGCCGGTGATGCTCACCGGCGTCTCGACCGGCACCTTCGGCACCGTCGACTGGGGGGCGCTGCAGGCGGGCGTGATCGTCTCGATCGTCCCCTGCCTGCTGATCTACCTGCTGCTCCAGCGCTACTACGTGTCGGGGCTGCTCAGCGGCGCGGTGAAGTAGCGATGGACGAGCGCGCAGGGACGCCCGCCGATCCCCGGCCCGCGCGCAGCTCGCGGCGGACGATCCGGCACGTCGCCGAGGCGGCCGGGGTCAGCGTCGGAACGGTGTCGAAGGCCCTGAACAACTCCGGCACGCTGAGCGCCGACACCCGCGCGCGCATCGTGCGGATCGCGGGCGAGCTCGGCTTCCGGCCGAACGACCTCGCCCAGGCGCTGCATCGCGGCCAGAGCTTCACCGTCGGGCTCATCTCCAACGACAGCTTCGGCCGCTTCACCCTGCCGATCCTCGAGGGGCTGGAGCGCGAGCTCGCGGCCCAGGGCATCGCCATCTTCATGTGCAACGCCACCGACGATCCGGCGCGTGAGCGCCAACACATCGAGCAGCTGATGCGCAAGCAGGTCGACGGCCTGATCTTCACCGCCCGCCGCGCCGATCGGCGGCCGGAGGTCTCGGTGCCCCTGCGCGACCTCCCGGCGGTCTTCGTCTTCTCGCGCAGCGACGATCCGCATTCGCTCTGCCTGCTTCCCGACGACGAGGGCGGCGCCCGGCTCGCGACCGCGCACCTGCTGGCGACCGGTCGCCGCCGCATCGCCTACGTGAGCGGACCCGAGCACTTCGAGGCCGTCCGCCTGCGGCGCGACGGCTACCGCGCCGCGCTGGCCGAGGCCGGGCTCGAACCGGCCGACGGCCACGTCCTGACCGGGCCATGGTCGGAGCAGGCGGGGCGTGAGGCGGTCGCGGTGCTGCTCGGCAACCCGGCGACCGCGCCGGACGGGATCTTCGCGGGCAACGACCAGATCGCGCGGGGGGTCCTCGACGCCCTGCGCGATCGCGGCGTCGCGGTCCCCGGGGCGATCGGCGTCGTCGGGTTCGACAACTGGGACGTCATGGTCGAGGCGGTGCGCCCACGGCTGACCAGCGTCGACATGAACCTTTGCGCGCTCGGCCGGGAGGCCGGGCAGCAGATCGTCCGGCTGATCGGCGGCGAGGTGGTTCAGGGCGTGCTGCGGCTGCCCTGCACGCTCGTCGTGCGGGAGAGCTGCGGCGCGATACGGATTCCGGAAGGCAGGAGCAACTGAATGCGCAGCTACGCACCCGTCGATTTCACCAAGGTCACGCTCTCCGGCGACTTCTGGCGTGAGCGGCTGGAGACCGTGCTCAGCCGGACGATCCCGAGCCAGTACGCCAAGCTCGAAAGCGAGGGGTTGCTCGAGGCGCTGCTGGTGCTCGACCCGCCGCCGCCGCTCCGGATTCCGCGCCGCCGGAACGGCTTCACCACCCAGATCTTCTGGGACAGCGACATCGGTAAGTGGATCGAGGCGGCGAGCTACGCGCTGCGCCACCGCCGCGACCCGAAGATCGAGGCGCAGATCGATGACATCGTGGCGAAGCTCCAACGGGCGCAGCTCCCGGACGGCTACCTGAACCTCTGGTACATCGGAAGGGAGCTCGACAACCGCTGGACCAACCTGCGCGACAACCACGAGCTCTACAACTGCGGCCACATGCTGGAGGGCGCGATCGCATACTTCCGGGCGACCGGGCGGCGCAGGATGCTCGACGTGATGGAGCGCTACCTCGACCACATCCGCGCCACCTTCGGCACCGGGCCGGGGCAGAAGCGCGGCTACTGCGGCCACCAGGAGATCGAGATCGCGCTGGTCAAGCTTTACCACCTGACCGGGGAGAAGAAGCAGCTCGACCTCGCCGCCTACTTCATCGACGAGCGGGGCCGGCAGCCGCACTATTTCGACATCGAGCGCGACGCCCGCGGCGAGGCGCCTGGCGAGTACGGTCAGGGCACCTACGAGTACAGCCAGTCGCACAAGCCCGTGCGCGAGCAGGACAAGGTCGTCGGCCATGCGGTGCGGGCGATGTACATGTACACTGCCATGGCCGACCTCGCGGCCGAGCTCGGCGACGAGGCGCTCAAGCGCGCCTGCGAGGTGCTCTGGCGGGACGTGACCTCGACCCGGATGTACGTGACCGGGGGCTTCGGCCCCTCGGCCTCGAACGAGGGCTTCACCTCCGACTACGACCTGCCGAACGACACCGCCTATGCCGAGACCTGCGCCTCGGTCGCGATGATCTTCTGGGCGCAGCGGATGCTGAACCTCGAGCTCGACGGCCAGTACGCCGACGGGCTCGAGCTCGCGCTCTACAACGGCGCGCTGTCGGGGCTGTCGCGCGACGGCGAGCACTACTTCTACGAGAACAAGCTCGAGAGCGACGGCGCCCACCGGCGCTGGGACTGGCACCCGTGCCCGTGCTGCACGATGAACGTCTCGCGCCTCGTCGCCTCGATCGGCGGCTACTTCTACTCGACGGGCAAGGGCGTGATCGCGATGCACCTCTACGGCGGCAACGTCGCCGAGCTCGAGGTGGACGGCCGCGCCGTCCGCATCGAGGAGACGAGCAGCTACCCGTGGTCGGGGCGCATCCGGATCGCGGTGCACCCGGCCGCCCCGCACCGGTTCGGCCTCAAGCTGCGCATCCCCGGCTGGGCGCGCGACGCGACCGCCAGCGTCAACGGCGATGCGGTGAACGCCGGCGCGGCCACGACCCGCGGCTACCTCGACATCACGCGCGAATGGTCCGAGGGCGACATCGTGGAGCTCGAGCTGCCGATGCTGCCCGAGCGCGTCTTCGCGAACCCGAAGGTGCGGATGGATCTCGGCCGGGTCACCCTGCGCCGGGGGCCGCTGGTCTACTGCCTGGAGCAGGCCGACAACCCGGACGCCCCGGTCGCCCAGCTCGCCCTGCCGCGGAGCGCCGGGGTCGAGGCGGCGGACCGGCGCGATCTCTTCGACGGCATCGTGACGCTGACCGCCCGGGGCAGCGCGGCGAGCGCCGGCGACTGGGACGGCGTGCTCTACCGGACGACCCCGCCGGCTGTGGCGCCGGCGACGCTGACCGCGATCCCCTACTACCTCTGGGCCAACCGCGCACCCGGGCCGATGACGGTCTGGATGCGCGAGAGCTGAGCGGAGGCCGAGCGATGCCCCATGTCGAGCTCGACCGCCTCAGCAAGCAGTTCGGCGCGGTCGAGGTGATCCGCGATCTCAGCCTCGCGGTCGAGGCCGGCGAGTTCTGCGCGCTGCTCGGACCCTCGGGATGCGGCAAGTCCACGCTCCTGCGGATGATCGCCGGGCTCGAGACCGTCACCTCCGGGCAGGTCCTGATCGGCGGGCGCGACATCACCCGTGTTCCGCCGGCGAAGCGGCGGATCTCGATGGTGTTCCAGTCCTACGCGCTCTACCCCCACATGACCGTGCGGCAGAACATCGGCTTCAGCCTCGACGTCGCCGGCGCCCCGAAGCGCGAGATCGCCGAGAAGTCGGAGAAGGTGGCGCGGCTCCTCCAGCTCGGCGACTACATGGACCGCAAGCCCGCGCAGCTTTCCGGCGGCCAGCGGCAGCGCGTGGCGATCGGCAGGGCGCTGGTGCGCGACCCCGAAGTGTTCCTGTTCGACGAGCCGCTCTCCAACCTCGACGCCAAGCTCCGGGTGCAGATGCGGCTCGAGCTCGCGAAGCTCCACCAGGAGCTGGCGACCACGATGATCTACGTGACCCATGACCAGGTCGAGGCGATGACGCTGGCGGACCGCGTGGTCGTGCTCGACCGCGGCCGCATCGCCCAGGTGGGATCGCCGCTCGACCTCTACCACCGGCCGCAGAACAGGTTCGTCGCCTCGTTCGTTGGCTCGCCGGCGATGAACTTCGTGCCCGCCACGGTCCGGAGCTTCGAGGACGGCCGCGCCCGACTGAGCGTCGGCGGGCCGAGTGACATCGTCGCGCGGGCGCGCCGGCCGGCGCCGGCCGGGGCGCAGGTCGAGCTCGGCATTCGCCCCGAGCACATCACCCCGACCGAGCCGGGCGGCGCCGCCTCGGTCCTCGACGGCCGCATCAGCATGCTCGAGCATCTCGGGCACACGACCATCCTTTACGTGGAGACGGCGGCCGCCCCTCTGGTGGTCGAGGACGAAGGCGAATCGGCCGCCCGGATCGGCGATCAGGTCGGCCTCGCGTTCGACAGCGAGCGCGTCCACCTGTTCGCGGCGGACGGCCAGGCGCATTGAGCCGCCTTGGAACGGGATGATTTCCAGGCCGGGGCGGGGACTCCCGGATCGCGTTCAGGCGAGTCGGAACCGAAAGGACCCAACTGCCGCGATGGCTAGACCAGAAGGCCAGAAGCATCTGCGATGCAGAGCCAAGTCAAGAAGCCGAACCGCCGCCGCGGCGACCTCCAGCCAACGATGACTAACTGCGGATCGACTTGGCAAGACGGCGCGCGTCTTTCTTGTTTCGGCCGTCGACTGTCGAAATCGTGCCGCAGGCCTCCCTGCGACGGCCGCCGGCTCCCGCACGGATTTGGTGCATGGATTGTGCATACGATGTGCATGCGTCGTGCATGCCTCCCCGGAGATCATCCCCGGCGGCTTTTCGAGCGAAATCCGCGCCTTGCCCCGCCCCGTCAACCAAGGTTAACGCCAGCGCGCCGGGCGCGTTCGGACTCCCGCCGGGCCTCATCCCGCTCTAGAACATCCTGCAGTTGACTAGGCGAGACTAATTCATTACCGGTCCGATCGGCAATCGCGCCACAGCCGAGTCATTTGGTTCTGGCAGCGGTGGGCCAATGCGCCTGCAAATCAAACAGAAGAATTTGCGCGTCGGGGTACCTGGTTCGACTCGGAGGGGCTCGGCTGATTAGGCCGATGTAATCTTCTCAACATTCAGGGGACTTGTGAGATGGCGTTCGATCCGTCCGTCAACTTTGTCAATGCGCCACGGCCCGCGAACGGCGGCGACACCGGCGGCGCGACCGGTGCGCAGCAGGACCGGCTGGCGCCGGCAAGCTACCCCGACGGCGGCGCGACCATCGCCGGCGCCGATCGCCCGAACCCGCGGGAGATCTCCAACACGGTCTTCCTCCAGCTGGAGGCGGACGGCGACTTCATCGACATGCCCAACCCCGAGGGCGCCAGCAGCCTGATGTGGGTCTGGGGCCAGTTCCTCGACCACGACATGGACCAGACCTCGACCAATTCCTCGGCGGGAACCGCGCCCATCCCCATCCCGGCCGGCGACCCCGTCTTCACGCCCGGCAGCAACCTGGGCTTCACGCGGTCCGACCCGATCGCCGGGACCGGCACGTCGGTGGACAATCCGCGCCAGTACAACAACGACATCAGCTCATATCTCGACAGCTCCAACATCTACGGCTCGACGCAGGCCAGGCTCGATGCGCTGACGGTGCCGGGCACCGCCAAGCTCCGGTTGTCGGGGAGCGACACGATCGCCTTCGCTTTCAACGACCCGGTCTTCGGCAGCGGGCCGATCACCGGTGACGGTCGTGCCGACGAGAACATCGCGCTGCTCTCGATGCATGCGATCTTCGCGCGCGAGCATAACCGGATCGTCGACATGCTGGCGCAGCTCGACCCCACCTTGAGCACGGCCGAGCTCTTCGAAGGCGCGCGGTCGCGGGTCGAGGCGATCATGCAGGCGATCACCTTCAACGAGTTCCTGCCGGTCCTGATCGGCGAGAGTGCGATCCCCGCGTACACCGGCTTCAAGCCGGGCGTGAACCCGGCAATCCTGCTCGAATTCTCCACGGCGATCTATCGCCTCGGCCACACGATGCTTTCGCCGGTGATCGAGCGGATGAACGAGGACGGCACCGAGCATGCCTTGGGCAACATCGCGCTGCGAAACGCCTTCTCGGTGCGGGGAGAGGTCGAGCGGACCGGTCCCGAGGCGATCATGCGCGGCATGTCGACGACCTTCTCGCAGGACGTCGACACGTTCATGGTCGAGGACGTGCGCTCGTTCCTGCGCGGCGGTGGTGGCCCGGGACAGGACCTCGCGACGCTCAACATCCAGCGTGGCCGGGACCATGGGCTTCCGACCTACAATGACATGCGCGTCGCGCTCGGCCTTGCCCCCAAAGAGAGCTTCTCGCAGCTCACGAGCGACTCCGTGATGGCGGCTCGGCTCGCCCAGGCGTACGGCAACGACGTCTCCAAGCTCGATCTCTGGGTCGGCGGGCTCGCCGAGAACCCGGTTGGCGGCGGCATGGTCGGCGAGACGTTCCGGGCGGTCCTCATTCAGCAGTTCGTCCGGCTGCGCAACGGCGACCCGTTCTGGAGCGAGGGCCGCGGGTTCGGCGCGGACGAGTTGCGCGAGCTCTGGGACACGACGCTGTCCGACGTGATCCGGCGCAACACGCCGGTGGCCGACCTGCAGGAGAACGCCTTCCTCGCCTATGAGCGGGTGGCCGGCGACGGCGGCGCGAACACGATCACGGGCGGGGCGGGCCGCAACCTCATCATCGGCAACGGCGGCGGCGACACGCTGACGGGCAACTCGTCGGACGATCACATCTCGGGCGGCGAGGGCGGCGACCGGCTCGCGGGCCTTGGCGGGGACAACGTGCTGGTCGGCGGCTCCGGCGTCGACACCTTCGTGATCGCGGCCGACCGGGTGAACTTCACGAAGATCGTCGACTGGGTCAGCGGCGAGGCGATCGAGTTCACCGGCGCCGGTGGCGCGACGCCGACGGTCGAGGACGGGCCTCGGGGCGCGACGCTTCGGCTCGGCAGCGCGGTGGTCCTGTTCGAGGGGGTGGCGGCGGCCGACCTGCCGTTCGGCAGCAGCCCGCCGCCGCCTCCTCCACCCCCACCGCCGCCGACGGGGGTCGTTCTGACCGGCGACGCGTCCGCGAACACCCTGACCGGCGGCGCCGGGAACGACACGATCACGGGCGCCGCCGGCAACGACACGCTCTCTGGCCTCGCCGGCGCGGACACGATCGCCGGTGGGCGGGGCAACGACACACTGAACGGCGGCGATGGCGATGACCGGCTGACCGGCAACGCCAACCGCGACGTCGTGAACGGCGACGCGGGCGACGACATCATCTTCATCCGCGGCAGTTTCGCGCAGGACGATACGATGAACGGCGGCGCCGGCACGGACACGATCCGGCTGGACAGCACGGCCGAGGACATCGTGCTGTTCGGCACCCAGCGGATCAGCAACGTCGAGATCTACGACGGCGGCGGCCGGGCGGTGCGGGGCTCGGCGACCGGCGACATCCTCGACTTCTCGATCTTCGCGAGCGTGGTTGCCCTCGCCTCGATCCAGGGTCTCGACGGCAACGACACGCTCATCGGCAGCGCCGGGGCCGATACGCTGATCGGCGGCAACGGCGACGACCGGCTGGAGGGGCGTGCGGGCAGCAACGTGCTGACGGGCGGCGCGGGGATCGACACCTTCGTGATCAATGTCGACCTGGTCAATCAGACCACGGTGACCGACTGGAACCCGCAGGACGTCTTCCAGTTCGCGAACGCCGCCGGCTTTCCTGCGATGACGGTGTCGGAGAATGCGAGTGGCACCACAGTCCGCTTCGGCAACGCCACCCTCCTGGTGCAGGGGGTCGCGGCCGAGGATCTGCCGTTCGGGACCAGCCCGCCGCCTCCGCCGCCACCACCACCACCACCGCCCCCTCCTCCTCCGCCGCCGACCGGGGTCGTTCTCACCGGCAACGGGGCCGCGAACACCCTGACCGGTGGCGCCGGCAACGACAGGATCTCGGGGAACGGCGGCAACGACACCCTGAACGGCGGCGACGGCGACGACCTGCTGACCGGCGGCTCCGGCCAGGACGTCGCGAACGGCGATGCCGGCAACGACGTCATCTTCATCCGTGGCAGCGCGGCGCAGACCGATACGATGAACGGCGGCGCCGGGACCGACACCATCCGGCTCGACAGCGCCGCGGTCGACATCGTGCTCTCCGGCACGCAGCGGATCAGCGGGGTCGAAGGCTTCGAAGGCGGTGGGAGGGCGGTGCTCGGCTCGGCCGGCAACGACGTCCTGAACTTCTCGATCTTCACCACCGTGACCGGGCTCGCCTCGATCCAGGGCCTGAACGGCAACGACACGATCACCGGGAGCGTCGCCGCGGACCAGATCCTCGGCGGCGCGGGCAATGACACGCTGTTCGGCGGCCCCGGTGACCAGCTGACCGGGGAGGCCGGGGCGGACCGGTTCGCCTTCAGTGCCGGCACGCCGGCCGGCGTCTGCACGATCACCGACTTCGACGGCAACGGCAACGACGCGATCCGCCTGCTCGGGTTCGGCATCCAGGCCAGCGCGGTGCAGGCGGCGACGAGCTTCAGTGCGGGCGTCGCGACGATCGACCTCGACGCGCTCGGCGGCGCGGGCGACATCCGCCTGCTGGGCGTCACGGCGCTGACCTTCGGCTCGGAGGATTTCCTCTTCACCTGAGCCGGGCTTTCGAGACACGTTGGTGTGCACGCCTGCCCACCATCGCAATCCTGACTCTTTTCCTTAGCATATGAATTGTGCATGCTTGGTGCATGACTTGTGCATGAGCGAATCTCGCCAGGCAGCTGTCGACGCGGGGGAATCCGCCCCGACTGAGTCGATCCGATTCCGCCGTCAGTTTGCCCTGACCTGCACTTGCTCGCCGATGTCGTTCAGGATGTGCCGCAGGTGATCGTAGTCGGGGTGCCGCACCCGCATCCAGGCGTTCGCCATGTAGCCGGCCGCCACCGGCTGGGTCGCCGTCCCCGGCGCCGGGAAGTGGCTTCCGACGACGAGATCGCCGTAGCGGCGGAACACCTCGTCGATCCCCTCGTAGCCGGCGATCCAGCCGTCCCGCTCAGGCCGGAGCGCGATGATGCCGCAGGCGTAGCGGCGCGAGGGCGGGCGGTCGGTGGTGGCGTAGCAGACCGCGAGCGCCCATTCGCGGTAGAGGTCGAACTCGTTGCCGGCGCAGTAGCTGTCCCATTGCCCGACGCCGGGGGGCCGGCAGCCGATCTCGGAGAACTTCAGCCCCTTCGGGCCGAAGAACCACTCCATGTGCGTGGCGGCGGTGCCGATGCCGAGCGCCTGGGTCACCCGCTGTCCCATGGTCTTGACCTCGTCATAGCCCTGCTCGTAAACGCGGTTGGTCGCGACGATCTGCGGCGAGATCCAGCGGGTCCGCATCGCCTCCAGCACGTTCGGGTAGTAGTGGCTGACGAAGTCGGAGGCGACGCGGCCGCCGACCGTCAGGGTGTCGTAGAAGCCCTCGTGCCCCTCGACGAACTCCTCGATCGCGACCGGCGCGCCGTCGGCGAGGCCGCTGGCGCGGGCGGCGTCGGCAAGCTCGCCCAGGCTGCCGGCCCGGAAGGTTCCCGAGGCGCCGGCGGCGTCGCGCGGCTTGAGGATCACCGGGAAGCCGACGGCTTCGACGAAGTCGCGGGCCTCGCCAGGCGTGGTCACCCCGGCGGAGGCGGCGGTCGGCACCCCGGCCTTGCGCAGCACGTCCTTCATCGCGACCTTGTCGCGGCAGAGATAGGCGGTCCGGGCGGAGATGCCGGGGATCCCGCAGCGCTCGCGCACATGCGCCGCCGGCATGACGTGCGCCTCGACCACTGCCTCGAGCCGGTCGATCCACATCCGGCCCTGGAACTGGCGCACCGCCCATTCGAGCGCGCCCTCGTCGGTGACCGAGCCGATCTGCTGGTAGGTGCCGAGCCAGCCCTTGAGCTCGTCGTCGAGCCAGTCGTAAGGCCGGTCGCCGACGCCGATCACGAAGGCGCCGACCGATGCCAGGGCGCGGACGAACTCGCGCTGGTTGGCCGGGAAGCCGGGCTCGAGAAAGATGACGTTCATGGCGTGCCGCCCGTCCCGGCGAGGCTGGCGCGGACCCGGTCAGCCTCGGCCTGCAGGTTCTCGAGCGACGCCTCGGCCATGCCGCCGTCGGAGGTGGCGAACTCGTTGCCGCCGCTCGCATCCAGGGATTCGGCAAGGGCGTAGAACATCCGGTCGGCCTCCTCTTGCTTCGCCGGATCGGCGAGATCGAGCTCCGGCAGCAACTCGACGACCGGCTCTCCGCTGCCTTCGGGACCCCGCGAAGTCAGACGCCATCGCGGCCCGAAGGTGGCTACCGCCGAGTACATCTTCTTCGCCGTCGAGTCGGGAACCCCGTTAGCCCGCATCCCGAAATAGAAGGCTTCGTGGGTCGATTCCGACGACCGCGTGCGGGTCACGCAGAAATGGTCATGCACCACCGACGCGTGGATGTAGTTACCCTCGAACGGCCCGCCGAAGAGCGTCCAGAAGATGCGGGGAATCGAGGCACCGTCGACCTCGACCCCCGCCGGGACCTTCCAGAGCCGGCCCCGCGGGTCCTCGAAGGCGAAATCCGCCAGCAGCTTGAACTTCGGCCGGGGCGTGGCGGGCACGAAGCGCCCGTCGGGGCCGACCGAGAAACGTCCGAAAGTCCCAGGCATCCGCGGTCCTCCCGCTGTGGCGCAACCTAGGGCGCGAGCTCGTTGAGGTAGCCCGGCAGCATCTGCCGCCAGGTCGGCCAGTCGTGGTCGTATTCCGGCCCCCAGGCATCGACGCGGTTGGGGACGCCGCGGCCGCCCAGCACCTCTGCCAGCCGCCACGAATTCGTCGGGGTTCTCCCACCGGCCCTGGCCATAGGCGAGGATCACGAACCGGCGCCGCACCGCGTCGAGCATCGCGCCGGGGCCAAGGTTCGGCATGAAGCTCAGCGGCGTGCAGAAGTAGTAGTCGTCGGTGCCGCCGAAGCCGAACAGACGTTCGAGGTCGTAGGTGCCGCTCATCCCGACGGCGGCCCGGAACAGCCACGGGTAGCGGCAGGTGACGGCGACCGCCATGAAGGCGCCGAGCGAGGCGCCGGTGGCGATCACCTCGATGCCGTCGCTCGCGCAGTCGGCGCGGATCGCCGGGACGACCTCGCGGGCGACGCACTCCTCGAAGCGGTCGAGAAGGGCGCAGCGGTAGCCGACCGAGCCGGTGCTGGAGGCGAAGGCGCGCCCGGCGATGTTGTCGCAGGAGTAGACCTTGATCCGGCCGCCCTCGATCAGCGGGTTGAGCGCGCCGATCAGGTGCATGCGCTCGATCTCCTCGGCGTCGCCGCCCGCGGTGGGGAAGATCAGGACCGGCTGGCCCCAATGGCCCCAGCGGACCAGGCCGATCTCCTGCTCGACCCGCTCGGAGTACCACCTAGAACCCGTCTTCATCGCCGCGCGCCCCCTCCTCATCGCGCCACTTCTGCACCCGCCCGAAGAAGAGCTCGGTGAACTCGTCGATCTCGTGGGTGGGGAACAGCGCCGTCACCTTCCTGCGCACGGCGTCGCGCATGGTCTCGGAGCCGAAGAACTCGTAGGCGAGGTCGTCGAGGTGACCGAGACGGGTGCGGCAGAAGTCGCGGAACTTCTCCGTCTCGAAGCGCTTGTGGGCGATCGCGGCGTATTCCTTGAGCTTCTCGGCCGGGGCGATGTCCTTGTCGGCGATCGTGTAGAACGGCTCCCAGTCGAGGTTCCGGCGCATCTTGCGGTCGGTGGCCGCGCAGAAGATCGACCAGCGCAGGTTGGCCTTGATCAGCCAGGGAAAATGGTAGTGCAGCGAAGTCACCTGGCTGTCGGGGCATGCGTTGGCGAAGTCGATCGGATACCAGACCCCGCCCTTGGCCAGCGACTCGCACGAGTTGAAGTCCCAGCCGAAGAACGCGTTGATCGTCAGGGTCATGTCCTCGAGGGTCTGCGCGTCCGCCGGGCTGAGGAAGTTCGTGTCCATCGTGTAGCGGTCGTGCAGCGCCGCCGCTGGGTCGTAGTTGACCTTGCGGGTCTGCGGGCCAAGGCCGATGCAGCGAACGAACCAGTCATAGGGGATCACCGCCTTCTGCAGGTTCATCAGGTCGGTGCCGCTCTTGTCGTAGGCGTGGTGAAAGCTCTCGAGGTCGTCGATCTTCGTCACCCCGCGCCAGCCGCCGCCGTGGTAGGGCTTCATGAAGAACGGGTAGCCGATCTTGTCGCCGATCTCCTTCAGCGAGAACATCCGCGCGTACTGGCGCAGCGTCGGCTCGAGGTCGTCGGCGTGCTCGTAGGCCTTGGCCGGCAGCATCCAGGTCTCGGGGATCGGCAGCCCGAGGCGCATCATCGCGCAGTAGGAGGTGTGCTTCTCGTTGGCCTGGATCGACCAGGGGTTGTTGTAGACATAGAGGTCGTTGAGGACGATCGCCTTCTTGATCCATTCGCGACTGATCGAATACCAGTGCGTCAGCCGGTCGATCACCACGTCGTACTTGACCGGCTGGCGCAGGTCGAACGGCTCGATCGTCACCCGCTCGCAGGCGAAGCGGATCCGGTCGGAGCCGATCTCGAGGTCGAGGTCCAGCGCGGCGAGCAGGCTCTCGTAGGCAATCGGCCAGCAGATGTCGGCGCCAAGCGACAGACCGATGTTGGCGGTACGCTCACCCATCCCGTTTCCCCCGAAGCGGCGGACCGGGATGAGGGCGCCCGGTCAGCCTTGTGGCGTGCCTTCCGGCCTCAGGACCCAGCGCAGGCCGTCGCGAAGCTGGTCGCGCCAGTTGTGCCAGTGGTGCCCGTCCCACACGCTCTTGAACAGAACATCGACGCCGCGTTCGCGCAAGAAGCTTGCGAGGGCAACGTTCTCGGAGGCGAGGCCTTCGAGCTCGCCGGTCGAGACGAAGGCGCGGGTTCCGGGCAGCGGCGGCGCCCGGCGCAGCGCCCGCATCAACCGTGCGATGCGGTGGAAGACCGGGTGCGGCCGCCGCGCGAGCTTGCGCTCGTCGAGGATGAACGAGCCCGACTTCAGGACCAGCCCGCCGAAGACGTCCGGGTAGCGGAACGCCGTCACCAGCGACGCGACCGCCCCGAGGCTCGCCCCGAGCAGCACCCGCTCGCGCGGCGCCTCCGAGATCCGCCAGCGTGCCGAAAGCGCCGGCAGGAGGTCGCCCACGAGAAAGGCCGGATGCTGCCGCCCGCCGGAATACTCGCCGAGCCGGTCGCGGGTCTGCACCAGCGCCGCGATCACCGGCGGGATCTCCCCCGCGTCGATCAGGTTGTCGAGAATGACCGGCAGGTCGGCATAGGCGACGAAGTCGTCCCCGTCATGGATCACCACCAGCGGATAGGCCCGCTCGGGGTCGTGCCCCGCCGGCAGGTAGACCCGCACTCCGCGCCCTTCGCCGAAGGCGCGGCTCGTCGACCGTGATCTCCTCGATCCGTCCCTCGGGCGCCCCGCGCGGCAGGCTCCAGTCCGGCCGCACGTAGCCCATCGTCCGGGCGACCGAGTTCTCCCCGAAGGGATCCTCCGCCCTTGCCGGGTTCAGCGGGTCGACGATCAGCTCCTCGTGCCCGTGCCGGCCGACGGCGAGCTTGTACTCAAACCGCCCGCCGTCCTCGACCGGCAGCCGCAGCAGCCAGAGCGCCGACCCGGCCAGCCGCACGAAGGGCCGCCGATCGGCGCCGGCGTGGATCCAGCGCACCAGGTGCACGTGATCCGCCTGGCCGCGCCAGGCGAAGGTCAGCATCCCCGGCTCCGCCAGCGGAAACTCCGGCTCGGTCAGGAAGACGTCGATCGCCTCGGCATCGCCGTGCCCCTCGGCCAGCGCCGCCAGCGCCGGATGCCGCCCGAGACCCTCCAGCGCGGGCCAGTTCTGCACATTCATACGCATACCACTCGATCTCTTGCGCTTGCGGGGCCGTTTCATCGCGCCTGCTCGCCCCAACCTGCCACATAGGCACGGCTGTCACCAGATGCTACTCTCCCCGAGGTTGTGCTCAGTTTTCCGCCGACGGTGATCGGGCACGCGTGCCCAGCCCTGTCCTCATGCCGCCGGGCCGTCCGGCGTGACCGACTGCTCGATCAGCCAGTCGACCACCGCCATCTGCGCCTCGTGGTCGTCGGCGCCGCCCTCGAGCGCGGCGTGGTAGACCTTCAGCTGGTGGTCGGCGCTGGTGCCGCGGCGGGCCATGACGCGGGCGTGCTCGATCTCGGCGACGCAGTCGAGCACCTCGGCGTGCGGGCGCAGCAGCTCGACCAGCTCGTCGATGAGCTCGGGGAAAGGCACGAGCACGCGCTTGCCGAAGTCCGCCATCTCCGCCTCGACGCCGTAGCGCTGGGCGCGCCACTTGTTCTCCAGGATCAGGATCCGGCGGTAGTGCCGCCAGCGCAGGTTGTTGGCCTTCAGGTGGGCGAGGAAGGTCAGGATCGACTGGTAGAGCGCAGCGATGGTGAGCCCGTCCTCGACCCAGGTGCAGATATCGCAGATGCGGATCTCGAGCGTCGGATGCTTGGCCGAGGGACGCATGTCCCACCAGATCTTCGACGGGTCCGTGACCATGCCGGTCTCGGCCAGCACCTGCAGCATCTCGGTCCAGTCATTCCAGCTCTCGAAGATCTCGGGCAGGCCCGAGCGCGGCAGGTCGCCGATGATGATCGGGCGGAACGCCTTGAGCCCGGTGTCGTGGCCCTCCCAGAACGGCGAGGACGACGAGAGGGCGAGCAGGTGCGGCATGAAGTAGCTGACCTGGCTCATCAGGTCGACGCGAAGGTCCGGATCCTCGATCCCGGCATGGACGTGCATGCCGCAGATCGCCATGCGCCGGGCGAGGCTCTGGTGCTCGGCGCCGAGGATGCGGTAGCGGTCCATGTCGACCGGCACCTGCTCCTTCCAGTGCGCCCAGGGATGCGTCGAGGACGCGATCATCCGCATGCCGAACTCGCGCGCGGTCTCCGCGATGGTCCGGCGCAGCTCGAGGATCTCGGCGCGCGCCTCGGCGATGGTGGCGCAGACGCCGGTGCCGATCTCAACCTGGCTCTGCAGGAACTCGTGCGTCACCCGTCCGCCGAGGCGCTCCTTGCAGCGCGCCATGAACTCTGGCGGCTGTCGGTTGGCGAGCGACCGCGTCCCCGGGTCGACCAGCAGGTACTCCTCCTCGAGGCCGATCGAGAACCTCGTGCCGCCCTCAGCCATGACGCCCTCCCCCGGGCAGCTTGTCCTGATGGCAGGATAACCACGCCGGGAGAGTTTGCGACAAGCGTCCTCTTAGCCGAGCACCTCCGCCACGGCGTCGGCGGCCGCGGCGACGATGGTGTCGGCCTCGGCGCGGGTCAGGCAGAGCGGCGGTGCGAAGCCGAGGATGTCGCCCTGCGGCATCGCGCGGGCGATGACTCCGCGGGAGAGCAGCGCGGCGGCGACGGCGGGGCCGATCTTGCGCGAGGGGTCGAAGAAACGGCGGGAGTCGCGGTCCTCGAGGAACTCGACGGCCGCGAGCATGCCTTCGCCGCGGACCTCGCCGACGTTCGGATGGCCGCCGAGGGCGTCGCTGAGCGCGGCGTTGAGGTAGGCGCCGGTCGCGCCGGCGTTGGCGACGAGGCCCAGGCTGTCGAGGAGGCGGAGGTTGGCGACGCCGGCGGCGGCGCCGATCGGGTGGGCGGAGTAGGTCCAGCCGTGGCCGATGGGACCGTTCTCGTCGGTGCCTTTTTCCAGCACTTTCCATACCTTGTCGCCGATGATCGAGCCGGAGAGGGGGGCATAGGCGGAGGTGAGGCCCTTGGCGATGGTGATGATGTCGGGGCGGATGCCGTAGTGGTCGGAGCCGAACATGCTGCCGAGGCGGCCGAAGCCGGTGACGACCTCGTCGGCGATGAGGAGGATGTCGTGGCGGGCGAGAACCGCCTGGATCGCGTCCCAGTAGCCGCCGGGCGGGGGGACGATGCCGCCGGTGCCGAGGACGGGCTCGCCGATGAAGGCGGCGATGGTGTCGGCGCCTTCGCGCTGAATCAGGGCTTCCAGTTCGGCGGCGCAGTGGGCGGTGAAGGCGGCCTCGTCCATGGCGGGGTCGGGGCGGCGGAAGTAGTAGGGGGCCTCGGTGTGGATGATGCCGGGCGAGGGGCAGGTCGAACTTCTCGTGGAAGGCTTCGAGGCCGGTCAGGGAGCCGGTCATCAGGCCGGAGCCGTGGTAGCCGCGCCAGCGGGAGATGATCTTCTTCTTCCCCGGGCGGCCGAGGATGTTGTTGTAATACCAGACCAATTTGATGTTGGTCTCGTTGGCGTCGGAGCCGCCGAGGCCGAAGTAGACCTTGGACATCCCCGCAGGCGCGCGCTCGAGGATCATGCGGGCCAAGGTGATCGAGGCCTCGGTGCCGTGGCCGACGTAGGAGTGATAGTAGGCGAGTTCCTTGGCCTGGGCGGCGATCGCCTCGGCGATCTCGGGGCGGCCGTAGCCGACGTTGACGCAGTAGAGGCCGGCGAAGGCGTCGAGCAGGCGCTTGCCGTCGCGGTCCTCGATGAAGACGCCGGTGCCGCCGGTGATGATGCGAGACGGGCTTTCGCCGCGGGCGTGTTGGGCGAGGTGGGTCGAGGGGTGGAAGAAGGATCTCGCGGTCCCAGAGGGCGAGCTGGTCGTTTGTCAGCATGTCATTGTTCTCACTCAAATAATGGCATGCACAGGCGCATGCACATTCCATGCACATTCCATGCACGTGATTTCGGGGTCCGCTCATCCCCAGTCGCGGCAGACGTATTTCACCTCCATGAAGGCCTCCATGCCGAGGCGGGCGCCTTCGCGGCCGAGGCCGGACTGCTTGAATCCGCCGAAGGGGATCGGCGCGCCGGTGACCTTGGTGCGTTGACGGCGACCATGCCGAACTGGAGCGCACGGGTCACCCGGTAGATGCGGCGCGGGTCCTGCGTGTGGAGGTAGGCGACGAGGCCGTACTCGGTGGCGTTGGCGCGGGCGACGGCCTCGTCCTCGGTGTCGAAGGCGGCGAGCGCGGCGACGGGGCCGAAGGTCTCCTCATGCAGGATCGAGCGCGTCGGCGGGGACGTCGGTGAGGACGGTGGGGGCGTAGAAGTTCGGGCCGAGGTCGAGGCGTGCGCCGCCGGTCAGGAGCCGGGCGCCCCTGGCGAGGGCGTCGGCGACCTGGGCCTCCTGCTTGGCGACGGCCTTCTCGTTGATGAGCGGGCCGATGTCGGGGTCGTCCTCGCCGGGGCCGACCGTGAGCGCGGCCGTGGCCTCGGCGAAGCGGCGGCAGAACTCGGCGTAGGCCGGGCGTTCGATCAGGAAGCGGTTTGCGGCGAGGCAGTCCTGGCCGGAGGTGGCGAACTTGGCCTTGATGGCCTCAGTGACGGCGCGGTCGAGGTCGGCGTCGGCGAAGACCAGGAAAGGCGCGTGGCCGCCGAGCTCGAGGACCAGGCGCTTCACGGTGTCGGCGGAGCGTGCGGTAGAGGAGGCGGCCGACCTCGGTCGAGCCGGTGAAGGAGAGGACGCGGACGCGCGGATCCCCGGTCCAGGCCGGCACGATCGTCGGCGGCGTCGCCGGTGACGACGTTGAGCACGCCGGGCGGGAAGCCGGCGCGCTCGGCGAGCTCGGCCAGTGCCAGGGCGGAGTACGGGGTCTTCGTGCGACGGATGGATCACGCACGGTGCAGCCGGCGGCGAGCGCGGCGGCGGCCTTGCGGGTGACCATCGCGCAGGGGAAGTTCCAGGGCGTGATCAGCGCGGCGACGCCCGAAGGCTCGCGCCAGAGCTCGACCTCGGCGTCGCGGAGGTGCGAGGTCACGCCCTCGATGTTCGGGCGGCGGGCTTCCTCGGCGTAGAACTCGACGAAGCTCGCGGCGTAGTCGATCTCGCCGCGGGCCTCGGAGAGCGGGCTTGCCCTGCTCGCGGGTCATGAGACGGGCGAGATCCTCGCGGGCCTCGGTGATAAGGCCGAACCATCGGCGGAGGAGGACGCTGCGGTCCTGCGGAAGCAGCGTCGACCAGGCGGGGAAGGCCGCGGCGGCGGCGTCGGTGGCGGCGCGGGCCTGCGCGGCGGTGATGGCGGCGACGTGGCCGATGGGCTTGCCGGTGGCGGGGTCGGCGACCGGGAAGGTCGCGTTCGCCTCGCCGGCGGTCCAGCGGCCGCCGACATAGGCGAAGTTGCGCATCAGGCGGGCGTCGGCGAGGGCGTCGAGGGGCATGGCGGCGTCTCCTGTCGGTCGCCGTCCATTCTCGCGGATCCCGGCAGGAGGAACGCCTGAACGTCGAGGCGGCGGCAGACGGATCGCCTGCGGCCGGGCCGCGAGGCAGACGGACCGTCGAGGTGGCAGAAGGGATTCGGCCGGAGCGCCTTTGCGCTCCGGAGTTGTTCTCCCCGCGCCAGGGGCGCGGGGCCCCTCGCGCGCCGTTGCGCGCGGTTCTCCCCACCCCCCTTCCCCCCGCCCCCCAGGGGGCGGGGGAACCTGCCCGATAGGGAGGGGAGGGACGGGAGGCGCGATTGGGGCGGGGGCAGCGTCAGGCGTCGGGGGGCCTGTCGAGGAGATCGGCGAAGGGAGGGGGTCCGGGGGCCTTCACCGGGCGGGTGACGACGTAGGTGAAGTAGCGGGCGATGCCGGCGCGGCCTTCGAGGAGGGTGTCGATCAGGCGCTGATAGGCGTCGATGTCGCGGGCGACGACGTGGAGCAGGTAGTCGATGCCGCCGCCGAGCGACCAGGCGGCGGTGATGGCGTCGATGCGGGCGATGGCGGTTTCGAAGGCGTGGAAGTGGGCGGGGGTGTGGCCCGCGAGCTCGACGGTGACGAAGATCTCGACATGGGGGGCGATCTTCTGGAGCGCGATTTCGGCGCGGTAGCCGCGGATGATGCCGGCGTCCTCGAGGCGCTTGAGGCGCTCCCAGAGCGGGGTGGGCGTCAGGTTGACCTTGCGGGCGAGGTCGGCCTTCGCGATGCGGCCCTCGGTGGCGAGGGCGGAAAGGATCCTGAGGTCGCGGTCGTCGAGCTTCAGCATCAGGTGCGGGTGGGGGTGCCGACGCCCATCGCGCGGCAGGCGGCGAGGGCATGGGTGGCGATCGCGGTGTCCTGGGCGCCGGTGCCGGTGAGGTCGACGACGGTGATCGCCTCGGGGGACGGACGGCCGGGGACGGCGCCGGCGACGATCGCGCCGAGCTCGGGCGGGGTGCCGCGGGTCCAGTCGCCGGAGGCGAGCGCGGTGCGGAGCTCGCCGAGCGTCTCGGCCTGGGAGGCGCGGTCGCAGACGTAGAGGTCGGCGGCGGCGAGGACGCGCGGGTCGAGCTCGTTCTTCTCGGACTGGTCGGAGCCCATGGCGGTGATGTGCAGGCCGGGGTGGAGCCACTCGGCCTTCAGGATCGGCGCGCGGGCGGGGGTGGTGGTGACGACGAGCTGGCTCTCGGCCACGAGGCGGGCCGCGTCGGGCTCGGGCGCCGCGTCGATGCCGAGGGTCGGCGGCGAGGGCGAGGGCGGTGGCGGCGGCCTTGTCGGGGTCGCGGCCCCAGACGAGGACGCGGGTGAACGGGCGGACGAGGTGGGCGGCGGCGATCTGCAGGCGGGCCTGGACGCCGGTGCCGAGGACGCCCGCCGTGTGCACGGGCTCGGGGCCTATGTGGCGGGCGGCGACGCGCGCCAGCGGCGGCGGTGCGGACGTCGGTCAGGTAGCCGTTGTCGAGGAAGAGCGCCTCGACGAGGCCGGTGGTGGCGGAGAAGAGGATCATCAGGCCGTTGAGCGAGGGCAGGCCGAGCTTCGGGTTGTCGAAGAAGCCGGGGCTGACCTTGATCGCGAAGCCGGCGAAGCCGGGGAGGAACGCGGTCTTGACGTCGACCTCGCCGTTCACTGCCGGCAGCGCCATCGAGAGGACGGGGGGCATGACGACGCCGCCGGCGTTGAGCGCGGCGAAGGCGCGCTCAACGGTGTCGATGGCGGCGAGGTCGAGCGGCACGGCGCGACGGAGCTCGGCCTCGGTGACGATCAGGACGTCATGCGGCATGGGGACGGCCTTCGAGAGTGAGGGTGCCGAGGGTGACGGGCCGGCCGGTGACGATGCGGGTGAAGGTCTCCATGTCGACGTTGCGGCCGGTGACGAGGAGGGCGGTGGGGCCGAGCGCCGCGACGCGGCCGGAGAGGAGGGCTGCGGCGCCGACGGCGGCGGCGCCTTCGGTGACCAGGCGGTCGTGCCAGTAGAGCACCTGCATGGCGCGGTAGATCTCGGGCTCGGTGACGAGGACGATGTCGTCGAGGAGGGCGCGGCAGAGGCGGTAGGTCAGGCGGTTCGGCGCGCCGAGGCCGCCGCCGAGCGAGTTGGCGAGGCTTTCGACCTCCTCGACCGGGACCGGGTGGCCGGCGGCGAAGGCGGCGTGCATCGCGGCGCCGCGATCCATCGAGACGCCGATGACCCGCGTGGCGGGGTTGGCGGACTTCACAGCGAGCGCGACGCCGGCGGCAAGGCCGCCACCCGAGAGCGGGACGAGGACGGTGGCGAGGTCGGGGCGGTCCTCCATGAGCTCGAGGCCGGCGGTGCCCTGGCCGGCGATGACGTGCGGGTGGTCGAAGGGCGGGATCTCGGCGAGGTCGTCTTCGTCAGCGAGGCGGCGGCTCTCGAGCGCGGCCTCGTCCTGGCTGCGGCCGATGATGCGGGCCTCGGCGCCGAGGGCGCGGATGGCGTCGACCTTGGTGGCGGGGACCAGGCTCGACATGCAGACGACGGCGCGAAGGCCGCGGGCGCGGGCGGCGAAGGCCAGCGCCCGGCCGTGGTTGCCGGTCGATGCGCAGGTGACGCCGGGGGAGCCGGCCGGGAGGCGGGCGACGGCGTTGAGGGCGCCGCGGAGCTTGAAGGCGCCGGTCGGCTGCAGGGATTCGAGCTTGAGCAGAACCTCGGTGCCGGCGGCCTCGCCGAGGTGGGGCGAGGGGATGAGCGCGGTGCGGACGGCGGCGCCGGCGATGGCGCGGCGGGCGGCGAGGATGTCGGCGAGGGTCGGGGTCATGCGGGCACGGCGACGACGGCGGCGCAGTCGCCGGCCTTGACGAGGCCCGGGAAGTGGCGGGCGACGAGGAGGCCGGAGAGGCGGGCGCGGATCTCGGCGGGGGCGAGGCCGGTGCGGGTGACCGGGTGGATGCGGGCGAGGAGGTCGCCGGCGGCGACGGAGGCGCCGAGGTCGACGGCGGGCTCGATCAGGCCGTCGTCCTCGGCGAAGGCGAAGCAGTCGCCGGAGGGCATGTCGAGCCAGGTGGTCGGGGCGGGGTCGGGGGCGCCGGCGAGGATGCCGGCGTGGCGCAGCACGTTGGCGACGCCGCGCCGCGCGATCGCGACGGTGGCGGCGCGGGCGGTGCCGCCGCCGCCGAGCTCGGTGGTGACGAAGGTCTTGCCCATGTCCTCGGCGGTGGTGTCGAGCATGCCGACGTTGTCGATCTCGAGCATCCGGACCGAGAAGGGGGCGGCGAAGGCCTCGACGGCGGCGAAGCCGCAGGCCTCCTGCGCCTTGTCGGGGAGGATGTGGGCGGCGCAGAAGGGCAGGAAATCAAGGGTCTTGCCGCCGGAGTGGAAGTCGAGGACGAGGTCGGCCATCGGCAGCAGGTGGCGGGTGACGTAGTCGGCGATCTTCTCGGTGACGCTGCCGTCCGGGCGGCCGGGAAAGCTGCGGTTGAGGTTGCCGCGGTCGATCGGCGAGGTGCGGGTGCCGGCGCGGAAGGCCGGGGTGTTGAGCGCGGGGACGATGATGACGGTGCCGGTCACGTCGGCCGGGTCGAGCGTGCGGGCGAGGTCGAAGAGGGCGAGCGGGCCCTCGTACTCGTCGCCGTGGTTGCCTCCGGTGAGGAGCGCGGTGGGGCCTGCGCCGCCACGGATCACGGCGATCGGGATCATCACCGAGCCCCAGGCGCTGTCGTCGCGGCTGTGAGGCAGGCGGAGGAAGCCGTGCTGCTTGCCGGGGGCCGCGAGGTCGACGGTGGGCGATGACGGGCGAGGGGCGCATCAGTCGATGACCAGGAGCTTGCGGGGGACGTTGGCGAGGCATTCGACTCCGGTCTCGGTGATCAGGATCGACTCGGTGATCTCGAGGCCCATGGTCTCGAGCCAGAGGCCGGTCATGAAGTGGAAGGTCATGCCGGGCCTGAGCTCGGTCTGGTCGCCGGGGCGGAGGCTCATGGTGCGCTCGCCCCAGTCCGGGCGGATAGGAGAGGCCGATCGAGTAGCCGGTGCGGTTGTCCTTGACGATGCCGTGCCTGGCGAGGACGGCGAAGAAGGCGTTGGCGATGTCCTCGCAGGTGTTGCCGGGCTTGGCGGCGGCGAGGCCCGCGTCCATGCCTTCGAGGGTGGCGGCCTCGGCGTCGAGGAACTCCCGGGTCGGACGGCCGAGGAAGACAGTGCGCGACAGCGGGCAGTGGTAGCGGTGGTAGCAGCCGGCGATCTCGAAGAAGGTGCCCATCCCGGACTTCATCGGCTTGTCGTCCCAGGTGAGGTGCGGGCGCGGAAGCATCTGCGTCCGGAAGGAAGAAGCGGCACGATCGCCGGGTAGTCGCCGCCGAAGCCCGTCGACGCCGCGGGTGCCGGTGGCCAGGATCTCGGCGACGAGGTCGCACTTGCGCAGGCCGGGGCGGACGGTCTCGGCGATGCGGGCGTGCATCGCCTCGACGATCCGCGCGGCGTTCCGCATGTAGCCGATCTCGGCCGGGCTCTTCACCGCGCGCTGCCAGTTCACGAGGGCGGTAGCGTCGGCGAAGCGGGCGTTCGGCAGGTGCTTCTGCAAGCTCGCGAAGGCGGCAGCGGAGAACCAGTAGTTGTCCATCTCGACGCCGGTCGGCAGCCTGTCGAGGCCGCGCGAGGCGAGCTCGCCCGCGAGGAAGTCCATCGGGTGGCGCTCGGTCGACTGCACGTAGTGGTCGGGGTAGCCGACGATGTCGGCGTCGGGCAGCCAGGCGGTGCGCTGGGCGCCGGCGGCGTCCTGGCCGCGGCCGAACCAGATCGGGTTGCCGGTCGGCGGCACGACGACGGCCTGGTGGACGTAGAACGACCAGCCGTCATAGCCGGTCAGCCAGTGCATGTTGGACGGGTCGCTGACGATCAGGAGCTCGATGCCCCGCGCCGCCATCGCGGCGCGGGTGCGGGCGAGGCGGTCGGCGTACTCGGCGGCGGTGAAGCGCGGGCTCGGGTTGGGCACGGCGATTCCTCAGGGGTTCGCCCTGGCGCGGGCGTTCTGCAGCATGCGGGTGAAGCTCATCGAGATATGGGCGCGGCGGATGTGCCCGATCGCGTCCCAGTCGCCGATCTCGGCGGCGGCGAGCACCTCCTCCATCTCGCGGCGGAAGGCGCGGAACTCGGCGGCGAGGCCGAGCTCGGGCATCATCTTCAGGACGACGCGGGCGACCTGGATGTAGAGCCGCTCGCTGATCTCGCGCAGCGGCCGGTTCGCGGTCATCGCGTTGATCTCCTGCACGAAGGCCATGTTGAGGCGCAGGAAGGCACGGGCGTCGCCCTTGGCCAGCAGCGCGTCGCACTGGGCGATCATGTCGCGGATGCGGTCGAGGTCGGCGGCGGAGCGCGCGATCGGGTCGAGCTTGCCGAGGAGCGGCGCGAGCTCCATGCGCAGGCGGTAGACCTGGGCGAGCTCCTCGATGTCGACGTCGGTGACGATGGTTCCGACGCCATGCACCGAGCCGATCAGGCCCTCGGCCTCGAGCCGGGTTAGCACCCGGCGGATCGGCGTGCGGCTGATCGCGAACTCCTGGGCGAGCTCCTCCTCGGAGAGCCGGGCGCCGGGCGGGTAGTCGAGCAGGCAGATCCGGTCGCGGAGCGTCTGGTAGATGCGCTCGGAACGAGCGCGGGCCGAAAGCCGCTCGGCCGCCGGCGCCTCCGACAGCTCGGCGGTCATCCCGCCTCCATCACTGCGCTCAGGAACTGGCGGGTGCGCTCGTTCTGCGGGTTGCCGAAAAGCTGGGCGGGTGGGCCCTGCTCGGCAGATCTTGCCGGCGTAGAAGAAGCAGACGCGGTCGGAGAACTCCCTGGCGAAGCCCATCTGGTGGGTGACCATCAGCATGGTCAGGTCGTGCTCCTCGCCGAGGCGGCGGATGACGTTCGAGGACCTCGCCGACCAGCTCGGGGTCGAGCGCCGAGGTCACCTCGTCGAAGAGCATGATCTTCGGGCGCATGGCGCAGGCGCGGGCGATGGCGACGCGCTGCTGCTGGCCGCCGGAGAGCTGCGACGGGTAGTGGCCCTTCTTGTCGGCGAGACCGACCATGTCGAGGAGCCCGGCCGCGCGCTCGGTGGCCTCCTTCCGCGACATGCCGAGCACGGTCACCGGCGCCTCGATGCAGTTCTGCAGCGCGGTCATGTGCGGGAAGAGGTTGAAGGACTGGAAGACCATGCCGATCTTGGCGCGGATGCGGCGGATATGGGCCGGGCGTCGCCGGAACGAGCTGGCCGCCCTGCTGCATGTGGGTGAGCGGCTCGCCCTCGACCCAGATGACGCCGTCGTTGATCGATTCGAGCGTCATCAGCATCCGGAGCACCGTGGTCTTGCCCGAGCCCGAGGGGCCGATGATCGAGACCTTCTCGCCGCGGGCGATGTCGAGGCAGAGATCGTCGAGGACGGTGAGGGCGCCGTAACGCTTGGCGACGTTGTCGAAGCGGACCATGGGGGCGGCGTCGCTCATCGGGTGGGCCTCCGGTTGAGGTGGCGTTCGAGGGCGCCGATGCCCGCGGCGGAGACGAGGCTCATGACGAGGAAGAAGGCGCCGACGAGGGTGATCGGCTCGGTGTAGCGGAAGGTCTGCGAGCCGATGATCTTGGCGGTCTGCATCAGCTCGAGGACGGCGATGGCGGAGAGGAGCGGCGTCTCCTTGAAGAGGGCGACGAGGTAGTTGCCGAGCGCGGGCACGACCGGCGGGATCGCCTGGGGGATGATGATGTCGCGGAAGGTGGTCCAGGTCGAGAGGTTGAGCGCAGTCGAGGCCTCCCACTGGCCGCGCGCGATGTTGTCGAAGCCGGCGCGGTAGACCTCGGAGCAGTAGGCGGCGTAGTGGATGCCGATGGCGATGACGCCGGCGGCGAAGGCGTCGATGACGATGCCCCATTTCGGGAAGACGAAGTAGACGAAGAAGATCTGGATGAGGAGCGGCGTCGAGCGGATCAGCTCGACGAGGACCGAGATCGGCCAGGCGGTGGCCGGGACCGCGATGCGGAGCGAGGCGAGGACGAGGCCGAGGATCGCGGCGATGAGGAAGCCGAGGAGCGTCGCCTGGATGGTGACGACGGCGGCCTGCGCGAGGAGCGGCAGGATCTCGAAGGCGAAGGCCCAGTCCCAGATCATCGCGCGCGCCCGCGGGCGAGGCCGAGCGCGGCGCGGTTCTCGAGCCAGCGCATGCCGATGGTGAGGACGAGCGAAAGCGCGAGGTACATGAGCAGCACGAGGGTGAAGATCGGCACGGTCTTGAAGGTCGACTGGTTCAGCGTCTGCGCCTTGAACGTGAGGTCGGCGAGCGTGATCAGCGAGACGAGCGAGGTCGCCTTCAGGAGCTCGATGAAGAGGTTGCCCCAGGGCGGGATCATCGCGACGAAGGCCTGCGGCAGGATGATGCGGCGGAGCGCCTGGTGCCGGGCCATGTTGAGGGCGGTCGCCGCTTCCCACTGGCCGCGCTGGACGCCGAGGATCGCGCCGCGCACCACCTCCGAGCCGTAGGCGCCGACATTGAGGCCGAGGGCGAGGACGGCGACGAGGAAGGGCGGCAGGGTGACGCCGAACTGCGGCAGCACGAAGAACAGCCAGAAGAGCTGGACCAGCGCCGAGGTGCCGCGGAAGATCTCGACGTAGGTGGTGGCGAGCCAGCGCAGCGGTCGCGGGCCGTACATGCGGGCGAGGGCGGCGAGCACGCCCATGCCGACGGCGAGCAGGCAGCCGAGGACGGCGATCTCGACCGTCAGCACCGCGCCCTGCAGGAGCTGCGGCAGGAAGACCGCGAAGTCGGGCGAGAGGGCGAGGAGGCCGATCGCCGCGAGCGCGGCGATCAGCATGCCGGTGAGGGTGCGGACTCCCATCGGGGCGCCGGCTACTCGCCGGTGCAGAGCTCGGCGGTGGTGAGGTTCGGCAGGTAGTCGGCGCCGAAGCCGAACGGCTCGACGAGCGCGATGTGCTCGGGGGTGCCGAGGAAGGCGGCGAGCTCGGCGTTGAAGGCGTCGACGAAGTCCTGGTCCTCCTTGCGGAAGCCGAAGGCGCCGTGGCCCTTGACCGACTTGCCGGCGACCTCGCCGAAGGGCGTGGTCGAACTCGACGCCCGTCGGCCTTCGAGGCCATGTCGGCGATCGAGAGCGCGGTCAGCGCCGCGGCGTCGGCGCGGCCGGCCTGGACGGCGGCGACGAGGCTCGCTTGGTCGGGCAGGCTGACGATCTGGGTCAGGCCGACGCCGGCGTCGTTGGCGTAGCCGGCCTCGACCGCACCGGCCATCACCGCGAGCTTGAGGTCACCGTTGTCGGCGAAGCTCGCGAAGTCCTTGATGCCCTTCGGGTTGCCGGCGGGGACCAGCATTGCCTGGCCGATGCCGTAGGAAGGCTCGGAGAAGGCGATCTCCTGGCAGCGGGCCGGGTTCACGAACATGCCGGCGGCGATGATGTCGAAGCGGCCGGCCTTGAGGCCCGGGATCAGCGAGCCGAACTCGGTCAGGACGCCGTCGACCTCGGGGATGCCCATCTTGGCGAGCACCGCCTTCGCCACCTCGGGCGCCTCGCCGGTCAGCTCGCCCGCGGGGGTTGCAAAGCCGAACGGCGCCTCGTTGGCGAAGCCGACGCGGATGTAGCCGTCGGCCTTGGCCTTCTCCAGCGTCGTCTGCGCGAGGGCGGGCGTGGCGGCGAGGGCGACGGCGAGTCCGGCGACCGCGGCGAACTGCCGGCGGGTGATCTTGGGCATGTCCATGCTGTTCTCCCCTGTGGACCGCCGTTTTGGCGGCGGCGCTCTGTCGTGTTGTGTACAACACAATGCGCTTGTCGGACGGCCGGTGCAACGACTAATCTGACCGCACTGGCGAAACGGCGTGCTTGATGCCCGGCGCGGTGCCCCAGTTGTGCACATCAGGGAGCGAATGGTGGACGGGAACCCGTTCTCGGCGGAGGAGCTGGCGGGGCGGCTGGGGCGGGTGCGGGCCGGGATGGAGGCGCGCGGCCTGGATGCGGCGGTGATCGCGGCGCCGGAGAACGTCTTCTACCTGACCGGCCTCGACCACTGGGGCTACTTCACGCCGCATCTGCTGATCGTGCCGCGGGACGGAGAGCCGACGCTGGTCACCCGCGCGATGGAGCGGGTGACGATCGAGCGCCAGGTGAGCGCGGCGGCGTTCGCCGGGCACTCGGACAGCGAGACGGCGGCGGACATGGCCGCGCGGGTGCTAGCCGGGCGGGGGTTCGCGCGCATCGGCCTCGAGGCCTGGAGTTCCGGGATGAGCCATGGGCTGGCGGCGCGGCTCAGGGCGCTGCTGCCGGCGGAATGGGCTGACGTCTCGGGGATGGTCGATCGGCTGCGGCTGGTGAAGAGCCCGGAAGAGCAGGCGTTGCTGCGGCGGGCCGCGGCGGTGAGCCGGGCCGGGGCGGCGGCGGCACTGGCGGCGACTCGCGATCGGGCGCGGGAGGCCGACGTTGCGGCGGACTGCGTCGCCGCGATGATCCGGGCCGGCGGGCATCCGCCGGGGTTCGGGCCGTTCATCCGGCCGGCGGCGCGGATCGGCGAGGAGCATACCACCTGGGGCGGCGGCCGGTTCCGCGACGGCGAGCCGGTGTTCCTCGAGCTCTCGGGCTGCGTGGCGCGCTACCACGCGCCGCTCGGGCGGCTGGTGCGGATCGGCGAAGTTGCGGACGCCGACGCGGCGATGACGGAGACGGCGGCCATGGCGTTCGACGCGGTGCTGGCGGCGCTGCGGCCGGGCGCGCGGGCGCGCGAGGTCTATGCGGCCTGGCAGGCGGCGGTCGACGGCGCCGGGCTCGCGCATTACCGGCGCCACCACTGCGGCTACGCGGTGGGCGTGGGCGTGCCGCCGTCCTGGACCGGCGGCAACACGGTGACCGGGCTCCGGCACGACAGCGACCTGGTGATCGAGACGGGGATGAGCTTTCACATCCTGTCGTGGCTGATGGGAACGGGGCGCGGCGACGCCTTCGTCTCGGATACCGTGCTGGTCGGCGAGGGCGGGCCGGAGATCCTCACGCGGGGCTGACCGCCTGCGGGCGCAGCGCCGCGCGCAGGCGGAAGAAGCTGGTGCCGTCGGGGGCGAACTCGACGGTGAGATCGCCGCCCATCGAGCGCATGATCGCGCGGCTGATCGGCAGGCCGAGGCCGGCGCCGTGCCGCTGTCCGGCCCGGCTGCCGCGGGCGAAGCGCTCGAAGATCCGGGCCGCCTCCTCGCGGGGGACGCCGCCGCCGTTGTCGATGACGTCGATGGCGAGGCCGTCGCCGGCGACGTGCGGGCGGAGCTCGATCACCGGGTCGGCGACGGGGTTGTACTTGACCGCGTTGGACAGGAGGTTAATCAGCACCTGGCGGAGCCGGTCCTCATTGGCCTCGATGGTGACGCCCTGCGGCACCGGGCGCCGCCGGATCGCGACGCCGTTCTGCCGGGCCACGCCGTCGACACTGTCGAGGGCGGCGGTGATCGTGGCCTCGGGGTCGACCACGGCGAGCGGCAGGTCGGTGATGCCGGCCTCGAGGCGGCTGATGTCGAGGATCTCGTCGAGGAGGCGGGTCAGCCGCAGCGCCTCGTCGTGGATGATGCCGACGAAGCGATGGCGCTCGGCCTCGGTGATCGCCTCGTCGCCGAGCAGGATCTCGGAGAAGGAGCGGATCGAGGTCATCGGGGTGCGGAGCTCGTGGCTGACCTGGCTCAGGAACGCGTCCTTCTGGGTGTCGAGCGCGCGGAGCTGCCGGTTCGCCTCGCGCAGCTGCTCGGCGGCGCGCTCGAGCTCGACCGTCTTCTGCGCAAGCTGGCGCGAGGTTTCGATCAGCCGCTGGGTCTCGTCGGCGATGTCGAAGAGCTCGGTCATGCCCACGGTGGAGCCGCCAGTGATCCGGCCGACCATCGCGTGGGCGGAGGCGGCGCCGACCGAGCCCGAGAGCTCGCGCTCGAGCCGGGCGATGACCGCGTCGGTCGGGACGGGGAGGTCGCCGGCGCGGTTCTGCGCGGCGGCCATCTCGCGAAAGAGGGCGCGCGCCGGGCGGGCACCGAGGATGCGCTGGGCGAGGCTGAAGAGATCCTCGGCCGCCGCGGAGCCGCCGACGAGGCTCGGGGTGTCGCCGCCGGCGCGGAAGACGTCGACGAACAGAGCGGCCTGCAGGCGCTCGAGCGGGCGCGCCTCGCTGAAGGTCGAGACGGCGAGGAAGAGCAGGGTGTTGGCGCCGAGGCTCCAGACCAGCGCGTGCACCAGCGGGTCGAGGCCGGTCAGGCCGAGGAGCGCCTGCATCCGCAGCGCCGCGATGCCCCAGGGGCCTTGGGCGAGGACGTCCGGGCTCACCAGCGTGCCGTCGCCGAAACCAGGCAGGAAGAGAGTGTAGAGCCAGAGCAGGATGCCGGCGAGGAGGCCCGCGAGCGCGCCGGTGCGGGTCGCGCCGCGCCAGTAGAGGCCACCGATCAGGCTCGGCAGGAACTGGGCGACGCCGGCGAAGGCGGTGAGGCCGATGGCGGCGAGCGCCTCGTCACCGCCGCTGAGGCGGAAATAGACGAGGCCGAGGCCGAGGATCAGCGCGATGCTGACCCGGCGCGAGGTGAGGAGGAGCCAGCGGACGTCGACCGCCACCTCCCGGCCGGCGGTGAGGAGGCTCAGCGCAATCGGCATCACGACGTGGTTCGACACCATGGTCGAGACGGCGATGGCGGCGACGATCACCATCGAGGCAGCCGAGGAGAAGCCGCCGAGGAAGGCGAGGAGCGCAAGGTCGTGCCGGCCCTGATGCAGCGGGAGGGTCAGGACGAAGAGATCGGGGTTGGCGCCCGCAGGCAGGAACTTCAGCCCGACGAGCGCGATCGGCATGATGAAGAGCGACATGCCGAAGAGGTAGAGCGGAAACAGCCAGGAGGCGGTGGCGACGTGGCGCTCGTCGAGGTTCTCGACCACGGTCACCTGGAACTGCCGCGGCAGACAGATGACGGCGGCGGCGGACAGGAACGTCATCGCCGCCCAGCGCGGGCCGAAGATGTCGGGGCCGTGGATCATCGCGGCCGGCACGTCGGCGAAGACGGCGCCGAGCCCGCCGGCGACGCCCCAGATCGCGAAGATGCCGACGGCGAGGAGCGCGACGAGCTTGACGATCGCCTCGACGGCGATGGCGGCGACGACGCCATGGTGGCGCTCGTTGGCGTCGAGGTTGCGGGTCCCGAAGAGGATGGTGAAGAGCGCGAGGCCGGCAGCGATCAGGAAGGCTGCGGCGCCCCCGGCCTCGTGGCCAGCGATCACCTCGTAGCTGCGGGTCACGGACTGGAGCTGGAGCGCGATGTAGGGCGTGACCGCCACGACCGCGATCAGGGTGACGAGGACGGCGAGGGTCGAGCTCTTGCCGTAGCGCGACGAGATCAGGTCGGCGATCGAGGTGATGCGGTGCACGCGGCCGATGCGCACGAGCTTGCGCAGGATCGTCCACCAGCCGACGAAGACCAGCGTCGGGCCGAGATAGATGGTGACGAACTCGAGCCCGCTGCGCGCTGCCGACCCGACGGCGCCGTAGAAGGTCCAGGCGGTGCAGTAGATCGAGATCGACAGCGTGTAGATGACCGGCGAGCGCATCCAGCGCAGCTGGCCCTGCCGGGCGCGGCGGTCGACCCAGAAGGCGAGCGCGAAGAGCGCCGCGACGTAGCCGAGGCACACGATGAGCAGGAGGTCGAGCGAGAGCATCAGTCCTCGCCGGGCGGGACGCGCAGCCGGCGCGACAACAACGCCGCGGCGGCGATCAGGAGCGTCCAGACGCCGAAGACGTAGGTGAGCGTCGCCGGCACGCCGAGGATCACGGCGTCGAGCCGGAAGATGCCGGCGACCGGCGGCACGAGCAGCACGGTGCCGACGACGGGCAGGATGATCGCGCGGTCGCGGGTCCGGCGGTCGGCGGGCGGCTTGTCGGTGGGCTCGGCCATCGCCAGGGCCTCAGGCCGGCGCGGCGCCGGCCAGCCGTCGGACCGCGGCGATCACCTCGGCGTTCGAGAACGGCTTGGTGATGAAGAGGTCGGCGCCGCCGCCGAGCGCGGTGGCGCGGTCGGCGCGCTGGCCCTTGGCGGTCAGCATGATGACCGGGACGCTGCGGCCGCGCGCATCGGCCCGGAGCCGGCGCAGGATCTCGAAGCCGTCGAGGACGGGCAGCATGACGTCGAGGATCATCACGTCTGGCGGCTCGGCGAGGGCGGCGGCCAGCGCCGCCGCGCCGTTGGACTCGGTCGCGACGTCGAAGCCGGCCCGCTCGAGCAGGAACCGGAGCGACTCGACGATGTTGGGCTCGTCCTCGGCAAGCTGCACGCGCAAGGCCATGGTCGCGGCGGTCCTCCGGGCGTTGCCCGGGTCGTCCCGGGTCTCGGCCCCGAGACTAGGGGATCGCGCGGCCGATGTCTGCAAGCATGGGAGCTGCCGCCGGGGGCTCGAGCGCGACACGCTGGCCGGTCTCGGCGTCGAAGAGGTGCACCTTCGCGGTGTCGGGCCGGACATGGAGGCGGATTCCGGGCTCGGGCAGGATGCGCTCGCGGAAGAGCGCGACGAAGCTCGCGCCGCCGAGGCTGCCAAGAATTTGCACCTCCGAGCCGGTCGGCTCCACGACCTCGACGACGAGCTCGACCCCGGTCGCGGCATCGGCGACGAGCAGGTGCTCGGGGCGGATGCCGTAGATCGCGCGGCGCGGCGCGCCGCCGCCGGCCGGCACCGGCAGCGCGATGCCGCCGTCGGTCTCGAAGGTGGCCCGCCCGCCGGGGTAGAGCGTGCCGGAGAGGAAGTTCATCGCCGGCGAGCCGATGAAGCCGGCGACGAAGGTGTTGGCCGGGCGGTCGTAGAGCTCGAGCGGCCGGCCGACCTGTTCGACGTTGCCGGCGTTCATCACGACGATGACGTCGGCCATGGTCATCGCCTCGATCTGGTCGTGGGTGACGTAGACGGTGGTGGTCCTGAGCCGTTGGTGCAGCGCCTTGATCTCGGCGCGCATCTGCACGCGGAGCTTGGCGTCGAGGTTCGAGAGCGGCTCATCGAAGAGGAAAACCTTGGGGCTCCTCACGATGGCGCGCCCCATGGCGACGCGCTGGCGCTGGCCGCCGGAGAGCTGCCGCGGCAGGCGCGCGAGCAGGTCGCCGAGGTTGAGGATGCGCCCGGCCTCCTCGACCTTGCCGCGGCGGGTGGCGGCGTCGACGCCGCGCAGGCGCAGCGCGAAGGCCAGGTTGTCCTCGACGGTCTTGAACGGGTAGAGCGCGTAGTTCTGAAACACCATCGCGATGTCCCGGTCCTTCGGGTGCAGGTTGTTGATGACGCGGCCGTCGATCGCCACCTCGCCGGCCGAGATCTCCTCGAGGCCGGCGATCATCCTGAGCAGCGTCGACTTGCCGCAGCCCGAGGGGCCGACGAGCACGACGAACTGGCCGTCCTCGATCTCGATCGAGACGCTGTCCATCACCTTCAGCGCGCCGTAGTACTTCTGCACGTTGCGGATGCTGACGTCGGCCATCGCCGTCCTCCCGTCAGAGCCCGCGCCAGGCGGGCTTGCGCTTTTCCAGGAACGCGGCGATCCCCTCGCGGAAATCGGCGCTGCCGTAGACCTCGGCGATCACCGGCTCGAGCGCGGCGCCGGCGAACCCCGCCTTCGCGGCGCGCAGGGTCAGCGGGGCGTTCTGAAGCAGCCGGTCGGTGATCGCGGCGAGCGCGGCCTCGAGCTCCGCCGGCCGCACGACGCGCGCGAGGAAGCCGGCGGCAAGCGCCTCCTCGGCCTCGATCATCTCGCCGAGAAGCAGCATCCGCCGCGCCCGGCCCTCGCCGAACCCCGCGAGCAATCGGGCGCAGTTCTTTTCCGACAGGCAGTTGCCGAGGGTGCGCGCGATCGGGACGCCGAGCCGGCTGCCCTCGGTGGCGATGCGGAGATCGCAGCAGGCGGCGATGCTGAGGCCGCCGCCGACCGCCCAATCCTCGATCACCGCCACGGTCGGCACCGGGATCGCCGCCAGCGCATCGAGGTGCGCGTCCATCCAGGCCTCGTAGGCGATGCCGTCCCTGCCGGATGCGAAGGCGGTGAACTGGCCGATGTCGGAGCCGGCGACGAAGGCCCGGCCGCCGGCGCCGCGAAGGACGACAGCGCGGAGCTCCCCCGGATCGGCGAGTTTGAGGCAGATCGCGTGCAGCTCGTCGTACATCGCTGGCGTCATCGCGTTGCGCGCCCCCGGCCGGTCGAAGACGATCCGGCCGATCGCCCCGTCGCGGCCGAAGCGGACCGAACCGTCGCTCATCCGCCGAACGCTCCGCCCGCGCGCAGCGCCTCGTGGCGGGTGCCGAGGCCGAGCTCGGCCAGCACCTCCTCGGTGTGCTCGGAGAGGAGGGGCGGCGGCCGGCGCACGCGCTGGGGGGTATGCGAGAGCTTCACCGGGAAGCCGAGCGTCTTGACCGGTCCCTCGATCGGATGGTCGATCTCCATCACCATTCCGCGGGCCGCCGCATGGTCGCTGGCCGCGACCTCGGCGTAATCGTTGATCGGGCCGGCCGGGACCCCGGCAGCGAGGAAGGCGTCGACCCAGTCGGCGGTGCCGCGGGCGGCGAAGACCGGCTCGAGGGTGGCGGCAAGCTCGGCGCGATGCCGGAGCCGCTGCTGGTTGTCGGCGAAGCGCGGGTCGTCCTGCAGGTCTGGCCGGTCGATCACCGCGCAGAAGGCGCGCCAGAGCTTCTCGTTGGCGGCGCCGATCACGAAATGGCCGTCGGCGGCGCGAAAGGCCTGGTAGGGGGCGCTCATCCGGTTGGCGGTGCCGAGCGGGCGTGGCGAGCGGCCGGTCGCCCAGAGCTCGGTCGTCTCCCAGATCGAGAGCGCGAGAGCGGCCTCGAACAGCGAGGCGTCGACGTACTGGCCGCTTCCGGTCCTGTCGCGGCCGATCAACGCGCTGAGGATGCCGTAGAGGGCGAAGAGGGCGGCGCCGAGGTCGCCGACCGGGACGCCGGACTTTACCGGCTCGCCGTCGGGCGTGCCCGTCGCGCTCATCACCCCCGACATCGCCTGCGCGATCAGGTCAAAGCCCGGGCGCTGCGACCAGGGGCCGGTCTGGCCGAAGCCCGAGATGCTGGCATAGACGAGGCGCGGGTTGATCCCCGAGACCGTGGCGTAGTCGATGCCGAGCTTGACGGCGACGCCGGGGCGGTTGTTCTCGACCACGACGTCCGCGGTCTCGACCAGCCGGTAGAACACCTCTCGGCCGGCGGCGGTCTTCAGATCGAGGGTGATGCCGCGCTTGTTGCGGTTGAGGGCGAGGAAGCCCGGGCTGTCGGCGCCCTTCATGCGGAAGCCCATCGCCCTGCGGGTCTGGTCACCCGCAGGCGGCTCGACCTTGATGACGTCGGCGCCCATGTCGCCGAGCAGCATGCAGCAGAACGGGCCGGCCATCACCTGGCTGAGGTCGAGCACCCGCAGGTGGGAGAGCGGCAGGTCGTCCACCGGACCCGGCCGCTCGGTCGCCGAGGAACCGTGATCCGTGCCGCGTGTGAAACTCATCCCCCGCCTCCCCGCTGGATCGAACCTCCCGCGATCGATGCGTCGGCAGGCCCGATCGCAAGTCTTGTATGCAACAATCTTCCAATGTCAACCTCAAAGCCGGATTCTCGACAACTTGCATTCAAGCCAGCGATCCTGTACCTGTCCGTCATGGACCAGCGCGTTGTGAGCGAGCCGGCAGAGCAGGCGGACCGGTGGGCCCGCCGCAAGGGCAAGCTCCAGCTCGAGGCCACCGATCGCTTGCGCTCGATGATCGTCGCCGGCGAGCTTCGGCCCGGCGAGCCACTGCGCGAGGTGCGGCTGAGCGAGCGACTCGGGGTTTCGCGCACGCCGATCCGCGAGGCGCTGCGCACGCTGGCGGCCGAGGGGATGGTCGACCTGCTGCCGAATCGTAGTGCCGTCGTCGCCAAGCTGCACAGCCCGGACATCGGCCAGCTCTTCGACGTGGTGGGGGTGCTCGAGGCGCTCGCGGGCGAACTCGCCTGCGCGCGGATCACCGAGGCGGAGATCGCGGAGATCGCTGATATCTATAGCAAAATGGTGAATAACTACGAGCGCTGCGAGCGGGAGCCCTATCTGGCGCTCAACCACCTGATCCACCGGCGGGTCGTCGAGATCGCCGGCAGCCCGGTGCTGCTCTCGACCTGGCAGTCGCTGCTGCCGCGGGTCGAGCGCGGCCGGGCGCTCGCCAATCTCGATCCGAACCGCTGGCTGGCGGCGGTCGCGGAGCATTCGCGGATGCTGGCGGCGCTGGCGGCGCGCGACGGCGCGACCCTCGCGCGGCTGACGCGCGAGCATTTCACGAACGGATTGAAGTACATCCCCGCCGGCGACGACTGAGCCTTCGGGACGCTCGGTCCGCGACGACAAAAAACGGTGGTTGACACCTTCCAATCTTGCATACACAATTTTCAGCCATCGGCTGGGGGAGCCGCTGCCGCTCCTCGCCGGCATGCAGGCATGGAGGAGATAGCCCGTGAACGCGCCCAGCGCCCCGACGACCATCGACCCGTTCCACATCCGCAAACTCTTCGAGCCGCTCCGGGTCGCCGACGTCTGCGATGGCCTCGACGGCATCGGCTACTTCAACGTGGGCCTCGTCAGCCAGGAGATCCGACCGCTCTGGCTCGGGATGAAGTTCTGGGGCGTGGCGCTGACGCTGCGCTGCGTGCCCGCCAACACGCCGATGTGGCCGCTCGAGAGCACCGAGGATGTCGTCAACGCCCACGGCCTCTGGTTCGGCAAGATGGGCAACAAGGGCAGGGGGTTGAATGATCTGATCCAGCCCGGGCACGTCGTCGTCACCGACACCGGCAGCACGGCGGAGGTCGGCTTCTGGGGATCGGAGAACACCCTCGGCGTCATGGAGAAGGGCGGGGTCGGCATCATCACCAACGGCTACTGCCGCGACACCGGCGAGATCGCGCTGCAGAGGACCCCGGTCTGCGCCCGTAGCCGCGGTCGCACCATCATCCCGGGCCGGATCGAGCCGGTCGAGGTGAACGTGCCGGTCGGCCTCGGGGGCGCGCAGGTGCGGCCGGGCGACATCGTCGGCTGCGACGACGACGGCCTGGTGGTGGTGCCGATCGAGGTCGCGCAGCAGGTCGCCTTGCATGCAAAAGAAGTGCTGCTGGCCGACATGCGCTCGCGCCGTCGGCGCTACGACAAGCTCGGGATGGTCCACGATGCTTCGGTCGATAC
The DNA here is from genome assembly GCA_963763295.1 of uncultured Alphaproteobacteria bacterium. GTDB lineage: Bacteria > Pseudomonadota > Alphaproteobacteria > Rhodobacterales > Rhodobacteraceae > Amaricoccus. The sequence goes on from CAVXOH010000018.1 coordinate 190,988, forward strand.
CGATGCCATCGACCGCTACTACGCCGCGCTCTGAGCGGCGGGGACAACAAGACGGGCGCGGCGAAGCGGGCCCGAACCAAGCAAGGAGGAGTCTGCCAATGTCCATCGCAAGACCGTTCGCCGCCGCCGTGGCGCTCGCGGCCGGCATGACCGGGGCCGCCTGGGCCCAGGACCAGGTGACGCTCGACTTCTGGGAGGGCCACAGCGTCCAGGAGGAATCGGCCACGATCAAGATGATCGAGGCGTTCGAGGCGAGCCATCCGGACATCAAGATCAACCGGGTGAAGACGAGCTTCGGCACAAACTTCGAGGCGATCACCACCGCGCTCGCCTCCGGCACCGCGCCCGACGTCAGCCCGATCTGGAGCGGCTTCCTGTCGCAGTTCGCCGCCAACGGCGCACTGGTCGACCTGACCGAGTACGGGGCCAAGGAGATGACGGCCGGCATCTACCCGGGCGCCGTCGACTACGTGACCTGGGGCGAGGGGATCTACGGGCTGCCCTATGCCTTCGACCCGCGGTTCCTCGTCTACAATGAGGAGGCGATGGCGGAGGCGGGGATCACCGAGCCGGCGCAGACCTTCGACGAGATGGTCGAGCAGTCCGAGAAGCTGATCAAGATGAACGGCAGCGAGGTCGAGCGCTACGGCTTCGGCCTCTCGGCCGCGGACTCGCTCGCCTATTTCTTCGTCAACCTGCTCTACGCCTACGGCGGCGACATCTTCAACGCCGACGGCACCGAGGTCGTCTTCAACGACGAGGCGGGGCTCAAGGCAGGCGAACTGATCGCGAAGCTGGCGTCGAACCCCGGCAACACGCTGAACGCGCAGGCCGACGTGGTGCGCCAGGGCGTGCTGACCGGCCGGATCGGCATGGTCTTCGACGGCCCCTGGGTGTTCTACGCCGCCAAGGGCACCGAGGGCGCCGAGCCGCTGGTGATCGGCCCGATGCCGGTGGCGGCGGCCGGCGACCCGCCGCTCAACTTCGGCTCGGTCGGCGGCTACGTCGTCTATGCCGAGAGCGAGCACCCGGCGGAGGCGGCGGAGTTCGTGAAGTTCCTCGCCTCGCCCGAGGCGCAGCAGTTCCGCGTCGAGGCGCTGAAGCCCGGTGTCTCGCCCGGCGTGGTCGACGAGCCGGCCGCGCAGGCAAGCTTCGAGGCGGTGCCGGCGCTGAAGGTGGCGCAGATGGAACTCGAGCACTCGCGCATCTTCCCCAAGCACGAGCACTGGTCGAGCGTGTTCCAGGCGATCATCCCGGCCGTCGAGGCGATCATCTCGGGCGAGGATCCGCAGACCGCGCTCGACTCGGCGGCCCGCCAGGCCAACCGGCAGCTGCGCCGCGCGTGAGGCGACCCCGGAGGGCGGCCAGGCGCCGCCCTCCCGCAAGGCGAGGCGACCATGACGATCAGGCAGCAGCAGCTTCTCCTCGGCGGCATCTTCCTCGGGCTGCCGCTGCTGTGGCTGCTGATCTGGGTGGTGGCGCCGATCTTCATCGTCGCCTACCTGAGCTTCACCACCTACAACGTGCTGGAGCCGGCCACCTGGGCCGGCCTGTGGAACTACCAGGATCTCTGGTACGACGACCTGTTCTGGCGCGCGGTCGGCAACACCGCCTACTTCACGTTCTGGAGCATGCCGACCGGGATCGTCCTGTCGCTCCTGCTCGCGATGCTGATCAACACACAGCTGCCGGGGGGCGGCCTCTACCGGACGATCCTTTACCTGCCGGTGGTCGCGCCGCTGATCGCCGCGGCGCTGGTCTGGATCCTGTTTTACGAGGCCTCGAGCGGCTTCTTCAACTACGTGCTCGGCTTCCTCGGCATCCGCCCGGTCAACTGGCTGACCGACGAGGCCACGGCGATGCCGGCGATCATCATCATGAGCGTCTGGAAGGGCCTCGGCTTCAACATGGTGATCTTCCTTGCCGCGCTGCAGGCGATCCCGCGCGAGCTCTACGAGGCTGCGTCGCTCGACGGCGCCGGCCGGGCGCGGCAGTTCTGGGAGATCACCTTGCCGATGCTGACGCCGGCGACGATCTACGTCGTCATCACCTCGCTGATCGCGTCGTTCCAGGTTTTCGCCCAGGTCTACGTGATGACGAACGGCGGACCGAACAACTCGACGATCACCGTCGTCCACTACATCTACCGCACCGCATTCCAGAACCTCGAGTTCGGCTATGCCTCGGCGATGGCGATGGTGATGTTCGTGCTGCTGGTGCTGGCGTCGTTCGCCAACCTGCGCCTGTTCGGCCGCAGCCGGGTCTATGACTGACATGGCGACCTTCGCCACCGAAGCCTATGCCGGCGCGCACAGCCGCCGCGCGGTTGCCTACCGCCGCTGGGTGCGGAACGCGCTGACCTTCTACCTGCCGGCGACGGTCATCGCGATCGTGATGGCCTTTCCGCTCTACTGGATGATCGCGCTGTCGCTGAAGACCAACGCGCAGATCTTCACCTATCCGCCGCGCCTGGTCGAATTCCCGCTGCTCTGGCAGCACTATGTCGACATCTGGTCCGACCCGCGGATGGACATCCGCCTGCAGACCTGGAACACCTTCGTCTACGCCACGGTGCGGACCTTCCTGCAGCTCATGTTCTCGTCGATGGCGGCCTACGTGCTCGCCCGCTACCGCTTCCCGTACCGCAACACCATCTTCTACCTGATCCTCGCCACGGTGATGATCCCGCACGAGGTCATGCTGGTGCCGCTCTACATCATGGTGAAGTCGGTGCCCTTCGCAGGCGGCAACGACTGGTTGGGCGCAGGCGGCACCGGCTGGCTCGACACCAAGGCCGGGCTGATCCTGCCGGGCATCATCTCGGGCTACTCGATCTTCTTTCTGCGCCAGTTCTTCATGACCCTGCCGAAGGAGCTCGAGGAGGCGGCGCGGATCGACGGCTGCTCGGAGTTCGGCATCTACTGGAGGGTGGCGCTGCCGATGTCGATCCCGGCGCTGACCACCTTGGGGATCTTCTCGTTCCAGTACGCGTGGTCCGACTACACTTGGCCGCTCGTCATCTCGTCGAGCCCGGAATCGCGAACGCTGCAGCTCGGCCTCGCCATCTTCTCCTCGCATGACGGCACCGACTGGGCGATGCTGATGACGGGGGCGGTGATCTCGACCTTGCCGTTGATCGCGCTCTTCGTGCTCTTGCAGCGCTTCATCGTCACGGGGATCAGCTTCGGGGTCGGCAAGTAGCATGCAGGTCGTCGATCCGCACCAGCACTTCTGGGACCTCGACGCCAACTACCTGCCGTGGCTCTGCGATCCCGAGCCGATCCGGTTCCGCTATGGCGACTACTCGACGCTCCGACGCAACTACCTGCCCGCTGACTACCGCCGCGATGCCGGTCGATTCGAGGTGATCGGCTCGGTCTTCGTCGAGACCGAATGGGACCCCTCAGACCCGCTCGGCGAGACCGCCTGGGTCGGGGCGCTAGCCCGACGGGAGGGTCTGCCGAGCGCCGTCGTCGCCCAGGCCTGGCTCGACCGCGCCGACGCCGAGGCGGTGCTCGCCGCCCACGGGGCCGATCCGCTGGTCCGCGGCATCCGGCACAAGCCCCGCGCGGCGCCGCGCCCGGACGCCGTCGAGGCCGGCACCCCCGGCTCGATGGGGGACCCGGCCTGGCGGCGCGGCTATTCGATGCTGGCGCCGAACGGCCTGAGCTTCGATCTGCAGACCCCATGGTGGCATCTGGCCGAGGCACGCGACCTCGCCGACGCCTTCGGCGACACCATGCTCATCCTCAACCACACCGGTCTGCCGGCCGATCGCTCGCCCGAAGGGCTCGCCGGCTGGCGGGCCGGGCTCACGGCGTTGGCCGGGGCGCCCAATGCCCGCATCAAGATTTCGGGCCTCGGTCAGCCCGGCCGACCTTGGACCGTCAAGGCCAACCGGGCCATCGTGCGCGACGCGATCGAGATCTTCGGCCCGGACCGCGCCATGTTCGCCTCCAACTTTCCGGTCGACAGCCTGGTCGCCGATTTCGAGACAATCTTTTCGGGCTTCGATGCCATCACTGCCGACCTGTCCGGGGCCGAGCGCGCCGGCCTCTTCCGCAACAACGCCCGGCGGGTCTACCGGCTCGGGCCGGCATGAGCGGGCTCCCGGCGGCGCGGGCGCGGGCCGCGGGCCTGCCGCTCTGGACCGGGAAGGTCGAGCCCGAGCCGCTGGCGGGGGGATCACCAACCTCAACTTCGTGGTGCGCGACGCCGGGCGGCGCTATCTGGTGCGGATCGGCGGCGACATCCCCGAGCACAACATCGTCCGGCGCTTCGAGCTCGCCGCGGCGCGGGCGGCGCATGCGGCGGGCCTCGCGCCAGCGGTGCGGCACTGGGAGGAGGGGGCGCTGGTCCTCGACTTCATCGACGGGCGGACCTTCGCCGCGGAGGACGTGCGCGACCCGGCGAACCTCGACCGGCTGGCGGCGCTGCTGCGGCGCTGCCACCGCGAGGTGCCGCAGCACTACCGCGGCCCGGCGCCGATCTTCTGGGTTTTCCAGGTGTTGCGCGACTATGCGCACGCGTTGCGCGAGGCCGGCAGCCGCTATCGCGACGACCTGCCGTGCCTCGCGGCGGCGGCCGAGCGGCTCGAGGCGGCGGTCGGGCCGGTCGAGATCGTCTTCGGCCACAACGACCTGCTGCCGGCGAACCTGATCGACGACGGCGACCGGCTCTGGCTCGTCGACTGGGAATATGCCGGGTTCAACTCGGAACTGTTCGACCTCGGCGGTCTCGCGTCCAACGCCGGCATGTCGGAGGCCGAGCGCGAGGCGCTGCTCGCCGCCTACTACGGGCGCGAGCCGGACGCGGCGCTGCTGCGGCGGGCGGCGGCGATGACGGCCGCGTCGCTGCTGCGCGAGACGATGTGGAGCATGGTCTCCGAGGTCCACTCGGCGATCGACTTCGACTACGCGGCCTACACGGCAGAGAACCGCGCGAAGTTCGAGGCGGCCTGGGCGGCCTTCGCGGGAGAGCGAGGCATGAGCGACCTGCCGGCTTCGGCGCGCGTGGTGATCATCGGCGGCGGCATCGTCGGCTGCTCGACCGCCTATCACCTCGGCGCGATGGGCGTCGGGCGAGGTGCTGCTCCTCGAGCGGCACCGGCTGTCCTCCGGCTCGACCTGGCACGCGGCGGGGCTCGTCGGGCAACTCCGCACCAACGCCAACGTCACGCAGCTCCTCGGCTATTCGGTCGAGCTCTACGACCGGCTGGAGGCCGAGACCGGGCTCGCCACCGGGTGGAAGCGCAACGGCGGCCTGCGGCTCGCCTGCACGCCCGAGCGCTGGACCGAGGTGAAGCGGCAGGCGACGACGGCGCGCTCCTTCGGGCTCGAGATGCATCTGCTGACGCCCCGCGAGGCGCAGGAGCTCTGGCCGCTGATGACCGTCGACGACGTGGTGGGCGCGGCGTTCCTGCCCACCGACGGCCAGGCCTCGCCGTCCGACCTCGTGCAGGCGCTGGCCCGCGGGGCGCGCGCAGAAGGGCGTGGCGATCCGCGAGGGCGTCGCGCGTGACCGGCATCCGCGTCGAGGCGGGCCGGGTGACCGGCGTGGAGACCGACCAGGGTTTCGTCGCCTGCGACAAGGCCGTCTGCTGCGCCGGCCAGTGGTCGCGCGTGCTCGGCCGCATGGCCGGCGTTAACGTGCCGCTGGTCAGCGTGCAGCACCAGTACCTGATCACCGAGCGCATCGACGGCGTCACCCCCGGGCTGCCGACGCTGCGCGACCCGGACCGGCTCACCTATTACAAGGAGGAGGTCGGCGGCCTCGTGATGGGCGGCTACGAGCCGAACCCGAAGCCCTGGGCGGAGCGCGGGCATTCCCGAGGGCTTCGCAGTTCCAGCTGCTCGACGGCGACTGGGACCACTTCGAGCCGATCATGGAGCTCGCGCTCGGCCGCGTCCCCGCGCTGCAGCAGGCCGGGGTCAAGCAGTTCATCAACGGCCCGGAGAGCTTCACGCCCGACGGCAACTTCATCCTCGGCGAGGCGCCCGGAGGTCGACGGCTTCTTCGTCGGCGCCGGCTTCAACGCCTTCGGGATCGCCTCGGGCGGCGGCGCCGGCATGGCGCTCGCCGAATGGGTGGCGACCGGCGCGCCGCCCTACGACCTCTGGTCGGTCGACATCCGCCGCTTCGGGCGCAATCACCGCTCGACGCCCTGGGTGCGGACCCGCACGCTCGAGGCCTATGCCAAGCATTACACGATGGCCTGGCCGAGCGAGGAATACACCTCGGGCCGGCCGCTCCGGCGCTCGCCGCTCTACGACCGGCTGGCGGCGAAGGGCGCGGTCTTCGGCGAGAAGCTCGGCTGGGAGCGGCCGAACTGGTTCGCCGGACCGGGCGAGGCGGCGCGCGACGTCTACACCTTCGGCCGGCCGAACTGGTTCGAGGCGGTCGGGCGCGAGCACCGCGCCTGCCGCGAGGCGGCCGCGCTCTTCGACCAGACCTCGTTCGCGAAGTTCCTGATGGTCGGCCGCGACGCCGAGGCGGCGCTGTCCTGGATCTGCGCGAACGACGTCGCCCGGCCGCCGGGCACGCTCATCTACACGCCAGATGCTGAATGCGCAGCGGCGGGATCGAGTGCGACCTGACGCGTCGCCCGGCTCGAGGAGGACGTCTTCTACATCGTCACCGGTACCGGCTTCGCCACCCACGACTTCCACTGGATCCGGCGCAACGTCCCGTCCGGCCTCGACGCGCGGCTCGTCGACGTGACCTCGCAGCACGCGGTGCTGTCGCTGATGGGGCCGCGGGCGCGCGACATCCTCGCGGCGGTGGCCGAGGAGGACGTCTCGGACGCGGGCTTCCCGTTCGGCACGGTGCGGCGGCTGTCGGTCGCCGGGGCGCCGGTGATCGCGCTCGCGTCACCTATGTCGGCGAGCTCGGCTGGGAGCTGCACGTGCCGGTCGAGTTCGCCGCGACCGTCTACGACGCGCTGACCGCGGCGGGCGCGGCGCACGGGCTGCGCCGACGCCGGCTACCGCGCCATCGAGTCGCTGCGGCTGGAGAAGGGCTACCGCGCCTGGGGGGCGGAGATCGGGCCGGACCACTCGCCGCTGATGGCGGGCCTCGGCTTCGCGGTGAAGCTGCGCGGCAACCTGCCCTTCCTCGGGCGCGATGCGCTCGAGGCCGCAGCGCGGCGCGGCCGCTGCCGCGGCTGCTCGCCGGGCTTCGCCGTCGCGGACCCCGAGGTGGTGCTGCTCGGCCGCGAGACGATCTTCCGCGACGGCCGCCGGGTCGGCTGGCTGGCGAGCGGCGGCTGGGGCTACACCCTCGGCCGCAGCCTCGGCTACGGCTACGTCCGCGACCCCGAGAACGGCGTCGATGGCGGCGGACGTGCTGTCGGGGACCTACGAGCTCGAGGTCGGCACGGCCGGGTCCCGGCCGAGGCGTTCCTCAGGCTGCCCTACGACCCCGACGGGACGCGGATCAGGAGCTGACGCTCAGAACGGCCAGATCACCGGCACGAGGCCGACGGCGATGACGAAGAACCAGAGCATCATCGGCAGCCCAAACTTCCAGTAGTCGCCGAAGCGGTAGCCGCCGGGCTCCATCACCATGAGGTTGGTGGGGGTCGCCACCGGGGTCAGGAAGGCGGCGGCGGCGGCGATCGCGACCGACATCAGCACCGGCTGGGGCGAGAGGCCCATCTGCACAGCGGCGACGACCGAGATCGGGATGATGATGAGCGCGGTGGCGGTGTTCGAGATCACCTGGCCGAGGACCGCGGTCAGCACGAAGAGCCCGGCGAGGAGCGCGCGCGGGCCGAAGGCGCCGAACACGTCGATGAGCTGGGTGGCGAGGATCTGCGCCGCTCCGGTTTCGGTGATCGCGGTCGAGAGGGGCATCATCGCGCCGACGAGGATCACGGTGGTCCAGTTGATCGACCGATAGATCTCCTCGGGGTTCAGGATGCCGACGAGGAGCACCGCACCGGCCGCGCCGATGCCCGCCACTGCGGCCGGCACCAGGCCGGTCGCGAGCAGCAGGACCATCACCGCCATGATGGCGAGCGCGACAAGCGCGTCGCGGCCCATCGGCACGACCTGGCGGCGGACGAGATCGGGGCTGTCGACGACCAGCGCCTCGGGCGGCGCGATGTAGGTGGCGAGCGCGTCCCAGGTGCCCTGCAGGAGCAGGATGTCGCCCTTCTGCAGCGGCTCGCCCGGCGAAAGGTCCCGGCCGTGGCGGTGGATCGCCAGCACCACGAGGTTGCCGCTCGGGGTCACCATGCCGGGGAAGAGACGCTCGCCGATCAGCGTCGAGCGCGGCGGGATGATCACCTCGGCGAGGCCGGAGGCGGTGGTGAAGAGCCCGGTCTCGAACTTGACGCCCTCGGCGTCGGCCGGGCTCAGCAGCAGCTCCGCCGCCAGCCCGGCGATGGTGTCGGCGTCGGCCCGAATGGCGATCAGATCGCCGACCTCGATCGCCCCGAGGCGGGCGGCGCCGGTCCCCGCCGCCTCCTGCACCGTGAGGAGGCTGACGCCGGGCCGGTCGCCGAGGTCGAGCTCGGCCCGCGGCCGGCCGAGGAGCGGCGACTCCGGCCGCACCCTGAGCTGGTGCACGCCGTCGTCGAGGCGGAACTGCTCGACGAGGGTGCGGGCGTGCCGGCTGAGGTCGGGCGGCAGCGAACGGTTCTCCCGCCGCGGCAGGAGCCGCGGGCCGAGCAGGAGCGCGAGGGCGATGGTGCCGATGAGGAGGAAGACGCCGGCGTAGGCGAACTCGAAATAGCCGAAGCCGCCGGCGCCGGCATCGAGCGAGGCTTCGTAGACGAGGACGTTGACCGGCGTGCCAGTCAGCGCGAGCTTGGAGCCGGCGTGGGCGCCGAAGACCAGCGGCATCAGCAGCTGCGAGGGCGGCCGCTTCAGCCGCACCGACAGCACGACGACGACCGGCAAGAGCGCGGCCACGGCGCCGTTGACGCTGATGATCGCCGAGAGGATGCCGCAGAAGAGCATCATCAGCACGATCAGCCGCACGCGGCTCTCGCCGGAGCCGCGGGCGAGTATCTGGCCGGTCCAGGCGGTGAGACCGGTCTTTTCAAGGGCGCCCGAGACGACGAAGAGCGAAGCGACGAAGACCGTCGCCGGGTCGCCGAACCCGGCCAGCGCCTGGTTGATCGTGAGCACCCCGGTGGCCCAGAGCGCCATGGCGCAGCCGATGCAGACGGCGATGACCGGAAGGCGGTCCCAGACGAAGAGAACGATGACGGCGGCGATGATCGCGAAGACGATCCAGATCTCGGTCAAGAAAACCCCCGCCATCGGAGAGGCGGAGCTCCCGCCGCCGGGGGCGTGTGGCACAATTAGCTTGCCAGCGCAATCGCGGCCGGCAATGCTTCCGGGCGGCAGCCTGCTCCGGAACCATTGGCGCGGCTGCGATCTGGCGGGGGACGTCGCCATGGCGAGTGGGCCGGAATTGAGTATCGAAAACCGGGCGAAGGGGGGCGTTCTCGACGGCTTCCTGACCACGATCGAGCGGGTCGGCAACATGGTGCCGCACCCCGGCATCATTTTCTTCGTCCTGATCGGCCTCGTCATCGTGCTGTCGGTGATCCTGAGCCTGATCGGCTGGTCGGCGACCTACGAGGCCATCGACCCGGTCACACACGAGGTCGTCGTCCAGACGACGACGGTGCGCAGCCTGCTCTCCGCCGACGGCATCCGGTTCCTGTTCACGTCGATCGTGCCGAACTTCATGAACTTCGGCGCGGTCGGCGTCATCATCGTCGCCATGATCGGCGTCGGCGTCGCCGAGGAATCCGGCCTGATCGCCACGCTGGTGCGCAAGGTCGTCGAGATCGCGCCGAAGTCGATCTTCACCTTCATCATCGTGATGCTCGGCGTCGTCTCCTCCTTCGCCGCCGACGCCGGGTACCTCGTGCTGGTGCCGCTCGGCGCCGCCGCCTTCCACAGCCTCGGCCGGCACCCGCTGGCGGGCCTCGCCGCCGCCTTCTCGGGCGTTGCCGCGGTGTTTCTCGTAAACGTATTCGTGACGCCGACCGACGCGCTCCTCGCCGAGATGACCAACGACGCGATCCGCCTGGTCGACCCGGCGCGCGAGGTCACGCTGGTGGGCAACCTCTACTTCATGATCGCCTCCTCGATCCTGATGGCCATCATCTGCACCGTCCTGACCGAGAAGGTGGTCGAGCCGCACCTCGGCCCCTACGAGGGCGGCGTGCCGGTCGAGGGACAGGTGGCGCTGACCCCGTCGCAGTCGCGCGGCCTGCGCTGGGCGGGCTGGGCGTTCCTCGGCTACCTCGTCGTCGTCGGCCTGCTGCTCGATCCCGCCGGGCGCGCCGCTCCGCCACCCGGAGACCGGCGAGATCCTCTCCGGCTCGCCGTTCATGTCGGGCCTGATCGTGCAGATCAGCGCGCTCTTCTTCACCATCGGCTACGCCTACGGCAAGGGCGCCGGGACGGTGACGGACCTGACCGCGGCGATCAACATGGTGGTGAAGACCTTTGCCGGCATGGCCGGGCTGATCTTCCTCCTGCTGGTGATCGCCCAGTTCGTCGCCTTCTTCAGCTTCACCAACATCGCCACGGTGCTGGCGGCGAACCTCGCCGATTTCCTCGAGACCGTGCCGCTCGGGGCGACGAGCTACATCATCATCTTCGTGCTGGTGATCTTCCTCCTCGACCTCGTCCTCACCGGGGCGGTGGCGAAGTGGGCGATTTTCGCGCCGGTCTTCATTCCGCTCTTCATGCGGCTTGGCGGCGACCCGAATCTGGTGCTCGCGGCCTACCGTGTCGGCGACTCCCCGGCCAACGTCATCACGCCGCTGAACGTCTATCTGGCGGTGATGGTCGGCTTCGCCGCCAAGTACCAGAAGGACGCCGGCATCGGCACCATCGTCTCGCTGATGCTGCCCTATACCGTCGTGCTCTTGGTGCTGTGGACGCTGCTGCTGATCGTCTGGCAGTGGTTCGGCATCCCGCTCGGCCCGGCCTGACAGGAAACCTGGGGGAAAGATGTCCGATCTCGACAAGGTACTCGACACCATCGATGCCGATCTCGACGCGGCGCTCGAGCGGCTGTTCGCCACCCTCCGGCTGAAGTCGATCTCGACCGATCCCGCCTACGCGGCCGAGACGCGGGCCTGCGCCGAGTGGCACGCGGCGGACCTCGCCTCCATCGGCTTCGACGCCGCGGTGCGCGACACCGCCGGCCACCCGATGGTGGTCGGCCACCAGCGCGACGCGAGCGGCCCGTCGCTGCTCTTCTACGGCCACTACGACGTGCAGCCGGTCGATCCGCTCGAACTGTGGGAGAATGATCCCTTCGATCCGAAGGTCGTCACCCGCTCGGACGGCTCGAAGATGCTGGTCGGCCGCGGCACCGCCGACGACAAGGGCCAGCTCATGACCTTCGTCGAGGCTTGCCGGGCGTGGAAGAAAGTGACCGGGCGCCTGCCGCTGCCGGTGACGGTGCTGCTCGAGGGCGAGGAGGAGTCGGGCGGGGCGAACCTGCCGCCGTTCCTCGACGCCAACCTCGAGGAGCTGCGCGCCGACCACGCGCTGATCTGCGACACCAACATGTGGGACGCGGATACGCCGGCGATCACCACCTCGCTGCGTGGCCTCTGCGGCGAGGAGATCGTGATTCACGCCGCCGACCGCGACCTGCACTCGGGCTTCTACGGCTCGGCCGCGGCGAACCCGAACCACGTGCTTGCGAGGATCATCGCCGACCTGCGCGACGCCGACGGGCGGATCACGCTGCCGGGCTTCTACGACGGCGTGCCCGAGCTCCCCGACGCGCTGCGCGAGAGCTGGGCCGGGCTCGGCTTCAGCGAGGCCGCCTTTCTCGGCGAGGTCGGTCTGAAGACCCCGGCGGGCGAGAAGGGCCGCTCGGTGCTCGAAATGACCTGGTCGCGTCCGACGGCCGAGGTCAACGGCATGGGCGGCGGCTACCAGGGAGCGGGCTTCAAGACCGTGATCCCGGCGCAGGCGATGGCCAAGATCTCCTTCCGCCTCGTCTTCGACCAGGACCCGCACAAGGTGCGTGCGGCCTTCCGCAAGCACGTCAACGACCGCATCCCCGCGGACTGCACCGTCGAGTTCCACGAGCACGGCGCCGGCACCGCCGTCGCCTTCGACACCTCCGGGCCGGTCTTCCAGAAGACGCAGGGCGCGCTCACCGACGAGTGGGGCAAGGACGCAGCCTTCGTCGGCGGCGGCGGCTCGATCCCGGTGGCGACGCTGATCCGCAACAAGCTCGGCGTCGACGTGGTGATGGTCGGCTTCGGCCTCGCCGACGACCGCATCCACAGCCCGAACGAGAAGTACGAGCTCCGGAGCTTCCACAAGGGCATCCGCTCCTGGGCCCGCATCCTCGCCGCCCTCGCCTCGTGAGCGGCGCGCCGCTCAGCGCCGGGCGAGCGAGACCGCGTCGATCGCCAGCGTGCCCGCCGTCGCTCCGTCCCAGGCGAGGATCGCCTCGAGGGCATCGAAGGGGCCGGTGGTGGTGATCGCGCAATCCGCCGCGGCGGAGAAGTCCGCCGCGGGGAACGTGTACCGGCAGGTCGACGAGTTCGACCGGGGTCCCCGCCTGAGTGGAGCGCAGCGTGAGATCGGCGCCCTCGCCGGGCGTGAGGCCGGTACCGAGCGCCCGCAGCGACAGCGCATAGCTTTCGCCGGCGTCGCCGGCGAGCGGAACCGCCTGGCTTACGGTCTCGAGCGCGCCATTGGCGGCAAGCAGCAGCACGAACCGCCCGTTCGGGGTCGCCGCGTTGGCGGCGCGCCCGTCGCCGCCGCCCGAGGCCGTGAGCGACCAGTCGGCGGCGGGGTCGAGCGGCTCCTCGAAGCCGGGGTTGGCGAGCAGGCCCTGGACCTCGACCGCGCCGCTGTCGCAGGCGAAGTCGCCGTCGCCGTCGCCGTCGTAGAAGCGGGCGAGGCCGCGCTGGTCCTTGCCGTTGGCGTCACGGGTGCAGGTCCGCTGCCGTCCGGCGTCGATGGCCGGCGAGCCGGGCAGCAGGTCATGGGTCAGGGTCCTGCCGCCGTTGTCGGCGATCGGCCCGAGCCCGAGATCCGCGACCGACTGCTGGTCGGACCCGGCGGTGAACCCGCAGCTGGTCCCGCTCTCGAGGTTGCCGCCGCTGCTGGTGATGACGGCGGCGCCGTCGAGGGCGCAGTCGGCGCCGCTGAGCTGCGCGCCGACGATCGCGTTGCCCGCCTCGAGCACCGGGTCCGAACGGTCGTGGGTGAGCTGGATCCCGCCGTTGCCGTTGCCGGCCACCGTGACGTTGCTGAGCTTCAGCGTGGCGATATCGGGGGCGATTCCGGCGCCTGCGAGGTAGAGGCCGCCGCCCGCGAGCCCGGCCGTGTTGCCGCTGACGGTTGCGTTCGCGAGCTCGACCGTGTTGGCGGCGAAGAGCCCGCCCTCGGCGGCGAGGCCGCCACCCCGCGACGTCGCGGCGTTGTGCGAGACCGCGCTCAGGGTGACGGTCATCGTGCCGCTCTCCTGGAAGAGTCCGCCGCCGGTGTCGGCGCTGTTGCCGCTGATGCCGGTGTTGCGGATTGTGACGGCGTCGCCGTCCTGGTAGAGGCCGCCGCCCTCGGCGGAACCGTGGGTCGCGGTGGCGGTGTTCGAGGCGATCGTCGATCGCGTCATCAGGAACGGGGTGGGCGGGGCGTTCTCGTGCAGGACGGCGAGACCGCCGCCGCCGGGGCTGGCACCCGTGGCCGCGTTGGAGTCGATCCCGACCGCGACCGCGGTGGTCGTGGTCTCCGACAGGTGCAGGCCGCCGCCCTGCGCGGTGCCGTTGAAGGCGCCGGACGAGCCGGTTCCTCCGGTCGCGCGATTGTCGGAGATCGTGGTGTCGTCGAGGGTCAGCGTGCCCGCCCGTCCGTAGAGCCCGCCGCCGAAGGCATAGCCCGCGAGCCCGGTCGCGCTGTCGGCGCCGTTGACGACATTGGCGGTGAACGCGGCCCCCGTCACCAGGATGTCGCCCGACTGGAAGGCGAGGCCGCCGCCGAGGCCGGTGCCGCTGGTGCCCGCGCTCGCCACGCCGCCGGAGGCGGCGTTGGCGGAGAACGACGTCCCGATCAGCAACGTGGCCGTGCCGAAGGTGGTGAGGCCGCCGCCCCGTCCGTTTCCGGCGCGGGCGATGCTCGCGCCGCCGGTGGCGAAGTTCGAGCTGATCGAGGTGTTCCGAACGACGAACGAAGTCAGGCCGGTGGCGAAGATCGCCCCGCCCTCCGCGCTGCCGCCCGGCTGGCCGGCGGCCGAGGTCGCGCCGCCGGTGGCGGTATTGAAGCCGAACGAGCTGTTGCGGATCGTCAGGTCGCCGGCGCTGGCGGCGATCGCGCCGCCCCAGGCGTCGGAGGCCGGGCCGTTCGGATTGTCGATGCCGATCGCCGCGCATTCCTCGATGACGCTGTCGGCGATGGTCAGCGACCCGTTGCGCAGGAAGATGCAGCCGCCGGCGCCGGCCGCAGGCACGCCGCCGGCGGTGATCGAGCCCAGCACGCGGCCGTTCTGCAGGTAGAGGCGCCGCAGCGTCACGATCGGCGCGGCGGCGGCCGTGCCGATCTCGAGCAGGCGGAAGTCGGGCGTCCCGGGCGCATTGTCCCGCGCGATGAAGCTCTGGCTGGCGGGATCGGGGCTCGTGATCACTAGGTCTTCCACCACGACGGGGAGGCCGTTCGATCCGTTGTTCGCGGTGCCGAGCGTCGCGGTCCCGAGCAGAACCACCGTGTCGCGGCCCAGGTCCCCCGCGATGCAGCCGCCGACCGGGACGTTGGTGTTGGCGGCGGTGATGGCGTCGACGAGCGAGCACCCGGCGCCGGTCTCGATCCGCGCCGCCTCGGCAGGCGTCCAGAACAGCGCCAGCGCGGCGCAGGCGGTCGGAAAAGCCAGAACGACGGAATAGTGGGTCACGGCGGTGTCCTCCTCGCTGGATGGCTCGCGAGAGCCTCGCGCATGACGCGTGACACCGGCGTGCCGGGATCGTGACACGCGGCGGCGAAACCGCCTCAGCGCTGCGACGCGAACGGTCCGAAGCGCGCCTCGGCCTCCGCCGCGGTAAAGCGGCCAAGGCGGACGTCCTCGGCGACCAGCGCGCGGTCGCGCTGCGCCGGATCGCCGTAGCCGCCGCCGCCGGGGGTGCGGACGCGGACGCGGTCGCCGGGGGCGAGCTGGATGTCCTGGGCTTTCGACAGGTGCTCGGGGATCAGGGTCTCACCGCCGCGGATCACTTCGACGCGGTTGACGCCGCCGTCGCGGCCGCCGAGCGCGCCCTGCGGGCCGAAGCGGCCGTGGTCCATGACGAAGCTCGCCCGGGCGGTGCCGCGCAGGAGCTCGACCTCGTAGTCTAGGCCGAAGCCGCCGCGGTGAGCGCCGGCGCCGCCGGAGCCTTCGTGCAGCGCGTAGCGGCGGTAGAGGACGGGGTATTGCTGCTCCATGATCTCGACGGGGGGCGCCTTGGAGATGCCGATGGTCGAGCAGCCGTTCGAGAGGCCGTCGTGGTCGGCGTTGCCGCCGTAGCCGCCGCCGGAGATCTGGTACATGACGAAATCGCGGCCGCGCTCGGGGTCGTGGCCGCCGAGCGCGAAGTTGCCGGAGGTGCCGGCCGGCGCGGCGGTGACGCGGTCGGGGATGGCGGTGACGAGGGCGGCGAAGACGGCCTCGGCGATCCGCTGGCTGACCTCGGCGGCGCAGCCGGAGACTGGGCGGGGGTAGTGGGCGTCGAGGAAGGTGCCGTCGATGCCGGTGACGATGAGCGGCTCGAAGGCGCCGGCCGAGATCGGGACCTCGGGGAAGATGTGGCGCATCGCGAGGTAGACCGAGGAGAGGGTGGTGGCGCGGACCGAGTTCATCGGGCCGGCGCAGGGCGGGGAGGAGCCGGCGAAGTCGAAGATCAGGCTGTCTTTCTCGCGGGTTACGCTGAGGGCGATGGTGAGGGGCTCGTTCGTGACGCCGTCGCTGTCGATGAAGGCAGTCGAGCGGTAGGTGCCGTCGGGGATGGTGGCGATCATCGCGCGCATCTGGCGGGCGGCGCGGGCGCGGATCTCGGCGATGGCGGCCTCGACGGTCGCGTCGCCGTAGCGGTCGAGGAGGGCGGTCAGGCGGTCGGCGCCGACGAGGAGGGCGCTCGCCTGGGCGCGGACGTCGCCGATGCGCTGGTCGGCGACGCGGATGTTGGAGGTGATTATCGCATAGATTTCAGGGTCTAGCGTGCCGCGCTTGAAGAGCTTGACCGGGGGGAGGCGCAAGCCCTCCTGCTCGGACGAGGTGGCGGAGGCGGAGAATCCGCCGGGGACGGCGCCGCCGGTGTCGGGCCAGTGGCCGGTGCTGGAGAGCCAGCACCAGATTTTTCCGTCGCGATAGTAAGGGGTTGCGAAGCGGACGTCCATCAGGTGGGTGCCGCCGAGATACGGGTCGTTGACGATGTAGATGTCGTCGGGGTCGGGCGGCAGGGTGAGCCCGGCGGCGATGCGCTCGATCAGGCAGCGGGTAGAGAACTGCATGGTGCCGACGAAGACCGGAAGTCCCCGGGATTCCTTGGGAAATCAGCGCGCCGTCGGCGGCGGCGTAGATGCCGTCGGAGCGGTCGTCGGCCTCGGCGATGACGGGGGAGAAGGCGGCGCGGGAGAAGGCGAGGTCCATCTCGTCGCAGACCTGCTGGAGGCCGGCCTGGATCACGCCGAGGGTGATGGGGTCGAGGGTCATGGGCGCCGGTCGCGGGAAACCGGGGCAACGGCCTGAGAAGGCTCCGAAACCCGCGTATGGAAGACGTATGGAACGCGTATGGAAAGCATATGGGTGTTTTCGGTCCCGGGCGGATGCGGGCCGAGGCTAGACCTTCGGGGGCGCGGCTGGCAACCTCGGGGCATGGGGGACGAGGCGATCAGCGTCCGGCCGGCGAACGAGGCCGGCTGGGACGAGCTCCGGGCGGTGTTCGGCAGCCGCGGGCAGGGGGCGGTCTGCTTCTGCCAGCGCTACAAGCTCCCGCCCGGTGAGGCGTTCAAGCACGTTCCCGCGGCGGAGCGGGCGGCGCGGCTGCGGGACCAGGCGGGGTGCGGGCGGGAGGGGCCGACGAGCGGGCTGGTCGCGTATCGGGGGGCTGAGCCGATCGGCTGGTGCGCGGTCGAGCCGCGGGTCGCCTATCCGGGGCTGCTCCGGGTCTACCGCGTGCCCTGGGCCGGGCGGCGCGAGGACAAGGCGGACCCGGGCGTCTGGGCGGTGACCTGCTTCTTCGTCCGCGCGGGCTTCCGGCGGCAGGGGGTGAGCGCTGCGCTCGCGCGCGCCGCGGTCGACTTCGCGCGGGCGGGCGGGGCGCGGGCGCTCGAAGGCTATCCGATGCTGACGGCGCCGGGGCAGGAGGTCGCCTGGGGGGAGATGAGCGTCGGGGCGCGGAGCGTCTTCGCGGCGGCGGGATTCCGGGAGGTGAGCCATCCGTCGGCAAGGCGGGTGGTGATGCGGATCGAGCTACAGGTCGCCGGCGATCGTGCTGAAGACCCATGAGGACACCTCGTCGGCGGCGACCGACCGCGCCGCCGCGTCGCAGCCGGTCCGCACGGCGCTGGTGATCGGCGCGCGCGGAGCGATGCCGGCCGTCCGGTGCTGGTCGGACATCCGCCGGAGCCGGTCGACGCAGCGGCCGATCGTCGCCGCGAGGTCCTCGGACGGCTCGCGCCCCGGCGGCCGCCCCGCGGCGAGCAGTCCGGCGACTTCGAAGCCGCCGATGATCACGGCGTAGCTCTCCGCCTGGTCGGCGAAGGAGGCGGGCGCGCGCAGGGTGCCGAGATCGGCCCTGGCGAGGAGGACGTAGAGCTCGTTGAGCGCGCCGTAGGCCTGGCTCGCCATGTTCATCCGGAACTGCGGGTTCTGGCTGCAGGCGGCGAGCGCGACGAGCGTCGCGGCGGTGGCGAGGATCGGGTTCAGCCGTGGCGCCATCGTCCGGTTCCAGGCAGGGAGGCCACCGCGCAGCCGTCCCGCGGAGGTGTCAGGGAAGCGGCGACAGCCATAGCATCGCTCCGGGCGCTCGCCAACGGCGGCGTGGTGCGGGGCGTCCGCCGTACGCTCGCCCGGTCCCGGCAGGCTTCGCGTTAGCGGTGGCGCGCGCGCTCGAGGGGAATCCGATGCTGACGGCGCCGGGGCAGGAGATCGGCTGGGGGGAGATGAGCGTCGGGGCGCGCAGCGTCTTCGCGGCGGCGGGGTTCCGGGAGGTGAGCCGGCCGTCGGCAAGGCGGGTGGTGATGCGGGTGGAGTTTGGGGTCGGGTAGGGTGACGGCTTAGCCGATCAACTCGTTGCTGCGGTGGCGCCCCGCCGCGCGGACAACTCCCACGTCGAGTTACATCAGCTGGTGTGCAGGGAGGCGGCGATGTGGGCGAGGCTTGTCTCTGCGCCCGGCCCCGTCGGGCCGGTTCGCCGAAGGGCGTTGGGATAGGCGACGAGTGCGCCGATGAAGTCGCCGTCACCGCAAGCCGTCGCGAACGCATTCTGCTCCGGACCGAGCGACGACGCTCGCGAGGTCGGCAGGTGCTGTGTCCCGGGCTCTCTGTCGAAGAAAGGCTCTAGCTGCGCTCGACGCCAGACGGGCGCGCAATTCTGGCGTCAGTGGAGCGAAGGTAACCATTTCAGAAGGATACGGGCACTCGCTCCGTTCCTCCAGCAGATGGTTCATGGAGAGTTAACATCCAACGCAGGCGGCCGCTGAGGCGCCGGGGCCATTGGCTCACGATTTCATGCCGAGGCCGCGGGCGTGAGTCGCCGGGGCTTCAGAGCGCCGGCGATGACTGCAATTCGGGGACCGGATCGTTCTCGTTGAGTGCCACGTTGCGCATCTTGATCAGCCGTCGCATCGAGGCGGCATTGGGACTGGTGACCACCCGGTTGGTCGGCGCGCGGCTCGAGCCGACGAGGATGTCGGCCTTGGTCAGCGGCGCGTTGGTCAGGAGCCCGACGCGGGCGGCGAGGATCGCCGCCTGGGTGATCGTGCGGGTGCGGAACATGCCGCAGATCGAGCGCTCGAGCGTCGAGTACGAGCCGTAGAGGTAGCTGGCCGAGCGCAGCTCCTCCTCGCCGGCACCCATCGCCACCGAGCGGAGGATCGCCATCTGGTCGTCGGTCAGGGCGAACTCGGTCGGGCGGTCCTCGGAGGCCAGCCGCGAGAAGGCTTCGGTGATGCAGAAGCCGACGCTGAGCAGATCCTGCTCGACATGGCGAATGCGCTCGCGGAACGCTTCGCGCTCCTCGGGCGCGCTGACCGAGATGGCGATCTTGTCGCCGCGCTCGGTGATGATCGGCAGGGTGTAGCCCGAGGGGCCGACGCCGTGCGCCTTGGCGTCGTGGTAGAAGGCGAGGGTGCTGGGGTCACCGACCGCGAGCGTGTCCCAGAAGAAGCCGCTTTCGGCGGTGGCGCTCGCCGCCTGTACCGGGTCGATCTGGTGGTAGCGGCGGTTGAAGTAGCGCGTCACCCACTCTTCGGGGTAGGTGGTGAGCGCCCGAGTGGTGAAGGCGGTGGAGGGCAGCTCGCTGACCACGTGCAGGGTGCAGTGGGAGACGCCGATCGCCTCGGAGAATTGCCGCAGCAGGTCGACGAGATCGGGGAAGGTGGAGACCTCCAGCAGCTGGTCGGCGATCGCCTCCGACGCAGGGCTGCGGAAGACCTCGAGCTCGTCGAAGTCGAGCGTGTCCAGGAGGCGATTCAAGTCGGAGGCGAGATCGTTCTTACCCAGTCGCGTGAGACAGCTGATGGCCTCGTAAAGCGAGGCCTCGACCCAACCAATCATTTCAGTCCTCGGTACTCGGTTTACAGGTACGCACGGCAACGCGGTACTGGCGCACGGTTGCAGCAGGTGCTTAACGGAAGGCTAAGATGTCGCCGACAACTTACAGATAACATTGATGAAATGGTTAACGTCAGCGAGGCATCCTGCGCGGCCCCGGGTCACGCGTCGGCGATGGTCACGAGGAGGTTCCCATCGCCATCCTGCCTGGCCCGGTCGCCGGGGGCGAGGACGGTGGTGGTGTCCATCTGCTCGATGATCGCCGGGCCGGCGAGGGTGGCGGCGGCGGGGAGGTGGGCGCGGCAGTAGACGGGGGTGTCGTGCCAGCCGTCGTCGAACCGGACCGGGCGGGTGCCGGTGCGGGCCTCGGCGAGCGTAGGGCGGCGGGCGGCGGGGTCGAGGAGGAGGGCGAGGTCGACGGGCGGGCGGTGGCCGGTGACCGAGCAGGTGAGGTTGACGAGGGCGGCGCGGATCTCGGGGAGGGCGACGCGGAAGCGGGCGAGGTAGGCGGCCTCGAAGCGGGACTGGAGGTCGGCGAGGGTGGGGCGCGCGTCGGACAGGGGGACGCGGAGGAGGTGGGTCTGGCCGACGAACTGCATGTCGGCGGCGAAGGTCGCGGTGACGCCGGTGGCGGCGACGGAGGCGGCGGTGATCAGCGCGCGGCCTTCGGCCTCCTGCTGGCTGAGGATCGCGTGGACCGCGGCGATGTCGAGGGCGGCGAGGGGGCGGCTCAGGGTCCGGACGAAGTCGTGGCGGAGGTCGGCGACGACGCAGCCGAGCGCGTTGGTGATGCCGGGGCGGGCGGGGACGAGGACGCGGGGGAGGCCGAGCTCGCGGGCGAGCGCGCAGGCGTGGAGCGGGCCGGCGCCGCCGAAGGCGAAGAGGGTGAAGTCGCGGGGGTCGGCGCCGAGCGAGAGCGAGACCATGCGGATGGCGTTGGCCATTTTTGTGTCGGCGATGCGGAGGACGGCGGCGGCGGCTTCCTCGGGGGTGAGGTCAAGGGGGCGGCCGAGGGTCTCGAAGGCGGCGCGGACGAGGGCGGCGCCGGGGAAGCGGGCGGGGTCGAGGCGGCCGAGGAGCAGGTTGGCGTCGGTGATGGTGGGGAGGCGGCCGCCGCGGCCGGCGGCGATCGGGCCGGGGTCGGCGCCGGCGGAGGCGGGGCCGACCTCGAGGAGGCCGGAGGCGGTGACGCGGGCGATCGAGCCGCCGCCGGCGCCGACGGTGCGGACGTCGACCATCGGGACGTGGATCGGCATCGCGTATTCGAGCTCGATCTCGTTCGAGATCGCGGGGGCGCCGTCGCGGATCAGGGCGACGTCGGTCGAGGTGCCGCCCATGTCGTAGGTGATGAGGTTGGAGATGCCGGCGCGGCGGGCGGTGTAGGTCGCGGCCATGACCCCGGAGGCGGGGCCGGACATCACCGTTTTCGCGGCCTCGCGGGCGACCATCGGCGCGGAGACCATGCCGCCGTTGCCGGTGACGACGAGGAGGTCGCGGGGGTAGCCGCGCCGGGTGAGCTCGGACTGGAGGCGGGCGAGGTAGCGCTCGAGGAGGGGTTGGACCGCCGCGTTGACGGCGGCGGTGACGCCGCGCTCGTACTCGCGGGACTCGGAAAGGAGGGAATGGCCCATGGTGATGTGGGGGTTCGGCCAGAGCTCGGCGGCGATCGCGGCGGCGCAAAGTTCGTGGGTGGGGTTAGCGTAGGCGTGGAGGAAGTGGATAACGAGGGATTCGCAGCCTTGGGCGAGGAGCTGGGTGACGGCGGCGCGGGTGGCGGGCTCGTCGAGGGGGGTGAGGACGCGCCCCTGGGCGTCGGTGCGCTCGGGGACCTCGAGGCGGAGGTCGCGGGGGATGACGGGGGTGAAGCGGCCGGTCATGCCGTAGGGGTTGGGCCGGGTGCGGCGGCCGAGCTCGAGGACGTCGCGGAAGCCCTGGGTGGTGATGAGGCCGGTGCGGGCGAGGCGGCGCTCGAGGACGGCGTTGGTGGTGGTGGTGGTGCCGTGGACGATGAGGTCGACGGTGGCGAGGTCGACGGCGGCGGCGTCGAGCGCGGCGAGGACGCCGGTGGCCTGGTTCTCGGGCGTCGTCGGCACCTTGGCGAGGCGGACGCTGCCGGCGGCTGGGTCGAAGAGGACGAGGTCGGTGAAAGTGCCGCCGACGTCGACGCCGAGGACGATGCCGCGGGTCATCTTGGGCGCTCGGATGGTGCGTGGTGCTGGGCGCCTCGGGTCTGCGCCGGTGCCGCGGCGGTGGACCTGCACTTCGTGCAGGTGCCTCCGGCGGGAGTATTTGGACCAAGAAGATGGAGGGGGCGCCCGTGATGATCGCGGGTGCGCCGCTGGCTGCGATGCGCGGGGGGCCAGTGGGGACGGCGCTTGCTCGCGGGCATGGTCAGACGCCGACGTACGCGCGGAACGCCGGGGCGTCGGGGGTGAGCCCGGCAGCGGGCAGGGTTTCCGCCACGCGCCCGTTCTCCACGAAGGCGATGCGATCGGCGATGGCGAGCGCGGCGTCGACGCGCTGCTCGACGAGGATGGTCGCGACGCCGGTGGCCTTGAGCGCGACGACGGTGTCGCGGATGAGGGTGATCATCGACGGCTGCAGGCCCTCGGTCGGCTCGTCGAGGAGGAGGACGCGCGGCTTGGTGCAGAGCGCGCGGGCGATGGCGAGCATCTGCTGCTCGCCGCCCGAGAGCGTGCCGGAGACCTGGCTCAGGCGTTCGCGCAGGCGCGGGAAGAGGGCGAGGGCGCGGTCGCGGGTGACGGCGCCGTGGCGGCGGGTCAGGAGCCCGATCTCGAGGTTCTCGGCGACGGTGAGCTCGGCGAAGAGCCGCCGGCCCTGCGGCACCCAGGCGACGCCCTGCCGGGGGACGGCGTGGGGGGCGAGGGTGTCGAGGCGGGTGGCGTCGAGGCGCACCCTGCCGGCGGAGACGCGGACGAGGCCCATGATCGCCTTCAGCGTCGTCGACTTGCCGGCGCCGTTGCGGCCCATCAGGCAGAGGACCTCGCCGGCGTCGACGGCGAGGGAGAGGCCGCGAAGGATCCGGACCGCGCCGTAGCCGGCGTCGAGGTTCTCGACGGCGAGCGTCATCGGCCGAGGTAGGCGGCCTGGACGGCCGGGTCGGCGCGGATCGCCGCGGGCGTGCCGGTCGCCAGCGTCGCGCCGAAGTCGAGGACGGTGATGCGGTCGGCGAGGTCCATGACCACGTCCATGTTGTGCTCGATGAGGAGCACGGTGGCGGTGAGCGCGATCTCGCGGACCAGCGCCTTGAAGCCGTCGATCTCGGCTTCGGCGAGGCCCTGGGTCGGCTCGTCGAGGATCAGGAGCTTCGGGCGGAGCGCGAGACCCATCGCCACCTCGAGCAGGCGCTGGTGGCCGTAGGCGAGGGTGCCGGCGGTGCGCTCGGCGCGGCCGTCGAGGCCGACGCGGGCGAGGACCGCGAGCGTCGTGTCGTGGAGGCGGGCGGCGGGGTCGTGCTGCACCGCCAGCGCGACGTTGTCGAAGACGCTCAGGCGCGGATAGATCGCGGTGATCTGGAAGGTGTAGGCGATGCCGAGACGCACGCGGGCGTGGGCGGGCAGGCGGGTGATGTCGCGGCCGTCGAAGCGGATCGTGCCGGCATCGGGCAGGAGCCGGCCGGAGATCAGGCTGACGAAGGTGGTCTTGCCGGCGCCGTTCGGCCCGATCAGCGCGTGGACCTCGCCGGCGTCGAGGTCGAAGTCGACGTCCTCGACCGCGCGCAGGCCGCCGAAGGCGCGGGTCAGGCCGCGGGCCTCGAGGAGCCTCACGGCAGCCACGGCGCGAGCCGCGCCCGGAGCGTGCCGAGCAGGCCGCGCGGGGCGAAGAGGACGAGCCCGAGGAGGGCGAGGCCGACGACGAGGAGCGTGGCGTCGGTGACCTCGGAGGCGAGGTCGACGAGGTAGAACATCAGCGCGGTGCCGACGAGCGGGCCGAGCACAGTACCGGCGCCGCCGAGCAGCACCCAGAGCAGCGGCAGGATCGAGTACTGCGTCGAGGCGAAGGTGGCGCCGACATAGCCGAAGCAGAGGCCGTAGGCGGCGCCGGCGGTGCCCGCGAAGAGGCCGGAGACCGTGAGCGCGAGCAGGCGGTAGCGGAACGGGTCGTAGCCGAGCATGCGGCTGCGCTCGGCGTTCTCGCGCATGGCGACGAGGACGCGGCCGGCGCGGGCGCGCACCAGCGCGAGGCTGGCGAGGAGGCCGGCGGCGAAGAGGGCGAAGGCGACCGCGTAGCGGGGGCCGTCGGCGGAGAGATCGAGCGGGCCGAGGACGCGGGCGGCTCGGGCGATGGTGAAGCCCTCGTCGCCGCGGGTCCAGGCGCCGAAATAGAGGATGGCGAGGTAGCCAGCCTGGGCGAACATCAGCGTCACGATCATGAAGGCGACGCCGGAGGTGCGCAGCGCGAGGAGGCCGACCGCGGCGGCCATCGTGGTGCCGGCGGCGGCGCCGGCGGCGAGCGCCAGCGGGGCGGGGAGGCCGGCGCGCTCGACGAGGAGGCCGGTGGCGTAGAGCCCGGCGGCGAAGAAGAGCGCGTGGCCGAGGCTCAAGAGGCCCGTGTAGCCGAAGGCGAGGTTGTAGCCCATGGCGAAGACCGCGAGCAGCATGATGCGGGCGAGGTTGGTCGCGTGGTAGGGCGACAGCACGAGCGGCGCGAGGGCGAGCGCCGCGAGGACGGCGAGATGCAGCACGAGGATGCGGCCGCCCGCGCTCACGCCGGCCGTCCGGGAGACGGTGACACTCGGCTTCCGGGTGATCGTTTGGCGTCCGAAGGGTGTGCCACGGCGCCAGCATACCCGGCCGTGCGCAAGCACGGCCTGCGCCTGCCTGCCCCCCGGCAGGCGCACCCGGCCGTTCCGTGTGCGCTGCCGTCGGGCGGGTCGACGAACGCCCGCACCGGGCGCCGTTCGGCCGGTGCGCCCACCCAGGCAGGCGCAGGCCGTGCCTCGCCAGCCGTCGCGAAGGCCAACGTTCGCAATACACCGAAGCAATTACCCGGGGACGGTGACACACGCGATGCCGGTTGGGCGGCGGCGCGGGCGCGCGGCCGCCCCGAGAGGGACGCTGACGCGCCGCTTCCGGCGGCGGGGACTGGAGCCCCGGTCACGCCGCTCGCCGCCCGAAGAGGCCCTGCGGGCGGAAGACCAGGACCAGGGCCACGACGAGGGTCGCGAGGATCTTGGCCAGCGTCGGCGAGAAGAAGACCGAGATGATGCCGTCGGAGAGGCCGATCAGGAGCGCGGCGATCACGGTGCCGCGCAGCGAGCCGAGGCCGCCGATGATGACGGTGATGAAGGCGAGGAGCAGCGGGTCGGTGCCCATCAGGTAGTGGGCCTGGCTGATCGGCACGATGAGGACGGCGGCGATGGCGGCGAGGCCGGCACCGAGGCCGAACACGAGCGCATAGACCCGGTCCGTGTCGATGCCGAAGGCGGTGGCGGTCTCGCGGTCCCACTGGGTCGCCCGCATGACGAGGCCGATGCGGGTGCGGGCGAGCAGCAGCCAGACGAGGCCGAGGAGCAGGACCGCGAAGGCGATGACGGCGAGCTTGTAGCCCGAATAGCCGAACCAGGGGAGCTGGATGCTGTACGCGAACGGCGCGGCGACCGAGCGCGCCTCGGGACCGTAGAGGCTGAGCGCGCCCTGCTGCAGCACGTAGCCGAAGCCGATGGTGGCGACGATGACCGCCTCGGGCTCGTAGTCGAGGCGGCGGAGCACGAGGCGGTCGAGGCCGATGGCGATGCCGGCGGCGACGAGGGGGCTGACGACGAGGGCGGCGAGGAAGCCGAGCGCCGGGGCGCCGGGCAGCGCCTGCGCCACGAACCAGGCGATGACGGCGCCGAGCATGAAGAACTCGCCGTGGGCGACGTTGACGACGCGCATGACGCCGAAGACCAGCGACAGCCCGACGGCGGTCAGCGCGAGGACCGCGGCCATCACGAGGCCCTCGAGCGACGCGAGCAGCAGGAACGGGCCGAAGGTCAAGGTGTCAGAAGGACATCGTCGTGTAGTCGACCTCGTCGGGGTAGAGGCCGTCCTCGATCGAGGTGGTGTGGACGACGGCGAGCTTGCCGCCCTCGACCTTGGAGATCGACTGGTGGCCGAAGACCTGGTGGGTCTTGCCGTTGAAGACCTTGTCGCCCTGCGGGTGCTCCTGGCTCAGGGGCATGTCGGTCATCGCCTCGATCGCCTCGACGACGGCCTGGCGGTTGTCGGGGCCCTGATAGTCGGCCGCCTCCATCGCCGCCTTGATGACGAAGAGCGTCTCCCAGCAGGAGAACATGTGGGCGTAGGTCGAGACGTTCCTCGCGTCGGAGGCCGAGGCGCCGTTGTCGTCGACGCCGACGGCGGCGCGGTAGAAGGTCTCGTGCTCGCCTGCGTCGGGCTGCTTGTAGCGGGGGTGGCCCTCCCAGAAGTGGGTGCCCTCGAGGAACTCGAGGCCGGGGCTTGCGATGTCGACAGCCTCGAGCGAGTCGATGAAGCCGAAGATCTCGGGGTGGTCGCCGGTGCCGTAGAACTCGCCGAGCTCCTTGACGAAGGTGAGGACCGCCGGGCCGACCATGACGTGGTAGAGCACCTCGGTCTCGGGCGGGATGCGCGGCAGGTAGCGGGTGAACGAGGTCTCGGTCGGCGGGATCGCGAGGAGCTCGACGATCTCGCCGCCCTGGTCCTGCATCGCCGCGGAGAAGAAGTCGCGGTGGTCGTAGCCGAAGGCGTAGTCGGGGTAGATCAGCGTCACCTTCTTGCCGAGGTTCGCGGCGACCCAGGGCGCCATCGCCTGCACCTGGCTCTTCACGTCGGTGATGCCGGGCTGCAGCGTCCAGCGGTTGAGTGCGCCGGAGGCGACGTGGTGGCCTTCGGAGCAGACGAGGTAGGGCATCCTGAGCTCGCCGGCGCGCGGGGCCGAGCCCATGACGACGTGGCTGAAGAGGGTGCCGAAGACGACGTCCATGTCGTCGGCGGCGAACTTCTCGACGACCTCGGCGCCGCGCTTCGGGTCGGTGCCGTCGTCCTCGAAGACGATCTCGACCGGCCGGCCGTTGATGCCGCCGGCGTCGTTGAGGACCTGGAGCGCGGCCGAGGCGGTGCGCTCGTACCAGCGGCCGTAGGCGGCGCCGATGCCGGTGCGGTGCAGCTGGAAGCCGAGGCGGATGGGCTCGGAGGTCTGCGCCTGGATGAAGCCGGGGAAGCCGGCGGAGGCGAGCGCGCCGCCTGCGGCCAGACCCTTGAGCACGCTCCGCCGGCTGGCTGTCGTCATGTCGGGTCCCCCTGCTGGCATTGCGCGTCGAGCCCGAGAATGTGTTGCCGCGCCTCGAATGTCCACGGGGATGTTCGGGGCGCGCCGCCGGCCGCGCGGAACCGGGCCGGTCGCCGGCGGTTGATCGGTCATGCGGATCGCGCGGCCTCTGGCGCTCGTCGTGCTTCTCGCGGCCGGCGCGGCGCTGGCGGCCACGGCGGGGCGCGGGCAGGATGGGCCGAGCGGCACGGTGCTGGTGCTCGACGTCGAGGGCCCGATCGGGCCGGCGACGGTGGAGTACGTGCGCCGGGGCCTGGAGGCGGCCGCCGAGCGGGATGCGGCGGCGATCGTGGTGCGGATGGACACCCCCGGCGGCCTGCTGACCTCGACGCGCGACATCGTGCGGGCCTACCTCGCCGCGCCGGTCCCCGTCATCAGCTTCGTCGCGCCCGCCGGCGCGCGGGCGGCGAGCGCGGGGACCTTTCTGCTCTATGCGAGCCAGCTCGCGGCGATGGCGCCGGGAACGAACCTCGGCGCAGCCACGCCGGTGCAGTTCGGCGGCGCGCCCGAGGAGAAGGAGGAGGGCGGCGGCCCCGGCGCGATGGAGCTGAAGTCGGTCAACGACGCGGCCGCCTATATCCGCGCGCTCGCCGAGCTGCACGGCCGCAACGCCGAATGGGCGGAGGCGGCGGTGCGCGACGCGGCGAGCCTGCCGGCGCGGGAGGCGCTCGAGCGGGAGGTGATCGAGATCGTGGCGCCGGACCTCGCGGCGCTCATGGCCGCCGCGCACGGGCGCACGGTCAGTCTCGGCGGGCGGGAGGTGACGCTGCGGACCGCGGGGCTCGAGCCGGTGGCGATGCCGCCCGACTGGCGGGTCCGGGCGCTCGGCGTGCTCGCCAACCCCAACATCGCCTATATCCTCATGCTGATCGGGATTTACGGGATCATCTTCGAGCTCGTCAGCCCCGGCGTGGTGCTCCCCGGTGTGATCGGAGCGATCGCGCTGATCGTCGGGCTCTACGCGCTCAACCTCCTGCCGCTCAACGCGGCTGGCGTCGGGCTGGTGCTGCTCGGGGTGGCGCTGATGGTGGGGGAGGCGTTCGCGCCGTCGTTCGGCGTGCTCGGCATCGGCGGCGCGGTCGCCTTCGGCCTCGGGTCGCTCTTCATGTTCGACGAGGCGCCGGGCTTCACGCTTTCCCCCGGCGTGGTGATCGCCGCCACGGCGGCCAGCGCGGCGCTGCTCGCGGTCGCGCTGGCGGCGGCGGTCAGGGCGCACCGGCGACGGCCGGCGAGCGGCGACGCGGGGCTGGTCGGGGAGCGCGGGCGCGTGCTCGCCTGGTCGGGCGGGTCGGGTGAGGTGCAGGTCCATGGCGAGCGCTGGGCCGCGCACGCCGACGCGCCGCTCGTGCCGGGGACGGCGGTGCGGGTCCGCGCTCGCGATGGCCTGAAGCTCCTCGTCGAGCCCGATCCGTCCGAGCCAAGCTGAGGGAGACCCGTCATGCCGATTCCGATCGATCTCATCGCCTATCTCGTCGTAGCGGTCCTGGTGATCGCGGTCGTCCTCTCGGCGATCCGCATCCTGCGCGAGTACGAGCGCGGGGTGGTCTTCACCCTCGGGCGCTTCTCCGGCGTGAAGGGCCCGGGGCTGATCATCCTGATCCCGATCCTGCAGCAGATGGTGCGCGTCGACCTGCGCATGATCGTGCTGGACGTGCCGAGCCAGGACGTCATCTCGCGCGACAACGTGTCGGTGAAGGTCAACGCCGTCGTCTACTTCCGCGTCGTCGACTCGGATCGCTCGGTGATCGAGGTCGAGGACTTCATGATGGCGACGAGCCAGCTCGCGCAGACGACGCTGCGCTCGGTGCTCGGCAAGCACGACCTCGACGAGATGCTGAGCGAGCGCGACAAGCTGAACCGCGACCTGCAGGAGATCCTCGACGCGCAGACCGATGCCTGGGGCATCAAGGTCGCGAACGTCGAGATCAAGCATGTGGACATCGACGAGAGCATGGTGCGCGCCATCGCCCGCCAGGCCGAGGCCGAGCGCAACCGGCGCGCGCGCATCATCAACGCCGAGGGCGAGCACCAGGCGGCCGAGCGGCTGGTCGAGGCCGCCCGGATGCTGGCGCGCGTCCCGGAGGCGATGCAGCTGCGGTACCTCTCGACGCTCTACGACATCGCCGGCGACAGGAGCACGACCATCGTCTTCCCGGTCCCGATCGACATGCTGCGCGAGCTGGCGGCCGCGGCGCGCGGGAGCGCCGGGAGTCCGGGCGGCGGCTGAGCGGGACGGGGCACGCGCGGGATGGGTCAGCCGGCGCGCTTCTCGTGTAGCGTGGTTCAGGCGCCGGTGGGGGCTGCGAGTAGCCAGAGGCCGAGGACGGTGTAGAGCACCATCAGGACGGTCATCGGCAGGTGGGCGCGGAAGCCGGCGAGGCCTTGGCGGGCGGCGAGGCGGAAACCGAGGAGCACGGCGAGCAGGTGGGCGCCGAGGATCAGCGCGAACTGGGCGTTCCAGATCGCCGTGACGCCGCCGCGGTCGCCGAGAAAGCCGAACGAGACCCAGTGGTGCGGCAGCCCGAAGAGGCTCCAGCCGCGGCCGAGCGGGTCGTTCAGGGCCGCGATCGCGTACTGGCCGTCGGTGAGGAGCGCGACGAGGTAGTGGGCGGCGTGGTAGCCGGCGGCAATCGGCAGGAAGCTCAGGAACCAGGGGCCGGCGTCGTCCCAGAACGGCGCGCGCCGGCCGGCGAGGCGGCGGCCGAGCGCGATCGCGGCGAGGATCAGCCCGGCGGTCAGCGGCCAGGCGAGGAGGAGGCCTGCCGTGTTGACGCCGGCGACGGCGGAGCGGCCGGGGAACTCGAGCGGGTTGACGCCGATGCGGGCCAGCCACCAGAAGGTGTCGTGCAGGCCGTCGAAGCTCACGCTGGCGAGGATCAGCGCGACGAAGGCCGCCTCGCCGGGGTCGAGCGGGCGCATGGCGAGCACCTGGGCGCCGGGCGGGCCGGCCATCAGCCGCACGCGGCCGCCGGCGTGCTCGCGCCAGAGCGGCGCGATGCGGGCGATGAAGCCGAAATAGACCGTGAAGGCCTCGCCGCGCTCGAGCCAGTCCTCGCCCTCGAGCACGGCGGCGGCGAGGATGACGAGCCAGTAGGCGAGAGCGGTGCGGGCCAGCATGGCGGGGTCGGCCGGGGCGCGCGAGACGATCTCGAACCAGGCGAAGGCGAGGAGGCCGAGCGCGGCGGGCCAGGCGCCGAGGCGCGCGAGGCCCACCCCGCCGGTGCGGCCGAGCCGACGGCGCAGGGTGGCGGCCGGGCCGGTCCACGGGTTGAGCGGGCGCCAGAGGTTGCCGAGGAACAGGCAGGCGAGGCTGAGGCCGACCCAGAGCCCGGTCCAGATCGCGAGCGGCAGCGGGTTCGCGAGCGGGTCGCGGCTGCCCCGGAAGCCGCAGGCGATCAGGCCGAGGAGGGCGAGGGCGGCGATCCAGCTCGTCACCCGGACCGGGACGCGCGCGCGGTACTCGGCGAGTTGGCGCGGGCGCAGCGCCGGGAGGCGCGGGGCGAGGGCGCCGGCGAGCGCCGTGAGGGCGACGGCCAGGGCGGCGCCGAGGATGTAGCGGCCGGTGGGCAGGGTGAGGATGACCATGCGCTCGGCCGCATGCGCGAGCGCGGGGCCGGGCATCAGGGCCGGCAGCGGCCGGAGGAGGCGGGCGAGCCGCATTCAGCGCAGGCCGTCGGTGCCCTTGATGGCGGCGGCGGCGAGCCCGCCGACGCGGGCGTGCACCCGCGGGCCGATGCTCATCGCGAGGACGAAGACGATCTCGCGGGCGCGCGGCGCGTCGGGCACCCGGACCTCGATGGCATCGAAGTGGCTGCGGACGTAGGCGGCGTCGGTGTGGCCGAGCGGCACGTCGAGGCTGGCGCCGGGGCCGGCCACCTTGCTCGCCGACGGCACGATCGCCTTGGCGCCGCCGAGCGCGTCGCGCATCGCGGTGCCGCCGGGGACGTGCCAGAGCGCGCCGTGCTCGAGCTCGCCCGCCTCGCCGACGATGGCGCCCTTGCCGTAGCCGTCGATCCCGTCGCGGCCGAGCAGCTCGAGCAGCCGGACCGACATCATCAGGCCGAGCGGCTTCAGGTCCTCCATCGCCGGGTGGATATGGGCGTGGTAGCCACCGGCGAGCGGGTTCTCCACGACCGCGAGGCAAGCCGCGCGGCGGCGCGGGTACGGCGGGCGCGGGCCGAACTCGTGGGCGATTTCCTCGAGGACGAGAATCGTCTTGCGAATCCGGAATTCAGGCACTTGCAGCCTCCGCTTCCTGCGATCGATCAACCGCGAGGGCTCCGACGATCCGGACGTCGCCGGCGAGGAACAGCGCGGCGGCGGCGATCAGGCCGCGCGCCCGCATCGTCTCGGCCCGGATGGCGCCGCGCTCGAGGGCGGCGGCGGCCTCGGTCGGGGCAAGGGCGCCGACGGCGACGGTGACGGGCCGGTTGCCGAGGTCGGTGTCGGCCTGGAGCTCGCGCGCCGGGGCGCGGCGGACGCCCGGGTGTCCGGGCAGGTCGACGGCGTTCGCGATCAGCGTCGCCGCGGCGTCGGCGTCGGCGGCGGTGCGGGCGAGGACGGTGACGGCGTCGGCGATGCCGAGCGAGAAGCTGCGGCCGCGCCAGCCCGAGGTGGCGAGGCCGCGCACCGGGTCGGCGTGCCGGATCGTCACCCGGTCGGGCAGGCCGGCGCGGGCGGCGATCGCGGCGGTGATCGCGGTGCCCGGGGTCAGGTGGAGCGCGATGTCGCCGCCGTCGTTGACGTAGGCGCGCTCAAGGTCGCCGGCCGCCGCCATCACGGCGCAGATCTCGTCGGCGACGGCGCCGGCGACCGCCGCCATCGGGGTGATGAACTCGGGCGCGTGCGGGGCGACCGCGCGGGCCATCGCGCGGGCGACCGGGCCGCGGAGCGGGGCGGGGGCGGGGCTGCGCAGCTCGGGGAGCTCGTCGACGAGCTCCTGCAGCAGGCCGTCGAAGCGGGCGGTGGCGCGGGCGCAGGCGGCAAGGACCGCCGGGCGAGGGCCCCAGGCCTCGAGGATCAGGTCGATCGGGCCGTGCTGCAGGTGGAGCCGCCGGCCGTCGGGCAGCCAGGCGGCGACCGGGCCGGTCACGAGGCCTCCGGCAGGGCGCCGGGCAGCCGGCGGCTGCCGGTCGTGTACTCGCCGCCCGAGCGCAGGATGTCGTCGAGCGCGCGAATCGACGCGGCGTGGCCGCCGAGCGCGATGTAGACGGCGCGCGGCATGGTGAACTCGAGCGGCGCCACCAGTGCCGGGGTCGGGACGGAGCCGAACGCGCCGTCGGGCAGCCGGGTGACGTCGACCATGAAGGTGATGCCGCCGCCCGGCCACACATAGACCGGCGCGCCGCCGCAGGTGAGCCGGGTGGTGGCGTCCTGCACGGCGCGGGTCAGCCGCACCGGGTTCGCGGTGACGCCGGCGCGCAGCGACCCGCCGGCGCCGGCCATGAAGAGCGCGGTGACGCGGGCCGGCTCGCAGTTCTCGGCGATGAGCGCGACGGTCGGCAGGAGGTCAGCGGGGAGCTCGCGCCGCACGGGAACGAGGTCGTCGCCGAGGACGTAGAAGGCGTGCTCCTCGCCGGTCGTCGAGACCATGAGCACGGTCATGCCGGGGCGGGCGCCGCGCTTCGCCTCGAAGGGGGCGAGGATCTCGAGCGGGTCGGTGACGCTGGTGCCGCCCCAGCCGGAACCCGGCTCCGAGACGCGGAAGTAGCGGCCGGGGGTCGAGCGGTGGCCCCTGATGCGGATGCCGGTCGGCTCCCAGCCGAGCACCTTGCCGGCCTGGTGCTCGGAGACGACGCCGGTGATGTGGTCGTCGACCACGACAACCTCGTCGACGCGGCCGCGCCACTGGCTCGCGAACATGCCGATCGTGGCCGAGCCGCAGCCGACGCGCATGCGCTGCTCGAGCCGGCCGTCGACGATCGGGGGGCGGCCGGCCTGGGCGACGAGCGTCGAGCCGCCGTCGACGCTGAGCTCGACCGGCTCGCGCCGGCAGAGCGCGAGGAGGGCGGCGCAGGTCGCGCGGCCCTCGGCCTTCGAGCCGCCGGTCAGGTGCTCGACGCCGCCGAGCGAGAGCATCTGCGAGCCGTACTCGGCCGTGGTGACGTGGCCGACCGCCTCGCCGCCCGCTCGGACGACGGCGCGCTCGGGGCCGAGGTGGCGGTCGGTGTCGACCTTCACCTTGGCGCCGCAGTAGCTGAAGATCGCCTCGGTCACCACGGTGACGACGTCGGCGCCGGCGACCTCGGAGGCGACGATGAACGGGGCGGGCTTGTAGTCGGGGTAGGTGGTGCCGGCGCCGATGCCGGTGACGAAGCCGCCCCGGACGATCTCGCCGTCCCAGTCGCCGGCCGAGAACGGCACCACCGCGCCGCCGGCGGCGAGGGCGCGGTCGAGGACGGTCAGGGGGTCGGAGCGGACGATACGCCCGCCGACGTTGCCGTAGCGGTCGCAGGCGCCGGTCTGGCCGGGGGCGATGTAGCACATCACCGGGCAGGCGTCGCAGCGGATCTTCTCCGGCGCGGTCATCGCGAGCCCGCGGTGGGGGCGCCTTCGGCGCGAACCTGCACTTCGTGCAGGTGCCTCCGGCGGGAGTATTTGGACCAAGAAGAAGCAGCGGGCGGCGGGGCGGAGCGGGAAGCGCGGGTCATGGCCGGAGCTCCCGCGGCGCGGATCGCCTCGAGCACACGGTGGGGGAGGGCGGGGAGGCGGGTGATCTCGGCGCCGGTGGCGTGGCGGATGGCGTTGAGGATGGCGGGCGCGGTCGGGATCAGCACGTGCTCGCCGAGACCCTTGGCGCCGGACGGCCCCTCGGGGTCGGGTTTCTCGATCAGGATGGGCACGATCTCGGGGACGTCGCCGATGGTCGGGATCAGGTAGTCGTGCAGGTTCTCGGTGCGGCCGGGCAGGTATTCCTCCATCAGCGCCATGCCGATGCCCTGGGCGATGCCGCCCTCGATCTGGCCTTCGGCGAGGGTCGGGTTGATCGCGCGGCCGACGTCGTGGGCGGCGGTGACGCGGTTCAGGCGCACGGTGCCGAGGCGGGTGTCGACGGCGAGCTCGACGAGCTGCGCGCCGTATCCGTAGACGGCGTAGGGCGTGCCCTGGCCGTCGGGATCGAGCGGGGTGGTCGGCGGGTCGTAGGTCGCCTGCGCCGCGAAGACGGTGCCGTCGGCGCCGGCGGGCAGGGCGGCGAGGTCGATCGCGCGCGCGCCGTCGACGGTGAGGCGGGTGCCGGCGAGCGCGAGGCGGGCGTCGGGGCCGGCGTTGGCGTGGCGCAGGATCGCGGCGCGGAGCTCGCGGCCGGCGGCTTCCGCCGCCTTGCCGGAGACGTAGGTCTGGCGGGAGCCCGAGGTCTTGCCGGCGTCGGGGGTCAGGTGGGTGTCGGCGTCGAGGAGGGTGAGGGCGGCGACCGGGAGGCCGAGCGCGTCGGCGAAGATCTGGGCGATCACGGTGTTCGCGCCCTGGCCGATGTCGACGGCGCCCTGGTGCAGCACGACGGCACCGTCGGCGCGGATGCCGACGCGGATCGTCGAGGGGTTGGGCAGCGCGGTGTTGCCGCAGCCGTACCAGCAGCTCGCGAGGCCGACGCCGTGGCGGAGCGGGCCAGGGGCGGCGTTGGCCGCCGCGGCGGCGGCGAGCGCCTTCGACCAGGGCGCCTCGAGCGCCTCGAGGCAGTCGGCGATGCCGACGCCCTGGAGGACCTGGCCGGTGGCGGTGGCGTCGCCGTCGCGGAGCGCGTTCGCGAGGCGGAAGGCGAGGCGGTCGACGCCGGCGGCGTCGGCGAGCCGGTCGAGCAGGGTCTCCTGGGCGATCGCCGCCTGCGGCACCCCGAAGCCGCGGAACGCGCCGGAGACCGGGCCGTGGGTGTGGATGGCGCGCGCCCGGGCGACGACGTGGGGGATGCGGTAGGGGCCGGTGGCGTGGACGGGCACGCGGTTCGCCACCGTCGGGCCCCAGCTCGCGTAGGCGCCGGTGTCGAAGACGCCGTCGAAGTCGAGGGCGGTCAGCCGGCCGTCGGCGTCGCAGCCGAGGCGGGCGGCGATCGCGGACGGGTGTCGCTTGGTGGTGGCCGCCATCGACTCGCGGCGGGTGAAGGTCATGCGCACCGGGCGGCCGGTCGCGAGGGCGGCGAGGCCGAGCAGCGGCTGGACGCTGAGGTCGAGCTTGGCGCCGAAGCCGCCGCCGACCGCCGAGGGCAGGATACGGACGCGCTCGGGCGGCAGCCCGAGCAGCGCGGCGGTATCGTCGCGGTCCATGCAGGGGGCCTGGGTGCAGGCGCGGATCACCACGGTGTCGCCGTCGAGCCAGGCGGCGCCGGCCTCGGGCTCGATGTAGGCGTGCTCGACGAAGCCGGTGCGGATTTCGCCGGTGACGACGTGGGCGGCGGCCGCGAGCGCCGCGCGGGCGTCGCCGCGGCGGACCCGGCCCTCGATCAGCAGGTTGCCGGGGCGGCCGGGATGGACGAGGGGGGCTCCGGGGGCCTCGGCGGCGGCCGGGGCGGCATGCGCCGGCAGCGGCTCCCAGGCGACGGGGAAGTCGGCGAGGTCGGCGGGGCCGCCGTCCTCGAAGGCGACGAGCGCCACCGCCTCGCCGCGGAAGCGCGTCTCGGCCTCGGCCAGCGCCGGCTGGTCGGCGAAGCGCGGGATCACGCCGAAGCGGTTGCGGCCGGGGATGTCGGCGGCGGTGAGGACCGCCGCCACCTCGGGGCGCGCGGCCGCCCAGGCGGCGAGGTCGCCGAAGCGGAAGGCGGCGCGCGGGTGCGGCGAGCGGACCGCCTTCAGGACGAGGCCGCCGGGATGCCAGAGATCGGCGCCGAAGGCGTCGCTGCCGTCGACCTTGGCCGGGCCGTCGAGCCGGGGGAGGCGCGCGCCGACCGCGCCGCCGGCGGGCGGGGGAGCGGGGGGCGCGTCGGGGATGCCGGCGTCGAGGACGGCGGCGATGATCTTCCGGTAGCCGGTGCAGCGGCAGAGGACGCCGCCGAGGGCGTCGGCGATCTCGGCCTCGCTCGGCCGCGGCCGCTCGGCGAGGAGGGCGGTCGCCGCCATCAGCATGCCGGGCGTGCAGATGCCGCATTGCGCTGCGCCGTGGCGGAGGAACGCGGCCTGCAGGTGGGCGGAGCCGCCGGCGGCGAGGCCCTCGACGGTGGTCACCTGCCGGCCGGCGACCCGGGCGACCGGGGTCAGGCAGGCGCAGACCGGGCGGCCGTCGACGAGCACGGTGCAGGCGCCGCAGTCGCCGGCGTCGCAGCCGACCTTGGTGCCGGTCAGCCCGGCGTCGTCGCGAATCACTTCCGAGAGCCGCCGGGTCGGCACGACCTCGAAGGCGATGGCGAGCGCCGTTGAGGGTGAAGCCGAGGCGCGGGCGGTGCAGCGTCACGCCGCCCTCCCCACCAGGCCGGAAATCGCGCGGCGCACCAGCTCGGCCGCCGCCTCGGCGCGGTAGCCGGCCTCGGCGCGCACGTCGGAGATCGGCTGCAGCGCGGCGGCGACCGTCGCCGTGTCGACGCGGCCGGCGAGCGCGGGGTCGGCCGGGGCGCCGAGGAGCCGCGCCTCGACCGCCGGCAGGCGGGTCGCGACCGGGCCGCAGGCGCCGACGGCGATCGCGGCCGCCGCGACCTGCGACTCGGCGAGGTCGAGGCGGACGGCGACCATGGCGATCGAGATCACCAGGTACCTGCGGGCGCCGAGCTTGAGGAAGGCGGAGCGGCCGCGGAGCGCGGAGTCGGGGATCAGGATCGCGATGAGGATCTCGTCGGGGCGGCGCTCGGTCCGGCGCGCGTCGCTGAGGAAGCGCGCCAGCGGCAGCCGGCGGCGCGCCTCGGCCGAGGCGA
Organism: uncultured Alphaproteobacteria bacterium; assembly: GCA_963763295.1. Lineage (GTDB taxonomy): Bacteria > Pseudomonadota > Alphaproteobacteria > Rhodobacterales > Rhodobacteraceae > Amaricoccus. The sequence continues at coordinate 227,877 of CAVXOH010000018.1, forward strand.
GCTCCACCTCGGCGTCGAGCGCGAGGAGCGGCGGGACGCCGTCGGCGGCCGGGGAGGCGTTGCAGAGGTTGCCGCCGATGGTGCCGGCGTTCTGGATCTGGCGGCCGCCGACCTCGGCCGCCGCGGCGCGGAGGGCGTCGAGGGCGGGCGGAAGGCCGGCGTCGCGGATCTCGGCCCAGGTGGTGCAGGCGCCGATCCGGAGCCCGTCCCGGGTGCGGACGATGCCGGCCAGCTCGCCGAGCCCGGTGATGTCGAGCACCGCTCCCGCGAGGGCCGGCGCGGTGGTGGCCGGATAGAGGTCGGTACCGCCGGCCAGCACCGTGCGTGGCTCGCGGGCCAGGATCGCCAGCGCCTCGGGCAGGGTGTCGGGGCGGTCGTAGAACATGCTGGCCCGCCGTTCGCGCGACGCAAGCGAGCGCCGGCCTTTCGTATGTATGCAAATAGTTTGCGGCCTTCGCCGCGACCTGTCAATATGTCGCGGGAGCGGCGGGTTTGCGCGGGGCATCAAGAGGTTCGCATGGACGAGCAGAACTATCGGCTGGACGAGCAGGTCGGATTTCTGCTGCGCCGCGTCAACCAGCGCCACCTGTCGGTCTTCGCCGAGGTGATCACGGAAGTGACGACGACGCAGCTCGCGGCGCTCGCCAAGCTCGCCGAGCTCGGCCCGATGTCGCAGAACCAGCTCGGCCGGGCGACGGCGATGGACGCGGCGACGATCAAGGGCGTGGTCGGGCGGCTGGTCACCCGCCGGCTGGTGACGACGGTGCCGAGCGCGGAGGACCGCCGCCGGCTGATCGTCGAACTGACGCCGGAGGGGCGGTTGCTCTTCGACGATCTCAGGCGCCGCGGGCTCGAGGCGACGCAGCGCACGCTGGCGCCGCTGGCGCCGGCCGAGCGCGAGCGCTTCCTGACGCTGCTGCGCCGGCTGACCTGAGGCCGCGCCGGGGCCGGCCGCCGCGTAACCAGCGCGCGGACGCGGGTTTGCCAAGCCGCCGGCGGCGCGGTAATGCTCCTGCGGGCGAGGCGGGAGACGAGCGATGCGGCCGGTGGTGCTGTGCATTCTGGATGGCTGGGGCCTCAGCCCGACCCGCGAGGGCAACGCCGTCGCGCTCGCCGACACGCCGAACTTCGACCGGATCTGGAAGGAATGCCCGCACGCGACGCTCCGTGCCCACGGGCCGGACGTCGGGCTGCCCGAGGGGCAGATGGGCAATTCCGAGGTCGGGCACACGAACATCGGCGCCGGCCGGGTGGTCTGGATGGACCTGCCGCGCATCGACAACGCCATCGCCGACGGGAGCTTCGCGGCGAACGAGGCGCTCGCCGGCTTCGTCGCCGCGCTGAAGGCGAGCCACGGCGCGGCGCATCTCGCCGGCCTCGCCTCGCCGGGGGGCGTGCATTCGCACCAGCGCCATATCGCGGCGGCGGCCGAAGCGATCGCGGAGGCCGGGGTGCCGGTCGCGGTGCATGCGTTCCTCGACGGGCGCGACGTGCCGCCGAAGTCGGCGCTCGAGCAGATCGCGGCCCTCGAGGCGGCGCTGCCGGCGGGCGCGCGGATCGTGACGGTCTCGGGTCGCTTCTACGCGATGGACCGCGACAAGCGCTGGGACCGGGTGTCGGCCGCGGTGGAGGCGATCGTCCACGCCGAGGGCGAGCACGCCCCGACCGCCGCCGAAGCGATCGAGGCGGCCTACGCGCGGGGCGAGACCGACGAGTTCGTGACCCCGACGATCATCGGCGACTACAGGGGTGCGGCCGACGGCGACGGCCTCTTCTTCGCCAACTTCCGCGCCGACCGCGTCCGCCAGATCATCGGGGCGCTGGTCGATCCGGACTTCGACGGCTTCGAGGTGGTGGGGCGACCGCGCTGGGCGGCGATGCTGGGGATGGTCGAGTACTCGGATGCGCTGAACGAGCGGATGCCGGCGATGTTCCCGTCGGAGGAGATCGTGAACACGCTGGGCGTCTGGGTGGCCGGAAAGGGCCTGCGGCAGTTCCGCCTGGCGGAGACCGAGAAGTATCCGCACGTCACGTTCTTCCTCAACGGCGGCGTCGAGACGCCGGCAGAGGGCGAGTACCGCCACATGGCCCCGAGCCCCAAGGTGCGCACCTACGACCTGCAGCCGGAGATGGCGGCGGCCGAGATCACCGAAAGCCTCGTCGCGGCGATCCGGTCCGGCGACTACGACCTGATCGTCGTGAACTATGCCAACCCGGACATGGTCGGGCATACCGGCGTGCTCGAGGCGGCGATCAAGGCGGTCGAGACGGTGGACAGCGGGCTCGGCGAGGTGATCGCAGCGCTGGCGGAGGTCGGCGGCGCGATGATCGTGACAGCGGACCACGGCAACTGCGAGGTGATGATCGACCCCGAGACCGGCGGCCCGCACACGGCCCACACGCTCAATCCGGTGCCGGTGGTGCTGGTCGGCGGGCCGGCGGGAGCGCGGCTCCGCGACGGGCGGCTCGCCGACCTGGCGCCGAGCCTGCTCGAGCTGATGGGGCTCGACCAGCCGCCCGAGATGCTCGGCAAGAGCCTGATCGAGGTCGCATGACGCGCGCCGCGGTCCTGCTCCTCGCGGTGGCCCTGGCGGTGCAGGCGCCGGCCCGCGCGGCCACCGAGGCCGATTTGATCGCCGCCGCCGCGGCCGGGATCGCGGAGGCCGGCAAGGGGCTCGACGCCGCGCGCGCGGCCCCCGACCGGATCGTGGCGCTCGGCCGGGCGGTGGCCGCCTACGAAGCGGCCCTCGCCACGCTGCGGGCGGGCGTGATCGAGGCCGGGGCCCGCGAGCAGGCGCTGGCGCTGGCGCTCAGCGACCGCGACGTCGAGGTCGCCCGTTTGCTCGGCGCGCTCGAGGCGGTGAGCCGCACGCCGCCGCCGGCACAGGCGCTGCATCCGCAGGGACCGGTCGGGGCGGCGCGTGCCGCGGCGATGATGGCGCGGCTCACGCCGGCGCTGCAGGCGGAGGCGAAGGCGCTCGCCGACGACCTCGCGGCGCTGCGCGGCGCGCGCGAGCTGCATGCGCGGGGCAGCGAGGACCTGGCCCGCAGCCTCGCCGCGCTCAACGCGGCGCGCGCCGAGCTCGTGGCCGAGGTGGTGAAGGCGGGGCAGCAGCCGGCGCCGGAGGTCAGCCCGACACTGATGACCATGGCGCGCGACAGCGAGACGCTGAGCGCGCTCGCGGCGGCCCTGGCCGCGTCGGCCGATGCCCCTGCGCCGCCGGCGGGCGCCGGCGACGAGACGATGCAGTGGCCGGTCGCCGGCACGCTCGTCAGCCGTTTCAAGGAGGCCGACGCCGCCGGGGTGCACCGGCCTGGCCTCGTCCTCGGCGCGCCGCCGCTGTCGCTGGTCAGCGCGCCGGCCGACGCGATCGTGCGCTACGCCGGGCCGTTCCTCGACTACGGCTACGTCGTGGTGCTGGAGCCCGAATCCGGGACGCTGGTGGTGCTCGCCGGCCTCGCGCGCCTGCAGGTCGGGACCGGCGCGGCGGTCCGGCGCGGCGAGCCGCTCGGCCTGCTCGGCGGAAGGTCGCTCGACGTTGAAGAATATGTGATGCTGCCCGACGCCGATACTGGCGCGGGCGGGAACGAAACGCTTTATATAGAGGTCCGACAGGGACAGGGGCCGGTCGATCCGGAGCCCCTGTTTGCCGGCGGGAACGGATAGGAAAGACGCTTGATGAAGAAGAAGATCTGGTTGGCGGGGATCGGCGGAGCGGTGGCGGGCGCGGTGGTGAGCACCCAGTTCGCCGCGCCGATCCTGGCGCAGGAGGCCGACAAGGAGCAATCGGTTTACGAGCAGCTCGACCTCTTCGGCGACATCTTCGAGCGCATCCGCACCTCCTATGTCGAGGAGGTCGAGGACGGGGAGCTGATCGAGAGCGCGATCAACGGGATGCTCACGCATCTGGATCCGCATTCGAGCTACCTGCCCCCCGGGGACTTCGACGACATGCGCGTGCAGACGAAGGGCGAGTTCGGCGGGCTCGGCATCGAGGTCACCCAGGAGAACGGCTTCGTCAAGGTGGTGGCGCCGATCGAGGGCACGCCGGCCGACCGGGCCGGGGTCCAGCCCGGCGACCTCATCACCGAGGTCGACGGCGAGAGCGTGATGGGGCTGACGCTGAACGAGGCGGTCGACCTGATGCGCGGGCCGGTCGGCTCGGACATCACCATCACCCTCACCCGGGAGGGCACGCCCGATCCGTTCGACGTGAAGATCACGCGGGAGACCATCACGATCTCGCCGGTGCGCTCGCGGCTCGAGGACGGCGTGGTCGTGCTCCGCCTCACCACCTTCAATGAGCAGACCTTTCCCGAGCTCGAGGAACAGCTCGAGCAGCAGGTGGAGGCGGCGGGCGGCCTCGAGAAGGTGACGGGCTTCGTGATCGACCTGCGCAACAACCCGGGCGGGCTGCTGAACCAGGCGATCTCCGTCGTCGACGCCTTCCTCGAATTGGGCGAGATCGTCTCGACCCGCGGCCGGGACCCGCGCGACAGCGAGCGCTACAACGCGACCCCGGGCGATCTTGCGAGCGGCAAGCCGCTGGCCGTCGTCATCAACGGCGGCTCGGCGAGCGCGTCGGAGATCGTCGCCGGCGCGCTGAAGGACCACCACCGTGCGGTGATCATCGGCACCCAGAGCTTCGGCAAGGGCTCGGTGCAGACGATCATGCCGGTGCAGGGCGAGGGCGCGATCCGGCTTACGACGGCGCGCTACTACACGCCCTCGGGCCGCTCGATCCAGGCGCTCGGCGTCTCGCCCGACATCATCGTCGAACAGCGCCTGCCCGAGGAGGTCGCGGAGGAGGAGGATCCGACGGAGGTGCCGCCGCGCAGCGAGGCCGACCTGCGCGGCTCGCTCGAGAACAACTCGCTGACCGACGACGAGAAGAAGATCCTCGAGGAGGACCGCCTGCACAAGGAGGACACGGCGCGGCTCAGGGCGGAGGACTACCAGCTCTCCTACGCGATCGACATCCTGCGCGGCATGTCCTACCTGGCGGCCGAGAACGCGAACTGAGGCCGCGGTGACCGAGGCTGAGATCCTGGCGCTGCCCTATCGGCCGGGCGTCGGGGTCATGCTGCTCGATCCGGCGGGGCGGGTCTTCGCCGGGCAGCGCATCGACAATCCCGCGCCCGCCTGGCAGATGCCGCAGGGCGGCATCGACCGCGGCGAGGATCCGCGCGCCGCGGCGCTGCGCGAGCTCGCCGAGGAGACCGGCATCCCGGCCTCGGCGGTGGAGATCGTCGCCGAGACGGGATGGATCAGCTACGATCTGCCGCACGAGCTGGTGCCGCGGATCTGGAAGGGCCGGTTCCGCGGCCAGCGGCAGCGCTGGTACCTGATGCGCTTCCTCGGCGACGACTCGCTCGTCGACATCGCGGTCGAGCCGGCGGAGTTCCGCGCCTGGGCCTGGGTCGATCCGAGCGAGCTGGTCGAGAAGATCGTGCCGTTCAAGCGCGATCTCTACGCCGCGGTGCTCGAGGCCTTCGCCGCCGAACTCGCGGCGGCGAGGCCGGGGGCCCTCAGGCCCGTTTGAACAGGCTGATCACCAGGAGCACGATGATCGCGCCGATCGCCGCGGTGATGATCGCGCCGACGATGCCGCCGCCGAGCCCGATGCCGATCGCCGGCAGCAGCCAGCCGGCCACGACCGCGCCGACGATGCCGAGCACCACGTTGCCGGCAAGGCCCATGCCGCCGCCGGTGACGAGCTTGCTGGCGATCCAGCCGGCGATGCCGCCGATGATGATCCAGACGATCAGGGCGACGAGGATACTGCCGCCTTCTGCCGCCGCGTCTGCTGCTGGTTCCATGTCTTCGCTCCCTGCTGTCCCGGCTCCTCAGCGAGCCGCTTCCGTGATCGCAGTCTGAGGCGTGAACGGCTATCCGTCAACACTCAAAGGATTTTTCCGTTCAGTCGTCGCTCTCGTTCATCGTGTGGGCGGGTGCGAAGGCGAAGAAGGCGCCGCCCGACCAGACGCCGAAGTCGTCGCCGTGCTCGGTGCCGAGCTCGACCAGGCGGTAGAAGCTCTTGCGGTCGATCAGCGCGTCGAGGCCGCGGCGGACGTGGACGTAGGGCGCCGGCTCGCCCGTCGCCTCGTCGCGGACGACGCGGATCGGGTTGTCCGGGCCGGCGGTCACCGTGTCGTCGACCTGGGTGACGAAGGTGAGGCTCTGCTCGCGGCCGGCGCCGTCGGCGGTGAAGTCGACGGCGACGAACGGCGCGTCGTCGACGGTGATCCCGACCTTCTCGACCGGGGTCACCAGGAAGTAGCGATCGCCTTCGCGCTTCAGGATCGAGGAGAAGAGCTTCACGAGCGGCTTCCGGCCGATCGGCGTGCCGAGATAGAACCAGTTGCCGTCGCGGGCGATGCGCATGTCGAGATCGCCGCAGAACGGCGGGTTCCAGAGGTGGACCGGCGCCGGCCCGCGGCGGGCCGCAGCGCGCGCGGCCGATGCGAGGGTATCGGCGGAGGTCGTCCCCGGCTGTTCGTGCGTGGCCACCTGCTCCGTTCCGGTGCCTGTCCGTCCGGCAGGCTAGACGCCCACGCGGTCGATCGCAACCGCGTGCAGGCGGCCCGCAATGTGTCGGGATTGTGAGCGTCAAGGGCCATTGTCGCCGGAGCGGCGCAGGTTACACTCGACCGGGGCGGTCGACGGGCGCGGACAGCGCCGGGCGTCACTTTGGAAGGGCCGGGCAGATGACGGACACCGATGACCTGATGCCGGAAATCGAGGCGACCGGCGAGCGGCTGGTGCGGGCGCGAGAGATGATCGCGCGGCGCATCATCGGCCAGCAGGAGGTGGTCGAGCAGACGCTGATCGCGATCCTGTGCGGCGGCCACGGCCTGCTCGTGGGCGCGCCGGGGCTCGCCAAGACCCGGCTGGTCGAGACGCTCGGCACGGTGCTCGGCCTGATCGCGCACCGCGTGCAGTTCACCCCCGACCTGATGCCCGCCGACATCCTCGGCGCCGAGGTGTTGGAGACCGGGCCCGACGGGTCGCGCGCCTTCCGCTTCATCGACGGCCCGATCTTCTGCCAGCTCCTGATGGCCGACGAGATCAACCGCGCGTCCCCGCGCACCCAGTCGGCGCTCCTGCAGGCGATGCAGGAGAAGGAGGTCTCGGTCGCCGGGCAGCGCCGCATCCTGCCGCGGCCGTTCCACGTGCTGGCGACGCAGAACCCGATCGAGCAGGAAGGCACCTATCCGCTGCCCGAGGCGCAGCTCGACCGGTTCCTGCTGCAGATCGACGTGGGCTACCCCGACCGGGCGTCGGAGCGCGAGATCATCCTCGCCACCACCGGCATCGAGGAGGCGGTGGCCGAGCCGGTCTTCGACGCCGACAGCCTGATCGCGGCGCAGCGGCTGATCCGCCGGCTGCCGGTCGGCGAGTCGGTGCTCGAGCGCATCCTCGACCTGGTTCGCGCGGCGCGGCCGGGGACGCCCGACACCCACGCGGCCGTCCGCGACGCGGTGAGCTGGGGGCCGGGGCCGCGGGCGGCGCAGGCGCTGATGCTGGCGATCCGGGCGCGGGCGCTGATCCAGGGGCGCCTGGTGCCGGGGCTCGACGATGTCGCGGCGCTCGCGCATCCGGTGCTGATCCACCGGATGGCGCTCGGCTTCGCCGCCCGGGCCGAGGGCCAGACCCTCGACGACCTGATCGGGCGGCTGGTCGGCGACATGCTGAACACGGAGGCCGCCGCGTGATCGAGCCGCGCCGCCTGCGCGGCAGGGACAAGCCCCAGGGCCCGGTCGGGCTCCGTCGCGACGCCGAGAAGGTCGCCGGCGCGCTGCCGCCGCTGCTCGCCCAGGCCGAGCACCTCGCCGCCTCGGTGGCGATGGGCTTCCACGGTCGCCGCCGCGCCGGCCACGGCGAGAACTTCTGGCAGTACCGCCAGGCGGTGCCGGGCGATCCGCGCTCGGCGGTCGACTGGCGCCGGTCGGGCAAGTCGGACCAGCAGTTCATCCGCGAGATGGAGTGGGAGGCGGCGCAGACCGTCTCGATCTGGGTCGACGATTCGCTGTCGATGGACTACCGCGACGCCGAGCACTTCCGGGCGCGCTCCAAGGGCGAGCGGGCCGCGCTCCTCGCCCTCGCGGTGTCGGTGCTCCTGATCAAGGCCGGCGAGCGGGTGGCGCTGATGGGCACCGACGCGGCGCCGCCGCGGTCGGGGCGCGCCCAGCTCAACCGCATGGCGCTGGCGCTCGGCTCCGACCGCCCGGACGACCGGCCCGATTACGGCGTTCCGCCGAACGACCGCATGGTGCACGGGAGCCGGGCGATCTTCCTGTCCGACTTCCTCGGCGACGTCGAGGCGATGAAGCCCGCGCTCGCGCATGCCGCCGACCAGGGCGTGCGCGGCTGCTTCGTGCAGGTGCTCGACGAGAGTGAGGAGGTGTTTCCCTTCGACGGCCGGATGATCTTCGAGAGCATGGGCGGCACGACCGAGTTCGAGACCCAGCGCGCCCGGGCGCTGCGCGACGCCTATGCGACGCGCCTGGCCGAGCGGCGGGCCAAGATCCGCGACTACGCCCGCCACCTCGGCTGGCGCTGCCTGTTCCACCATACCAGCATGCCGCCGCGATCCGCCCTGCTCTGGCTCTACATGGCGGTGGGCGAACGGGCGTGACAGCATGATAGGTCCGGTGGCCTTCCTCGCGCCCTGGCTGCTGCTCGCCCTGGCGGCCCTGCCGGTGCTGTGGTGGCTCCTGCGCGCGGTGCCGCCGGCGCCGGGGCGGCGGCCGTTTCCCGGGGTGCGGCTGCTGCTCGGGCTGACCGATCCGGAGAAGATGCCGGAGCGGACGCCGTGGTGGCTGCTCCTGCTCAGGATGTGCGCGCTCGGGGCGGCGATCCTCGCCTTTGCCGGACCGGTGCTGAACCCGCGGCCGGAGGGGTCGGGCGATCCGCTCCTGGTGCTCCTCGACGGCGGCTGGGGCGACGCGCCAGACTGGACGCGGCGGATGGACCGCGCGGCGGCCGCCCTCGACGAGGCGTCGCGCGACGGCCGGCCCGCCGCGGTGATGGCGATGCCGGCGCCGCCGCTGCCCGGCGAGGCCATCGCGTGGCGCGCCGCCGCGGACTGGAGCGAGCGGCTGCCCGGCCTCGCGCCGCGCTCCTGGGCGCCCGACCGCGCCGGCTGGGCGGGGTGGATCGCCGCGCAGGACGAGCCGTTCGAGACGCTGTGGCTGACCGACGGCATCGGGCACGGCGGCGAGGCCGACCTGGCCCGCGCGCTGCTCGGCCGGGGTCCGGTGACGCTGGTGATGCCGCGCGAGACCGCGATCGCGCTGACGCCGCCGCGCCTCGAAGGCGGCGACTTCATTGTCGGCGCCCTGCGGGCGGGTCCGGGGGCGACACGCCCGGTCGGGGTGACGGCGATCGGGCCCGATCCGAACGGCATCGAGCGGGTGCTGGGGGCGGCGACCGGGGAGTTCGCCGCCGACGCCGACCGCATCGAGCTCGCGCTCGACCTGCCGGTCGAGCTGCGCAACCGCGTGGGGCGCATCCAGCTGACCGAGGGCCGCTCGGCCGCCGGGGTCGTGCTGGCCGACAACTCGGTCCGGCGGCGCAAGGTCGGGCTGATGTCGGGCCGCGCCGGGGGCGAGGCGCAGGACCTCGTCGATCCGCTCCACTACCTGCGCAGCGCGCTCGAGCCGTTCGCCGAGGTCATCGAGGCGCCGCTCGCCGACATGCTCAACGCCGCGCCCGACGTCCTCGTCCTCGCCGACGTCGGCAGCCTCGGCGACGCCGAGCGCGAGGCGCTCGTGCCCTGGATCGAGCAGGGCGGGCTCCTGGTCCGCTTCGCCGGGCCGCGGCTCGCGCAGTCCGGCGTCGGCCAGCTCGAGGAGGATCCGCTGCTGCCGGTGCGGCTGCGGGCCGGCGGCCGGTCGATCGGCGGGGCGATGTCCTGGGGCGCGCCGCGGCGGCTGCGGCCGTTCCCGGAGGCGAGCCCGTTCGCCGGCCTCGCGGTGCCGCGCGACGTCGACATCTCGAGCCAGGTGATGGCGCAGCCCGACCCCGACCTGCCCGGGCGGGTGCTCGCGAGCCTCGAGGACGGAACCCCGCTCGTCACCGGCCGCGAGCTCGGCGACGGCCGGGTGGTCCTCTTCCACGTCACCGCCAGCGCAGACTGGTCGAGCCTGCCGCTCTCGGGGCTCTTCGTGCAGATGCTCGAGCGGCTGACCCAGAGCGCGGGCGGCCTCGCCAACGCCCCGGAGGCCCTGGAGGGCACGATCTGGACGCCGCTGCAGGTGCTCGACGGCTTCGGCGCGCTGGCGCCGCCGAGCCTCATCGCCGGCGTCCCCGGCGAGCGGCTCGCCGAGGCGCGGCCCTCGGCCGAGACGCCGCCCGGCATCTATGCGAGCGGCGAGCGCCGGGTGGCGCTGAACGTGATGCGCGCGGACGACGACCTCTCGCCGCTCGGTCCGCTGCCCGACGGCGTGACCGTCGAGACGCTCGACCGCGCCCGGCGAGATCCGGCTCGGGACCCTGGCTCATTGCGCTCGCCCTCGGCCTGCTCGCCCTCGACGTGCTTGCGACCCTGGTCGTCTCGGGGCGGCTCGGCCGCGGCCGGCGCGCCGCCCCCGCAGCCGGCTTGGCGCTGGCGGTCGGGCTCGCGCTGGCGCTCGGCGGCGGGCCGGCCGGCGCGCAGGCCACCGGGGCGGAAGCGGACGCGCTCTACGCCGCGAACCAGACCGTGCTCGCCTACGTCGAGACCGGCAATGCGCGGGTCGACGCGGTCAGCGCCGCCGGGCTCAATGGCCTCAGCCGCGCGCTCTTCGACCGCACCGCGATCGAGCCCGCCGACCCGGTGGCGGTCGACATCGAGACGCATGACCTCTCGCTCTACCCGTTCCTCTACTGGCCGATCACCGAGAGCCAGGCGCCGCCCTCGGCGGAGGCGGTGGCGCGGATCAACGACTTCCTGCGTTTCGGCGGCATGATCCTGTTCGATACCCAGGACGCCGACCTCGGCGGCAGCTCGGCCGGCACCACGCCGAACGGCCGGGCGCTGCAGCGGATCGCCATGGAGCTCGACGTGCCGCCGCTCGAGCCGGTGCCGCACGACCACGTGCTGACCCGCACCTTCTACCTGCTGCAGGACTTCCCCGGCCGATGGGCGAACTCGCCGGTCTGGCTCGAGGCGGCGCCGGCGCCGGAGGAGGTCGAGGGCATGCCGTTTCGCAACCTCAACGACGGCGTCACCCCGGTGGTGATCGGCGGCAACGACTGGGCGGCGGCCTGGGCGGTGCAGGAGAGCGGCCAGCCGATGTTCCCGGTCGGCCGCGGCATCGCCGGCGAGCGCCAGCGCGAGCTCGCCCTGCGCTTCGGCGTGAACCTGATCATGTACGTGATGACCGGCAACTACAAATCCGACCAGGTGCACGTGCCGGCGCTGCTCGACCGGCTGGGCCAGTAGCATGCAGTCGATCGCCTTCACCCCGCATCTGCCGCTGCCGCTGATCGCGGCGCTGGCGGCGCTGACGCTCGTCGCGATCGCCGTGGCGCTCTGGCGCGGGCTGACCGGCTGGTGGCTGCGCGGGCTCGCGGCGCTGGTGCTGCTCGCCGCGCTCGCCGGGCCGTCGCTCCGGCGCGAGGACCGGGCGCCGGTGCCGAACATCGCGATCGTCGTGCTCGACGACAGCGCCTCGAACCGCATCGACGGCCGCGACGCCCAGCTCGCCGAGGCGCTGGCCGGGCTCGAGGCCCGGCTCGACCGGCTCGGGCAGGGCGGCACCCTCGAGGTGCACACCGTGCATGTCGCCGACCGCGGCGAGGACGGCACCCAGCTCCTGACCGCGCTCGCCGAGGCGACGGCCGAGCTGCCGGCCGACCGCATCGCCGGGGCGATCCTGGTCACCGACGGCGAAGTGCACGACGCCGACGCGGTCACAAGCTTCCCCGGTCCGGTGCAGGTGCTCCTGACCGGCAGCGCCGACGACTGGGACCGCCGCGTCGTCGTCGAGACCGCGCCCGCCTTCGCGATCGTCGACGAGCCGGTGAGCCTCTCGCTCCGCGTCGAGGATCTCGGCGCGGCGCCGGGCGGCGGCTTCGCCTCGCTGTCGATCTCGCTCGACGGCACCGAGCCGCTCATCTTCGACGTGCCGGTCAACCGCAGCGTCACGCTGCCGGTGACGCTGCAGCGCGGCGGGATCAACGTGCTGCAGATCGCCACGCCCGGGGTTGAGGGCGAGCTGACCGAGCGCAACAACGCCGCCATCGTCTCGATCAACGGCGTGCGCGACCGGCTGCGGGTGCTGCTCGTCTCCGGCGAGCCCTATCCGGGCGAGCGGACCTGGCGGAACCTGCTCAAGTCGGACTCTGCGGTCGACCTCGTCCACTTCACCATCCTGCGCCCGCCGGAGAAGCAGGACTTCGTGCCGGTCTTCGAGCTGTCGCTGATCGCCTTCCCGACCCAGGAGCTGTTCATGGAGAAGGTCGACGAGTTCGACCTGATCATCTTCGACCGCTACAAGCGCCGCGGCATCCTGCCGAACCACTACTTCGAGAACATCGCACGCTACGTCCGCGACGGCGGCGCGCTCCTGATCGCGTCCGGCGCCGACTTCGCCGGCGCCGAGAGCCTCTACCGCTCGCCGCTGCGCGAAATCCTGCCGGTCACGCCGACGGCGCGGGTGATCGAGGAGGGCTTCGTGCCGAGCGTCTCCGAGATCGGCCACCGCCATCCGGTCAGCGCCGCGCTCGAGGAGCACGCGCCGCGGCCGAGCGCGCCCGACGGCACGCCGGGCTGGGGCCGCTGGTTCCGCATGGTCGAGGTCGAGCCGCTGTCCGGCGAGGCGCTGATGACCGGGCCCGAGGGCCGGCCGCTCCTCGTCCTCGACCGTCAGGGCGAAGGCCGGATCGCGATGCTCGGCTCCGACCAGGCCTGGCTCTGGAGCCGCGGCTACGAAGGCGGCGGGCCGCAGCTCGAGCTGCTGCGCCGGCTCGCGCACTGGCTGATGAAGGAGCCCGAGCTCGAGGAGGAGGTGCTGCGCGGCACCGGCGAGGACGGCGCGGTGCTGATCGAGCGCCGGACGCTGGCCGAGAGCGTGCCGCCGGTGGTGGCGACCAGCCCGTCGGGCGCCACCTCCGAGGTGACGCTGACCGAGATCTCGCCCGGGCTCTGGCAGGGGCGGATCGAGGAGGCCGAGAACGGGGTCTGGCGGCTCGCCAACGCCGACCAGCAGGCGGTCGCCGTGGTCGGCCCCTCGGCGCCGAAGGAGTTCGAGAATCCGGTCTCGACCGGCGACATCCTCGGGCCGCTCGCCACCGCCACCCGCGGCGGGGTGCGCCGGCTCGAGGACGGCCTGCCCGACGTCCGCCTCGTGCGCGAGGGGCGGGTCGCCGAGGGTCGCGGCTGGATCGGCCTCGCCGACCGCGACGCCTACCAGCTCCGCGACATCCGCGAGGTCGACCTGGCGCCGGGCTGGCTGAGCCTGATCCTCGCCGCCGGCCTCGCCTTCGCCGCCTGGCGGGTCGAGGGGCGCTGACGCTCCGACGCCTTGGAATCTCCCGATTCCGGGCCTAGGATCCGCCGCGACCGGAGGAGCGCCCCATGCAGATGCCCGAGCCCGATGCCGCGATCCTGGCCCGCAAGTCCGAGATCGTGCGTCGGCTGCAGGCGGTGCTCGCGCCCGACGCGGTGATCCACGACCCCTACGAGCTGCGCGCCTACGAGTGCGACGCCTTCACCGCCTACCGCTGCCCGCCGCTCGCGGTGGTGCTGCCCTCCTCGACCGCGGAGGTGGCGGCGGTCCTCAGGGTCTGCCTCGACGAGCGGGTGCCGGTGGTGCCGCGCGGCGCCGGGACCAGCCTCGCCGGCGGCGCGCTGCCGACCGCCGACTGCGTGCTGCTCGGGGTGGCGCGGCTGACCAAGGTGCTCGAGGTCGATCTCCCGAACCGGATCATCCGCGTCGAGACCGGACGGACGAACCTCAGCGTCACGGCCGCGGTCGAGCACGAGGACTTCTTCTATGCGCCCGACCCGTCGAGCCAGCTCGCCTGCGCGATCGCCGGCAACATCGCGATGAACTCGGGCGGCGCCCATTGCCTGAAATACGGGGTGACGACGAACAACCTGCTCGGGGTGACGATGGTGCTGATGGACGGCACGATCGTCGGGCTCGGCGGCGCGTATCTCGACGCGCCCGGCCTCGACCTGCTCGGCGTCATCTGCGGCTCCGAGGGCCAGCTCGGCGTGGTGACCGAGGCGACGCTCAGGATCCTTCGGAAGCCCGAGGGGGCGCGCCCGGTCTTGATGGGCTTCGCCTCGAGCGAGGCGGCCGGCGCCTGCGTCAGCGACATCATCCGGGCCGGGGTGCTGCCGGTGGCGATCGAGTTCATGGACCGCCCCTGCATCCGCGCCTGCGAGGCCTTCGCCCATGCCGGCTACCCGGACGTCGAGGCGCTCTTGATCGTCGAGGTCGAGGGCGCGGAGGCGGACATCGCCGAGCAGCTCGGCAAGATCACCGAGATCGCCCGCCGCCACGGGCCGGAGGTGATCCGCGAGAGCGGCTCGGCCGAGGAATCGGCGCTGATCTGGAAGGGACGCAAGGCCGCCTTCGGCGCCATGGGCCAGATCGCCGACTACATCTGCCTCGACGGCACCATCCCGGTCAGCGCGCTGCCCCTGGTGCTGCGGCGGATCGGCGAATTGACTGCGAGCTACGGGCTCGGCGTCGCCAACGTGTTCCACGCCGGCGACGGCAACATGCATCCCCTGCTCCTCTACGACGCCAACAAGCCCGGCGACCTCGAGAAGGCCGAGGCGCTCGGCGCCGACATCCTCAGGCTCTGCGTCGAGGTCGGCGGCTGCCTAACCGGCGAGCACGGCGTCGGCGTGGAGAAGCGCGACCTGATGCGCGACCAGTACGACGCGCCCGACCTCGAGGCGCAGCTGCGGGTCAAGGACGTGTTCGACCCGCGCTGGCTGCTCAACCCGGCCAAGGTCTTTCCGCTCGCGACGAGCGAAAGCCGGCGGCACGCGGCGTGACCGCCGCGCCGGCGTCAGTCGTCCATGGGTCCGTCGGGGCGGGTCAGCACGAAGCCGGCCGCGCCGGCGAGGCACAGCGCCTGGATCGCGATCGCTGTGGCCGGGAGGCGGGCGAGGAGGCTGAGCGCCAGCGTCGCGGCCATGGCGATGCACGCGTAGCGCTTGTGCCGCGGCGCGATGGCGCCGTGCGCCTCCCAGCGGGCGACGGCCGGGCCGAAGCGCGGATGCTCGACCGTCCAGCGCCGGAGCCGCGGCGAGCCGCGGCCGAAGGCGAAGGCCGCGAGCAGGATGAAGGGCGTGGTCGGGACGAGCGGCAACGCCACCCCGATCAGGCCGAGGCCCAGGCAGGCGAGCCCGAATGCGGTCCACAGGCTGCGGCGCATCGATCCTCCGTTTCCCGAGCGAGCTTGTCCCGCCGGGGCTGCCGCGTCCAGCCGGAGCGGCGGCGGTGAGCGCGCCGGCGCCCGCGAGCGAGGCGGAGGTCGCCGAGGCCGTGCGGTCGGCGGCCGCCGCAGGCCGGCGGATCACGATCGAGGGCGGCGGGACCCGCGGGCCCGGCGGCGCGGCGGCGGCGGTGCTGTCGACGCGGAGCCTGAGCGGGATCACCCTCTACGAGCCGGGCGCGCTGACGCTGGTGGCCCGAGCCGGGACCCCGCTCGCCGAGGTCGAGGCGGCGCTGGCGGCCGAGAACCAGCAGCTGCCGTTCGAGCCCTGGGACGCGCGGCCGCTCACCGGCCGCAATGGCGTGCCGACGATCGGCGGCGTCGCGGCGACGAATGCCTCCGGCCCGCGCCGGTTCCGGGTCGGCGCCTGCCGCGACAGCATGATCGGGGTGCGCTTCGTCGATGGCACCGGGGCGATCGTCAAGAACGGCGGGCGGGTGATGAAGAACGTCACCGGGCTCGACCTCGTCAAGCTGATGGCCGGCAGCCGCGGCACGCTCGGGGTGATCACCGAGGTCGCCTTCAAGGTGCTGCCGCGGCCGGAATCCACGGCGACGCTGGTGCTCGACGGCCTCGACCCTACGACGGCGGTGGCGGCGATGACCGCGGCGGCCGGCACGCCGTTCGAGGTGACCGGGGCGGCGCACCTGCCGCAGGGCCTCGGCGACGGACCGGCCACGCTGCTGCGCCTCGAGGGCTTCGCCGGCTCGGTCGCCGCCCGCGCGCGGGCGCTCGCCGCGGCGCTCGGGCGCTTCGGGGCGGCGCGCGTGGCCGACGGCGATTGGCCGCTGATCCGCGACGGCGCCATCTACGCGGGGCGCGAGGGGGCGGTCTGGCGGATCTCGGTCAGGCCGACCGACGGCCCGCGCCTCGCCGCGGCGGTGGCCCCGGCCGAGGTCGCGTTCGACTGGTCGGGCGGGCTGGTCTGGGCCATGGCGCCGGAGGATTTCGACCTGCGCGCCGCGATGGCCGGCATTTCGGGCCATGCGACGCTGGTGCGCGCGACCGCCGGCGTCCACGCCCGCTGGGGCACGCTGCATCCCGAGCCCGCGGCGCTCGCGCGGCTGTCGGCCGGGTTGCGCGCGAAGTTCGACCCCCATGGCGTGTTCGGCGGCAGCGCGATGGCGGCGGCGTGACGCTCGTGCCCGGACGGGGGGGAGCGCCGGCCTCGGGGAGCCACGAGGGCCCCCGCTCGGCCGGCGCTTGGCGGTCGGCCGCCTTTGCGGCCTCCCTCCTGTGGAAGCGGGCTTGCGCCCGCTGAGAAGAGATTCTCCCCGCCTGTTGGCGGGGCCCCTCGTCCTGCCCGATAGGTTCATGCCTGTATGAATACCTTGAGGTCGCGATCCTTCCGGGCCGGACATGCGGAGACGGTGACGTCGGCGCGGCCGGGTCGTCAGAGGGCGACGGCGACGGCAAGCAGCAGGAAGGCGATCGTGGCGCAGGCGGCGCGGGCGAGGTGGGAGCGCTCCCAGCGGTCCCGGAGCCGGGTCCAGTCGGCTGCCGCGTCGGTGGTGCCTGCCGCGGCGAAGAAGCGCGCGTCGGCGTCCCCGAGGTCGAGGTCACTGACCCAGACCCGGTTCACCGGATGGGTCCGGAGCCAGAAAATCGCGTTCACCGCGAGCATCGCCGCCAGCGCGGCAAGCGTGAGCGCGAAGGCGAAGGTACCGACGGGCGTCAGCCACGCGAGGAGCGCGAGGCCGATCACCGAAGCCGGCTCGGCGATCCCGGCGCGGGTGAAGCCGGGATAGTAGATGCCCTGGACGGTCAGGTAGTCCTCGCGCCCGAGGCGCAGCTTGCCCGGCAGCTCAAGCGCGTGGGCCACCGCCGCCACCATCGCGAGCGCGACGATGGCGAGCGCGACCACTTCGAGCAGGATCGGGGGATTCGACATCGTCCTCCTCCCGTGCAACCTTCGGGCGCCGTTCCACATGACATCGACTCCGCGCTGCCGGAGAGGTTCCCGACATGCAGACGAACTTCACCCCGGAGCAGCTGCGCGACCCGGCGACCGCGCGCTCGAACCGGATCCTCAGAACCTGCGTGCATTGCGGGTTCTGCACTGCCACGTGCCCGACGTACCAGGTGCTCGGCGACGAGCTCGACTCGCCCAGGGGCCGCATCTACCTGATCAAGGACATGCTCGAAGCCGGCCGGCCGGCCGACGCGAAGACGGTCAAGCACATCGATCGCTGCCTCAGCTGCCTCGCCTGCATGACGACCTGCCCGTCGGGCGTGCACTACATGCACCTCGTCGACCATGCGCGCGCACACATCGAGGAGACCTACCGCCGGCCGCCGCCGGAGCGGGCGCTGCGCTGGACGCTCGCGAAGATCCTGCCCTATCCGCGGCGCTTCCGCTTCGCGCTCCGGGCCGCGCGGCTCGGGCGGCCGTTCGCGCCGCTGATGCCGGCGCAGCTCCGGGCGATGCTGGAGCTCGCGCCAAGGGATCTGCCGCGCGAAGCCCGGCTCCACGCGCCGCAGGTGTTTCCGGCCGAGGGGCCGCGGCGCCGGCGGGTGGCGCTGCTGGCCGGCTGCGCGCAGCGGGTCCTCGACCCGCGGATCAACGCCGCCACGATCCGCCTCCTCACCCGGCACGGCTGCGAGGTGGCGCTGGCGGAGGGGGCCGGCTGCTGCGGTGCGCTGACCCACCACATGGGCAGGACGCGCGAGAGCCACGCCTCGGCGGCGAAGAACGTCCGGGCCTGGATGCGCGAACTCCAGGGCGCGGGGCTCGACGCGATCGTGATCAACACCAGCGGCTGCGGCACGACGGTCAAGGACTACGGCCACATGTTCCGCGACACGGCCATGGCGGAGGACGCGGCGCGGGTCGCGGGGCTGGCCTGCGACATCACCGAGATCATGTCCGACCTCGGGCTGCAGGCAAGGGCGACGCCGCCGCTCAGGGTCGCCTACCACGCCGCCTGCTCGCTGCAGCACGGTCAGCAGATCCGGACCCAGCCGAAGGCGCTCTTGAAGGCCGCCGGCTTCGAGGTGGTGGAGCCGCGCGACAGCCATCTCTGCTGCGGCTCGGCCGGGACCTACAACCTGATGCAGCCCGAGATCTCGCGCGAGCTCCGCGCCCGCAAGGTGGCGACGCTCGAGGAGCGGCATCCCGAGGTGATCGCGGCCGGCAACATCGGCTGCATGGTGCAGATCGGCTCGGCCACGGCGGTGCCCGTCGTGCATACGGCCGAGCTCCTCGACTGGGCGACCGGCGGGCCGAAGCCGCCGGCGCTCGGCGGCGCCTGAGGGCCGGGGGCGTTGCTGCGCTGGACGCTCGCGGCGCTCTGCCTGGCCGGGGCCGCCGCGGCGCAGGAATCGGCGCCGGAGCGGCGGATGCTCGAGGCCGAGGAGGCGGCGGCGTTCCGGGGGGTCGGGCGGCTCAACATCGCCGGCACCTGGTTCTGCACCGCGACGCTGATCGCGCCGGACGTGATCGTGACCGCGGCGCACTGCCTGTTCCATCCGTTGACCGGCGCCCGCGTTCGCGACAGCGAGCTGCGCTTCGTCGCCGGCTACCGGGTCCGGGAGCGGGCGGCGCTGCGGCGGGTGGCGCGCACGGTCGTCGACCCCGGCTTCGCCTTCGAGGCGCGGGCGACCTATGCCGGCGTGGGCGCCGACCTCGCGCTCGCCCTGCTGGACCGGCCGGTGCCGGACAGCGTCGCCGCATTCGCGACCGCCGACTTCGCGGCCGAGGCCGGGCCGCTCGCGATCGTCTCCTACGCCCAGGACCGCCCGCACGCGCCCTCGATCGAGTCGCCCTGCGGCATCGTCGAAGAGACCGGCCCGGTGGTGGCGCTCGACTGCGCCGTCACCTACGGCGCCTCCGGCTCGCCGCTCTTCCAGGGCGCGGGGGAGGCGATGCGGCTCGTCGGGGTCGTCGCGGCTATCGGGCGGCTGCGGCGCCCGGCGCAGGACGTGACCTTCGCGCGGTTCCTCGGTCCGGGGCTCGAGGCGCTGGTCGCGACGCTGCGCGAGGAGGCCGCCGAGGCGGAGGGCGCCGCCGGGCCCTGATGACGGATCCCGTTGCGGCGGCAGCCATCTGCAGGGATTCGCTCATGCACAACGCATGCACGGAACATGCACCAAGCATATGCTAAGGAAAGAGTCAGGAATTGCGGCGCCGTAACCGCCGGGCTCAGGGCGGCATCGCCGGCGCCTGCCGAGAATGGACGTCCGGCAGCAGCACGTCCGACGAGGTGATGCGCGACTGCCGGGCGAGCGCGGCCCGGATCGGGCTCGGAGAGCGCCCAGACGCCCTCGACTCCGTTCAGCATCGCATTGACCAGCGTGGAGCCGCAGCGCGCGATGTTGAAGACGAGGACGATGCGCTGCGGCGCCGGCACGCCCCGCGCAAGGTCCTCGAGCGCGACGAACGGCACCACGAGGCCGCGCCGTGCCAGCCGCTCCTGCATGGAGAACACGAAAGGAGCCGCCGCGAGGTCGGCCTCCGGCGGGATCTCGATGAACAGGGCCTGGCGGCGCTCGACGTCGATGCAGTAGAGCGTCCAGCCGGGCTCGAGCGCGAGCCCGCTCGGGACCGGCTCGCCAGGCCCGAAGTCGAAATTTTCGAAGGACGACGGGCCCACCTCGAACTGGCGGGAACGCCGGTCGACAGCGTGGAGCGTCGTGTCCATGCCCGGGAGTGGACACCGCGCGAGCGCATGTCGCGAGCGGCCATACGCAGCAGGTGGAATGCGTCGGAGGAGCCCGGCGGGGCTTGAACGGCTGGGCCGCGCTTCCTAGATCTCAGGCGTCGGACGCCGATCATTCGGGTCCGGCTCAACAAGTGAAGGACCTGTCCAAGAGGAAGGTCCGCAATCTGTGTCGCTTCCAGGAGGATGCACCATGCGTCACTTTGATCTTACTCCCCTCTATCGTTCGACCGTCGGCTTCGACCGTCTGGCCACCATCCTCGACCAGGTGATGGCGGCCGACGTGAGCCAGAACACCTATCCCCCGTACAACATCGAGAAGACCGGCGAGGATGCCTACCGCATCACGCTGGCCGTCGCCGGCTTCGCCGAGGACGAGCTGACGATCGAGTCGCGTGAGGGCCAGCTCGTCGTGACCGGCCGCAAGGCCGAGACCGAGGAGAAGGCGAACGTCCTGCACCGCGGCATCGCCACCCGCGCCTTCGAGCGCCGGTTCCAGCTCGCCGATCACGTCCGCGCCGTCGAGGCGCTGACCGAGAACGGCCTGCTGCACATCGACCTGGTCCGCGAGGTCCCCGAGGCGCTGAAGCCCCGGAAGATCGAGATCGCGCGGAAGGCGATCGAGGCGAGCCCGGAGGCCGCCGCGGCCTGACCGGACGCTTCCACCCTACGATCGAGCGGCCCGCCTCACGGCGGGCCGTTTTCATGTCGCCTGCTCGGCGGCTTTGCCAGAGATGTAGCGCGCGATCATCAGGTCGAGGTGTGCGCCGCCGCCGTTCTTGAAGACGGTGATCTCGCTCGCCGAACGGCGTCCGGCGGCCTGGCCCCGAACCAGATCGTAGAGATCCCCACCACGGCATCCGCGGTGATCACGCCCTCCGCGATCGGGATGGTCAGCTCGCCGATATGGTCGATCGTGGTCTCGCGGCTGTCGACGAACAGCGATCCGCCCGCGATCAGGGCGTCGTCCGCCTCGCGCATGTCGGCCTTGTAGGCGCCGATCAGGTCGACGTGCGTGCCGGGCCTGATCCAGGCGCCGCGCAGCACCGGCGCGCGGGCCATGGTGGCGCTGGTGATGATGTCGGCCTCGGCCGCGGCCGCCGCCAGATCCGAGACCGCCTCCACCGGCAACGGCTCGGCGTCGAACGTGCGCGCCAATGCCGCGGACTGCTCCCCCCGCCGCGCCCAGATCGACACCCGCTCCAGCGACGGAAACAGCTCCCGATAGGCGTTGACGAGGCTCCGGGCCACGGTTCCGGCGCCGACGACCAGAAGGTGCGCGCTGTCGGGCCGGGCGAGGAAGCGCGCGCCGAGGACCGAGTCCGCCGCGGTCTTGAACTCCGTCACCAGACGGCTGTCTATGATGGCCTCGAGCCGGCCGTGCTGCGGCTCGAAGACGGACATCGCACCTTGAACGGTCGGCACGCCGCTGGCGGCGTTGCGATCGAACACGGTCATCGATTTCACCCCGAAGCCGAGCCCGTCGATGAAAGCGCCGCGGCTCAGGAGCGTGGCATCGGCCGGGCCGAGAAACATGTCCGCGACCTGGGCCCTGGGGCGTCGATGCCCGGCTCGCAATGCCTCGACCGCTTCGGTCCAGGACAGGTGACCGATCGCCTGGTCGTAGCTGATCAGTCTGGCATTCATCGTGCTTCCTCCGGAGGGCCCGGCGTCCTTGTCGGCCTCGCATACGGCACCGTCCGGCGCACCGACCTGACAGCGGTGGCGCGCGAGGCCGCCGATGGGCCTTTTTATGAACGATTTCAGAAGGTCTTGGCTCCGGCGGTAGGATTCGAACCTACGACCAATTGATTAACAGTCAGTCTGACGTACTTTCTTGCGATCACCACCTAGTACTCTGCTTCCCTTAACATACTGCGATGATTTGACATATCTGCTAGCGGCTTCTCTCTTCCCTTCGCTCCGGTACTTGCAAGAACGGCATTTTGTGCTTACCTTGCGCTTACCCGAAAACGGAGGCAGCGAATGGCCCGTGGCAAGCTAACGAAGTCACTGCTCGACGGGCTCTTGCCCAAAGTAGCCGAGTACATCGTTTGGGACGCCGACCTCCCGGGATTTGGGGTACGGGTCAAGGGCGCAGGCGTGAAGAGCTTTGTTGTTCAATACCGCGATCGCGGAACCGGTGCCTCGCGACGGAAGACTTTGGGGCGCGTCGGGCCGCTGTTAACGCTGCACCAAGCGCGGGACCGCGCCCGTATTCTCCTCGCTGAGGCCCTGAACGGGAAGGACCCTATCAAGGATGAGCAGCTCCGACGTCGCGCACCGACGATTGCGGACCTGGCCTCGGACTATCTCGACCAGCATGCAGAGCCAAAGAAGCGTCCTACCAGCCTAAAAACCGATAGATCCTACCTCAAACGGCATATCTTGCCGACTCTCGGATCGAAAAAGGTTGGGGCCGTTACGGCCCGTGATGTCGAGGCCTTGCATGCCAAGATGCGTGATACGCCGCATCAAGCCAACCGGGTCCTCGCCCTTCTTTCGAAGATGTTCTCGTTGGCCGTCAAGTGGGGATGGCGATCAGACAATCCGGCCAAGGGTATCGACCGCTATCATGAGGAACGTCGAGAGCGCTGGCTTTCAGACGATGAGTTGCGCCGCCTGCTCTTCGCCCTCGACCGGCATCCGAACGGAATGGCGTCCAACGCAATCAGACTTCAGTTGCTCACGGGCGCACGAATTGGCGAGGTGCTTAGCGCGCGTTGGCCGGAGATCGACTTCACGCGTGGCGTGTGGATCAAGCCGTCCCACCACACCAAGCAGAAGCGCACGGAGCACCTTCCCTTGGCCGCGCCAGCTTTGGCGCTCCTGTCGGCGTTGCGCGAGGCTGCCGGCGAGGGCGAGGGGCACCTCTTCCCGGGCAGACTGCCCGGTCAGCCAATCAAGGACCTCAGCCGCTTCTGGCGTGGCGTGACTGCGACTGCTGGGCTGCAGGACTACCGTATCCACGACAACCGGCACACTCATGCTTCACATCTGGTGTCGAGCGGCCTCAGCCTTGAGGTCGTCGGCCGCCTGCTAGGTCACACCAGCCCGATGACCACCCGCCGCTATGCGCATCTTGCGGACGATCCGCTGCGGGCAGCCGCGAATCGCTTTGGAGCGAAGGTTGACGCGCTGCAAGTCCGGGTGCCCGCAGAGGTTCTCACCATCCGGCCAGAGGAGAGTGTTAGAACTCACGAGTTGCGCCCGGCCCCATCGAAGCCGGCGTGACCTACGTCTCCGCCAGTCTGACCCTCTACAAGGCGCTGGTAGTGCCGTAGCTCGTCCCTCGCCCGGGTGGACGTCCTCGCAAATCGCCGGCGCTCGGCGTGCCAAGCTTGACTGCGCGACCCGCGACCGGAGCGCATTTGTGTTCGCTGTCGAGACGCCGACGGCGGGTAACCCCCCGCCGAGGGCCGCCTGACTGGTTTCGGATGAGGGTGATAGGTGCGACCTTATGGTCGGCCTTAAGTCCGGAGTGGAGATCGAAGTTCTGTCGGCGGTGGTTGCCGCAAGGCGCCGACAGTGGAGCTGCGGATCGTGGAGGCGACCTTCGCGGGACGGCGGCTGGTTTCGGCGACAGCCCGGAGGCACGGGATCTCTCGGTCGCTGCTGACGACCTAGCGGTTTCGCGAGGGGACGCTCGGGGCGGACAGGCAGCCGAGCTTCGCCCCTGTGGCGCCCGAGGTGGCACCAAGGCTCGAGCAGGCCCCGGGCGCGGATCGGATCGAGATCGTGCTCGGGAACGGCCGGCGGCTGATCGTCGGCGCCGGGATCGATGGGACGACGCTGGCGCGGATCGTCGCGGTGCTGGAGCGGGCATGATCGCGTTTCCGCCGGGCGCGAAGGTCTGGCTTGCGGGTGGCGTAACGGACATGCGGAAGGGCATGAACGGGTTGGCGCTGCTGGTGTAGGAGGCGAAGCGGCTGATGCCGCGCGGGATCGGGCGGTGCTGCGACCAGCCTACGCGCTATCGCGGCGGCACGTGTCCACGGTCATGAACGTGCTTGACCGGCTCCGAGAGAGGGCAGCGGAAGGCATGTCATCGAAGGAACGGCGCCCTAACTGGCGCATTCAAGCAGTGAAGCGAAGCGTGCGGAGACAGGGCTTGTCTCTTCGCCCGTTGAGCTCGGCGCGGAGCGCTGCTGTGGCCCACTATTACTTCGACATCGTCGAGGGCGACAATCGAACCCTGGATGAAGTCGGCGTCGACCTCGCCGACAAAGTAGCTGCCACGACGCACGCGGCATCTCTTCTGGTCGAACTTGCCCGCGATGTAGTCCGCGACGGCGACCTTGCGGCGCTGGTCGTCGAAGTGCGAAATGAAGTTGGACAGCGAGAGTTTATTGCGAAGCTGCGAATTCAACTCAGCGATCAAACCTAGCGAGCGCGTTGAGTGAGGTTCAGATACCCGGCGTCGAACTGGGCCAGGAGCTGCAGCTCGTTCCAATCCAGAATTGTGACGCGGCCGGCACTCCATTCGAGAACGCCATTTCGACGCAGGCTCATCAGGCATCGGTTTACATGCACGGTGGATAGTCCCATTGCGTCCCCCAGATCGGCCTGACTGATTGGGAGGTCAAACGAATGTGCCTCGGTCAGCCGGACAACCGACAGCCGGGTCCAAAGCTCGCAGAAGAAATGCGAGATTTGGCCCACTGCCGGCAGATGCCCGGACGCGACCAGCCACTGTCGGAAGATTGCGCCATCGATGACAGTCAGCGTCCACAACATTCGCGTCAAGTGCGGGTGCGTCTCACTAATCTCGCGCAGCCGCAGGTGTGGCACCTCGACCGTGTGGCAGTCAGTCAAGGCGACGACCGAGTGGTCCATCGGGTCGAGAAGCAGGCTGTGCAGGTCGACAAAGTCGCCGGGCACATGCACCGCGCTGATCTGGCGCTTGCCATCGCTGAGCATCGTATAGCGCGCCGAAAATCCACTGATCATGAGCGTGCTGTGACCCGGGCGTTCGCCTTCGCGAACCATGTCGGTTCCTGCCGCCACGGGGACGGGACTGCTGACGAGCTGCTCGATGACGGCCATCTCCACCGCGGTGAGGCGATCGCGACGTTCCAGTGCAACGCGAAGCGGGTTCGACATGGCAAACGTTCTAGCGAGTCAACCGACGCTCGTCACCCAACCCCACTGGCGCCCTAGCAATGACCTGTGAAGCTGAAGCCCCGGCCTTCGACCCTGTCGCCTCTCATGATCCTGCTCGATCGGCTTGGTCTCACCGGAACGCGCTTCGCAATTGTTCGTTACTGCATAGCCGGGACAGGGAATCCGGCGCGTGGGAGAGGAAAATGGCTGACACGAAAGACGACAAGCGGACTGCCGACGAGCGCAAAGGCAGCGGGAGCAAGAGCGCCAGCAAGAGCAAAGGCAGCGAGGGTGGTAAAGCGAGCGGCGGCAACTTCAAGAACGATCCGGAACGTGCAGCGGAAGCCGGCCGCAAAGGCGGAAAGTCCTAGCGAACCGGTGTCAGTCGGTGGGCGGCACGGGAGTGCCGCCCAAGCCTGCTGCGCGTCTGCGTCGAGCGGAGCGGCCGGCGACATTGTCGTCAAGAACAACGGCCGCGGAGCCGAACGATTTGCGTGGAACGGAACGTTGCAACCCGTCCTCGATCATACCTCAGGGCGTGCGCCCTCCTTCGAGGAAAGAAGCACAAAGCTCGACGCGATCGGCTCCCGCGCGCTGGGTGGCTCGGCGGTCATGCCGTATGCCGTCACCAAATGCCGCTTGCGTACCTTCCGCTTCCTGCCGTCTTCGAGGCAGATGATGTTAGTCGTCGGTGATAGAGCGGCGGATCGGAACTGCCGGAACCAGCTCGATCGGGATCGGTCCGCTTATCCGCCACCGGCGCCGATAGCGATCCCATCAGCCAACCACCCAATCATAATAACCACTGTTCAGCCCCGGCATTGCGCGCGGATCACGTGGTCGGCATGATTTGCTGGCGGGCAGATAAGGTGTTCGGACCGTGTGAGCAGAAAGGTCGCTCCAGCCAGCCGACTTGATCCGATCTTCCCGCACTAGCCCGGATCATGCACCACGGCATGCTCGGCGTCCGAACTGGGATGGTTTCGGGATGGAGCATCGTCGCAGATCAAGACAACCTCTATGGCTACTTCCATCTCGCCCAGGCGGCGGTGGACACCTGGTCGACTATTCGATGACCGAGGGCGGCATCATGTGTTCACCCGCGCGTTGGCCGGAAATCTCCTGAAGCGCGGCATCCGCGTGAACGCGGTCGCGCCGGGCCCGGTCTGGACGCCGCGGAACCCAAGCGACAAGGAAGCGCCGGTGGTGGCGACGTTTGGTTTCCAGGCCAAGATGGGACGTCCTGCGCAACCGAAGGAGATCGCCCCGGCCCACGTGCTTCTCGCCTCACCGCAATGTTCCAGCTAGATCAGCGGAGAAATCCTGCCGGTTATTGGCGGCTATTGAAGCGGGCGCGGCGGACGCCGCAGACTGCCCCACCGGGGCATCCTTCTCAGCAACAAGTCTCAAGAGGGATGGGAACTGCACTGCCAAGCAGGAGTTCTGTTTCAAAAGTGAAGCATTCGCAGGTTTTCGCTGAAATGAGGATCGCACAGATTGCGCCTTTGGCGGAGAGCGTTCCGCCGAGGTTGTACGGTGGTACTGAGCGCATCGTCTCGTACGTAACCGAGGAGCTCGTGCGCCGCGGGCACGCGGTGACGTTGTTTGCCAGCGGGGACTCCCAGACGGCTGCCCGGCTGGTTCGTTGCAGCCCAATGGCGCTGCGGCTCGACGAGGCGGTGGCCGACGCACTGCCGCATCATATGCTGATGCTCGACCACCTGCGGCAACTTCACGATCAGTTTGACGTGCTGCACTTTCACATAGACATCATGCAGTTTCCGCTGCTTCGCCTCCTGAGTACCCCGTCAGTTACGACCCTGCACGGGCGTCTCGACCTGGCTGATCTGCAACCGTTCTATCGAAGATTCTCGGACTTCCCCTTAGTGTCGATCTCCGAGGCCCAGCGCAGGCCCATGCCCCCGGTGAGGTGGATGCGGACGATCCATCATGGGCTGCCGCGGTCGCTGTTGGACTTTAGCCCGCATCCGGAGGGCTACCTCGCCTTTTTGGGCCGGATCTCGCCCGAGAAACGCCCGGACCGCGCCATCGAGATCGCCGCACGCGCCGGCCTACCGCTCAAGATCGCTGCAAAGGTCGACAAGGTGGACCGCGACTACTGGCGAGAGGTCGTCGAGCCGATGGTCCGACGGACGCCCTTGGTCGAATACGTCGGCGAAATCAGCGAGGGAGAGAAAGCCGAGTTCCTCGGCAACGCCTCGGCGCTCATATTTCCAATCGACTGGCCCGAGCCCTTCGGCTTAGCTATGATCGAGGCGATGGCCTGCGGAACGCCGGTCGTGGCATTCAGGTGCGGCTCGGTGCCGGAGGTAGTTGATCCAGGGTTCACCGGCTTTATTGTCAGGACGATTGAGGAGGCGGTTGCGGCGACCGGCCACCTGGGGAGCCTCGATCGAGCCATGGTTCGCGCTACTTTCGAGCGGCGCTTCTCCGTGGAACGTATGGTCAGTGAGTACGAGGAGGTGTACCGAGAGCTATGCAGCGGCACGAGCGCCTTCTCGGCCGAAAACGACACGGTCATGCCCCTCAGGGCATAGCCGAACACTGAGCGTATGCAGCATCCCGCGGCCGGCAGCCAAGAGGAACCCGGACACGGCTTCACGCCGGAAGCGCCTGCGCAGTTTCAGGTAGCAGCGTCCTCGTTGCAGGAGCGTCGTCTGCGCACGATGAAGCAGGGCGATACCTTTGGCGTCTTCGACCATCACGGGGACGCCCTTGCGGGCTCGGGCAGCCCTGAGGGCCTCTATCATCGCGACACCCGGTATCTGTCTCACTTCCGGCTGTCGCTCGGGGGTCAGCGGCCGCTACTTCTAAGTTCAACAGTGCGCGACGATAATGCGGTCCTGATTTGTGACCTGACCAATTCGGAATCCCTTGATGAGTCCGAAGGCGGGTTGCTTGCGCAGGACCTCATTCATGTCCGCCGCACGCGCTTTCTCTGGACTGGACGCGTGTTCGAACGGCTGGCGCTGCACAACTACGACATCCGCACGAGAAGCGTGCGGCTGAAAATCGAGTTCGGTGCCGATTTCGCGGATATCTTCGAGGTCCGCGGGACGCCGCGCGCAGCCCGCGGCGAGATGCGTGCGCCGGTCGTCGGGGCCAGTTCCGTTACGCTCTCCTACCTTGGTCTTGACGACCGCGAGCGCGAGACGCATCTCCAGTTCGAACCGGCGCCCGACCAGATCGACTTCGAAAGCGCAGCCTTCAGCATTCAGCTCGCACCCGGTGAACGCAGGACGCTTTTCACTGCGATCAGGTGCGGCACAGGCCGCGACGCCCGGTCGCCGCATCGCGCATTCTTCTCCTGCCTGAGGGAAGCAAGGAAGTCCCTGCGGCAGTCGGCCTCGCGCGCTGCTGCGATCTCCACCTCCAATGAGGTCTTCAACGAGACGGTGCGACGTGCCGTCTCCGATCTCTACATGCTGGTCACGGACACGCCGTATGGGCCCTACCCCTACGCCGGGATCCCGTGGTTCAGCACCGTCTTCGGGCGCGACGCGCTGATAACAGCGCTGCAGACCCTCTGGCTCGATCCGGAGATAGCGCACGGTGTGCTCAGATACCTAGCAGCCCACCAGGCTACGGACATCGACGAGGCGGCCGACGCGGAGCCGGGGAAGATCCTCCACGAGATGCGGTTCGGTGAGATGGCCGAACTGCGCGAGGTGCCGTTTCAACGCTACTACGGGAGCGTCGACGCGACACCGCTCTTTGTCATCCTCGCCGGCGCCTACCTGCAGCGGACCGACGATGTCGCGACGCTACTCGAGATCTGGGGAAATGTGGAAGCGGCGCTGACCTGGATTGGCAGCTACGGCGACCGCGACGGCGACGGCTTCGTCGAATACGGACGCCGCAACATCAGCGGTCTGATCAATCAGGGCTGGAAGGACAGCTACGATTCCATCTTCCACGAGGACGGCACCCTGGCGGCGGGGCCTGTCGCGGTGGTCGAGGTGCAGGCCTATGCCTACGGCGCCTGGCGCGCGGCTGCGGCGATCGCGGCGCGGCTGCAGCGGCCCGCCACGGAGGTCGCCGGCTTCACGCGCCGCGCCGATGATTTGCAGCGTCGCTTCGACGAAGCTTTCTTCGACGAGACCCTGGGAACATATGTTCTTGCGCTCGACGGTGACAAACGGCCCTGCCGGGTGCGCTCATCAAATGCGGGGCACGCCCTCTTCACCGGCATTGCGCCGCCCGGGCGGGCGGAACAAGTGATCCGCGCCCTGATGCAACCGTCGTCGTTCACCGGCTGGGGCATTCGCACCGTGCCCTCGACGGAGGCACGCTACAATCCGATGAGCTATCACAATGGCTCCGTCTGGCCGCACGACAACGCGCTCATTGCGGCGGGCATGGCACGCTACGGATACCGCAAGGAAGCGACCCAAATCCTGAAGGGGCTGTTCGAGGCCTCGACATACATTGATCTGAAGCGACTGCCGGAGCTCTATTGCGGCCTCCCGCGGCTGCGGAGCCACGGGCCGACTTTCTATCCGGTGGCCTGCTCTCCGCAGGCCTGGGCGGCTGGGGCAACGCTTTCGCTCGTGCAATCCTGCCTGGGGTTGACCCTCGATCCCGAGGCCGGACAGGTTCTATTCGACCGGCCCACCTTGCCTGACTTCATCGAGTCGGCCACGCTTCGCCACATCCGGCTGCCGCAGGGGCAGATCGACGTGGCGCTCGTCAAGGCCGGAGAGCACGTCGCCGTCCATCTGGTTGCCCGAGTGGGCAACGTCTCCGCGCTGGTCCGAACCTAGCACTGCGACCTCTCGCCGATGGTCCCTTGGTTACCCCGATCCACCGCGTTCCCAGCTAGCGCGTAGTGTCGATGTTCAAGTGCCCGGCGGCAGGTTTTGGGCCATCTGAGCTGACCGAGCATCGGGGAGCTCTGTTCCTGTCCCGACCTAGTCCCGGTCATCATTTCGGCTGTCATCGTCGCGCCTTTCTTCGACGGGCACGGGCTCGAGCGTGGTAGCCTCGAGCGGGATCGGGATCACCCAAAATTGCAGGCGCCAGAGGAGCGAGCGCGGGTGAGGAGAAACGCAAATCTTAAGAAGGCTCGGCATCGCACCTTCCTTTCGCGCCCATGGTCCGGTCGCGCGGCGTGGGGGTCAAGCGGCGGCCCGTTCGACGCTGTCCGCCCTACGGATCGCCTCGTCGCCTCCGCGCGGCGGCAGCCCCGCCGCTCGTGCCAGGCAATGAGTTCAGTCCGGGGCTCGACGACCGTCATCCGCGCGTGCTGATCCCGTGCTCGAATTCCGCGAGGGCCTCACGGCTAAGCCCGCGCGGTCTGTCGCCCCGGAGTCGACTGCTGCTCTTCGGCACCCGTCTTCGACACGCGGATCCGCGCGCAGAAGCACACGTTCGGGCCCCCGCTACGCCGTGCGCAGGCGCGCGGTGAGCGCCGGTCGCCTACTCGGCGGCGACCGTCGTTTTGGTCGCGTCCCATGGCGTGGTGTAGCTGACGAAGGTCAGCGCGAGTTCCGGCATGGCCGGGCCGATCAGTCCGCCATGCTGGCAGGCCGATGATTGGATCATCGGGGATCGGCGCGATGGTCTCAAGGGTCAGGTAGCGGGATCGCTGGACGGCCCACTCGTCGTTCTGCTCGAGCAGGATCGCGCCAACCAGTCGGGTGATGGCGGCCTCGTTGGGGAAGATGCCGACGACCTCGGTGCGGCGTTTGATCTCGCCGTTGAGCCGCTCGAGAGGATTCGTGGAGTGCAGCTTCGCCCGGTGCTGTTGGGGAAAGGTCATGTAGGCCAGCACGTCCGGCTCGGCCTCGTCCATCAGCGCGGCCAGCTTCGGGACCTTGGGTCGCAGCTGGTCAGCGACGCGGCGCCACTGCTGCCTGGCGGCCCCTGCGTCGTCCTGGGCGAAGGCGGTGGCGACGAAGGCTGACACCACACGCCGGCCGCTCTTGCCGGCATGGGCGAGCGCGTTCCTCATGAAGTGGACGCGGCAGCGCTGCCAGGTCGCGCTGAGGATCTTCGAGATCGCCGCCTTCAGCCCTTCGTGCGCGTCGGAGATAACGAGCTTGACGCCGCGCAAGCCGCGGCGGGCGAGCTTGCGGAGGAACTCCACCCAGAACGGCTCGGCTTCCGACGGGCCGATGTCCATGCCCAGAACCTCGCGCCGGCCGTCGGTGTTGACGCCCACGGCGACGATGACGGCCACCGAGACGATGCGGCCGTTCTGCCGCACCTTGAGGTAGGTCGCGTCGATCCACAGGTAAGGCCAATCGCCTTCCAGCGGCCGTTCGAGGAACGCCGTCACCCGCTCGTCGATCTCGGAGCAGAGCCGGCTCACCTGGCTCTTCGACACCCCGCTCATGCCGAGCGCCTTCACCAGGTCGTCGACGGACCGCGTCGAGACACCGTGGATGTAGGCTTCCTGAATGACGGCCGTCAGCGCCTTCTCGGCCATCCGCCGCGGCTCCAGGAAGCCCGGGAAATAACAGCCGCGGCGCAGCTTCGGGATGCGCAGCTCGACCGTCCCCGCCCGCGTCTCCCAGGCCCGGTCGCGGTAGCCGTTGCGCTGGACCAGCCGATCCGGGCTCTTCTCGCCCCAGGCCGCGCCGGTCAGGCCGCCCACCTCCAACTCCATTAGCCGCTCGGCGGCGAAGCCGATCATCTCCCGCAGCAGATCGGCGTCGGGGGTCTTCTCGACCAGGCCGCGCAGGGTCATCATCTCGTCGGTCATCGTGGATCTCCGGTTCGGGTTGGCTGTCGCAACCCGACCCTACCGAAGAACCCGCGATGACCACCGCGCCGCCGCCCGCCCGCCAGCGCCTCAATCCGCGCGGGCGGGCGGCGGCGCTACCGCCGAGCTACACCATCACCGGGGACACGACCGTCGTTTTCGCCAGCCGTACCTTCTGGACCAGCCCGCGCAGGACCGCAACCAACTTGCCGGCGGGCTCCGCCGCCCGAGCTAGGGCCTGTTGAGATTCAGGATTCCCATGCCGGGCTGGTTCTGATTCAAGCTCCCAAAAGGGAGCAGCGCATGACGAGGTTTGTTCTGACGGACGCGCAGTGGGTACGGATCGAACCGCACTGTCTTGGGAAGGTGACCGACCCGGGGCGCACCGGAGGGGATGCGCGGCGGTTCTTCGAGGCGGTGCTTTGGATTGCGCGGACCGGCAGCCCGTGGCGCGACCTGCCGGAGGTGCTCGGGCACTGGAACACGGTTTTCAAGCGGTTCCGTCACTGGGTGAAGGTCGATGTTTTCAAACGGATATTCGACGCGCTGTCCGGCGATCCTGACCTGGAATACGCGATGATCGACGGTAGCATCGTCAAGGTCCACCGCCACGGACAGGGCGCAAAAGGGGGACTCAGGGCCAGGCCATGGGCCGCTCGCGCGGCGGCTGGACCACCAAGATCGTCGCCTTGACCGACGCGCTCGGCAACCTGGTGGGCTTCGAACTGCTGCCGGGTCACCGCTTCGACACGCTGGGCGTGGCGCCGCTCCTCGAGGGCGCCACCTTCGGCGGACTGATCGCCGACAAGGCCTTCGACGTCGACTGGATCATCGCCGATCTGGACGCGCGCGGGGCTGAGGTCGTCATCTCGCAGCACCCACGGCGCAGCCAGCCGTGCCGCATCGACGCTGAAATCTACAAATGGCGCCACCTGATCGAGAATTTCTTCGGCAAGCTCAAGGAGTTCAAGCGCATCGCCATGCGCGCCTGCAAGACCGACACCAGCTTCGCCGCGATGATCTACGCCGCCGCCGCGATCCTGAACTCGAGATGAATCTCAACAGGCCCTAGCACAGGGTATCCTTCATTGGCTCCTCGGCCTCGCGCTTGAGATGCCTGAGATCGGCATATTCGTGACACATGGCGTCACTCCTCTGCCTGTGCCGGCCCGCCGGACACGGGGTCGGCTCGGGTGCATCGCGCGCCCACCGTTGCCGCAACTCAATCCCGGTGCTCGCTCGAAGGGTAACGCTTATAGGCCAGGACGCGTTGCCAGCGCATGGCCTGCAACGAACGCAGCCAGAGCACCCAGTGGTATCCATCACCGGAGGGACCCGCAAGAGCTCCACTAATGGTGTTGGCGCCCGAGATTGCGGAAGGCGCGCTCCTGCGCCGAGTCTGGACGTCGTCGAACCAGGCGGCGCGGGCAACCTCCGGAAAATGCCGGACCTCGCCCGAGCGGGGCGGCCACTCCAGCGGGAACGAGTTGCTCTGAATCGCAGTGGGGTCGATCTCCGCTTCGACACGGGTATCGAAGCCAGTTTCGATGCTGAAGCTATCTGTAAGCCTGCTCAAGCATACGTCGCAGGTCCCTTTCGTCGAAGGGCTTGCGCAAGCGAGGCAAGTGTCGAAGGTCCGGCGGCAACTGCTCGCTTTCATAGCCGGTCGTCAGGAGAACTGGTAACTTTCGCAGAACGAGCACAGCGGCCACCCGCTCGATCGTCTCTCCATCGATCCAAACGTCGAGAACTGCGCCATCGATGGCTTCTCGATGCGCGGCTGCCAACGCGGGTTCCAAGCGCCCGAATGGGCCGACTACCTTTGCGCCCCACCCGAGGAGCAGATCTTCAACTTCCGTTGCAATAAGAAACTCGTCCTCGACTACCAGGATTCGCCGGTCCTTGAAGGGCTTATGCACGGCATCAATCCTCGCCCACATGGGCGTCGGAAATCAACTCGCCCCCAAGCGGGAACCGGATACTGCATTCCAAGCCGTCAGCGTGGAACTCCACCTGCGAGTTGCCGCCGAGCATGTAGGGGAGGCTGCGTTCAATCGTTTCGGCGCCAAAACCGCGACGCGTCGGCGGACTTCCAAGCGGTACGCCCGTCTCCCGCCACACAATCAGAAGGTCGTTGGCCGTCTCGCCGGGAACCATCCGCCAGCTCACTTTGAGTTGCGCGCCGTCCTGGCGAAGGGCTCCATATTTGCTCGCGTTGGTGGCAAGTTCGTGAAACGCCATGCCTAAGGCTTGCACGACCTTCGGAGGGAGTCGTACATCCGGGCCGGCCAGCAAAA
Source organism: uncultured Alphaproteobacteria bacterium (assembly GCA_963763295.1). Lineage (GTDB taxonomy): Bacteria > Pseudomonadota > Alphaproteobacteria > Rhodobacterales > Rhodobacteraceae > Amaricoccus. The sequence goes on from CAVXOH010000018.1 coordinate 262,107, forward strand.
CGCGGCTGCCGTAATCAGCTCCGTGCGCCTTCAGCTCCTGCCGCAATGTATCCTCAAGCCCGGCGCTCACTGCCGATCCTTGGGTCAGCAGCTCTTGAGTGCGCGCCAGCGCTAGCAGCCTTGCGTCGAATGCCTCCACAAATTGCTCCAGGCTTGCGCTCGTCTTCGCGGTTCGTCGGGCGAGTATTCGAACGTTCAGGAGCATGTTCCGGACGCGATGCTGGAGCTCACCGAGAAGGATGCTCCCATGTTCTGCAGCGTCCTTTAGCTCCATCTCGGTCTGAAGCCGCTCAATCGCCGCGGCGAGGAGGTTGGCGAAGTTCTGCAAGAACGAGATGTCGTCCTCGTTGAAGTCCCGACGCTGTCGAGAGTCCATCTCGAGCACGCCCCAAGCCGCCCGCTCTCCGCGGATCACCACGTTCACCATGCTTCTGACGCCGTGCTCGATCAGCAGCCGAGGAACCGCGAAGCGATCCTCTGTATCCGTGTCAGGTGAGATCACCGGCTTGTTTTCCTGAAGCGCGTATCCCGCCGGAGAGTCCCGGTGCGCGCCGAAGGTGGCGTGGCCGACTACCCCCGGGTTCCAGTTCACGCCGGCGAGGACCAGCATGGTCTCGCCATCAGGAAGGAGCTCGAGCACTTTGACGAGTTCGATGCCAGTTGCCTCGGATACGAGTTTGGCAGCCTCCTGCAGAAGGGCGTCCAGGTCATGCGTCCGCAACGCATGGCCGCCGAAGTGCGAGAGCGCTATTGCCTGCTGACGCAGCCGCTCGAACTCGCCGTCGTCAGCCATTCACAAATCTTCCAATATCGGAGGTACCGCCGCGCTGGTAGGACGTCTCAACGTAGCCGCGAGTTCCCTCGTCATCGACCGGGCTACCTGCGGATTCCCGCAACCTGCGGATATCGAGGCCCTTGCCTATCGCTTCCCAAGGTGATCAGAGCGCAGCCGCAAACGTGTGGGAGCCTGATCCGTTTAGTGGCAGTTGAATTGCATCCCTGCCTCGCGGCCTCATTGGGGGATTGAGCAAATGACATCCGCGTCCAGTGACACCGAAAAGGTCGAGCACCTGATCGAGAGCCCCGATCTTGCGGGGGCGTTGGAGACCGAGCAATTCAAGACGTTTCTCGACCACGTGCCAATCGCGATTGCTGTTTCAGAGCTCCGGGACCAGGAGGTTATTGTGTACGCCAATCCCGAGTTCGAACGGGTCTCGGGACGGGCGGTGTCCTCGCTTGAGCGGCAATATTGGGCCGTCCTTGAGGGAGTAGCGGTCGATGATCCGAATGGCCTTTCCCTCGTCTCTGCTATCCTCGAGCGCAGTGACCGTGTTGGAAGGTTCAAGATGCAGGGGCCCGATGCCCCCTTGATCGTCGATTTGCATTCGAATGTCATCGAGGATGATTCTGGAACCCCGACCTATAGGCTTGTGGCGCTTGTCAGCGCCACGCCGAGTGAATTAGACCCTCAATCTCTCGAAGCCCGCGTTCGAGAAAAGGACACGCAACTCCGCGAATTGCAGCATCGGGTGAAAAACAATCTGCAGATGATTACCGCGCTCATCCGTATGGAGACGCGAAACGCCGCGGCCGCCGATCAAACCGGCTATGAGCGACTGGCGGGCCGGGTGGCTTCTTTGGCGTTACTGTACGACGCGCTCGCCATGTCCGAGCACGAGGAAGAGATCGATCTCGGGGTGTATCTTGGCCAGATCGCAACCGCGGTGATGGCCTCGCATGCTGTGGAGGGCATCCGGCTCGATCTACGTGTCGACACCTATCCGGTATCCATCAACGTGGCCATGCCCACCGGCCTGGTGGTCAATGAGCTTCTGACAAATGCGCTTAAGCACGCGTTTCGCGGGCGAGACGGTGGGACAATAACGCTCCATAGCGTGGTCGACGGAAACGGGTGCAGGGTCATGGTCGCTGACGACGGCGTGGGGCTCCCCGCCGGGGAGACGTGGCCAAAGCGTGGGCGATTGGGTGCGCTGATCGCCGAGTCTTTGAAGCAGAACGCCAATGCACATCTTGATGTGACTTCCGAGCCTGATGCCGGCACCACGGTCACCATCACGTTCAGCCGCTCGGCGGCGGTGGCGCAGTAGGGGCGGGCTTCCGCATTGGCGACGCTATTTCGGCGTGCAATACCCATGCGGCGATGTACGACGCGTTGCGCCTCGTCGAGGACCTCCGAGACGGCGCGACACGAGCCGCCCACTTAGCCCGCGACGGGGCAAAATGGCCGCGGCTCCGCGTATCGGCCTCGCAAGATGCAGTAGGCAAGGGTAAGTCGACAATGCGCGTTCTGATGAGGCATCGACAGGTCGGCAGCGGCTCGGATCAGATCTCCGTGGTTGTGCCGATCGGCAAGAACCATCGCCCCGGGCGGCTTGCCCAGAGCGACTATGAAGTTTGAGCCGGTTGCTACGCAACCCTTACGTCGGATGCTCCGTGGAGGAAGAAGCGCACCATCGCTGCTGATGCATTGGGTCCGCGCGGATCGGTGTGAGAGCCACTGGCCCTTCCGCCGGCCCAAGCGTGCTGGGCGCCGTCGATTATCCAGCACTCGAGCCCATGCGTGCCGTCATCTCTCTTCGCGACGCGGCGCGTGTACCCTCGGGTCTCACCCGCCGGACCATGCTCGATCTGCGAGGTCTTCCCCAAGCTTCCACCGTGGCCCGCAATGATCCGCTCGGCATTCGAAGGGTGGACCGTGGTATCTGCGCTGCCATGGAACACGATCATTCTCGGCCCTGCTTCCGGCCCTCCGCTACCGTTCCTCGAGGGCGATTGCTCAGTCCCGGGCTGCCCACGCATTGCCGTGAAAGCCGACATGACGTCATTGGCTGAGCCGTAAGCGAGGCCAGAATGGACGCCGATCGCCCCGTAGAGCTCCGGATAGGTCTCGCCCATGATCGCCGCCATCGCGCCGCCGGCTGAGAGACCGGCGATGAACACCCGGTCCTTCGGGATGGCGTACTCGTCGCGCAGACTTTCGGTCAGGCCGGCAATGATCGCAGGCTCGCCGGTATCGCGCATCTGGTCGCCCGGCCGGAACCAGTTCCAGCAGGACATCGAGTTGTCGCCGCCGGTCTGCGCCGGATAGACGATGAGCAGCCGGTGTTCTTCGGCCAGGGCGTTCATCCCGGTGCCGGCGGCGAAGTCTTCCGGGCTCTGCGTGCAGCCGTGCAGCATCACGATCAGTCCCTGCAGGCCTTCTCCCGCGGTGGATGGAACATAGAGCCGGTAGCGGCGCGTACCCGCCGCGCAGGAATAACGCTGATCGAGGAACTCGGCGCCGTCGGGCAGAGGCAGTTCCGGCACGTGCGCCGGCTGTCCAAGACCCGGCAATCCGTCCAGCTTCAAGCCCATGCCACCCGATCGCAGGGTATTGATGACCTCGCTCAGGGGCTTCCGGAGCCGATCGGCCCGGGGCGGAGGAAGGTCGCCTCCGTGACCGGCGGCCGGCAGGGTCTGGGGAAGCTGGATGCCGAAGTTGGCGTTAGCCGAAGGGCCGACGCCAACGGAACCCGTCAGACCCGCTGCCGAGAGTGCGTTCTGGATGATGGCGCTGACAGCTGCCGGGTCGCCCGACCGCAGGGAGCCTGTCGCGCGGAGGATCTCCGCGACGTAATCGTTGTTCATGGTCTTGGTCCTTTCATGCCGCTCCCGCGGCTATTTGATCCTTGCGGCTAGGGCGGCCTTGATCTGTGGGCTTGCCTGCAGAGCCCCGAGCACCGTCAGGGAGCCGATCGTCTGCAGCGCGAGTTCCGGAGTGACGTCAGAGGCAATGCGGACCAGCCCGACGACCTTGACGTGCAGCGTCTCGCCGGCAGCCCGTGCAGTCTCAAGATTTGCCACCCCCAACTCGAGGAGGCCGACCTCGAGCGTGTGCCGGTCGATCGAGCGCGACACCTCGTCAGACTGGCTGTTCAGCTGGTTGCGGATCGCCGTCCTGATGAAGTCGGTCCGGTTCGAGAAGAAGCCTTCCTGGACAAGCAGATCGATGCGCCCGAGATCGACGTAACCGAGGTTGATGGTAATCTTCTCGCTGTCGGAAACTCGCTCCCTAAGATGCACCACTTTTTTCGACATCATCCACCCTCCATCCCTGTGGATGGTATATGGAAGGCGTGTGGCCGACTTCAAGCGGCTAGGGGAAATTAGCTCGAGGTCATCAGACGGTAGGGGCTCTCGCCGACTACCTCCGAGACGCTGACCTCCACCGTCATCCCGAGCAGGGCGTCGGACGCACCGATGGGGACGACCTGACGTATGTCGCGCGCGACCGCGAGCGGGATCGGGTTCGCGCTGCCGACACTGCGATTGGTTGGATCGAACGTGATCCAGCCCGCGCCTGGCACGAAGACCTCGGCCCACGCATGGGTGGCCTGGGCGCCGACTACGCCGGGCACCGCAGCGTGCAGGTAACCCGAGACGATCCGGGCGCCAAAACCGAGACAGCGTGCGGCCTCGGCGAAGAGCACCGCGAAGTCACGGCATGAGCCCCAGCCGCGATCGAGCGTGGCCAGCGGCGACTGCGTGCCCTCTTCGTCCCGGCTTTGATAGAGAATGGCGTCGGCGACACGGGCGCCGAGGTCCTTGAGCAGCGCCAGCGTGTCGGTCGTGGCTCCGCGGACGAAGCCGCGCGCCCAGGCGAGGAGTCGGCCATGGGGGTCGGGATACTGCAGCGCCGTTAGTGCGCCGAGGTCGGTCCAGTCTGTGTCGGAATAGCGGAAACGGGTAGACAATAGCCGATGCCGCGATGTCGAAGACCGGCCAGGCCACCGCATCGAGATCGATGCGAGCGATGCTATCGATCGTCATCGTATCGCCCGTTGCGTGGAAACCGGTCGTGGCGACCGCATTGCCCCAGACGTCATGCGCCTAGGTGACGCTTGCCTGCGGTGTCACTGTGAGCTTGAACCCGGTCAGCCGCAGCTCCCGGCTCTCGCGCGGGCGTAGCATCAGCCGGTGCGGGCCGAAGGCGACCGGGCTGCGATAGCGGTATGTGGTCTTGTGATGGATGCTGAGGCTATCGCGAGGCTTCCGTGGGAGGGCCGGGTTGCATCAATTCGGCGCGGGGCCAACTGCGGGTGGCGCGGTCCGACTCTCGCCAATGGCGTCGGCCAGCAATCGTTCCCTGCCTTTTATCCACTTTCCGGCCGTTCTCAGAAATATTGTGCGATGCGGCATAAATTGAAGTTTGCCGCTTGCATCCTCGCGGCATCGGGTTAGGTCTGGTCTCAGGCAAAGCAATCTGAGTCGTTGTCATGTATGACTGATTAACAATTGTTATAGGCTGTGCTAAGATTAGGTATTGCAGTGCAGTATCTCAGATTGGCACGAAATTGACCTTACCAGAAGCGAAGGATGCATCATGACCAAGATCGCCCATCTTGAACGCAAGCACGAGCAGGACAGCGCCGTAGCCGAGCGCAACGACGAGAAGCTGACACGGGTCGCGCGCGCGACTGCCAAGGCCGGCGCCGATGTCGCGCGCGACAGCGTTCAGCTCGCTCAGCGTGCGACTGAGGCCCTCGCTCAGAGGGCGACTGACGTCGCTGAGGACTTTTACGGCACGACGCGCCAGCTGGCAGAGGAGTCGCCCGAGTTTGGCCGAGACTTCACCGAGCTCCTCGGGGAGCAGACCCGCCAGAGCGTGGACACCCTGAGTGCCTTCGCTCGAGCGGTGAACTGGACGGAGGTCGCCCAGGCTCAGAGCCAGCTCATCGCCGGCAGCTTTCTGCGGTTCAGCCAGTTCAACGCGCGTTACGGTCAGTTCCTTCTCCGTGGGATGACCGCGGCTGCGGCGTCGCCCCGACGTTGAAGCAGAGACCCGTTCGATCCGCTCAGCCTACCGGAGGGTCCAAGGTGACAGACAGCTCCAAGCACGGCCCCCAGGTCATTCCGGTGGTCGAGGAACTGGCCGTCGTTCACAAGCGCAAGAAGCTCACCGAAGGCGTGCGCGTGCGGACGGTGGTGAAAGAGGCGCAAGAGGTCATCGATGAGCCTCTTGCCACCGAGGACATCGAGGTGGAGCGGGCGCCGCTCGACCGCTGGGTCGACGCTCCGGTCCCGGTCCGACACGAAGGCGACGTCACCATCGTGACGCTCGTCGAGGAAGTGGTGGTGGTGGAGAAACGTCTACGCGCCACCGAGGAAATCCGGATCACCAAGCGGAGATCCGTTCGCCACGAGCCGCAGCGGGTCACGCTGCGCCGGGAGGAGGCGGTGGTGGAGCGCCTCCAGCCAGCCCGAAACGACGACGATTCCCGTTGAGGGAATCGTCAGCCCGGTGCTCCGCCCCGGGTCTCAAACACACAACCAGTCTCATAATGGAAACATGCAAATGACCACCGACACGACGATCGTCAGCACCTTCGACGACAAGGGCATCGCCGGGAAGGCGATGAAGGCGCTCCGCGACGAGGGCTTCCGCGAGGGTGACATCAAGATCCTTCAGGGCGGCACCGACACGCTTGTGTCCGAGCTCGTCAAGCGCGGCTTCGACGAGGACGAGGCTCGCGGCCTTGCCGATGCTGCAGAGCAGGGCAAGACGCTGCTCGCCGCGCTGGTGTCCGAGGAGAAGGCCGATCACGCCGCCTCGATCATGGACCGCTTCGAGGCTGCGCAGGACGAAGGGCAGGACAAGGCGAGCGGCTCCGCCGAGAGCGTGCCGATCGTCGAGGAGGGCCTCGTCGTCGGCAAGGCCAAGTTCGCCACCGGCGGGGTCCGCGTGACCTCCAGCGTCGAGGAGCGGCCGGTCGAGGAGACCGTGACGCTGCGCGAGGAGCGCGTCAGCGCCGAGCAGCGGCCTGCCGATCGGGAGCTGACCGCCGAGGAGGCCGAGGCTGCCTTCGAGGAGAAGACCGTCGAGGTGATCGGCACCACGGAAGAGGCGAAGGTCAGCAAGGAAGCTCGTGTCGTCGGAGAAGTTGCCGTCGAGAAGGCGGTCGAGGAGCGGGAGGAGACCGTGCGCGACACGGTCCGCAAGACCGACGTCGAAATCGAGGAAGTCGGCACCAAGCCGCGCAAGGGCAAGTAAGCGCTCAAGCAAAACACGGGGCGTTCGCGCCTCGGGAGCTCGGCGCCCTGCGCCGGGCTTCGTCATCTTTAGGATAACTCGTGAGGACTTCACAATTGAGGGGGTGCAGTCTTGAGCGGCGTCGCGCGCTTCGGCCCACCCTAGGGTCAAGCCCCCTCACAAATCCTGCTAATCAAGTCTCCGAGGCGCAATCAGGACCGTCAGACTAGCAGCGATGTGTCCCGCGCGGTTGCCCAAGGCTCAACGAGCGACGAGGGTTCTGAAAAAATCGTGGCCAATTGGCAAAGGCCCGAAACTGCTCATGAAGCTGGTAAGATGAACTTTTCGGATTGTCGTGCGTTGCTTCAATCATCCGCTGCGAGCGGTCAACAGCGGAGCAAGGAACACATGATTTCCAACGAACACCGCACAAAGGTCTCCCGCGATGCGCTCGATCTGGCGGCCGCACTGCATGAGATGACCTCAGCGGCTGCTGAAGTGATCTTCCGCCGCTCCCAATTGATGATAAGCGGCAGAATATCGGCAACTGAAGTGGTCGCCATGATGATCGAGAAGGCGACGGTTTTCGGCGACGCGTCACAGCTTGCGGCCGTCGTGGCCGCGCGCGGCGGCGATCCGTTTTCCATCGCTCGCGCGGCTCTCAGGCCGTACGGCCTAAAGACGCGCGAAAATGCGGAGCGCTTGGCCGCGCCGGGCCGGCGCGCTTGACCCTGTCGGGGTCGGGTGGCGGTAGCCCCGACGCGACACCGGCGCCTCGGTCTCGGCACGTCCGTCGCTTTTTGACCGGCCGCTTCTGTCGCCCAGCTCGAGGCCGAGTTCGCCCGCGTAATTTCGGAACGTTCCTTCAAGCTCGGGGTTGAGTGCGCACAACTTCCCCATCATCAGAGAGATCCCAATGGCCGAGAAAAATCTCGACACCCTGTTTCATGACACACTCAAGGACATCTACTATGCCGAGCGCACAATCCTGAAGGCTTTGCCCAAGATGGCGCGGGGCGCGCAGTCGGCCGAGCTGACGGCGGCCTTCCAGACCCACAAGAGCGAGACCGAGGTTCAGGTCGAACGCCTCCAGCAGGTGTTCGAGATCATCGGCAAGCGCGCGCAGGGCAAGACCTGCCCGGCGATCGACGGCATCATCGAGGAGGGCGAGGAAATCCTCTCCGAGTACAAGGGCACGCCGGCGCTCGATGCCGGCCTCATCGCCGCCGCCCAGGCGGTCGAGCACTACGAGATCACCCGCTACGGCACCCTCAAGCGCTGGGCGGAAGTCCTCGGGATGTCCGACGCGGTGACGTTGCTCGACGCGACGCTGCAGGAGGAAGCCAAGACCGACGAGGCCCTGACGGCACTCGCCGATGCTGCCGCCAACCAGCAGGCCGTCGCCGCCGAATAGGGCCGGCCACGCGGGCGGGTCAGACCCGCCCGCGAACAACCCACGCACCCGCCAGCGAACACGTCGGCCGCATGCCGACGTGTCCTCAGCGGCCATCTCCATCGAAAAGGTATCAACATGCACGCTTCAACTACAGCAGGCCCCACGGCCGCGCAGGTCTACGAGCGGCCAACGGCCGGGGAGGACGCCCACACGATCCTCGTCAACCGGGTTTCCTGGGGCGCGATCTTCGCCGGCGTTGTCGTCGCTATGGTCGTCCAGGTTCTCCTGACGATGCTAGGCGTCGGCATCGGCGTCGCCACGCTCGATCCCGCCACGGGCGACAATCCGGCGGTCTCGACCTTCTCCGTCGTCACGGGGGTCTGGTACGTGCTTTCGGGCATCATCGCCGCCTTCGCCGGCGGCTACATCGCAGCCCGCATGTCCGGTAAGACCATCGTTACGACCGGGGCGCTGCATGGCCTGACGACCTGGGCCTTCACGACACTTCTGGTGCTGTACCTCCTGTCGACCGCGGTCGGCGGCATCGTCGGCGGCACCTTCAGCGGCATCACCAGCGCCGTCGGTGGTCTGGGGCAAACGGTCGCGCAGACCGCGGCGCCGATCATCGCCGAGACGAATCCGCTCGATGCGATCGAGAACCAGGTGCGTGCCAGCGGTAACGATCCGGAAGCCCTGAACGCAGCGGCGACGAACGCCGTTCGCGCGCTGGTTACCGGGGACGAGGCCGACGCGGACCAGGCTCGCGGAGAGGCCGCACAGGCGCTCGCTACTGCGCGTGGGATCCCGCTCGATCAAGCGCAGCAGCAGGTCGCGCAGATGGAGGAACAGTACCATCAGGCGGTTGACCAGGCGCAACGGGTAGCGACGGAGACCGCAGACACCGCCGCCTCGGTCGTGTCCATCGGCGCCCTGCTCGCCTTCGTGGCGCTGGTCCTCGGTGCGATTGCCGGATGGCTTGGTGGCCGATCCGGCGTCGTTCATCCGGTCTACGCGGATCGCATGATTCCCACCCGCCGCAGCGTGGCCTAACCCCTCGGACCTGGACCGGCACCCCGACGCGCCGGTCCAGTGACCATCCCCCGAACGATATAAAGGATGCTTCGAAGATGAACCCCTGGATGAGCATGTGGCTGAGCGCCGCCAACAAGGCGGCCGGAGCCGCTCGTGGGTTTGGGATGGCAGAGTTGCACCGTCAACAGAAGACCATCGCCAAAGAGACCGAGCGGGCCATGGGTCTCGGGCCATCGACCTCCAAGCGGCGGGCCCCTGCGAAACGGCGGAGAAGAGCGGCTTCATAGCCGGAAGCGGCGGCGAGCGCCCGGTCGCTAGACGGCCGGATCCCCTTCGTGTCCTGTGAGAAGATCAGCGCGCCGTAAGGACCGAGGGCAACTTCGGCGGACCACTGCAGCCCGTCGCTTTCTCAAGCCTCCGCCACGACATCATTGCTTTCGAGGTCTCCGAAATCCTCGCTGTAGCCGGCCCAGTGCCGACGTGCATCTCGTACAACGGCATCGTGGTCGATCCGACGCACGACTGGGAGGGCGGCTTCGAAGCGCGGTCGTGGAACGAGTTCGTCATCTGCCGACGGAGGTCGTGACCGCCCGTGCGTAGGGGTCGATGCGCGAAAGCACCGTGTCGCCGTTGTGGATCAGGAAGCGGTACTCGTCGCCAGGTTTCGCGCCGGGCACGTCGACATACCAGCCCCCGCCCTCCCCAGGCGTCATCGCGGCGGCGTCCTCGGACCATTCGTTGAAGCTGCCGCTGACAAAGACCGCGTCGGCATGCGGCGCCCAGACCCGGAACGCGACGCCGGCGTCATGGACGAAGGCCCCCATTCCGTCGTGCGCGGATGCCTTAGGCATCCCCTTCAACCCCCGAGAGACCGGCGCGTAGCGTCGCAGGCGTACGACAGGGACAAGCCGATGACTGGTTGCCAGGCCGGAACCGATTTAACCGCGGCGAGCGCGCCGTGGCAGGAACCGACCGGCCGATGTGACGAAGGCTCTGGCCAAGCAGGGACCACGGTCTAGCGCCCGGTTTCGGCATTGCTCGCGTCCACATGCTTCGACTCAGGCGAGCCTCGAAACCGGACCAGCGCCGCCATGGCAAGGAACTCGGATTGCCAGTTCTGGAAGGATTCGAACCAGAAGCCCACGTCCCCGAGGTGGTCGACGAGCGAATGCTGGGAGCCTCCGTGCAGGGCCGCTTCGGCCACCGCCGACCGGTAGCTTCCCCAGAGATGCAGGACGAACGAGGCCATGAGGAGGCCGGCCAACGCGATGCCCCGCGAGTAGGCGTGGAGGAAGTTCACGAACCGCGCGTCGGGAGTCTTCCTCTTCCTCCCCGTCCGGGATCCCTCGACTCGGCCGATCCACGTTGGAACAGGAACGCGGTCAGAATCACGTAGAACGCCATGTGCAGGAATTCGCTCCCAGTTCTCAAAGACCGCCGCTCCGTAGGTACGCCGACAACCCGAGCGGAGCTCCGCCATGCTCGACCAGAAACGCGTTGTGCGCTTTCCATTCCGTCCAGCCCATCGCCGCGATGGAAAGAACAAAGAGCGTCGTGAGAACAATGGTGAGCCCGTTGTCGCGCAGGGCCGCCCCGAAGGGTCTGTGAGCGGCTGCAACGCCGGCCTTACCGACGGACAAGGTTATTGAACCGGTTGCCCAGGTCCTCCTCGTACAGGAAGGTAAGCACGCTTTCCTCGAACGTGTCGAAGAACTCTTCCCGGTCACCTCCTCGAGCCAGTTCGCCGAGGTCGAGCCGAAGGAGTCCGGCGTCCTTCGCATCGCGGGTGCCCTTGACCCTCGCCGGGCGGCCGTCCCAGGCTTCAGCCCACTTGCGAATGGTTTCGTGATCGGTCGTCTTCTGAGCCATCGCCCACCTCTGATGCGTGCTGGCAAACGTTCCGCCATTCGGCAGGTTCCGCTGCGTTGGCTCCGGGATTTGGTGCGCGCCGCGATCGCAACGTCTGGCGGCCGTTGAAACGAAGACAGCAATCTCGACGGAGCCGGGACGCTTGGAACGGGCGACGCCGGAACGAGGTTGCACCTCTGGACGATCCTCACCACCGCCCTTGGAGACACAACAGTGACCCTAGACCCCACCACCGCGTACGCGACGCCGCCCCAGCCGAAGCAGCAGCAGGAGATGCCGGGCGAAACCGAAAAGATGGCGCCAGCGCCCGATCACGGCGAGACGACCTACAAGGGCCACGGGAGGCTCGCCGGGAGGTCCGCAATCATCACCGGCGGCGACTCGGGGATCGGGCGGGCGGTCGCCATTGCTTATGCCCGCGAAGGCGCCGACGTGCTGATCTCGTACCTGAGCGAAGAGAATGACGCTCGGGAGACTGCCCGTTGGGTCGAGGAGGCGGGCCGCACCGCGGTGCTGGTGCCGGGGGACATCGGGGATGAGGCGCACTGCCGCAGTCTCGTCGAGCGCGCAATGACTGAATTCGGGCGGCTCGACATCCTGGTGAATAATGCGGCCCACCAAGCGACCATCGACAGCATCGAAGAGATCAGCTCGGAGGAGTGGGACCGCACGATGCGGACCAACCTCTACGCGATGTTCTACCTCTGCAGGGCGGCGGTGCCGGTCATGCGGCCGGGGAGCGTCATCATCAACACCAGCTCGATCCAATCGAAGTCGCCGACGCCCGAACTCCTCGCCTATGCGACCACCAAGGGCGCGATTGCCAACTTCACCGCCGGACTGGCGGGCATGCTGGGAGAGAAGGGAATCCGGGTAAACGCGGTCGCGCCTGGGCCGATCTGGACGCCGCTCATTCCCTCCACGCTGCCGGTCGAAAAGGTCGAGAAGTTCGGAAGCGACACACCGCTCGGCCGCGTCGGTCAGCCTGCGGAGCTAGCCGGTGCCTTCGTGTTGCTGGCCTCGGACGAAGCCAGCTACATCTCAGGCGCCGTCATTCCGGTTACAGGCGGAAAGCCGATGCTGTGACGCGTCACGCGCCACCACCCAGGTTCTCGGGCGGTCAACGAGGGCTGACCAGTTCGACGGGCTACGGAGAGATCAGGGAATCCTGTCCTGAGGCACTATCTGCGCCGCATCTGAACTCGGGACCGGCAAATGCGTTCTAGCCATGGTAGCCGCGGAGGACACCCATGACCGTGCAGAAACTCTCAACCGACGAGATCGCCCGCGTCGCTCATGCCATCTGGGAAGCCGAAGGCCGACCCGAGGGCCGTGACCATGATCACTGGATGCGCGCGAGGCAACTCATCGAAGAAGGCCGGGCGGAAGCCGAGTTGCCTGGAGGAGTGCCTCCCGGCGAACCCGAGCCGACCTCCCGCCCCGTCCAGCCTGGCTTTGAGGACGTTCCTCCTGGAATAGTCCCAAGGATGAAGCAAGACGCCGGGGCCGAATTGCGTGAAGAACCCGGCGGCCGGTTTGCCAAGCAGATCGCCGAACTGCCGGAGGAAACCCCTGAGGCTGGTCCGGCAGAAGCCGAGACACCTGGGCCCCGAAATCCCGCTCCGATGCCACCTACCAACGCCGAGGGATTTGTCGCCATTCTTTCGGTCGACGAGTCCGCTGGACGCTCGCTCAGCGATGACCCTGTACCGCCACCGAGCGGCGAAGGCCCCAGGAACTCCGTCGAAGAAAAGGCGGGCCGCTCGGGACCTGAGGCTGGCCGGGGTGGCGCAACCGGCGCGATACCAGCGCTATTCCCCAATCGGTCTTCCTGGGAGGAACTACGGTCCCTCCCCAGCATTCCCTTGGTAAGATATTCAGGAGGTAATTGATGCGCGCACTGTGTTGGCACGGGAAGGGTGACGTCCGCGTCGACACCGTGCCCGATCCGAAGATCGAGCACTCTCGCGATGCGGTAATCAAAATCACCGCCTGCGCGATCTGCGGCTCCGACCTGCACCTGCTCGACGGGTATCAGCCGACGATGGAGAGCGGCGATATCCTTGGCCATGAGAACATGGGCGAGGTCGTCGAGCTGGGCTCCGGGGTTCCCAACCTCAAGATCGGCGACAGGGTGGTCGTGCCCTTCACGATCAGCTGCGGCCAGTGCTGGTTCTGCCAGCGGGGGATGTTCTCGGCGTGCGACCGGACCAACCCCAATGCCGAGATGGCGGTCAAGGCGATGGGTCACTCGCCCGCCGGCCTCTTCGGCTTCAGCCACATGCTCGGCGGTTACAGCGGCGGCCAGGCAGAGTATCTTCGCGTGCCGATGGCCGACATCGGGCCGATCAAGATCCCCGATAGCGTCTCGGACGAGCAGGCGCTCTTCCTCTCCGACATCTTCCCGACCGGCTATATGGCCGCCGAGAACGCACAGATCGAAGATGGCGATACCGTTGCCATCTGGGGCTGCGGGCCGGTTGGCCAGTTTACCATCCGGTCTGCCCTGATGATGGGCGCCGGGCGGGTGATCGCCATCGACGAGGTGCCCGAGCGCCTCGCGATGGCCGAGGCCGGCGGCGCCGAGACCATCGATTTCTCGAAGGTCGACGTCTACGACGAACTGATGGCGCGCACCAACAATCGGGGTCCGGACAGCTGCATTGACGCGGTCGGCTGCGAAGCCTCCGGTCACGGTGCCGCCGACGCGGTCCTCGACAAAGTGAAGGCGGTGGCGATGCTTGCCACCGACCGGGTGCATGTCCTGCGCGAAGCGATCTTTAGCTGCCGCAAGGGCGGCACGATCTCGATCCCGGGTGTCTACGTCGGCATGGGTGACAAGCTTCCGATCGGCGCCGCAATGAACAAGGGCCTGACCTTCAAAATGGGGCAGACCCACGTTCAGGCCTATACCAAGCCTCTGCTGCAGAAGATCGAGGCCGGCGAGATCGATCCGAGCTTCGTGGTCACGCACCCGGCCTCGCTCGAAGATGCCCCGGAGATGTACAAGAAGTTCCGCGACAAGAAGGATGGCGTCATAAAAGTCGTGCTGCGGCCGGGTGCCGCGACGTAGCACCATGGCACCCCGCGCGATCTGGAAAGGCCATCTCGAGATCGGGCAGCTCGTCTGCCCGGTCGCGCTCCACGCTGCTGCCTCGACCTCCGAACGCGTCGCCTTTCACATCGTCAACCGCAAGACCGGCCACCGCGTTCGCCGCGTGTTCGTCGATGCCGAGACCAGAGAGCCGCTCGAGCGCGACGACCAGGCGAAGGGCTACGAGACCGACCACGGCAAGACGGTCGTGGTCGAGGAAGAGGAGCTGGCAGAGGCGGTGCCCGAGAGCGACAAGACGCCTCGCGGATCACCGCGAAGGCCTCTTCGCCCACCTTGTCGGCGGGTTTCAGGAAGTGCGGCCGGTCGAGCCAGATCCAACCAACGTCCTCCCGGGGAACGAAGCGCTCGATGTCGATCGTGCGCGTACTCTCGAGCCCCACCGCCTCGAGCTCCTCGTCCTCGAGAATCACGAAGCGGTCGCTCTCGATCTCGTAGCCCTTGGCCTTTCTCCCCGACGGGCTTGCCGGTTTCGGAGTCGACGTATCGGCTCTCGACCCGGTTGCCGGTCTCCCGGTTGACCGTGTGGAACCGCAGGGTCTCGCCGGCGGTACGCGCCGGCTCCATCGTCACCGGGCAGGTGACCAGTGACAGCTTGAGATAGCCCTTCCGAAAGCTCGGGGGTGCCATGGCCGGTCAATGCGCCGGCCGACGGCTCGTTCCCGCCGCTCTCCGGTCGTGGAGGGGTTTCCCTGCCAGCTCGTCGGACCGGTCCACCGGGGTGCTTCACGAATGTGGGCGGCAAAGCAGGGCAGTCAGTAAAGCGAACAGTCGCAGGAACCCCGGCCGGCAGGGGGAGTTGTCACAGCAACCCAGGAGGAGCAAGAATGTTTCTGCGAGTCGATAAACTGCAGATCGAACTTCCCGCGCCTGCCAAACAGGATCCTAATGCCGCAGCGGCCCTGCAGGAGTTGTTAGGCGGCAAATACGGAGAGATGTCCACGCTGGGCAATTATCTCTTCCAGAGCTTCAACTTCCGCAGCAAGAGCAAGCTCCGGCCGTTCTACAGCCTCGTCGCAGCGATTACCGCCGAGGAAATCGGCCACGTCGAGTTGGTCAGCAATGGCGTTGCCATGCTCGCGAATGGCCCGGACAAGCCGGATGGCGATGCAGGCGACGGCGGCGACATCTCCGGCGCGCCTTACGAGGCGATGAAGGACGTCCGGCTGGCCGGAGCGTTCTTTTCCCACGCCGGGGGTGCTGTCCCGGTCAACAGCAATGCCATGAGCTGGAATGCCGACATGGTCACGACCACTGGCAACGTGATCGTCGATCTGCTGCACAACTTTCATCTGGAATGCGGGGCGCGGCTGCACAAGCTGCGGGTCTATGAGACGCTCAGCGATCCGACCGGGCGCGAGGTCTGCGGCTACCTATTGGTCCGCGGCTCCGTGCACGCGCATGCCTATGCCCTCGCGCTGAAGAAGCTCACCGGCGTGGAGCTCGAGAAGTTTCTCCCGACGCCGAACATCCCTCTAGGCGCCATCCCGGAGTGCCAGAAGTATCTGGAGTCAGGCTCGCATCGGCGCCTCTACACGTTCAGTCCGTCGGACTATCAGGAGCTGGCCGGTATCTGGGGTGGTGACGAGACCGCGCTGCCGGACGATCCGCCGGGTGAGCTCGAAGTTGTCGAGGGAGCTCCGGACGGTGGAAAGATACATAATCTGACCGGCGTGCCTTCGGCCTTCACGCCGGACTATGCGCCTGAAGAGATGTTCGAGATCGCGAGCAAGCTCTACAAGAAGTCGCGCTGAAGCTCGACCGATCGACCCAGGGCATGCTACCGCGAGCCTGACGGTCTCTGATTGCTTAGGGCCGTCACCCGGTGACGTCTCGATCGAGCCGCACACGCCTCCTCCGCGAAGGAACCATCCCGACCCGGTCGGGTTGGAGAAGTATATTGCAGCGCAGCATACTCAGCATCGGGTTGAGCCCGCTGCCGAACGGAGCAGGCATATGAAAAATACTGAAATCAAGGGTAGTCTTGTGACAACGGGGTCGCGCGCAGGCAAGCAACTGGCTCACCTCGGAGATCATCCCTACGCAACCGCAGCATTCGTCGGCGTAGTCGCCCTCGCCATCTCGGCCCTGGTGAACGGCCGGCTTGCCAAGGATGCAGAGCGCCGCAATCCCCCCAAGGGACGATTCCTCGAGATCGATGGTGTCCGCTTGCACTACCTCGAGCGTGGCAAAGGCGAGCCGCTCGTGCTGCTGCACGGCAACGGCAGCATGATCCAGGACTTCGAGTTCGAGCGGGCTCCTCGACAAGGCCGCCAAGAAGTACCGCGTCATCGTCTTCGACCGGCCGGGATACGGGCACAGCCGGCGCCCCCGCGGCACCATCTGGTCGCCGGAAGCGCAGGCCGACCTGATCCACGACGCTCTCGTTGAGCTCGATGCGCCGCCGGCCATCGTGCTGGGACACTCCTGGGGCGCCTCGGTCGCCGTGGCCCTCGGGCTGAAGCACGAAGACAGCGTGAAAGCGCTGGTTCTCGCCTCGGGATACTATTACCCGACCGCCCGGTTTGACGTCGCGGCGGCGTCCGGACCGGCGATCCCGATCCTCGGTGACATCCTGCGTTACACGGTGGCGCCCCTCCTGGGGCGGATCGTTTGGCCGGCCCTGATGCGGAAGATCTTCGGACCGGCCGAAGTGCCGCAGAAGTTCACCAAGGGCTTTCCGGCAGGCCTTGCGCTTCGTCCCTCGCAGCTCCGCGCCAGCGCTGCGGAATCGGCCCTGATGATCCCGGATGCCTTCGGGATGCGCGCGAGGTACGGCGAACTGACAATGCCGGTCGTCATCATCGCCGGCGAACTCGACCGCCTAATCGACACCGATCGGCAATCGGGGCAGCTGCATCGCGACGTCGGGCACAGCACCTACCATTCGGTGCCGGGCTCGGGACACATGGTGCATCAGACGGCCATGAGCGACGTCATGTCCGCGATCGACGAGGCGGCCGGAGCGGCGGTCGCGCGGCAGAAGCCTCACGCGATTCCTCCGGCGGCGTAATCCGAGCGAGGTCGGTCCCGCACTTGCCGCGGGACCGACCTCCCCTCGTTCGTGTTGTCAAACGTCGTCCAGAAGTTCGCGAAACGCGCCAGCGTTCCTAATGGCGTACGCTTCGCGATCGTTGTTGAAGTACGCCCAGACACGGGCCGGGCGGCACTCACGCACCCTCCCCGCCCAAACATCCAGCTCTTCGGCGGTGTAGTCGTTCCGGTACCACGCCTTGGTACCATGGAAGCGGAGATAGACGTCATCGGCGGTCTTGATCAGCTCGTCCGGCAACCGCGGCGCGCTGCAGGAACAGAAGATGATGCCGGCTTTCCGAAAAGCCTCATATACGCCCTCGTGCCACCAGCTGCGGTGTCGGAACTCGACGACGTTGCGACGGCGCGGGTCGAGCTGGCCAACGATCGTGTCCAACCGACCGGCCGTGTAGTGGAAGCTCGGTGGCAGCTGGAACAGCAGGCAGCCCATGTGCGGGCCGAGCAGGTCGGCGATGAGGCCGAAGTCACGAACCAGACGCTCCGTTCCCTCGAAGCGCCTGGTGTGGGTGATCAGCTCGTTGACTTTGACGGTGTAGACGAAGGCTCTGCCGTCGCATTGCCGGAGCCAGGATTCGACGGTTGCCAGCGTCGGCCAGGAATAGAAGGGCGCGTTCAGCTCCACGGTCCTGAAGCGCGCCGCATAGTGGCCAAACCATGTGCCGGGCGGGGAGTCCGCCGGGTAGAAGCTGCCCCGCCAATGCCAATAGAACCATCCGGAGCAGCCGACGTTGTGCGCCCCGACGTTGCCGCCGGGCGAGGGCCGGCCCGCTGCCTCGAAGGCGAGGCGCGCACGGTGCATCGCCTCGGCGCGGAAGACGTTACGTTCCCGCTGCCTGGCCCGTCGCTCGTCCCGCCGAGCCCGCCGCTCCTCGAGCGAGGCCCCTGGGGTCCGGTCTCCGTTCACGGCAATGCCAGCTGGGTGTCCGCGCGCGGCAATTGTTCGATCCTGCACTGAGTGGGCGCCTTGTCCGGCCTCCAGCGCACGAGCTTGGTGCCATGGCGGAAACGGTCGTTCGTGACATGATCGTAGCGCACCTCCACCACCAGCTCCGGCCGCAGCGGCTGCCATTCCGCAGACCGCGCCGTGCTCCAGCGGCTCGGTCCGCCGGGAGCGTTGCCGGTGAAACCCGGCGGGGCGATCAGATCCTCCAGTCGTTTGGTGAGCGCGAGCTTCTCATGTTCGGCGATGCCCGAGGTAAAGCCAACATGATGGAGGAGGCCGCGGTCGTCGTAGAGGCCGAGCAACAACGAGCCCACCCGCCGGCTCCCGGTCTCATAGCGGAACCCGCCGACAACACAGTCGGCAGTACGGATATGCTTGACCTTGAGCATGGCGCGTTCCCCCGACAGGTAGGGGAGGTCCAGGCGCTTCGCCATCACCCCGTCAACCTGGACATCGCGGCCGGCGAGCCATTCTTGCGCGGTCCGCAGGTCACGGGTGAACCGGGTCAGCCACAGCCCTTCGCATCCTCCCGCTTGCGGAAAGAGGGCCTCGAGGGCGGTTCGGCGTTCCTTGAACGCAAGCGCCAGAAGCGGCCGACCGGCCTTCGTCAGCAGGCAATCGAAGAGGATCAAGCTGGCAGGCGTCTCGCGTGACAGGCGCTCGATGCGGCTGGCGGCCGGATGAAGGCGCATCTGCAGGGCGTCGAACGACAGCGTTCCGTCGACAGGGAGGACGAGTTCTCCGTCAAGGACGAAACTGCTCAGTGAAAGCGCACGAAGATTTGCGATCACCTCCGGAAAGAACCGCGACAGCGACTTGCCGGACTTCGCCTTGATCTCGACCGCGTCCCCCGACCGGAACGCGAGGCAGCGGAACCCGTCCCACTTCGGTTCGAACTGCCAGCCTGGACCGTTCGGCAGCTTCGGGGCAGTCTTGGCCTCCATCAGCTCGAGCGACAACGGGACGCCGAGCAACTCCAAGGTTGCAGCGCGCTCCTTCGTTTGGGAGCTCATTCCCCCCGGACCAGTCGGCTGATCATGCTATAAGAAGACATCCGCTCCTCGTGCCCCCCCGCCCCGCCTCGCTCCCGTAAGCCAGAGAATCGCATCCTATTGAGGCTTCAGGAGTTGTCGAAGGAGAACTCTCCCAGCATGCGCATCTCAATCGTCCGCCATCTCAAACGTCGGAACGGTTGACGGTTCCAGTCAGCCCGGAACCACCGAGCAGTGTTTCCATTCCGAGCAAGACAAAGAGGCCGACGTGCCAATGAGACTAGGGTCTGTTGAGATTCAGGATTCCCAGATAGTTGCGGTTGTGATTCAAGCTCCCAAAAGGGAGCAGTGAATGACGAGAATGATCCTGACGGACGCGCAATGGTCGCGGATCGAGCCGCATTGCCTTGGTAAGGCGTCGGACCCGGGCAGAACGGGAGGGGACGCGCGACTGTTCATCGAGGCGGTGCTTTGGATCGCGCGGACAGGCAGCCCTTGGCGCGACCTGCCGGAGGTCTTCGGCAATTGGAACACGGTGTTCAAGCGGTTCCGACATTGGGTAAAAGCCGACGTCTTCAAGAGAATTTTCGACGCGCTCTCCGGCGACCCAGACCTGGAGTTCGCCATGGTCGATGGCACGATCGTCAAGGTCCACCGCCACGGACAGGGCGCAAAAGGGGGACTCAGGGCCAGGCCATCGGCAAGTCCCGAGGGGGCTCGACCACCAAGATCCTCGTGCTGACCGACGCGCTCGGCAACCTGGTGCGCTTCGAGCTGCTCCCCGGGCAGCGCCACGACACGGTGGGCGTCGCGCCGCTCATCGAGGATGTCGCCTTCGGCGGGCTGATCGCCGACAAGGCCTTCGACGCCAGCTGGATCGTCGCCGAGCTCGATGCGCGCGGCGCGCAGGTGGTGGTCTCCCAGCATCCGCAGCGCGCGAAGCCCCGACCGATCGACGCAGACCTCTACCAGTGGCGTCACCTCATCGAGAACTTCTTCTGCAAGCTCAAGGAGTTCAAACGCATCGCCCTGCGCGCCTGTAAAACTGACGCAAGCTTCGCCGCCATGATCTACGCCGCCGCAACCATCCTCAACACCCGATGAATCTCAACAGACCCTAGTCGACGGCGAGTGGACCCCACTGGAGCCATTGCGGGAAAGAGGAAAGTCGAATGCGGGCCAGACGCGCACTCAAGGAATGGAGAGCTGGCGCGGCCATAGCAGACTTTTGGAGGGCGTGATAACGTTGGCAGATGCTTCCAATACCGGTTGCGATTGCTGTATCATCGGCGGCGGGCCGGCTGGTCTAACTGCGGCTATCTTCCTCGCCAGGTTCCGCCGCCGCGCGGTCGTCTTTGACGACCGGAGCAGCCGCGCGGCCCTGATTCCCGCGCTCGCACAACCATCCGGCCTTTCCGGACGGCATCGGTGGGCCGACGCTGCTTCAGCGGATGCGCGAACAACTCGCGGCGCTCGGTGAGGCGATGGTCGAGACGAGGGTGACTTCGATTGCCCGGGAAACTGACGGCGGGTTCACGGTTACCGCGGGAGAGATTCGATGGCACGCCCGCTTCCTCCTGTTTGCTACCGGCGTCGAGGACGTGCTGCCGGAGATTGCCGGCGCGTTGGAGCGGGTGCGCGAGGGTGTCCTGCGCTGCTGCCCGATCTGTGACGCCTTCGAAGTCATCGGCCTCGATCTCGCGGTGGTCGGGCCAGGGGCGTGCGCCGCCGGCGAGGCGCTCTTCCTCAGGCTTATTCTCGGCGGATCACGCTGGTGACGCTTGGCGGTCCACCCCAGATCACTGACAGGCCCTCGGACGGCTGCGGGCTGCAGGCGTGAGCATGGTCGAGGACGAGGTGAGCAAGATTGCGGGGACGGAAGCGGGGTGCGGGTGCACCTGGCAGATCGCGCGCTCCACTCGACGCATTATGACGGACAGCAGCCAGCGCTGCTCAGTCGCTGGCTGCTATGCTGCCGGGGACGCGGTGACCGGGCTCAATCAGATCGCAGTTGCGATGGCGCAGGCCGAGATCGCGGCGGTTGATATTCACAACCACCTGCGTGAGACCGAGGGTCTTTGCCTCGCGCCGGTGGATTGACGGTTGAGGCATCGTCAGGCGGCGACACTCTGCTGGTGCGTTGCCGCTTCGTCTACTTGCACCTCGTCGGTGATCACCTTGAAGACCGCAAGCCGCGAGGGTCCAAAGCTAGTCGAGATTGCAACGTCGGTTGCATCCCGGCCGGTCGCCATCAGGATGCGGCCAATGCGCGGGCGGTTGTGGCGGGCGTCGAACGTATACCAGCGGCCGTCCAGCCAGACCTGGAACCAGGCGCTGAAGTCCATCGGGTCGGGCACCGGCGGCACGCCGATGTCACCGAGATAGCCGGTGCAGTAGCGCGCCGGGATATTCATGCAGCGGCAGAGGGCGATGGCGAGGTGGGCGAAGTCGCGGCAGACGCCGGTGCGATCGAGGAAGCCGCCGTAGGCTGTGCGCAGCGGGTTGGCGTTCTGATAGTTGAAGGTGATGTGGTTGTGCACGAAGTCGACAATCGACTGCACCCGCCCCCAGCCCGGGACGGTATTCCCGAACTGCGCCCAGGCAAAGTCCGAGAGGCGGTCGGTATCGCAGTATCGGCTGCCCAAGAGGTAGACCAGCACATCGGAGGGCAGGTCCTCGATGTCGTGCTGGCGGGCATGCGGCGCGACCTCGTCGGGCAGACCGCTGTCCTCGATCTCGAAGAGCGTCGAGATCGCGCGTCGCCCCAGCCGGTGCCAGGATGCGGGTGCAGATGTTGCCAAAGCCGTCAACGTAGTCGCGCGCCTGGAGCTCGGGGCTGAACTCCAGCACCTGATCCGTGAGAAGATCGACGCGGCGGGATGGATGGATACTCAGCGCCAGTACCATCGAGGTGGGCTGAGGGCACTCGTAAACGAGTTCGTAGCCAGCGCGTATCCGCATCGTTGATCGGTCCTTCGTAGTTGGAGAGGTCAAGCGTTTGGAGGGAGTTCAGGATTGGTCGGAACAACGTCGCAGCCTACTGAATGTTCCGGGCTATCACGTGCGCTTAAGACCGTTTGCCACGCGGCCCATCCCCTGGTGCTAAAGAGCGATGGCCATGGAGTGGCCGGCCGTTCGGACTAACCCGAGTGCGGGCTGATCACCAAGCTTGGATCCAGCGGTAACGCAGCCGTGACCGCTGCTGGATTGTCGGCGTCCAGAACATATGATGAACATTCTGCTATGGACCCGAAGCTTGCCGCGAAGCTGCGCATCCTTGCCGATGCCGCCAAGTACGACGCCTCCTGCGCCTCCTCCGGCGCGCCGAAACGCTCGGGCGGCAAGACCGGCCTCGGCTCGACCAGCGGTATGGGCATCTGCCACGCCTATACGCCCGACGGCCGCTGCGTCTCGCTGCTGAAGATCCTGCTGACCAACTGGTGCCTTTACGACTGCGCCTATTGCGTCAACCGCCGCTCCTCCAACACCCCGCGCGCCCGCTTCACGGTCGAGGAGGTCGTCACCCTCACCCTCGAGTTCTACAAGCGCAACTACATCGAAGGGCTGTTTCTCTCCTCCGGCGTGGTGAAGTCGCCCGACCACACCATGGAGGAGCTGCTGCGCGTCGCCCGCAGCCTGCGCCGCGACCACGGCTTCGCCGGCTACATCCACCTCAAGGCGATTCCCGAGGCCAGCCCCTGGCTGGTCGAGCAGGCCGGCCGCTGGGCCGACCGCCTCTCGATCAACCTCGAGCTTCCCACCGAAGCCAGCCTCGCCCGCCTCGCCCCTGAGAAACGCGCGCCCTCGATCACCGCCGCCATGGGCCAGATGCGCGAGCGCCATCACCGAGGCCAAGGCCGAGAAGCGCCGCTTCGCCCCTGCCGGCCAGAGCACCCAGGTCATCGTCGGCGCCGACGACACCACCGACGCCAGCGTGCTCGCCGCCAGCGCCCGGCTCTACGACCAATACGCCCTCCGCCGCGTCTACTACTCCGCCTTCAGCCCGATCCCCGAGCCAAGCGTCGCGCTGCCGGTCAAGCCGCCGCCGCTGCAGCGCGAGAACCGCCTCTACCAGGCCGACTGGCTGCTGCGCTTCTACGGCTTCAGCGTCGAGGAGATCGCCGCCGGCGGCGAGCACGGCATGCTCGACCTCGACGCCGACCCCAAGCTCGCCTGGGCGCTCAAGCACCGCGACCAATTCCCGGTCGACATCAACCGCGCCCCCCGCGAGCTTCTCCTGCGCGTCCCCGGCCTCGGCACCAAGGCCGTCGGCCGCATCCTCTCGGCCCGGCGCCACGCCCGCCTCCGCCTCGACGACCTCGCCCGCCTGACCGCGAGCCCACGCCGCGCCGCCGCCTTCATCGTCACCGCCGACCACCGGGCGGCCGGCCTCGACCGGCTCGACCTGCGCAGCCGGCTCGTCCGGCCTCCCGAGCAGCTGAGCCTCTTCGCATGACCCAGATCGTGCTTTCCGACGGCGCCGACCTCGATGGCTTCCGCCAGGCCGTGCGCGAGCTCGCCGCCGCCGGCTTTCGGCCTGAGGAGGTCAGCTGGACCACCGGCGGTATGCCGACTCTTTTCCCTGACGTCCGCTGCGACAATGCCCCGGCGATCTCCTTGCCCCGCGCCGCCCACGACCTGATCCGCCTTGTGGTGTGCCACCGCGACCCCGAACGCTACGCGCTTCTCTACGCCCTGGTCTGGCGTCTCCTTCACGGTGAGCGCCACCTGCTCGAGGTCGCCTCCGACCCGCTGGTGTTCCGCCTCGAACGCATGGCCAAGTCGGTCCGCCGCGACCTGCACAAGATGCACGCCTTCGTCCGCTTCCGAAGAATCGAGGTCGACGGAGACGAGCGCTTCGTCGCCTGGTTCGAGCCCGACCACTTCATCCTTGAAGCCACCGCTCAGTTCTTCGTCGAGCGGTTCCGCGCGCTCCACTGGTCGATCCTCACCCCGATCGGCGCGATCCACTGGGACCGCAAGGACCTCCGCTTCGGCCCACCCGCCCGTCGCCAGGACGCGCCCACCGCCGATCCCTTCGAGGCCGGCTGGCAGGGCTACTACGAGAGCACCTTCAACCCGGCGCGGCTAAACCTCGCCGTCACCCGCGGCCACATGGCGAAGAAATACTGGAAGAACCTGCCCGAGACTGCCGCCATCCCGGAGCTGGTCCGGACCGCCCCGTCGCGCGTTAGGGAGATGATCGAGAGGGAGGCCGCCATGCCGGCACACCGCAACCCCACCAAGGCCGTCGCCGCGATGATGGCTGACCAGGAGCCCCGGAGCCTCGAGGAGCTCAACCGCCTCATCGCCGCCGCCGACCCGATGGTCGAAGGCGGGACCCGCGCCGTCCTCGGCGAAGGTCCAGTCGGCGCTGCCATCGCCTTCGTCGGCGAGCAGCCCGGCGATCAGGAGGACCTGCAGGGCCGCCCCTTCGTCGGCCCCGCCGGACAACTCCTCGACCGCGCGTTGGCCGACGTCGGCATCGACCGCTCGAAGGCGTACGTCACCAACGCCGTCAAGCACTTCAAGTACGTCCAGCGCGGCAAGCGCCGGCTGCACCAGCGTCCGACCGCCGGCGAGGTCACCCACTACCGCTGGTGGCTGAAGAAGGAGCTGGATCTCGTCGGCCCCCGCCTGGTCGTGGCACTCGGGGCCACCGCCGTCCTCGCGCTCGCCGGCAAGCCGCTGCCGATCACCGCGAACCGCGGCGAGACCCGCTTCGACAACCGGTTAGGCTATATTACCGTGCACCCGTCCTATCTGCTCCGCCTCCCCGACGAGGCGGCCAAGCAGGAGGCCTACGCGGCCTTTCGCGACGACCTCACCCGCATCCGCGAGATCGCCAAAGCCGCCTGACAGGGGGAGACGCGATGGCGACGAAGACCTACCACGGCAGTTGCCACTGCCGCGCGGGCGGCTTCGAGGCCGACCTCGACCTCGCCCGCCAACCAAGGAGACCGGAGACCCTTAAGCCGGCCGACACCGAATGTGGCTCTATGAAACAGGGCTCGAAAGTGGTCTGTGCACAGGTATCTAGCGTCTTAGCGGCCGGAGGGAACGATGGACGAGACCAACCTCGGACAAGGCAAAGCCGGCACCGGGATCGCGGGTCTCGATGATATTCTCGCCGGTGGGTTCTCTCGGGGACACGTGTTTCTGCTTGAGGGAAATCCAGGCACCGGGAAAACCACAATGGCGCTTCGCTTCCTTCTGCAGGGAGCGGAAGCAAGGCGAGAAGTGCCTCTACATCACCTTGTCGGAGACCGAGCGAGAACTGAGGGCAGGCGCCGCCTCTCACGGGTGGACGCTCAACGAGAACATTGAAGTCTTCGAGCTGGTGCCACCTGAGAGCCTGCTCGCGCCCGATCAGGAGCAGACGCTTCTGTACTCGTCCGACCTCGAGTTGGGCGAAACGACACGACTGATCTTTGACGTCTTCGAGCGTGTCAAACCGGCTCGGGTCGTCTTGGATAGCTTGTCCGAAATTCGTCTCCTCGCCCAGAGCTCCCTGCGGTACCGCCGGCAAATCTTGACTTTCAAGCACTACTTTTCGCGAATGGGCGTGACGGTACTCTTGCTCGACGATCTGACGTCGGAACTGTCGGACAAGACCGTCCACAGCGTTGTGCACGGGGTCATCCAACTCGAGGAACTCGCCCCCGACTACGGTGCCGAGCGTCGAAGGTTGCGCGTGTCGAAGTACCGTGGCCAGGCATTCCGCGGCGGCTATCATGACTTCGCCATTCGGACCGGCGAGGTCGCGGTATTTCCGCGCCTTGTTGCCTCCGAGCATCGCACCCGATTTTCAAGGGATCCGATCACGAGCGGCATCCGCGAACTCGACATGCTCCTCGGGGGCGGGATCGAGAAGGGATCGAGCACCCTTGTTCTGGGACCGGCGGGAAGCGGAAAGAGCACTCTGATCCTGCCCTTCGTGCAAGCTGCGATCGAGCGCGGCGAGAAGGCGGCGATGTTCATCTTCGACGAGGAACTCGGGCTCCTGTTCGACCGAACCAAGGCCATGGGTTTCGACCTCGAGGGCTGGCGAGAAGCCGGCCATCTCCAGATCGAGCAGGTGGACGCCGCCGAACTTTCCCCTGGCGAGTTTGCCTACCGCGTCAGAGACCGAGCCGACCGGGCAGAGGCCAAGTGCGTCGTGATTGATAGCCTCAACGGCTATCAGGCGGCCATGCCGCAGGAGAACGCGCTCCCGCTTCACATACACGAACTGCTGCAGTATCTGAACCGCCAAGGCGCCAACACCTTCCTTACGGTGGCTCAGCACGGGCTTTTCGGGGAAATGAAGGCTCCGGTCGATGTGACCTATTTGGCGGATACGGTAATTCTTCTTCGCTACTTCGAAGCTTTGGGACGGGTTCGGCGTGCGGTCTCGGTCATCAAGAAGCGGACCGGCATGCACGAGGACACCATTCGGGAATTTCAGATCGACCGATCGTGGCCTCACATTTGGCGAGCCCCTCGATAGCTTCCAAGGCATCCTTCGCGGTGTTCCGACGTTGCTGGCAAACGGTACGCCGTTGGATCAGGCAGCCAGGGATGACGATCACGGCTAGTTCGAGCGGCACGAAGGGCCTGATACTGGCTCCGCATGGACGCGATGCCGCGGTTGCTCTCGGGCTTCTGGGGCAGGCCGGCATTGCCGCCGAGGTTTGCGCGGACTTCGAGACGCTCCAAGCCCTCATTGACGACGAGACCCTGTTTGTCGTCGCCACCAATGAGGCGATGCTTCCAAGCCAGGTCCAGGCGCTGGCCGGCCGTCTTCGCGAGCAGCCGGCATGGTCGGATTTGCCGTTCATTCTTCTGACCCGCGGTGCGGATCGATCCGACCCCAGTTCGAGCCCGGCGGACCTCTTTGCTTTGCTGGGCAACGTCACGTTCCTGGAACGGCCGTTCCATCCGACGACCTTCATCAGCATGGCGCGCAGTGCGATGAAAGGTCGCTTGCGGCAATACGAGGCTCGTTCGCGGATCGAAGAGCTTGATGAAAGCGATCGAAGACTTCGGACAGCGTTGCAGGCCGGCCGTCTCGGATCATGGGAACTGGACCTGTCAACTCAGACATTGACGACGGACCCGACCTGCAAGGGTCAGTTCGGGCGAGGGCCAGATGAGAGCCTTTTCGTTCGGGGAGCTAATCGCGAGCGTCCATCCCGACGACCGGTCGCGGATGCAGGGTGCGATCCAGGCTACGGTGGACACCGGCGAAGACTACGCGATCGAGCACCGCTTCATCTGGCCTGACGGCAGCCTGCATTGGGCCGAACTTCGAGCGCGCCTGGTCCGCGAAAGTACCTCCGGAACACGCCGCTTGGTAGGAGTTTCATCGGACATTACCGCTCGAAAGGCGTCCGAGGAAGCACTGCGGCAGCTCAACGAGACCCTGGAAGAGCGCGTCAGAGCGCGAACGGACGAACTCGAACGCGCGCATGCCGCAGTGCTTTCCGAGATTGAGCAAAGGGAACGCGCGGAGCGAAAGCTGCTTCAAGCGCAGAAGGTGGAGATGATCGGCCAGCTGACCGGCGGTGTGGCCCACGACTTCAACAACCTTCTCATGGCCGTGCTCGCTAATCTCGAACTCCTGCGAAAGCATCTGCCGAGCGATGCCCGGACATCCCGCCTCATCGACGGTGCGTTGCAGGGCGTGCAGCGTGGGACAGCGTTGACGCAGCGGCTGCTCGCCTTCGCACGCCAGCAGGACCTGCAGCTCGAGCCCAGGGATCTTGCCGACGTTATTCGGGGGATGAGCGATCTGATCGAACGCGCGGTGGGGGCCGGGATCGAAGTGCGGATGGACCTCCCGCCGTCGGTGCCAGCTGCCTTGATCGAAGCCAACCAAATCGAACTCGCGGTGCTGAACCTTGTCGTCAACGGACGCGACGCAATGCCGGACGGTGGTGTGTTGACGATTTCCCTCGACCAAGTGGAAGGGACGATCGGAGATCTTCCGCCGGGCCAGTACGTCCGCCTGTCCGTCATCGATACGGGCGACGGCATGAGTGAGGAGACACTTGGGAAGGCGACGGACCCGTTCTTCTCGACGAAGGAGTTGGGCAAGGGCACCGGCCTTGGCCTTTCCATGGTCCATGGGTTGGCGCTGCAGCTGGGCGGCGCGCTTCGGCTCACCAGTAAAGAGGGCTGCGGAACCCGTGCCGAATTGTGGCTGCCCACCACCACGGCCACCGCTCAAGAGCGCGTCGAGATCGCCGTCCAGAATGTCGAAGACATTCCGACAATGACGATCCTTGTCGTTGACGACGACGCCCTCATCTCGATGAGCACGGTCGACATGCTCGAGGACCTCGGCCATGAGGTGCTCGAGGCCAACTCCGCGGAGCGCGCTCTGGAAATTCTAAGAGATGTCGAACGGGTCGATTTGATGATCACGGACTACGCCATGCCGAAGATGAACGGCATGGAACTCGCGACGACGGCGCGGGAACTGCGACCTGACCTTCCGATCTTGCTGGCCACCGGCTATGCGGAACTGCCCTCGGGCCCGGCCATCGACTTGCCAAGGATCGACAAGCCTTACCATCAGGAGCGGCTAGCCGCTGGAATTGCCATGGCCGTTCAGGCACGTCGGAGGCCGGCGCCATAGCTCGCCAAACACCAGTTTGTTCTAAATCAATGACTTACGGCCCAGAGAAGGTTGGATCCCAGTTGCTTTTGGCCAGCCAGCCACCTCGCATTGCAGCGACCGGCTTAGCTACATCGCCCATTGTCGCGCGATTTCCGCAGGTTGTGCACCAACCCCCGACCGAGAGACTTCCGATCCTGCCTGAAACCCGCGATCAACAGCTGCGCGTCTCTGTTTGCGATTTCGGCGAGTGGAGTTTTGGCTTTGGAGTAACCCTCCGCCGAGGGCCGCCTGACTGGCTTTGGACGATGGTGGTAGGTGCGACCTTATGGTCGACCTTAAGTCCGGACTGGAGATCGAAGTTCTGTCGGCGGCAGATGCCGCACGTCGCCGACCGTGGAGCGAGACGGACAAGCTCCGGATCGTGGAGGCGAGCTTCGCGGGACGGCGGCTGGTTTCGGCGACGGCCCGGAGGCATGGGATCTCGCGATCGCTGCTGACGACCTGGCGGCGGCAGTTTCGCGAGGGGACGCTCGGGGCGGACAGGCAGCCGAGCTTCGCCCCGGTGCTGATGGCGCCCGAGGTGGCGTCGAGACCCGAGCAGGCATCGGGCGCGGATCGGATCGAGATCGTGCTCGGGAACGGCCGACGGCTGATCGTCGGCGCCGGGATCGATGCGTCGGCGCTGGCGCGGGTGGTCGCGGTGCTGGAGCGGGCATGATCGCGTTTCCCCCCGGGGCGAAGGTCTGGCTGGCGGGTGGCGCGACGGACATGCGGAAGGGGATGAACGGGCTGGCGCTTCTCGTCCAGCAGGGGCTGGGGCGCGATCCGCATGCCGGGGAACTGTTCTGCTTCCGGGGTCGGCGCGGATCGCTGATGAAGGTGCTCTGGCACGACGGGGTCGGCATGTCGCTCTACGTGAAGCGGCTCGACCACGGCCGGTTCATCTGGCCGACGCCGGCGGACGGGGCGGTGGCGGTGTCGGCGGCACAACTCGGCTATCTGCTCGAAGGCATCGACTGGCGGAACCCGCGGCATACATGGCGGCCCTCCGCCGCCGGGTGATTTCGTTGGCCGTTGCTGTCGATTTTACTCCAACGCATTGGCGAGGCGCGATAAACTCGGGACATGACGCCCGAGCCGAGCGAGATCGACGCCTTGCGCACCGCCCTTGCGGCCGCCGAGGCGCGGGCTGCGGCCGCGGAAGCGAAGGCGGCCGGGGCGGCGCGGGACCGGGCGGTGCTGGCCAACGCCGAGGCGATGATCGCGGCCCTCCGGCTCGAGATCGAGAAGCTGCGGCGGGCGCTCTACGGGACGCGGTCCGAGCGCAAGGCGCGGCTGCTCGAGCAGCTGGAACTGCAGCTCGAGGAGCTCGAGGCCACGGCGACCGAGGACGACCTCGCCGCCGAGGCGCTCGGTGCATCGGTCGCAGCGACGCCGGCCCGGGAGCGTCGGCGCGCGGTGCGCAAGCCCTTCCCGGCGCACCTGCCGCGCGAGCGCGTGGTCGTGCCGGCGCCGACCTGCTGCGAAGCCTGCGGGTCGGGGCGGATCGTCAGGCTCGGCGAGGACGTTACCGAGACGCTCGAGGTGATCCCGCGCCGCTGGAAGGTGGTCCAGACCGTCCGCGAGAAGTTCACTTGCCGGGACTGTGAGCGTATCAGCCAGCCGCCGGCGCCGTTCCATCCGACCCCGCGGGGCTGGGCCGGGCCGAACCTGCTGGCGACGATCCTCTTCGAGAAGTTCGGCCAGCACCAGCCGCTGAACCGCCAGGCCGAGCGCTATGCGCGCGAAGGCGTCGATCTCAGCCTCTCGACGCTCGCCGACCAGGTCGGCGCCTGCGCGGCCGCGCTCGCGCCGCTCAACGACCGGATCGCCACGCACGTGCTCGCGGCCGAGCGGCTCCACGGCGACGATACCCCGGTGCCGGTGCTGGCGAAGGGCAAGACCGACACCGGCCGGCTCTGGGTCTACGTTCGCGACGACCGGCCCTTCGGCGGCGGCGCGCCACCCGCTGCGCTCTACCGCTACTCCCGCGACCGGCGCGGCGAGCATCCGGCGACGCACCTCGCCGGCTGGAGCGGCATCCTCCAGGCCGACGCCTATGCCGGCTTCGGCAGCCTCTACGCTCCGGACCGCTCTCCGGGGCCGGTGACCGAGGCGCTGTGCTGGGCACATGGCCGGCGCAAGTTCTTCGAGCTCGCCGACATCGCCGCCTCCGCCCGCCGCGGCAGCCAGGCGCCGCCGGTCTCGCCGCTCGCCCGCGAGGCGGTTGTCCGCATCGACGCTGTCTTCGACACCGAGCGGGCGATCAAGGGCCTCGACGCCGGCGCCCGTCTCGCGGTCCGGCAAACCGAGGTAGCCCCGTTGGTCGCCCAGCTCGAGACCTGGATGCGCCGCGAGCGCGCCGGTCTCTCGCGCCATGCTCCGGTCGCGAAGGCGATGGACTACATGCTGAAGCGTTGGGACGCCTTCGCCGGCTTCCTCGCCGACGGTCGCGTCTGTCTCACCAACAACGCCGCCGAGCGCGCCCTGCGCGGCATCGCCCTCGGCAGGAAAGCCTGGCTCTTCGCCGGCTCCGACCGCGGCGGCGAGAGAGCGGCCTTCATGTACGGCCTGATCACCACCGCGCGCCTCAACGACCTCGACCCGCAGGCCTGGCTCGCCGACGTGCTCGCCCGCATCGCCGGCATCCCGGCCTCGCGCCTCGACGATCTCCTGCCATGGAACTGGCGCCCGGCCGCTGGCACACTGGCGGCATGAAGACACCGAGGTCCATCGACAGCTTCGCCGAGATCGCCACCGCACGGATCGCGCTCGAGGGCGCTGACCCGCCGATCTGGCGCGAGGTCGAGCTGCCGACCTCGATCACCCTCAAGGTCCTGCACGACATCGTCCAGGCCACGATGGGCTGGATGGACTATCACCTGTGGGAGTTCGTGATCGACGGCCGCACCTATGGCCTCCCCGACGACGAGGACTGGGGCACGGCGCCCCGCAAGGAGGCCGCCAAGGTCCGTCTGCGCGACGTGCTGAAGCCCGGCGAGACCGTCATCACCTACACCTACGACTTCGGGGACGACTGGGTGCACACCATCCGCATCACCGACATCCGCCAGGGGGAGCCCGGCATCGGCTATCCCCGCTACATCGCAGGCGAGCGCAACGGCCCGCCGGAGGACTGCGGCGGAGTGCCCGGCTTCTACGACGTCCTCGAAGCCCGCGCTGATCCCGACCACCAGGAACATGAAACCGCAGTCACCTGGCTCGACGACTACGACCCGGACACCTTCGACGAACTGCCGATCAAGTACGCCCTCGGACGGATCGCGGCCCGCCGCAACGCGGCCAGAGCTCGGCTCGCAAAGACGAAGCCCTGACCGCGGCCCTCCCCGGAGGCTTACCTATCATCCCGCGGCCCGAGACCTTTAGAGCGAGCTGAACGCAACTACGGTGGGTCGCCGTTGTGCCGTTCCGGCGAGGACTACGTGATGCTCACCACAAGCCGGTTGGTCCTTCGCCCCTGGCTGGTGCGCGTGGCCTGCCCCTATCGGGTGGTCCGGGTTGAGTCTTAATGCATGACGGGTTTTGGCACCATGGCCGGTGCGGCCGGCGGAGCTGGTCCGCGGAGCGGAGCCGGCCATTGCAGAGCCTCCGGTGCCGGTGGTTTGTAGCCCAACGATGAGTGTGGGCGTTCGGTGTTGTAATGGCGACGCCAGGATTCAATGATGATCCTTGCCTCGGCCAGGCTGTAGAATATCTCACCGTTGAGCAGTTCATCGCGCAGCTTCGAGTTGAAGCTCTCGCAATAGCCATTCTCCCAAGGACTGCCCGGCTCGATGAAGGCGGTCTTGGCCCCGACCGCCACGATCCACTCACGCACCGCCTTGGCGATGAATTCGGGACCGTTGTCGGAACGAATATGGCCGGGTACGCCGCGCAGGATGAACAAGTCCGACAGGACGTCGATGACGTCGGTCGAGTTGAGCTTGCGTGCGATGCGGATCGACAGGCATTCCCGGGTGAACTCGTCGATGACGTTGAGCATGCGGAACTTCCGTCCGTTGTGGGTGCGGTCCTCGACGAAGTCGTAGGACCAGACATGGTTCTGGTGCTCCGGCCGCAGACGGATGCAGGATCCGTCGTTCAGCCAGAGTCGCCCCTTTTTCGGTTGTTTTTGCGGCACTTTCAGCCCCTCCCGTCGCCAGATCCGCTCGACGCGCTTGACGTTCACCGTCCAGCCCTCCGACCCCAGCATCGCCGTGATCCGGCGATAGCCGTATCGGCCATACCGGCTGGCGAGCCGGATGATGTCGGCGGTCAGGGCCGCCTCATCGGTGCGGCCTCTCGGCTTCTTGCGATGGGTCGAACGATGTTGGCCGAGAACGCGGCAGGCGAAGCGTTCCGAAACCTCGAACTTCGCCATGACGTGGTCGACGCAGCGGCGGCGACGGGCGGGGCTCAGAAGTTTCCCGACGCGGCCTCCTTAAGGACCAGCTTCTCCAGCGTCAGGTCCGACACGGCTTTGCGCAGCCGCTCGTTTTCCTTCTCCAACTCCTTCAGCCGCTTCACCTGATCGCTCTTCAGCCCGCCGAATTCCTTGCGCCATCGGTAGTAGGTGAATGGCGTCACGCCGATCGAGCGCACGGCTTCTGCGACCGGCCGCCCTTGCGACAACAACACGTCCACCTGGCGCAGCTTTGCGACGATCTCTTCGGCCTTGTGCTTCTTCTGGGGCATTCAAATGTCCTCCTATGGCTCGAAAGCCTACTTCAGGAAGGACCACTTTTCAGGGGGCAGGCCAATACAACGACGCTATCTGATCTGATCCATCGTGCAGCTCTCCGGCTTCTTGTCCGTGCGCCAGCGCAGCAACCGCGCTCCGTGGCGCATGTGCTCGCCGGTGATGTGATCGGCGCTGACCTCGACGACGAGGATCGGCTCCAGCGGCACCGGCACGCGCTCCTTGCCCGACCAGCGGCTCTTGCCGCCTGGCGCGCGACCGGTGAACCCTTCGCCACCGACCAGCGGCTCGAGCAGGCGCCCGATCTCGGCCGCGTCCTCGTATATCCGCGCGCGCCCGACGTAGTTCAGCTGACCCTCCTCGTCATAGAGGCCAAGCAGCAGATGCTCCACGGCCTGCGTGCCGCGCTTTCGGTAAAGTCCCGCCACGACGCAATCGACGGTCTTCCAGAGCTTGAACTTCCGCATCGCCCGTTCGCCGGACTGATAGGGAAGATCGAGCCGCTTCGCCACGATGCCATCGAGGCCCTCGCGTCCGAGCCAGTCCCGCGCCACGGCTTCCTGATCAGTTGCTTCGCCTAGCCTGAGCACCGAGGAGGCCGCCTGTGCCATGAAGTCCTCGAGCTCGCGCCGCCGCTCGGCGAGCGGCCGCTCGAGCAGCGAGATGCCCGAGCGCGCCAGCAGATCGAAGACGATCAGCTCCGCCGGCGTCTCCAGAGCCAGCTTGCGGATGCGGCTCTCGGCCGGATGCAGGCGCAGTTGCAGGCTCTCGAAAGAGCCACCGGCGATGACGAGCTCGCCATCGAGCACGAAGTCCTCCTCGGCGATCTCCTCGAGTCCTTGCGCAACCTCGGGGAAGTAGCGCTCGAGCGGCTTCTGGTTCTTCGACTGCAGGTGGACGCGGTCGCCGCGCCGATGTGCGAGGCAGCGGAAGCCATCGTACTTCGGCTCGTACTGCCAGCCCGGTCCCGATGGGAGTTCGTCGACAGCTTCGGCCTCCATCGGCGGGAGATCGAGCGACAGCGGGGTCGAAGCAGAGGTCATCCACTCACCGGCGTATCTGGCAACGTCTCCCCGAAATCCTCCTTCTCGCCCCGGAGCACAATGCGCAGCGAGCCATCCGGCAACGGCCGCTGCAGCGCCTTCGCCTCCGACCAAGGCGCGTCCAGCCACGTCTCCCACTCGCCGGGCTCGGTCAGGATCACCGGCATCGCCTTCGGATGGATCGCCGCGACCTCGGCGTTCGGCGCCGAGGTCAGGAAGCCGAAGAGATCGGCGCGCACCGGCCCCTCCTTGACCTTCCGCACCGAGGTCCAGGTCGCCCAGATGCCGGCGAAGAAGGCGAGCGGCCGGCTCTCGTCGAAGGCGAACCAGACCGGCGGCCGCGAGCCGTCGGGCAGCGTCTCGTTCTCGGCGAAGCTGGTGAAGGGCACGAGGCAGCGATGCTCGGGTCCGAGCCATGCCCGCCAGTGCGACGACGTCGTCTGCCGGATGTTGGTCACGCCGCGATCGACCTTCTTGCCGACGAGGTACTGCGGCGGGGTCGGCATGCCCCAGCGCGCCATGACGAGCTCGCGGCCCTCCGATCCGTTGCGGATGATCGGCGCGCTGTAGTCCGGATAGATGCCGGGCAGCGGCGGCATGTTTCCGGCGCGGTCGATCAGCCCGTCGAAGAGCCGCCGCATCGCCTCCTGCGACTTCAGCATCGAGTAAAGATTGCACACGGGATCGCTCCACTCCGCGCCGCGCCCGAACGGCAGGTACGGGGATTGATAGGTCGGAAGCTCGGTGCCGTCAGCCAGCTCGAGCATCGGGAACCTCGTGACGAAGGCCTGCGCCTCCTCGACAGTGCGGAAGTACCAGGCGGTCGCATGTGTCAGGCCCGACCCGGCGCCATGGACCGCATAGCTGCCGCGGCCGACCGCGGCGTCGAGCCAGCGGTGCATGTCGAGCAGCAGGTTCTCGAAGCCGCGCTCGGGCACCAGCACCTTGACGCGCACCGGAAACGCATGGTCGTCGATCCGCTTCTGCGGCGGGCTCCGCCTGTCCATGTCGCCTCGCTGGCTGCGCCATGTTCATGATATGTTCTGGAGCGCCCGCCTTGCGCAAGACCTTTCCGTCAGGAGACGGATGTCGCTTTGTCGGGGGGCTCAGCCGGGCGCGCAGGCCCGCGCCTGATCCCGCATCACGGCGTAGTCGCTGAGCAGCACGGCGACGGCCGAGCCTTCCGGCAGGGCTTCGACCTCGGCCGACGCCGCCGCCTGCAACTCGGCGCCGTAGCCGACGACCGGCGGACAGGCGACTGAGCCCGGCCGGTCAGAACCGGCCGTCCCGCAGCCGCTCAGCAAGCTCGTCGCGATCGCGAGGACGACGAGCCGCCGCGTCCAGCATGTCGCGTTGAACGTCATGGCTTCTCTCCAGGGTTTCGCGCTGCTCCAGCAGGCGTCCGAGCCGCCCGCGCTGCGGCAGGCGAGCAGCAAAAGGAGGACCGCGGCGACCGCGAGCCCGAAGCCAGGCGCACTTCGCAGCGGGCGGCTGTCGGCGAGGGTGGCCGGCGATCACCGCCGATCCCGCTTCCAGTCGTCGAGGCGCGCATCGACCGTGACCGCAATGCCGGCGAGCACGACCGCGATGAACACCCAGCGAGGCGTGTCGAGATACACATGGACGCAGCCGCCTGCGCGCGCGACGTGCGACGGCAGCTCAGCACGGCAGCACGCTTGACAACGGCCGGCGTCAGGTTTCACTGGTCTGACCACTGTAAGGCCAGTTGGAGGGAGTGCCCATTGGCAGCCATGCTCGCCGAGAGCGACGATCTTTCGGGTGCGGAGAAGGTCTTCGCCTTCTTTCGCGACGCGTTGGTGGATGGCACGCTGAAAGTCCGGCGACCGCCTGCTCGGCGAGCGCGAGCTGTCGCTGAGGCTCGGCGTGTCGCGGCCGCTGCTGCGCGAGGCGCTGCGCTCGCTGGCCATGCTCGGCTTCCTCGACATCCGTCACGGCAAGGGCGCCTACGTCCGCCAGCGCCGAATCAGCGTTCTGTCCGACTTCTTCACCTTCTGCCTCGCGCAGCAGCCGGACATCCTCGACGACGTGATGCAGGCGCGCATCGCCATCGAGTGCCAGGCGATCCGGCTCGCCTGCGAGCGGGCGACCGAGGGCGACCTGAAGCGGATCGGCTCCAAGCTGACCCGGCTGATGGACACGCTGCACGATCCGGTCGAGGGCGGCGCGGCCGACTTCGACTTCCATCAGGCGATCGTCGAGGCGGGCCACAGCGAGGCGCTGACCACGCTCTACGGGGCGATCGGCGAACTGCTGCGCCGCAGCCACGTGCAGCGCCGCCAGGTGACCGTCTCGGAGCCCGGCATCGTCGACTACCTCGTCGAGGCGCACCGCGAGGTATTCCTGTCGATCGTCGACCGCAATCCCGACGCGGCCGACCGGAAGCTCCGCGAGCATTTCGCCATCGGCGACGAGTTCCGCCGCCGCAGCCTCATCTCGGCCTTCGCGCGGAGGCCGCAGACTTAAGCAACAAGCATGAGACCAAGGGAGGATACTCGACATGCTGCACGAGAACCATAGTTCGCACGCCTGACCGGCGCGGCCGTCGCGCTCGCCATGACCGGCGCGGCGCTCGCCGCCGAGCTGCGCTACGCCCATGTCGGCGCCGAGGGCGACATCCAGACGATCTACGCCGCCGAGGCGGCCGAAGGGCATCGCGGCCGCCACCAACGGCGAAGTGACCGTCACGGTCTATCCGGCGAGCCAGCTCGGCGGCGTCGCCGAGACTGGTCGACGGCGTCAAGATGGGCTCGATCTCGATGGGCCATCACGACTTCGCCTCGCTCGCCCGGCTGGTGCCGGAGGTGGCGGTGTTCAACGCGCCCTTCATCTACCGCGACGGCGCGCATGCGCTGGCCGCCACCGATCCGGCGACATCGCCCGCGCTGCAGGCGATCAACGAGAAGCTGGTCGCCGCAGGGCGTGCGCATCATCGGCCGCATCTACCGCGGCGACCGGCAAATCTCGTCGCAACTTCCCGGTCAAGACGCCCGCCGATCTGGCCGGCAAGCCCTTCCGCGCCGTGCCGCTGGAGCTGTGGGTTTCCATGGTCAAGGGCTTCGGCGCCATCCCGACGCCGGTCGAGGTGGCGGAACTGCCGACGGCGCTGATGACCGGCGTCGTCGTCGGCCAGGAGAACCCGCTGACGATGATCGCCGCCAACAACCTCAACGAGGTGCAGTCGCACATCTCGATGACCGGCCACATGCGCGCCGTGCTCGCCGTCTTCATCAACGAGGAGGTCTGGCAGGGCCTGACCGAGGAGCAGCGCGACCGCCATCACCAAGGTGCTCGACGACGAGGCGAAGAAATCGCTGCAGATGGCGCAGGAGGGCGAGGCGAAGCTGGTCGAGGAGCTCAAGGGCCGCGGCATGACCTTCATCACCGAGGCCGACGGGCTCGACCTCGCCGCGTTCCGCGAGAAGCGTCGGCGCGCAGATCGCGCAGGACTTCCCGAACTTCACGCCGCTGATCGAGCAGATCCAGGCGGTCAAGTGAGGCCGCGGCTGGGGCGGCGCACCGCCCCGGCCATCCGCACGCCGAGGACCAGCGGCCGCAGCGACGGCCGATTCCGACCAGGAGGCAAGCACATGCGCACAGCCGAACGCATTCTCACGGCCTTCGTCGTCATCATCATGGCCGGGCTGGTGCTCGTGCCGACGGCGCAGGTGATCATGCGCGGCGTCTTCGTGCTGCCGTTCATCGGCGCGGAGGAGCTCACGCGCTTCCTGCTGATCTGCCTGGTGTTCTGCGCCTATCCGCTGGTGGTGGAGCATGGCGAGAACATCGTCATGGGCGAGTTCAAGGCGGCGATGCCTCGACCGGCTGCGCAGCGATCGTCAACTGGACGATCTCGCTCGCAGCGCCGTCGGCATCGACCGGCTTCCTCGCCTGGGTGACCGCGACCAACATCTCCAGGAACCTGAGCAACGCGACGCCGACGCTGGGCATCCCGTTCTGGATATTCCTCGGCGCGACGCTGTTCGGCTTCGCCGGCGCGGCGCTCGTCCATCTGCTGCACCTGCGCAAGCCGCCGCAGGCCGACACCAACGTCGCGGTCTGACGAGCATGGGTTTCGCGTCGTCATCGCCTTCCTCGCGCTGTTCATGCTCGGCTTCCCGGTGGTCTACGCCATCCTTCTGCCGTCGATCGCCTACGTGCTCATCGAGGGCCTGCCGCTCGGCCTGCTGGCGCAGCGCGTCACCTATGCGCTCGATTCCTTCCCGCTGGTGGCGGTGCCGCTGTTCATCTTCGTCGGCAATCTGATGAACCTGTCGGGCATCACCGACCGCATCTTCCGCTTCGCCTATACGCTGGTCGGCCGCATCCCCGGCGGCCTGGCGCAGGTCAACATCTTCGGCAGCCTGATCTTCTCCGGCATGTCGGGCGCGGCGCTCGCCGACATCGGCGGGCTCGGCCGCATCGAGATCGACGCCATGAAGAAGCGCGGCTTCGACCCGTCCTTCGCCGGCGCGGTCACCGCCGCCTCCGCGACGCTCGGGCCGATCTTCCCGCCGTCGATCCCGCTGATCGTCTACGGCTCGGTCACCAGCGTCTCGATCGTGCAGCTGCTCGTCGCCGGCATCATGCCGGCGCTGGTCTGCACGATGCTGCTGATGCTGACCGTGCTGATCGTCGCGATCCGCCACAAGCATCCGCGCGCCGAGCGCTGGCCGACGCGTCGGCGAGGTGCTGCGCGACTTCCTGCCCGGCGCTGCCGGCGATCGTCGCGCCCGCCCTGATGATCGCCGGCATGACGCTTCGGCGCCTTCACGCCGACCGAGGCGGCGGCAATCACGGCGGTCTACGTCATCCTCATCAGCGCGCTCGTCTATCGCGAGCTGACGCTCGCGCATCTGTGGAACTCGGCGATCGCTGACGGCGCGCAGCTCGTCCGCCATCCTGATCATCGTCGCGGCGGCGGCGCTGTTCGGCTGGATCCTGGCGGTGGAGCAGGTGCCGCAGACCTTCGCGGCGGCGCTGCTCGGCCTGTCGACGCGATCCGCTGATGCTGCTGATCATCGCCAACCTGATCTTCTTCGTCGCCGGCATGTTCCTCGACTCCACGACGGCGACGCTGCTGCTCGTGCCGATCATCGCGCCGCCGCTGGTGATGGCCGGCGTCGATCCCGGTGCAGCTCGGCATCGTCGCCGATCTTCAACCTGATGATCGGCCTGCTGACGCCGCCGATGGGCCTGTCGCTGTTCCTGGTCTCCGACATCGCCAAGGTGTCGATCCGGCAGCTGCTCAAGGCGCTGCTGCCCTTCTACATCCCGCTGCTGACCACGCTTGCGATCCTGACCTTCGCCAAGGACTTCACCTTGTGGCTGCCGCGCCTGATCGCTCAGTGAACCCCCGGAGATCCTTGAACATGCGCATCGTCATCGGTTCAGACCACGCCGGCTTCCCCCTCAAGGCGACTGATCATCGAGCACATCCGGTCGCTCGGCCACGAGGTCCACGACGCCGGCTCCTACGATCCGGACCCGGTCGACTTTCCGGACATCGCGCGGACGGTCACCTCGTCGATCGTCGAGGGGAAGGCGGAGCGCGGCCTGATGGTCTGCGGCACCGGCGTCGGCGCCTCGATCGCGGCGAACAAGGTCAAGGGCATCCGCGCGGCGGTCTGCCACGACGTGCATTCGGCCCACCAGTCGGTCGAGCACGACGACGTCAACGTCATGTGCATCGGCGCGCAGATCGTCGGCGCCTGGCTCGCCAAGGACCTGGTCGACCGCCTATCTGCAGGCGGAGTTCTCGACCGACGAGGATTTCCGCCGCCGCGTGCGCAAGCTGGCAGAGATGGACGCCGAGCGGTAGCGCGGTTTTATCGCAGGGCGTGGGCGCGCGGGCCAGAACGGCAGCGCACCTCAC
>CAVXOH010000019.1:0-542528 GCA_963763295.1 uncultured Alphaproteobacteria bacterium
GTGAGGCGCGGCGAGACGTTGGCGCGAGCGCGACGGTGGTCGGCGCCTCATTGAAGCCGGATTGAGCGACGCCGCGGTGTGTCTCTCGCTATGGGCGGAGTATCTCGGAGCGTTGGGTACCACGATCGCTGTCGACGATCCGATGTGCCTGGGCGCTCCCGTGGAGAGAGCGGCTCTGGTTGCGTCTGGGCGGGGATTGGCGAGAGGCTGGCGCCCGACGTGATCAGGAGGGCGGTGATCGACGGCTGATAACCGTGCCGGCCGAACGGCGCGCGCGCGGTTCCGGGCACGGGCGCGAGGACGGGTGCCGTCAGCATGCCGGAGGGGATGGAAGCCGCGATCATCATCGGCGGGCCGGCGCTGGATGGGGCGGCGCGCGGGGCAGCGTCGACAGGATCAGCGAGAGGCTGCCGCAGCCAGGGCAGGCATCGGGCTCCGGCTGACGAGGCGGGGCGCAGCGGTGGCCGTCGGGCTCGGCGTCGCGCTCGCCCTGCCGACCCGCGACGGGTTGAGCCAGCAGCTGTCGAGAAAGCGCGAGTCGAGCTGCGCGATGACCATTGGCGAGGAAGCCGAAGTGGCGGATGCGATGGAAGCCGGTGGGCAGGACGTGCAGGAGGAACCGGCGCATGAACTCGCCCGCACCGAGCGTCATGACCTTGCGGCGGCCTTCCTGCCGGTAATCCTTCCAGAGGAAGCTGACGGTGTCGTCGGTGATGGCGACGAGCCGGCTGTTGGCGATGGCGACGCGGTGGGTGTAGCGGCCGAGATAGGCGAGCACCTGTTCCGGGCCGCCGAAGGGCGGCTTGGCATAGACCACCCAGTCGATCCGGCGCAGCGCCCCGCAGTGGGCTGCGAAGGCGCGGGGCTCGGCAAGCGGAGCGAGGTCGCCGAAGAAGCGCAGCCCTCCGGCGGCGAAGGCGGTGGCGAGGCGTTCGAGAAAGAGCCGCCGGAACAGGCGCCCGAGCACCTTGACCGACAGGAAGAACCCGGGTGGGCAGGCGACCCAGCGCCTGCGGTCGGGCGAGAGACCACCGCCCGGCACGATGCAGTGGACATGCGGATGGT
This sequence comes from uncultured Alphaproteobacteria bacterium, assembly GCA_963763295.1. GTDB lineage: Bacteria > Pseudomonadota > Alphaproteobacteria > Rhodobacterales > Rhodobacteraceae > Amaricoccus. The sequence continues at coordinate 1,066 of CAVXOH010000019.1, forward strand.
GCTGCATCGCCTGACCCCAGCTGTGCAGCACGGCGACGCCGCCGATTTCGGCGCCGAGGTGGCGCGGATCGGCCGCGATGAGGCGCAGCGTCTCGGCGGCGGCGCGGAACAGGATGGCGTAGACCGCCGCCTTGTTCTGGAACGCGATCGCGCCGACCGGCGCCGGCAGGGTGAAGACCACGTGGAAATAGGGAACGGGCAGCAGCTCCGCTCGCCGTGCGGCCACCCACGCCTCCCGCGCCCGCCCCTGGCATTTGGGACAGTGACGGTTGCGGCAGGAATTGTAGGCGATCGCGGTGTGGCCGCAGTCGAGGCATCGGCGGACGTGCCCGCCGAGCGCAGCGGTGCGGCAGGCCTCGATCGCGCCCATCACCCGGCGCTGGTCGCGGTCGAGGTGCGCGCGGCGCGCGGCGCGGAACGCTTGGCCGTGGCGGCGGAAGACGTCCGCCACCTCGAGGCCGCCAGCCATGACGGTGCCGCCTCAGGCTGGCGGGACAATCTCGAGCTTCAGCCCCTCCAGCGGGCTCGCCGTCCGGCCGATGAGACCCTGCGAGACGTGAGCGTAGCGCGCCGTCGTCGACAGGTGCGCATGGCCCAGCAGCACCTGGATCACCCGGATGTCGACGCCGCTCTCCAGCAGATGGGTGGCGAAGCTGTGCCGCAGGATATGAACGGTCACCTTCTTGTCGATCCTCGCCGCCGCCCGCGCCGACCGGCAGGCGGCATGCAGGACCGTCGGCTCGATCGGTCGGCCCGTGTCGCGCCCCGGAAACAGCCAGTGCTCGGGACGCGCCAGCCGCCAGTAGGTGCGCAGGATCGCCAAGAGCTGCGCCGACAGCATCACGTAGCGCTGCTTGCCGCCCTTGCCGTGCTCGATGCGGATCATCATCCGGCCACTGTCGATGTCGGCGATCCTAAGGCCCGTGACCTCCGACACCCGCAGCCCGGCCGCGTAGGCGGTCGTCAGCGCGGCGCGGGCCTTCAGGCTGGGAACGGCCTCGAGGAACCGCACCACCTCGTCGGCGCTCAGCACCACCGGCAGCCGCCGGGGCTCGCGGGCGTAAGCTATCCGCTCGGGGATCTCCGCTATCCCGAGCGTCACGCCATAGAAGAACCTCAGCGCCGCCACCGCCTGGTTGAGGCTCGCCCCTGCCACGCCCTTCGACGCGAGGTGGACCTGATAGGTGCGAACGTCCTCCAGCGTCAGCGTCTCCGGGGATCGGCCGAAAAACCGGCTGAACTTCGACACCGCGTGGACGTAGGATCGCTGCGTCGCCGGCGAGAGGTTGCGGACCGTCATGTCCTCGATCATGCGGCGGCGAAGAGGGCTGGTCTCGGCCATCGGAAAGCTCCTGTCTGGAAAGCGGTCTCAGCAACCCAAACCTTCCAGTCAGGAGCACCGCCCGCGAAGCTCTAACCCTGCCGCGCAGCGGCTTCGTTCAATCCCTAGAGTCCACAGCTCCTAAAGCGTCGCAGCGTTCCATTTGCCTTCTTGACGGGCCACAGCCGGGCGGACCTAGACCCCGAGTTCCAGAACGAGCCGCTTATGTGCAAGCCTGTCAGCGTCGACGAATTGACTGCAGGTCTGAAAGCGCTCCTGCAGGCTGGCGGTGCACGAACCGGTCATGCCTAGGTCGGCCGACTTGAACGGGCCTATGCGCCGTGTTCGATTCCAACATCTTCCAGAGTCGCCTTGAGCCCCGCTTCAATAGCCGCCAATAATCGGTAGGATCTCACCGCTGATGTAGCTGGAGCATTGCGGTGAGGCGAGAAACACGTAGGCCGGGGCGATCTCCTCGGGTTGCGCAGGACGTCCCATCTTGGCCTGCGAGCCAAACTTCGCCACCGCGGGCGCTTCCTTGTCGCTCGGGTTCAACGGCGTCCAGACCGGACCTGGCGCGACGGCGTTCACCCGGATGCCGCGCTTCAGCATGTTTCCGGCTAATGCTCGGGTGAATGCATGAATGCCGCCCTTGGTCATCGAATGGTCGACCAGGTCCTTGGAACCGTCGATCCCGGTCACCGGGCCTGTGTTGATGATCGCCGACCCCGGCTTCATGCGTTCCACCGCCGCCTGTGCGAGATGGAAGTAGCCATATAGGTTGGTCTTCAGCGTCTCGTCGAAATGCTCGGGGCTCAGGTCGACGAAATCCCCGGTGTGGACCTGGAAGGCGGCGTTGTTGACCAGGACGTCCAGGGCGCCGAGCTCGTCGACCGTTCTCGCCACTGCTTCGCGACAGAAATCGCGACTGGCGACATCGCCCTCGATCAGGATCGCCCGCCGACCTTCGGCCTTCACCGTGCCGGCTGTCTCCTCGGCATCCTCGCGGTCGCTCAAGTATGCGAGGGCGACGTCGGCGCCTTCGCGGGCGAAAAGCATCGCTACTGCCCGACCGATTCCAAAGTCGCCACCGGAGATGAGCGCGACCTTGCCCTCGAGCTTGCCCGAGCCTTTCCAGAACGGAGCGTCGTACATCGGCGCTGGCTCAAGCCTGGCTTCCTCACCGGGCTTCGCCTGGTGCTGCTCAGGAAACGGTGGCACGGGATATTCGCGTGCTCCCGCCTGCATCGCGGTCGGGGCGCGCTCTTCGTTCTGGCGGTCGTCCGCGGCGACCTCGCGTTGGATGTCGCGCTGAATTTCGACGACGGCTTCGGTTTCGCGGGTTCCGGTTTGGGTCATCGTAGCTCCTTGCGCTTCGCCGTTACTGGCGACCATAGAGGTGCCGGAGTTCGTCCTTGGCTTTCTCCAGCCACGGCGCGGCGCTCGTCTGAGAGGTTCTTGCCGGCGCGATTGACATAGAAAGCCGATTGAAACGGCTCGGCCTTGCGTCGCGAACTCGCCTCAGCCGACCGCTTCAGCGACGCTGCGATATGCTTGGGGTCGTCGGATTCGAAGACATGCTCTTCGAGATCCAACGCATCGCTCTGCTCGGTGACCTCGGCTGACCAGCGGTTGCCGCGGTCGGCTTCGTGCTCACGAGGCATTGCGCTTGCGCGTTGCCGCGGCCTTCTTCGCCGATGCCGAGCGCTCAGCTTTCGTCCGCGACGCCGAAGCCGCACCGCCGATCCTGCCACCCTTCTTCGCCGCTTCATGCGTGTCGGGCTTGCCCCGCCCTGAGCCGGACTTGTTGCCGCCGCCCAACTCCTTGTTCACTGTTGCCCAGGCGCGACGCTCGGCTTCGTCTTCCGGCACGCCGCGCTTCTCGTAGCCCTCCTCGATGTGCTCGGCTTTGCGCTTCTGCTTGTCGGTGTAGGCGTCCTTGTCACCACGAGGCATGATCTCGGTCCTCCGCTTGGATATCCGCGGCGTTAAAACGATCGGTTCTGGCGGACGTTCCCAGCGCAGAGCGGCTCCGCTCGAATTTGCTGCCGAACGGTTGGGCGTCCGGCCCCTGCGGTCGGCAAACCCGGCTATCTGATGCGGCACGCGCTGACTCGCAGCTAACCGTGGCGAACTTCACCGGTCTCCGCATCTCCTAGGGCACGACCGGCCGCGACGCTTCCGTCGGCGGATCCAGGCCTGTCGCGTGAGCCCTCTCGCCAGTAGCGAGTAGCAATCAGAGGTCTGAACAAACTATGGGACCGCCGATACCGCCTCAATGGCACTTTGCTTGAGCCGCTCATAATCACGGTCACCGGACTCGGCACTCTTGAAAATCGCGACCGCCAGCTGTGTCTTCAGATATTCCTTGTCGCTCTTTGACAAGTAGCCGACAGATTCATACTCTTCGACAATGTTATTGAGTATGCTCTGAAATAGGTCTAAATCCTTCGTGTCATACACCGGAAAGTTGCTTGCATCTACATGCAAGACTCTGTTGCCGTTCGCACCCATCATAGGCCTCCCAACCAAGACGCGCTCGAAGCCGAAAGGCGAGACACCGCATTTTCAATTGGATTGGCGCGGGCAACAATGCCGCGGTCAGTACGAAATCTGACAAAAGCCCCGATCAGACGGCGAACAGGCGCTGAAACTCTGCTTCCGCGACGCCATAGTAGCCGTTCGCCTCCTTCTCGAGCGCGCTCCTGTCCAGAATGGTAATGACTCCGCGCCGGCCATCGATAAGTCCGCGGCGTTCAAACACTTGCAAGGCGGTCGTCACGCCCGGACGGTTGACGCCGAGCATCGTGGCGAGAAACTCGTGCGTCAGCGCGATCCCATCCCCCTCCACGCGATCTCGCGCCATCAGCAACCAACGGGCTAACCGCTCCGGAATATTCGCACGTCCATTGGCGAGTACTGTGGAGGCGGTCTGCACCATGTAGACATGCACGAACGCAGCAGGATCGGCATCAAGGTCGGGCTTTGCGCCAATGCTTCGCGAAGCCGCTCCACGCCAATCCGGAAACCCGCGCCGCGGATCTGCATGAAGGTCTCGCTTGGCGAACGGTCGATGCCCATGAGCACCGGGAGATTGACGACACCCTCACGCCCGACGATGCCGATCTCGATCGGGATCTCGTGTCGGACGCTTGTCGTTATCGAGGCAACCCCTGCTTCGAGAAAGTAGACTGCGTCGATGGGTCTGCTCGCCTCCGCCAGCCGGAATCGTACCGGCAGATCGATCGGCTCAAGGGTTGGCCGGAGCAGGTCATGATCAGCGCCGGACAAATACCTGAGAATCGTATTCCGGTGAGCGTGTTCGGGTTGCATCTGGCTCTTCCCGCAGCGGGGGTAAGAGCCCTCGATGTCTCCCTGCCGTCCGCACCCTCGGCGCGTACGCGGACGATTTCTCACAGTAGCACCGCGGTCGCTTGGTGTCGCCTTGGTTCGCGCCCCAAACGCGCGAAGCACCAGCGTTCCAGTTTGGGCTACTCCATGCTGAGACGGTTGGCCCGGTCAAGCGAGACCTTCCCGCTCGCGAAACCATGGTGGTCCCTGGCCTTGGCAATGCAACCTGCCGCCGTCTGGTCGGTTTCCTGCGCACAGGGGAGGTCGAGATCATGGCCAAGGTTGCCTCGGGCAGGGCTGCACCGGAACCACGCAAGGGGATGCCAAGTCCGAGGCTGGAGGAGACGACGTTCCGCGCGCGTTTCCGCGAGCGGTTTGCCGATCCGGCGTTTTCGGCACTGGCACCGGAAATCGAACGGCTCGCGTCGGTCGCATGGGAGGCCTATTCCGACCACCGGAAGAGTCCGCTGACCAAGAAGGCCGGACCGGGCTTCGCCGACCCGGACTATGAGTTGTCGGTCGACTGGATTGCTGCCCGGGACGCGATCCGCGCCGCCGAGGCGCGCTACGCGGCGGCCGGGCCCGCGCGGGCCCTGGTCATAAATGCCTCCCCGCGCACCGAGCACACCTGCCCCGGCGAGATGTCGAAGAGCTGGCGACTGGCCGAAATCGCGCGGTCGGCGCTGGAAGGCGAAGGGATCGAGGTGGACATCCTCGATCTCTCCCGAGTGACCTCCGAGTATGGCCGCCACATCCACCCCTGCAAGGCCTGCTTCTCCACCGCGGCCCCGCTCTGCCACTGGCCCTGCTCCTGCTATCCGAACCATTCGCTGGGCCAGACCCAGGACTGGATGAACGATATCTATCCGATGTGGGTCGCCGCCCACGGCGTGATGATCATCACGCCGGTGAACTGGTATCAGGTAAGCGCGCCACTGAAGCTCATGATGGACCGGCTGGTCTGCGCCGACGGCGGCAACGCCGACCCGACGCTCACCGGCGGCAAGGACGCGGCGAAAGCGAAAGCGATAGAACTCGCGGGCTGGGACTACCCGCGCCACCTCGAGGGCCGCCTTTTCTCGGTGGTGGTGCACGGTGACGTCGAGGGAGCCGAGAATGTCCGGCGCTCGGTCGCCGACTGGCTGCGCTTCATGAAGCTCGAGCCGGCGGGACCACTGGCCGAACTCGACCGCTACATCGGCTACTGGGAGCCCTACGCCACGAGCCACGAAGCGCTCGACAACGACGCAGCAATGCAGGACGAGGTGCACAATGCCGCTCTGACGCTTGCAGAGGCGCTGATTGCGCAGCGCGCCGGGAGGTTGCCCCGAATAGGCGCGAGCCTCGCCGAGCCCCGAGAGAAATAGCAGGGTGGGCCGCGCCAGCGCTCTGCGCGTGGCACGGGAACCCGGGATCGCGAATTTCGTTCGCCTCTCCGTGGGAAGCGCAGCAACGCTCATTCTGGATCAGCGGGAGGCGTCGGCGGCGGACGTGGCGCTGGTCTACGCCAACGACGGCGAGCCGGGCATCCGACGGCGGCGGGCGGGGACTGGCTCCTACTACGTCTGGCCCGACGGACAGACGGTCCGCGATCCAGATGTGCTGGAGAGGATCAGGGGGGCTCGTCATTCCGCCGGCCTGGACCGACGTCTGGATCGCCCCGAGCGCGGACTTCCACCTGCAGGTCACGGGCAAGGACGTGCGCGGACGCAAGCAATGTCGCTACCACGAGCGGTGGAACGCGTGCCGCGACGAGGTCAAGTACTCCAACCTCATCGAGTTCGCCCGCGCGCTGCCGCGCCTCCGCCAGGCGGTTGAGGCCGACCTCGGCCGGCGGGGACTGGCGCGCGAAAAGGTGGTGGCGACCGTGGTGCGGCTCCTCGACACGACGATGATCCGGGTGGGCAACGCAGCATATGCGCGCGACAACGGCAGCTTCGGGCTGACCACCACGTTCCGCGATCGGCACGTGCGGGTCGAGGGGTCAAACCTGCGCTTTCGCTTCAAGGGCAAGTCGGGCAAGGAATGGCGGCTGAAGTGACGGATCGCCGGATCGCGCGGATCGTCAAGGCGACGCAGGATCTGCCGGGACAGCACCTCTTCCAATACATGGACGAGGAGGGCGAGCGGCGCCAGGTAACCTCGAACGACGTGAACGCCTATATCCGCACGGCCGCGGAAGGACCCTTCTCGTCGAAGCACTTCCGCACGTGGGGCAGCACGGTCCAGGCACTTCTGCTGTTCTCGGAGCTCGAGCCGCCCGAGACGAAACGTGGCTTGGCCGTCGCCACGAAAAAGGTGATCGACGCCGTCTCTGGCCAGCTCGGCAATACCAGGACCGTATGTCGCGAATGCTATGTCCACTGGTTCTGGCGAGCTGGCAAGGAGGCCGGCCCGCCGGAGAAGTTGCCGCCGTCCGACGCCGGTTCCGAAGGGCGCCAGCGGGCCTTAGCCGCGGGGAGTCCATTGTCCTGCGGTGGCTGGAGACCGTGAAGGAGGCTTGAGGACCAGAGGGGAACGAGGCTTCGGCCGGCGCATTGAGCGGGCATGGCACCGCGTACTTTCTGGAAGGGCTACCTGAAGCTATCCCTCGTCACCTGCCCGGTGACGATGGAGCCGGCGCGGAACGCCGGCGAGACGCTGCGTTTCCATACGGTCAACCGGGAAACCGGCAACCGGGTCGAGAGCCGGTATGTCGATGCAGTTTCCGGCAAGCCGGTCACGGAAGAAGACCAGGCCAAGGGCTATGAGATGGAGGACGACCGCTTCGTGATCCTCGAGGACGAGGAGCTCGAGGCGGTGGGGCTCGAGAGCACCCGGACGATCGACATCGAGCGGTTCGTCCCCCGCGAGGACGTGAGCTGGATCTGGCTCGACCGGCCGCACCTCTTGAAGCCGGGCGACAAGGTCGGCGAGGAGGCCTTCGCGGTGATCCGCGAGGCAATGGTTGCGACCGGGACGGCGGCGGTGTCGCGGCTGGTGCTCTACCGGCGTGAGCACGCGGTAGCGCTGGTGCCGCGCGGGCGCGGGATCGTGCTCTGGTCGCTGCGCTATGGCGACGAGGTGCGGCCGGCGGACGACTACTTTCCAAAGGCGGCGAAGGCCGAGGCGAAGCTGACGCGGCTCGTCACGGAGCTGATTGACGCTCGCACCGAACGCTGGAGCGAACGTTTCCTCGAGGACACCGTGCAGGAGCAGATGAAGAAGATCGTTGCCGGCAAGAAGCCGCGCCGCGGGAAGGCGGAGGAGCCGGAGGCTACGGCGCCGACCGGCGGCAACGTTGTCTCGATCATGGATGCGCTGAAGCGGAGTGTCGCTGCGGACAAGGGCAAGGTCAAAGGCAAGCGCAAGAGCTGAAAGCCTGCAGGTCCCGGAATCCGGATGAGGTCTGAAGCAACCCCGAACGGCTTCAACCCTTGCCTGTCCTCAGCGGCACGGCGGAGGCACGGAAGTCGGCCCAGGGATCCGGGGTGTTGGCGACACGCGCGGGCGCGTTGGCGACGGTGAAGTGAGCCGGGCCGATCTCGGGGCCGAGTTCCTCCCAAGCGAGCGGCATCGACACCGGGGCGCCGGAGCGGGCGCGGGTGCCGTAGGCAACGATGGCCGTGTTGTTGCGGCCGTTGCGCAGGTAGTCGAGCAGGATGCGGCCGGTGCGCTTCGCCTTGGTGATTGTCGCCACGTAGCGGTCGGGGTCATCGGCGGCCATCGAACGGGCCATCGCGGCGGCAAAGCCCTTGACCTCGTCCCAGCCCGCTCCGTCGGTCGGCTTCAGCGGCGCGACGACATGCAGGCCCTTGCCGCCAGAGGTCTTGACGAAACCGGCGAGGCCGGCGTCCTCGAAACGGGCGCGAACGGCGCGCGCGGCGTCCAGAACCGCGCTCCACGGCACGCCCTCACCGGGATCAAGGTCCATCACGATCTGATCCGGGTGCTCCAGATCGTCGAGCGTAGATTGCCAGGTGTGGATCTCGAGCCCACCTCCCTGGACGAGGCCGATCAGTCCGGGCAGACCGTCGATGGCAACCAGCGGGTCGTCGTCGTCGTCGAGCGGGTCGTGGAAGGTCAGAATCTCGCGGCTGAGACCCTTCCAGGCGTGCTTCTGGAAGAAGCACTGGCCCTCGGTGCCGCCCGGGCAGCGCAGGAGCGCGACCGGACGATTGACGACGAACGGCGCCATGCGCGGCCAGACCTCGGCGTAATAGTCGGCGAGGCCCTGCTTGGTAACGCCGGCGTCCGGCCAGTAGACGCGGTCGGGATGGGTCAGGCGGACCTGCGGCTTCGCGGCGGTCGGCTTTTCCTTTTCGGGCGACTCGCGGCTGATCTCCCGCGCGGGCTTGTCCTCGCGCAGGCCGCGGAAGGCCGCATGGCGGAGGATGCCGTCGGCGGTCCAGGCGCGGAACTCGACCTCGGCGACGAGCTCGGGCTTGACCCAGACGACGCCGCGCGCCGCGTCGGCGGCCAGCTTCTCGGCGAAGGGCGAGGACTTGCGGCTGAGCGGCTGCAGCCGCGCCACCAGGTCGCGGGCCACATCGTGGCTGAAGCCGGTGCCGACCCGACCGGCGTGCACGAGCTTGCCGTCCTTGTGGTAGCCGAGCACCAGCGAGCCGACGAGATCCTTCGACACCGATGACGGCACGTAGCCGGCGACCACGAACTCCTGGCGGTCGGAGCATTTCGACTTGATCCATGAGCGGGTGCGGCCCGTCGGATAGGCGGCGTCGCGCTGCTTCGAGACCAGGCCTTCGAGGCTGAGCCGGCAGGCGTGCCGCAGCATGACCTCGCCGTCCTCGTCGAAATGCTCGCTGAGGCGGAGCGGCTCGGGTGCGCGGTCGAGGAGCGCGGCCAGCCGGTCCTTGCGGGCGACGAGGGGCGTGGCGCGCAAGTCCTCGCCGTCGAGGTAGAGAAGATCGAAGAGGTAGTAGCGGAAGCGGTCGGTGCGGTTGGCGGACAGGTCCGCCTGCAGCGCGGAGAAGTCGGAGGCGCCGCCGGCGCCTTCGACCACGAGCTCGCCGTCGAGGATCGCGGTCCTGGCCGGCAGCGCCGTGAGGGCGCCGCTGATTTCCGCTCCGAAGCGGGCGGTCCAGTCCTGGCCGCTGCGGGTCAGCAGCTTCGCCTTGCCGCCGCGGATCTGCGCCTGCAGCCGGTAGCCGTCGAACTTGATCTCGTGCACCCAGTCGGCGCTGTGTGGGGCCCTCGGCTTGAGGGTGGCGAGCGCCGGCGGGACGAAGCCGGGAAACGTGTCGCGGGCCTTGCCGGAGCGCGCCGTTGCCTTCGTCGGCGGCTTCTTTGCCGGCTTGCCGGCGGCAATGTCCTCGACTGTGCGGCCGGAGATCACCGAGGCGGGCTCATCCTCGAGGATGTCGATGTCGGCCTCGCTTCGGGCGGCCTCGTCGCTGCCCTTGATCAGGAGCCAGTTCTCCCGCTTCTCGCCACGCTTCGCGCCCATGCGGACGAGATGCCAGCGCCCCTTAAGCTTCGCGCCTTGGAGCGTGAAATCGAGGCGGCCCTTCTTCAGCCCCCGCACCGGGTCGCCCTCGGGCTCCCAGCGGCCGCGGTCCCAGACGATCACCTCGCCGCCGCCATACTGGCCCTTCGGGATCTCCCCCTCGAAGTCGGCATAGTCAAGGGGGTGGTCCTCGACGTGCACCGCGAGCCGCTTGTCGCCGGGCACGAGGCTCGGGCCGCGAGTGACGGCCCAACTCGCCAGCGCGTCGCCGATCTCGAGGCGGAGATCGTAGTGCAGCCGCCGCGCCGCGTGCTTCTGCACCACGAAGGCGTCGCCGTGGCCGCGCCGGTCGGTCCCCGCCGGCTCATCGGTGGCGCTGAAGTCGCGCTTGCGGCGGTAGGTCTCGAGCGCCACTTCAGCCGGCCTTGCGCCGGGAGGCCGCCCGGTTGGTTGGCGCCTTGGCTTTTGTCTTGGCCTTGGCGGCGGCGCTCTTGCGCAGCGCTTCCATCAGGTCGATGGGCTTCGCCGCCTCTGGCGTCTTCGGCTTGGGGATGGCCTTGCCTTCGGCCTTGGCCTTGACCAGCGCGGCAAGCGCGTCGTCGTAGCGGTCCTCGAAACGCTCAGGCTGGAACTTGCCGCGCTTGGTGTCGATGATGTGACGGGCGAGGTCGAGCATCTCCTTGTCGAGCTTCAGCTCGGGAATGTCGTCGAAGACCTTGGTCGCGTCGCGCACCTCGTGGTCGAACTCGAGGGTGTCAGCGATCAGGCCGGCCCCTTGGACGCGGATGAGCACCGGGCGGATGCGGCGGAAGAGCACGGTCCGGGCGATCGCCGCGACCTTGCGCTTCGCGAGCCCGGCGCGGATCACCGCGAAGGCGGTCTCGGCCGCCTCGCCGTCCGGCGTCAGGTAGTAGGGGCGGTCGAAGTAGAGCGTGTCGACCTCGGCGCACGCGATGAAGGCCTCGACGCGCAGCGTCTTGTCGCTCTCGGGCACCGCCTCGGCCAGCTCCTCTTCCTCGACGACGATCGTTTTGCCGCGGTCGGTCTCGTAGCCCTTCGCCTGGTCGTCGCGCTCGACCGGCTCTCCGGTCTCGGCATCGACGAAGACGCGGCGAACGCGATTGCCGGTCTTGCGGTTGACGATGTGAAAGGCAACTCGTTCGGACGTCGATGCGGCCGCGTGCAGCGCGACCGGACAGACGAGCTGCCCGATCTCGAGATGGCCTTTCCAGATCGCGCGAGGTGCCATGGTGCTACATATCCGCGCCCGGGCGCAACACGACCTTGATAACGCCATCCTCCTTGTCGCGGAACTTCTTGTACATCTCCGGGGCATCCTCGAGCGACGCCGGATGCGTGACCACGAAGCTCGGATCGATCTCGCCAGCCTCGATCTTCTCGAGCAGCGGCTTGGTGTAGGCCTGCACATGGGTCTGGCCCATCTTGAAAGTCAGGCCCTTGTTCATTGCGGCACCGATCGGGAGCTTGTCGCCCATGCCGACATAAACGCCCGGAATTGAGATCGTACCGCCCTTGCGGCAGCTGAAGATCGCTTCCCGCAGGACATGCACTCGGTCGGTGGCGAGCATCGCCACCGCCTTCACCTTGTCGAGAACCGCGTCCGCGGCACCGTGACCGGAGGCTTCGCAGCCGACCGCGTCGATGCAGCTGTCCGGGCCGCGATTGTTGGTCCGCGCCATCAGGTCGTCGTAGACATCAACCTTCGAGAAATCGATGGTCTCTGCCCCACCCGCCTCGGCCATGGCAAGGCGCTCGGGCACCTCGTCGATCGCGATCACCCGGCCGGCGCCCATCATCAGCGCCGAACGGATGGTGAACTGGCCGACCGGTCCGCAACCCCAGATCGCGACGGTATCGCCATCTTCGATCTGTGCGTTCTCGGCGGCCATGTAGCCGGTGGGGAAGATGTCGGAAAGGAACAACGCCTGCTCGTCCGTGACACTGTCCGGGATCTTGATCGGCCCGATGTCGGCCATCGGCACCCGCAGATACTCGGCCTGGCCGCCGCTGAAGCCACCGAGCATGTGGCTGAAGCCGAAGAGCCCGGCCGGCGAATGGCCCATCGCCTTGATCGCCATCTCGGCGTTGGGATTGGTCCGATCACAAGCAGAAAACATGCCCCGCTTGCAGAACCAGCACTGCCCGCAGCTGATCGTAAAGGGCACGACCACCCTGTCGCCGACTTTGAGGTTCGTGACCTCCGCCCCAAGCTCGACCACCTCGCCCATATTTTCATGGCCGAGGATGTCACCGCTTTCCATGGTCGGCTGGTAGCCATCGAGGAGATGCAGGTCGGAGCCGCATATCGCGCAGGCGGTGATCTTGATCACCGCGTCACGCGAGTGCTCGATTTTCGGATCAGGGACGGTGTCGACGCGGACGTCGCCCTTCCCGTGCCAGCAAAGTGCCCGCATGTCGCTCCTCCCTGCTCGCCGAAGAACATCGCGTGCCGCGCGGGCGACGAGTTACCCGCGCGGCGGATCAAGATCACAGAGCGGCTGGGGCCCTGGCTCGTCCACGCTTTGATTGCGGCTCGGGAGGTGGTGGATCATCTTTGATGGCCGCTCCTGCGACCTCTTCGCTACTCGGCACCGCAACGTACCCCTCGGCATTCGTTGCCGGCTCGGGATCCGGGTTCCGCGGGCCGGGTATGTCGGGGCGCCCGGCTCGGTCTTCGGTTGCCTGCTCAGGTAGGTCGGCGACCTGCTTTGCGAACCGACCGCCGGGTTCTTCCCGCAACTCCTCCCCCGGCTCATCCTGATCACCGGCACCATGCCGGGAGCGGAGTCCTCGAACCCGGGCTGTACCGGGCGGGGCATCGGGGTCCCCGTCGCGCGGCGCCGTGCCCTGCGGAAACTCGACCTCCGCCCGGCCCTCTTCGATAAGCTGCCTGGCGCGCATCCAGTGTTCGTGGTCGCGGCCCTCCGGTTGGCCCTCGGCTTCCCAGATGGCGTGTGCGACGCGGGCGATTTCGTCATTGGCGGGTGTACCGGCCGGAACGCTCACTTCATCCTCCTCCACGCTAGAGTCCTTTGCAACGCGGACAGGGCGGCGGGGTTCTGCCGGTGTGAAAAAACGGGAAGGCACTCCCGAGAACCGCCCCGTATCGCCCCACTCCCTCACAGCATCGGCTTCCCGCCCGTCACCGGAACGACGGCGCCCGAGATGTAGCTGGCCTCATCGGACGCCAGGAGGACGAAGGCGCCTTCGCGGGCGTAGGCAATGGCGACCGCCCGACCGATCCCCAAGTCGCCGCCGGTGATGATCGCCGCCCTCCCGGACAATCGACCGTGACCCTGGTAGGTCGTTTCGCCGTGATCGGGCGCGGGCGCCATCCGCTCGGTTTCGCCCGGCATCTCCTGCTGCTGTTTCGGTTGGGGTGGCGTCGCGTACGCGGTTGTGGGATCGAGGGTCACTGCGCTCTCCGTCGGATTTGAGGATTGCTCTGGAGGGCAACCCTCTTTGCAGGCGCATCGTTCCGGGCGTGGCCACGCGCCGAAGCCGATGCGACGCGCTTGCCGAGCCAGGCAGAGCGGAGACTCCCCGGGGAACCCGCCGGAACGAGGGACGTTTTGGCAGCGGTTACCAGGGAGGTGGCGATGGCTCAGACGACAACCGACCATGCAACCATTCGCAAGTGGGCCGAGGCGAGGAAGGGCCGGCCCGCGAGGGTAAAGGGCACCGGCGACGCGAAGGACGCCGGCCTGCTTCGGCTCGATTTCGGAAAACCTGACGAGAGCCTCGAGGAGATCACCTGGGACGAGTTCTTCGAGAAGTTCGAGGAGAGCGAGCTGGCCTTTCTCTACGAGGACGAGCCCGAAAATCGGTTCAGCAAGCTTGTCCGCCGCTAGATCCCCGGCTCCGGCGACGGACAGTCCTCCCAGGGCGTTTCTGCGCGACAACGGGCTCACCGTCGCGCTTTCCGCGCTTTTCATTCTTTCCATTGCGGCGATGGGACTCACGGGGTGGAAGGCGCACAACACCGTTCTCCTCGAGCATGGCACGGCGCCCCTTGGATTGCGGAGCTACCTCTGGAGCGGTGACTTCGCCTCGGCGGTTTTCGAGAATTGGGAGAGCGAGTTCCTGCAGATGGCGGCCTACGTCATTCTTACCGCGTTCCTGTTCCAACGCGGATCGGCGGAGTCGCGAGATCCCGACGGCACGGAGGACTCGCCGAGCACGCCGCGGCCCACACGCTTCAAGACCTTTCTCTACGCCTACTCGCTGGGCATCGCCCTCGCTGGCCTGTTCATTGCCTCGTTCGTCCTGCATCTCTGGGGAAGCTACCGGGCGGCAGTGACTGAAGCGGCCCTACATGGAGGCCCGCAGCATTCGCTCATCGCCCACCTCGGCGACATGGGCTTCTGGTTCGAATCCTTCCAGAACTGGCAGTCCGAGTTCCTCGCGACGGCAGCGTTGGTGGTCCTTTCTATCGTTCTGCGGTTCCGCGGCTCGCCGGAGTCGAAGCATGTGAACGCGAGCAACAGCGATACCGGACGCTAGAGGTGGCAACGGAGTCGACCCTGCGCGACGAGCCGCTGCCGCCGACCGCGACGCATCTCTGCGTCGATATGCAGCGCCTCTTCGGGCCGGGGACGGATTGGGCGCTGCCGTGGATGCCGCGCGTGCTGCCACGGATCGTTCGGCTTTGCGAGCTCGGACCTGAACGGACGATCTTCACGCGTTTCATTCCGGCGCAGCGGCCAGGCGAGGGCCAAGGCACCTGGCGCCGCTACTACCGGCACTGGGCGTCGATGACGCTCGACGCGGTCGGCGCAGAGATGGTGGAGCTTATGCCGGAGCTTGCCCACTACGTGCCGCCGGCAGAGACGATCGACAAGCCGGTGTATTCGCCCTGGTGGAGGCCCGAACTGCAGCAACGGCTTCGCGCCCGGGATTGCGATACCTTGGTCGTCAGCGGCGGCGAAACGGACATGTGCGTCCTTGCGGCGGTTCTCGGCGCGGTCGATCTCGGCTACCGCGTCGTTCTGGTGCAGGACGCGGTCTGCAGCAAATCGGACGAAAGCCACGATTCCATGCTCGAGCTCTTCGGGAACCGCTATCGCCAGCACGTGGAGGTCGGCACCGCCGAAGAGGTTGCCGAGCTATGGCGCGTCGAACGCTGAATGAGCGAGGCAGGCATGAACCACCACTATGGCGGCAAAGACTTCATGGCCATGCATCGGCATGGCTTCGTCCGGGTAGCGACAAGCACACCGCGCGTGCGGCCGGCGGATGTCAGCTACAATCGCGACGCCATTCTCGAGGAAGCCCGGCGCGCGGACGCGGCAAGGGTGGACCTGGCGGTCTTTCCCGAACTCTGTGTCTCCTCCTACGCCATCGACGACCTCCACCTGCAGACCGCGCTCCTCGACGCGGCGGAGGCCGCCGTCGGTGACATCACCGCGGCGACCGCCGATCTGGCGCCGGTCCTCCTGATCGGTGCACCGCTGCGGCATTCGGGTCGCCTCTACAACTGCGCCCTGGCCATCGCTCGCGGCAGGCTGCTCGGCGTCGTCCCGAAGAGCTTCCTGCCCAACTACCGGGAGTACTACGAGAAGCGCTGGTTCGCCCACGGCCGCAACATCCTCGGGCAGACGATCCGGGTGGGCGGCCAGGAGGTACCGTTCGGGAGCGACCTGATCTTCGACGCGAGCGACCTCGACGGCTTCGTCTTCCACATGGAGATCTGCGAGGACTTCTGGGCCGCCGTCCCTCCTTCGTCGTCGGGCGCGCTGGCAGGCGCCACGATCCTCGCGAACCTCTCGGCCTCGAACATCACCATCGGCAAGTCCGACGAGCGCCACATGCTTTGTCGCTCGCAGTCGGCGCGCGCCGCCGCCGCCTACGCCTACTCGGCCGCCGGCCCCGGCGAGAGCACCACCGACCTCGCCTGGGATGGCCAGGGGGTGATCTACGAGCTCGGCGACCTCCTGGCCGAATCGGAGCGTTTTCCGCTGGAGCCGGAGATCTGCATCGCCGACGTCGACACCGGTCGCATTCTCGGCGAGCGTATGCGGATGCAGACCTTCAACGACATGGCCGAGGAGGTCCGGGTCTCCTCGCCGCCCTTCCGCCACGTGCTCTTCGAGCATCGGCCGAGCTTCGCGGACATCGGCCTGATCCGTCCGATCCGCCGCTTTCCCTATGTCCCGAACCGCAGGACGCATCTCGACCAGGACTGCTATGAGGCCTTCAACATCCAGGTGGAAGGCCTGCGCCGCCGCTTCGAAGCCACGAGCGGCACGCACATGGTGATCGGCGTCTCGGGCGGGCTCGAACTCGACGCACGCGCTCATCGTCGCCGCCAAGGTCTGCGACCGGCTGGGGCTGCCGCGCACCACAATCCTAGGCTTCACCATGCCGGGCTTCGCCACCGGCGAGACGACCAAGAGCAACGCCTGGAAGCTGATGCGCGCGCTCGGGGTCACGGCGGAGGAGATCGACATCCGCCCGGCGGCGCTGCAGATGCTGCGCGACATGGGGCATCCCTTCGCCGGGGGCGAGCCGGTCTACGACATCGCCTTCGAGAACGTGCAGGCGGGGCTCAGGACCGACTACCTCTTCCGCCTCGCCAACCAGCGCCGCGGGTTCGTGATCGGCACGGGCGACCTCTCCGAGCTGGCGCTCGGCTGGTGCACCTACGGAGTCGGCGACCAGATGAGCCACTATGCGGTGAACGCCGGGGTGCCGAAGACGCTGATCCAGTACCTGATCCGCTGGGCGGAGCGCACCGACCAGTTCGACCGAGCGACCGACGCGGTGCTGGAGGCGATCCTCGCCACCGAGATTTCCCCCGAGCTCGTCCCGGCCGGCGAGGGCGAGGCGATGCAGAGCACCGAGGCGAAGATCGGCCCCTACGAGCTGCACGACTTCTTCCTGCACCACATCATGCGCTACGGGCAGGCGCCTTCGAAGGTCGCCTTCCTGGCGCTGCACGCGTGGTCGGACGTGGAGAAGGGCGTCTGGCCGATCGACTTCCCGCCCGCGGCGCGGCACGCCTACGACCTGGGGACGATCCGCAGGTGGCTCGAGGTGTTCCTGGAGCGCTTTTTCGCGCTGAGCCAGTTCAAGCGGTCGGCAATCCCGAACGGCCCCAAAGTCTCCGCCGCGGGCGCCCTCTCCCCGCGTGGCGACTGGCGGGCCCCGTCGGACGCGACCGCGGCGCCGTGGCTGGAGGAGCTGCGGCGTAACGTCCCGGAACGCTGAAGGGCGGCGGCCTGACGCCGCCGCCCTTCGAAGCTTGTGGGGGCGTCGCCCCGCCGGCTATTCCGCCGCGACGGCCCGCTCGTTGGCGGCGGCGTCGGCGAGGCCGGTCAGCGCCTCGTCGGTCTTCGCCTCTTCCTGCAGGGTCGCGTCGAGGAGCTTGGCCGCGTCGGCCATTCCGAGCACCTCCGCCCAGCGCTTGAGCGTGCCGTAGCGGGTGATCTCGTAGTGCTCCACCGCCTGGGCAGCCGAGATCAGGCCGGCGTCGAGGGCCGCGGTGCCCTTGTACTCCGACATGATCTCCTCGCCCTCCTCGATAATCCCGTCGATCGCGGGGCAAGTCTTGCCCTGGGCCCGCTTGCCGAGGAGCTCGAAGACCTGCTGCAGTCGTTCCACATGCGTCTCGGTTTCTGCCTTGTGGGTCTCAAAGGCCTGCTTCAGCTCCTCCGACTGCGCCCCGCGCTTCATTTTCGGGAGCGCCTTCAGGATGTTGCGCTCGGCGTAGTAGAGGTCCTTGAGCGTGTCGTGAAACAGTGTGTCGAGTGTCTTCTCCGCCATGGCATCCTCCAAGTTGGCTTGTGCCCGTTCAACCCGCGAGGCATCCTTGCGTTCCGAACCGGCGCCCGAAGGCTTTCTCTGACGCCTCTCGGGGCTCGCCCGCTCGGAATGGGAGCCGCAAGGCTGGCCGGGGCCGCCTTGCCGACTTATGCTGTTCCTAGCCTGCCGGGCGGTCGCCCGGCTCCTCGCCGGTGTCGAACCCGCTTGCCTCCCGCAGCCGGCTGGCCGCCTCGCGGACCTTGCTTTCTGCAGCATCCACGATCTCTTCGCCGGAGGGAAGCTTCGCCCCGAGTTCGGCCGAGGCCTCGTCAGCGATGTTCAGCGCCTCGTCGACCACGGCGCTGGCAGTGGCTTGCACTTTGGCGCCTTGGTCCTTGGCGAGGGTGCGCACCATTTCCATCGCGCGATCGCTCTGCTCACCGAACATCGCGATCCTCGACCCGTGAGCGCGGGAGAGCGCCCCCGACCGCGGCTCCCAGGGCCATGGCGATCGCCCCAGCAACAAGCGGCTGATCCTCGATCAGTGTGTCGAGACCGTTGCGCATGTAGTGACTCGTCCCGGCCGCGCTGCGACGCGCGGCGCCGGCCCGATGACGGACAGCGCCGCCTGTCTCGCGGATGGCGTGGCCGGCCCGAGTAAGGCCGGCGCTGGCCGCATGCGATATCTCTGAGGCGCGCTCGCGCACTCCTCCGACAGCGTCCGAGACCCCCTCGCCAACTCGCCCAGCAACGTCGGCAACGCGCTCGCGCAGGCCGCCCTCCTCCGATTCTGCAGAGGGATCGGAATACTCTGATCTCGGCCACGCTCCCTCAGCGCTGCTTCCATAGGAGGACGCGCTGGGCATGGGTGCCTCTGAAACGCGATCCCGCCCGTAGCGCAAGTCGTCGCTATTTGGGTCGTCCCAATTTTGCGCTTCGTTGCGTGGTCTTCCCGAGCCTGCCATGAGCCAGGCGAGCCCGACACCGGTCAGCAGCGCCGCCAGCGGGTTGTCGCGAAGAGTTCGACCCAGGTTGCGGCTCACCTCACCGGCATTTTCGCCCACCGCCTTCACAAGCTGATCGACCAGGCTCCCGACCGACGCCCGTGCCTGCAGCTCGTCAATAGTGGCGGAGACTCGCTCGCGCTCGCGATCGACTTCGCGCTCGAGCTCGCCGACACTGCGGTCGCCCGGATTTGTGCCGAACTCGGCCATCAGATCTTCTCCTTCACCATCGAGACGTCCCGCACTGCGGCGCGGGTGGTCCGCTCCGGTGCCAGGCTGCCGGCCTTGAGGTTGTCGATGCCTTTCTTGCCGATCAGAAATGCGACGATCGCGAGGCCAACCCCGACGATCACGGCCGACCAGGGGGCGGGAATGCCGGCATTCGCGAGTGCGACAACAAGAGCGCCGGCCAACACGTTCAGGGCGGTGATCGCGAAAACAGCGGCGGCAAGAATGCTTCCTGCCGCGACGATAGCTTGGGTAGCCTTGTCGTTCATCTCCGCGCGAAAGAGCTGGACCTCCTTTCGGAAGAGTTGTGTCACCTGGTCCAGCAGGTCCGTCATCAAGCCGGGGGTGGACCGCTCCTGCGGATCAGCCATGATCGGACCCTCCGGTGAACTCTGTCGACGAAGGCTCCGCCCCGAATTGGCCTCCACCGCCCGGATCGAAACGGCTCGAAGAGCCATCGGTGTCCGCGGGGGTCGAAGCACGGGCGAACCGCGCGAGGGCGAAGCCAACCAGGGCAGCGCCTCCCAGGTAGGCCACCGGGTTCTGGCGGCCAAACTCCGAAAGCTCGCGCAGCCATCGTCCCCAGGCTCTTCCCCTCGACGGCGTGTGCGATTTGCTTCAGGCCGTCCGCGGCCTCGCGGAGCAAGTCCTGCTGCAGTGGCGAGCCCTCCATTTCTGCGGCGGCGGCTTCGAGACCACGGGCCGTCCGGGAAATCTCCTCCGCCGCTTGAGCCTTGGCCTCGCCGGCCTTCTCGGTCGCGGTGGATTTCGCTTCGTCCAGGCTGGAGAGCGCCACATCGCGGAGGTCTCCCAACCGCTCCTGCGCGGCTGCGCCCGCGTCGCGGGCGGTCTGGACGATATCGCCCTGCAGCCTTGTTTGCGCACCTGTTCCGGCCATCGGCTCATTCGTCTCGATCACGGCGGGTCTCCTTCGAAGTGCCTGGGCGCGATCGACAGCGACGCGTCACACGTAAACACGGAGGCCAACACATTTCTTAGGATCGAACTGCGTGAGCTGTGTTTCGCTACTGGGCCACAACGCAGGTCAAGCCTGCACGTTCCGGCTCTTGGCCTGGGGACCGGCAAACGCCGCAGTCAGCCGGTCGGCTGGTCTCTGCCGGCCCGCCGCCGGAACCACAGAAGGCCGGCAAGCAGTGCCAAGCGGCCCAGCGGGAGAGGCTCGCGTGCGGAAGTTTCAGGTTCGGATTGACTGCGCACGCGCGGGTCGGCGTCGCCGAAGGTGGCGCCGATCGTGTCGGCCATCACCGCGCCTCGTTGTCCCATCGGGCGTGGCCGTCCGGTTGTGGTGTCGCGTTCGGTCTGATGTTCGATCTCCGAATTGAGCTCTGCACCGACGATGACGATGATGGCGGATATCCAGAGCCAGGTCATGAAGCCGAAGATGGCGCCCAGCGACCCGTAGGTGGCGTCGTACGATCCAAACGACGCGACATACCAGGTGAAGAGACCGGAAGTCATCAGGATGATGACCATCGCCAGGACCGCGCCGGGCGTGATCCACCGCCACTGCGCAGCGTGCCGGGACGGGCCGAAGCGGTAGAGTGCCGCTAGACCAGCCAGCATCAGCAGGAGCATGAGTACTAACCCGCCAGCGCGTGCCACCCATTGCGCGGCGGTCCCGAGTCCAATGAGCTGCAGCACCGTCGGGAGGACCACGATCAGCCCAATCAGAAGCAGGATCGCGGCAAACGTCGCCAGCGTGAAGACCATGGTCACGGCGGTCAATCGGAGGTAGCTCCGCTTCTCCTCCTCGTCGTAGGCGACATTCATCGCTTCGAACATCGACTTCACGCCGGAATTCGCGCTCCATAAGGCGATGACGAAGGCGACAAGCGAGGTCAGCCCGAGTTTCGTCTGCCCCTGCTCCGCCAAACGGCGAAGCTGCTCGCGAACGATGTCGAGTCCGCCGCTGGGGATCAGACCTTCCAGCAGCTCCATGTGTCGGTCGAGGGTCACTGGATCCGCGAAAAGGCCGTATATGGAGACGACAGCTGTCAGCCCCGGCACCAGGGCGAGCAACGTGTAGAATGTTACGCCCGCCGCAATCAGCATCACGTGGTCGTTGACGACTTCACTGTAGGTCCGCCCCAGAATCTCCTTCCATCCGGCCCTCGGGATCTCGGCAACCTTCGACGCACCGCGACCGCGGGCTTTCTGCTGGGCGACAGTGGTGGTCATGGTGGTCCTCCAGCGGCGCGCAACCATCCAAGGGACGGGCGCGCCAAAGGTTGCGCCACAGATCGCCGGATTCCGTCTGTCTCGCCTCGAAGGCGGCATCGGTTGAGGACATCGCCGTGAGCATCGGCTTTCGGCTCACACGCACTGCGGCCGATCGTCCGTATGCATCACCACCAGGAGAGACCGATCGAAGCTGGCCCGGAATCGCGAACGGTAGCCGCATCCGTCAACACGGGCGACCAGAAGCGCCGGATGCCTGAGGCAATGCAATCCGGATCTGCGCGCCGGGGCGCTCCCGTGCACCGTGGAGCGGCACGGCCACGAAGAGAGCGGCGTCTCCATGCAGGCGGGCGAAGGCGCAAATCGCCTCCGCCTCGGGACCCTCGACGGCAAGGGGCTGGTAGCTGCCTTCCGCAAAGAGCGGCGGGTTTGACCGGCGGAGCTTCAGGAGGCGTCGGGTGACTTCAAACTTCGCGATGGGGTTTGTGACAGCCACCGATAGAAGGGGGTGTCCAGCAGATCCGCGCGACGCTGGAAATCGACGGGAAGACGGTTGTCCGGATCGACGAGGCTCTGCTCCCACAATTCCGCGCCTTGGTAGATGTCTGGCACGCCGGGAACGGTCAACGTCAGGACCGTATGAACGAGCGAGATCTCGGTGGCGTCCGCGAGCACGACCGCGTGCGCGGCGACGAGGGCGACGAGGGCGACGCTCTCGACCGCTGCCGGAAAGAATTCGGCCGCCGGGCGCTTTTTTTTGTCCGAGTCGGAACGACCCGGGGGCGCGGATCTCGTCTCCATGCCAGCTTGTGCCAGCGGAGAGAACGGACGTGAAGCATGCGTTCCCCGAGCTCCAGAAGACGCCATCGCCGAGTTTGAGCAGTGCGACCTGCGCCGCTTCGACGTCGAATTCGACCTGCCTGAGTACCTGACCCCGGAGTTTCCGCCCCCGATCTTCCTGACCACCCACACCGAGCTCGGCGATGTCTCGCGCGGCCAGCTGCTGTCGATCCGCAACTTCTACGAGATCATGAACGGACTCGTCACCCCGGTGCAGATGGAGGGCCTTCGCCTCCTCCTAACGCCCTTCCCGCAGGAGGAATTCAACCAGACCGAGGACCGCAAGGTGGCCCTTTCCAGCATGGGCGTAACCTGCCTCGACTGCCACTCGAACTTCTCGACCAACGCCGCTTTCCACCTTACTCCGGACGCGCCTCCGCAGTCCGCGCGGTCGTGTCCCATGGCGTGGTGTAGCTGACGAAGGCCAGCGCGAGCTCCGGCATGGCCGGGCCGATCAGTCCGCCATTGCTGGCAGGCCGATGATGGGATCATCGGGGATGGGCGCGATGGTCTCAAGGGTCATGTAGCGGGAGCGCTGGACGGCCCACTCGTCGTTCTGCTCGAGCAGGATCGCGCCGACCAGTCGGGTGATGGCGGCCTCGTTGGGGAAGATGCCGACGACCTCGGTGCGGCGCTTGATCTCGCCGTTGAGCCGCTCGAGCGGGTTCGTGGAGTGCAGCTTCGCCCGGTGCTGCTGGGGGAAGGTCATGTAGGCGAGCACGTCCGGCTCGGCCTCGTCCATCAGCGCGGCGAGCTTCGGGACCTTGGGTCGCAGCTGGTCGGCGACGCGGCGCCACTGCTGCTTGGCGCTGTCCGCGTCGTCCTGGGCGAAGGCGGTGGCGACGAAGGCGGAGACCACACGCCGGCCGCTCTTGCCGGCATGGGCGAGCGCGTTCCGCATGAAGTGGACGCGGCAGCGCTGCCAGGTGGCGCTGAGGATCTTCGAGATCGCCGCCTTCAGCCCTTCGTGCGCGTCGGAGATGACGAGCTTGACGCCGCGCAGGCCGCGGCGGGCGAGCTTGCGGAGGAACTCCATCCAGAACGGCTCGGCTTCCGACGGGCCGATGTCCATGCCGAGGACCTCGCGCCGGCCGTCGGTGTTGACGCCGACGGCGACGATGACCGCCACCGAGACGATGCGGCCGTTCTGGCGCACCTTCAGGTAGGTCGCGTCGATCCAGAGGTAGGGCCAGTCGCCTTCCAGCGGCCGCTCGAGGAACGCCGTCACCCGCTCGTCGATCTCGGCGCAGAGCCGGCTCACCTGGCTCTTCGACACCCCGCTCATGCCGAGCGCCTTGACCAGGTCGTCGACCGAGCGCGTCGAGACGCCGTGGATGTAGGCTTCCTGGATGACGGCCGTCAGCGCCTTCTCGGCCATCCGCCGCGGCTCCAGGAAGCCCGGGAAGTAGGACCCGCGGCGCAGCTTCGGGATGCGCAGCTCCACCGTTCCGGCCCGCGTCTCCCAGTCCCGGTCGCGGTAGCCGTTGCGCTGGACCAGCCGATCCGGGCTCTTCTCGCCCCAGGCCGCGCCGGTCAGGCCGCCCACCTCCAGCTCCATCAGCCGCTCGGCGGCGAAGCCGATCATCTCGCGCAGCAGATCGGCGTCGGGGGTCTTCTCGACCAGGCCGCGCAGGGTCATCATCTCGTCGGTCATCGTGGATCTCCGGTTCGGGTTGGCGTCTCGCAACCCGACCCTACCGAAGAACCCGCGATGACCACCGCGCCGCCGCCCGCCCGCCAGCGCTTCAATCCGCGCGGGCGGGCGGCGGCGCTACCGTCGAGCTACACCACCACCTGGGACACGACCGTCCGCGCGCTTCCGCCTTGACACGACCAGCCTGCGCGGCATGTTCAACCAGCAGATCCACGGCTCCAAGTGCTCGCTACGCTCGATCGAGGACTTCACCGAGTTCGAGCAGCGCACCGCCTATTTCAACGGCGACCACGTGAGCGCCACCCGCAAGGGCCCGCACCTGCCCGACCGCACCAACCAGGTCGCCATGATGGCGCAGATGCAGAACATCATCGACTTCCCGCCGGCGCCGAAGCTCGACCCCTTCGGCCGCCTCGACCCGGCCCTCGCCACCGAAGCGGAACTGCAGAGCGAGGAGATCTTCCTCGGCAAGGGCAAGTGCGCGACCTGCCACGTGCCAGAAACCGCCTTCATGGACCACCAGATGCACGACCTGAAGCTCGAGCGCTTCTACAAGATCGGGCAGACAGTGAACGACTTCGTCGCTTTGCCCGACGGCCCGATCAAGACCTTCACCCTGCGCGGCATCAGGGACACGCCACCCTACCTGCACGACGGCCGCCTGCTGACCCTTGCGGACACCGTCGAGTTCTTCAACCTCGTGCTCGCAACCAAGCTCAGCCAGGAGGAGAAGGATGCCCTCGTCGCCTACATGCTGGCGCTCTAGCCGCTGGCTCGCGCCCGCTTTCGCCTCCGGCCTCGCGGCCCTGCCGGTCGCCGCCGCAGCCCATATGGGCAACCCCGGGTTCATGGCGCCCGGCACGCGTACCGATGAGAGCGGTATGCCCGCCGCCGACCAGAAGAATGCCGCCGACATACTCTTCGTGCAGCTCGTCGGCGAAGCGGCCTCGCCGAGGTGGAATTCGGCGAGCTCGCGGCTGAGAAGGCGGTTGCTCCAGCCGTCAAGGCCTTCGCCGAGAGGATGGTTGCGGACCACGGCGCCGCCAATACCAAGCTGACCGCCATCGCCGAGGTCGCGGAAATCGCAGTGCCAGCAGCGCTCAACGCCCAGCACGCCGCGACGCGCGAGACGCTCGCGGCAATGGATGCCGCCGTCTTTGATCTGCACTACATGCCCACCCAGGTGATCGAGCGCCAGATGGCGGCGCAGCTCTTGGAATGGGAGATTAACGCGGGACAGAACACCCCGCTGCAAGGCTTCGCCGCCGAGACCCTGCCAGCCGTCCTTGAGCATCTTGCGATGGCGATGGCGCGGGGCATCGTCGAGGATCTCTCACACGAGCAGGTCGCCGCGGTCCCGCCGGCGACGCGCGCGAGCCCGTAACGGGGCAGCGGCGCCGGCGCCCTCGAAGCTCACCCCACCACGCGACGGTCGACCGCAATCGGAGACCGGGCGCCGGCGCTTCTCAGGATCACCTCCGCCCGCTTGGCAAGGTCCGGGTGCGTTACCTCCACCCGTATTCCCCAGTCGCTGCCGTCCACCGCCTCCGGCTCGTCGGATTCGATCGATGCCTCCGACAGCAGCGCGCATGCGATCTCGGCGGAAACCCGGTTGTCGAAGGTCGCTGACACAGCGAGTTCGCGGTACCTCGTGCTTCATCTTGTTCATCCTCCTCACTCCTCACTCCGCACGCGCAACTCCGCCGCGCGCGCAGAGTTCCCGTGCCGGCACGGGAACGGCCGAAGCCGGCGGCTGTTGAATATACAGCCCCGCGCATCTCGACTTGATCGCGGAGCAGCGTCCCACCATCCGGATCGAGAACTACCCCGAGCTCGCCGCAGGCGTGAACCGCCACCTCTCCGAGACGCGGCGCCAGAAGGAGCGGCTCGAGCAGTGCCTCAACCGCCAGGGAACCGTCTCCTCCCGCATGAAGGACGTCGCGGCGAAGTTCACCGCGATGATGCCGGGCGTCGGCGGCAGCATGGTCGGCCGACGAGGTCGAGAAGGGCGCGATGGCGAACTACACTTCGAGCATTTCGAGATCTCGGCCTACCGGACGCTGATCGCCGCCGCCGAGCTGGCGGGCGACGGCGAGACCGCCTGGGTCTGCGCCGAGATCTGCCGCGAGGAGGAGGCGATGGCCGACAAGCTCGCCGGATTGCTCCCGAGGTGGCCACCACCTACCTCAAGCGCAAGGCGCGCGAGATGGCGGAAGCCAAGCGCTAAGCTCGTCCGCGCTCCGTCGCAGACGGGGCACCGGGCCTTCACCGCGGCGGGGTCCGCTGGCCGGAGCGATAGAGCGCCAGTCCCCCGGCGATCATCGCTCCGCCCCACACAAGGAACCCCACGTCCCAGTAGATCCACTGGTCGCGCGGCACCGTCTCGTTGACGTGGTGGAGCCCGAGGAGATGGTGGTCGATCACGCCTTCCACGACGTTGAAGATCCCGAACCCCATCAGCATCGTCCCAGTGAGGAGCTTCCATGACCACCAGAGGTGCGCCCGGTGCGCCGTGCGCCAGAGCAGCACCAGCCCCAGCACGACGAAGAGATAGGTCGCGGCATGGAAGAGCCCGTCGAGGAAGGTATTGATCTCCAGGTTCTCGACGGTGTCCGGTGGGTAGCCGGCGCTCGTGACCATGTGATGCCACTGGAGCACTTGGTGCAGCACGATGCCGTCGAAGAAACCCCCGAGACCCAGGCCGAAGAGGATGCCGGCCGAGATGGGGAACTGCCGTGGGTTGTCGGGGAGGTCAGCCATGCGCAAGCTCACCGACGATCAACTGGACGCAACGATGCGCGAGAAGTCGTCCTTCTGCATGATCACGTCGCCAGCCGACCGGCGCGTCACGTAGAGCACGTTTTTTCGTCGGAGACCGCGAGCATGCGCGGGCTGACCAGGTCGCGGGCGAAGATCTCGACGGTGAAGCCTTCGGGGGCTGTGACCAGGTCGGTCAGCTCGGCGTCGTCAGAGACCCGGATCGGCGAGCGCTCGAGCACCGAGCCCTCAACCGTCACGTCCGAAAACTGCCCCACCTCGCCTTTCGGCTGCCCTGCCGCCGCAATCGGCACGAGGGCGGTGGCGAGGGCCACAGTGAGGGCAGGGAGAGAAAATCGTGTCATGGGAGCTCTGCGCTGGGTCTGGATTTGCCTAGGGTGCGGAATATATTGCTGCAAGCCAGATGCGGATAGCAGCGAGTTGAAGAGCGGCGAGGAAGTTCTCGGGTTTTCGGTCGTAGCGTGTGGCCAAGCCGCGGAACTGTTTGATCTGGTTGAAGAAGCGTTCGACCAGATTTCGCTGGCGATAGACCCAGCTGGAGAAGGCGAAGCTGCCCTTGCGGATCGTGCGGGGCGGAATATTGGCCCAGGCGCCGCGCTCGGAGGCGAGTTCGCGGATGGCGTTGGTGTCGTAGGCCCGGTCGGCGATCAGCGTCGCGCCGGGGGCGAGGTCCTCCAGCAAGGTGGCCGCAACCGGCGCGTCGCCCGCCTGACCCGGCGTGAGGATGAGCTTCACCGGCCGGCCGTCGGCGTCGACAAGCGCGTGGATCTTGGTGGTCAGCCCGCCCCGGGAACGTCCCATGCTGCCATCCCCGGCGTCGGGACCCCCCTTTTGACCGCGGCGCCGTGCTGGTGGACACGCACGCAAGACGAGTCGATCATCACGATGTCGCCGTCGTAAGCCTTTGATACCGCGGCGAGGATGCGGTCCCACACCCCTGCGGCCCGCCAGCGCACGAAGCGGTTGTAGAGTGTGGTTCGCGGCCCGTACCGCTCCGGGATGTCGCGCCAGGGTGCTCCGGTCCGGAAACGCCACAGGATGCCGTTCAGCACCCGCCGGTCGTCGACCCGAGGCACCCCGCGCGGCTTGTTCGGCAGCAGCGGTTGGATGATCGCCCACTCCTCGTCGCTCAGCTCGTGACGGCGCATGAAACCCTCCTCTTTCGGAAGGTTGAATCAGAACCGCGACCTGAGGGGAATCCTGTTTATGGGGCCAGAGCCTAGGCAATGGCTGGCACGCGAGATCGCTCCCAACCCGGCCAGCATATTTCGTGCACTTGGGCGCGCCCATTCGGAGGCGAGCTCGCACATCAGCGCGTCTGATGTCCTCGAGAACGATCCCGACATCCGGCGTGATCGGTAGGGCGTCGCCGCCGAGTTGTCGATTGGCGGCTGACCTGGTGAGACACGCCCGTGGGGCAGGTGCAGTGGCGCAGCCCGATGGTCGCCGTCGGAACTCCACATGACCGAGCGGGTTTGAGGATTGCAGATGGAGACGGCTGCGTACCGGAGAAACGGAAGAAAGGATGAAACCTTTGGTGCCGTCCGCCCAAGAACGCAAGCTTCTGACCAAGGTGCCATCGCGCCCGCATGCAGACTTGCTTCTCGACATCCTGGGGTCGGGCGTCCTTGGAAGCTTGGCTTCGGCTCTCGCGGCAGGCGGCTCGGCGCGAGCCGAGGGGCGGGGCGCACTTCAGCCACTCAACGCTACCAGCCACTGGTTGCATGGAGAGCGCGCTGGCCGGGTTCGTCGTCTCGACGTCGCCCGTACCGGAGTCGGGTTGCTGACGCACATCGCATCGGCGCTGTTTTGGGCGGTGCCTTACAGTCTTTGGCTTCACCGGAAGTCAGAGTGGTCTGCCGAAGAGATTATCATCGGGGGCGCGGCGACCGCGGCGATGGCGGCGACGGTCGATTATCTCGCTGTGCCACGGCGGCTGACCCCTGGATGGGAACTGGCGCTCAGCAGACGCGGCATCGGAATCACCGTCGTAGGATTTGCGCTGGGTCTGGCCGGTGGCGCGTTGCTCGCGCGGTCACTTCGCGTCGAGTAGCGCCAATCGTTTAACAAAGGCTGCAGGGACGGACCTTGGCGACGCCACGCGCTATCTGATCTGGTCCATCGTGCAGCTCTCGGGCTTCTTGTCCGTGCGCCAGCGCAGCAGCCGCGCTCCATGACGCATGTGATCGCCGGTTATGTGATCGGCGCTCACCTCAACGACGAGCACTGGCTTAAGTGGCACCGGCACCCGTTCCTTGCCCGACCAGCGGCTCTTTCCGCCGGGTGCTCGTCCGGTGAAGCCGGTGCCTCCGACAAGCGGTTCAAGCAGGCGCCCGATCTCGGCTGCGTCTTCGTAGATCCGGGCTCGCCCGACGTAGTTGAGCAAACTCTCTTCATCATAGAGGCCAAGCAGCAGATGCTCCACGGTCTGGGTGCCACGCTTGCGGTAAAGTCCCGCTACGATGCAATCGATCGTTTTCCAGACCTTGAACTTCCTCATCGCGCGCTCGCCGGGCTGATAGGAAGATCGAGCCGCTTGGCCACGATGCCATCGAGGCCCTCGCGCCCGAGCCAGTCGCGTGCCACCGGTTCCTGATCCGTCACCTCCCCAAGCCTGAGTACCGGGGAAGCCGCGTGCGCCATGAAGTCCTCGAGCGCGCACCGCCGCACGGCGAGGGGCCGATTGAGCAGCGAGATGCCCGAGCGCGCCAGCAAATCAAAAACGATCAGCTGTGCCGGCGTTTCCAGGGCCAGCTTGCGGATGCGGCTTTCGGCTGGATGCAGGCGCAACTGCAGGGTCTCAAAGGAGCCACCGATGATGACGAGCTCGCCATCGAGCACGAAGTCGTCCTCGGCGATCTCCTCGAGCCCTTGTGCGACCTCGGGGAAGTATCGCTCGAGCGGCTTCTGGTTCTTCGACTGCAGGTGGACGCGACCGGATCGCCGATGTGCGAGGCAGCGGAAGCCGTCGTACTTCGGCTCGAACTGCCACCCAAGTCCGGTGGGCAACTCGTCCACGGCCTCCGCCTCCATTGGAGGCAGGTCGAGCGGCAGCTGGGTCGGCGCAGCATCCATGGTTCACCGGCAGTTCAGTCGCTTCGGCAGCGACCTCCCGAGGAATCCTCCTTCTCGCCCCGGAGCACAATGCGCAGCGAGCCATCCGGCAACGGCCGCTGCAGCGCCTCCTGCGACTTTAGCATGGAGTGCAAGTTGCTCACGGCATCGCTCCAGTCAGAGCCGCGCCCGAACGGCAGGTTCGGAGATTGATATGTCGGAAGCTCGGTGCCGTCAGTCTGCTCGAGCATCGGGAACTTCGTGACGAAGGCCTGCGCCTCCTAGACCGTGCGGAAGTACCAGGCCGTGGCATAGAGTCAGACCCGCCCCGGCGCCGTGGACGGCATAGCTGCCGCGACCGACAGCGGCGTCCAGCCAGCGGTGCAGGTCGAGGAGCAGGTTCTCGAACCAATTATCTTGACGCGGACTGGAACGCATGGTCGTCAGTCCGCTTCTTTGGCAGGCTCTGCCCATCCATAGTGCCCGCTGGTTGCGCGCATGTTCATGGGCAGCGATCCAGGCGGAACCCTAAGGCGGGTGGCCAGTTGAAGGGGTTTGAACTGGGAGCAAGGTTATGGCCGACGGTTCCACCCTGCAACCCGCCACTGCGATCGCTCACAAGAACCGCGCCCGCCAGCCGAACGAGAGCGCCGAGTACCGCAAGGCGCGCGAGGCCCTGCTGGTCGAGGAAATCGAACTAAACCGTTACATTGCGCGCGTCGCCGCCCAGCGTCGCACCTTGCCGCCTGGCGGCGAGGTGAAGGGCGACTATCAGTTTATCGGCGAAGCCAGTAGCGTGGCCGGTGCCAATCCCGTCGGCTTCGAGGCGCTCTTCGGCGATAAGGACACTCTGTTCGTCTACAACTGGATGTACGGCCCTAAGCGCCAGCGTCCTTGCCCCATGTGCACCGCGCTCCTGAGCTGCCTGGACGGCAACGCCGATCACCTTCGCCAGCGGATCGCCCTTGCCGTCATCGGCCTTTCGGCCATCGAGCGGCAGATCGCCTTCAAGGTCGAGCGTGGCTGGAAGAACCTGCCGCTCTATGCCGACGTCAACGGAAATTTCAGCCGAGACTACCATGCCATCATGGACGATGGGATCGACACCGCCGCCGAGAACGTCTTCACCCGGCGCGACGGGACCATCCGGCACTTCTGGGGCGCGGAGCTGGGCTTCGAATCGGCCGATCCGGGCAAGGACCCGACAACCGAGCCAGACCTGATGATGCTGTGGAACGTACTGGACTGGACGCCGGAAGGCCGGGGGACCGACTGGTACCCGAAAATCACCTACTAACGGTCAGGGGTTCTGCGCGATGTGAAGGCGCCGTCAGCCTTTGGAAA
This sequence comes from uncultured Alphaproteobacteria bacterium, assembly GCA_963763295.1. Lineage (GTDB taxonomy): Bacteria > Pseudomonadota > Alphaproteobacteria > Rhodobacterales > Rhodobacteraceae > Amaricoccus. The sequence continues at coordinate 32,049 of CAVXOH010000019.1, forward strand.
GAACTGAATAAACTGTCGGCGGTTATCATGGACGGGAGAAGTTTGAATGATTTCCGTCCGATATATCGTTTCCGACGTCGACGAGGCGGTCGCGTTCTATCAAAACAATCTCGATTTCAAAGTCGACAAGCACAATCCGGGCAAGTTCGCCGCGCTGCTGCTCGGCGAATTCACGCTGTATCTCAGCGCCCCAGGTGCGGGAAGCGGTGGTCAGGCGGGCGGAGATCCGAAGCCTGGCGGGTGGAACCGATTTATGATCGTTACGAACGAGTTCGACGTTCTGATCGAGCGGTTGCGCCGGGCTCATGCACGATTCCGCGGCGATATAAGCGACGGCGGCGCCGGCCGCGCCATCCTGCTCGAAGATCCATCGGGCAACGTCATCGAGCTATTCGAGTTCAAAAAGGACTAAGCTAGATAGGGCTTTGACGTTTGAGGTTCGGCGCAACGCCCCCCGCCTCAAAATTCCCGTTCCCCCCCTCCTCTCCCGCCTCGCGCCCTACGCACCCACACCCCCCCCCCCCCCCCCCCCCCCCTCCACCCACTCTCCCCCCCCCTACGCCCCCCCCCCCTAGAATTCCTTTACGGGTATCATCCCAGTGACCTGCATTCCCGCGACCAGCCGTACGGACCCCGCGTCGGCGCTATCCAGATCATGCGACGGGCGCCGCGAGGTTGCTAAACAGCCCGCCCTGATCCATGAGCTAGATCGATTTCAGGTACTCGATGAGATCGCTCTTTTCCTGATCGGTCAGATCGAGTCCGAGATGAACGTCATAGTGGTCGACGACGTCGCCGAGCGTGGCGAACCTTCCGTCGTGATAGAAACCGCCCTTGTGGATTTTCTCCGTATTCCATAGGGCGCGCAGCGGCGTCGTGACGTAGCGCCCATCCGGTGATCGCATCGCCTGGAAGTCGTCGATGCCGATCTCCTCCGCGGTATGAAGGTTCCAGCCCGGCTCGGTGAAGATCGGCGGTACGTGGCAGGTCGAGCATCTGGCCCTGCCGTTGAACAGGGCTTCCCCGTTCTGAGCGGCGGCGCCGTCGAAGGTGCCCTCGGGTGGCCTGGGGGTCGGCAGCGAAAGCTGGTAAAAGTGGAGCGCCGGCAGCTTGGCGGTGATCAGGTCTTCCTGGTCCCGCTTGTGACCCTGGCTGGTTCGCGCAGCGACCGGATATTTCTCGGCATCATCAAGGCGGGGATCGTAGAACACGCCTTTGCCGTGCATCTCGAGGTTGCTGACATAGGCATTCCAGTAGGTCACCGTCCCCCAGGAGCCGGTCCAGGTGTGGTTGTTCACGCCGGCCAGGCCGAAGGCGGGAGGATTGAGGGTCGCGGCGGTCTTGCCGTCCGGTCGGAAGGCCTTGCCGTCGAGGTTCAGCTCGGCGTCGAACTTGCCCGGCCCCCAGGACTCCAAGGCCCGCTTGACCTCGGCTTCCGGGATCTGAAGCATGTCGACGAAAGCAGTCAGATCGGGGGCCGACGCGACGATCGCTCCCACATTGAGGTCGCGGTTGGGCCAGCCATCGAGACGGTGGCCAATTCCGGGCGCGTAGGCGTCATCGACCGTCGAGTGGCACAGGGCGCATTGAATGCCGACCGAGGTGAGGGTCTCTCCGTCGTCGGAGAAGAAGCCGGTCATCCCGACCACGGCGTTGGCCTTCAGCAGGACAAGCGTGCTCGCCGGGTCGGAGAGATCGACCTCGCCTCTCCCGAGCGCCCCGGCCACATCGGCGGGAATTGCGTTGATATCGACCTTGAGGCCCAGCTCGAGCGCTGTTTCCGGACTGACGCCGGGACCCACGCCGCCGTTCGCCTCGCCGGCGATTGCCTGATGGAGATTCAGCTGGCCGCCCCAGAAATCCTCGCTTCCGAAGGTATCGAAGCGGAAAATCTCCCGCCCTTCGTCCAAATAGCGGCTGGCGAGCTCGGCCGCGGCTTCGTCGTATTCGTTGCCGTCCACCTGGGCGGATGCCGGCACTAGGATCGACGAGAGCAGGAGACTGGCTAGGCCGGCAATTCGCTTCCCGTGCGCAAGCATTTGCACGCCCTGAGGTTTGCCGGATTGAGCGCCCGTGCACGCCCCCGGCGGTGCAGTTCGACCAGACATTGGATGCTTCAGACCGCCAGAATGTTCCCGTCCGGCGCGCGCATTTTGGGATGCGGTCAGTGAGCCGGTCGAGGACCGCTTGCGTGAGACGGTCACAGCGAGCCCCGCCGAAGAGAAAGGTGTCAGTAAACACACCGGCGATCTTGTCCTGTAGTGCCTGACGCAGCAGCTTGCGGGCGCGATGCAACCGTGTGCTCACAGTCTGCGGCCGCAGAGCAAGGAGGAGAGCGGTTTCCTCGATACTCATCTCCTCAACGTCGCGCATGACAAACACAATGCGGTAGTGCTCGGGCAGGCCGCTGATCGCCCGTTCCAGGAGACGGCGGATCGCGTGCGCATTCCACGGCATCCGGCCACCTGTTCCACAAGCATCCGGCCGGTCGTTCCATGAACATCCGGCCACCTCGTGAGCGGGCCTGCGGGGCGTCCTTTCATCGTTGATTGCGACGCCCGCGGTCAAGGGCGTCGGTGGCGCGGAGGGTTGTCCACGGGAGGGACCCGCGCGCCCGGCGCCGCGCCCACCACGAGGCTGGCGGTGTCGGGCGCGTGGGAGGGACCGGTGGGCAACCCGGGGTGGGGGTCCAGGTCACTTCGCGGCCTCCGGGCGGCTGTCGCGGCCGTTCTCGGCGCCGGTCTTGCGCAGCGACGGCCCGTCAAGGGCGATGCGGTAGGCGTTGTGGACGAGCCGATCGAGGATGGCGTCGGCGAAGGTGGGCTCTCCGATGACCTCGTGCCAGGTCTCCACCGGGAGCTGGCTGGTGATGATGGTGGAGCGGCGGCCGTAGCGCTCCTCGACGATCTCCATCAGGTCGCGGCGCTGGGGGGCGGTCAGACGCTCGGGGCCCCAGTCGTCCAGGATCAGAAGGTCGACCCGGGCAATCTTGCGGAACAGCCGGTCGAAGCGCCCGTCGCCCCGCGCGAGCTCGAGGTCGGAGAAGAGCCGGGGCAGCCGGTGATAGAGGGCGGTGCGGTCGGCGCGGCTCGCGGCATGGCCGAGCGCGCAGGCGAGCCATGACTTGCCCACGCCGCAGGGCCCGGTGATGAGGACCGACCGGTGCCGGTCGATCCATTCGGTGCCGCCGAGGCTTTGGAACAGGGCACGGTCGAGGCCGCGCGGTGTCCGGTAATCCACGTCCTCCATGCAGGCGTCGCTGTGACGCAGGTTGGCGGCGCGGAGGCGCGACTGGAAGCGGCGGGTGCCGCGCCTGGCCTGTTCGCGGTCGAGCATCAGCCCTATCCAGGCGACGGGATCGAGGCTGCGGCCGCGATCTTGCGTGATGAGCTCGGCGAAGGCTTCGGCCATGCCGTCGAGCTTCAGCGCGCTCAGCGCCTCGTGGGTGGGATGGGTGAGCAAGGGCAGTCTCCTTCTGCTTCAGTGGAAGAATTGCGGGCCACGGATGTTGGCGTGGGTGATCGGCGGCGCCTCGGGCGGTTGAACGGGCCTGCGGCCGTCGAGGCGGTTCAGCAGGATCGACCTTACCGAGGTCAGGGTGCGGGCGTTGATCTCGAGCGCCCGGTCGCAGGCGGCCTCGAGCCGCTCCGCACCGTGGCTGCGCGCCAGCCGCAGGATGCCGAGGCAGGAGCGGAAGCCCTGCTCGGGGTGAGGTCTGTCGCGCAGGATGACGTCGACGAGGATGGCGGTGGCGGGTCCGATGCGGGCGGCGCGCTCGCGCAGCATCTGCGGCGTGACCTCGGCGTGGCGGCGGTGGCTGGCCGGTCTGTGGTCGTTCAGCGTGGTGGCGCCCATGTCGCCCGGGGCGGCGCGCCGGTGACAGGCCACGCGCTTGCCGCCGCGGAAGATCTCGACCGTGCTGGCGGTCAGCCGCGCCCAGAGCTGCTGTCGGATCAGATCGTGCGGGACGGAGTAATGGTGCCCCTCGAGCCGGACGTGGTAGTCCATGCCGACCGTCGCCCTGCGCCAGTCGGCATGGACGAAGGGCTCCGGCGGCAGCGGCTGCATCGCCGGACGCTCGATCGTCTCGAAGAGGTGCTGACGCGAGGCGCCGAGGTGGCGGCTGACGCGGGCGTTCAGGCGGGCGACCTCCTCCCGGATGGCGGCGTTCAGTTCCTCGAGGCTGAAGAAGCGGCGGTTGCGCAGCCGCGCGATGATCCAGCGCTGGACCAGCAGGACCGCGGCCTCGACCTTGGCCTTGTCGCGGGGCTTGTAGGGACGGGCCGGCAGGATCGCGGTTCCGTAGTGCGTCGCCATCTCGGCATAGCTGCGGTTGACCTCCGGCTCGTAGAAGCAGGCGCGGATCACCCCGGACTTCAGGTTGTCGGACACGACCAGCGCCGGCGCCGCGCCGAAGGTGGCGAAGGCGCGGGTGTGGGCGCCGATCCAGTCGGGCAGCGCCTGGCTCCAGCTCGCCTCGGCATAGGTCATGTTCGAGGCGCCCATCACGGCGATGAAGATCTCCGCCGGGCGCGCCGCGCCCGTGGCCGGGTCGGTGACCGTCATCTTCGTGCCGGAATAGTCGACGAACATCCGCTCGCCCGCGGCATGGCGCTGGCGCATGACCGGCGAGAGCCGACCCGTCCAGCGGCGGTAGTGCTCGCAGAAGGCCGAGTAGCCGTAGCCGTCCGGGTGCTGGCCGCGATACTCGTCCCAGAGCAGCGCGAGGGTGACCCCCGGTCGCTTCAGTTCCCGGTGGACCGCCGCCCAGTCCGGCTCGGCGAACTGGCGCCCCTTCGCCGGCGGCGGCGGAGGGAAGAGCAGTCGCTCCAGCGCCGCCTCGTCCAGCCCCTCGGGCAGCGGCCAGAACAGGCCCGCCACTTCGGCACGACGCAGATATTCCGCCACGGTGCTGCGGCCAACCCCGGCGCTGGGCCCGATCTGTCGGCCGGAACGGCCAGCTGCGTGGAGCCGCAATACATCCTTGATCTTCCTCATCGGCAACCTTCGCATCTCGCCTCCCGTCCACGTCAAAACGCGGCACGATAGGCAGCTTCAGATTGCCCCGCAGGCCCTCAGCAGAGGGTGGCCGGATGCCCGTGGAACCGGTGGCCGGATCGCCGTGGAATGGGTGGCCGGATGTTCATGGAATCGGTGGCCGGATCACCGTGGTGCACGCAGTCTGCGAGGGCAGCGGCTCGTTCGGGATCAGGCTCGTAAATGCTGAACGGAGCGGGGATGGTTTCAATGGTTCTTACGTCGACTGTGGATCGCCTTTGCCGACGGCGTCCCAGCGCTTCGTTCAACGCGATGCGCGTGAGCCAGGTCGAGAGCCGCGCCTCTGCGCGGAATTCGGATAGATGCGTGAAGGCGCGGATGTAGGTTTCCTGCAGCACGTCCTCCGCCTCGGCGTCGTCATCGAGAACGGCGCGAGCGATGCGGTGAAGACGCTGGTTGTGACGCTTCATGATGAGCCAAAGAGCCGCCCCGTCCCGCCGGTACACGTGATCAACCAGGGAGGCGTCGTCGAGGTCTTCGAGCCTGTCGGGTTGGATCGTTTTGCCAGACTTCATCGAGGTGCCCCATGTCCTAAGGCCTATGCGCCGGCGCCTTCACTCTACATTCCGAATGGATAGGTATCCGGCACCCCTTGGTGCCCTTGCATGCGACCGAGCGGCGTGACGGCCTTCGTCTCGTCGAACCAGACCCAGGCGTCGAACTGCTTCGGCAGGCACGCCTCCGCGTAGTGGCTGTGCAGCTCGGTCTCGGGGCGATAGATCACGCCGATAAACCGCTCGAGCCGCGCTTCCATCAGACCTCGCCGTGCCGCGCTATCTTCACTCACATGAAGCAAGAAGCGCTCGATCTCTGACTCGTGGCAGACCCGCTCGTAGCTATCGGGGCGAGAAGGCCGGACGCGCTTCACCTCCATCTCCCCGTCCCAGTCCGACGCGGCCGCCACCGTGCCCGTGTGGGTGCCGAAGCCGATCAGTGCCGCGGTCTCGCCCCAGCGCTCGCGGCAAAGCTGGCCAATATTGAGCTCGCCCCGGACCTGGCCCATGTCAGTCTGGCGCGCGTCGCCGATATGGGAGTTGTGCGCCCAGACCACGGCCTTCGCCTCCGGGCCGTGGGCCTCGAGCAGGTGCTCGAGCGTCTCGAACATGTGGGTGTCGCGCAGGTTCCAGGATTCGGCGCCGCCGTAGTACATGATGCGGTAGTAGCGCTCCGCCGACGCAATCAGCCGGGCGTTCTGCGCCGCGTCCAGGAAGCCCGCTTCGTCCTCCAACGCATAGTCGAGTTCCCGGCGCAGCAGGTCGCGACACTGCGCGATCACCTCCGCCTCACACTTCCGGTAGAACTCGGTCAGCACTGCACGGCCGTAGGTCGCATACTCATTCTGCCAGGGTGTCAGGCAACCGTAGCGCTCCCGCGCAACTCGGGCGGCCGCCGGGTCGACCTCGTCGAGATAGCTCAGCACCGCCGCGATCGACCCGCGCATGTTGTAGATGTCGAGACCATAGAAGCCGGACCTCCGCTCAGGATCGGCGATCGCCTCGTTGTGCCCGCGCAACCATTCGACGAAGGCGGCCGCATCGGTATTGCGCCACATCCAGGTGGGAAAGCGCTGGAACGGCGGCTCAGCGCCCGGCCGCGCCGGGCGGTGACGCACGTAGCGGTCCACCGCCGCCGCGTCGGGCCAGTCGGCCTCGACCGCAACGATGGTGAAGCCGTGCCGCTCGATCAGCCGGCGGGTGATCGCGGCGCGGGCCTGGTAGAACTCCGCGGTGCCGTGGCTCGCTTCGCCCAGCAACACGACACGGCAATCCGCGTACCGGTCGAAGCCTCGCGCGAAGTCGGGATCGTCGGGCGGCGGCAGGGGCTCGGCCGCGTCGGCGATCAACTCCGGCAGGCTCCTCGATCGCGCCCGCCCCGGCACATGCGTGCTTGCGGCTCGGGTGCCGTCCTCGGCCCATCCCTGCTCGCCGATCAGCGGCACGAAGAGCACCGCGCCTAGTTTCTCCTCCTCCCAAGCCTTTGATCCGGTCCGCGTCAGCTTCAGCAGCTGCTGGCCGGTCTCCGCCTTGCCGATCGGGATCACCAGTCGTCCGCCTACGGCGAGTTGATCCTTCAACGCCTCCGGTGGCTCCGGCCCGCCTGCCGCCACGAGGATTGCATCAAAGGGCGCCTCCTCGGGCCAGCCGAGGGTGCCGTCGCCGATGCGGATCGCGACGTTGCGGTAGTCGAGTTCGGCACATCGCCGCGCCGCCGCGCCGCCGAGGCTCGCATGGCGCTCGATCGCGAAGACTCGATCGGCGATCTGCGCCATCACTGCCGCGGCGTACCCTGAGCCCGCCCCGACCTCGAGAACCCGGTCGCCCGGCTTGAGCTCGGCGGCCTCGATCATCAGCGCAACGATGTACGGCTGGGAGATCGTCTGGCCTTCGCCGATCGAAAGCGGCGAGTCCTCGTAGGCGAACTCCTCCATGCCGCTCTCGACGAATGCTTCGCGCGGCACCCGCCGCATGGCTTCGAGCACCCGGGGGTCGCGAACACCGCGCCGCGCGACCTGCATGTCGACCATCCGGCTTCGAGCCTTTGCAAGGTCGGGCATCGCTTCTTCGACTTAGGAGGAGGTCTCCATCATTGTCTTCGCCGGCTCCTCCGCGAGGCTGGCCTCGATCTCCTCGCGGCCGGGTGTTTCCAGCAGTGCTTTCCTGAAGTTGGCGGCGTAGTCGGCCGGCATCTTCGCCGGCAGCAAGGGCTCGTAAGCGTCGACGAGCCGCCTCAATGACGACTGGACCGTCGGTGGCGAAGGCGCGGTCGAGCACCTGCTCGACTTCGGCCGGCTCCTGAATCGTGAAGCCTCGGCCCCCCATTGCCTCGGCCGCCTTGGCGAAGTCGATCGGCTGGAGCTCGCATCCGAACTGCGGGTTACCAAGAAACAGCATCTGCTCCCAGGCGATCTGGTTCAGCATGTTGTTCTTGATGACGAGGACCTTCAGCGGGATGCGGTAGCGGACCGCCGTCGAGAACTCGCCGAGCTGCATGGCGAACCCGCCGTCGCCGACAACGGCGAATACCGGCCTCGCCGGAAAGGCGATGCCGGCGGCGATCGCGTAGGGCACCCCGGAGGCCATTGACGCCAGCGCGCCCGAGACCGCGAAGTCATGTCCCTCACCGAGATCGATGTGGCGGGCGGCGAGCTCGGTATTCTGCCCGGAGTCCGTCGCCAGCACCGCATTCTGCGGCAGCCGGCGTCCGAAGGCGGCGACAACGACCTGCGGCTTCAGCGGCACGTCGGATTTCGTCTCCGACTGCGTCATCATCTCGCGCCAGTCCCGCATCCCTGCCTGAGCCTGTTCGAGAAACGACCGGTCAGCCTTCCGGCGCAGGCGCTCGTTCAGACGTTCGAGGGTCTCGCGGCAATCGCCGACGAGGCCCCGGTCGACCGGATAGCGCAGCCCGATGCGCTGGCCGTCGCGGTCGATCTGCACGCCGCGCGCCTGCCCGGGCTTCGGGTAGTATTCGACGTACGGGAAGGTCGATCCAATGATCAGGAGCGCGTCGCACCCTTCCATCACCTCCTGCGACGGCCTGGTGCCGAGGAGGCCGATGCCGCCGGTGGTGAGCGGATGCCTGTCCGGCAGCACCGCCTTGCCGAGCAGCGCCTTCGCCACGGGCGCGCCGAGCAGGTCGGCGGTGCGCTCGAGCTCCGTCCGAGCGCCGAGGGCGCCGCGCCCGGCGAGGATGGCGACGCGTGACGCGGCGTTCAGTATCTCGCCGGCAGCATCGAGTTCTTCATCGCGCGGGAGCCGGCGGCCTTCGAACCACTGGTTTGGGACGTGCTTGGGCTGGTTGCGCTTCGAGCGGGGCGCATCCTCGAGCGATTGCTCCTGGATGTCGTTGGCGATCGACAGGTGGGCGACGCCGCGCTTCGACAGGGCGGAGCGGCAGGCGAGACTTGCCATGTTCTCCATATGCGCTGCGTCGGTGACCTGGGCGTTGAAGACGGCGACGTCGTTGAAGACCCGCGTCAAGTCGACGTCCTGCTGGGTGAAGGTCTCGATCAGGTCGTGGAACTGCTGTCCGGTGATCGCGAGCACCGGCGCCTGATCGAGCTTGGCATCGTATAGCCCTGTCAGAAGATGGGTGCCGCCCGGCCCGGAGGTGGCGAGGCAGACGCCGAGCTTGCCGGTCCACTTGGCATAGGCCGTCGCCATAAAGGCGGCCGATTCCTCATGACGAACTTGGATAAAGGCGAGCTTCTCCTGTCGCGTCCGGAGCGCTTCCATAATGCCGTTGATGCCGTCTCCGGGCAGCCCGAAGACGACCGACACCTTCCAGGCAATCAGGTTGTCGATAAGGATCTCGGCCGTCGTTGGCATGGTGCGCTCCTTCAGACTGGCCGCGAACCGCCGCCTTTCTGCTCGGGCGCATGCGAGTGGTGCTTGTCGCGCTCACCGCCGCCGCCCGAAACCTTGCTGCGTGCGCGGCGCTCGTCGTCGGCGGGCGGCTTCTCGATCTCGAGCGGTTCCCTGGCATTCTCGTGCGAGGCACCGGGCCCGCCTTGGCGAACACTGGCCTTTGTCTTCTTGGAGGTCGACATCACTAGCGGTCCTGCTGATAGCCTTGGTGAGTGGTGTTCTGTTTCGTGTTCGCCTGCTGCCCGTGCTTGTTCGGGTCCTTCGGCTCCTTGTTGGCGCCGCCCTTCGGACTACCAGCGTCCCTGGCACGAACGTCGTCGTCATGAGGGTTGCGGTTTTCCGGCGGGACCGGGAGATGCTTAGCCATGGTCTCCTCCTTCTCCGGGATCAGAATCCAAACATCCCTGAAGCATCGTGGTTCCGCAGGATCGCCGGCGATCTCCCCATGGCGCTTTTTCCGATCTTCCGACATGGGACGAAGGAACCCCGGTCGGTCCGTCTGCTTGATCTTGCGCATTTCGATGCTCTGACTGGACTCGGGACATGAAGGTCCTTCTCACCGGCGCTACCGGGCTGATCGGCGGCGAGATCGCCGGCCGCCTGGTCGGCTTGGGGCACGAGGTCGTTGCGGTGTCTCGGAGGCGGGAGGGGCGACGCTTGCTCGGCACGCAGACGGTCTGCCTCGACTTCAGGGGTGCGGTTCTGGCCGATTGGCTGGGCCACCTGGCCGACATCGATGCGGTCGTCAATTGCGTGGGAGTGCTGCAGGGCAATTTCACGGATTCGCCCGAGGCCGTGCATGCGCGCGGGCCGGCGGTTCTCTTCGAAGCATGCGAGGCGGCGGGCGTCCGACGCGTTATCCACTTCTCGGCGATCGGGGTCGACCGCGGGGCGCGGTCTTCCTTCTCGGCGAGCAAGGCGGCGGGGGACGCGGATCTGCAGGCACGCGAGCTCGACTGGGTGATCCTGCGGCCCTCCGTCGTTCTTGGCCGGCCTGTTTACGGAGCGAGCGCGCTCTTCCGCGGCCTTGCGACCTTGCCTCTCCTGCCGCGAGTCCGAGGACGCCGGACTTCTCCAGGTGGTGCAACTCGAGGACGTCGTGGAAACCGTCGTTCGCCTGCTCGCGGAGCCCAAGCTCAAGCGCGAGACAATGGAGCTTGTCGGACCGGAGCAGCTCAGCTTCGACGAGGTTGTCGCGCACTACCGCCGCTGGTACGGCTGGGCGCCCGCCCGGCTCTTTTCGATATCGCCAATGCTGTTCCGGCTGCTCTATCGGCTGGGCGACCTGGTCGCCTGGCTTGGGTGGCGCCCGCCAGTGCGCAGCAACGCCCTCCGCGAGATCGAACGCGGCGCCGTCGGCGATCCCGCGCCTTGGCAGCGGGCGACCGGCATTGCGCCGAAGCGGCTCGGCGATGCACTGGCGGCGAGCCCGCCGTCGGTGCAGGATCGCTGGTTTGCGCGGATGTTCCTGCTGAAGCCGGTGGTATTCGCAACCTTCTCGGTCTTCTGGATCGCTACGGGGCTGATTTCGCTCGGGCCCGGCTGGGGACAAGGTATAGAGCTCATGCGGGCCACCGGTGCCGGCGCCTGGTCTTCACCGGCTGTCGTCGCCGGCGCCATCGCTGACATCGCGATCGGCGTCGGCGTGGCGATCCGCGCCTTCGCTCGGCCGGCGCTCTTTGCCGCTCTCGCCGTGTCGCTGTTCTACGCGATGGCCGGCACGATCGTGCTGCCGGCGCTCTGGAGCGACCCACTTGGTGCGCTGCTAAAGGTCGCCCCGATCGTCACGCTGAACCTGGTGGCGCTCGCGATCCTCGAGGACCGCTAATGCCCTATTTCGTGTTCAAGTACCTGCACGTCATTGGAGCGAGCGTGTTGCTGGGTACCGGCGCCGGCATCGCTTTCTTCATGCTGCTGGCGCATCGCACCGGGGACCCGCGGGTCGTCGCGGGCGTCGCCCGCATCGTGGTGATCGCCGACTTCCTCTTCACAGCCACCGCGGTCGTGCTGCAGCCGATCACGGGCGTGGCGCTGATCCACTATGTCGGCTACGGGTTCGGCGAGCACTGGATCGTGCTGTCGATCGCACTCTATCTGGTCACCGGCGCCTTCTGGCTGCCGGTGGTGTGGATGCAGGCACGCATGCGCGACCTCGCGGCGGCGGCGGCCGCCGCAGGCAAGCCGCTCCCGGAGCAATACCATCGGCTGTTCTGCTGGTGGTTCGCGTTCGGTTTCCCGGCATTCGGCGCCGTGGCCGTCATCTTCTGGCTGATGATCGCCCGGCCGCCCGAGATCTGGTAGGCGCCGGCCCACCTCCCGGTCCGGTCCGCTGGCCTGAGCGGTAGAGGGCCCACCCACCGACGATCATCGCGGCACCCCAGATCAGAAAGCCGACATCCCAGTAGATCCAGATGATCCCGTGGGACGGTCTCGTTGACGTGGTGAATGCCGAGCAGGTGATGGTCGATCAGGCCCTCAACCACATTGAAAGTGCCGAACCCCATCAGCATCGTTCCGGCGAGGAGTTTCCAGGACCACCAGAGATGCGACCGATGCGCGGTACGCCAGAGTGCGATCAGTCCCAGCACGACGAAGATGTAGGTCGCGGCATGGAAGAGCCCGTCGAGGAAGGTGTTGATCTCCAGGTTCTTGACGCTGTCCGGTGGATAGCCGGCGCTCGTGACCATGTGATGCCACTGAAGCACCTGGTGCAGCACGATGCCGTCGAAGAAACCCCCGAGCCCCAGGCCGAACAGGATCCCGGCCGAGACGGGGAACTGCCGTGGGTTGTCGGGAAGGTCAGCCATGCGCAAGCTCGCCGACGATCAACTGGACGCAACAGTGCGCGAGCGGTCGTCCTTCTAATGCAGCTTGGTTCACCCTCATTCTTCCTCGATCAATCGGCTGGCAAATTTGGCTCGGTTGGCGCCTCGCCGTTCCGGATCGCCGCCGGTGCAATTGAAACCGTCCGCGTTCAAGGGGCTACTTCGCGGCGGCTTCCGGCGCGGGACGAGCGTAGGTACCGACGATCTCTCCCTCCGCGAGCACGTGCCCTTCCATCGCCTTGAGCACCTCCTCCCGTGTGGCGCCCGGCGGCAGCCCGAGTTTCGCCACGCCGAGTGCGAAGACCTGGAAGTGGTAGGGGTGCGGTGGGTCGCCGACCGGCGGCTTCGGCCCGAAGTACCCGGTCGAGCCGCGGCTGTTGGTGCCCTGCTTGGCGCCCTCGATGTCGGCCAGGACGGGTTCTGTCGGCAGCCCCGCGCGCAGCGAAGTCAAATCGGCTGGCAGATCGTAGGCGATCCATTGGGTGAACGGCTTGGGTGCAGCAGCGTCCGGATCGTCGACGATCAGGACGTAGGACTGCGTTCCCTCCGGCCCATCGGACCAGTCGAGCGCGGGCGAGGCATTATCCCCGTCGGCGGCATGCTTGGGGGGTATCGGTGACTGCGGCTCGAACCGCGCCGAAACCGTGAGGCTTGCGTCGCCGGTCGGCTCGATCAGGTCGAGCGCGATCTGCGACTGCGGGGGCTCCGGCACGACGTCAGGAAGCGTTTGACTGCCGGCACTCGGCGCCGCCTCGATCCCGGCATGGGTCACCCGGTAGATGATGCCGTTTGCGTCGTCAGCGACGTAAAGTGCGCCGTCGGCGACCGCCAGCCCGGCCACCCGGGCGAGGTAGCCGTAGCCGCCGTCCTCGCGCTCGATCAGGAAGCCTTGGAGAAACGGCTCGTACCCGACCGGCTCACCCTTCTCGAAGTTCACCCGGATCACCTCGTAGCCGCTCGGCGGCCGGCGATTCAATGAGCCGCGCATAGCGATGAAGGCATCACCGCGGTACTCCTCGGGGAAGCCGGCCGCATCGTAGAACACCATCTGCATCGGTGCGCTGTGGGCCGTGTAGCCGAGCACCGGCTCGGTCGAGAGGTCCGCCCATTGCTCGAGTGTGATCCCCTCAGGCGGGTGGTCCTGCGGGTTGAATTCGCCCATCCCATAGACGTAGGGCCAGCCGTACTGCTTGCCCTTTTCGAGCCGGTTCAGCTCCTCGACTTGCTCCTCGTCGCCGAGCCAATCGATGCCGTCGTCCATACCCCAAAGCACGCCGCTCTCGGGCTGCCAGTCGAAGCCGATGGTATTGCGCAGGCCCTTTGCGAAGATGGTGCGGCTGGTGCCGTCCTTCGATGCCCGCAGGAGCGTCGCACTCTCGGGGTTGGTCTCGGCGCAGGCGTTGCAGGTGCTGCCGGCCGAGATGTAGAGGTGATCGTCGGGCCCAATGCCGAGCGTCCGGTTTGGATGCTGCCCTCCATCGGGCAGGTCGTTGATGATCCGCTCGAGCTCGCCGAAGGTACCGTCCGGGCGGACATCGGCGACATAGACGTCGTTCACCGTCGCCAGGAACACCCGATCGCCATCGAAGGCGATGCCGTGCATTCCCGCCCGGCTGGCGACCGTCACCGGCGCGTCGGCCTTTCCGTCGCTGTCCTCGTCCCTGAGCATGATCACGTCGCCCACAGAACGGCGCGTCGCGTAGAGCACGTTATCGTCGGAGACCGCGAGCATGCGCGGGTTGACCAGGTCACGAGCGAAGACATCGACGGTAAAGCCCTCGGGGGCGGTGATCAGGCCCGCTAGCTCGGAGTCGTCGGAGACCCGGATCGGCGAGGGCTCGAGCACCGAGCCTTCGACCGTCACATCCGAAAACTGCCCCACCTCACCTTTGGGCTGCCCTGCAGCTACGATCGGCACAAGTACGGTGACAACTGCCGCGGGGATGGCAGGAACAGAAGAATGGGTCATGGGGGCTCCGTCGCGCTGGATCTGGCTTTCCTACGCAATGATTGTCACGCCACATCGCTCCGCAGCCCGGCCGGCATATTTCGCGAATTTGGACGCGCCCATCGGAGGCAAGCTCGCGGACTAGCGCGTCGAACGTCATCGAGAGCTTATCCCGACATCCGGCAATGATCGAAAGGCGTTGCTGCCGGGTTGTGGATACGGGATCGACATGGGGATACCGCCCTTGGGGCCGTCCGACGGTCGCCGGCGGAACTCTCCATGACCTATTGGGTTTGACGTGCACATTGATATGGTCCCCGACCGGAGAACGGACGACAGCATGAACGCCTTGGTGCCCTCTGACCGACAGCACAGGCTTCCGGCCAACGTGCCATCGCACTCGGAGCTGGACTTACTTCTCGACATCCTGTGGTCAGGCGTCCTTGGAAGCTTGGCTTCGGCTCTTGCGGCAGGCGGCTCGGCGCGAGCCGAGGGGCGCGGTGCTCTTCAGCCACTCAACGCCACCAGCCATTGGTTGCATGGCGAGCGCGCTGGCCGGGTTCGTCGACTCGACGTCGCGCATACCGGAGTAGGGTTGGTGACGCACATCGCATCGGCGCTGTTCTGGGCCGTGCCTTACAGTCTTTGGCTTCAACGAAAGTCAGAGCGGTCTACCGAAGAGATTGTCGTCGGAGGTGCGGCGACTGCGGCGATTGCGGCTACGGTCGACTATCTCGCCATGCCCCGGCGGCTGACGCCGGGATGGGAACTGGCGCTTAGCAGACGCAGCATTGGCCTCACCTTCGTAGGCTTGGGGCTGGGTCTGGCCGGTGGTGCGTTCCTCGCGCGGTCCCTTCGCGGCGAGTAGCGCAATAGTTCGGCAAAGGCTGGGAAGCGGCGTCTTGACTGATCTCGGCGACGCCACGCGCTATCTGATCTGATCCATCTCTTGGGCGGCTTGTCGGTCCGCCAGCGCAGCAGCCGCGCCCCGTGGCGCATGTGCTCGCTGGTAATGTGATCCGCGCTCACCTCGACGACCAAGACCGGCTCGAGCGGCACCGGCACCCGTTCTTTGCCTGACCACCTGCTCTTGCCACCCGGCGCACGACCGGTGAAACCCTGGCCGCCGACGAGCGGCTCGAGCAAATGCCCGATCTCGGCAGCATCTTCGTATATCCGGGCTCGCCCGACATAGTTGAGCAGACCCGCATCATCATAGAGACCAAGCAGCAGATGCTGCACGGCCTGCGTGCCACGCTTCCGGTAGAGACCCGCCACGACGCAGTCGACGGTCTTCCAGAGCTTGAACTTGCGCAGCGCCCGTTCGCCGGACTGATAGGGAAGATCGAGCCGCTTCGCCACGATGCCATTAAGCCCCTCATGCCCGAGCCAGCCCCGTGCCACGGCTTCCTGATCAGTTGCTTCGCCAAGCCTGAGCACCGACCACCCCGCCTGTGCCATGAAGTCCTCGAGCTCGCGCCTCCGCTCGGTTAGAGGCCGACCGGGCAGCGAGATGCCCGAGCGCGCCAGCAGATCGAAGACGATCAGCTCCGCCGGCGTCTCCAGAGCCAGCTTGCGGATGCGACTTTCGGCCGGGTGCAGGCGCAGCTGCAGGCTCTCGAACGAGCCACCGGCGATGACGAGCTCGCCATCTAGCAGGAAGTCGTCCGCGGCGATCTCCTGGATCCCCCGGGCGACCTCTGGGAAGTAGCGCTCGAGCGGCTTCTGGTTCTTCGACTGCAGATGCACGCGGCCGCAGCGCCGATGTGCGAGGCAGCGGAAGCCTTCATACTTCGGCTCGAACTGCCAGCCAGGTCCCGATGGGAGCTCTTCGACAGCTTCGGCCTCCATCGGCAGGAGATCAAGCGACAGCAGGGTCGAAGCAGAGCTTATACACTCACCGGCGTATCTGGCAACGTCTCCCCGAAATCCTCCTTCTCGCCCCGGAGCACAATGCGCAGCGAGCTACCCGGCAAGGGCCGCTGCAGTGCCTTGGCCTCAGACCAGGGCGCGTCCAACCACGCCTGCCATTCTGCCGGTTGGGTCAGGATCACCGGCATCGCCTTGGAATGGATCGCTCCCACCTCGGCGTTAGGCGCCGAGGTCAGGAAGCCGAAGAGGTCGGCTCACACTGGCCCTTCCTTGACCTTCCGCACTGAGGTCCACGACGCCCCAGAGACCCGCAAAGAAGGCCAGCGGTCGGCTCTCGCCGAGTCGAACCAGACCGGTGGGCGTGAGCCATCAGGCAGGGTTTCGTCTCGGCAAAGCTCGTGAGCGGGATCAGACAGCGATGGTCGCCTCCGCTTGCGCAGTGGGCGTCGAGGCGAGGCGACGACCGCGTGGGCCTCCTCTCTGTGTCTACGGGCTACGATACCTGAATGCGACGAGGCTTCGCGGTCTCGACCTTCGGCAGTTCCAAAATCATGATGCCATCTCGCATCTGTGCAGCGATCTTGCTGTGATCGATCTGGTTCGAAATTTGGAAGCTGCGCCGGTAAGGCCCTACGTTGTACTCGCTGTATACAGGCTGAAGCCGCTCGTATTTGGAGAATTCGATCCGGCCTTCGACAGTGAGGACCCCGTCCTCGACATTCACGTCTACGTTTTCCTTGCTGACACCCGGCATTTCTAGAACGACCGTCAGGGCAGTTTCGCTTTCGTAGATGTCGGCACTCGGGACGAAGGCTCGAGTGGGCCTGGTCGCTTCGCGCGACGTATCAGCCTCACGCTTTTCCCGCACCTGCAGCTCTTGCTTCTCAGCCATGTGAATACTCTCCCGCCCCCTATCGGATTTGGACCGTACGGGGCTTATCGCGCTCAGCTCTCGGGATGAAGAGAGCCAGCAGCCCGTCCTCATATTCGGCTTTGATACCGTCGGCATCGATCTGCATGGGAACCGCGACGGTTCGATCGAAGTCTCCCCAGAGTCTCTCACGTCGATGCGCACTCACCCCTTCAGGGTACTCGATCTTCTTCCTTCCCGCGATCCGAATAGTGTTGTTCTTCGCCTCTATATTCAACTCTTCCTTGTCGACACCCGGTATCTCGACTATTGCTACCAAGTCATCCCCTTGCTGGAAGACATTGATAGGCGGGTAGCTTCCAGAGCCAGCGGTGGTGTTTCCCATCCAATCGCTAGCGAGCCAACTCTCCAACGCCCTCTGGAATGCAAAGAGCGCTTCAAAGGGATCGGCATAACGAATGACCATGACAATTCCTCCTAAGCCCAGCTGAACTGCTGCGGTGAGCCGAATGTTGGAAGGCTCGCAGAGGGATTCAAGTGGAAGAGGCTTCCTCCGAACCGGCTCTAT
The DNA here is from genome assembly GCA_963763295.1 of uncultured Alphaproteobacteria bacterium. GTDB lineage: Bacteria > Pseudomonadota > Alphaproteobacteria > Rhodobacterales > Rhodobacteraceae > Amaricoccus. The sequence continues at coordinate 49,558 of CAVXOH010000019.1, forward strand.
GACGCTCCCAGCCGAGCCTGCCGGGAGATCGCATATGCCGCGAGGGAGGGCGAATGCTATGGCACAGTGCTCCAAGCATCACCACTTCTAAGCGACGGGGCTGGCAATCACCGCCGGCCTCGCTTCCAGTCATTTAGTCGAAGGCGCCGAAACACCCTGGGTGGCCCGGCCTTTGACCGCGGTCGGGTGCCACCGGTAAGTTCCCGAAGGTCGAAACAGAGTGGCCAGAGCTGCCGGCGTCGCGGTGTCCTTGCCCGGCTGACACACGACGCGGTCCGCATCTATCGGAGAAGTCCGCATGGTAACCGCCCCTTCCGTAGAAGATCTTGAGCGACAGGAGGCGATGCTGGTCTTTCCCCGCTTCTCGGAAGATACCGCATGGGAGATCGGTACGGCGCTGGTCGCGGCCGCTCGGCGCGTCGCTGCGCCGGTGGTCGTGGATATCCGCATCCCCGATCGGACCTTGTTTCATGCGGCCCTGCCGGGCAGCGCCCCGGACAACGACCACTGGGCTCGGCGCAAGAGCAACCTCACGCTGCGTTTGCATCAATCCTCGTTGTGGGCGGGCCGCCGACTTGCGGCCAAAGGTGCGAGCGTAGGCTCAGATTTGGGTCTCGACCCGCTAGACTACGCCGCCCATGGCGGGAGCTTTCCCATCCGGGTCGCGAACGTTGGCGTCATCGGCGCGATCACCGTTTCGGGGCTCGTATCCGAGGAAGACCATGCCATGATCGTCGACGCGATCAGCGCGCATCTGAACCTGTGATCCCGCGGGGGCACCAGACCCACCACGGAACGCCGTCGATCAGGGGTGTGGAGCAACCGGCGATGTCCGGCGCGATCTGGCACCCGCTCGCGGGCCGCAGTGGTGGCCCCTCCGCGATCCGCGCAGCGACGCCGCTCCTTCGAGCTACACGACCAGCGGGAGAGGACTCATCAGCGGACGCAGCCACGAACGCCCCCCCCGACCGTCTATGCCCACATGCTCGTCATCCGGTGCTTGAGGTCCCGCGGGGGCACCGGCCGCGCCGACGAGCCCGCCTCGCCGTCTTTCGGCTTGAAGGACGGCTCCTCGAACTTGTCGGCCACGTGGCGCGGCAAGAACCGGATTCGGGTCGTGTGGACGTGCTCGTCGCCCCAAGCTGCCTGGCCTTGGGTGTAGAAGCGAACCGGGACGATCAGGTGCAGCGCATCCTTCGCCCGCGTCATCGCCACGTAGAGCAGGCGGCGTTCCTCCTCGATCTCCTCCGGGGTGCCGGTCGCGCGATCGGACGGGATACAGCCGTCGACGCAGCTCAGCACGAAGACCGAGCGCCACTCCTGGCCCTTCGCGGAATGGATGGTCGAGAGCACTAGATAGTCGTCGTCCTGGTGCGGCGCCCCGGCGAGGTCGCTGGTCGCCTGCGGCGGATCGAGGGTGAGCTCGGTGAGGAAGTTGGTGCGCGATCCGTAGCCGTCCGCCATCCGCACGAGCTGGAGGAGATCGGCGGCGCGCACCGCGGCGTCCTCGTGAAGCCGCTCGAGATGCGGCTCATACCAGAGACGCGCCACTTCGATCTCGGCCGGCCAGCCGGCGGTCCCGCGCCGCAGACGTTCGAACACCTGCACGAACGCTGCCCAAGGCTCGGCGGCACGTGGCGGCACGCGGAGGTCACCCAGCGGCGCGGCAGCGGCCATCGCGTCGAGCCGGTCCAGGATGCCCTCGGCGGTCGTGGCGCCGATCCCGGGCATCAGCTGCAGCACCCGGAAGCCGGACACCCGGTCGCGCGGGTTCTCGGCGAAGCGCAGGATCGCGAGCAGGTCCTTGACATGCGCCGCCTCGAGGAACTTCAGCCCGCCGAACTTGACGTAGGGGATGTTACGCCGAGTGAGCTCCAGCTCGAGCTGGGCGCTGTGGTGCGAGGTCCGGAACAGCACGGCCTGGCTCTTCAGCGGGATGCCGGCTTCCCGCGCCGCGAGGACCTCTGAGCAGACGTAGTCGGCCTGGGCGGCCTCGTCGACGGCGGAAACGAGCTGGGGGCGATCATCGGAGTGCCGCTCGCTCCAGAGGTCCTTGGTGAACCGTTCGCGTGCCTCGCCGATCACCGCATTGGCGGCCGCGAGGATCGGCTCGGTCGAGCGATAGTTCTGCTCCAGCGTAATGACGCGTGCCGGCGGGTCGAATAGCCCGGGGAAGTCGAGGATGTTGCGGACCTCAGCGGCGCGGAAGCCGTAGATCGCCTGGGCGTCGTCGCCGACCACGGTCAGGCCGCGCCCGTCCGGCTTCAGCCCGAGCAGGATCTTCGCCTGCAGCCGATTGGTGTCCTGATACTCGTCGACGAAGACATGGTCGAAGCCGGCGCCGAGCTGGGCGGCCGCCGCCGGGTCGGACAGCATCTCGGCCCAGTAGAGCAGCAGGTCGTCGTAGTCGAGCACCTGCGCCTTCTGCTTGGCCTCGACGTAGCCGGCGAAGAGCCGCTTCAATTCTGCCGCCCAGCCGATCCAGGCCGGGAAGCCGCTCGCGAGCACCGTCTCGAGCGGCTCGCAGGCATTCACCACCCGCGAGTAGATCTCGAGGCACGTGCCCTTCTCGGGGAAGCGGCTCTCGGTGCGCGACAGGCCGAGGCGGTGCCGAACCATGTTCATCAGGTCGGCGGAGTCGCTGCGGTCGTGGATGGTGAAGGCGGGATCGAGGCCGATCTCGGCGGCGTGGTCGCGCAGGATGCGGGCGCTGACGGAGTGGAAGGTGCCGGCCCAGGTCAGGCCGGCAGTGAGAGCGGCGGCCTTGTCGCCGAGGACGGCGCCGGCGATGCGCTCGATGCGGCGCCTCATCTCAACCGCGGCCCGCCGGGAGAAGGTCATCAGGAGGATGCGCTGCGGATCGGCGCCCTGAAGGATCAGGTGGGCGACCCGGTGCGCGAGCGTGTTGGTCTTGCCGGTGCCGGCGCCGGCGATCACCAGCAGCGGGCCGACCTCGCCGTCGCCATGCAGGACGGCGGCGCGTTGGGCTTCGTTCAACCGGTCGAGGTGGTCGGTGGTGGGGCGGGGGACCGGAACGATCTTGTTCATCCCGAGAGTAGATCATGTTCCGTGTTCGTTCTCAAGAGAATTCGTTCGCGTTAGGCTTGCAAATCGCAACAGAATCATATGCTTGCCCAGCGACCCGCTCCGAGCGCCGCTGCCGCAGGAGCAAAGAGAGGCCGTCCCTCGGGGTCGGCGACGGCATGCAGACGAGCGGCAGCAGCGGCCCTTCCTCGGATGGTTTGCGTCGTCGGCAAACTGCGCCGGAACGGCCAAGAGAAAGCAACAAGATGATCCGCTGATTTGCTTGGCTCTCGCGCAGATCTACGGCTGTGTCGTGATCGGGCGCCCTTTGTCACCCGACTTCTGCCGCGCTCCCTGGGAAAGCGCGGCTTGGCCCGATAGCGGCCGGGATGGTCCCGGTCCGCGCGATTGGAGCGAAGCCAATGTCCAAGCTATCAGATACCCAAGCGATCATCCTCTCGGCCGCCTCCCAGCGGGCGGACGGCAACCTCCTGCCGTTGCCGAACTCGCTGCGCGGCGGCGCTGCGGCGAAGGTGATCGCCGCGCTGCTCTCCCGCGGGTTTGCCTGCGAGCAGCCGAGCCAGAGCTTTGCCAAGGCCGATGCGCGCCTGAACAGCCTGTGGAGCAATGAACCGAACGGCCGCGGCGTGCTGCTGCTGATCGCCAACTCCGGGCGCGCCGTCCTCGGCCTAGAACCCGCCGGCGCGCCTGTGGAGACGGTGGGCGGCGAGGACTCGGCACCGGCGAAGAAGAGCCGTCCCCGGCCGCTGCGCGCCTCAGGAGCCCCGACGACGACGCATCCGCGCCAACCCCGAGAGACGAAGCAGGCGGCGCTCGTCGCCCTGCTCGGGCGCGCGGAGGGCGTGACGGTCGCCGAGGCGGCCGCGGCCCTCGGCTGGCAGCCGCACACCGTGCGCGGCGCCTTCGCCGGGGCGCTGAAGACGCGGCTCGGTTTGACCGTCACCTCCGAGAGGGTCGAAGGCAAGGAGCGGGTTTATCGCCTCGGCTGAAGGGCGAGCGCCGGCAAATCAGGCCATCCGACCCACGGCTGGGCGAGAGCTCGGCGCCGCTCTCTTGCTGGCCGCCTACGGCTCAGTGTCATGCGAGACGCGACGCGCCGAACGGTGCTACCCTCTCATGCCGGCCGGATCGCCCGGCAGCTTGAGGTCGGCGCCTGGAGCTGGCGGCTTGGCCAGGTTCCAACGCCCGGGCGATGCTTCTGGGGGAGGGTGGAACCATGACAGCCTACAACGTGGTGCGCATGCGAGTGAAGCCGGGGCGGAACGAAGACTACCTCGAGGCGCACCGCGCCATCAATCGCGACACCTTCGCCGGTATGCGGTCGGTCGCCATCATCCAGACCGGCGAGCGCGACTTCTGCCTGATCGGCGAGTGGGACAGCATGGACGCGATCGTCGCGGCCCGTCCGAAGATGATCGAAACCCTCGATCGCAGCCGCGAGATGCTGGAAGACCTCGGCGGGGACCTCGGCGTAACCGACCCGGTCTCTGGCAAAGTCGTGCTCGAGATGCATCGCGAAATGGCCTGATTGATCGCGTCGGCGCCGTTCGCGCAATCGGACGGCGCCTCGGACCGGAGCAACTGGAACTCAGCGGAGGGAATGATGGCAGAAGGTGTCTATAAGATCGTCGAGGTGGTCGGTGTCAGCGAGAAGTCGTGGGAGGACGCGGGTCGGAACGCGGTGGAGACGGCTGCGGGCTCGCTGCGTGATCTTCGCGTGGCCGAGGTGACGAAGCTCGACATGACGGTCAAGGACGGGAAGGTTGCCGCATTCCGCACGCGCGTTTCTCTCTCCTTCAAATACGAAGCCTGAGCTCAGAGCCGTAGAAGCTCGGCCGACCGTCACCCGCTGAAGGTGCACACGTGCTGGTCTGACGGCGTGAAAGCGCCACTCGGCGCTGCCGTGCTGTGCTCCGGCGGAGCAAGCCGAAGGGAGGGCGCAATGCCGGACCCCTTTCAAAACGTCTCGGCCGCGGGGCCCGAGTTCATCGAGGTCTTCGCGCGCCAGCTCGAGGTCAGAGCCGCAGAGCCGGCTATGGTCGCGATCGTCGAGGCGTACCTGGACGACCTTCCCTGGGGCGCAGTTGGCCTCGCGGTTGAGGTCGGTTGCGGCACAGGCCCGACCGCTCGACGCATGGCGGCGCGTTCAGCGCAGACTCGCGTTCTCGGCATCGAACCGTCACCTGAGCTGCTCACCCACGCCCGGCGCCTCGCCGAGGGGATCGACAACCTGACCTTCGAGACCGGTGATGGCGCGGCACTTCCACTCGACGACGCAACCGTGGATGCGATCGTGTTCCACACCGTCCTTTGCCACGTTGTGACCCCGGCCGAACTCCTGATTGAGGCGATGCGCGTGCTGAGGCCCGGCGGAACGCTGGTCGTCTGCGATGCCGATTTCTCCAAGGCATCGCTGGCAGGCTTCGATTTCGATCCGCTGCAGGCGTGCGCTGACTTCTTCGTCGCGAACTACGTGACGGACCGCTATCTCGTTGCCAAGCTTCGCACACTGGCGAAGGAGGCCGGTTTCCACATCAAGCAGTTCCGGATCACCAGCCGCGCTGTTACCGACGCGGATGGCATGCTGGTCTGGGTGCGCCTCGGTAGCGCCATGATGCTTGGGCACGGTGAAATCGGGCAGCCACTCGCAGACGCGCTGGTCGCGGAGTATCAGCGTCGTGAGGCGGGCACGCTCTACGGGCATCAGCCATTCGCGACCCTGATCGCCACGAAAGCTGACTGACGGGAGGGCGGTTGATCGACCGCACATTCGTGGGCAGGCTCGCGCAGACTTCGGAGGTTTGCATGAGCCTGACACGCCGCCTGACCGAAAATCTAGTCCCTCTCGCGACCTGCGAGGTCGCGGACGCCGGGCCGATGCCCGGCTTCGATCACTTCAGCGACGCGGACTACGACGCGGTATAAGTCGCTCGAAGCCGTGCTCGGGGCAGCCACCTCAGATATTGGGCGCAGTTGCCTAGAGCGGCCGTCGCGCACTCGCCCTATGCGGGTGAAGAGAGGGCGTCCGGGGGGTGTGTGGCGCAAGGTCGGCTTTCGCCTCCTGGAGGTGGTTCAAGACTGTGGGCTGCACGCCCGCCACCGCGGCGCACAGCCGCGGCCAGTGAGGCGCCTACTTCCGGACCGCCTCGAAGGCTCGCCGTAGCAGGTAGCCCCGGACGAGCGAGACGAAGGTGAAGATCGCGCCGATGCCGAGGCTCTGCCGCAGCGTCGCCTCCAGACCGAACAGCGGGAACACCAGGACCTGCACCCAGACCGCGAGTGCGTAGCCGACGACGACGTTGGTCAGCGCCTCGACCAGCGACATCAGCCGAGACTGGCGCATGCTGCCTCGCGAACTCTGTGCGAGCCGCTGATCGTCAGATGCGTCGTTCGCCGAGCCAGGTGCCATCGTGGAACTCACGAACGCTGTTCGTCCTCGGGAAAGGTCGCGAGGGGGCCCCAACTCCAAGAAAGGCACACAGCGGCCCCCATCCGTTCGAGACATCGAACACCAGCAGCCTCTCGGGCGTGACGGTGCGCTGAACCTCGTCGACGTGCCGTCGAAACACGTGGATTGCATCCGCCCCCTCGAGCGGGCGATCACCGAAAACCTGATGAGCGATGATCTCGCGCTGCATTAGACGTCGGGCGAGTGCAACAGGCTCAGGCGATGTCGGGGGCGCCAGCAGCTCGGGTCCGACGGTGGCGGAGAAGCTGCGATACCAGTCCTCGGCCGGCCTGACGGTTAGGATCACCTTCGCCGCAGGGAAGGCATGGGCGAGCTCGCGCCAATAGCGGGCGCCCGGCCAGTCGACTTGAGAGCGGTAGCCGGCGAAGACGCTCTCCCAATCCGTTCTCCGGCCATGTGCCACATCCTCCCAGATCGGAACCTGCTCGGTATGGGTGGCGACCTCGTGCATGTGATGACAGGGGCCGAAGCCGAGCATCTCGAGCGCCAGTTTCAGGGAGTTCGTTCCCGTGCGACCGAAGCCGGCGCCGATGACCTCTAGGGACATGTCGCCTCCCGAGCCGCGAGCCGGTCAAGCAGGTTCGTTACCGTCGAGACGTGCCACCGGCCGCCACGGCGCGTGAGCATGCCACGCGCATTCAGCTCGCCTGCGATCGCCCGCAGGCTCGTCGCGCCGCCTTCGCGGATGTCCTCAACCACCGGCGCCAGGTCCTGGGCATGCCGGTCGGCGTTCCGGGCAATGGCCGCACGCAGCGCCGCTGCGCCCCGACCGGCCCGCCTGAGCGCCGCCGCGCCCTGCGGGTTGCCGAGCCGCACACCGCGGTTCCTGGCCACCGCCCTCGCCTCCTTCGTCCGCCTCGAGAGCGCCTCCCGCTCCTGCTGCGCGACCAGCGCCATGATGCCAACCGTGAGGTCGTTTGCCTCCGGCAGGTCAACCGCGGCGAACCTCACCCCGCTGTCCTGAGCGTCAGCAGGAAGGCGGCATTGCGCGACAGCCGGTCGAGCTTGGCGATGACGAGTGTCGCCCCTGTGACTTTGGCGAGGTGCAGCGCCTGTCGGGCAAGCAGCGGACCGAACGTCCGAGTTGGCGGTTAGTAGCGGCCGGCAAGCCCGATGGTCCCACGCAGGCCGTCGTTCCTGCTCAACAGCGCGAGCACGTCTTGCTTTCTGCCTTCGTCGATCAGCGACTGCGGCGCTCGGTTGTCGAGCAGGGGATGCGGATTGTGCAACCACTGGACCGCCTCCTCGGCTGACATGCACGCAAGCAGCTTTACGTAGACCTCGCAAGCGTCAACTCCTGGCATTCCCCCTCCCCCAAAAAGGAAACCGACGTCGGCCAACGGACGGAAAGGGATTTAGGAACGGCTGTGGGGGCGTTCAAGCGGGCGCCGACACGCGTCGACAACCGGACGCGGAACGCCCTGCCTCCCTGTTCGTTTTGGGGACAAAGGCGCTCGGTTTGAGATGACGATGTCGTCCTCGCTGCCATTGGTAATCGCGATAGTTGACGCGGTCGACAGTGCCAGAGAGCGGGGCGTGGAGCTCGACATTGACGCATTGTCCGAGCAGTTGTTCCCTGCGCATCCCGAAGCTGAGACGAGCAAGGACAAGATTGCGGACATGTTCCGCCGGCAGCTCAAGGCCCTACGCCACGTAGCGCCGCATGGGCAAAGGCCCCCGCTCGACCTAATACCTCGAAAGCCTCGAGCTTGATCGGCACGAGGCGACGAGTATCCTTGGCTCACCAAGAGCTGCGCGGACGCTGCCGACGTCACCGTGCAGGCCGTTGATCGTTCCCGCGCAAAGGAGCCGGTTGACGATGCCAACTCGGCCCAGTTTTACGAGGGACAGTGAGACCCGATTAGTCCAATGCCGCCCTGATGGTTCCACCCAGGGCGAGAGGACTTAGGCCAGTGCGCAACCTCATTCTCCGGCGTCAGATAGACACGCATCCGCAACCAGTCGACAAAGGCGCGGCGAACGGCCTCCGGCCGCGTCGGCAAATCGCGTTCACCACGTTTATCCTGCCCTTGGGAACCTCAGCGCCGGGAACGAGCCGGGACAATCCTTCGCTGTCGCCGACGCTTTGCTCGGCACCTAGGCTGCCATAGACGCGGCCGGGAACGAGGTTGTCCCGGCCGCCGCTCTGCCCTCCGGTCACCTTGGAGAAGTCATACCCGCAGGCGAAGCAAGGTTCTCAATCCGATCGACCCGCAGGAAGTTCCGGCCACGCCTCACACGCGACGAACTCGTAGCGCTCGCCTTCGTTGCTCCGCTCGCTGCCTAGCGGGCACCTCAGCCGCGCACAAGATGTTCGGCCCGTCGCGATGGAGCCCGTCGGAGGGCCGGCCCGTCGGCATGGTCACGCACGTGCGCGACGGGGACACCATCGAAGTGCGCGGTGCCGGTCCGGATCGCCAACCTCGACTGCGCCGAGCGCGGCGCCTGCGCAGGCGACCGCGCGACGGCGCTGATGCGGCAGCTGGCGACCGGAGCCTCCGCGACGTGTGCGCTCGAGGGCCGGCGCTCCTACGACCGCGAGGTCGGCGTCTGCAGCATCTCGAACATCGGCGACGTCGGCGAGGAGATGATCAGCGCGGGAGCCTGCGCGCGCTGGTGACGCAGCCTCGAAGCGTTCCGGGATCGACGGCGCCTCCGAACTAAGCGAGGGTGCATGCGACACATGCGGAGGTCGACGTGCGTTCTCGATTTATTGGCGCGGTGGTTTTCGGTCTGCTTGGTTTTTTCGTCTTAGGAGCTGGGACGGGCATTGTGGGTGGCCCCTTCGGCGCACGGGCCGGCGCGGGCGTTTTTGGAGCGATCGGCCTGATATACGGATGGAGCGCGGGCCCCGATCTGGTGCTTACGCTTCGGAGGTGGCGAGGCCGACGGTCAGGGTAGGGATAGCATGAAACCCCACCACTCCGAAGCCAGGCGCCTCAATCCAATGACGCGCGCCTGCCGAGCCGCCGGCGTCGAGCCCGCGCTCGGCCTGGCCGCCGACCTGCTGCCGCTGAACCGCGGCGTCTTGCTCGTGATCGGCCGGACAGCCGCCGGTCGCGTCTTCTGGGTCGAGCGGGCCGGCCTCGCGCTCGACGGCGCGAGGATCCGCCGGACGTGATGCCGGCCGGGACGTTCCGCGCCGGGCTCGAGCTCATCGGCCAGCCAGTGGCGATCGACCGGCACGGCATCAAGGTGATCTGGGCGGAGGAGGATCCGCAGGTGGCGTGGGCGGCGCTGATCCGCCTGTTCTCCTAGGGAGCGGGAACAACACCGCTGACGGTCAGTTTTCCTGGAGCAAACAGGCCAAGGGAGACAAGCAATGGAAGCCCTCAGACTGGCGATCGAGAGGCTGGATCGAGTGGACGAGGCCCATAGCAATGACGAGCCGCTTAACCCGGCGGCGGAGGCTAAACGCTTGGTGCGACGTCACCCGGAAGCGGATGTCAGCAGAGACGACGTCGAGGAGGCGCTGCGCGACGAGATCGCCGCGGCGCGTGGCTCAATAATGTAGTTGAGTGGTGGCCCCGAGCGGCCGGCGATCTGTGGAACTCCGCGTCGACGCGACACCGCGCAGGAGTTCCGCAGCTGGCTGAAGGTCGAGACTCGCGAACTGCCGGATCCCGACCGGACTTAAGCACGCTTGGTTCGCAATCGGGGTTGCAGTGCGAAGCGGCGGCCCCGCAAAACTGCGTTGTTACCGTATTTCACGCTTATTAGACGAGTTTGGTGAGCTAAGGCTAACTCGTTGACTTATCGCATTCCGTACAGGATTCGAACCGGTGATCGGTGCCGGAGTAGGGCATGAAGTCGATCACCTCGACGGCGCTGTCCTCGGTCTCGTACACGGTCTCGAGCACCAGGGTATCGGGCAGGTAGCGCCGCCGGGTCTCGTGCTCCGCCAAGGGCGCCAGCCGCCAGGTGCCGTTGTCGCCGTCGCCGAGCAGCGCCGCGAAGCAGGCGGCGGAGTCGAAGCGGGGCACACACAGCCAGTCGACCGCGCCGTCCCTCCCGATCAGCGCCGCGGTGCCGAGATCGCCGACGAGCGCGTAATCCTCGATAGGACGGCTGACCCCCGCCTCAGCCATTGTCAATGAACCCCGGATAGCGGCGATACCGTGCCCGCGTTGGCTGGCGGAGGGTCCAACGCGGCAACCGCGCCGGTCGATCCCGGCGGTCACGACGCCGCGATGATCTCCTCCTTGGTCATCGAGCTCGGGACGATGGTGATCGGGACCCGAAGCTCGCCGAGGCGGCGTCCCGTCAGCGCGGCGACGAGCGGCCCGGGCCCGCCCTTGTCGACGCCGGCGCCGATCACGAGGACGCCGATCTCGGGGTCCGACTTGATATGCTCGATCACCGCGTCGACCTTGTCGCCCTCGCGCACCGCGAGCACGGGGGTGATGCCTTCGCGCTTCTCCATACGGTCCTTGAAGAGCTGGAAATGCGCTTCGATCTTCTCGTGGGCCTCGGCGCGCATCACGTCGGCGACGCCCATGAAGTGCTGGAACTCCGCGGGCGAGATCACCGCGAGCATCTCGACCGCGCCGCCGGTCTTGGAGGCCCGGATCGCGGCAAACCGCATCGCATTCAGCATTTCCGGGGTGTCGTCGAGGATGATCAGAAATTTGCGCAATGTGCGGTCCTCCGTCCGCTTTCGGCCTTCATGCCGTCGGGAGTCTGCCACGCTCTTGCCTGCACGGAGGGCGTTTCGACAAGGGCTTTCCTCGCGCGGGACCCACGCGCCCTAAGGCCGGCCCGGAGGCGGGTTGTCGCCGACGCGCCGCGCGCCCCTGTCGGAGCGGGGGGTTTGCGACCACTATCCGGGTACCGAGCATCAATCGCGGAATTCCGTCCATGACAGCCTTTTCGACCGTCTCCCTCATGCAGGAGAGCCCCGAGATCATCGCGCGTTTCGTGCGCTACTACCTGGCCGCCGGGGCGGAGGAGGTGATGGTTTTCCACGACGGCCCGGCGCCTTTCCGCCTCGAGATTCCCGGGATGACGCTGGTCGAATGCGACGCGGCGTTCTGGGCGAAAGCCTGCGTTGAACGGCCGGTGGCGCTCGAGGACCGGCAATCGGCGGTCTACGGCCTCGGGCAACGCCGCTGCCGCACGGAGTGGCTGCTGGTGGTCGATGCTGACGAGTACGTCTTCGGCGACCGCAGCATCCCGTCGTTTCTCGGCGCGATTCCGGACGAGGCCGAGTTGGTCAGCCTGCCGACGGCGGAGGCGGTCTGGGGACCGGGCGACCAGATCGACGCGCCGTTCGGCAGCACGCACTTCCGTCTGGAGTGGCGGCGCACCTGGCTCTGGAGGCTGGCGTGGCGGCCGCTCTACGGCCGCATGGGCGCCGACATGCGCCGCGGCCTCCTCGGGCACGTCCGCGGCAAGCAGTTCCTCCGGGCCGATCGCCGCTACTCGGCGATTCGCAACCATGACGCGCTGCGCGACGGCCGGGTGCTGACCCGCCCGGCTGCCGAGGTGGCGCCGGCGTTGTCGGGCATGTTCCTCGGCCACTTCGACGCGATCAGCCGCGTGCGCTGGACGCAGAAGTGGCGGCAGCGGCTCACCGGCGAGACGGTGGCGCGTGGAATGGCCGGCGGGCGGACACGCCAGATGTGGCGGATCGGGGAACGGCTGCGGCGGGGCGAGCAGGACACGCGGGCGCTCTTCAGGAGCTTCTACGGGCTGTCGAAGGGACAGTACGCGGTCCTGAACGGCCTGGGATTCGCGTTTAAAAAGAATATCTTCCCGGACGATGTCGCGACGAGGGACGATACCCGCGACATGACCCCGACAGCCGGGGCCTCCTAGCTCGTCCGATCTTCGTCAGGCGCGAGCGCGTTTTCGGTTTGGGTGGCAGCTTGATTCCCCGTATAGGTGCGCGGGCACCGATACGGGGGGTCAGGGATGGCGGGCTTTTCCGTCGTGGCGATGATGCGCGAGACGCCGGACGTCGTCCAGCGCTTCGTCGATTACTACGAAGCGCTCGGGGCGACTGAAGTCTTCGTGTACTTCAACGGCCCGGCCGAGGAGCTGCCGCCAATTCGTGGCGCGACGCGCACCAACCTCGATGCCGCGTTCTGGGCCAGGAACCCCGACATCACGCTCGAGACGATCGAGGACAGGATGCGGGTCTGCTACCGAGACTGCCTGCCGCGGTGCCGGACCCCCTGGCTGCTGGTCGTCGACGCCGACGAGTTCGTCTTCGCCGACCGGCCGCTGACCGCGCTGCTCGACGGCGTGCCCGAGAGCGTCGACGCGATCAGCTTCCCGACCGCCGAGGCCGTCTGGGGGCCCGGCGACGATCCGGACCAGCCGTTCGGCTCGACCTACTTCCGCACCAAGTGGCCGAGCGAGCTGCAGTGGCGGCTGCTGCGCCGGCCGATCTACGGCGCCGTCTCGTCGGTCATGCGCTGGGGCGTGCTCGGCCACGTCGCCGGCAAGCACATGCTCCGGACCGACCGCCCGCATATTTCGATCGGGTGTCATCGGAGCATGCGCGGCACGGAATCCGTCACGAGGCCGGCGGTGAGCGCCTCGAAGGCCTTCGCCAACGCCTACGTCGCCCATTTCGACGCGATCGGCCTCGATCGCTGGGAGCGCAAGTGGCGCGGCCGGATCGAGAAGGAGGTCGTGGCCGGCGGCCTCAGCCGGATGCGCCAGGAGCAGATGGAGATGGTGGCGGCGGCGCTGAAGTCGGGGCGTACGCGTGCCCTGTTCCGCAGCTTCTACGGCCTGAGCCGCGGCCAGAGCCTGGTCCTCTCCGGACTCGGCCACGTGTTCCGGCGCGAGCATTTCTTCGACCGGGCGGCGGACTACGCGGCCGAGCCCGTCCGGGTGCCGCAGTCGCTGCGGAGCAAGGCGACGCTGTCGTAGGGCCGGGATGCGGCTCGGCGGAGTCGGCCGGAGTCCGAACGCGTCCCGCGCTGGCGTTAACCTTGGTTGACGGGGCGGGGCAAGGCGCGGATTTCGCTTGGGAAAGCGGCCGGGGCGGTCTCCGGGGTGGCATGCACAACGCATGCACATCATATGCACAATCCATGCACCAAATCCGTGCCGGAGCCGGCGACCATCGCAGGGACGCCTGCGGCACGAGTCCGGCAGTCGACCGATGAAACGAGAGGGGCGCGCGCCGTCCTCCCAAGTCGATCCGCGGTTAATCATCGTTACCCGGAAGTGGTCGGAGGGTGCTTCGGGTCCCTTGACCAAGCCCAGCATCGCCGATGCTTGGAGCTTCCGGGCATGACCATCGCGGCCGCGCTGGATCATTTCGGTTCCGACCCACACCGGCCTGAATTCATCCCCCTTTGGTACGAGAACGGCGGGGCGTCATGCTCGGATGCGAAGGGATCACCCGGACCCAGTATGGCGCGCGTCACCGGCTGCCGACCAGGCCGACGATCTCGTAGGTCCTCGCCAGGATCGGCTCGGCGATCGCGGCGGCCTTCTCGGCGCCGGCGCCGAGGATGCGGTCGATCTCGGCCGGGTCGGACATGTAGTGCTTCATCCGGGCGGTGATCGGGCCGAGGTGGGCGACCGCGAGGTCGGCAAGCGCCGGCTTGAAGGCGGAGAACGGCTGGCCGGCGTGCTCGGCGATCACCTCGGCGGCGGTCCTGCCGGCGAGCGCCGCGTAAATGTTGACGAGGTTCAGCGCCTCGGGACGGCCCGCGAGCTCCTCGAGGCTGCCCGGAAGCGGGTCGGGATCGGTCCGCGCCTTGCGGATCTTCTGGGCGATCGCGTCGGCGTCGTCGGTCAGGTTGATCCGGCTCATGTCCGAGGGGTCGGACTTCGACATCTTCTTCGTGCCGTCGCGCAGGGACATCACCCGCGTTGCCGCACCCTCGATCACGGGCTCGGGCAGCGGGAAGAAGTCGACGCCGAAGTCGTGGTTGAACTTCGCCGCGATGTCACGCGTGAGCTCCACGTGCTGCTTCTGGTCCTCGCCGACCGGCACGTGGGTGCCGTGGTAGAGCAGGATGTCGGCCGCCATCAGACTCGGATAGGCGTAGAGCCCGACCGACGAGGCCTCGCGGTCCTTGCCCGCCTTTTCCTTGAACTGCGTCATCCGGTTCAGCCAGCCGAGCCGGGCCACGCAGTTGAAGACCCAGGCGAGCTGCGCGTGCCCCGGCACCTGGCTCTGGTTGAACAGGATCGACCGCTCCGGATCGAGCCCGATCGCGAGGAAGGCCGAAGCGATCTCGCGGGTCGTGTGGGTGAGCGCGGCCGGATCCTGCCAGACGGTGATCGCGTGCAGGTCGACGACGCAGTAGAGCGTCGGATAGACGTCCTGCATCTCCACCCAGCGCTTGAGCGCGCCGAGATAGTTGCCGAGCGTCGGGTTATGCGACGGCTGGATGCCGGAAAAGACGCGGGGCTCAAACTTCGCCTCGGCCATGGTGGTCTCCGCTTGCGACAGCATGCGGCTTATGGCCGGTCGGCCGCCCCCGCGTCAACCGGCTCCGGCGCGGGTGCATGCTCTCCCGGCGTCGGAGGCCCCGACCGCATGTCCGTTCCGGGCGCGCCCGTGGGTATCGAGAAGAGCGTCCTATTCGACGTAGCGATATGCGCCACGAAATGTGGCGCAGGCACCGTTTCGTAGATTCCCAAACCAAGTGCGACACCTGCTATATCTGGTGTCGCCATGGGACAGCACTACAGCCACTGGACGCTCGATGAGCGTTGCCGCCTATGCGGCCTTCTGGAGATGGGTCTGGGCCTCGATGAGATCGCCCGCCGCCTGAACCGACACCGGTCGACGGTCTACCGCGAGATCAGGCGCAACCGCTGCGTCGTGGGCGGCTACCGACCGCAGAGTGCCGACAACCGCGCCCGGGCGCGCAAGCAGCGGGGCTCGCGGATCGGGCGCTCCACCCCGCTCAGGACCCGCGTGGAGACCGGCCTTGCCATGGGATGGTCTCCCGAGCAGATCGTGGGAAGGATGGAGCGCGAAGCAGCCGAGCACAGGATCGGCGTCGAGTCCATCTACCGCTACGTCTGGAGCCTCGAGGGACGCAAGGCGGGGCTGCCTGGCCTGCTCCGCCAGCGCAAGCGGCGGCGGGGCCGGGGCCGGCGGCGCGGGTCGCGGCTGCCGATCCCGAACCGGGTTCCGATCCAGGCGCGGCCGGAAAATGCCAATCTTCGCAGCGAGATCGGACACTGGGAGGGCGACGTGATGCACTTCCGCAAGGGCGGCCAGGCGCTGCTCACCCTGGAGGATCGTGCGAGCCGGCTGACGCTCGCCCGGCGTCTTCGCGGCATGGGAGCCGGCGATTGCGCCCGCGCCATCGTCGCCGAGCTCCTGCCCTTGCCGCCGCCGGCGCGCCGCACGCTCACCTGCGACAACGGCGGCGAGTTCGCCCACCACGAGCACGTCACGCTCTGGACCGAGATCGCGGCCTACTTCTGCAATCCGGGCTGTCCCGGCCAGCGCGGCTCGATCGAGAACACCCACGGCCGCATGCGCAGGCGCCTGCCGCGCCGCACCAACCTCGCGGAGGTCACTGATGCCGACATCGCCCGGCTGGTTCGCAGCCTCAACACCACCCCGCGCAAATGCCTCGACTGGAGCACGCCTCTCGAGGCATTCTCCCGCGGGCTCGCGGACGAGCTTCGCCGCAACTTCACCGTCGCACTTGGAACGTGAATCTAGGTTTCACCTTATTTTCACCTATCTTGATAAATATATTTCGAAATATACTTCACGCGACGGTCCCACGCGGGCATGCACACCTTCGCGACTATTTCCGCGAAGCTTCGACAATACTCTGCACAGTGCCAAGCCCGTCGGGAAACAGCCGGTCGTGCACTCTTGCGGCTGTGGGGGTTACCGGGTCGCCGGAATGAAGCCCACGGCTAGCCGTTCGCGGCCGGGCGGCCGCGGCGCAGCGCCGCCCGGATGTCGGCCGGGCGCAACGCGCCGGTCGCGAAGGCGGCGGCGACGTAGGTCACCATGCCGAGCGCGACCAGGAGCGCCAGCGCGAGGTAGCGGCGCGTGGCGTCGGAGAGCGCGCCCGCCAGCACCTGCTCACCGACGTAGAGCGCTACCCCCATGATCACGCATGCCGCGGCGATGCGCGGGACTGCCCGGCGCAGCCGGGCGTCGACCTCGGCCGCCCGGTCCATGCGACGGGTGCCGTGGCAGAGCTGGAACAGCATCACCCAGCCGGCGACGGTCGTGCCGAGCGCGGCGGCGACGAAGCCGATGAACGGGACGAGGCCGAGCGCCACGGCGACATTCACCACCATCGCGTGCACGGCGTAGCGAAACGGCGTGCGGGTGTCCTCGCGCGCGTAGTAGAGCGGCGAGACGACCTTCTGCAGCACGAAGGCCGGCAGCCCGGCGCCATAGACGGCGACGGCGAGCGCGGTCGGCAGCGTGTCGGCGGCCCCGAAGGCGCCGCGCTGGAACAGGACCGCGACGATCGGCACCGGGATCACCATGAGCGCGACCGCCGCCGGCAGGGTCAGCGCGAGGGTGAACTCGGTGGCGCGGTTGAGCGCGTCGCGGCCGCCCTGGTCGTCGCCGGCCTTCAGCCGCCGCGACAGGTCGGGCAGGAGCACGACGCCGATCGCGATGCCAACGACGCCGAGCGGCAGCTGGTAGAGCCGGTCGGCGTAGGAGAGCCAGGCGACGGCGCCGTCGAAGAACGAGCCCACCTGGCGGCCGACGAGGAGGTTCACCTGCACGACCCCTCCGGCGAGGATCGCCGGGGCCGCCACCGCCGCGAGCCGCCGGAGCTCGGGCGTCAGGCGCGGCAGGCGCGGCCGGACCGGCACGCCGATGCGCGCGCAGCCCCACCAGACGAGCGCGAGCTGCGCCACCCCGGCGACCGGCACCGACCAGATCTGCCAGCGGCCGATGTTGCCGTTCGTCCACCAGCCGATCAGCAGGAACGCGATCATCACCACGTTCATCAGGATCGGCGCCGCCGCCGCCAGCGCGAAGCGGCCGAACGAGTTCAGCACCCCCGAGAGCAGCGCCGTCAGCGAGATGAAGAGGATGTAGGGAAAGGCGATGCGCCCGTGCTCGACCGAGAGCGTGAAGCGCTCGTCCCCGGCGAAGCCGCTCGCCATCGCCAGCACCAGCCAGGGCATGGCGAGCTGGCCGAGCAGGGTGAAGACGATGAGCACGGTGGCGAGGCCGGAGAGCGCGTCGCGGGCGAAGCCCTCGGCGTCCTCGCCCGCCTCGAGCTTCTTGGCGAACATCGGCACGAAGGCGTAGTTGAACGCGCCCTCGGCGAAGAAGCGGCGGAACATGTTGGGCAGCGTGAAGGCGATCAGGAACGCCTGCGCCACCGGGCCGGTGCCGAGGAAGGCCGCCATCAGAATGTCGCGCAGGAGCCCGAGGATCCGGCTCAGCATGGTCCAGGAGCCGACGCTGAGGAACGCCGGCAGCAGGCGGATTGGACGGTTCAACGCGGCTCCTCGACCGTGCCGATCGCCGCCTTGAGCCGGGCCTCGAGCGTGCGCCGCTTGCTGTCGGCGTGCAGCTTCAGCCCGAACAGGTCCTTGACGTAGAAGACGTCGACCGCCTGCTTGCCGTAGGTGGCGATGATCGCCGAGGCGATCGAGACGTTGTTGGCGGTCAGCGTGCGGGCGAGGTCGTAGAGCAGGCCCGGCCGGTCGCGGGTCTCGACCTCGATGATCGTGTAGATGTCCGAGCCGGTGTTGTCGAAGCTGATCCGGGTCGGCACCACGAAGTCGCGCTCGCGCCGGCGGATCCTGTCCTTGTCCTTCAGCGCCTCGCGGGCGACGATCTCGCCCTTGAGCGTCCGGGTGACGGCGTTGCGCAGCCGGGTCAGCCGCGCCTTCTCGTAGGGCTTGCCCTCGGCGTCCTGCAGCCAGAACGCCGCCGTGGCGATGCCGTCGGTGGTGGTGTAGGTGCGGGCGTCGACCACGTTGCCGCCGGCGAGCGCCAGCGCCCCGGCGAGGCGGGCGAAGATGCCCGGGTGGTCGGACATCGCGAAGCAGGCCTGGGTGGCGTCGCGCTCGAGGTCGAGGTCGATCTGCATCGCCGGCTCGTCCTCGGCGAGCTGGCGCACGAGGTTGGCGAAGATCACGTGGGTGCGGGTGTCGAAGCCGAGCCAGTAGGGGGCGTAGTGCCGGGCGCGCTCCGCCGCGATCTCGGCCTCGCTCCAGCCCTCCAGCGCGCCGGACAGCGCCTCGCGCGCCGCCGCCTCGCGCTCGGGCCGGCTCGCCGCCTCGCTGCCGCCGGTCAGGAACTCGAGCGTCTCCGCGTAGAGGCCGCGCAGCAGCATCGCCTTCCAGTTGTTCCAGACGCCCGGCCCGACGCCGCGGATGTCGCAGACGGTGAGCACGGTCAGGAGCTTCAGCCGGGTCGGGCTCTTCACCGCCTGGGCGAAGTCGCGCACGGTGCGCGGCTCGGCGAGGTCGCGTTTCTGCGCCACGTCGGACATCAGCAGGTGGTTCTGCACCAGCCACATCACGAGCTCGGTATCCTCGTCGTCGAGGCCGAAGCGCGGGCAGAGCCGGGCCGCGACCTCGGCGCCGACCGCCGAGTGGTCGCGGCCCGAGCCCTTGCCGATGTCGTGCAGGAGGAGCGCGACGTAGAGGACGCGGCGGTCGACGCCCTTGGCCATGATGTCGGTGGCGATCGGCAGGTCGACGACGAGCTCGCGGCGCTCGATCTGCGAGAGCGTCGAGACGGTGCGGATGATGTGCTCGTCGACCGTGTAGGAGTGGTACATGTTGAACTGCATCATCGCGACGATGCGGCCGAACTCGGGGATGAAGGCGCCGAGCACGCCGACCTCGTTCATGTGCCGGAGCGCCCGCTCGGGGTTGTTGTGGCCGAGCAGGAGGTCGAGGAAGATCCGGTTGGCCTCGCGGTCGGCGCGCACCGTGTCGTCGATCAGGTCGAGGCTCCTCGCGACCCGGCGCAGCGCGTCGGGGTGGATCGGGATGTCGGTGCGGAGCGCCTCCTCGAACAGCCGCAGGATGTTGACCGGGTCCTTGCGGAACGCGCCTTCCTCCGCCGTGTCGAGCCGGCCGTGGTTGAGGCGGAAGCCGGGGCCGGTCGGGTCCTTCTGGAAGCTGAAGACGGTGCGCAGCGTATTGCCGAGGCTCGGGCGCGGCTTGACGTGGCGGGCCTCGAGCGCGGCGAGGAAGATGCGGGTCAGGTCGCCGACGTTCTTGGCGTGGGTGAAGTAGTCCTGCATGAAGCGCTCGACCGCGCGCTGTCCCTCGGTCGAGCGGTAGCCGAGCGTCGCCGCGATCTCGACCTGGGTGTCGAAGGTCAGCTGCTCGGTGGCACGGCCGGTCAGCAGGTGCAGGTGCACCCGCGTGGTCCAGAGGAACGCCTCCGCCTCGGCGAAGATGCGGTACTCCTCGGCGGTGAAGACGCCCATCTGCACGAGGTCCTCGGAGCTCTCGGCGTGGTTCAGGTACTTGCCGATCCAGAACAGGGCCTGCAGGTCGCGCAAGCCGCCCTTGCCCTCCTTGACGTTCGGCTCGAGCAGGTAGCGCGAGCTGCCCTGGCGCTGGTGGCGCTCGGCGCGCTCGGCGAGCTTGAGCTCGACGAAGTCAGGCCCGGTGCCGGCGAAGTAGTCCCAGAGCCTGGCGTCGAGCCGGCGGGCGAGGCCGGCGTCGCCCCAGAGGTAGCGGTGCTCGAGCAGGGTGGTGCGGATGGTGACGTCGGTCCTGGCGAGCCGCAGGCAGTCGTCGATGGTGCGTACCGACTGCCCGACCTTGAGCCGGAGGTCCCAGAGACAGTAGAGCACGCTCTCGATCAGGCTCTCGCCCCAGGGCGTCTGCTTGTAGGGCGTCAGGAACAGCAGGTCGACGTCGGAGAACGGCGCCATCTCGGCCCGTCCGTAGCCGCCGACCGCGATCGCGCAGACCCGCTCCGAGGCGGTCGGGCTCACCAACGGGTGCAGCCAGCGCGCCGCCATGTCCAGGGTCAGCGTGGTGATCCGGTCGACGAGCCAGGCATAGTCGTGGATCGCCCGGTGGGCCTCGCGCGGCGCCGCGGCGATTTCGGCCGCGATGGCGGCGCGGCCTTCGGCGTAGACCTGGCGCAGCACCGCGACCGCCGCCGGGCGGATCGCGCCGCGGTCCGCCGCGGCGCCCGCCGCCGCGTCGAGCGCGGCGCGGGTCGCGGTGACGTCGAGGATCAGCTCCGGCGCCGGCGCAAGTCCGCGCCAGAGCGGTGCGGCCGGGGCGAGGCGGCTCTGTTCAGAAGCCAACGGCGTCAAACGACCTCGCGGCTCGCTCGATGACGACCGCCTGGCCGTTCCGAACCTCGATGATGGCGAGGTTGCGCTGCACCCGGCCGCTCGGCCCGAAGCGGAACGGCCCGTTGACCCCGGCGAAACCGGCCGGCTGGGTCACCCGCGCGGTCGAGAACGGGCTGCCGCCCTGGCTGCGCGCCTCGGCGATCATCGCGCCGACCGCGGCGATGCCGTCGTAGGCGAGGCCGGCGAGCTCGTGCGGGTACTCGCCGTAGGCAGCCTGGTAACGGCCGGCGAAGCCGTTGACGAGCGCGGGGTCGGGCGCGGCGAAGACGCCGCCCTGCAGGCTCGGCACCGCGAGCGTCTCGGCCGAGACGTCCCAGCGCTGCATGCCGAGGAATTGCGCCTGCGCCGCGCTCAGGCCGTTGCCGCGCAGCGCCTCGGAAATGAAGGCGAGGCCGCCGGTCGGGCCGTCGGTGAGGATGACGGCGTTCGCGCCGGCGCTGGTCAGCGTCGCCGCGATCGGACTGGCCGCCGCCTGGATGCCCTCGACCGAGAGGTTGTAGGGCTCGGTGGCGACGAGCGTCGCCCCGCGGCCGCTGACCGCGGCCCCGACCGCGTCGCGGGCGGTCTCGCCCTCGAGCCCGGACGGGTAGACGACGCCGAAGTTGCGCTGGCCGCGCGACAGGCCGAAGGCGACCAGCCGGTCGGCGGTGTTCTCGAAGGTCGTGCCGAGGATATAGACGTTCTCCCCCGCCACCGAGGCGTTGTTGGAGAAGCTGAGCACGTTGAGCCCCGCCGAGGCCGCCACCGGCTGCGCCCCGGCCGTCGCGGTGCTGAAGAGCGGCCCGACGATGATCTTCGCCCCCTCGGCGATCGCCTGAGAGGCCGCGGCCGAGCCGCCGCCCGTCGTGCCGGCGTCGGAATAGACCCGCAGGTCGATCGTGGCGTTGCGCAGGTCGCCCTGCGCGAGGCGGGCGGCGTTCTCGAGGCTGCGGGCGATCTGCTCGCGGCCGGGATCGCCCGAGCCGTACGGGAGGAGGAGCGCGACCTGCACCGGCTGGCTGGCGTCGACCGCGACCCCGTCGTCGCCGGCGCCGGTCCGCGGGCCGGTCGCACAGGCGGAGAGCACCGCGGCGGCGGCGACGAGGGCGGCGGCGCGAAGCGCGGCGAGGACCGAGAATCGTGTTGACAGCATCATCCCTCACCTTGACTTCTGGGCCGGAAAACTGCGGGCGGGCGGCGGCCGGAACCTACGTTCTGGACCGCGAAATGTAAACGAAGAATGGACAGCGACCGGACCGATGAGCCGCCCGTTTCCGGGGCGGCGGCGCCGCGGCTCGCCCCGGGGCTGTATGTCGTGGCGACGCCGATCGGCAACGCCCGCGACGTCACGCTGCGCGCGCTCGACATCCTCGCCGCCGCCGATCTCCTCGCCGCGGAGGACACCCGCACAACCCGCCGGCTGCTCGAGATCCATGGGCTCCGCCGGCCGGCTGCGAGCATCCTGCCCTACCACGACCACAACGGCGCCGCCCAGCGCCCGCGGCTCCTCGCGGCGCTGGCCGAGGGGCGCTCGGTCGCGCTCGTCTCCGACGCCGGCATGCCGCTCGTCGCCGACCCCGGCTACCGCCTCGCCGTCGAGGCGATCGCCGCCGGGCACCCGGTGACGGCGGCGCCCGGGGCCTCGGCGCTCCTCGCGGCGCTGGCGGTGGCGGGCCTGCCGACCGACCGCTTCCTCTTCGCGGGCTTCCTGCCGCCGCGACCGGCCGCCCGGCGCCGCGCGCTCGGTGAGCTCGCCGCGGTCCCGGCGACGCTCGTCTTCTACGAATCGCCGCGCCGGCTCGCCGCCAGCCTCGCCGACATGGCCGCGGTGCTCGGCGCGGCGCGCCCGGCCGCCGTCTGCCGCGAGCTCACCAAGCGGTTCGAGGAGGCGCGTCGGGCGCCGCTCTCCGAGCTCGCCGCCCACTATGCCGCCGCGCCGGAGCCGAGGGGCGAGGTCGTCGTCGTCGCCGGGCCGCCGCTCCCGGCGCCGGTCAGCGCCGCCAGCCTCGACGCCGCGCTCGCCGCGGCGCTCGACGGGCAATCGGTCAGGGACGCCGCCGCCGAAGTCGCGGCGGCCCTCGGCCTGCCGCGGCGCGAGGTCTACGCGCGGGCGCTCGCCCTGGCGCGGGGGCGTTAACCCCAATTGGTGGCGGCACGTGACGGGCGGAGGGCGGGGGGTTATGTTCCTGGTATGTACACAGCGGTTGCACATCACTTCGGCCTCTCGGCGGAGGAGGCCACCGCCCAGCGCTACCGCGCCGCCGGCGGACGCGTGCTCGCCGAGCGCTGGCGAAAGCCCGAGGGCGAACTCGACCTCGTGATCGGGATGCCGGGCGAGATCGTCTTCGTCGAGGTCAAGGCCCGGCGGGGCCACGCCGCCGAGGCCGTCACGCCCCGGCAGTGGGCGCGCATCGGCGCCGCAGCCAGCCGCTACCTCGCCGAGATGACCGACGGCACGACGCCCTGCCGGTTCGACCTCGCGCTCGTCGACCGCAACGGCCGGACCGAGGTCATCGAGAACGCGGCGAGCTTCGACGGCTGGTAGGCTTGCAACGCCGCGGACGCTCGGCCAAGACTTGGCCCTCCCGAGCCCCGCGGAGCGCCCCCGATGCCCCTCAACGTCGCCGTCCAGATGGATCCGATCGAGCGGATCAACATCAGCGCGGACTCCACCTTCCGGATCATGGAGGAGGCCCAGGCCCGCGGCCACCGGCTCTTCTACTACACCCCCGACCGGCTGGCGCTGACCGACGGCCGGGTGACCGCCCGCGGCTGGCCGGTCGAGGTGCGCCGGGTGAAGGGGGACCACTTCAGCCTCGGTGCCGAGGCCGAGATCGACCTCGGCGACTGGGACGTGGTCTGGCTCCGCCAGGACCCGCCCTTCGACATGGGCTACATCACCACCACCCACATCCTCGAGCGCATCCACCCGGGGACGCTCGTCGTCAACGACCCGTTCTGGGTGCGCAACTATCCCGAGAAGCTCCTGGTGCTGCAGTTCGCGGAGCTGACGCCGCCGACCACGGTCACCCGCGACGCCGCGACCTTGCGCGCCTTCAAGGCCGCGCACGGCGACATCATCCTCAAGCCGCTCTACGGCAATGGCGGTGCAGGCGTGTTCCGGCTCGACCCGAACGACCGCAACTTCAACGCGCTTTACGAGCTCTTCACGACCTACTCGCGCGAGCCGCTGATCGCGCAGAAGTTCCTGCCCGCCGTCTCGAACGGCGACAAGCGGATCATCCTCGTCGACGGCGAGCCGGTCGGCGCGATCAACCGCGTGCCGCTCGAGGGCGAGACGCGCTCGAACATGCACGCCGGCGGCACCCCGGTGAAGGCGGGCCTCACCGGGCGTGACCGCGAGATCTGCGCGGCGATCGGGCCGCTCCTGCGCGAGAAGGGCCAGATCTTCGTCGGCATCGACGTGATCGGCGACTGGCTGACCGAGATCAACGTCACCTCGCCGACCGGGCTGCAGGAGCTCGAGCGCTTCGACGGCATCAACGCGACCGCGAAGATCTGGGAAGCGATCGAGCGGCGCCGCGGCTGATGTCGCTGCGCCTCGGCGCCCTCGACCTCTGGTTGCGCCTGGTCGAAAAGCCGCGGCTCGCGCGCGCCCGCTCGGTCCCCGCCGCCCGCGCGCGGCTCGAGCGCCTGGTCGCGCTGATGGGCGAGGGCGTCGCCGCCGACGAGGTCCGGCTCGGCGGGGGCCCGGCGCTGCGGATCCCCGCGCCCGCCGGCGCCGGGATCCTGCTCTGGCTGCACGGCGGCGCCTATTGCCTCGGCTCGCCGCGCACCCATGTCGCGCTCGTCGCGGCGCTCGCCCGTCGGGCCGGGATCGGCGCGGTGCTGCCCGGCTACCGGCGCGCGCCCGAGCACCCGTTCCCGGCCGCGGTCGAGGACTCCCGCGCCGCCTGGGCCGCGCTCCGCGCCGAGGGCTGGCCGGCCGCGCGGATCGCGCTCGGCGGCGACAGCGCGGGCGGCGGTCTCGTCTTCGCGCTGCTGCACGGGCTTCTTGCCGACGGCGAGCCGCCGCCGTCCTGTGTCGTCGCCTTCAGCCCCTGGGCCGACCTGACGCTGGCCGGCGCCAGCCTCGCGGCCCTCGCCCGGCGCGACGCCTTCCTGCCCGCGCATCGGCTCGCCGAGGTCCGCGACCTCTACCTCGCCGGGGCCGACCCGGGCGACCCGCGCGCCTCGCCGCATCGCGGCCGCTTCCGCGGCGCGCCGCCGGCGCTGATCCAGGCCAGCCGCTCCGAGATCCTGCTCGACGACGCCCGGATGATGGCGGCGCGGCTCGCCGCCGACGGCGTGGAGGTGACGCTCGACCTCTGGAACGCGACGCCGCATGTCTGGCAGTTCTACCACGGCCGGCTGCCGGAGGCCGACATTGCGCTCGACCGCGCCGCGGCCTTCCTCGTGCGCCACCTGCCACTCAAAACGGCGTGATCGCGTGGCCTCGGCGTAACATCCGGGCCCGGCGTCCCGTACCTTCGGGCAGTTGCAGCCGATCGGGAGACGGACCATGCCGGGCAGACGCGAGATCCTGAAGTGCGGCGTGGCCGGCCTGGCGCTCGCGGCGCTGCGGCCGGTGGCCACGCTTGCCGCCACCGGCTTCGAGGTGACCCGCACCGAGGCGGAGTGGCGGGCGATGCTGTCGCCGCAGGCTTACGCGGTGCTCCGCGAAAGCGCCACCGAGCGGCCGTTCACGAGCCCGCTGCTCGAGGAGCACCGCGACGGCACCTTCGCCTGCGCCGGCTGCGCGCTGCCGCTCTTCGCGTCTTCGACCAAGTACGACAGCCGTACCGGCTGGCCGAGCTTCTGGGAGCCGCTCGAGGGCGCCGTCGGCACCGAGGAGGACCGCACCTTCGGCATGCTCCGCACGTCGGTGCACTGCAGCCGTTGCGGCGGCCATCTCGGCCACGTCTTCAACGACGGCCCGCAGCCGACCGGCTTGCGCTACTGCATGAACGGCGTGGCGCTGGCCTTCGTGCCCGTCGCCGCCTGACCCGAACCTCCGGAGACACGCCATGACCCGCCCGATCTCGACCGCCGTTCTCCTCGTCGCGACGCTCGGCCTCGGGGCCGTGCCCGCGTTCGCCCAGGAGGGCCTGGCGATCCCGGCCCCCGCGCTCGACGAGGCCGCGGGGCCGGGCCCCGAGGTCGCGGTCCTCGCCGGCGGCTGCTTCTGGGGGGTGCAGGGGGTCTTCCAGCACCTCGACGGGGTGAAGAACGCCGTCTCGGGCTATGCCGGCGGCGCCGCGGAGACCGCGCACTACCGGGTGGTCGGCAGCGGCCGGACCGGGCACGCCGAGGCGGTCGAGGTGACCTTCGACCCGGCCGAGATCAGCTACGGCGAGATCCTGCAGGTGTTCTTCTCGGTCGCGCACGACCCGACCCAGCTCAACCGCCAGGGCCCGGATGTGGGCACCCAATACCGCTCGACGATCTTCCCGCAGTCGGGCGACCAGGCGAAGGTCGCCGAGGCCTACATCGCGCAGCTCGACGGCGCGGGCTGTACCGCAAGCCGATCGCGACGACGATCGAGCCCGGGCAGGCGTTCTATCCGGCGGAGGACTACCACCAGGACTACCTGACGCTGAACCCGACCCAGCCCTACATCGTCCACAACGACCTGCCGAAGATCGCGAACCTCAAGCAGCTGTTCCCGGAGAGGTATCGGGAGGATCCGGTGCTGGTGTCGGAGGTCGCGCTCACGAACTGAAGATCAGGCGCGCCGTCAGAGCGCGAGCCGGTAGCCGGCGGCCTCGGCGACGTGGCGGGTCTCGACCGGCCCCGAGGCCTCGAGGTCGGCGATGGTGCGCGCGACGCGCAGCACCCGGTGGTAGGCGCGGGCGCTGAGGCGGAAGCGGGCGGCGATCTCGGCGATGAGCTTCGCCGCCGCCTCGCTCAGCGCGGTGATCGCCTCGAGGAGCTCGCCCTCGGCGTCGGCGTTGACCGCCACGCCGTCGTGGCCGGCGAAGCGCTCGCGCTGCACGGCGCGGGCGCGGGCGACCCGGCCGGCGATGGCGGCGCTGGTCTCGCCGCCGCGCGGACAGGCCGAGATCCTCGACCGTCACCGGCGGCACCTCGACGCGCAGGTCGAAGCGGTCCATCAGCGGCCCGGAGATGCGCCCGAGATACTCGGCCCCGCAGTCGGGCACCCGCGCGCAGGCGCGCGCCGGATCGGCGAGATGGCCGCAGCGGCAGGGGTTGGCCGCCGCCACCAGCATGAAGCGGCACGGGTAGCGGACGTGGGCGTTGGCGCGGGCGACGACCACGTCGCCGGTCTCGATCGGCTGGCGCAGCGTCTCGAGCACGGTGCGCGGAAACTCGGGCAGCTCGTCGAGGAAGAGGACGCCGTGATGGGCGAGGCTGATCTCGCCGGGCTTGGCGCCGCGGCCGCCGCCGACGATCGCCGCCATCGAGGCGGTGTGGTGCGGGGTGCGGAACGGCCGCGTCCGGCTGATGCCGCCCTCGTCGAGCAGGCCGGCGAGCGAGTGGATCATCGAGGTCTCGAGCGCCTCGGCGGGCTCGAGCGGCGGCAGGATGCCGGGCAGCCGGGCGGCGAGCATCGACTTGCCGCTGCCGGGCGGCCCGACCATCAGCAGGTGGTGCCGCCCGGCGGCGGCGATCTCGAGCGCGCGCTTCGCCCGCTCCTGGCCCTTGACCTCGGCGAGGTCCTTGAGCGTCGCCGGCCCGTCGACGGTCCCGGGCTGCGCCGGCGCCAGCGCGGCCCGGCCGGTGAAGTGGTTGACGAGGGCGAGGAGCGTCTTCGGCGCGATCACCTCGACCGCGCCGACCCAGGCCGCCTCGGCGCCGCAGGCCGCCGGGCAGATCAGCCCGCAATCGGCTTCCGCCGCGGCGAGCGCCGCCGGCAGCGCGCCGATCACCGGGATCAGCGAGCCGTCGAGCGAGAGCTCGCCGAGCGCGACCTGGGCGGCGACCTCGTCCTGCGGCAGCACCTCCATCGCGGCGAGCACCGCGAGCGCGATCGGCAGGTCGAAGTGCGAGCCCTCCTTGGGCAGGTCGGCCGGCGAGAGGTTGACGGTGATCCGCTTCGCCGGCAGCGCCAGCCCCATCGCGGTCATCGCCGCGCGCACCCGCTCCTTGGCCTCGGAGACGGCCTTGTCCGGCAGCCCGACCAGGTTGAACGCCGGCAGCCCGGCGGCGATGGCGCACTGCACCTCGACCAGCCGCGCCTCCACGCCCTGAAAAGCCACCGTGTAGGCGCGCGCGACCATGCCGGCCTCTTTTCCCGAACCGGCCGGAGACTTGCGCCGGCTGCGTTAGCGTCCGGTTAACGGGCTGTCCGGCGCGACCGCCGCACGCATGTTCGCGAGCTCGTCCGAAAGCTCCGGGTCGTCGATGATGCGCCCACGGAGGCGCGACCCCGCCCTGTCTTCGTCACGGGTCCCTCTCGGCCCAAAATCCGCTTGACTCGATTCATCATGACCCGTCATCCGTCGTACCTACAAGCATCCTCCAGTCGCCTCCTTGCTTAGTCTCGCCCGTGCGGACTTGTGGGGTTTCGGCCTGCGGGAGTGACTGACATCGGGGATGCGATCGAAGGGGGCGATCGATGACCGAAGAAGACTTCACCGGGGCGGGCGGCCTCAGGCTTCACCTGCGGTCCTGGCGGTCGGAGGGCGCGCCACGCGCGATCGTCGCCATCTGCCACGGGCTGAACGCGCACGGCGGGCAATACGTCTGGACCGGCGAGCAGTTCGCCGCCAAGGGGTTCGTCGTGTACGCCGTCGACCTGCGCGGCCGGGGCAAGTCCGAGGGCGAGCGCTTCTACATCGAGGACATTGCCGACTATGTCGCGGACGTCGCCGATATGATCCGGATCGCCAAGGAGCGCGATCCCGGGGTCCCGGTCTATCTGCTCGGTCACAGCGCCGGAGGCGTGACCGCCTGCACGTACGCCCTAGATCACCTTCCAGACGCCGGCCCCCGGCTTCGTGCTGTCGGCGGTGAAGGGCCTCAGCCACATCGCCCCGCGGCTCGGCGTCCTCACGCTGCACATGAAGGACTTCACGCGCGATCCCGAGGCGCTGAAGGCGCTCGAGGCAGATCCGCTGACCAAGGACGAGGTGCAGCCGGCGGCGACCATCGCCGCCCTGGCCCGCGCCGACGAGCGGCTGCACAACTCCTTCGGGCAGATCACCCTGCCGGTGCTGATCATGCACGGGACCGACGATCACGTGACGGTCTGCAAGGGCAGCGAGTACTTCCACGCTCACGCCGGGGCGAAGGACAAGACGCTGAAGCTTTACGACGGGCACTACCACGACCTCCTGAACGACGTCGGCAAGGAGGAGGTGCTGGCCGACATCGTCGGCTGGGTCGAGGCGCGGCTGCCGAAGCAGACGTAACCGCTCTCAGCGTGCCGGCGCGGCCAGGGTGCGGGCAGGTCGAGGTCGTAGCCGAGCTGCACCAGGGATCGGCCGGCCCGGCGGCCCGCCATCCGAAGAACGTCGGTTCATCGAGGAGGTGGGCGTTTAAGCCCTGAATGGCCGCTTCTGGGTGCGCGATGCGGTCGGACGGACTTGCGATGCGGCCTCCTGGCGCTGGCCTCGGCCTGAGCCGCTAGCGCCGTCGATTATTGATGCCCATGCTCCACGAGACCGCGGAGGTGCGGGTGCTCGCACCGCACCTCCGCTCCGGGAGCGTCGGCCTGGGCAAAGAGATAACCTCCCTATCCCGACATCGGGCAAATGCGCCACGAAATGTGGCGCAAGCACCGTTTCACATTATTTGCACTTATTTGGTAGAGCCCTCTGCAAAACTCACGGATTCCGTTGGGGATCTCGATGGGTTAAGCTCTTTGGCATGAGAAAGAGCTTTGCGACGCAACCCGCCCTTTTCGCCGGCCCCGAGCTGTTCGATCACCCCGCGCTGAAGGCGCTCGACCCGGTGGAGGCGCTTTTCGACTGGGAGGCGCTGGCGGGGCTGCTGGTCGACGAGGGCAAGAAGGCGACCGGCCGCCCCGGCTATCCGGTCCAGACGCTGCTCAGGGCGCTGCTACTCGGCATCTGGCACGGGCTTTCGGACGAGCAGCTGGCGGCGCAGCTGGCGCGGGATCTCTTGTTCCGCAAGTTCTGCCGGCTGGAGCTCGATGCCGCGACCCCGGATGCGACCACGATCGGCCGCTTCCGGGCGCAGCTGGAGACGGAGGGGCAGCTCGCGGCACTGTTCGCGGCGGTGACGGAGCAGCTCGCGGCGAAGAAGGTGATCATTGGCGAGGGACGGGTGGCGATCATCGACGCCACGGTGGTCGAGGCGGCGCGGACCGGGCGGGGGAAGCTCGGCGAGGGCGAGACGGACGGCCGGGACCCGGAGGCGGGGGCGCACGTGAAGATCAATGCGCGCGGGCGCAAGGTCGGGACCTGGGGCTACCAGTTCCAGGTCAACGCCGACGAGGACGGCTTCATCCACGCGCAGACGGTGACGCCGGGCAACGCGCACGAGATCAAGAGCTGGAAGGGGCTGATGACCGGGGGCGAGACCGAGCTCTACGCCGACTGCGCCTATTCGGCGCAGGAGACGCGCGACACCCTGGCTGCCCGCGGTGTCGCCGACCGGGTGCAACGCAAGGGCTACCGCAACGCCCCGCTGCTGGCGGCGGAGGTCGCGCGCAACAAGGAGATCGGGGTGACGCGCGCCGGGGTCGAGCGCATCTTCGGCCATGGCAAGCAGGTGTGGCGGCTGGCGCGCACCCGCTTCCTCGGGCTGGCGCGCAACCGGACCCACTTCACCCTGGTCGCCATCGCCTGGAACGTCTGGAAGGGCGGGCGCTTCCTCAGGCTCTATGGCCTCCGCCCGTCCTGAGATCCCCCACACGCCACCGATTCCGATCTCGTCCACCGAAAAACCTCGAAGCGAGACCAACGAGGTCTCAGCTCCAGAGTTCATCGAACGATCCGCGGCCGCCTGTCCGGCCATAATTCGGCGTTTTGCAGGCGTCTCTGATAAATATACTTGTAAATATACTTCACGCGACAGTGCAAAATGCGCATGCACGCCCGCCGTCGTCCTTCGTGACCTTGGCAGGGTCCGTCGGAAAACCGCAGCCCGTGGCGCCTTGTACGGTGGTGGACCGGCTTGGCGGTCGCGCCTCTCGGCGACGCTCGACCGCATGCCCCGCTGGAGAACGCCTCTCCCGAGGCTCGGGCGCGACGGCCGGGGCGCGTTCAGCGCGGGGGGCCCGGCCAGGGTCGCTCCGGTAGGGCGAGGTCGTAGTGCGCCTGGGCATAGGGCTCGGCGAGGCCGGCGGCGCGCCAGTCGAGGAAGGACGGATCGGCGAGGTGGGCGGCGACGTAGTCGGCGGCCGCCGGCCCGACCGGGAGGCCGTATCCGGCGATCCGCGCCGCCACCGGCGCGAAGAAGGCGTCGGCGATCGAATAGCCGCCGCAGAGCCAGGGACCGCCGCCGCACGCCGCCCGGGCCATCGCCCAGAGCGCCTCGATCCGCGCGACGTCGGCCAGGACGGCCGCGTCCGGCACGAAGCCGGCGTAGCACCGGCGCAGGTTCATCGGGCAGGCGTCGCGCAGGGCGGAGAATCCGGAATGCATCTCCGCCGCGAGGGCCCGCGCCAGGCCGCGGGCCGCCGGGTCGGCCGGCCAGAGGCCGGCCTCGGGGTGGCGGTCGGCCAGCGTCTCGGCGATCGCGAGCGAATCCCAGACAGCGAAGCCTGCGGGGGCGTCGACGCACAGCGCCGGGACGGTGCGCGCGCCGCCGAAGCCGGCGAGCACCCGCGCCACGTCGGGCGAGTAGAGCCGGGCGCTCACCACCGTCACCGGCAGCCCGAAGCGCGCGAAGAGCAGCCAGCCGCGGAGCGACCAGCTCGAATAGCTGCGGTCACCGATCGCCAGGACGTAGGACATCGCGTTCCTCCCAGGCTCCCCGGCTCCCACGCCGCCGGCGCGGTGGTCAAGAGCGGAGGCGGTCGAGGCGGAAACAAGCGGCCGGCCGGCGCAAGAAATCGTGATCGCTCTGCAGTGGAGCGGCCTCTCGCGCAAAAGTCGTTCCGCTGGCGGAGGTTGCAGGCCCGGCGGCGGGCAGGTGCGGCGCCAACGGCGAGAAAGCGCGGTTCCCGTCCTCGCCGTGGAACCTTATCGGTGATCCAAAGCTTGATCGTGGGCGTAGCCCCGTAAAGTACCCGGACGGCCGAAGTCCGGTGCGTGCCAGCCGCAAGGAGGACGCGAGATGGTTGCCGATGATCCCGGGACGAGGACCGTCACCAAGCGGGCGATGGGCGCCGAGATGCTCGACGCCGAGACCGAGCTGGCGCTGGCGCGAGCCTGGCGGGACGACGGCGACGAGAAGGCGCTGCACCGGCTGGTGAACGCCTACATGCGGCTCGCGATCTCGATGGCGGCGCGTTACCGGCGCTACGGTGCGCCGATGCCGGACCTGATCCAGGAGGCCGGCGTCGGGCTGATGAAGGCGGCCGAGAAGTTCGACCCCGACCGCGGCGTGCGGTTCTCGACCTATGCGGTCTGGTGGATCAAGGCGTCGATCCAGGACTACGTGATGCGCAACTGGTCGATGGTCAGGACCGGCTCGACCTCGTCGCAGAAGGCGCTGTTCTTCAACCTCCGCCGCGTCCGCGCCAAGCTCGAGCGGCAGGCGGGCGCCGATGGCGTGGTGCTCGACGGCCACCGGCTGCGCGAGATGATCGCCGAGGAGGTGGGCGTGCCGCTGCGCGACGTCGAGATGATGGACGCGCGGCTCGCCGGGGCCGACTTCTCGCTCAACGCCCAGCAGGCGGGCGAGGAGGGGCGGGAGTGGCTGGAGACGCTCGAGGACGAGGCGCCGCAGGCGGCCGACACCGTCACCCGCGGCGCCGACCTGGCGCGGGTGCGCGGCTGGCTCGCCGAGGCGCTCGGATCGCTCAATGCACGCGAGCGGATGATCATCGTCGAGCGCAAGCTCCGCGACGAGCCGCGCACGCTCGAGAGCCTCGGGCAGGAGCTCGGCCTGTCGAAGGAGCGGATTCGCCAGCTGGAGGCGCAGGCGCTGGCGAAGCTGCGCAAGCGCCTCGAGGCCGCGACAGGCTCGGCGGCCGAGACGCTGACCTCGGCCTGAGCGATCGGGCCTGGAATCGCGTGACCGGCCTGCGGGCGCGTGCGATAGTGCCGCCGTTCCGGAACGGCGAGGAGGCGGCGGTGCAGATCGGGGCTCGCATCACGGCCGCGCTTGTCGCCTTCGCGCTGCAGGCTTCCGCCGAGCCCGGGGCGCTCGAGGACTTCGTCGAGTCGGCGCGCGATGCCGACGTCGTGGTCCTCGGCGAGATCCACGACAACCCCGAGCATCATCGCAATCAGGCGGATATCGTCGCGGCGCTGCAACCGGCCGCGCTGGTCTTCGAGATGATCGCCCAGGCCGACGAGGACACGGTCAACGCGCTCCGCGCCGATGGCGCCGGGGAGCAGGCGATCGCCGAGGCGCTCGACTGGGCCGACAGCGGCTGGCCGGACTTCGCCGCCTACGCCGCGATCCTCGAGGCAGCGCCGGCGGCCCGCATCTTCGGTGCCGGCCAGCCGGCGGCCGACGTCCGCCGCGCGGCGGTCGAGGGCGCGGCCGGGGTGTTCGGCCCGGACGGGGGGGCCTACGGCCTCGACCTGCCGCTCGAGCCGGCCGACCAGGCGCGCCGGGAGGCGGAGATGGCAGCCGCGCATTGCGACGCGCTGCCGGCCGAGCTGCTCGCCGGGATGGTCGAGGCGCAGCGCTTCCGCGACGCCGGCCTCGCCGACGCCGCCCTCTGGGCGCGCACGATGACCGGCGACGGGCAGGTGGTCGTGATCGCCGGCAGCGGTCACGCGGACAAGGCGCGGGGCGTCCCGGCGGCGCTCGCCGTCGCGGCGCCCGAGGTCACCGTCGTCTCGCTCGGCCAGTTCGAGGCGCCACCGGCCGAGCCGGAGGCCTTCGACGACGTCCTGATCGCCCCCGCGCCGCCACGGGCCGACCCGTGCCGCGGCCTGCATCCACCGGCGGATTGACCGGGGCGCCGGCGCGGGTTGCGCCGGGCGGGGCCGGGAAATACAGTTCGGGGGCGGGGCGCGGCCCGCGGCTTCGGATCGGGGTTTTGGACATGCTGGCCGGCCGCCGGATACTCCTGGTGATCGGCGGCGGCATCGCCGCCTACAAGAGCCTCGAGCTGATCCGGCTGCTGCAGAAGGCCGGGGCCCGGGTGGTGCCGGTGCTGACGGCGGCCGGGGCGGAGTTCGTCACGCCGCTGAGCGTCTCGGCGCTGGCCCGCGAGCCGGTGCACCGGGCGCTGTTCGACCTGACCGCCGAGGCGGAGATGGGGCATATCGAGCTCTCGCGCGCCGCCGACCTCGTGGTCGTGGCCCCGGCGACGGCAGACCTGATCGCGAAGCTCGCGCAGGGGCTCGCCAACGACCTCGCCAGCACGTTGCTCCTCGCGACCGACAACCGGGTGCTGCTCGCGCCCGCGATGAACGTGCGGATGTGGCAGCATCCGGCGACCCGGCGCAACCTGGCCGCCGTGGTGGCGGACGGCGCGCTCGTCGTCGGCCCGGACGAGGGCGAGATGGCTTGCGGCGAGTACGGGCCGGGCCGGATGGCCGAGCCGCCGGCGATCGTCGCGGCGGTCGCCGCGGCGCTCGCCCCCGGGCCGCTTGCCGGGCGGCATGTGCTCGTCACCTCGGGGCCGACGCACGAGCCGATCGACCCGGTCCGCTACATCGCCAACCGCTCGTCGGGCCGCCAGGGCAGCGCGATCGCCGCGGCGCTCGCCCGCCGCGGCGCCCGGGTCACCTTCGTCACCGGGCCGGCGGAGGCGCCTCGGCCTCCGGGCGCCACCGTCGTCGAGGTCGAGACCGCCGGCGCCATGCTCGCGGCGGTCGAGGCGGCGCTGCCGGCCGACGCCGCGGTCTTCGCCGCCGCGGTCGCCGACTGGCGCGTGGCGAATGCCGGCGGCTCCAAGGCGAAGAAGGACGGCTCCGGACGGCCGCCGGCGCTCGATCTCGTGGAGAACCCCGACATCCTGAAGACGGTGGCGGCGCGCGGCGCGGGCCGCCCGGCGCTCGTCGTCGGCTTCGCCGCGGAGACCGATGACCTCGTCGCCAATGCCACCGCCAAGCTCGCCCGCAAGGGCGCCGACTGGATCGTCGCCAACGACGTCAGCCCCGCGACCGGCATCATGGGCGGCAGCGAGAACGCGGTGACGCTGATCACGGCCGCCGGCGCCGAGCCCTGGCCGCGCATGTCGAAGGATGCCGTCGCCGAGGCGCTCGCCGATCGCATCGTCCGGGCGCTGGCATGACCGCGGCCGTCGCCGTCCGCCGCCTCGCCCACCGCGACCCGGCGCTGCCGCTGCCGGCCTATGCCAGCGCGGGCGCCGCCGGCATGGACCTCTGCGCCAGCCTTGCGCCGGGGGACCGCGCGCTGGGCCTGACGCTGCAGCCGGGCGCCCGTGCGCTGGTGCCGTCCGGGCTCGCGCTCGAGATCCCGCCGGGACACGAGGTGCAGCTGCGCCCGCGCTCCGGGCTCGCGCTGCGCCAGGGGCTGACGCTGCTGAACTCGCCCGGCACCATCGACAGCGACTACCGCGGCGAGGTCGGGGTGATCCTGATCAACCACGGCGCCGAGCCGGTCACCATCGACCACGGCATGCGCATCGCCCAGATTGTGCTGGCGCCGGTCGCGCGCATCGCCTGGCGGGAGGCCGAGACGCTCGAGGGCAGCGTCCGCGGCGCCGGCGGCTTCGGCTCCACCGGCACCGGGGCGGCGGCGCGCTGACGGCCGGATATGACCGGCCTCGTCGCATTCTCCGCCGCTGTCGCGCTCCTCGCCGCGCGGCGGCTGGGCGCGCCGCACGGCAGCTGGCGCTGGATCGTCGGCGGGGCCGTCCTCGTGCTCGGCCTGTCGCAGCTCCTGCCGCCCGGCCATCCGTTGCGCGCCGACCTCGCCGGCTCGGCCGTCGCCGCCGCTTGGCTGGCGGTCGTGGCGATCCCGGTGACGGCCTACGTGCTCTGGCTCCGCCGCCTGCGGCGCCGCACCGGCGCCGACCGGCCGCCTTCGCACCCTGTCGGGCTCGTGCAGATCGCCGACGACGCCGCGCTTGTCGCCGAGACCGCGGAGGCGCTCGCGCGGCTCGCCGAGCCGGCGCTCGGACCGCCCGCGCCGTTGTCGCTGGCCTGGCGCGCCGAGGACGGCACGCTGGCCGGCCACCTGCGGCTGCGCCGGGCCGCCGGGACGGCGGAGATCGAGGCGCTGATCGTCGCCGAGCGCTTCCGCCGCCAGGGCATCGGCACGAGGCTGCTGCGCGCCGCCGAGGGAGAGGCGCGCGGTCGCGGCCTCGGGCGTATCGCCGCGACCGTCGGCAGCTGGCAGGTCCCGGAGTTTTTCGCGGCCGCAGGCTACCGGGCCGAGGCCGAGCACGACCTCGGCGGCGGGGTCCGCTGCATCCGGATGGAGCGGGAGCTCACGTGACCCTTTCGCCCGACGAGCTCGCCCGCTACGCGCGCCATCTCGTGCTGCACGAGATCGGCGGTCCGGGACAGCAGCGCCTCGCCGCGGCCCGCGTCCTCGTCGTCGGCGCAGGCGGGCTGGGCAGCCCGGCGCTGCTTTACCTCGCCGCCGCGGGGGTCGGCGTGCTCGGGGTCGTGGACGACGACAGGGTGAGCCTGTCGAACCTGCAGCGGCAGGTGCTGCACGGGACGGCGGAGATCGGCGCGGCGAAGGTCGCGAGCGCGGCGCGGGCGCTCGCGGGGCTCAATCCCCATGTCGTGGTCGAGGCGCATGCGCTGCGGCTCGACGCGAAGGCGGCGGCGGGGCTGGTGCCGCGCTATGATCTCGTGCTCGACGGCAGCGACAACTTCGCCACCCGGTATCTCGTCAACGCCGCCTGCGTCGCGGCGGGGCGGCCGCTGATCCTGGCGGCGATGAGCCAGTGGGAGGGCCAGATCGCGCTCTTCCACCCGGCGGGGGGAGGTCCTTGTTACCAATGCCTTTTTCCCGAGCCGCCGGCGCCGGAGCTGACGCCGAGCTGCGCGCAGG
Source organism: uncultured Alphaproteobacteria bacterium (assembly GCA_963763295.1). Lineage (GTDB taxonomy): Bacteria > Pseudomonadota > Alphaproteobacteria > Rhodobacterales > Rhodobacteraceae > Amaricoccus. The sequence continues at coordinate 86,341 of CAVXOH010000019.1, forward strand.
CGGGCATCGTCGGGGCGCTGCCCGGGGTGATGGGCTCGATGATGGCGCTCGAGGCGATCAAGCTCGTCGCGCGGGCCGGGACGTCGCTGCGCGGGGCGCTGCTCGTCTATGACGGGCTCCATGCCGACTTTCGGCGGATCCGGATCGCGGCGCGGGGGGAGTGCCCCGTCTGTCATGGGGCAGGGGATTCGCTGACGCCGTAAGGGTTAACGGCGTTTTCTTCGATGCACGCATTATGCACGGAGCATGCACGAGGCATGCACGCGCCGTGCGCGGGCGGTCGGAAGGTTAACCCGAGGGCGCCGAACGAGGTCAGGCGGCTTCCGGGTAATTGCTGCGCATCCGGAGGCTGTGCAGTAGTGTCCAGCTTCTTCTGCAAATTGTACGATGGCCGCTGGGTTCGGCGGGTGCGCGCGCGGCGCTTGCGTGACGCAAGCGCGCCCGCCCAGGCCGTCGCAGGCCGTGCCTCGGCAGCCGTCGCGAAGGCCACCGTTCGCGAACGGCCGAAGCGATTGCCCGGGGACGGCATCATATCAGGCGGCGTCGGCCAGGGCCGCGACGCGCTCCCAGGTGGTGGCGGTGAAGCTCGGCCGGCGGTTCATCCGGGCGAGCCAGTCGAGGAGCGGCCCAGCCTCGGCGCTTATCGCCGTCCATTCCGGCGTCGCCGCCAGCAGGTCGAGATGGGCGGCGAGGAGAACGTCGGCGAGCGAGACCGCCTCGCCCCCGAAGCAGCGGCGGTTTCCGAGCAGCCGGGCTAGCTCGGCCGTCACCTGCAGGGCGCGCGGCATCGCCGCGGCGATCGCCGCCTCGTCGGGCGCCCGGCCGAGCAGCCGCGGCGCGACGATCCGCTCGAAGGCGATGGCGTCGGCGACGCCCCGGAACAGGTACCAGTCGCAGACGTTCATCGCCTGGTCCATCCGCGTGGCGTCCCGCGGCTCGGCCGGGGTCAGCGGCGGGGCCGGCAGCACCCGGTCGAGGTAGCGCAGGATCGCCTGGGTCTCGTAGAGCGCGAAGCCGTCGTGCTCGAGGACCGGGACCCTCCCGAACGGATGCCGGGCCAGATGGCCGGGCTGCTTCAGGTCGGAGGGAGCGAGCGGCGCGAGGCGGAAGTCGGCCGCCTTCTCGACGAGGGTCGCGAGGACGGCCCGGCAGTACGGGCTTCCGGGGACGGCGTGGACGGTGAACGGCATCGGGTCCTCCTTTCAGGGTTGCGTGTCGGCGTAGGCGGCGAAGGCGGTCATGAAACCCGGCCAGCCACGGCGGAGCGACTCCGCGTGCTGGGCCGCGTCGGCGCCGAAGCGCTCGAGGTCGCGATGCTCGAGCCGCACGCGCGTGCCGCCGCCGTCGAGCGGCGCGAAGGTCAGCTCGAGCTCGGTCGTGAGGCCGGGGTCGTAGGCCCATCGCGCATTGATCTGCCAGGCGAGCAGCAGGCGCGAGGGCGGCTCCCAGGCCAGCACGCGGCCCCACGGCGTCTCGGTGCCCTCGGCGTCGCGCTCGAACCAACGGCCGCCGGCCCGCGGCTCGATCACGATGGCGACGTGCTCGTTCTGCCCGATGGTGCGGCCCTTCGCCCACCAGCGGTCCATCCGGGTGGCGAAGATCTCGAAGGCGCGCGCCGGCGATGCCCTGACCTCCACGGTCTGAACGATCGGCGCGATCCCCCGCCCGAGCTCCTGCACAGTGCTCATTTCAGGTTCCTCCCTGTCGGTCTCCGCGTCGGCGAGTTCCTTGAAGGCGGCGAGCGACGCGGCCCAGTGCTCGTCCAGCCAGTCGCGCATCGCGCCGATCCCGCGCGGGTCGAGCCGATAGATGCGGCGGGTTCCCTCCGCGGTCTCGCTGACGAGCCCGGCCTGCTTCAGCACCCGCAGGTGCTGCGACACCGCCGGCCGGCTGACGGGCAGGCCGCGCGCCAGCTCGCCCACCGGCGCCGGCCGCGCCACCACCCGCTCGAAGATCGCCCGCCGGGTCGGGTCGCCGAGGGCCGCGAAACTCTTCAGGGCGCGCGCTGCGTTAGCCATGACTTACCGTAAGTGATGGCTAACGGTTGTGTCAAGGCCGTTGCGGGGTTGAGTGGGTCGGACGCACTCCACGACGGGACATGGACCCGCCGCAGACATCTGCTTTTTGTGGAAATGGATGCGCCAATATATATGTACGTATATACCGCTCCGAAAGCAGGCGCACGATGATAAAGACAAAGGTTCGAAAGGTCGGCAACTCCGCCGTCATGACGCTCACGTCGGAAATGCTCGCCATCCTCGACGTGAAGGAGGGAGACTCCCTCTATGTGGTCCGAAGTGACGACGGCGGCCTTAAGATCCTCGCGCACGATCCCGATGTGATCGCTGCGCTGGAGGCTGCCGAGATCATCATGGACGAGAACCGGGACCTCCTTGCGGCCTTGGCATGAAGGGCCCGAAATGGGTGCCGCTTGCTGCCATCGTGGTCGTCCATGACAGGCAGATCGCACGCCACGGCGGCAGCGCAGGGTTGCGGGATCGCGCCCTTCTCGAAATGGGCGGCGCACGGCCGATGAACCTGTTCGCCTACGGGAATCCGGCGATCGAGGATCTCGCGGCTGCTTATGCCTTCGGCCTTCTCAGGGCCCGCGCCTTCGTCGACGGCAACAAGCGGACGGCCCTCGTGACGTCGCTCACCTTCCTTCGGCTGAACGGCTACGGCTTCCGGCCGGAGACGCAAGAAGGGCTGCGGATGGTCGAAGGGCTCGCCTCGGGCGACGTCGGCGAGGCGGATTTCGCCCGATGGATCGGGCGAGGCATGACGCCTCTGGCTTCAGCCTGAAGGTCGCTTCCGGACTTCGGAAAACGGCCGCTTCTCGGCCGGCCGCGGTCGCGCGGCGGCTGGCCTCGTGGCGGGCGGAGGGCGGGTTCGGTTTGCGCCGCCGCCCGCCTTGACAGGCCGCGGGTGCCCGGCCAACGCTGGGCGCGGGCCGGTGCCCGGGACGCTTCTCGATGATCGACATCCGACCCGTCGGCTACATCCTCGGATGGCTGGTCCTGCTGCTCGGCGCCCTGATGATCCCGCCGCTCCTTGTCGATCTCTACGACGGCGCGGCGAACGCCCAGGCCTTCGCGGTGGCTGCCGTCGTCACCCTGGTCGCGGGTGCCGCGACCGCGGTCGCCTGCGCCGTGGAGGGCCGGCGTAGCCTGAGCCTGCGCCAGGGCTTCCTGTTCACCGCGGGGTCCTGGGCGCTGTTCCCGGCCTTCGCCGGCCTGCCGCTGATGCTCGGCGAGCCGCACCTCGACTTCACCGACGCGTATTTCGAGCTGACCTCGGCGATGACGACGACCGGCGGCACGGTGATCGTCGGGCTCGAGCACCTGCCGCGCGGCGTGCTGCTCTGGCGCGCCATCGTCTGCTGGGTCGGCGGCCTGGGGGTGATCCTGCTCGCGATGATCCTGCTGCCGATCCTCAACATCGGCGGCATGCAGATGCTCAGGAACGCCGACTTCAACACCCTCGGCAAGGTCCTGCCCCGGGCCAAAACGATCGCGCTCTCGATCGGCGCCACCTACCTGGTGCTGACCGTCGCCTGCGCCCTCACCTACGTCTGGGCGGGCATGTCCGGCTTCGATGCCCTGTGTCACTCCTTCACCACGATCGCGACCGGCGGCATGGCGAACTACGACAGCTCGTTCGCGGGCTTCAGCCCGGCGGTGCAGTACGTTTCCACGGTGTTCATGCTGCTCGGGGCGCTGTCGTTCGTGCGCTACGTGCAGCTGGCGCGGGGCGAGCCGAGGGCGCTCGTCGAGGACAGCCAGATCCGCGCGTTCCTGGCGATCTACGCCGCGCTCGCGCTAGGCCTCGTCGTCGCCCGCGTGCTTGCCGGCGACGTGATCGACGAGCCGGCCGTGCGCGAGGTGGTCTTCAACCTCGCCTCGGTGATCAGCACGACCGGCTACACCTCGACCGACTATTCGCTCTGGGGGCCGCTGGCCGAGGTGCTGTTCTTCTGCGCGATGATGATCTGCGGCTGCTCGGGCTCCACAGCCGGCGGGCCGAAGGTGTTCCGCTACCAGCTCCTCCTCGGCGCCATTTCCGGCGAGGTCCGGCGCCTGCACGCCCCGAACGTCGTCTTCATCCCGCACTTCCAGGGCGCGCCGGTCGCCGAGGACGTGCTCGACTCGGTCATGGCCTTCTTCATGATGTTCTTCCTCACGCTAGCGGTGGGCGCGATCGCGCTGGTGCTGCTCGGACTCGATCCGGTCAGCGCCATCTCGGGCGCGGCCGCATCGCTCTCGAACGTCGGCCCCGGGCTCGGCCCGATCATCGGCCCGGTGGGGAACTACGCGACCTTGCCGGACGCCGCGAAATGGGTCTGCTCGTTCCTGATGCTGGTCGGCCGCCTCGAGATCCTCACGGTCTATGTCCTCTTCACCGTCCCGTTCTGGCGCGGGTGACCGCTCGACACTGCACGACACCTCGGAAGGAAGCGCGCCGGCTGCACCGTCCCGCCCGGGCCCCGAGCCCGGGCAGCGGCCGCCCGCCCCCCGGGCGGCCGCTTCTCGGCCGCCCGCGGTCGTGCCGCTGCCCTCTTCGCGGGCGGAGGCCGGGTTCGGGACGGCGAGAACGGTATGCCATCACCCGCACAGTCGTGCAGTGTGATCGCTCGATCCGTCCCTAGCGCTGCGCCAGCCGCGGGGCCGGGCCGAGCGGGATCGGGCCGAGGCGGGTCCTGCCGCCGGAGAAGTCGAGCGGGACGCTGAGCGTCTCGCCGTCGCCGCCGAAGCGGGCGATGAGGTCGAGGCCGGCGCGGACCGCGCCGGCGAGCGTCGGGTCGACCATGCCGGACGTCTCGGCGACGTCGATCATCTCGCGCCAGTTGCGGGCGCGCAGGTCGAGGCGGCCCTCGGCGAAGCCCTCGGCGTCGACCTCGAGCGTGCCGCGGCCGCGCAGGTCGAGCCTGCCCCAGGCGAGGCTCAGGTCGCGGACCTCGACGCCTTCGAGGACCGGGTTGTCGCCCTCGATCGCCGGCCGGTCCCACGGCCGGTCGAAGGCGAGGGTCACGTCGAGCCCGACCTGGCCGATCTCGGCCGGGAGCACGCCGCCGATGCGCTCGACCGTCGCTGGCGGCAGCGCGAGCCCCTCGGCGTCGAAGGCGACGTCGTGGGCGAAGGGGGTGGCGCCGGCCTGCCGGGTGGCGAGGATCGCCTTGCCGATGCCGGCGGTCCAGCCGCTGTCGCCGGCGAGGCGCATCCCCTCGATCTCGAAGGTCGCGTGGTCGAGCTCGAGCCGCGGGGTGGGGCGGAAGATCACCGAGCCGCGCAGCAGGTCGCTGGTCACGCGGATGGTGTCGTAGGGGGTCGCCACCACCTGCTCGCCGGGGAGGACGGCGATGACGTGGTGCGGCTTGTAGGAGAGCGCGAGGACCTGAAGCTCGTCGGCCTGCCAGGACCAGCCCTCCTCGGGATCGGCGAGGTCGAGGCCGGTGACGATGAGGTCGGCCCGGTTCGGGTAGCCGGTCACCCGCACCTCGGCGGCTTCCGCCACCCAGCCGGCGGCGCGGCGCTCGGCCAGCCAGTCGGTCACCGCGCGGTCGCGCGCCTGGGCCTGCCAGAACCAGAAGCCGCTCCAGGCGAGCGCGGCCACGATCACGATTGCCAACAGTGCCCGCATGTCCTACCCCGCGCTGATCCGGGCGGGATAGCGCAGTCGCGGGCATGGTGACAGGGGAAATGGAGCGCGGCGGGTTCTGGGTCTTCGGCTACGGCTCGCTGATCTGGCACCCGGGGTTCGCCTTCGCCGACAAGCGGCAGGCGACGCTGCGCGGCTACCGCCGGGCGTTCTGCATGAGCTCGATCCACTATCGCGGCACGCCGGACGACCCGGGGCTGGTGCTGGCGCTCGACCGCGACGAGCGGGCGAGCTGCGTCGGGGTCGCCTACCATGTGGCCGCGCACGCGGCGGAGGCGACGCTCGGCTACCTGCGGGCGCGCGAGCTCGTCAGCGATGCCTACGACGAGGCGCGGCTGACGGTCGAGCTCGACGGCGGCAGGGCGGTGGAGGCGCTCGCCTACGTCTCGAACCCCGCGCATGTGCAGTATTGCGGCGGGCTCAGCCTCGAGGCGCAGGCCGAGGTGATCGCCCGCGCCGTCGGGCCGAGCGGGCCGAACGCCGACTACCTGCTCAACACGGTGGAGAGCCTCGAGGCGCTCGGGCTGCACGACGCCGAGCTGGTGGCCCTGGCCGCGCTGGTGCGCGCCCGGCTCGCCGCCGGCCGCGCGCCGGCGCCGCCGGAATGGCGGGGCCTCGCCTGAGCTCACCTTCTTGTGCGCGGGCGCGCGTAACTTCGCGGCGCGCGCGTCCGTATCGGCCTGCACCGCTTCGCGCGGACCCACCAGCAGGAGCACACGATGAGAGGCACTTTCCTGGCGATCGCGATGGCCGGCTTCGCCGCGGCCGCCCCCGGCTTCGCGATGGACGACATGTCCTGCGCCGACTTCACGGCGATGGACGCAGCACGGCAGAGCGAGACGCTCGCGATGATGGCCGAGGGCGATATGGGCGCGACCGGCGCGATGGCTTCGGGTACGATGATGGCGCCGGAGGACACGGCGATGGCGGTCGGCGAAGCCTGCGCCGAGCATCCGGACATGATGCTCGGCGAGGCCGTGGACGGGGCGATGACGCACGAGTAGGCGGTGGCGCGGCGGCGCGGCGCCGCGCCACCGACCGGCACGAGGAGACACGCGATGACGCAAGCCGAGGCGATTGCGGAGCGGGACCGTCCGGCCGGCGGGGACCTGGTGCGCCGGCACCGGCTGTCGACCCGGATCTGGCACTGGGTGAACGCCATCACCTTCTTCATCATGCTGATGAGCGGGCTGATGATCTTCAACGCGCATCCGCGGCTCTACTGGGGCGAGTACGGCGCGAACTACGATCCCGCCTGGCTCGAGATCGGCAGCGTCGAGGACCGCGGCTACCTGCGGATCGGCGCGGTCACGCTCGACACCGCCGGCATCCTCGGATCGCAGGAGGTGGGCGGGCGGCTGCAGCGCCGCGCGTTCCCCGGCTGGGCGACCATCCCCTCGACCTACAACCTCGCGCTGTCGCGACGCTGGCACCTGACCTTCGCCTGGGTGTTCGCGGTCGGGATCGCGGCCTACGGGCTCTGGAGCCTCGGCAACGGCCACCTGCGGCGCGACCTGCTGCCGAAGCCCGCCGAGCTCGCGCCGGGGCACGTCTGGCTGGACATCAAGCAGCACGCCAGGCTCAGGTTCCCCAAGGGCGAGGCGGCGCGCCGCTACAACGTCCTGCAGAAGCTCGCCTATTGCGGGGTGATCCTCGTCCTGATCCCGGTGATGGTGCTGAGCGGGCTCACGATGTCGCCGAGCATGGACGCGACCTGGCCCTGGCTCCTCGACCTCTTCGGCGGGCGGCAGAGCGCGCGGTCGATCCACTTCATCGCCGCCGGGCTGCTCACGGCCTTCCTGATCGTGCATCTGGTCATGGTGCTGCTGGCCGGACCCTTCAACGAGATCCGCTCGATGATCACCGGGCGCTACCGGCTTCCGAAGGAGTGAGCGCGATGCCGAAGCTTCTGACCCGCCGCCGGTTCCTCATTGGTGCGAGCCTCGCCGCGCCCACGGTCCTCACCGGCTGCGACTGGCTCGGCGCCAGCCCGAGCTTTCGCGATCTCGTGCTCGGCACCGGCGAGTGGCTGTCCTACCGGACCCAGCGGCTGATCGGGTCGCAGGCGCTGGCGCGCGAGTTCGATCCGTCCGAAATGTCGCCGCGCTTCCGCACCAACGGCAACACCCGGCCGCGCTCGGAGGCGTACGCGCGCCACGCGGCGCAGGGGTTCGCGGGCTGGCGGCTCGAGCTCGACGGGCTCGTCGCCGCGCCGAAGGCCTGGTCGCTCGCCGAGATCCGCGCGATGCCGGCGCGGAGCCAGATCACCCGCCACGACTGCGTCGAGGGCTGGAGCGCGATCGGCAAGTGGACGGGCGTGCCGCTTGGGCACCTGCTCGACCAGGCCGGCCTGCTGCCGCAGGCCCGCTACATCGTCCTCCACTGCGCCGACGACTTCCGCGGCACCGCCTACTACGAGAGCATCGACCTCGTCGACGCCTTCCACCCGCAGACCATCCTCGCCTGGGGCATGAACGACGCCGACCTGCCGATGGGCCACGGCGCGCCGCTCAGGCTGCGCGTCGAGCGCCAGCTCGGCTACAAGCACGCGAAGTTCGTGATGCGGGTCGAGGCGGTCGCGAGCCTCGCCGGCACCGGGAAGGGCAAGGGGGGCTACTGGGAGGACGTGGGCGACTACGACTGGTACGCGGGGATCTGACCGCGGCGCCCGGCCCGGAAGGACCGCGCCTTCAAGGAATTCATGCGGTTGGTGACGCGGCAGGCCCGAATGATCGCCTCCGTCGCCGCGGAGCTGCGATCGCTCCCGAACCTCACATATGGAGCCGGGTACTCGCTCCTTGTTTTAGGTTTTTGGCCAACCTATAATATGGACGGCATGCAAGCCTTTCTATTATAGGTTTTGAATGAAGCGCGACAACCTTGTGGAGGCGATACGGGATACTCTGGTGCGCTATCCGGCACCCTATGAGTTCCCACTATGGAGTTGTGCCGCCACCCCCGCCCTTGTCCCCCATCTCCCTTTCCGGCGCCGATGGCCGGCGCCGTACGGCCATGCAGGCGCTCGACCGACTGAAGCTCGTCGCCGCCGAGCTCAAGGATCCGTACGTCGTGAGCCGAGTGCTGACGCGCCGGGAGGCCGTCAGCAGTTCCGCAATCGAAGGCACCAACAGCACGCTCGACGAGCTTCTCACCATCGAGGAGACTGACGACGTCGAGCGCGGCACCGCGGCCCAGCAGGTCAAGGACTATGCTGTCGCGCTCGATCGCTTCATTCCGAAATTGCACAGCCGCGGGCCTGGCGACTTTACCCTCGACCTGATCCTCGACCTACACCGTGAGGTCATGCGCCATGACCGCGACTACAAGGACCGGCCGGGAGATCTCAGGCAACGGGTTGTCTGGATCGGCGGCCTCGACATCGGCCAATCCACCTTCAATCCGCCACCGCCGGACCGCGTTCCCGAAGCCCTCGAGGCGACGCTCGCCTACTTGCGTGCGGACGGCCCCCACGTCCAGTCCCAGAGCATCATCACGCGCATGGCCGTAGCGCATGCGCACTTCGAGGCGGTCCACCCATTTCGCGACGGAAACGGGCGGGTCGGAAGACTGTTGCTGCCGCTGATGCTGGCAGCGGAAGACTATGTTCCGCTCTACCTCTCGCCTTACATCGAGGCAAACAAGCGCGCCTACTACGATGCCTTGGCAGCAGCCCAGCAAAGGCTCCACTGGGAAGGCATGATCGGCTTCATCTCCAGCGCCATCATTGGCACTGACAGGGAACTGGCGATCACCCGCAGGGCTCTCGGCGCGCTCGAACAGCACTGGGCGGGGAGCACGCGCCTGCGGCAGGGATCGGCCGCCCAACGGACGCTGGCGCTTCTTCCCCACTATCCGGTTGTTTCGATACGGCGTCTGGCGAGCCTCCTCGATATCACCTTCGCCGCCGCTTCGAATGGGGTCCAGCAGCTGGTCGCTGCCGGGATCCTGACCGAACGGACGGGCTATGCGAGAAACCGGCTCTTCGTCGCGCGGCAGGCCCTGAAGATCATCAACCGCCCGTTCGGTGTGGACCCGGAGGAGGTGGATCCGGAGGTCTGAGCCACCCTCGCGGCGAGCGAGCCCGCTTCCGCCGGAGGGAGGCCGCAAAGGCGGCCCGCGCTCCCCCGGGGCCGCGCGGCCCGATCAGCTCAGCGCCAGCTGCGGGCGCGCGCGCATCTCGCGCTTGAAGTCGGACGGGCTCATGCCGGCGATCTTGCGGAAGCACTTGTTGAAGGCCGAGAGCGAGCCGAAGCCCGAGTCCATGGCGACCTGGAGCACGCTCGCGTCCTCGCGCATCAGCAGCGCCTGGGCGTAGGAGAGCCGCAGCAGGCTCACGTACTCGATCAGCGTCATGCCGGTCGACTTCTTGAACACGCTCATCGCGTATTTCGGGTGGATGTCGGCCGAGAGCGCGATGTCGGTGGAATCGATGTCCTCGCGGAAGTTCGCCGCGACGTATTCGCAGATCCGGCCGATGCTCTGGAAGCCGTGCTGGTCCGGCGCCTCGAGCGGGGCGGGCGCGCAGGCCTGCGCCGCCAGCAGGCGGTACGGCGCGAAGCGGATGCGCTCGATGCGCAGCAGGAGCTCCTCGACGGCGTGGCCGGCGCGCAGCGAATCGTCGGAGCGCATCCAGTCCTGCCAGCGGGTGAAGGCCGGGTCGTCGCCGCTGTCGGGCTCGTCGGTGACGAGCGTCGCCCCGCGCATCAGCGCCCGCTGGATCTCGGCCGGCAGCCGCAGGCGGAAGAAGTGGATCAGCGGCAGGTGGATCGCGACGAAGAAGGCGTCCTCGGCGGTGTCGACCACCTGGTGCGGCATCCCGCCCCAGAAGATGCCGAGATCGCCGGCGCCGAGCTCGGCGACATAGCCCTGCATCCGGTAGGTCACGGCGCCGCGAAAGACGTAGTTGACCTCGACCTGGGCGTGCCAGTGCGCCGCCGCCATGATGCCCGGCTGCTCGTAGCTGACGACCAGGCGGTCGGGCACCCGCTCGACCGTGCTCTTCAGCGGGTTCCACTGGCGCTTGCCGGCGATCTTACCATTCAACGGGTTCATCTTCCCAAAGCGGGGGACGCGGCCCCGAAGTAAGGTATTGTAGGGACAGCCCCGAAGACGGGCAACAGCAAGGGAGGAACAAGCATGCGCCTTCACCGAGCCTGCGCAGCATTGACGCTCGGCCTGGCCGTCGGGCCGGCGGGGGCCCAAGCCCAGTCGGGCGAGATCACGGTCTGGAGCTGGAACATCGCCGCCTCGTCGCTCGAGTCGGTGATCGAGGGCTTCAACGCCGCGTTCCCGGACGTCAACGTCACCGTCGAGGATCTCGGCAACCAGCAGGTCTTCGACCGCACGCTCGCCGGCTGCGCCGCCGGCGGCGAGGGCCTGCCCGACGTGCTCTCGATCGAGAACCACGAGGCCGAGATCTTCTGGGCGCAGTTCCCCGACTGCTTCGCCGACCTCAAGGAGCTCGGCTATACCGAGGAGATCGCCGCGGGCTTCCCCGACTTCAAGCGCACCGAGCTCGAGGTCGGCGACGTCGCCTATGCGATGCCCTGGGACTCCGGGCCGGTGGTGATGTTCTACCGGCGCGACTTCTACGAGACGGCCGGCGTCGACCCCGAAGGCATCAAGACCTGGGACGACTTCATCGCCGCCGGCAAGACGGTGATGGAGGCGAACCCCGGCGTGGTGATGGCCCAGGCTGATCTCAACGGTGACACCGAGTGGTTCCGCATGCTCGCGAACGAGCAGGGCTGCAGCTACTACGCCGACGACGCGGCGTCGATCACCGTCAACGGGCCGGCCTGCGTCGCGGCGCTCGAGAAGGTCAAGGAGATGGTCGACGCCGGGCTGCTGACCGCGGCGAACTGGGACGAGAAGATCCAGTCGAACAACGCGGGCTCGGTGGCGAGCCAGCTCTACGGCGCCTGGTACGAGGGCACGATCCGAACCAACGCGCCGGAGGACCAGGCCGGCAAGTGGGGCGTCTACCTGATGCCGAGCATGGCCGAGGGTCCGAACGCCGCGAACCTCGGCGGCTCGTCGCTCGCCATCCCGGCGAACTCCGACAACGCGGAGGCGGCCTGGGCCTACGTGAACTACGCGCTCGGCACCAACGAGGGCCAGGTGACGATGCTGCGGGAGTATGGCCTCGTGCCTTCGCTCCTGACCGCGCTCGAGGACCCGTTCGTGCAGGAGCCGCTGCCGTTCTGGGGCGACCAGGAGGTGTGGCAGCTGGTGCTCGGCACGCTCGACAACATCGAGCCGATCCGCGGCACGCCGTTCTTCGGCGACGCCGACGAGATCGTCCAGGTGGTGCAGACCGCCTATCTGAACGGCGACTTCGAGAGCGCCCAGGCGGCGCTCGACGATGCGGCGAAGCAGATCGAGCTCGTCACCGGCCTGCCGATCGCCGAGTGAGCGGCGCGGGCCGCGCTCGCGCGCGGCCCCACGCCGGGGGAGGAGGGACCCATGCGAACGCGCACCGCCGCCGCGTACGGCTTCCTGACGCCGTACCTGCTCGTGTTCGCCGCGTTCTGGATCTGGCCGATCCTCTATTCGTTCTACCTCTCCTTCCTCGCCACGCGCGCGGTGCCCTGGCGCTTCGCGCCGCAGGTGACCTGGGGCCGGCTGTTCGTCGACCCGGCTTTCCTCAACGCGCTGAAGAACACGCTCGTCATCCTGGTCATCCAGGTGCCGGTGATGATCGCGCTCGCGACGGTGCTCGCGGTGCTCCTGAACTCGCAGCTGCTGCGCGCCCGCGGGCTGATGCGCTTCGCCTTCTTCGCGCCGGTCGTGGTCGGCGAGGTCGCCTATGCCGCGGTGTTCCGGCTGATGTTCAACCTCGACTTCGGCATCGTGAACAAGCTGCTCGGGACGGTCGGCGTCGGGCCGGTGCAGTGGTTCGCGAACCCGACCGCGGCGATGGCGGTCATCATCATGGCCGTCACCTGGCGCTGGGTCGGCTACAACGCGATCATCATCCTCTCCGGGCTGCAGTCGATCCCCGAGGACGTCTACGAGGCGGCGACGCTCGACCGGGTGTCGCCGGTCCGGCAGTTCCTGTTCATCACCCTGCCGCTGCTGCGCCCGGTCATTCTGTTCTGTGTCGTCCTCTCGGTCATCGGCACGATGCAGCTCTTCGCCGAGCCGTTCCTGATCACCAACCGCGGCGGGCCGGGCGGGGCGACCGAGACGCTCGGGCTCTTCCTCTACCGCCAGGGCTTCACGGTCTTGAACTTCGGCTATGCCTCGGCGGTCGCCTACACGATCGCGGCGCTCGCCGTCTCGATCTCGCTCTTGAACCTCTGGCTCGGGAGGGAGCGCGCATGAGGTCGAAGTCCGCCGTCCGGCTCTGGCGCTCGGTCGCGCTACACGCGGCGCTGGTGCCGCTGGCGCTCGTCTGGCTGTTCCCGCTCTGGATGATGGTCGTCTTCTCGACCATGCCCGACAGCGGCATCTTCAGCCCGGCGGTCGAGGTCATGCCCTCGACGAACTTCCGGGCGAACTTCGCCATGCTGCAGGAGCAGACCAATTTCCTGCGCACGATGTTCGTCTCGGTCGTGGTGGCGCTCATCTACACCGCCGCCTCGGTGATGCTGACCTCGATGGCCGGGTGGGCGCTCGCACGCTACCGCTTCCACGGCCGCGCCGTCGTCGTCGGCATCATCCTCGGGACGCTGACGCTGCCCTACTTCGTCGTGGTGATCCCGCAGTTCATCATGGTCGCGCGCGACTTCAAGCTCGCCAACACCTGGGTGGCGCTGATCGTGCCGCCGCTGTTCAATTCGCTCGGCGTGCTCTTCATGCGCCAGGCCTTCACGATGATGCCGGCCGACCTCTTCGACGCCGCCCGGGTCGAGGGGGTGCGCGAGTGGCAGATCTTCCTCCGCGTCGCCATGCCGATGGCGCGGCCGACGCTGGCGGCGCTGTCGATCATCCTGTTCCTGCATTCGTGGAACAACTACCTCTGGCCGCTGCTGATCAGCTCGAACCCGCGGATGATGACCGCGCCGGTGGCGCTCGGCTCGCTGATCGGGCTCACCCGCGTCTCCTGGGGCGGCATCATGGTCGGCGCCGTGGTGCTGACCGCGCCGATGCTCGTCTTCTTCGTCTTCCTGCAGCGCTACTTCATGGCCGGCATCGCCGCCGGGGCGGTGAAATAATGGCCGGCGTCACGCTCCGGGACGTCGTCAAGCGCTTCGGCACCTTCGAGGTGATCCATGGCGCGACGCTCGAGGTCGAGGACGGCGAGTTCGTCGTCTTCGTCGGGCCGTCGGGCTGCGGCAAGTCGACGCTCTTGCGGATGATCGCCGGGCTCGAGGACATCTCGGGCGGCGAGGTCCGGATCGGCGGCAAGCTCGTCAACGACGTCGAGCCCGCCGACCGCGGCACGGCGATGGTGTTCCAGTCCTACGCGCTCTATCCGCACATGACGGTCGAGGAGAACCTGTCCTTCGGGCTCCGGATGAACGGCAACGACAAGGCCGACACCGCGCGGCGGGTCGCGAAGGCCGGCGAGATCCTGCAGATCACGCCGCTGATGCGGCGCCGGCCGCGCCAGCTCTCCGGCGGCCAGCGGCAACGGGTCGCGATCGGGCGGGCGATCGTGCGCGAGCCGGAGGTCTTTCTGTTCGACGAGCCGCTCTCGAACCTCGACGCTGAGCTCCGGGTGCAGATGCGGGTCGAGCTGGCGCGGCTGCACGCCGAGCTCGCGGTGACGATGATCTACGTGACGCACGACCAGGTCGAGGCGATGACGCTCGCCGACCGCATCGTCGTGCTGCGCGACGGCCGGGTCGAGCAGATCGGCCGGCCGCTCGACCTCTACGACGACCCGGCGAACCGTTTCGTCGCCGGCTTCGTCGGCTCGCCGCGGATGAATTTCCTGGCCGCCGAGGTGGTGGCGCGCGAGGGGGCGACGCTGACGCTTGCGCTGGTCAACCAGGGCGGGGCGCGGCTAACGCTGCCGGCGCCGGCCGCAGCGGTCGGCGACCGGCTGGTGGTGGGAGTGCGGCCCGAGCATTTCCGGCGCGCGGGCGAGGGCGACTGCGACCTCGTCGTGGCGGTCGACGTGGCCGAGCACCTGGGCTCGACCAGCTACGTCTACGCCAACACCAAGGTCGGCGAGCCGCTGGTGATCGAGCGCGAGGAATCGCGCGCCGAGGTCGGGATCGACCGGCTGACGGTGTCGATCCCGGCGAGGAAGGCATATCTTTTCGATGCGGAAGGGGCACGGCTGAAATGAAGGAAGAGACGATGGAGAGGCAGGGCGAAACGACCGTCGCGACCAAGCTGCGCTGGGGGATCCTCGGTCCGGGGACGATCGCGCGCACCTTCGCGGGCGGGGTCGCGCATTCGCGGCTGGGGACGGTGGTGGCGATCGGCGCCCGCGACCCGGGCAGGGCCGGCTACGCCGAGGCCTTCCCCGGCGCGCGCGTGGTGGAGGGCTACGCGGCGCTGCTCGCCGACCCGGAGGTCGAGGCGGTCTATATCGCCACGCCGCATCCGCACCATGCCGAGTGGGCGATCAAGGCGGCCGAGGCCGGCAAGCACGCGCTGGTCGAGAAGCCGCTCGGGCTGACCGCGCACGAGGCCGACGCGATCTTCCACGCGGCGCGCCGCGCCGGCACCTTCATGGCCGAGGCGTTCATGTACCGGCTGCATCCGCAGACCGCGAAGCTCCTCGAGGTGATCGGGAGCGGCGCGATCGGCGAGGTGCGGATGGTGAAGTCGAGCTTCGGCTTCGCGAGGCCGAAGTTCGATCCCGCGCACCGGCTCTATGCCAACGAGCTCGCCGGCGGCGGCATCCTCGACGTCGGCTGCTACCCGGTGTCGATGGCGCGGCTTGTCGCCGGGGCGGCGGCGGGCGAGCCGTTCCTCGATCCGGTGAAGGTGGCGGGCGTCGCGCGGCTCGGCGAGTCGGGCGTCGACGAGTGGGCGTCGGCGGTGCTCGCGTTCCCGAACGGCATCCTCGCCGAGGTCTCGTGCTCGGTCTCGCTCCAGCAGGAGAACGTGCTGCGGGTGCTCGGCACCGAGGGGCGGATCGAGGTCAGCGACTTCTGGTTCGCCAGCGGCCACGAGGGCGGCGTCGGCCGCATCGAGGTGATCCCCCGCAAGGGCCTGCCGCGGACCGTCGAGGTGGCGGAGCCGGCCTGGCTCTATTCCTTCGAGGCCGACGCGGCGGCGGAGGCGATCCGTGCCGGCCGGCAGGAGTTCGCGGCCCCGGGCATGAGCTGGGACGATACGCTCGGCAACATGCGCGTGCTCGACAAGTGGCGGGCCGATGCCGGGCTCGTCTATGGCATCGAGCGGGCCGAGGCGCGGCCGCGGACGCTCGCGAACCTGCCGCTCGAGCGGCGGGTCGAGGCGATCCCGCGCCGGGCGCTCGCCGGCCTCGAGCGGCCGGCCTCGGTGCTGGCGCTCGGCTTCGAGGACTTCCCCGACTTCGGGGGTGCTGCCATCCTGCTCGACGCCTTCTTCGAGCGCGGCGGCAACGTGCTCGACACCGCCTGGGTCTATCGCAGCGGCCGCACCGAGGCGGTGCTCGGCGAGTGGCTGCGAGCGCGCGGCGTGCGCGACGAGGTGGTGGTGATCGGCAAGGGCGCCCACTCGCCGCTCACCTATCCGGAGGTGATCGCCCGCCAGCTGACCGAGAGCCTCGACCGGCTCGGCACCGAGCACATCGATGTCTACTTCATGCACCGCGACAATCCGGACGTCCCGGTCGGGGAGTTCGTCGACGCGATCGACGCCGAGCTGCGGGCGGGGCGGATCCGCGGCCCCTGGGGCGGGTCGAACTGGACGCGCGAGCGCTTCGACGAGGCGGTCGCCTACGCCGAGCGGGCCGGCAAGGCGCGGCCGACCGCGCTTTCGAACAACTTCTCGCTCGCCGAGATGCTCGACCCGATCTGGGCCGGCTGCGTCGCGGCCTCGGACGACGCATGGAAGGCGTGGCTGACCGAGCGGCAGGTGGTGAACTTCGCCTGGTCGAGCCAGGGGAGGGGGTTCTTCACCCCGGCGGCCGGGCGCGACCGGCGCGACAACGCCGAGCTGGTGCGGGTCTGGTACTCGGAGAAGAACTTCGCCCGGCGCGACCGCGCGATCGAGCTCGCCGGGCGGCTCGGCAAGCGCCCGATCCACGTCGCCCTCGCCTATTGCCTGGCGCAGCCGTTCCCGGTCCTGCCGCTGATCGGCCCGCGCCGGCTGGTCGAGCTCGACGACAGCCTGCAGGCGCTCGACATCGCGTTGACGCCGGCGCAGGTCCGCTGGCTCGAGAGCGGCGAGGGCGCGGCCTGAGGGCGGGCGTGGATCGGGAGGAGGGTCATCGGCTGGCTGCTCGAGGGGATCCGGCGATTCGCTGGCCATCGCGGCCGAGTTGCGGGGGCTCGACTACCTGCGCAGCGCTGCGCGTCCTCGCCTGGGCCGCGGCCTGACACCAGCGGGATGACCGTGTGGCACTTCGCGATGCTGCTTGGATGCGATCGAAGCGGGCCTCGGCCCGCGAGTCCCGGCCCGAGAAGCCGGCTGTCCAGTGGACAGCCGGCCGGGCCGTCGCCCGGAGCGCCAGCGCGGAGGGCGAGGGGGGTGCCGCCTGGACCGTCGCTCTCCAAGCCGGGCGCGGGCGCCCCGGGTGGCCGCGGAATCGCGGCCGCCCGTCACGCCGAAGGCTTGCCTCCGGCACGACGCAGGGGCGTCCGCGGCCGGCTTCGTCGACGGCCGAAGCCGGCAGGCGGGATCGTCCCGCTAGCAATCAGGCCGGACGTTCCTAGGGCCGGCGCAAAGTGTCCCGCATGAACCCGCCCGGTCATCGGCTGATCCTCGGCGGCGCGCGGGCGGGCAAGACCCGGCATGCGCTTGCCTGCGCCGCCGCGCTCGGGACGCGGCGCGTCTATGTCGCGACCGGCGAGCCCGGCGACGCCGAGATGGCCGAGCGCATCGCCCGGCACCGCGCCGAGCGCGGCGAAGGGTGGCGCACGGTCGAGGCGCCGCTCGAGCTCGCCGCGGCGCTCGCCGCGCTCGGGCCGGCCGATGCCGTCGTCGTCGACTGCCTGACGCTCTGGCTCTCGAACCTGATGCTGGCGGGTCGCGACCCCGAGGGGGCGGCCGAGGGGCTCGTCGCCGCGCTCGGGGTGCTGCGCGTTCCGGCGATCCTCGTCTCGAACGAGGTGGGGCTCGGGCTCGTGCCCGAGACCCCGCTCGGCCGGCGCTTCCGCGACGCCCAGGGCCGGCTCAACCAGCGCGTCGCCGCCGCCGTCGCGCGCGTCGACTTCGTCGCCGCCGGCATTGCGCTCGCGCTCAAGTAGGCGCGTGGCGGCGCGGCGCGGTCGCGACGCCGGTCTCGGCGGCGCGGTAGGCGGCGTCGACGAGGGCGAAGGTCCTGAGGTTGTCGGCGCCCGAGGTCTCGGCCGGTTCGCCGGCGCGCAGGCGCTCGAGGAAGTGCCGGCAGGCGCCGAGCGCGCCCTCCTGGCTCACGTGCCAGGGCCGCGAGGTCCAGGGCAGCAGCGGGGCGCCGATGTCCTCCTCCCAGACCAGGTTCGCCGAGGTGACCCGGGCGCGGCAGCCCGGCAGCACCAGGATCGAGCCCATGTCGCCCTCGATCTCCATCAGCGTCTCGGGGAAGGCGTCGGGGCTGCGCCGCGCCGCGTAGCTGCAGTCGACGACGCTGGTCGCGCCGCTCTCGTGGGCGAGCAGCATGGTCGCGGTGTCCTCGGCGCGGATCTTCGGGTTGCGCCGCTGCGTCTCGCAGGAGAGCCGCGCCACCTCGCCCATCAGGAAGCGGGCGAGGTCGAGCACGTGGATGCCGACATCGGCGATCACCAGGCGCTCCTCGTCAGTGAAGTACGGTTGGGTGCGGTAGACGTCGAAGCCGGTGCGGAAGCTGATGCGCGCCCAGTCGGGGGTGCCGATGGCGCCGGACGCGATCAGCCGCCGGACGTGGCGCAGCGGTGCGGCATAGCGGAAGTTCTCGTGCACCGCGAGCCAGACCCCGGCCGCCGCCGCGGCGTCGACGATGGCGACGGCATCCTCCCAGGTGGTGGCGAAGGGCTTCTGCACGACGGTGGCGACGCCGCGGCCGATGCTGAGCTCGGCGAGCGGGCGGTGGGTGTCGTGGCGGGTGACGATGTCGGCGAGGTCGAGGCGCTCGGCATCGAGCATCGCCGCGGCGTCGGTGTAGTGCGGCACGCCGAAGGCGCGGCCGGCGCGCTCGGCGGCGGCGGGGTCGCGGTCGCAGACCGCCGCGAGCACGGCACCCTCGGGCGCGAGGCTCGTCCAGGCGTGCAGGTGGTTCTGCGCGTAGAAGCCGCAGCCGATGACGCCGATCCGCAGTTCCCCCGCCACCGTCGCCTCCCTCACTTGCCCTTGCGTCCAAGGCCTACAGCCTGTTGTGCTGTCGTCCAAGCGTGATGGTGGGAGACAGCATGCACCGAGCCGAACGCAGGTTGCATCAATGAGGATCGGGGTGGTCGCCGACGACTTCACCGGGGCGAGCGACATCGCCAACACGCTCGCACGCGCCGGCGCCCGCACCGTGCTGCACCTCGGCCGGGAGGCGCGGGTCGATCCGGACGGCGACGCTGCCGTCATCGCGCTGAAGTCGCGCTCGATCCCGGCGGCCGACGCGGTCGCGCAGTCGCTCGAGGCGGCGCGCGCGCTCGGCGCGGCCGGGGCGGAGCAGATCGTCTTCAAGTACTGCTCGACCTTCGATTCGACGCCGGAGGGGAACATCGGCCCGGTCGCCGAGGCGCTGCTCGCGGAGCTCAGGGCCGAGGTCGCGCTGGTCTGCCCGGCGTTTCCGGACAACCGGCGCACCGTCTACCAGGGGCATCTCTTCGTCGGCGACCGGCTGCTCAGCGAGAGCGGCATGGAGCGCCACCCGCTCAACCCGATGACCGACCCGGACCTGCGGCGCTGGCTCGCCCGGCAATGCGCGGGCAAGGTCGGCCACCTGCCGCTCGCGACGCTGCGCGCCGGCGGCGGCGCGGCGGCCCTCGCGGCGGCCGCCGCGCGCGGCGAGCGGCTGGTCGTCGCCGACGCGATCGACAACGCCGACCTCCTCGCGCTCGGGCGGCTGGCCGCCGGCCACGCCCTCGTCACCGGCGGTTCGGGCATCGCGCTCGGCCTGCCGGCGAACTTCGGCATCGCCGCGCAGGGTGCCGCGCCGCTGGCCCCGACGCCAGGCGACGCTCTCGTCCTCGCCGGCAGCTGCTCGACCGCCACCCGCGGCCAGATCGCCGCCTATGCCGCCGGGCACCCGGCGCTGAAGCTCGCGCTTTCCTCCGGCCTCGACCCGACGGCGGAAAGCGCCCGCGCCCGCGCGTTCGTGCTCGCGCACCGCGACGCGGCGCCGCTCGTCTATGCCTCGGCCGATCCGGAGGAGCTCGCCCGCAACCAGGCCGAGCACGGGGTCGAGGCGACCGCCGGGTACTTCGAGGCGATCCTGACCCGCACGGCGACGGAGGCGGTGGGCGCCGGCTTCGCGCGCATCGTCGTCGCCGGCGGCGAGACCTCGGGCGCGGTCGTCTCCGGTCTCGATCCGGGTCCGCTCGCCATCGGCCCCGAGATCGACACCGGGGTGCCGGCGATGCGCGCCACCGGCGGCCGGCCGCTCGCGCTCGCGCTCAAGTCGGGCAACTTCGGGGGCCCGGACTTCTTCGACCGGGCGGTCGCGGTGCTGGCGGGGGAGGCGGGATGAGCACGGCCGACGCCGAGCTGCGCGCGCGCCTCTGCGCCTGGGCGAAGTCGATCTTCGATCGCGGCCTGACCGGCGGCTCGTCTGGCAACATCTCCGTGCGAACGGAGGCCGGGTTCCTCGCGACGCCGACCAATTCCTGCCTCGGCTTCCTCGATCCGGGCGCGCTTTCCGAGCTCGACGCCGCGGGCGCCCATGTCGGCGGTCCGCCCCCGACCAAGGAGGTGCCGCTGCACATGGCGGTCTATGCGGCGCGCGCCGACGCGGGCGCCGTCGTGCACTTGCATTCGACCTATGCGACGCTGCTCTCCTGCCTTGCCGACACCGACCCGGAGGACGCGGTGCCGCCGCTGACCCCCTACGTCGTAATGCGGGTCGGCCGGGTGCCGGTCCTCCCGTACGTGGCGCCCGGCGACCCGGCGATCGCGCCCCTGGTCCGGGCCCGCGCCGCCGACGGGTCCGCGCTCCTCCTCGCCAACCACGGTCCGGTCGTCGCCGGCGCGACGCTCGAGGCCGCCGTCTTCGCCGCCGAGGAGCTCGAGGAGACCGCGAAGCTCGCGATCCTCGCCCGCGGTCTGCCGGCGCGCCTGCTCGACGCGGCCGCCATCGCGCGGCTCGCGCGGGGCAGGACCTGAGACCAGTGGCCCAAGCCGGTGACTCCCTTCCCGGCGTCTCGCAACGCACCTGCATCCCCGACCGTGCGCAAGCACGGTCTGCGCCTGCCTGGCCCCCGGCAGGCGCATTCGACGTCTCCGCGTGCGGCGGCGTCCGGCCTCGCGTCGAACGTCCGCGCGTGCCGGCGGCACGGCCATGCGCCTACCCAGGCAGGCGCAGACCGTGCACCGGCCGACGTTGCAGGGGTCATCCCGAGGGGCCGTTGGCATGAGACCCGGCGTGACCGGCCCGCGTCTCTTCGTCGTCGCGGGCGAGCCGTCCGGCGATCTCCTCGGCGGCGCGCTCCTCGCGGGCCTGCGCGACCTCGCCGGCCCCGGCCTGTCGCTCGAGGGCGTCGGCGGCCCGATGATGGCGGGGCAGGGGCTCGCGAGCCGCTTCCCGATGGAGGAGCTCTCGGTGATGGGGCTCGCCGAGGTGCTGCCGCGGGTGCCGAACCTCTGGCGGCGCATCCGCGAGACCGCGGGCGCGGTGGCGGCGGCCGCGCCGGACGCGCTCGTCACCATCGACAGCCCGGATTTCAACCTCCGTGTCGCCCGCCGCGCCCGGAGGCTGCGGCCGGGCCTGAAGGTCATCCACTACGTCGCGCCGTCGGTCTGGGCCTGGCGGCCGGGCCGCGCCGCGAAGATGGCCGAGGTCGTCGACCATGTGCTCGCGCTCCTCCCGTTCGAGCCGCCCTACATGGAGGCGGCGGGGATGACCTGCGACTTCGTCGGCCACCCGGTCGCCGCCGAGCCGCAGGCGACGCCGGCCGAGACCGCCGCGCTGCGCGCCGAGCTCGCCATCGCGCCCGACCAGCCGCTGCTCGCGCTGCTGCCCGGCTCGCGCCGCGGCGAGGTCACGCGTCTTGCCCCGGTCTTCGCGGAGGCGACCCGCCGGCTGCGGGCAGTGCATCCCGAGCTCGCGGTGATCGTCCCGGCGGCGCCGCCGGTGGCGGCGCTGCTCGACGGCCTTATCCGTCCCGACGACGCCGGCTGGCCGCACCTGCTCGATCCGCGCGGCTTCTCCGCCGAGGCCTGGGCGGCGCGCAAGCGGGCCGCCTTCGGCGCCGCCGATGCAGCCCTCGCCGCCTCGGGCACGGTCAGCCTCGAGCTCGCCGCCGCCGGCACGCCGATGGTCATCGGCTACGACGCGAGCGCGCTGACGGCGTGGATGGTGCGCCGGATGGTGCGGATCGACACCGCGACCCTCGTCAACCTGGTGACCGGGACCCGCGCCGTGCCGGAGTTCCTGTTCGACGACTGCACCGCCGAGCGCATCGCGCCGGCGGTCGAGGCGCTGCTCTTCGACGCCGACGCGGCGGCGCGGCAGCGCGCGGCCGGCGAGCGGGCGATGGAGCTCCTCGGCCGCGGCGGCGAGCCGCCGGGCCTGCGGGCCGCCCGCTCGGTCCTCGCGGCGATCAGCCGGTGAAGTCGGCGACCGTGGCTCCGGTCGCCGCGGCGAGCGCGGCCGGCGCGACGGAGAACACGTGGTGCGGCGTTCCCGCCGCGGCCCAGACCGCCGGATAGGTGAGAAGCTTCGGGTCGAGCCAGGTCTCGATCGCGCGCAGGTGGCCGAGCGGCGCGACGCCGCCGATCGCGAAGCCGGTATGGGCGCGGATGCTGGCGGCATCGGCCTTCTCGAGCGCGACCCCGGCCAGCGCCGCCGCGCGGCCCGGGCTGACCCGGCTGCCGCCGGCGGTGAGGAACAGGACGTGCCGGTCGGAGCCCGTCGCACGGAACACGATCGATTTCACGATCTGGTCGACCGCGCAGCCGCAGGCGCGGGCGGCGTCCTCCGCCGTGCGGGTACCCTCGGCCAGGCGGACCGGCGCGATGTCGAGGCCGAGCCGCGCCGCCTCGGCCCGGACCCGGCCGAGCGACGCGCTCTCCGCCTCAGCGGTCCTCGACATCCACGTAGTCGCGGAAGGTCTTGCCGGTGTAGAGCTGCCGCGGCCGCCCGATCTTGAGCTGAGGATCCTCGAGCATCTCCTTCCACTGCGAGAATCCAGCCGACGGTCCGCGCCAAGGCGAAGATCGGGGTGAACATCGAGGTTGGGAAGCCGATGGCGTCGAGGATGATGCCGGAATAGAAGTCGACGTTCGGGTAGAGCTTCTTGTCGATGAAGTAGTCATCCTCGAGCGCGATCCGCTCGAGCTCCTTGGCGACCTGCAGCGTCGGGTTGTCCTCGATGCCGAGCAGGCCGAGGACCTCGTCGGCCGACTGCTTCATCACCTTCGCCCGCGGGTCGAAGCTCTTGTAGACCCGGTGCCCGAAGCCCATCAGCCGGAACGGGTCGTCCTTGTCCTTGGCGCGCTCGACGAATTCCGGGATGCGGTCGGGCGTGCCGATCTCGCGCAGCATCCTGAGCGCCGCCTCGTTGGCGCCGCCATGCGCCGGCCCCCAGAGGCAGGCGACCCCGGCGGCGATGCAGGCGAACGGGTTGGCGCCGGAGGACGAGGCGAGGCGGACCGTGGAGGTCGAGGCGTTCTGCTCGTGATCGGCGTGAAGGGTGAAGATCCGGTCCATCGCGCGGGAGAGGATCGGATCGACGACATAGTCCTCGGCCGGGACCGCGAAACACATGTTGAGGAAGTTCGACGAATAGTCGAGGCTGTTCCTCGGATAGACGAAGGGCTGGCCGACCGAGTACTTGTAGGCCCAGGCGACGATCGTCGGCATCTTGGCGATCATCCGGATCGTCGCCACCTCGCGCTGCCAGGCGTCGGTGATGTCGGTCGAGTCGTGGTAGAAGGCCGCCATCGCGCCCATCGTGCCGCAGACGACGGCCATCGGGTGAGCGTCGCGGCGGAAGCCGCGGAAGAAGTAGGCCATCTGCTCGTGGAGCATGGTGTGGTTGGTCACCCGGCTCTCGAAATCCTCGAGCTGGGCCGCGGTCGGCAGCTCGCCGTAGAGCAGGAGGTAGGCGACCTCGAGGAAGTGCGACTTTTCGGCCAGCTGCTCGATCGGGTAGCCGCGGTAGAGCAGCTCGCCCTTCTCGCCGTCGACATAGGTGATCGCGCTCTCGCACGAGCCGGTCGAGGTGTAGCCGGGGTCGAAGGTGAAGACGCCGCCGTCGGAGTAGAGCCGGCGGATGTCGATGACGTCGGGGCCGAGCGTCCCCGAGTAGATCGGCAGCTCGAGCGAGTTGTCCCCGATGGCGAGCTTGGCGGTGTGGTGGGCCTGGTTGGTCATGCATCATCCCCTGCTGCTTGGGGCCCCCGCCCACGCGGACGGCCACGCTCATTCCCCGGCGCGTCGGCGGCGCGCCTGTCCCCGCGGGAGCGGGTATCAGTTTCCGGCCGGCGCCGTCCTGACGCAGTCCTCGAGCCGGGCAAGGCTCTCCTCGCGGCCGAGGATCTCCATCATCTCGAAAACGCCCGGCGATACTGTCCTGCCGGTCAGCGCCGCGCGCAAGGGCTGGGCCACCTTGCCGAGGCCGAGTGACTCCGCCGCCGCGAAGTCCCGCACGATCGCCTCCAGGTCGCCTGCGGTCCAGCTAGCATCCCGCAGGCGCGAAGTCAAATTTTCGAGTATACCGTCGGATACCGACACCAGCACCTTCTCCGCCGCCGGATCGGGGCGGAAGGGCCTTTTACCCAAGATAAACTGAGCCATATCAATGATCTGCTGGAGAGTCCTCGCCCGTTCCTTGAGGCCCGGCATCGCGCGTAGCATCTGCTCACGCTCGGCTTCGGTCAAGATGCGACCATGCTGCGCCGCCAAAAAACCTTCGACCTCCGCGAGCAGCGCCGTGTCGTCGGCGGCGCGGATGTGCTGGCCGGAGAGACTCTCGAGCTTGGCGAAGTCGAATCGCGCCGGCGCCTTGCCGAGCCTGGTCAGGTCGAACCAGGCGACCGCCTGTTCGGTGGTGAAGAACTCGTCGTTGCCGTGGCTCCAGCCGAGCCGCGCCAGGTAGTTGCGCATCGCCTCCGCCAGATAGCCCATCTCGCGGTAGGCGTCGATCCCGAGCGCGCCGTGCCGCTTGGAGAGCTTGGCCCCGTCCGGGCCGTGGATCAGCGGGATGTGGGCCATGACCGGGACGTCCCAGTCCATCGCGCGGTAGATCAGCGTCTGCCGGGCGGCGTTGGTCAGGTGGTCATCGCCGCGGATGACGTGGGTCACGCCCATGTCGTGGTCGTCGACGACGACGGCGAGCATGTAGGTGGGCGTGCCGTCGGAGCGCAGCAGGATGAGGTCGTCGAGGGTCTCGTTCTTCCAGGTGACGGTGCCCTGCACGACGTCGTCAACCACGGTCTCGCCGTCGCGCGGCGCGCGCAGCCGGACGACGTAGGGGCCGTTCGCCGGCGCGGTCGCCGAATCGGCGTCGCGCCAGGGCGAGCGGAAGAGCGGCGGGCGGCCCTCGGCCTTCGCCTGCGCGCGGAACGCCTCGATCTCCTCGACGGAGGAATAGCAGCGGTAGGCCGTGCCGCGGGCGATCATCGCGTGCGCGATCTCGGCGTGGCGCGGGGCGCGCTCGAACTGGCTGATCGCGTCGCCGTCCCAGTCGAGGCCGAGCCAGCGCAGCCCCGCGAAGATCGCCTCGGTCGCCTCCGGGGTCGAGCGCGCCCGGTCGGTGTCCTCGATGCGCAGAAGGAAGCGCCCGCCGGTGTGGCGCGCATAGAGCCAGTTGAAGAGCGCGGTGCGCGCCCCTCCGATGTGCAGGTATCCGGTCGGCGACGGCGCGAACCGCGTCACGACCGGGGCAGCGGAAGGCATCGGTCTTAATCTCCTGGCAACCATGCTCGGGCAAGCCTCGTCTTAGGCCAAATCCGCATGGGAGAACAGGGGACGTGGGCGCCGACCGTCTTGCCGCCCTGATCGAGGCGCAGCGCCCGAACCTCGCGCTCTGGATCCCGGTGCTCTACGGGCTCGGGATCGCGCTCTACTTCGCCGTGCCCTCCGAGCCGCAGGCCTGGATGCTCGCGGCGCTTGCCGGCGGGCTTCTCCTCGGGCTGGGGACGATGGTCCGGAACGGGCCGATCACGCGGACGGTGCTCATGCTCGTGCTGCTGCCCGCGGTCGGCTTCGCGGCGGCGACGCTGCGCAGCCGGATCGTCGCGGCGCCGGTGCTGCCGCACGAGATGACCGCGAACGTCGAGGGGCGGGTGATCGGTCTCGACCGCTCGGCGAGCGACCGGCCGCGGGTGCTGCTCGACCGCGTGGTGGTCTTCGGACTCGAGCCGAACCGGACGCCCGCGCGCATCCGCGTCTCGCTCGATCCCGCGACCCCGGCCGAGCTCTTGCAGCCCGGACTGCGCCTGCTCGGCCAGGTGCGCATCGCGCCGCCGGCGGCGCCCTCGGAGCCCGGCGGATTCGACTACCGGCGCGTCGCCTGGTTCGAACGGATCGGCGCGGTCGGCTATGCACGGACCCCGATGGTCGAGGCGGCGGAGCCGGACCGGTCCGACCTGCGGCAGCTCGCCTTCCGGCTGCGGATGGCGGCGTCGGCCTACATCCGGGCGCGGATCCCGGGCCAGAACGGCGCCTTCGCCTCGGCGATCCTGACCGGCGACCGCTCGGGCATGGACCGCGCGACCGACGCGGCGCTCAAGGCCTCGAACCTCTACCACATCGTCTCGATCTCGGGGCTGCACATGACGCTGCTCGCCGCGGCGGTCTTCGCGATCATCCGCTACGGGCTGGCGCTGGTGCCGGCGCTCGCGCTCATGTGGCCGCTGAAGAAGATCGCGGCCGGGGCGGCGCTCGTCGCCGGGGCCGTCTATCTGGTCATCTCCGGCTCCGAGGTGCCGGCGCAGCGCTCCTTCGTGATGACGGCGACGGTGCTCGTCGCGGTGCTGCTCGACCGGCCGGCGCTCACCATGCGCTCGATCGCGCTCGCCGCGCTCATCGTCCTCGTTCTCGCGCCCGAGAGCCTGATCCAGGCCGGCTTCCAGATGTCCTTCGCCGCGACCGTGGCGATGGTCGCGGTCTACGAGGCGCTGCGGAGCCGGCCGTGGTGGCAGGTGACCCAGACCGCGCCGAGCTGGCGGTTCGCCAAGCCCGTGCTCGGGGTCGCGGTGACCTCGCTGATCGCGGGCGCCGCGACGGCGCCGTTCTCGGCCTTCCATTTCAACGCGCTGGCGCAGTACGGCCTCATCGCGAACCTGCTCGCGGTCCCGGCGATGGGCGCGGCGGTGATGCCCGCGGCGGTGATCGCGATCCTCGCCGTGCCGTTCCGGCTCGACTGGCTGCCGTTCCAGGTCGTCGGCCTCGGCATGGGCTACATCATCGGCGTCGCCGAGTTCGTCGCCGGGCTCGGCGGCGCCGTGGTCGGCGTGCCCTCCGGGCCGCCGGCGGCGCTCGGGCTAATCGTCTTCGGCGGGATCGTCGTCGTGCTCTGGGTCGGGCGCGGCCGCTGGGCGGGCCTCGCGCCGATGGCGCTCGGCCTCGCGCTCTGGGCCGGGCACGAGCGGCCCGACATCCTGATCGCCGACAACGGCCGGCTGTTCGGCATCCGCACCGAGGCGGGGCGGGCGCTCTCGAGCGAAGGCGGCAACGGCTACGCCGCCGCGAGCTGGCTCGAGGACGACGGCGACCGCGCCTCGCAGGCCGAAGCCCATGCCCGCGGCGGCCTCGAGCGCCGCCGGCACCGGATCGAGACCGAGGTGCCGGGCCTCGGGCGGCTCGTCTACGTCGGCAGCCGCGAGGTGCCCTCGTCCGAGGCGGAGTGCGAGGCGGCGGCGATCCTGATCGCGCCGAACTGGGAGGTGGTGCCGGCGGGGCCGTGCCTCTTCGTCGGTGCCGATCGGCTGCAGCGCGACGGTGCGCTCGCCATCGACTTCGGACCGGCTGGGCTCGATGTCCGCGGCGCGCGGGCGGTGAACCGCGGGCGGCCCTGGACCCGCGATCCCGATGCGCCGCCGCTGCGGCTAGCGGGCGGCTAGTCCGGACGGCGCGCTACACGACACACCACTTTCGCGATAGGATCGGAGAGTGAAAGGTCCGCCTCGAAGAACTCGCGAGGCGCCTGTGCACGCGCGCTGGCACCGTCGCGTGAAGTATATTTACAAGTATATTTATCAGACACGCCTGCAAAACGCCGAATTATGGCCGGACAGGCGGCCGCGGATCGTTCGATGAACTCTGGAGCTGAGACCTCGTTGGTCTCGCTTCGAGGTTTTTCGGTGGACGAGATCGGAATTGGTGGCGTGTGGGGGATCTCAGGACGGGCGGAGGCCATAGAGCCTGAGGAAGCGCCCGCCCTTCCAGACGTTCCAGGCGATGGCGACCAGGGTGAAGTGGGTCCGGTTGCGCGCCAGCCCGAGGAAGCGGGTGCGCGCCAGCCGCCACACCTGCTTGCCATGGCCGAAGATGCGCTCGACCCCGGCGCGCGTCACCCCGATCTCCTTGTTGCGCGCGACCTCCGCCGCCGGCAGCGGGGCGTTGCGGTAGCCCTTGCGTTGCACCCGGTCGGCGACACCGCGGGCAGCCAGGGTGTCGCGCGTCTCCTGCGCCGAATAGGCGCAGTCGGCGTAGAGCTCGGTCTCGCCCCCGGTCATCAGCCCCTTCCAGCTCTTGATCTCGTGCGCGTTGCCCGGCGTCACCGTCTGCGCGTGGATGAAGCCGTCCTCGTCGGCGTTGACCTGGAACTGGTAGCCCCAGGTCCCGACCTTGCGCCCGCGCGCATTGATCTTCACGTGCGCCCCCGCCTCCGGGTCCCGGCCGTCCGTCTCGCCCTCGCCGAGCTTCCCCCGCCCGGTCCGCGCCGCCTCGACCACCGTGGCGTCGATGATCGCCACCCGTCCCTCGCCAATGATCACCTTCTTCGCCGCGAGCTGCTCCGTCACCGCCGCGAACAGTGCCGCGAGCTGCCCCTCCGTCTCCAGCTGCGCCCGGAAGCGGCCGATCGTGGTCGCATCCGGGGTCGCGGCATCGAGCTCCAGCCGGCAGAACTTGCGGAACAAGAGATCCCGCGCCAGCTGCGCCGCCAGCTGCTCGTCCGAAAGCCCGTGCCAGATGCCGAGTAGCAGCGCCCTGAGCAGCGTCTGGACCGGATAGCCGGGGCGGCCGGTCGCCTTCTTGCCCTCGTCGACCAGCAGCCCCGCCAGCGCCTCCCAGTCGAAAAGCGCCTCCACCGGGTCGAGCGCCTTCAGCGCGGGGTGATCGAACAGCTCGGGGCCGGCGAAAAGGGCGGGTTGCGTCGCAAAGCTCTTTCTCATGCCAAAGAGCTTAACCCATCGAGATCCCCAACGGAATCCGTGAGTTTTGCAGAGGGCTCTATCAAAAAAGGTGAAAGTAGGTGAAACGGTGCCTGCGCCACATTTCGTGGCGCATGTCGGTAGCGTTGACACAGGAGTATTTTCTCTTGGTGTCTACTGGCGCGCCGGCCTCAGCAGGCCGGCACGTTCACCGCGAGGCCGCCGAGGCTCGTCTCCTTGTACTTCGCGTCCATGTCGCGGCCGGTCTGCCGCATCGTCTCGATGCAGGCGTCGAGGCTGACGAGGTGGCGGCCGTCGCCGCGCAGCGCCAGCGAGGCGGCCGAGACCGCCTTGATCGCGCCGAGCCCGTTGCGCTCGATGCAGGGCGCCTGGACGAGGCCGGCGATCGGGTCGCAGGTCATGCCGAGGTGGTGCTCGAGCGCGATCTCGGCGGCGTTCTCGATCTGCTCCGGCGTGCCGCCGAGGACGGCGGCGAGCCCGGCCGCCGCCATCGCCGCCGCCGAGCCGACCTCGCCCTGGCAGCCGACCTCGGCGCCCGAGATCGAGGCGTTGCGCTTGATCAGCGACCCGATCGCCGCGGCGGTCAGCAGGAACTCCGGCACCTTCGCGGCCGATGCCCCCGGCACGTGGTCGAGGAAGTAGCGCAGCGTTGCCGGCACCACCCCGGCCGCGCCGTTGGTCGGCGCCGTCACCACCTGGGCGCCGGCGGCGTTCTCCTCGTTGACCGCGATCGCGTAGATGGCGATCCAGTCGTTGATCGTGTGCGGCGCGGTCAGGTTCTGCCCGCGCTCGGCGAGCAACCGCTCGTGGATCGCGCGGGCACGGCGCCGGACCTTGAGCCCGCCCGGCAGCTCGCCCTCGCGGGCGAGGCCGCGGTCGATGCTGTCGCTCATCACCGACCAGAGCCGCGCCAGCCCGGCGTCGATCTCCGCCGCCGGCCGCCGCGCGAGCTCGTTCGCCCGCTGCAGCGCGGCGATCGTGAGGCCGGTCTCGCCGGCGCGGCGCACGAGGTCGGCGGCGGAGGCGAAGGGGTGGGGCACCGCCGGGCCGTCGTCGCCCCTCGGCGGATGCTCGAGCTCGTGCGCGGTCAGCACGAAGCCGCCGCCGATCGAGTAGTAGGTCTCGCGCAGATGCAGGTTGCCGGCGTCGTCCCACGCCGACAGCACCAGCCCGTTGGCGTGGCCGGGCAGCGCCGGGCCGTAGTCGAAGGCGATGTCGCGCGCCGGATCGAAGGCGAGCGCGGGCAGCCCGGCCGGCGCGACGCGCCCGGTCGCGGCCAGGTCGGCCAGCGCGGCGGCGGCGCGGCCGGCATCGAAGTCGGCGGGCGCGAAGCCGGCGAGGCCGAGCGCCACCGCCCGGTCGGTGGCGTGGCCCTTGCCGGTGAAGGCGAGGCTGCCGTGCAGCCGGCAGCCGAGCCGCGCGGGGGCGCCGGACCCCGGGATCCGGTCGGTGCCCGAGCGCAGCGCGTCGAGGAACCGGCCGGCGGCCAGCATCGGCCCGACCGTGTGCGACGACGACGGCCCGACCCCGACCTTGAAGATGTCGAAGACGCTGAGGAACATGGCCGGCATTAGAGCCCGAAGCCGCCGGCTTGTCAGTCGAAATGCGACCACGCCCGTCCGCCCGCGGCAATTCGGCTTTCGGAGCCGCGGCAAATGGGCCTATAACGGCGCACCCCTGACCGGAGCTGGCATGCCGAATGACGCTTCCGCCCGCCGATCTCGCCAAACGCGCCGCCGCTGCCCGCGCGCTGGAAATGGTCGAGGACGGCATGGTGCTCGGCCTCGGCACCGGCTCGACCGCCGGCTGGTTCGTCCGGCTGCTGTCGGAGCGGATGCGCGGCGAGGGGCTGCGGGTGGTCGGCGTCGCGACCTCGAGCGCGACGGTGTGGCTCGCCGAGGAGCTCGGGCGTGCCGCTCAGGCCGCTCGAGGAGGTGGCGGGGATCGACCTGACCGTCGACGGCGCCGACGAGGTCGATGCGAAGCTCAACCTGATCAAGGGCGGCGGCGCGGCGCTGCTGCAGGAGAAGATCGTCGCCGCCGCGAGCGCGCGGATGGTGGTGATCGCCGACGACAGCAAGCGGGTCGCACCGGCTCGGCGCCTTCCCGCTGCCGGTCGAGATCGTCCGCTTCGGCTGGACGCTGACGCGGAGCGCCGTCGTCCGTCTCCTCGGCGGCATGGACGTCGACGGCCACGACGTGGCGGTCCGCATGGGCGCCAACGGGCCCTTGGTGACCGACGAGGGCCACTACATCCTCGACCTCCACCTGCGCCGGATCGGCGACCCGCCGGCCCTGGCGGCGGCGCTCAACGCGCTGCCCGGCGTCGTCGACAACGGCCTCTTCATCGACATGGCCAACTGCGTGATCCTCGGCCATGCCGACGGCAGCGCCGAGGTGATCTGGCGCCCGGGCGCCCGCGGCGCCGACCCGCTCGACATCGCCGAGCTGATGCGCAACCAGGACGCGTGAGGCGTCGGTGGCCGGTTTCGACTTCGACCTGTTCGTGATCGGCGGCGGCTCGGGCGGTGTACGCGCGGCGCGAGTAGCGGCCGAGGCCGGGGCGAGGGTCGGCCTGGCGGAGGAATACCGCTACGGCGGCACCTGCGTGATCCGCGGCTGCATCCCGAAGAAGCTCCTCGTCTATGCGTCGAGCTTCGCCGACGACTTCGAGGACGCCGCGGGCTACGGCTGGACCGTGGGCGCGCGGACGTTCGACTGGCGCCGGCTGATCGCCGCCAAGGACGCCGAGATCGCGCGGCTGGAGGCGGTCTACCACGACGGGCTGCGCCGCGCCGGCGTGCAGCTCTGCGGGGTGCGCGCGCGTGTGGTCGACCCGCACCGGGTGCGGCTCGCCAACGGGGCCGAGTACTCCGCCAAGCATCTGCTCATCGCCACCGGCGCCCGTCCCTTCGTGCCGGACATCCCCGGCGCCGAGCTCGGCATCACCTCGAACGAGATGTTCGGGCTCGAGGAGCAGCCCAGGCGCATGGCGGTCGTCGGCGGCGGCTACGTCGCCTGCGAGTTCGCCGGCATCATGAACGGGCTCGGCACCGAGGTCATCCAGCTCTACCGCGGCGACCAGATCCTGCGCGGCTTCGACGCCGACCTGCGCGACCACCTGGCCGAGGCGATGCGCGCCCGCGGCGTCGTGCTCGAGATCCAGCGCGACGTGGCGGGGATCGAGCGCGTAGGCGCCGGCCTCCGGGTCACCGCCGACAACGGCGAGGCGCATGACGTCGACCAGGTGCTCTTCGCCACCGGCCGCAACCCGAACAGCGAAGGCCTCGGCCTCGAGGAGCTCGGCGTCGGGATCGGGGCGAACGGCGCGATCGCGGTCGACGACTGGTCGCAGACCGCGGTGCCGTCGATCTATGCGGTCGGCGACGTGACCGACCGCCACGCGCTGACGCCGGTGGCGATCCACGAGGGCCACGCCTTCGCCGACACGCGTGTTCGGCGGGCGGCCGCGGCCGTCGGACCATCGGCTGATCCCGACGGCGATCTTCACCCGGCCGGAGGCGGCCGCGATCGGCGCGACCGAGGCGGAGGCCCGCGCCGCCGGCCCGGTGGAGATCTACCGCTCGGTGTTCCGCCCGCTCCTGAACACGCTGGCGGGGCGCGAGGAGCGGATGCTGATGAAGCTGGTGGTGGCCGCCGAGGGCCGCAGGGTGCTCGGCGTCCACGTCGTCGGGCACGGCGCGGCCGAGATGATCCAGCTCGCCGCGGTGGCGCTGCGCATGGGCGCGACCAAGGACGAGCTCGACCGGACGATGGCGGTGCACCCGACCGCGGCGGAGGAGCTGGTCACGATGCGGTCGCCGGTGGCGATGGCGTCTTGAAATCGCGGGAAGAGGGGCGCACATGCCCCTGAACCCGAAAGGGGAACAAAGGAGCGCAGAG
Source organism: uncultured Alphaproteobacteria bacterium (assembly GCA_963763295.1). Classification (GTDB taxonomy): domain Bacteria; phylum Pseudomonadota; class Alphaproteobacteria; order Rhodobacterales; family Rhodobacteraceae; genus Amaricoccus. The sequence continues at coordinate 119,398 of CAVXOH010000019.1, forward strand.
GCGGATGCCCTACAGCAACAATGGCGGTCCCTGGGGAGGCGGCGGCGGCGACGACAAGAAGGGCGGCGGCCGGGGACCCTGGGGCGGCGGCGATCGCGGGCGCGGCGGCGGAGGCGGGCCCGGCGGCCAGCCTCCGGTGCCCGACATCGACGAGATCGTGCGCAAGGGGCAGGAACAGCTGAAGATCCTGATGGGCGGCGGCCGCGGCGGCCGGGGCCGCGGCGGATCGGGCGGCGGCGGACGGCGGCGGGCTCATCATCATCGCGGCCGCGCTCATCGGCGTGTGGCTCCTGATGTCGGTCTATACGGTGCGGCCGGAGGAGCAATCGGTCGAGCTCACCTTCGGCGAGTGCCGCGGCGACTGCATCGGCCAGCCCGGACTGAACTTCGCGCCCTGGCCGATCGTCACCCACGAGATCATCGCCGGTCACGCGGGAGAACACCGAGGAGATCGGCTCGGGGACGATCCGCGGCACCTGCGGCCGGCCTGATGCTGACCGGCGACGAGAACATCGTCGACATCGCCTTCCAGGTGGTCTGGAACGTGCGCGATCCGGCGCAGTTCCTCTTCAACCTCTCCGAACCCGACGTCGACGATCCAGGCCGTGGCGGAGTCGGCGATGCGCGAGGTGGTGTCGCGCTCGGAGCTCGCGCCGATTCTCAACCGCGACCGCGGCATCATCAGCCAGGAGGTCCACGAGCTGATCCAGGAGACCCTCGACGAGTACGGCGCGGGCGTGAACATCGTCCGGCTCAACCTCGACAGGGCCGATCCGCCGCAGCAGGTGATCGACGCCTTCCGCGAGGTGCAGGCGGCGCGCCAGGAGCGCTCGACGCTGCAGAACCAGGCCGACGCCTACGCCAACCGGACGCTGGCGGAGGCGCGCGGCAACGCCGCCCAGGCGCTGCAGGAGGCCGAGGGCTACCGCGCCCAGGTGGTGAACGCCGCCGCCGGCGAGGCGAGCCGGTTCGCGGCGGTGCAGGAGGAATACGTGAAGGCGCCCGACGTGACGCGCGAGCGGCTCTACCTCGAGACGATGGAGGACGTGCTCGGCGACGTCCGCATGTTCCTCCTCGACACGCCGTCGGGCAACGGCGCAGGGCATCGTCCCCTACCTGCCCCTCAACGAACTCAAGCCCGCGCCGCAGCCGGCGCCCACCAGCGGAGGTGACCCGGTGATGCGCCGCCTTCCCATCGTGCTCGGCCTCGTGGTGCTGATCGGCTTTCTCCTGCTCAACTCGATCTTCCGGGTCGACGAGCGCGAGAAGGCGATGGTGCTGCAGTTCGGCCAGGTCCGCGCCGTCAAGGAGAACCCGGGGCTCGCCTTCAAGATCCCGTTCATCCAGAACGTCGTCTACTACGACTGCCGCATCCAGGGGCTCGACACCAACCCGCTCGAGGTGACGCCGCTCGACGACCGGCGGCTGATCGTCGACGCCTTCGCGCGCTGGCGGATCTCCGACGTCCAGCAGTTCCGCCGCGCCGTCGGCGTCGGCGGCATGAGCGCGGCGACGCAGCGGCTCGAGGCGATCCTGAACGCCAACGTCCGCGAGCAGCTCGGCGCGGTGCCGCTCCGAGGCGGTGCTGTCGGCCGACCGGGTCGGGCTGATGAACCGCATCCGCGACCAGTCGATCGAGGAGGCGCGCGCGCTCGGCGTCGACATCATCGACGTGCGGCTCAAGCGCGCCGACCTGCCCGAGCAGAACCTCGAGGCGACCTTCAACCGGATGAAGGCCGAGCGCGAGCGCGAGGCCGCCGACGAGCGCGCCCGCGGCAACGAGGCGGCGCAGCGCCTGCGCGCCCAGGCCGACCGCACGGCGATCGAGATCGTCTCGGAGGCGCGAGCGCGACGCGCAGATCATCCGCGGCGAGTCCGACGCCGAGCGCAACCGCATCCTCGCCGAGGCCTTCGGGGCGGACCCGGAGTTCTTCGCCTTCATGCGATCGATGGACGCCTACAGGGCTGCGCTTACCGCCGAGAACGCGACGCTGATGGTCGAGCCGCAGAGCGCGTTCTTCGACTACCTGCACTCGCCGCAGGCGCGGGCACCGCGGGCGTCCGGCGCGCCGCGAGCCGGCCGATCCGCCGGCGCGAGAGCACCAGCGCCGACGCTGACCGAATGATCGCGGACGCTGCTGCTCGGCCTCGGCCTGGTGGCGATCATCGAGGGGCTCGCCCTGGCGCTCGCGCCCGGGCAGATGCGCGAGGCGCTCGACGCGATCGCCCGGATGGACCCGGAGCGGCGCCGTCTCGTCGGCCTTCTGGCCGTCACGCTCGGCATCGCCCTTGTCTGGGTGGCGCGGGCGTGAGAATCTGCCGGTGGCCGGCGCACGAAGGCGTGACTTGCGCAGCCCGCGCGCCGGTCCAGAATTCCACAGCGGGGGCTCCGAACCGGCGCCCGCGCCCCGTGACACAGGAGACGCCGCGTTGGCCCGCCGCACCGCTCTTTTCCGCTCGCTGATCCCGGCCTCCGCTCGTCGCGCTCCTCGCTCGCGGTCGGGCCGGTCGCCGCGCAGACCGCAGCCCGCGAGCCGATCGAGGTCGATCCCGGCCCGCGCTTCGTGCCCGAGAGCTTCGCCGAGCTCTCCGACCGGCTGAGCCCGGCGGTGGTCAACATCACGACGACCACGACCGTGGCCGACATCGACGACGGCATGCGCCCGGTGCTGCCGCCCGGCTCGCCCGTTCGAGGACTTCTTCCGCGACTTCATGGACCGCCAGGAGGGCGTGCCGCGCCGACAGCAGCGCTCGAACGCGCTGGGCTCGGGGTTCATCATCTCGGCGGACGGCTACATCGTCACCAACAACCACGTCATCGAGAGCGCCGACGAGATCACCGTCGAGCTCTTCGGCGGCGGCGAGCTCGAGCGCCGAGGTGGTCGGCCGCGACACCCGCACCGACATCGCGCTCCTGAAGGTCGAGAGCGAGACGCCGCTGCCCTTCGTCGCCTTCGGCGACTCGGACGCGGCGAAGGTCGGCGACTGGGTGCTCGCGATCGGCAACCCGCTCGGCCAGGGCTTCTCGGTCTCGGCCGGCATCGTCTCGGCGCGCAACCGCATGCTGCAGGGCAGCTACGACGACTTCATCCAGACCGACGCCGCGATCAACCGCGGCAACTCCGGCGGCCCGCTCTTCGACATGAACGGCAAGGTAATCGGCGTGAACACCGCCATCCTGTCGCCGAACGGCGGCTCGATCGGCATCGGCTTCGCGATGTCCTCCGCCGTCGTCACCCGCGTCGTCGACCAGCTGCGCGACTTCGGCGAGACCCGCCGCGGCTGGCTCGGCGTGCGGATCCAGAACGTCGACCAGGACGTCGCCGACGCGCTCGGGCTCGCCGCCGCCAAGGGCGCGCTCGTCACCGACGTGCCGGAGGGCCCGGCGCTCGCCGCCGGGATGAAGGCGGGCGACGTGATCCTGCGCTTCGGCGACGAGGAGATCGACGACACGCGCGAGCTCGTGCGCATCGTCGCCGAAACCGAGATCGGCCGCAGCATTCCCGTGGTCGTGTTCCGCGAGGGTGCGGAGACCACGCTCGACGTCGAGATCGGCCTGCTCGAGGAGGCGACCCTCGCCGCGGCGCCGGGAGCGCCGCCGGGCGAGGCGCCGGCACAGCGCGAGGAGACGGTGCTCGGCATGACCGTTGCAGCCGTGACCGACCTCCACCGCGAGGAGTTCGGCCTCGACAAGGACGTCCGCGGCCTCGTCGTGACCGGTCTCGACGCCGGCTCCGACGCCTACTCGAAGGGGGTGCGCGAGGGCGACGTGATCGCCGAGGTCGGCCAGGAGGCGGTGGCGAGCCCAGAGGACATGCGCGCCCGCATCGAGGCCGCCGAGGCGGCGGGGCGCAACTCGATCCTGCTCCTTGTCCGCCGCGACGGCGCGCCGCGCTTCGTCGCGCTGAACCTGAGCAACTGATCCGGCTCTGCCTGTTCGCGGTGGCGCTCGCCGCCGTCTGCCTCGGCGGCCCCGCGCGGGCTGGCGAGGCCTGGATCGACACCTGGTCGGCGAGCCCGCAGCCGATCACCGCGGGGGTCTTCGAAGCCGGGCCGGACGTGCCGCGCCGCCTCGAGGGCCAGACAATCCGCCAGGTCGCCCGTGTCTCGCTCGGCGGCGCGCGGCTGCGCGTCGAGATCTCGAACGAGTTCGGCGACCGCCCGCTGACGATCGGTGCCGCGGCGGTCGGCCTCGCCGCGCCGGACGGCGGCGGGATCGTGCCCGGCAGCAGCCGCCCGCTCAGCTTCGGGGGGCAGCGGGTGCTCACCATCCCGCCCGGGGCGCCGGCCTGGAGCGACCCGGTCGCGCTCGCCGTCCCGGACCTCGGCCGGGTCGCGGTCAGCCTCTACTTACCCGGGCCGACCCCGGTCACCACCATCCACCGCGACGGCCGCAGCACCGCCTGGATCTCGGGGCCCGGCGACTTCACCGGCGCCGAGCGCTTTACGCCGGCAGCCACCACCCAGGCGCGGCTCTTCCTCAGCGGGCTTGCCGTCCCGTCGGCGCCCGCGGCGCGCGCCGTGATCGTGCTCGGCGATTCGATCACCGACGGCGACGGCTCGACCCCGGACGCCGACCGCCGCTGGCCGGACCGCCTCGCCGAACGGCTGGCGGCCGCCGGCGCCGCGGTCGCCGTGTTGAACGAGGGGGTATCCGGTGCGCTGCTGCTGCGCGACGCGCTCGGGCCGAACGCGCTCGCCCGCTTCGATCGCGACGTGCTCGGCCATCCGCGGGCCGACACCCTCGTCGTCGCGATCGGCATCAACGACATCGGCTGGCCGGACGAAAGCGGCGGCCCGGCGCCGGAGGATCTCGTCGCCGGCTACCGGCAGCTGATCGGCCGCGCCCGCGCGCACGGCATGACGGTGGTCGGCGCGACGCTGACGCCGTTCGGGGGCGGGCCGAGGGAGCCGGTGCGCGCCGCCGTCAACGCTTGGATCCGCGACTGCGGCGGCTTCGACGCGGTGATCGACTTCGACGCCGCGCTGCGCGATCCGGCGGAGCCGACGCGGATGCTCCCGGTCTACGACTCGGGCGACGGGCTGCACCCGAGCGACGCCGGCTATGCGGCGCTGGCGGCGGCGGTCAACTTCGGCCGGCTCGGGCTCACGCCGGCGCCGGGGCCGCGCAGGTGACGATCTCGTCGAGGAGGGCCGAGATGTCGTCGATCCGATCGGCGACGATATGGACCACGTCGCCGTCGCGCTGAATCCGTCCGGTGACCCGCAGCGCCCGCCCGGCGATCACCGCCCGGCGGTAGCGCTCGAAGGTCCTGGCCCAGACCACGATGTTGGCGATCCCGGTCTCGTCCTCCAGCGTGACGAAGATCACGCCCTTGGCGGTGCCCGGCCGCTGCCGGCAGATGACGATCCCCGCCATCGCGACGCGCGCCCCGTCCGGCGGCAGCGCGAGCTGCCGGGCAGTCAGGCAGTGCGGAGGGCGCGGCCAGGCGGCGGACATGAGAACGAAGCTAGAACATCTGTCGCTCCTGCACAAGCCGCCCGGTGGCGGGCGCGATCGCCCGAAGCAGCCGCGGCCGGCGGTCGTCGCCCGCCGGCGGGGGCGGCGCGTCGGCGTCGCGCGGGTGGCGGCGGCGTGCCCGCGCCGCGCTGCGGCGGAGTCGCGGGTTTTGGCGTCGCAAGAAGGAAGATCTGCGCCGAGGCGCTGATGAAGCGGCTGCTTCATCAGGCGCCTTTCCGATTGTGGGGATGCGAGTCGGGCCGGCGTCAAGGGCAGGCGGGCTTGCGCCCGCGGCTTCGCCGCCCTTGACCCCGGCCCGACTCGCGAAGGGAAGGGGAGCGTGCGGCGTGAGCTTTCGCACGGTCGTCCCGTTCCCGCTGCCGATTCTCCCCGCGCGATTGCCGCCGCCGCGCGGGCCGTGCTAGCGAGATGGAAACGCGGGGGAGGGAAGCGATGCAGATCCTGATCACCGGTGCGGCGGGGATGGTCGGCTCGACGCTGGCGCGGTCGCTCTCGAGCGATCCGCCGGCGGGCCTCGCCGGCCTTGCCCTCGTCGACGTCGTGCCGCCGCGGCTGCCGCAAGGGGCGGCCGTGCCGGTGGCGGCCGAGCGGCTCGACCTCACCGACGCTGCGGCGGTCGCGGCCCGGGTGGCGACGCGGCCGGACGTGATCTTCCATCTGGCGGCGGTGGTGTCGGGCGAGGCGGAGGCCGACTTCGAGAAGGGCTACGCCGTCAACTTCGACGGCACCCGCTATCTCTTCGAGGCGATCCGGGCGCAGCGCGACTACCGGCCGCGGGTGATCTTCGCCTCCTCGATCGCCGTCTACGGCGCGCCGTTCCCGGAGACGATCCCGGACGAGTTCCATCTCGCGCCGCTGACGAGCTACGGCACGCAGAAGGCGATGGGCGAGCTCCTGCTCAACGACAACACGCGCAAGGGCTTTTTCGACGGCATCGGCATCCGCCTGCCGACGATCTGCATCCGCCCGGGCGCGCCGAACAAGGCGGCGTCGGGCTTCTTCTCCAACATTTTGCGCGAACCATTGGCGGGCAAGGAGGCGGTGCTGCCTGTCGACGACGACGTGCGGCACTGGCACGCGAGCCCGCGGGCGGCGATGGGGTTCCTGCGCCACGCGCTGACCCTCGACACCGCACGGCTCGGGGCGCGGCGCTGCCTGACCATGCCCGGCCTCTCGGCGACGGTCGGCGAGCAGATCGAGGCGCTGCGCCGGGCCGCCGGCGACACGGCGGTCGCGCTGATCCGCCGCGAGCCCGACCCGGTGATCCGCGGCATCGTCGCCGGCTGGCCGACGCAATTCGAGGCCGGACGGGCGCGCGCGCTCGGCTTCACCGCCGACGCTTCATTCGACGCGATCATCGCCGCGCACGTCGAGGACGAGCTCGGCGGGGTGGCCGGCGCGCGGTAGGGCGCGCTGGTGAGCCGCGATTATCAATGTGGCGTTGAAAGAGATAAGCGACTGCCCGGCTTCTCTTGAACTCGAAACGTGGCAGACTGGCCGACACGAAGGCGACCGAGAGCGCCAGTGGGAGGGCCTTCACTTGGATGACTATTCGACGGCGACCGCGCGAGAGTGCACCTTCGCAGCCCAAACGGTTGCGAATGTGCATTCCATGGGCGGGTTTCGCTGAACGTTGTTGCAGGGCGCCGGGGATCGGCGCTCTGATAGCGCGTCGCCGGCAGCGCCGGACGGCCAGGAGGCACTTGCGTTGACCGCGATCCGACACGAAATCCGCTTCCTTCTCAACGACCGCGAAGAGCGTCTGACAGAGGTCCGCTCCTCGGACACGCTGCTCGATCACCTGCGGCTGACGCGGCGGCTGCGCGGCACCAAGGAGGGCTGCGCCGAGGGCGACTGCGGCGCCTGCACGGTGCTGATCGGCCGGAGGACCGGCGGCGGGCTGGTCTATGAGCCCATCAACGCCTGCATCCGGCTGATGGGGTCGCTCGATCTCTGCCACGTGGTGACGGTCGAGCACCTGGCCGGGGCGGACGGGGCGCTGCATCCGGTGCAGCAGGCGCTGGTCGACACCCACGGCAGCCAGTGCGGCTTCTGCACGCCGGGGATCGTGATGTCGCTCTACGGCCTGTGGATGCGGGCGCCGGAGCCGGACAAGGCGGCGGTCGAGGAGGCGTTGCAGGGCAATCTCTGCCGCTGCACCGGCTACGAGCCGATCATCCAGGCGGCGCTCACGGCCGGGCGCTACGGCTCGCCGCAGGCGGACCGGCTGGCGGTCGAGCGCAAGCGGGTGCTCGAGCGGCTCGCGGCGATGGACGACGGCGCGCGGGTCGAGATCGCGCAGGGCGGGGACCGGGTGGTCGTGCCGGCGAGCCTCGACGACTTCGCCGAGGTGCTCGCGAGCCTGCCCGAGGCGACGGTGGTCGCCGGCTCGACCGACGTCGGGCTCTGGATCACCAAGTTCATGCGGGACATCTCGCCGGCGGTCTTCATCTCGCATCTCGAGGAGCTGCGGCGCGTCGAGGTCGGGCCCGAGGGCGTGACGCTCGGGGCGGGCGCCAGCTACGACGATTTCCAGGCGGTGCTCGACGCCGAGTTCCCGCACCTCTCCGAGTACTGGCGGCGGATCGGCGGCTGGCAGGTGCGGGCGATGGGCACCGTCGGCGGCAACATCGCCAACGGCTCGCCGATCGGCGACACGCCGCCGGCGCTGATCGCGATGGGCGCGACGGTGACGCTGCGCAAGGGCGCCGCGCGGCGGACGCTGCCGCTCGAGGCGTTCTTCGTCGCCTACGGCAAGCAGGACCGCGAGCCCGGCGAGTTCGTCGAGCAGGTCTTCGTGCCGCGGCCGGCGGAGGGCACGCTGAACGCGGCTTACAAGATCACCAAGCGGCGCGACGAGGACATCTCGGCCGTGGCGTGCGGACTGCAGGTGACGGTCGAGGGCGGGATCGTGCGGGCGGCGCGGATCGCCTTCGGCGGCATGGCGGCGACGCCGAAGCGGGCGAAGAAGGCCGAAGCCGCGCTGGTCGGCCAGCCCTGGACGGCGCAGACCATCGCCGAGGCGCAGGGCGCGCTCGCCGAGGATTTCGCGCCGATCAGCGACTGGCGCGCCTCGGCCGAATACCGGGCGGTGGCGGCGAGAAACCTGCTCAGGCGGTTCTTCCTCGAGGTGAGCGGCGAGCCGGCGCGGCTGGTGCGGGAGGTGGCGTGATGGATGCGACGCTAGAAGCCGAACTGGCGATCCGCGGCGGGGTGCACACGGCGCAGCGCCACGACTCCGCGCACAAGCACGTCACCGGGGCGGCCGAGTACACCGACGACATCGCCGAGCCGGTCGGCACGCTGCACGCCTATCTCGGGCTCTCGGACCGGGCGCATGCCGAGATCGTGTCGGTCGATCTCGACGCGGTGCGGGCGGCGCCGGGTGTCGTGGACGTGTTGACGGCGGGGGACGTGCCGCACAACGACGTGAGCCCGGTCGGCAAGCACGACGACCCGGTCTTCGCCGAGGGCAAGGTCGAGTTTCACGGGCAGCCGCTGTTCGCGGTGATCGCCGAGACGCGCGACGCGGCGCGGCGGGCGGCGAAGCTCGCCAAGGTCGAGTACCGCGACCTGCCGCACGTCACCGACGTCGCGGCGGCGATGGAGGCGAATTATCCGTTCGTGACCGAGCCGCTGAAGCTCGAGCGCGGCGAGGTGGAGCCGGCGCTCGCCGGCGCGCCGCGGCGGCTCAAGGGGCAGATGCGCGTCGGCGGGCAGGATCATTTCTACCTCGAGGGGATGATCGCCTTCGCGATCCCGGGCGAGGACGACGAGGTCACGGTCTATTCGTCGACGCAGCATCCGTCCGAGGTGCAGCACATGGTCGCGCATGTCCTCGGGGTGCCGTCGAACGCGGTGACGATCATCGTGCGGCGGATGGGCGGCGGCTTCGGCGGCAAGGAGACGCAGCCGAACCTGTTCGCGGCCGTCGCGGCGCTGGCGGCGAAGAAATGGGGCCGGGCGGTAAAGATCCGGCCCGACCGCGACGACGACATGGTGGCGACCGGCAAGCGGCACGATTTCCTCAACTCCTATGAGGTCGGGTTCGACGACGACGGGCGGATCCTTGCGGTCGACGGCAGCTTCGCGGCGCGCTGCGGGTTTTCGGCGGACCTGAGCGGGCCGGTGACCGACCGGGCGCTGTTCCATGCCGACAACGCCTATTTCTATCCGAACGTGCGGCTGGTCTCGAAGCCGATGAAGACGAACACGGTCTCGAACACCGCCTTCCGCGGCTTCGGCGGGCCGCAGGGGCTGATCGTCGCCGAGCGCATCGTCGAGGAGATCGGCTATGCGCTCGGCAAGGACCCGCTCGAGATTCGAAAGGCGAACTTCTACGGCGGCGAGGGGCGCGACCTGACGCCATACCATCAGAAGGTGACGGACAACGTCATCGGCCGGATCGTCGAGGAGCTCGAGGCCTCGTCCGACTATGCGGCGCGGCGGAAGGCCGTGCTCGCGCACAACGCCGGGGGCGGGGTGATCCGCAAGGGGATTGCGCTGACGCCGGTCAAGTTCGGGATCAGCTTCACGGCCACCTGGTACAACCAGGCCGGCGCGCTCGTGCACGTCTACAACGACGGCTCGATCCACCTGAACCACGGCGGCACCGAGATGGGGCAGGGCCTCAACACCAAGGTGAGCCAGGTGGTGGCGGATACTTTCCAGGTCGATCTCGACCGGGTGAAGATCACCGCGACGACGACGGCGAAGGTGCCGAATACCTCGGCGACCGCGGCGTCGTCGGGGTCGGACCTGAACGGCATGGCGGCGCAGAACGCGGCCGAGCAGATCAAGGGCCGGCTGGTCGACTTCGCGGCGGAGAAGTACGCGGTCGACCGCGACCAGGTGGTGTTCGAGCCGAACCGGGTGCTGATCGGCAACCGGCGGATCGCCTTCGACGACTTCATCAAGGAGGCGTATCTCGCGCGGGTGCACCTGTCGGCGGCCGGGTTCTACAAGACCCCGGACATCCATTGGGACCGGGCGGCGGGCAAGGGGCGGCCGTTCTACTACTTCGCCTACGGCGCCGCGGTCAGCGAGGTCAGCGTCGACACGTTGACCGGCGAGTACCACGTCGACCGGACCGACATCCTGCATGACGTCGGGCGGTCGCTGAACCCGGCGGTCGACAGGGGGCAGGTCGAGGGCGCGTTCGTGCAGGGTGTGGGGTGGCTGACGACCGAGGAGCTCTGGTGGGACGACAAGGGGCGCCTCATGACGCATGCGCCGTCGACCTACAAGATCCCGCTGGCGAGCGACCGGCCGGCGATCTTCAATGTGGAGCTCGCCGAGTGGTCGGTGAACAAGGAGCCGACGATCCGGCGGTCGAAGGCGGTGGGCGAGCCGCCTTTCATGCTCGGCGTGTCGGTGCTGGAGGCGCTGTCGATGGCGGTGGCGAGCGTCGCCGACTATCGGACATGCCCGCGGCTCGATGCGCCGGCGACGCCGGAGCGCGTCCTGATGGCGGTGAACCGCCTGGGCGGCGTCTGATGGCGCTGCGGGTGGAAGCGGTCGAGGCGTTCCTCGATGCGGGGCCGGCGATGCTGGTCCGGGTCGAAACGGCGAAGGGATCGACGCCGCGGGAGGCCGGGGCGTGGATGCTGGTGTCGCGCGATCGGATGATCGGCACGATCGGTGGCGGGCAGCTCGAGTACATCGCGATCGATGCGTCGCGGGCGCTGATGGCGCGCGGCGGCATCCGCCAGGTGCTCGACGTGCCGCTCGGGCCGGATATCGGGCAGTGCTGCGGCGGCCGGACGCGGCTCGCGGTGGTGCGGGCCGAGGGGGCGACGCAAGAGCGCCTGCTGGCGCTGGCCGCCAAGCAGCGCGCGGCCCTGCCGGCCGTCTACGTGATCGGCGCCGGTCATGTCGGCCGCGCCCTCGCGGCGGCGCTGAAGCTTCTCCCGGTGCGGTCGGTGCTCGTCGATGGCCGGGAGGAGGAGCTCTCGATGGCGCCGGCGGGGATCGAACGGGTTCTAACGCCGCTGCCCGAGGAAATCGTGCGGCGTGCGGCGCCGGGCGCGGCGTTCATCGTGCTGACGCACGATCATGCGCTCGACTTCCTCATCGCGCGGGAGGCGCTGGCGCGCGGCGACGCGGCCTATGTCGGGATGATCGGCTCGCGCACCAAGCGGGTCTCGTTCCTGCGCTGGCTGCGCGAGGCGGGGGAGGTCGATACCGGACCGCTCGTTTGCCCGATCGGGGCGGCGGGACGGCCGGACAAGCGCCCGGAGGTCATCGCGGCCTTCGTGGCGGCCGAAGTCATGCAGACGCTTGCCGCGTGGCAGGCCGGACCCGTTCGGGCCGACCTAGCTCACGCCGGCTGAACCAAGGACAACAGGGATGGCACAACACGACACGACCCCGGCGGCACGCCCGGGAATGCTCGACGGGTTCTTCGGGCTCTCGGCCCACGGCACCAGCGTGCGGACGGAGGTGATCGCCGGGATCACCACGTTCCTGACGATGGCCTACATCATCTTCGTCAACCCGCAGATCCTCGCCACGACCGGCATGGACCAGAGCGCGGTCTTCGTCGCGACCTGCCTCGCGGCGGCGCTCGGGTCGGCGATCATGGGGCTCTACGCCAACTGGCCGATCGCGATGGCGCCGGGCATGGGGCTCAACGCCTTCTTCGCCTTCACGGTGGTGGGCGCGATCGGATTCACCTGGCAGCAGGCGCTGGGCGCGGTCTTCATCTCGGGCTGCATCTTCCTGATCCTCACAGTGACCGGGGTGCGGCGCTGGCTGGTCGCGGGCATCCCGCACTCGATGCGGAGCGCGATCGCGGCCGGCATCGGGATGTTCCTCGGCATCATCGCGCTGAAGAACGCGGGGATCGTCGTCACCAGCGAGGCGACCTCGGTGACCCTCGGGCACATGATGGCGCCGGCGCCGCTGCTCGCCATGCTCGGGTTCTTCATCATCGCGGCGCTCGACGCGCTGAAGGTGACGGGCGCGATCCTGATCGGCATCCTCGTCGTCACCGTGATCGCGATCGTCACGGGAATCCAGCCGTTCGGCGGGCTGGTCTCGGCGCCGCCGTCGATCGCGCCGACCTTCTTCCAGCTCGACGTCCTGGGCGCGCTGGGCGTGGGGATCGTGCAGGTCGTGCTCGTCTTCGTGCTGGTCGAGGTCTTCGATGCGACCGGCACGCTGATCGGCGTCGCGAAGCGGGCGGGGCTGCTGACCGAGGGACCGGGGCACACCAACCCGCAGCTCGGCAAGGCACTGCTCGCCGATTCGTCGGCGATCGTGGCGGGCTCGATGCTCGGCACGTCGTCGACCACCGCCTATGTCGAGAGCGCCTCGGGCGTGCAGGCGGGCGGGCGGACCGGGCTGACCGCGCTCGTCGTCGCGCTGCTCTTCCTCGCCGCGCTGTTCTTCGCGCCGCTCGCCGGGTCGGTGCCGGCCTTCGCGACCGCTCCGGCGCTGCTCTTCGTCGCCTGCCTGATGATGCGCGAGCTCATCGACATCGACTGGGACGACATCACCGAGGCGGCGCCGGCGGCGCTGACCGCGATCATGATGCCGTTTACCTACTCGATCGCCAACGGCCTCGCCTTCGGCTTCATCAGCTATGCTCTGATCAAGGCGGCGACCGGGCGGGCGCGCGAGGTGCACGCGGCGACCTGGCTGGTGGCGGCGCTGTTCATGATCCGCTTCGCGTTCTTCGCGGAGTGACGGGCGGGCCGAAAGGGCCGGTTGGGCACGCGTGCCCAACCGGACAAGTGCGTGATAATGCTAAGCAACAGGGAGTGCCGTTAACCTGGCCTCAACACTGGTGAATGGCCCGGAACGGTGGGAGAGGCATGATGGCGGACGCGTTCCGGCTCGAGCTCAGCGGGGTGACCAAGGCCTTCCCCGGCGTGCTCGCGAACGACCACGTGAGCTTCAGCGTCCGGCCGGGCGCGATCCACGCGCTGCTCGGCGAGAACGGCGCGGGGAAGTCAACGCTGGTCAAGATGATTTACGGCGTGCTGCATCCCGATGAGGGCGAGATCCGTTTCGACGGCCGGGCGGTCCACATCCCGAACCCGAAGGCGGCGCGGGCGATGGGGATCGGCATGGTGTTCCAGCACTTCTCGCTGTTCGAGCCGATGACGGTGCTCGAGAACATCGCGCTCGGGCTCGACGAGAAGCTGAGCCATTCCGAGCTCGAGAAGCGCATCCGCGAGGTGCTGGCGAAGTACGGGCTGACGCTCGACCCGCACCGGACGGTGGCGACGCTCTCGGTCGGCGAGCGGCAGCGCATCGAGATCGTCCGGGCGCTGCTCCTGAACCCGAAGCTCCTGATCATGGACGAGCCGACCAGCGTGCTGACGCCGCAGGAGGTGGGCCAGCTCTTCGAGACGCTGCGGAGCCTCGCGGCGAATGGCTGCTCGATCCTCTACATCAGCCACAAGCTGCACGAGATCAAGGCGCTCTGCGACACCGCGACGATCCTGCGCGGCGGCAAGGTGGTCGGCGAGTGCGTGCCGGCCGAGGAGAGCTCGCGCTCGATGGCGGAGATGATGATCGGCGGCAGCCTGAAGGACATCAAGAAGGTCGCCGGCCGCGAGGCCGGGCCGGAGAAGTTCGCGGTCGAGGGCCTGAGCGTCGCGAGCCGGGGCGATTTCGACGTCGCGTTGAAGGACATCCGCTTCGTCGTGCGATCGGGCGAGATCCTCGGGATCGCCGGGGTCGCCGGCAACGGCCAGAACGAGCTCCTGCTGGCGCTGAGCGGCGAGACGCCCTCCGCCGCCGCCGACGCGATCCGGCTCGACGGCAAGCCGCTCGGCGCGATGGGGATCGGCGAGCGGCGGCGGCGCGGCCTCGGCGCGGTGCCGGAGGAGCGCAACGGCCACGGCGCGGTGCCGGGGTTCTCGCTCGCCGATAACGCGGTGCTGACCGCCCGGCAGCGCAAGGGGATGGTGCGCCACGGCGTCATCGTCCCGGCGGCGGCGCGCGGCTTCGCCGAGGAGGTGATCCGCGCCTTCGCGGTCAAGGCCACCGGGTCGGGCGCGACCGCGGGCTCGCTCTCGGGCGGCAACCTGCAGAAGTTCATCATGGGCCGCGAGGTGCTGCAGATCCCCGAGGTGCTGATCGTGTCGCAGCCGACCTGGGGCGTCGACGCCGGCGCCGCCGCGGCGATCCACCAGGCGCTGGTCGACCTCGCGGCGCGCGGCTCGGCGATCGTGGTGATCAGCCAGGACCTCGACGAGCTGCTTGCGCTCTCGGACTCGCTCGCGGTGATCAACGAGGGCCGGCTGTCGCCGAAGCGGGCGGTGGCCGACGTCTCGATCGAGGAGATCGGCATGCTGATGGGCGGGGTGCACGGCGAGCCTGCGGGCGGCGGCCACCACGCCGTGCCCGATACCTTCGGCGCGGAGGCGACCCATGCTGTTTGAGCTCGAGAAGCGCAAGGAGCCGAGCCGGGCGATGGTCTACCTGACCCCGGCGATCGCGGTGCTCCTGACGATGGTGGTCGGCGCGGCGGTGTTCTCGCTCCTCGGCTACGACGGCCCGGCCGCGGTCTGGGAGATCTTCGTCTCGCCCCTCGTCACCGCGCGCAAGTGGCAGGATCTCGGCGTCAAGGCCGCGCCGCTGATCATGATCGCGATCGGCCTCTCGATCGGCTTCCGCGCCAACGTCTGGAATATCGGCGCCGAGGGGCAGTACGTGATCGGCGGCCTCGCCGGCACCGGCGTCGCGCTCGCGACCTGGCACATAGAGGGCTGGTGGATCCTGCCGCTGATGTGCGCGGCGGGTGCGGCGGGGGGCATGGCCTATGCCGCGATCCCGGCGTTCCTGCGCACCCGGATGAACGTGAACGAGATCCTGTCGAGCCTGATGCTCACCTACGTCTCGGTCCAGCTGCTCTATTACCTGATGAACGGGCCGTGGAAGGACCCGGAGGGCTTCAACTTCCCGCAGTCGCGGCTGTTCAACCCGAGCCAGATCCTGCCCTACTTCAGCGGGATCGGCTACCTGAACGTGCCGCTAGCGCTCCTGATCGCGCTCGGCGTCTGGTTTGTGATGGCGCGCACGACCTTCGGCTTCCAGGTCCGCGTCGTCGGCGCGGCGCCGCAGGCGGCGCGCTACGGCGGCTTCAGCCGCGACCGCACGATCTGGCTCACGCTGCTCGCCGGCGGCGGGCTTGCCGGGCTCGCGGGCATCTTCGAGGCGGCGGGACCGTTCGGGCAGATGGTGCCGCAGTTCCCGACCGGCTACGGCTTCACCGCGATCATCGTCGCCTTCCTCGGCCGGCTGCATCCGGTGGGAATCATCGCCGCCGGCATCATCCTCGCCGTCACCTATGTCGGCGGCGAGGAGGCGCAGGCCTCGCTCGGGCTGCCGGCCTCGGCGACCGGGGTATTCCAGGCGATGATGCTGTTCTTCCTGCTCGCCACCGACATCCTCGTCGGCTACCGGCTGCGGCTCCGCCGTCGCCCGGAAGGAGTTGCCTGATGGACGCCCTCACGGTCTCGATCATGATGACGATCATCGGCGCGGCGACGCCGCTGCTCCTCGCCGCGCTGGGCGAGCTGGTGGTCGAGAAGTCGGGCGTGCTGAACCTCGGGGTCGAGGGGATGATGCTGGTCGGGGCGGTCACCGGCTTCGCGGTGACCTCGCTGACCGGGGCGTGGCTGCTCGGGCTCGCCGCGGCGATGGTGGCGGCGACCGCCGCGGCGCTGATATTCGGCTACCTGACGCTGACGCTCGCGTCGAACCAGGTGGCGACCGGGCTCGCGCTGACGATCTTCGGGATCGGGCTCTCGTCGATGATCGGCGAGGGCTTCGTCGGCACCACCATCGCGCCGCTCGGGCCGATCTTTCCGGCGACGCTCGCCGAGCATCCGGTGCTGCGCCTCGTCTTCGGCCACAGCCTCCTCGTCTACGTCTCGATCGCGATGACGGTTGCGGTCGCCTGGTTCCTCAAGCGCTCGCGCGCCGGGCTGGTGCTGCGCGCGGTCGGCGAGAACGACCACTCGGCGCACTCGATCGGCTACTCGGTGATCGGGGTGCGCTACGCGGCGGTCGCCTTCGGCGGCGCGATGGCGGGGCTTGCGGGGTGCTACTACTCGATGGTGCAGACGCCGATGTGGGCGGAGGAGCTGACCGCAGGGCGCGGCTGGATCGCGCTCGCGCTGGTCGTCTTCGCCGCCTGGAAGCCGTGGCGGCTGCTGCTCGGCGCCTACCTGTTCGGCGCGGTGATGACCTTCGAGCTGCAGGCAAAGGCTGCGGGCATCACCATCGTCGCGCCGGAGTTCCTGGCCGCGCTGCCCTATCTCGCGACGATCCTCGTGCTGGCGCTGATCTCGATGCGCCGCTCGGTCGGGGCCGCGGCGCCGGCCTGCCTCGGCCAACCGTTCAAACCGGCCGCCTAAAACCAACATGGGAGACTGAAGGACATGACGCACATCACCAGGAGGTCCCTGCTCGGGGCCGCGGGGGCGGCGGCTGCGCTGCCGCTCCTCGGCGGACGCGCGTTCGCGCAGGACCCGCTCAAGATCGGCTTCATCTATCTCGGACCGATCGGCGACTTCGGCTGGACCTATGCGCACGAGCAGGGCCGCCAGCAGGCGATCGCCGAGTTCGGCGATGCGATCGAGACGACGATCGTGGAGAACGTCGCCGAGGGGCCGGACAGCGAGCGGGTGATCCGCAACCTCGCCGAGGACGGCAACAAGCTGATCTTTACCACCTCGTTCGGCTACATGAACCCGACGATGAAGGTGGCGCAGCGCTACCGGGACGTGAAGTTCGAGCATGCGACCGGCTACAGCCGCGCCGGCAACGTCGCGACCTACAACGCCCGCTTCTACGAGGGGCGCGCGGTCTGCGGCACGATCGCCGGGCACATGTCGAAGACCGGGACCGCGGGCTACATCGCCTCGTTCCCGATCCCCGAGGTGGTGATGGGGATCAACGCCTTCACGCTCGCCGCGCGCAAGGTGAACCCCGACTTCAAGACCAACGTCGTCTGGGTGTCGTCCTGGTACGACCCGGCGAAGGAGGCCGACGCGGCCAAGGCGCTGTTCGACCAGGGGGCCGACATCATCGCCCAGCACACCGACAGCCCGGCGGCGCTGCAGGCGGCCGAGCAGCGCGGGCTGATGGCGTTCGGGCAGGCGTGGAACATGTCGTCCTTCGCGCCGAAGGCGCACCTGACCGCGATCGAGAACCACTGGGGCGTCTACTACGTCGACCGCATCCGCAAGATGCTCGACGGCGACTGGACCTCGGGCGACACCTGGTGGGGCTTCAAGGAGGGCATCCTGCAGATGAGCCCGTTCAACGACGCGATGCCCGAGGAGGTCATCGCGGCGGCGAACGTGACACAGGCCGGGATCGTCGACGGGTCGGCGCCGGTCTTCGCCGGGCCGCTCAAGGACCGTGACGGCACCGAGCGCGCCGCTGCGGGGGCGGCGATCGACGATGCGGGTCTTTGGAAGATGGACTGGTACGTCGAGGGCGTGCAGGGCTGAGCCGGCTCGGCGCCGGGGTCACGCCCCGGCGCCGAGCAGCTCGCGCAGCCGGCCGCGGCAGCGCTCGATCATCCAGGGGATGAAGACCTGCACCTTCGGATCCTGCAGCCGGCGGTGCGGGTAGAGGCAGGCGAGGCGGGCCGGCAGCGGCGGCGTGCCGGCGAGGAGCGGCACGAGCGCGCCCGAGGCGAGGTGCGGCGCGAGCTCGAAGCGGGGGCGGTTCACGATGCCGGCGCCCTCGAGCGCCCAGCCGATCAGCACGTCGCCGTCGTCGGCGTCGAAGCTGCCGTGGACGTTGAGCTTCACCGGGCCGTCATGGGTGGCGAAGGTCCAGAAATACTCCTTGGAGCCGGGGAAGCGGAGCAGGAGGCAGTTGTGGCCGCGCGCGAGCAGGTCGTCGGGCGTCTCGGGGGCGCCGTGGCGGGCGATGTAGTCGGGCGCGGCGCAGAGGACGCGCTCGCAGTCGGCGACGGTGCGCATCTTCATGCTCGAGTCCTCGAGGCTGCCGAGGACAAAGGCGACGTCGACGGCTTCGGCGAGGAAATCGACCACGCGGTCGGAGAGGCGGAGGCGGATCTCGATCTCGGGGAACTCGGCCTGGAAGGCCGGGATCAGCGGCGCGACGATGCGCCGGCCGAGCCCGAGCGGCCCGGTCACCTTGATCGCGCCCTTCGGCCGCAGCGAGAAGGAGGCAACGGCGGCCTCGGACTCCTCGATCGCCTCGAGCACGCGCTTGGCGCTGTCGTAGTAGGCGCGGCCGATCTCGGTCGGGGTGAGCTTGCGGGTGGTGCGGTTGAACAGGCGCACGCCGAGGCGCTCCTCGAGCTCCTTGATCCGGTTGGAGGCGACGGCCGGGGTCAGCCGGTTGTCGCGCCCGCCGGCGGTGATCGAGCCGAGCTCGACGGTGCGGGTGAAGACGCGGATGCTTTCGAGGTAGGGCACGGCGGGTCCCTCGCGATTTTCAATGCGCCGTTGAATTTGATCGCGGATTGGCGGGCTTTTCAAGCGATGCGCGACCGGGAGATACTGCGCCGGACGGCATGGGGAGGCTGAGGTCGATGGAGAAGGTGCTGCGCGGGCGGGTGCTGCGATTCCTCGGTGAGCCCGCGGGCATCGACGATGCCGGATCGTACGCCTATGACGAGGACGGGGCGATCCTGGTCCGCGACGGGCTCGTGACCGCGGTCGGGCCGGCGGCGGAGGTGCTGGCGCAGGCGCCGCGGGCGGAGGTCGTCGACCACCGGCCGCATCTGCTGATGCCTGGCTTCATCGATGCCCATATCCACATGCCGCAGGCGCAGGTGATCGCGTCCTGGGGGGCGCAGCTGCTCGACTGGCTGAACACCTACACGTTTCCGGCCGAGGCCAGGTTCAGCGACCCGGCGCATGCGGCGCGGATCGCCGGGGCGTTCCTCGACGAGTTGCTCCGGCACGGGACGACGACAGCGGTCGCGTTCTGCTCGGTCCATTCCGCCTCGGCCGACGCGTATTTCGCCGCCGCCGAGGCCCGCAACCTGCGCATGATCGGCGGCAAGGTCATGATGGACCGCAACGCGCCGGAGACCGTCCTCGACACCCCGCAGTCGTCCTACGACGACACCAAGGCGCTCATCGAGCGTTGGCACGGCCGCGGCCGGGCGCTCTATGCGATCTCGCCGCGCTTCGCGATCACCTCGACGCCGGCGCAGATGGAGATAGCGCAGGCTTTGGTCGCCGAGCGGCCGGACCTGCACATGCAGACGCATCTGTCGGAGAACCGCGATGAGATCGACTTCACGCTCGCGCTCTATCCGAAGGCGCGCGACTATCTCGACGTCTACGAGACCTACGGGCTCCTCGGGCCGAAGAGCCTGTTCGGCCACGCGATCCACCTCTCCGACCGCGAGACGGCGGCGATGGCGGCGACGGGATCGGTCGCGGTGTTCTGCCCGACCTCGAACCTCTTTCTCGGCTCGGGGCTCTACGACAAGGTCGGGCTGCGGGAGAAGGGGGTCCGCCGGGCCATCGCGACCGACGTCGGCGGCGGCACCAACTACTCGATGCTGCGCACGCTCGACGAGGGCTACAAGGTGCTGGCGCTGCGCGGCCAGAAGCTCGACCCGCTCCGGGCGTTCTGGTGGATCACCCGCGGCAACGCCGAGGCGCTTGGGCTCGCCGACCGGATCGGCACGCTGGCGCCGGGATCGGAGGCCGACATCGTGGTGCTCGACAGTGCGGCGACGCCGGCGATGGCGCTCAGGCGCGAGACGGTAGAGACGCTGGCCGAGGAGCTGTTCCTGCTCGAGACGCTCGGCGACGACCGCTCGATCGCCGCGACCTACGTGGCCGGCGAGCGGTGGGTGCCGCGGCAGGCGTAAAAAAGGCCGCCCTCGGCGGAGGGCGGCAGGTGCGCCTGACGGACGGCCAGGGGAATCAGCGGTGTGCGACGACGATGGTCTCGGAGGCGCCTTCGCGGGACGCGTGGCGCAGCGCGGTCAGGGCGTCGGTGTCGGTGGCGGCGGGCGAGGCGCCCTGCATCTGCCAGAACGGAGTCGCGGCGACCGGCGGCTGCCCGGTCCCGACGGTCGAGAGAACGGCCACGGTCAGGATCATGGCGGCGGCGAGCGAAAGGCTGTGCGACTTGGTCATTGGTCCCTCCCGGGCTCGAGTTCTTCGCGGCGACGTGCCGTGAGAGGACTATGACCGAGGCAAGGACGCTGCCCGTGTGACGGGAATCACAGCGGCGGGCGCTTTTTTTGGGCCCGTTGATCCGGACTCGATTTCTTCCGCGGCGACCGCCACATGGCGGGATCCGCTCATGCACGGGGCATGCACAACGTATGCACAACTCATATGCTAAGGAAAAGAGTCAGGAATTGCGGCGTCAGAGCGTCTTCAGGTACTCGACCAGCGCCGCCTTGTCGTCGGGGGGCAGCGTGGTGCCGTAGGTGTGGCCGCCGTTGCCTTCGCCGCGGAGTGTCGTGTCGAAGCGGAAGGCGCGCGGGCAATCGTCGTCGGGAGGCGTGGCGCGGAAGCCGACGGCGACCGGATCGAGGATGTCGCAGCCGCGCCAGAACTCGGTCGGGCGATCCTCGGGCGGGTCGAGGAGGGCGGTCAGCGACGGGACGGAGCCGTTGTGCAGATAGGGCGCGCGCAGCCAGATGCCGTCGAGCGGCTGGCTGGCGTAGCCGACGTCCTTGACCATCGGCTTGCGCGTCACGCCGAGCTCGAGCGCCTTGGCGTTGGTGGCGTCGGCGTTCGCCTGGGTCCAGGTGTCGAAGCGCTCGCGGTCGGTGCCGATCTCGTCGATCGGGACGGTGCGGCCGAAGCGGGCGCCGCCGGGGGCGTGGCACTCGGCGCAGTTCGCGGCCCAGACGGCCTCGCCCTCGGCGGCGAGGGCGGCGTCGATCGGGAACGGGTAGGGCGGCGGCTGCTTGGCGCGCAGGTAGTCGCGGTGCTTCTCCATGTCCTCGGTGACGGTCTCGGGCGGGGCGCCGATGCCGAGCGCGCTATCGATGTAGACGGCGAGCGGGTCCTGGGTCTCGCCGGCCCAGTTGAGCGAGGTGTTCTCGCGCAGGCCGGCGTTCCAGATCGACGGGAAGTCGGCGTTGTCGACGGTGTCGTCGTCGGGGAGGCCGAGCAGGTTGAACTTGGTCAGGTTGAACGGGCCGTCGCGGCCGGGGCCCCAGGCGGGCCGGCCGTGGGTGTGGATCCAGGCGAAGTCCTCGGCCTGCTCGAGGACGCGCTTGCGGGCGATCGGGATGATGACGAAGCGGTACATCAGCTTGTCGTCGAGCTTGAGGTCGAAGTTGCGCTCGATCTCGCCCATCATGCCGTCGCCGGACCAGCGCGGGTCGTTCGCGGCCGCCTCGAGGAAGTCGAGGAAGGCCATGGCGTTCGTCGTGTGCGAGGGGCCGGAGGGCACGATGACCGGGGTCGCGTCGGGCGCAGGTGCGGTAGCTCGCGGCGTGGCAGATCGCGCAGGTCTGGGTGATGCGCGGGAAGCCCATGGTCTTCTTCGAGAAGCCGACCGGGAGCTCGCGGCCCTCCTCCCAGGGGATGCCGAAGGCGCGGTAGCCGCCGGGGCCGGGCATCAGGTCGCCGAAGACCCGTGGCAGCACGTGGAAGATCGGGTAGGGGACGCCGAGGTCGGTCTCGGCGCCGAGCGAGCCGTACTTGAAGCGCTCCTCGGCGTCGTCGGCGCAGAGCTCGGCCCGGCGGGAGGGCTCGACGTCGCCGCAGATCTCCTGCGGCACGACGCGGAAGGCCTTGTACCAGGCGTAGACGCCGCCGGCGACGCCGACGATGGCGAGCACCGCGACGACGCGGGCGACGGTGTACCAGGGGCCGGCGTCGGGCTTTGCCATGGGGCTCTCCGTCAGAAGGTCTTCAGGTGCTCGATCAGCGCGCGCTTCTCGTCGGGCGGCAGCGCCGTGCCGTAGAGGTGGCCGCCGTTGCCGTTGCCGCGGCAGGGGCCGGCGGCGCAGGTGCCGTTCATCGGCGGCGCGCCGGCCGGGCAGTCGTTCGCCGAGGCGGCGGTCGTCGTGTAGCAGAAGAGGCGCGCATGGAGCGCGGGATCGATGCGGGCAGGGTCGGATGACGAAGCCCATCGCGCGCGGGTCGTAGACGTCGTAGCCGCGGAGGAAGGCGCGCGGGCGCTCGGCGGGGGGCGAGAGCAGCGCCTCGAGCGTCGGGACCGAGCCGTTGTGCAGGTAGGGGGCGCGCAGCCAGAGACCGTCGAGCGGGGCGTTGGCGTAGCCGTCGGTCTTGCGGAAGGTCTGGAAGCGCTCGGCGCCGAAGTCGGCGTAGAGCACGTTCTGGCGCGACCGCGAGGTCGTGGGTGTAGTTGTCGAGCCGGCCGCGGTCGGTGGCGATCTCCGCGATCGGGGTGACCTTGCCGACGTAGGCGCCGGTGAAGTCGCGCCCCGTCGCGCCGTGGCAGGCGGCGCATTCGCGGGCGTAGATCGGCGGCGCCCTCGGCGGCGAGGGCGGCGTCGAACTGTCCGGGGAAGACGTCGGGGAAGCGCGGCGGCTCGGCGGTGGCGAGCCAGGCCTCCATGCGGGCGAGCGAGTCGCGGTCGAGGATCGGGGGCGTGGCGCCGGTGCCGAAGGCGGCGGAGCGGTTGCGCTCGGAGACCTTGGTGTTGTTGCCGTCCCAGTGCAGCTGCATCCCCTCCTTCGGGTCCCTGCAGGAAGACCGAGGGGAAGTCGACGACGCCGATGCGCTCGCGCTCGGGCAGCGCCGCGAAGTCCCAGTTGAGCAGCGCCTTCGCCGGGTTGAAGGTGTCGAAGCGGCCGGGGCCGAAGGTTGGCTCGGCGTGGACGAAATCGTCGAAGCGGTCGACGATGGTCAGCAGGCGCTCGCGGACCATGCCGATGCCGACGAACTTGAGCGCGAAGCGGTTGACCAGGTCGAGCTCGAGGTCCATCGCGTCGATCGTGGTCAGGAACCGGTCGGGGCTGAAGCGCTCGTCGACGGCGGCGGCGGCGAGGAAGTCCTGGAAGGCGGAGAGGTCGACGGTGTTCGAGGGCATCCCGGCCACGATCAGCGGCGGCGCGTCGGCGCTGGTGCGGACGCTGCCGGCGTGGCAGCCGGCGCAGTTGAGGAAGATGCGGTCGATCCCCATCGAGGTTCGCAGCGAGGTGCCGACCGGGCGGGGGTGCCCGCATTTCGGGCGGCAGGTCGGCGGGGTCTTCGGTGAGGAGGCCGAAGGCGGCCCAGCCCTCGTCCTCGCGGCCCTCGGGCAAGCAGGTCGCGTGAAGAGCACCGGCATCGCCTGCCACATCGCGTAGGGCAGGCCGAAGTTGCGGTCGCCGCCGGTCGAGCCGTACATGAACTGGTCGACCGGGTCGGCGAAGCTCTTCGGCGTGGTCACGGGTCAGTCGCCAGGCGAAGTAGGCCGCGACGGCGATCGCGGTGAAGAGGAAGACGAGGCTCAGCCAGCGCGTCCAGCGCGCGAGCCAGGCCAGGCGGTCGGCGTCCTCGTCAACCATCGGTCTTCCCCAGGAGCGCGGCGATCAGCGCGAGGACGGCGGTGCGCGGGAACGGCCCGGGCTCGAGCGCCGGGGCGTCGGCGGCGGCGAGGCGGCGCTCGAGGCCGGTCAGGTCGTCGACGAGGCCGAGCGTGGCCGTGCCGCCGGCGAGGGTGAACCCGTCGAGGCGGCGGCCGTCGGGGAGGCGCGGCGCTTGTTCGGGGCCGAGGGCGAGCTGGCGGGCGGGCGGCTGGCCGGGAAGCGCCAGGAGCGTGATGCGTCCGCTGCCGTCGGCGGCCTGGAAGCCGTCGAGCCGCGCCGCGCCGGCGCTGCAGGCGAAGCGGGTTTCGGTGCCGCCGGAGGGCAGGGCGGCGGCGGCCGTCGTGCAGGGGAGGGTGACGGTCTCGACCGGTGTGGCCCCCGCCCGCAATCGGGCGTCGATCCAGCGGTAGTCGCCGGCGGAGAGCTGCTCGGCGATCGCCAGCGCCGCGGCGGCGAAGCCGCCGGGGCCGGGCCGCCACAGCGTCACCGGGGGCGCGGCGGGTCTCGGGGTCGGCGGCGCGGGGAGCATCGACGGCGCCGGTGGCGTCGTAAGCCGGTAGCGGATCGCGGTTCGGCAGGTCGGGCGAGGGGGCGCCGACGCCGTCGGGCCAGAGCCGGCGTGTCCGCGCGTCGAAGCCCGGCGGGCCGGCGGGGATCGCCGGCGCCGAGGCCGGCGCGCAGCGCGGCGGCGAGGAGCGCGGCGCGGCAGGAGGCATCGGGGCAGCCCTCCGCCAGAGCCGGTCGGCGAGCCCGATGCGGGCGGCGCGGTCGGTGGCGGCGTCGAAGGCCTCGAGGGCGTCGACGGTCTGCGCGACCGCGGCGCCGTGGAAGCTGGCGCCGAGCGGGGCGAGGCGGGCGGCGACCGTCGGCGTTGGCGTTGCTCTCGCTCCAGAGCGGCCGGGCGAAGATCGGTCCGCCGGCCTGGTGGCAGGCGAGGCAGACGCCGCGCTCGGCGGGCTCGGCGGGCGCGGCCGGGCCGCGGCCGTAGCCGACGATCTGCTGGAAGGCGAAGCGGCCGGCGTCGGGGTCGTAGCTGATCGCCTCGATCACCTCGGCGGCCGGCTGGTAGCCGAGGAACAGGCGGTCGGCGAGGCGGAGGTCACTGCGGGCCGGCGGAGCTGTCGCCGGTGACCGCGACGACGATGCCGCGGCGAGGCGAAGTAGTCGGGGTGGGCGGCGTAGCGCTGCAAGCGAGCGGCCGAGCGGGATCAGCGCGGTCGGCGACGTTCTCCGGCCCGGCGACGCCGCGCAGGTCGGTCGAGGACCGCCTCGAACGGGAAGGGCAGGCCGTCGGGGAAGACCTGGGCGAGCAGCGGGCCCGAGCCGGCCAGCGCCGCGGGGGCGCCGGGGCCGAGGGCCGCGCGGCCGCCGGCGCATGCAGAGCGCGAGCCTCAGTCGGCTCCGGCCTGCCGCAGCTGCTCGCCGGTCCAGCAATCCTCGGCCACCTCGTCGCCGCGCGGCGAAGCCGTCGATCCCGGCCTCGGCCACCTCGTCGTTCAGGAGCATGAAGTTCAGCAGGAAGACCTTGTTGGCGTAGGCGCGGCCCAGGTAGAAGCCGGGCCGGATCATCCGGATCTCGTCGCGGATGCGGAGGCCGTTGCGGCCGACCAGGGCGTCGGGGCGCTCCTGGTAGCCGGGCAGCGTCGTCGTTGTAGGCGTAGTCGATGATGACCGACTCGCGCCGGCCGTCGAGCAGGCTCTGGCCGCAGTGGAGCTTGGCCGGGAACAGGAGCCAGACGTCGGTCGTCGGCAGGATGTGCTTGAGCCAGCCCTCGCGCGGGACGGTGGCGGTGGCGAGCGCGTCCGGGTCGTCGATCAGGCCGGCGAGCGGGCGGAAGTCCTCGATGAAGTTCCGGAGCTCGCGCTGCGTCGCGGTAGAACATCTTGCCCTTCCAGAGCGAGCGGCCGGTCGCCTCGGCGAGCTCGACCTTCTCCTCGGCGACGCGGCCCTCGATGCCGCCGAGGATCTCGGCGAGCCGCGGGCGCAGGTCGTCGCCGCGCGGGAAGAAGAGGTCGCCGAGGTAGGCGCCGTCGGGGATCGGGCCGGCGGTCAGGCGGCCGTAGAGCTGGTCGACCTCCTCCTGGCTGAGCGCGAGCAGGTTCGCGGGCGTGAGGCCGGCGAGGTCGGCGCGGCTGAGCGGGAAGTCGTGCTCGACCCGGGCCATGTCGACGCGGAAGGTCTTGGTCGGGTTGTCGGGGTCGGTGAGGCTGTCGTCGGTCAGCGGCGCGAACGGGATGGTCGGGCGCACCGGCTCGGGCGCGTCCTGGGTGATCGTAAGCCAGTGGCCATAGCCGGCCATCCGGATGCCCCAGAGCGCGGCGAGGCCGACGACGAGGAGGAGGACGATCAGGGCGGCCATGCGAAGGAGGGTCAGCATCGCGCCGCCTCAGAGCGTCGCCAGGAAGGCGATGAGCGCCTCCTTGTCGGGGCCGTTCAGCGACTCGCCGAAGCGGTGCCCGTCGTTCTCGCGGTGCTCGAGCACGTTCGAGTAGTAGCGCTGGATGAAGTCGTTGCCGACCTGGAGGGTCAGGTCCTGGACGCGGCCGACGACCGCCTCCTCGCGGCCGAGCACGAGCTCGATGCCACCGAGCGTGCCGGTCTCGACGAGGGCCGCGCGGATCTGCGCGAGGCCGTCGCGCAGCTCCTGGCGCTCGGCGGCGGTCAGGAGCGTCGCGTACTTGGCCTCGAACCTGCCGGGGTCGCGGCCGACGAGCACGAGGTCCTGGACGATGTCCTTGTAGCGCAGCGAGTTCACGTCGATGGCCGGGAAGCCGGCCGGGATGGTCAGCGTGAGGCCGAGGCTGCGGTCGAGGATCTCGACCTTCGGCGCGATGTCGATGACGATGTCGCGGTCGAGCACGAAGACCTTCGGGATCCGCCGGTCGGGGTTCAGCAGCTGCTGCATCGACGCCTTGTAGAGCTCGTAGCGGCCCTCGATGCTCGGATCGAACGGCCAGCAGTCGGGCGCATCGGCGCGGGGCCTCCCTTCGGCGTCGACATAGGGCGAGGCGTAGAAGTCGAGTGCCGTCTGCGCGGGCTTGCCGCAGATCTCCGGGCCGATCGCGTTGTTGTGCATGAAGGGCGCGTGGGCCCAGACGCTGAGCAGCGAGACGTTGCGATAGTAGCCGCGGCCGCCGGCCTTCATCACCTCCGGGCGCAGCGGGTCGGCCGGGCGCTCGTGCGCGTCGAGCGAGGCATACTCGGCCCAGACCCGGCTCTGCATGTGGTTCGAGTGCAGCGCGCGGGCCGGGTAGGTGCCGATCTCGGAGGCGGGCGCCACCTCGTCGTTGCCGAGCCAGTCGAGGCGCAGCGTCGGGTCGCCCGGGTCGGTCGCGGTGAAGTCGGTGGTCCGGGTGATGACCTCCTGGCTCGAATGGCAGCGGGCGCAGTTCTCGGCGAAGACCACCCGCCCGCGCTCGACGAAGCCGTCGTGCTGGCCCTCGCGGTCGCCCGCGCCGAACTCGGCTTCGAGCGCGACCTCGAGGTCGCGCGGCGAAGCGAGGCCGCGGGCCTGCCAGAGGTCGGAGGGGCGCGCGCTGAGGAAGAACGCCTTGAGGTCGGCGAGCCGGTCCTCGATGGCGCGGAAGGCGCCGCAGTCGCGGCGGCACTGGCCGATGTCGAACGGGGTCTGGCCGTAGTTGCGCTGTTCGGGGTCGGCGGCGCGCAGGTCGACGACGTGGTTGATCCAGCACTGCTCGGCGCAGGACCCGATGTTGAAGTAGACGCGCTGGATCGCCTCCTCGTAGCCGATCGAGTCCTCGCCGCCCTTGAGGATGTGCGGGACCGGCTCGATCTGGAGGCTGCGCTCCCAGCACTTGCCGTCCCGGCCGGGCTCGCACCAGCAGGCGGCGGGATCGGCGTCGGCGGCGCAGGCGGCGGCCTTGCGCCATTTCAGCACCCGCTCCTCGAAGAGCGGGCGGCGGGCGAAGTTGATGATCGCGTTCATCGTGCCCGGGTTGGAGACGAAGTCCATCGGCAGCGCCGAGGTGTCGACGATGCCGGGGCGGGCGCGGGCGATCAGCTGCCACTCGAGCCGGTGCGGCGAGAGGCCGCTGCCGAGCATGTTCGAGATGCGGCTGTACTGGTTGCCGACGAGGGCGTCGATGTTCTCCCACGCCGGGTCGGCGGGGTCGGCCGGCGGGTTCGTCGGGTCGTAGGCGATGTGGCAGGCGCCGCAGGCCATGCCGATGCGGAACGGCGGCTCGATCGAGCCGTCCCAGAGCCGGTTGAGCCGGCTGTCGGGGCTCGCCGGGTCGTCGGAGAGGAAGGCGCCGTAGCCCTCCCAGCCGCCGATCGCCTCCCAGGCGGCGGGGTCGAAGCGCGGGTTCGGGAACTTCCGCAGGCCGAGCGCGCCGGTCGAGGTGCCGAAGTAGAGGTCGCAGGCGTCCTGGCGCTGGTCGGTCGCGCCGTGCGGGGTCGAGGCGTCGAAGGGCGCGTCGGCGAAATCGCAGGCCGGGTCGCGGTAGCCGTCGCGGCCGACGAAGGCGAGGAGCGCGTCGTCGCCGGGGCACCACAGGAAGCCCCAGGTCTCGGTTTCGGACCGCGCCGGGCAGTCGGGGTCGCCGGGGGCGCAGCAGTCGGGGTCGGGGATCGCACCCCAGGCCGGGAACAGGTCGTCCCGGCGGTCGGCGCGCAGGATCGCGTACCAGTCGATCGCGCCGCCGAGCCGCTGCGGGTAGGTGTAGGTGAAGAAGCGGTCGTTGAAGGCGGTGGCGAACATCCAGATCTCGCGGCCCGCCGCCTCGCTCGGCGAGAGGCCGGCGTTGGTGGCGGCGAAGCCGGGACTGAGCACGCTCTGCGCGCGGGAAGGTGCGGTCAGGGTGGCGAACGCAATCAGGAAAGCGGCGACCAGACCGGCGAAGCGCATCAATCCCCCCTTGGCGTGGCCCGGCAGAAAATGCTTTGGCGGCAATGCCGGTGGCAGGTAAAAGCCCGTGTTCAATGGGGAAATCCTACCACTTATGCGCCAACGCGTCAATTCGCGGATCAAGGTTCCCGGGGCTCCCGCCTTTGGCGGGCGCCGGGAGCGGCGCGCCGGCGTCGCGCGTGTGGCGGCGCTGTGCCCGCGCCGCGCTGGGGCGTCGCGCGGGTTTTGACGTCGCAAGAGAAGAGAAGGAAGATCTGCGCCGAGGCGCTGATGAAGCGGTTGCTTCATCAGGCGCCTTTCCAATTGTGGGGGTGCGAGTCGGGCCGGCGTCAAGGGTGAACGGGCTTGCGCCCGCGGCTTCGCCGCCCTTGACCCCGGCCCGACTCGCGGAAGAAGGGAGGGGCGCGGGGGCGCCCGCGGCGGCAAGGGCGCGGACACGTTGACGTCGGGCCGAGCATCGGGATGGTGGCGGTGGGCAGACGGTGGAGGGTGCGGATGCGGCAGCGGGTGAAACGGGCGGGGCTCGAGGTCGATGGCGAGCTGGCGGACTTCGTCGAGGCCGAGGCGCTGCCGGGAACCGGCATCGCTGCCGAGGCGTTCTGGCGCGGCTTCGCCGCCCTTCTCGCCGACCTCGCGCCGGAGAACCGGGCGCTGCTCGCGACGCGCGACCGGATGCAGGCGGAGATCGACGCCTGGAACGCCGGGAACGGCGCCGCGCGCGATATTGCCGCCGCCCGGGCCTTTCTCGCCGACATCGGCTATCTGGTGCCGGAGGGGCCGGACTTCGCGGTGACAACGGCCGGCGTCGACCCCGAGATCGCCGAGATCTGCGGGCCGCAGCTCGTGGTGCCGGTGATGAACGCGCGCTACGCGCTGAACGCGGCCAACGCCCGCTGGGGCTCGCTCTACGACGCGCTCTACGGCACCGACGCGATCCCGGAGACCGAGGGCCGTGCGCGCGGCGGCGCCTACAACCCGGTGCGCGGCGCCGCGGTGATCGCCTGGGCGCGGACGTTCCTCGACGAGGCGGTGCCGCTCGCCGCCGGCTCGTGGGCGGACGTCACCGACATCGAGGCCGGCGCCGAACTCCGGCTGACGACGGCTGGCGGTCCCGTGTCGCTGAAGCAGCCGGAGAAATATGCCGGCCACGCCGAAAGCGAAGACAGCTGGCGCCACGTGCTTCTCGTCAACAACGGCCTCGGCATCGAGATCCTGGTCAACGCCGAGTCGGATATCGGCAGGACCGACAGGGCGGGCATCGCGAGCGTCAACCTCGAGGCGGCGCTGACCTCTATCATGGACTTCGAGGATTCGGTCGCTGCCGTCGACGCCGCGGACAAGACGCTCGCCTACCGCAACTGGCTCGGCCTGATGAAGGGCGACCTGAAGGCGACGTTCCAGAAGGGCGGCGAAACCGTGGAGCGCAAGCTCTACGGCGACTTCACCTATACGGCTCCGGATGGCTCGCCGTTCCCCGTAAGGTGCCGTTCGCTGATGCTGGTGCGCAACGTCGGGCACCTGATGACGAACCCGGCGATCCTCGACGCCGAGGGCCGCGAGGTCCCCGAGGGGATCCTGGATGCGATGCTCACGGGCATGATCGCGCTCCACGACGTCGGCGCCCTCGGGCGGCGCGCGAACTCGCCGGCGGGCTCGGTCTACATCGTCAAGCCGAAGATGCACGGGCCGGAGGAGGTCGCCTTCGCGGTCGAGCTCTTCGCCCGGGTCGAGGCGGCGCTCGGCATGCGGCGGAACACGCTCAAGGTCGGGATCATGGACGAGGAGCGCCGGACCACGCTGAACCTCAAGGAAAGCATCCGCGCGGCGCGCGAGCGGGTGGTCTTCATCAACACGGGCTTCCTCGACCGTACCGGCGACGAGATCCACACCGCGATGGCGGCCGGGCCGGTGATCCCGAAGGCCGAGATGAAGCAGGCCGCCTGGTACAAGGCCTACGAGGACTGGAACGTCGATACCGGGCTCGCCTGCGGCTTGCCGGGGCGGGCGCAGATCGGCAAGGGGATGTGGGCGGCGCCGGACCTGATGGCGGCGATGCTGGCCGAGAAGGGCGCGCAGCCGGCGGCGGGCGCCAACACCGCCTGGGTGCCGTCGCCGACGGCGGCGACGCTGCACGCGACGCACTACCACCGGGTGCGCGTGCCCGAGGTGCAGGCGCGGCTCGGAGGAGTGCGGCGGGCGCGGCTCGAGGACATCCTGACGCCGCCGGTGGTGACGCGGCCGAACTGGTCGGCCGAGGTGGTGCAGCGCGAGCTCGACAACAACGCCCAGGGGCTGCTCGGCTACGTGGTGCGCTGGGTCGACCAGGGCATCGGCTGCTCGAAGGTGCCCGACATCCACGACGTGGCGCTGATGGAGGACCGGGCGACGCTCAGGATCTCGTCGCAGCACATGGCGAACTGGCTGCGCCACGGCGTCTGCACGCGCGAGCAGGTGATGGAGACGCTGCGCCGGATGGCGGCGGTAGTGGATTTGCAGAACGAGGGCGACCCGCTCTACCGGCCGATGGCGCCGGACTTCGAGGCCTCGGTCGCCTTCCGGGCGGCGTGCGACCTGATCTTCGAGGGGGCGAAGCAGCCGAACGGCTACACCGAGCCGATCCTCCACGCCCGGCGGCTGGAGCGGAAGCGGCTCGACGCCGGGTGACGCGCGTGGCGACTCGACCCGGAGGCGGTTTAGCCTGCGCCGACCGCCAGATGGCGGAGCTCGCTCATGCACGGGACATGCACGACGCATGCACAACGCGTATGCTCAGGAAAA
Source organism: uncultured Alphaproteobacteria bacterium (assembly GCA_963763295.1). GTDB lineage: Bacteria > Pseudomonadota > Alphaproteobacteria > Rhodobacterales > Rhodobacteraceae > Amaricoccus. The sequence goes on from CAVXOH010000019.1 coordinate 150,996, forward strand.
GAGTCGGGATTGGAGCGAGGGTCCGAGCCGCAGGCATTCCGATGCGCGATCACCTGCGTTTCCTGTCGCTGATCGTGATGCTGCTCGTCCCGGTGCTGGCCGGGTGCGGCCGTCCGCCGGACCTGGTCGGGATCGACAACCCGGCGGTCCCGGCGGCGACGGTTCCCGAGATCGGCCGGCACCGGATCTTCATCACCACGACCCGCGAGGCGTCGGAGGTGGTGGGCGCGTTCTACTCGGGCGAACGGGCGCCCGAGCTCGGCCTCGCCTCAGTCGACGTCACGGTGCCGCCGGGCCACGTCGTCGGGCAGCTCGAGCGGCCGCTGCGCATGCCGCCCGATCCGCGCGCCGAGTTCGCGGTCGTCGACCCGGTGGTCTACCGCAGCGATGCCGCCTTCGTCGCCGAGGTCGACCGGGCGCTCGCAAGCCGCCCGCCGGGCGAGCGGACGCTGCTCCTCTTCGTTCACGGCTACAACAACACGACGAGCGACGCGATCCTGCGGCTGGCGCAGTTCGTCGAGGACACCGGGTTCCAGGGCGTGCCGGTGCTTTTCACCTGGGCCTCCGCCGCGCGGGCGCCGCGCTACGTCTACGACCTCAACAGCGCGCTCGTCGCGCGGGTCCAGCTCAAGGACATGGCCGACATCCTGGCGCGGACGCGGGCCGAGAGCATCGACATCTTCGCCCACTCGATGGGCGCCTTCCTCACCATGGAGGGGCTCGTCGACGCCCAGATGTCCGGCCAGCTCGGGCGGCGCGGCCACATCGACCACATCATGCTGGCCTCGCCCGACATCGACATCGACCTGTTCCGCACCCAGATCGGGCTGCTGCCGTCGTCGATCCTCGAGAGGATGTACCTGCTCGTCTCCGCCGACGACCGGGCGCTCCTGATGTCGCGGCGGATCGCGGGCGGGGTCCCGCGGGTCGGCGCCGCCGATGCGCGGGAGATCGAGGCGCTCGGGCTGACCGTCATCGACCTTTCCGAGATCGACGAATTCGAGCTCGGGCAGCCATTCGAAGTTCGCGGGCTCCCCCGAGGTGGTCCAGCTGATCGGGGCCGGGCTGAACTCCGTCGGCCGGTTCGGCGAGGCGCCCGGCCTCGACCAGCTCCTCGCCGGCGCCCCGATCCGCATCCTCGGCGACTGAGCCGGTGCTAGCGCGGATTCTGCGGCAGGCCGTCGGCGATGTCGTAGTAGTCGCCCTGGTCGGCGACGAAGATGTGCCGGGCGAGGCGGGTGCCGGTCGGCTGCTCGAAGGCGCCCATCGCGATCGAGAGGGTGTCCCGCCCGATCGGGTCCCAGAACAGGAAGGACCCGCAGGTCGAGCAGAAGCCGCGGCGCACCTTTTCCGACGAGCGGTACCAGGTGACCGCCTCGCCGCCGTGGACGGTCACGGCCGCGCGCGGCAGGTCGGTCGAGGCCCAGACGTGGCCGGACTGCCGGCGGCACTGCGAGCAGTGGCAGGCGTCGGGCGGGCGCAGCTCGCCCGCGACCTCGACCCTCACGGCGCCGCAGAGGCAGGATCCCTTGTGCATCGGCGCTCCTTCCTCGTCGACGCTAGGACCGCTGCGGCGGTCCGGCACACCGCTCGTGCATCAGGCGCTCGTGCATCAGACGCTGGTGGAGGACGAAGTTCTCCACCGTCAACTTCACCACGGTCGCGAGCGCGATCACCGCCTGGCGGTCGCGGCTGACGCCCTTCGCCTCGTAGCCGGCGAACATCTCGGCGATCTGTGAGGCGATCATGTCGTAGACCGTGTCGCGGTCGAGCTCGACCGCGCCCCAGGCGATCGGGTCGCCCGCCTCGACCTCGCGCGCCAGCGCAGCCAGCATGCGGTGGTCGAGGGTCAGCCCCGGGGATGGGTCGCTCATGGCCGCTCCGCCTCGCCTTCTTCCCAGCAATAGAGGCTCGGGCTACCCCGCCGCAAGCCCGGCGTCCCGGAACCGACGGGGGCGGGACGGCGTTTGCCACCGGAACAACCGCAGGTGCGATGACGATGGGCAAGAAGAACAAGGTGATTCCGAAGAAGATCGCGGGCTTCAAGGTGCCGAAGCGGGTGCGCAAGTCGCGGCTGCTGCGCAGCCTGCTCAGGAACCCGCTCGGGCGCGAGATCGTCGCCAACGCCTTGACGGCCGGCGCCGGCGCCGCGGCAACCGTGCTCGTCGCCGAGCGCGAGGAGATTTCCGACGCGACCGCGACCGGGGCGCGGCGGGGAGCCCGCACGGTCGCCCTGGTCGGCGACGCGATGAAGAGCGCGGCGGACGCGGTGATGGACGTCATCGCCGACGCGGCGCGCTCGATGGTTCCGGAGAAGAAGCCGCGGCGCAGGGCCGGCAAGGCCGCAGCGGCAGGCGAGGCGACGAGGCACTGATGACGGCGCGGGAACCGATCCCTCGCGTCCGCAGCGGGCTGCCGCGGCCGCTCGAGCGGCGCCTCATGCGCAAGTACGGGCGGACCACCGCCGGACGGATGAAGATGGCGGCGGCGCTCCGCGCGCTCGCGGTGCTGATCCGCCGGCACCCGCGGGCGGCGCTCGACATGGCCGGCGCCGGCCTGGTGCAGGCCGGACGGGTCGGGGTGCAGGATCTGACCCGGCGGCTCGAGCGTTTCGATCACGGCGCCGACGTCCCCCAGGCCGAGGAGCCCGAGGAGCGGCGAAGACTGACCCGGCGGGAGCTGCGGCGTTTCCGTAAGTTGCTCGACGCGGACGCGCAGCGGCGCCGGCGGAGGGTCGGTGCGACCCCCTAGATTGCGGCCAGGCGCCCGGCGGCGGCCATGACGGCGCGCGCTTCGGCGACGATCTCAGCGACGATCTCGGCGGCGGGCTGCGTCCGGCGCACGAGGCCGACGCCCTGTCCGGCCCAGAGCGACATCGCGAGGATGTCGCCGGTGACGTCGGTGCGCGGGGTGATGCAGTCGTAGCGACGGACCGGGCCGAGAGCTTCGTGGCCGATGACCTCGCCCTCGCCGGGCCGAGCGCCGCGGGCCGGCCTTCCGGCCGCCTCCCAGATCGTCACGGTCGGGGTCCGGAGCGTCCGGGCCGGGGCATCCGGCCATCCGCCGTCGAAGAGCGTCGAATGGAAGGTGTCCTCGGTGCCGGCGGCGAGCAGGCGGTCGCGGTAGAGCGGATGCGCGTCGGCCTCGGCCGCGCTGACGAAGCGGGTGCCGATCCAGGCGGCTTCCGCGCCGAGCGCGAGCGCGGCGGCGAGGCCGCGGCCGTCGGCGATGCCGCCGGCGGCGACGACCGGAACCGGGGCCACGGCGTCGACCACGGCCGGGACCAGCGCGAGGGTAGCGGTGCTGCCGCGGACGTGGCCGCCGGCCTCCCAGCCCTGGGCAACGATGATGTCGGCGCCCACCTCGGCGGCGCGCACCGCTTCGGCGACGCTGCCGACGCTCATCATCAGGAGGGCGCCGGCGTCGTGAATGCGCCCGGCGAGCGGAGCGGGATCGCCCCAGAACAGCGAGACGATGGGCACGCGCTCGTCGAGCATCGCCTCGATCTCCTCGGCGACGTCGAAGGCGAGCACGACATTGGCGACGAAGGGCCGGTCGGTCGCCTGGCGCAGGCTCCTGATCCGGGCGCGCGCCTCTTCGCCGCCCCAGCCGGTGAGGCCGAGCGTGCCGAGGCCGCCCGCGTCCGAGACCGCGGCGGCGAGCGCCGGCCCGGCGGCGCTGCCGATTGCGGCCTGGATCACGGGGACGTCGATTCCGAGCCGTTCGCAGAGCGCCGTGCGCATCGCAATCCCTCCGCCCCCGACGGCGAAGTCTAGCATGCGCGCGGACGCGGCGGTCAGCCGATCTTGCCGATGATGTAGTCCTCGGTCTGCTTCTCGCGCGGATTGGAGAAGATCAGCTCGGTCGGCCGGTGTCAGAGGAAGTGCGGCGGACCTGGCATGATGTCACGTCAGTGCTGCCAACTTTTGTAAACGAACTCGAGGCTGTAGCCGTCCGGATCGCAGACCTGTGCCGCGTAATATCGCGGGTCGTAGTGAAGCTGCGGACCGGGATCGTGCCGGTTCGTCGCCCCGGCGGAGAGCGCCGCGGAATGGGCGGACCGAACGTCCCGCTCGCTGATTGCAACGAATCCGACATGGACGGCACCGGGCGCGGGAGTTCCCTCCCGCAGCCAGAAGAAAATGCGGCCGTTCGCGCCGAAGCCCTTCAGGTCAGGATGTCCCGCTGGACCCTCCGCTCCATCATAGTCGTGGCGCACAGTGATGCCGAGAACCGGCAGCACTGCTTCATAGAGCCCTCTGCAAAACTCACGGATTCCGTTGGGGATCTCGATGGGTTAAGCTCTTTGGCATGAGAAAGAGCTTTGCGACGCAACCCGCCCTTTTCGCCGGCCCCGAGCTGTTCGATCACCCCGCGCTGAAGGCGCTCGACCCGGTGGAGGCGCTTTTCGACTGGGAGGCGCTGGCGGGGCTGCTGGTCGACGAGGGCAAGAAGGCGACCGGCCGCCCCGGCTATCCGGTCCAGACGCTGCTCAGGGCGCTGCTACTCGGCATCTGGCACGGGCTTTCGGACGAGCAGCTGGCGGCGCAGCTGGCGCGGGATCTCTTGTTCCGCAAGTTCTGCCGGCTGGAGCTCGATGCCGCGACCCCGGATGCGACCACGATCGGCCGCTTCCGGGCGCAGCTGGAGACGGAGGGGCAGCTCGCGGCACTGTTCGCGGCGGTGACGGAGCAGCTCGCGGCGAAGAAGGTGATCATTGGCGAGGGACGGGTGGCGATCATCGACGCCACGGTGGTCGAGGCGGCGCGGACCGGGCGGGGGAAGCTCGGCGAGGGCGAGACGGACGGCCGGGACCCGGAGGCGGGGGCGCACGTGAAGATCAATGCGCGCGGGCGCAAGGTCGGGACCTGGGGCTACCAGTTCCAGGTCAACGCCGACGAGGACGGCTTCATCCACGCGCAGACGGTGACGCCGGGCAACGCGCACGAGATCAAGAGCTGGAAGGGGCTGATGACCGGGGGCGAGACCGAGCTCTACGCCGACTGCGCCTATTCGGCGCAGGAGACGCGCGACACCCTGGCTGCCCGCGGTGTCGCCGACCGGGTGCAACGCAAGGGCTACCGCAACGCCCCGCTGCTGGCGGCGGAGGTCGCGCGCAACAAGGAGATCGGGGTGACGCGCGCCGGGGTCGAGCGCATCTTCGGCCATGGCAAGCAGGTGTGGCGGCTGGCGCGCACCCGCTTCCTCGGGCTGGCGCGCAACCGGACCCACTTCACCCTGGTCGCCATCGCCTGGAACGTCTGGAAGGGCGGGCGCTTCCTCAGGCTCTATGGCCTCCGCCCGTCCTGAGATCCCCCACACGCCACCGATTCCGATCTCGTCCACCGAAAAACCTCGAAGCGAGACCAACGAGGTCTCAGCTCCAGAGTTCATCGAACGATCCGCGGCCGCCTGTCCGGCCATAATTCGGCGTTTTGCAGGCGTCTCTCATAGAAGGCGATCGACCGATCGAGGTCGCTCACCGTCAAAAAGATGTGGTCAAGCATGACTTGCCCTCAGATCATTTATCCGCCGCTGACCTCGATCGACTGCGCGTTAATCCAGCGGTTCTTCTCGGACAAGAGGTTGGCGATGACGCCGCCGACTTCGGCCGCTTCGCCGACACGTCCGAGAGCCGTTTGTCGTCGCCGAGGACACAACCCACCGTCCGCCGCGGGTCAGCCGATCTTGCCGGTGATGTAGTCCTCGGTCTGCTTCTCGCGCGGATTGGAGAAGATCACCTCGGTCAGCCCGTGCTCGATGAGCTTGCCGAGGTGGAAGAAGGCGGTGCGCTGGCTGACGCGGGCCGCCTGCTGCATCGAGTGGGTGACGATGACGATGGTGTAGTTGGTGCGCAGCTCGTCGATCAGCTCCTCGATGATCGCGGTGGCGATCGGGTCGAGCGCCGAGGCGGGCTCGTCCATCAGGAGCACCTCGGGCCGGGTGGCGATGGCGCGGGCGATGCAGAGCCGCTGCTGCTGGCCGCCGGAGAGGCCGGTGCCGCTCTCGTTCAGCCGGTCCTTGACCTCGTTCCAGAGCCCGGCGCGTTTGAGCGAGGTCTGGACCAGTGCCTCGAGCTCGGCCCGGTTGCGGGTCATGCCGTGGATGCGCGGGCCGTAGGCGACGTTCTCGAAGATCGACTTCGGGAACGGGTTCGGCTTCTGAAACACCATGCCGACCCGGGCGCGCAGCTCGACGACGTCGATGCGCGGGTCGGAGACGTCCATGCCGTCGAGCTGGATCGAGCCGGTGACGCGCGCGATCGGGATGGTGTCGTTCATCCGGTTGATGCAGCGCAGGAACGTCGACTTGCCGCAGCCGGACGGGCCGATCAGCGCCGTCACCTGGTTGCGCGGGATGTCGAGGTCGACGCCGAAGAGCGCCTGCTTGTCGGCGTAGAACACCGAGACGTCGCGGGCGGCGACCTTGGCCGCGGGCGGCGGGGCGCCGGTCGTCGGCGGCGCGGCGTCGAGGCGGGACTCAGTCATGATGGTCATGTCGGGGCTTTCGCAAGGGGCGCTACCACGTCCGTTCGAGCCGCTGGCGGAGGAAGATCGCGAGTCCGTTCATCAGTACCAGAAAGCCGAGCAGGACCAAAATCGCCGCCGAGGTGCGCGAGACGAAGCCGCGTTCCGGGCTGTCGGCCCAGATGTAGATCTGGGTCGGCAGCGCGGTCGAGGCGTCGAGCACGCCGCTCGGCGCGCTGGTGATGAAGGCGTTCATGCCGATGAGCAGGAGCGGCGCGGTCTCGCCGAGCGCATGGGCGAGGCCGATGATGGTGCCGGTCAGGATCCCGGGCATGGCGAGCGGCAGCACGTGGTGCATGACGACCTGGTGGCGCGAGGCGCCGACGCCGAAGGCCGCCTCGCGGATCGAGGGCGGGACGGCCTTCAGCGCGTTGCGGGTCACGATGATGATGGTCGGCAGGGTGATGAGGCTCAGCACCATGCCGCCGACGAGCGGCGCCGAGCGCGGCAAGCCGAAGGTCTGGATGAAGACGGCGAGGCCGAGCAGGCCGAAGACGATCGAGGGCACCGCCGCGAGGTTGTTGATGTTGACCTCGATCAGGTCGGTGAACCGGTTCTTCGGCGCGAACTCCTCGAGGTAGATCGCCGCGGCGATGCCGGTCGGGAAGCTGAGCAGGAAACAGATCAGGAGCACGTAGAACGAGCCGACGATGGCGCCCCGGAGGCCGGCGATCTCGGGGAAGCGGCTGTCGGGGTTCAGGAACAGGGCGGTGTTGAACTGCCGCGAGACCAGCCCCTGGTCGGCGAGCTGATCGAAGAGGGCGATCTGCTGGTCGTCCACCCGGCGCCGCTCCTCGGGCGTGTCGCGATCGACGAGGCCCTTGTTGAGCTGGTCGAAGGGATCGGACGCCGGGACCTCGAGCGTGAGGGTGCCGCCGATCACCGACGGGTCGCGGACGACCGCGTTGCGCACGATGAACTGGGTGTTGTTGGTGAGGATTCCGGTCATCACCCGCAGCTCGGCGGCGGAATGCTCGCCGGGGAACAGCGCCCCGACCGAGTTCTGCACGACGCGGCGGTAGTTTCCCTCCGCCGGGTCGGCCGGGTCGACCAGGTCCTCGGGGATGGCGAACGCGACGCGCACGTGCGTCTGGGTGAAGGCGGAATAGCCGCTGAGGGCGAGGGTCGCGACCAGGATGCCGAGGAGCCCGAGCGCGAAGGTGATCGCGAGGAGGCCGTAGATTTGCAGCCGCCGGTCGGCGGCGTAGCGGCGCCTGCGGCGGGCGAGCACGGCTTCGGAGGCCGTGAAGTCCGATGCGCTGACGGGGGTGGAGTTGGCCATGCGTGATCCTATTCGTACTGCTCGCGGAAGCGCCGCACGATCCCGAGCGCGATCACGTTCAGGGTCAGCGTCACCGCGAAGAGCACCAGGCCGAGCGCGAAGGCCGCGAGGGTCTTCGGGCTGTCGAACTCGGTGTCGCCGACAAGGAGGGTGACGATCTGCACCGTCACGGTGGTGACCGAATCGAGCGGGTTGATCGTCATCGAGGCGATGAGGCCGGCGGCCATCACGACGATCATCGTCTCGCCGATGGCGCGCGACAGCCCGAGCAGGATGCCGCCCATGATCCCGGGCAGCGCCGCCGGCAGCAGCACCCGCTTCATCGTCTCGCCGCGGGTGGCGCCCATCGCGAGCGAGCCGTCGCGCATCGAGCGCGGCACGGCCTTGAGCGCGTCGTCGGAGAGCGAGGAGATGAAGGGGATGATCATGATCCCCATGACGAGCCCGGCGGCGAGCGCCGAGTTCGGCGAGGTGGCGAGGCCGATGAGCCCGCCGGCCTGCCGGATGGCCGGCGCGACGGTCAGGACCGCGAAGAAGCCGTAGACCACGGTAGGGACGCCGGCGAGGATCTCGAGCAGCGGCTTGACGATATTGCGAAAGCCGTCGGAGGCGTACTCGTTGAGGTAGATCGCGGTGAAGATCCCGGTCGGCGTGGCCACGGCCATGGCGATGACCGAGATGACGAGGGTGCCGAGGAACACGGGGACCGCGCCGAAGGCGCCGGCGCCGGCGATCTGGTCGGGCCGGATGGCGATCTGCGGCTCCCAGCGCAGGCCGAAGAAGAAGTCCTGCGGCGGCACCAGCGCGAAGAACGCCCAGGCCTCGTAGAGCAGCGAGGCGATGATGCCGGCGGTGGTCAGGATCGCCACGACGGCGCAGAAGATCATGAAGAGGTCGAGGAAGCGCTCGACGGCATTGCGCGCCCGGAAGCGTGGCGCGAGTCGCGAGCGGGCGAAAACAAGGCCCGCGAGCATCACCGCCAGCACCACGACGAAGAGGGCGAGGCGCACGATCCGCTGCCATGCGGTCAGCCGCTCGGCCGCGGCGGCGACCTCGGGCGACGGCTCGGCGAAGAGGCGCCCGGCCGCGACGTTGTGGATCTCGGAGAGGATCAGCTGGCGGCCCGATGCGTCGAGCCCGGCGGTGATGTCGTCCGGCAGGCTGCGCCAGACCAGCGCATCGATCATCCCGTTCTGGACCACGAGCCAGAGCAGGACCAGGACGAGCGCCGGGACGCCGACCCAGATCGCGACGAAGGCGCCGTGATAGCTCGGAAGCGAGTGCTGCTGGTCGTGGCCGGCGCCCGCGAAGCGCCGGGCGCTCGCCTGGCCGACGAAGTAGGCGACCAGCGACATCGCCAGAATGGTCAGGAAGATGGTGCCGATCATGGGGGCTCTGGGCTGGCGGGCAGGGGCGTCCGGGGCGCGCGCGCCCCGGACGCGGCCGGCGTCAGTTGAAGGTGAGGTTCTGCGTGCCCGCCTCGACGGCGGCGCGGACCTCGTCGCGGCGCTCGTCGTTGAGCGGGATCAGGCCCCGCTCGCTCAGGTAGCCGCCGGGCCCGAAGGCCTCCTCGGAGACGTACTCGGTCACGAACTCGTCGAGGCCGGGGATCACCCCCCGATGCGCATTCTTGATGTAGATGTAGAGCGGCCGGGAGATCCCGTACTCGCCGGCCGCGATGGTCTCCTCGTTCGGGATGACGCCGCCGACGGCGACCGGCTTCAGGGTGTCCTGGTTCTCGAAGAGGAAGGAGTACCCGAAGATGCCGAGCGCGTGCGAATCCGCCTGGAGCCGCTGCACGATGAGGTTGTCGTTCTCGCCGGCCTCGATGTAGGGGCCGTCCTGGCGCATGCGCGAGCAGACCTCCTCCTTGCGGGCGTCGTCGAGCGCGGTCACCGCCTCGAACTCCTCGCAGCCCTCGAGCATCACGAGCTCGACGAAGGCGTCGCGCGTGCCGGAGGTCGGGGGCGGGCCGAAGACCTGGATCGGCTCGTCGGGCAGCGACGCGTCGATCTCGCTCCAGTTCGTGTACGGGTTGGCCTTGATCTCGCCATCCACCGGCACCTCCGAGGCGAGCCCCTGGTAGAGCTGGGCCTTGGTGAGGTCGAGATCGGCGCCGTCGACCGAATGCGCGACCGAGAGGCCGTCGTAGCCGATGAGCACTTCGGTGACGCCGTCGACACCGTTGGCGGCGCAGGCCTCGAACTCGGATTCCCGCATCGCCCGCGAGGCGCCGGTGAGGTCGGGGTGCCCGGTGCCGACGCCCTCGCAGAAGATCTGCATGCCGCCGCCGGTGCCGGTGGACTCGACCACCGGCGACGCGCTGCCGGTCGCGGCGCTGAACTGCTCGGCCACCGCCTGGGTATAGGGGAACACGGTCGACGATCCGACGATTCGGATCTGGTCGCGGGACTGGGCGAAGGCGGGAGCGGCCAGCAGCGCGACGGTAGCCGCGGCGGCGCCAGCGTAAAGTGCGGGTTTCATTCGGTTTCCTTCCGGAAGTTCGGTCATGCTCGCGCGCGAGGCACCGCTGTCGACGCGCTCCTCGCCCTCGGTCGTGAGCCGACCATAGGCAGCCAGGTTGACCTTTGGATGTCACTTCGGTGACGTATCTGTGACGTCCTAACTACCTGTGTTCGTTCCGCTACTTCGCATCGTGCCAGAGGGCGCAACCGGCTTGTGCTCCCCGTCCCCGAACCCGGCATCCGCCCGCGAAGAGGGCAGCGGCACGACCGCGGGGGGCCGCGTAAGCGGCCGCCCGTCGTGCCGCAGGTACGCCTTCGGCGTGACGGGGCGGGCGGCCGCTGCCCGGGCTCGGGGCCCGGGCCGGATGGGCAACCGGCGCGCTTCCTTCCGAGTGACAGTCACGTCAGCTTTCGCACCCCGATCCGCGTCAGCCGGTTGGTCTCGCGGCCGAGCACCTCGAAGCGGAAGCCGTGGAAGCTGAACACCTGCCCCTCGTTCGGGATCGTCTGGGCCTCGTGGATGACGAGCCCGGCGATGGTGTTCGCCTCGTCGTCGGGCAGGCTCCAGTCGCAGGCGCGGTTGAGGTCGCGGATGGTGACGCCGCCCTCGACCTCGACCGAGCCGTCCGCCTTCGGGTCGATCCCGGTCGGGACCTCGACGTCGTGCTCGTCGGTGATGTCGCCGACGATCTCCTCGATGATGTCCTCGAGCGTGACGAGGCCCTGCAGGGCGCCGTACTCGTCGACCACCAGCGCGAAATGCGCGCGGCGGCGGAGGAACTCGCGCATCTGCTCGTCGAGCGGCGTCGATTCCGGCACGAAGTAGGGCTCCATCGCCACGTCCATGATGTCGAAGCCCTCGAGCGCGCCCTCGCCGCGATGCTGCTGGACGAAGCGGTGCACCGCCCGCGACAGGTCCTTGGCGTGGATGACGCCGACGATGTTCTCCGGTTCGCCGCGGAAAATCGGAATGCGGGTATGCGGCGAGTTGATGGCGAGCGTCAGGATCTCGTCGGGCGGCGCCTCGGCGTCGATCATCTCGATGTCGCGCCGGTGCAGCATCACCTCCTCGACCTGGCGCTGGCCGAGGTCGAGCGCGCCGAGCAGCCGGTCGCGGTCGGCCTTCTCGACCAGCCCCTCGGAATGGCCGAGGGCGATCGCGCCGGCGATCTCCTCCTGGGCGGCGAGCACATGCGCCTTCGGGTCGGTCTCGACCCCGAAGAGGCGCAGCGCGAGCCGCACGATCGCCCGCACCGCGCTCACCACCGGCGCCAGGACGCTGACAAGCACCCCGATGACCCCGGCGACCCGGACCGCCGCCCGCTCGGGATTGGTGATCGCGTAGGTCCGGGGCATCACCTCCGAGAAGATCAGCACCAGCGCCGTCATGACCACCGCCGCGATCGCGACGCCGCCGAGCCCGAAGAGCCGGGTGAAGAGCGCGGTCGCGAGCGAGGCGGCGAGGATGCTGACCGCGGTGTTGCCGAGCAGGATCGCGCCGATCAGCCGCTCCCGGTTCTCGGTCAGCGCCAGCGCGGCGGCGGCGCCGGGGTCGCCGCGCTCGGCCATGCCGTGCAGCTTGCCGCGGCTCGCGGTGGTGAGCGCCGTCTCCGAGCCGGAGAACAGCGCCGAGAGCACGAGCATCGCGAGGATCGCGGCCCCCGTTGCCCAGAGGGCGAGGAGGGGCTGGGCCGCGGTCAGGGAGTCCATGGGGGTCCTCTTCGGGTGGCGAAGCCCCGTTATGCGGTCACGGGGCCCCGGCTTCAAGCGCGGCGGCCTCGGCGAGCGGATGCTTCTCGAGCACGAGCTCGCGCAGCCGCGCCTCGAGCACGTGGGTGTAGATCTCGGTCGTGGCGATGGACGCGTGGCCGAGCAGGGTCTGGATCACGCGCAGGTCGGCGCCGTGGGCGAGGAGGTGCGTCGCGAAGGCGTGGCGCAGCGTGTGCGGCGACACCCGCGACGCATCGAGCCCGGCGAGCCGCGCCAGGTCCTTGACCAGCAGGAAGAAGCGCTCGCGCGTCATGTGGCCGCGGCGGCCGCGCGCCGGGAACAGGAACGGCGAGCGTGGCCGGGGCAGGCCGTCGCGCTCCCCGTCGAGATGGGCGAGCCAGGCGGTCAGCGCCTCGCGCGCCGGCGGCGACAGCGGCACCATCCGCTCGCGCCCGCCCTTGCCGCGCACCAGGATCATCCGCGGGTCGCCGCGCGCCGCCGCCAGCGGCAGCGACACGAGCTCGCTGACGCGCAGGCCGGTCGCGTAGAGGATCTGCATCAGGCAGGTGTCGCGCAGCCGTTCCGCCTCGGTGCGCCCGCGGCTCGCCGCCGCCGCGAGCAGGCGGTCGACCTCGGTCTCGCTCAGCGATCCGGGCAGCTCGCGCCGGCGCTTCGGCCCCTTGATGAGCGCCGCCGGGTCGTCCGCGCGCCAGCCCTCGAGGTAGGCGAAGCGGTAGAGCTGGCGGATGGCCGAGAGCCGCCGCGCCCGCGTCGCCTGCGCCATGCCGCGCCCGGCCTGGTCGACGAGGTAGGCCTCGATGTCGGCGCGGTCGGCGTCGGCGTAGTCGCGGCCGCGCGGCTTGAGGAACGCGGCGAAGTCTGTCAGGTCGCGGGCATAGGAGACGAGCGTGTTGCGCGCGGCGTCGCGCTCGGCCTGGATCGCCTCGAGGTAGCGTTCGAGCCAGCGCTCGGCCGCCATCACCCCGCCCCGGTGAGGAGCGTCTGCAGCGCAATCGCGCGGGCGCCGTCGGCCTGGCCGGCGAGCCGCAGCGTGAGCAGCGCCGCGCGCAGCGCCTGCGGGTCGACGGCCGGCCCGGCGCCGACGAGGGCGAGCGCCTCGATCAGCGCCTGGCCCTGGCGGCCGCCGGCGAGCATCAGGGCGAGCCGGGCCTCGCGGTCGTCGGCCGGCGTCTCGGCGGCGAGCCCCTCGAGCGCCGCCGCCGTCAGGTCGTCCGGCTTCGCGGCCGGGGCGGCCCCTCCGCCACCGGCGATCGCGACGAGGGTCTCGATCCGCGGGCCCGGCGCCGGTCCGGCGGCGGCGCGCGCTTCCGCGGTCAGGCCGGCGAGGAGGAGGAGCTCGACGAGGGCGGTGCGGGCGTTCTCGGGTAGCGAGGCCGCGTCGAGGGTGGCGAGCCGCGGCCCGTAGGCCTCGGCGAGCGCCACCCGGAGCCCGCGCTCCGCCAGCGCCGTGTCGGCGGCGAGGAGCGCGCGGGCGAGATCGGCCGGCGCGGCGGACCCGATGGCGGCGTCGAGCGCCTGCACCGCCTGCGCGCGGTCCCAGAGACCGCCGGAAGCGGCCGGGGCTCCCGCGCGGTAGGCGGCGAAGAGCGGGGCGTGGCCGATCGCGCCGGAGAGCGCCAGCCGCTCGGCCGCGTCGATGCGGGTGCGCATCGGCACGTGCTCGCCGAGGTCGGCGTGCAGGAAGGCGAGCGGCAGCGGGCCGGCCGGGCGGGGCAGGGCCACCGCCTCGCGCATCAGGAAGTCGAGCGCGGTGAGCGGCTCGGGTACCGGCGGCTCGGGCTCGCCCTCGAAGAGCACGGGGTCGAGGAAGCGGGCGAGGAGATCGCGATCCTCCCCGGGAATCGAGCCCACCCCCTCGCCGAGGGTGAGCGTGATCTCGGCGGCGTTCCAGTCGCCGCCGCGGGCGAGGCAGAACACCCGCGCCGGCAGCGTCGGCGACAGCGACGGGTTCTGCCGGAGCGCGGCGCAGGGCGCCTCGGCCTCGTCGAGCAGGAGTCCGACGTCGAACCAGCGCCGGAACAGTTCGGGCGTGTCGGGACCGGCGAGCTCGATCAGCGCGCCCGCCTCCTCGAGCGCCCCGATCTCGAGCAACCGGTCGATGCGGGCGATCAGCACCGAGGCGTCGGCGGCCGGGCCCTGCGGCGGGTCGGCCTCGGCGAGCAGCATCCGCTGGAACAGCGCCCGCGCCGCCGGCACGCCCTGGTCGGGATGGGCGAGGATCAGCTGGCGCACGGCGGGGGCGGGCTCCGGCCCCCAGAGCGCGCGGGCGAAGCCGGTCCGGTCGGGAGGCAGCAGGCCGACGGCGTCGCGGTTGACCCGGCCGAGCGGGGTCACCCGGATGGTGCCGTCGTCGGGGGCGGCGCCGGGCCTCGGGCGGCTCGGCGGCGCCGGGGTGGCGGCGATCTCGATGCTCTGCGACAGCCAGGGGATGGCGCTGCGCGGCTCGGCGGCGCGGCCGGGAAGCGCCGCGGCGAGCCCGGCCGCCGCGAGGCCGGCGAGGCAGGCCGCTCGGCGGCTCAATTGGCCTCGACCGGCAGCTCGACCTGGCGCTGCGGTGCCGGAAGATCCGAGAAGATCGCGAAGGCGACGAGGCTCAGCACCGCGACGAGCGCGAGATAGAGAACGATTTTGAAGAGTATCCGCATCTGTCCTGCTCTGCCGTGCCGCTTGACGCCGCATCGTGAACTGTTCAATCACGGGGTCAATCGCCGCGACTGCCTCAGGCGCGAGCTTAGCTCGGGCGCGGCCACACGGCAATTGGGATGATCGAACGACCGCACGCCCCGCCGGGCCAGCCTCCCGCCGCCCCGCGGCTCGTCCGCACGCTGGTCCTGGTCGGGCTGATGGGGGCGGGCAAGACCAGCGTCGGCAAGCGGCTGGCGGGGCTGCTCGGCGTCCCGTTCATCGATTCCGACGCCGCCATCGAGGAGGCCGCCGGCATGACGATCCCGGAGATCTTCGCGAGCCTCGGCGAGCCGGCGTTCCGCGACGGCGAGCGCCGGGTGATCGCGCGGCTGCTCGCCGAGCGGCCGGGCGTGCTCGCCACCGGCGGCGGCGCCTTCGTCGAGCCGCGCACCCGCGCCGAGATCAAGGCGCACGCCACATCGGTCTGGCTCAGGGCCGATCTCGACCTGCTCTGGGACCGGGTGCGCGACCGGCCCGGGCGGCCGCTCCTGCAGGCGGCCGATCCGCGCGGCGTGCTCGCCGATCTCGAGCGGCGGCGGTCGCCGATCTACGCCGAGGCCGACGTCATCGTCGACAGCCGGCGCGGTGCCAGCCACGAGGCGATGGCGCGCGCGATCCTGGCCGCCGTCGCTGCGCGCGACCTCGACTGCCCGGCCGACTGCCGGGCGCTCGCGGGGATCGCGCCATGAGCGAGGCGACGGTCGCGGTCCCGCTCGGCGCGCGCGCCTACGCGATCCGCATCGGCCCCGGGCTCCTGGCGCGGGCCGGCGCCGAGATCGCGCCGCTGCTCCGCCGCCCGCGTGTCGCCGTCCTCACCGAGCACCGGGTCGCGAGCCTGCACCTGCCGGCGCTGCGCGCCGGCCTCGCCGAGGCCGGCATCGCGTCCTCGGTGCTCGAACTCGAGCCCGGGGAGGCGACCAAGGGCTGGGCCGCGCTCGAGCAGGCGGTCGAGTGGCTGATCGCCGAGAAGGTCGGCCGCGACGACCTCGTCGTCGCCTTCGGCGGTGGCGTCGTCGGCGACCTCGCGGGGTTCGCCGCCGCCGTGCTGCGCCGCGGCGTCGGCTTCGTGCAGATCCCGACGACGCTGCTCGCCCAGGTCGACAGCTCGGTCGGCGGCAAGACCGGGATCAACTCGCGCCAGGGCAAGAACCTGGTCGGCGCCTTCCACCAGCCGCGGCTGGTCATCGCCGACACCGCGCTGCTCGACACCCTGCCCGAGCGCGACTTCCTCGCCGGCTACGCCGAGGTGGCGAAGTACGGCCTGCTCGGCGACGCGGCCTTCTTCGCCTGGCTCGAGGCGACGGCGCCGGCACTCAAGGCCGGTGACCCGGCGGCCCGGCTCCACGCGGTGCGCCGCTCCTGCGAGATGAAGGCCGAGATCGTTGTGCGCGACGAGACCGAGCAGGGCGACCGCGCGCTGCTCAACCTCGGGCATACCTTCGGCCACGCGCTCGAGGCGGCGACCGGCTATTCCGGCCGCCTGCTGCACGGCGAGGGCGTGGCGATCGGCTGCCTGCTCGCCTTCGAGCTCTCGGCCCGGCTCGGGCTCTGCCCGCAGGAGGCGCCGAGCCGGGTCGCCGCCCATTTCGCGGCGATGGGGATGAAGCGGCGCCTCGCCGACATCGAAGGCCCGATCCCCGACGCCGAGGGCCTCGTCGCGCTGATGGGCCAGGACAAGAAGGTCCGCGACGGCCGACTCGCCTTCATCTTGGCCCGCGACATCGGCGAGACCTTCGTCGCCCGCGAGGTGGATCTCGCTTCGGTGACGGCCCTGCTGGCCGATGCCCTGGCGGAACAGAGAGCCTGAAGCACCGGGGATTCCGTGCTACAGGGGCAGAATTTGTGCCTCGCGAGGTTGCGTTTCGAAGCTGTGGGGTTAGACTTTGTTAAAATTCATCGCGAAGGCTGGTAGCAGTCCGTTGGCGATTCTCCGCGGAGCGACTCGATGAAGCCACTCCCCCTCTCCGTCGTGGCGATCGGCATCGCGATGTCGGCGTCGGCATGGCTTGCGGGGACCGGCGCTGCCCTGGCCCAGTCCGGCACCTCGCCCGCGCCCCTTGCGCCTGCCCCGGCGCGCCCGGCGCTGGCCACCGGGGCGGGGGGCGTCTTCGACATCGACGCCGTCGATCCCGACCTGGTGCTGACGCTGCGCGCCGGCGTGCAGGTGAGCCCGTCCTATCTCGGGTCCGACGACTACGAGGTCGGCCCGGATTCTCGCGGCCCGGCTCGACTACATCCGCTTCCCGAACGGCTTCGACTTCGGCTCCGGCCGCACCGTCGGCTTCCGCACCGGCTGGGGCCTGCGCGGCTCGGCCCGCTACCTGGGCGAGCGCGAGTTCGACGAGCACGACGTGATCGAGGGCCTCGATGACGTCGACTGGTCGTTCGAGCTCGGCCTCGGCGTTGGCTACGAGCAGCGCAACTGGCGCGCCTTCACCGACGTGCGCTACGGCGTCATCGGCCACAACGCCTGGGTGGGCGAGGTCGGCGCCGACGGCATCGCCTATCCGGTCGACGGGCTGACCCTCACCCTCGGCCCACGGCTCTCCTTCGGTACCGACAGCTTCGCGGAAACGTATTTCGGGATCAGCCCCGAGGAGTCCGTGGCCTCCGGGCTGCCGGCCTACGACGCCTCGGGCGGCCTGCTCGGCGCCGGCATGGAGCTCGGCGCGCGTTACCGTTTCAACGAGCGCTGGGGTGTCGAGGGCGCGGCGACATGGAACCGCCTCGTCAACGACGCGGCGGACTCGCCCGTCACCGAGACCGGATCGGCCGACCAGTACGAGGTACGCCTCGGCATCACCCGCAGCATCAGCCTCGATTTCTGACCCGCTGCCGGCAGGCGCGGCGATCTCGATACCGGCGGCGACCTGATGTATCCTGCCGGGCCGTCACCGCTTTGGACCCGAGATCATGAGTGCTGTCGATGACCCCGCGGCCACGACTCCGGTCGGAGATCCCGATCTGCTGCGCGAGTTCGATCGAGTCGCTCGCGGAAGGGCTGGCGATCTTCGGCGCGGACTTCCGGCTGATCGTCTCCAACCGGCGCTACGCCGAGATGCTGCACCCGGTCGCCGACCTGATCGTGCCCGGCGCGCTCTGGCAGGACCTGCTGCGCGCCTGCGCCGAACGCCGCGTCTACAAGCGCCTCCCGACCGACGTCGAGGAGTGGATCGAGCGGATGGGCCGCGAGCCCTGGACGCGGCTGCAGGACGTCGAGATCGAGCAGACCGACGGTCGCACCTACAGCGCCTCGTACCGCCCGACGAACTTCGGCGGTTTTGTCATCACCCGGATCGACATCACCGAGCGCCGCCGCGCCGAGGCGATGATCCGCGACCGCGAGGCGCTGCTCGCCACCGTGCTCGACACCATCCCGGTCGCGATCGTGATGGCGCGCCGCGACGACGGGCGGATCATCTACCGCTCGCGCGAGGCCGAGCGGCAGTTTCCCGCCGAGCATTCCCATGCGCAGAACCACTTCGTGAACGCGCAGGACCGGTTCGACTACGCGGCGGAGGTCGAGACGCGGGGGCAGGTCAGCGACTACCGGGTCGATCTGAGGCGCGCGGACGGCAGCGTCTATCACGCCTCGCTGTCCGGCCGGCTGGTGGAATACGGCGGCGAGACCTACGTCGTCTCGGCGATCAGCGACATCAGCGAGATCCTCGGCAAGGAGGAACTGCTCCGGCATGTCGTCGATTCCTGCCCGACGCCCCTGATGATGACCAAGCTCACGACCGGCGAGGTGCTGTTCAGCAGCCCCGAGGCCCGCGCGCTCTTCGGCGATCCGGCGACGTCGAAGGTGCTCTACGTCGAGCCGGAGGCGCGGGAGCGCTACGTCGGGGAGCTGCGCGAGAAGGGCGCGGTGCACGAGCATCTGGTCGAGCTGCGCAAGGCGAACGGTGACTGCTTCTGGAGCGCCTCCTCGTCGCGGCTGATCCGCTACCGCGGCGAGGACGTGATCGTCGCGCACATGCGCGACCTGACCGCGCAGCGGGCGATCGAGGCCGAGCTGACCGCGCAGCGCGAGCTCGTGTTCCAGAACGAGAAGCTCTCGGCGATGGGCGAGCTCCTCGCCGGCGTCGCGCACGAGCTCAACAACCCGCTGTCGATCGTGGTCGGCCACGCGCAGATGCTGCTCGAGGACCGGACCGACCCGGGCCCGCGCCGGCATACCGAGCAGATCAGCGCCGCGGCCGAGCGCTGCGCGCGGATCGTCAAGACCTTCCTGACCATGGCGCGCCAGCAGCCGGCGAAGACCGAGGTCGTCTCGATCAACGAGATCGCCCGGGCGGCGGCGGGGGTGGCGCGCTACGGGGAGGTGGGCAATCGGACGCAGGTCGATTGCGACCTCGCGCCGCGGCTGCCGCCGATCGTCGCCGATCCCGACCAGATCACCCAGGTCGTGCTCAACCTCGTCATCAACGCCGAGCAGGCGATCCGCGCGTCCGGGCACGGCGACCACATCGTGATCCGCAGCCGGCTCGCGCCCGACGGCGACGCGGTGGTGCTCGAGGTCGAGGACAACGGGCCGGGCATCCCCGAGGAGGTGCGCGGCCGCATTTTCGAGCCGTTCTTCACCACCAAGGGCGTCGGCGAGGGCACCGGCATCGGGCTCGCGCTCAGCCACCGCATCATCCATTCGCACAAGGGCGAGATCCGCCTCGATCCCGGCTTCCGCGGCGGGACGCGCTTCCGCGTGACCCTGCCGGCGACCCCCGGCGCGCAGGCAGCGGCCGCGGTTGCGGCGCCGAGTCAGGTCGGCAGCGGCCCGGCCCGCATCCTCATCGTCGACGACGAGGCCGAGGTCGCGCAGCTCAACGGCGAGATCCTCGCGCGGCGCGGCTACGAGGTCGATGTCACCAGCAACGTGCGCGAGGCGCTGGCACTTCTGCGCGGCGCCCGCTACGACCTCGTGGTCAGCGACCTCAACATGCCCGACCTCGACGGGCGCGGGCTCTACGAGGCGATCGTGGCGGAGTTCCCCGACCTCGTCGCGCGCACGGCCTTCGTGACCGGCGACACCATGGGCCGCAGCTCGCAGACCTTCCTCGAGGAGGCGCGCCGCCCGTTCCTGGAGAAGCCGGTCTCGCCGCGCGAGCTCTGCGACTTCGTCGCCGGCCTTCTCGCCGCGCCCCGCTAGAGCGGGCTGCGACAGACCGCGCTCGGCGCCGAGACGTGTGAGCGTGCAGAGGGTCGGGAATGCAGCAACGCGGGCCGAAATCGCCGAACTTGCGCGGCTGGTGCGGGCGTGCCTGCGCACTGGAGCCGTCGCGTGAAGTATATTTGCAAATATATTTATCAAAAAAAGTGAGAATAAGGTGAAACGGTGCCTGCTCCACATTTCGTGGCGCATAATCTCAGCATCGATATAGGAAGCTATTTCTTGATCACCGCTGTTGCTTCAAACGCGGAGCCGCGGGTGCAGGGCACCGCGGTGGAGCTTCCCTCGTCACGCTCTAGCCGGCGCCGTCAGGCGGTCAGGCGCCGAGCCGGCTCGGGCCGGAAGCGCGCCCGCGCGATGTCGTCGGCGACGGCGCCCGGGCAGCGGCCCGCGCGCTCGGCGGCGGCGATGACCTCGAGCAGCGTTCGCGGCAGGCCGGCGAGCTTCGCCTCGACGGCCTCCGGCGTCAGGCCGAGCGGTCCGCGGGCCACCGAGATGACGCCCCCGGCGTTGACCAGGTAGTCGGGGCAGTAGAGCACGCCGCGCCGCGCCAGCCGGATGCCGTCCTCGGCCGTCGCGAGCTGGTTGTTGGCGGCGCCGCAGACGATGCCGGCGCCGAGGCGCGGAATGGCCGCCGCGCAGAGATCGCCGCCGAGCGCACAGGGTGCGAAGACGTCCGCGCCGAGCGCGGCGATCGCCTCGACCGGCGCCACGGCCGCCCCGAACGCGCGTTTCGCCTCGGACACCCGGCCGGCGTCGATGTCGGCGACGGTCAGCCGCGCGCCGGCCGCGTGCAGGAACCCGGCCAGGGCGAAGCCGACATGGCCGAGCCCCTTCAGCGCGACGTGCACGCCGGCGAGGTCGCGCCCGAGCCGGTGCCGCACGGCCGCCTCGAGGCAGAGGAAGACCCCGCGCGCCGTGAAGGGCGAGGGGTCGCCGCCGTCGCCGGCGCGCCCGCCGACATGGGCGGTGGCCTTCGCCACCTCGTCCATGTCCGCCTCCGTCGATCCGACGTCCTCGGCCGTCACGTAGCGCCCGCCGAGCCGCTCCACCGCCCGGCCCATCGCCCGCATCATCGCCGGCGTCTTCGGCCGCCCGGGCGCGGTCAGGATCACCGCCTTGCCGCCGCCGAGCGGCAGCCCGGCGAGCGCCGCCTTGTAGCTCATGCCGCGGCTCAGCCGCAGCACGTCGGCGAGCGCCGCGTCGTCCGAGGCGTAGTGGCGGATCCGGCAGCCGCCGAGCGCGGGCCCGAGCGTGGTGTCGTGGATGGCGATGATCGCGCGGAGCCCGGTGGCGGGGTCGTGCGCGAAGACGACGTCCTCGTGCGCGTCGAAGTCTGGGTGGTCGAAAACCGCAGTCATTTCCATACCCTGGATCGGTTCGTTTCCTCTCCGTCACAATAGCCCCAACGTGGATTCAGATGATTGCGATCCCTCCCTCGCCGCCGACGGAAACGGACCCGCGGGGGTGTGGAGGCGCAAGGAAGTTGCCGGCGCGTCAGCTTGGGGCCTGCCCGCGCCGCCCGGTGATTCGGAACTCCGAGATCGCGAGGCCGGCGAGGATCAGCGCGAGCGCGCCGAGGAACTGCGGCGGCAGGTCCTCGCCGAGGAACACGAGGCCGAGGATCACCGCCCAGACCGGCACCTGGTAGTTGACGAGGCTCATGAACGAGGGCCCGGCCGACTGCACGACATAGACGAGCATCACCGTGGCGATCGCCGTCGGGAAGATGCCGAGGTAGGCGATCGCCGCGAGCGCGGCGAGGGGCGGGGCCGGCGGCCATCCCTCGGCGCCGAGGGCGAGGGGCAGCATGAGCGCCGACGCGACGAGGAGGGCGCCGGCGCCGAAGGCGAGCGAGGAGCCCGACGGCGCGAGCCGGGTCACGATCGCGCCGATCGCGTAGCAGGCGGAGGCGGCGACGCAGGCGAGGCGCGCCAGCGCCGGCGCGTCGCCCGGCTCGGTGCCGCCGGTGCCGATCAGGACGACGACGCCGGCAAAGCCGATCGCGAAGCCGGCGGCCTTGCGCGGGGTCAGCCGCTCGCCCGGCACGAAGACATGCGCGAGCGGCAGCACCAGGAGCGGCACCACCGCCATGGTGATCCCGGCGAAGCCCGAGGTCACCTGCCGCTGGCCCCAGGCGAGCAGCGTGAAGGGGAGCGCGTTCGAGAAGACGGCCATCCCGATGCAATGCAGCCAGATCCGCCTCCCGCGCGCCGACCCCGTAGGCGGGAGCCCGGCGCCGGTGGCGAAGGCGACGGCGGTCAGGATCACCGCCGCGATGCCGATGCGGCCGGCGGCGATCGCGAACGGGGCGAAGCCGGCGAGCGCCATCTCCACGGCGAGAAAGGAGCCGCCCCAGATCAGCCCGAGGAGAACGAGGAAGGTCCAGGCGAGGGCGGTCGGTCGGGCAGGCATGCTCCGCGTCTAGCGCCGCCCGGCCGGTGGTGGCCAGCGGAAAGCGCGTGGCCGCCCGCCACGAACCCTCACCCGTGATACGCGCGAAAATTGCACCCCTGCTCCGACAACGATCAGCGGCGGACCGTGGCACGGCGCGCCGCGGCCCGCCGATGTGCGGCCGGATCGCCGATCCCATTCTTCGGATCGTCCGCCCAGAGGCCCCGCCGCCCGCGCCGGGCCCGCCACTCGGCGAGGGCATAGTCGAGATGCCAGTCGGTCATCGCCCGCGCGAACCCGTCCTCGACCATGCGCTTCGACAGGTCGCTCTCGCCGCAGCGAACCCGCGCCACGATCCGCCCGAAGCAGTCGACGTCGACCGGCGCCACGCTCACGTCGCGCCCGCCCGCAAGTCGGATCAGATGCGCCCGGGCCTTGTGCCCGCCGTGCTGCGACAGTTCCGGCGCATCCATGCCGAACAGCCGCACCCGCGCCTGACCAACGTCGAGCGTGTCGCCGTCGACGATCCAGGCCCGGCCGGCGAACGGCTTGGGCCGCGACCTGCCGACGAGACGGATCCAGCGCCCCAGCAATCGTCGCGTGCGTGGAAAGGTGTGGATGAGCAGCCAGCAGCCCGCGAGCCAGCTTGCGACGAGCGCGAGTTCCTCCTGGTAAGGCATGGCTGGTCCCCCGATCCGTGCGACGAGGCTCGCCGGCCGGGGTTAGGATTCCGTTTCGCTGTGGATCCCTCTTGGCAGACTCGCGGCGATCGCGTAATCGGGCTCCGGGCACCACCCCGGACGAGGGCGAGCGGGGCGGGCTCAGTGACCTCGCCCTGACCGTGGAGCTGGCCGATGAGCCATCCCCAGGCCGCCGTCGTCGCGGCCCCCGCCAAGCCACATCTGAAGCCTGCACGCCCCGAGTTCTCTTCGGGTCCCTGCCCGAAGCGGCCCGGCTGGACCGCCGAGGCGGTCGCCGCGCGCGCGTTCCTCGGCCGCTCGCACCGCGCCGCGAAGCCGAAGGCGCAGCTCAAGGAGGCGATCGACCGCACCGCGAAGCTGCTCGGCGTGCCCGAGGACTACCGCGTCGGCATCGTGCCGGCCTCCGACACCGGCGCCTTCGAGATGGCGATGTGGTCGATGCTGGGCGCGCGTCCGGTCGACATGCTGGCCTGGGAGAGCTTCGGCCAAGGCTGGGCCACCGACGCGACCAAGCAGCTCAGGCTCGCCGACTGCCGGGTGCTGACCGCCGACTACGGCGCGTTGCCCGACCTCGGCGCGGTTCGCCCCGACGCCGACGTCTGCTTCACCTGGAACGGCACCACCTCGGGCGCCCGCGTGCCCGAACGCCGACTGGATCGCCGCCGACCGCGCCGGCCTCACCCTCTGCGACGCCACCTCGGCCGCCTTCGCCCAAGACCTGCCCTGGGCGAAGCTCGACGTCACCACCTTCTCCTGGCAGAAGGCGATGGGCGGCGAGGGCGGCCATGGCGTCCTGATCCTCAGCCCCCGCGCCGTCGAGCGGCTCGAGAGCTTCACCCCCGACCGGCCGCTGCCGAAGATCTTCCGGCTGACCAAATCGGCCAAGCTGATCGAGGGCATCTTCCAGGGCGAGACGATCAACACCCCCTCGATGCTCTGCGTCGCCGACTGCGTCGACGCGCTCGACTGGATGGAGGGGATCGGCGGCCTCGCCGCCACCCGCGCCCGCGCCGATGCGAACTTCGCCGCGCTGCAGGGCTGGGTCGACCGCACCCCCTGGATCGAGAACCTCGTCGCCGACCACGGCGCACGGTCGAACACCTCGGTCTGCCTCAGGATCGTCGACCCGGCGGTCGCCGGCCTCGACGAGGCGGCGCAGCGCGACTTCGTCAAGCGGATGACGAAGCTCCTCGAGTCCGAGGGGGTCGCCTATGACATCGCCGGCTACCGCGACGCCCCGCCGGGGCTGCGCATCTGGTGCGGCACCACGGTCGAGACCGCCGATGTCGCTGCATTGACGCCGTGGCTCGACTGGGCCTTCGCCGCCACCGCCGCGTCCTGAACCCTTCCCAGACCTGACATCCGGCAGGCCCGCGCGCCCGCCCCCGGAGACATATCGATGCCCAAGGTTCTCATTTCCGACGAGCTTTCCGACGCCGCCGTCCAGATCTTCCGCGACCGCGGGGTCGAGGTCGACTTCCAGCCGAAGCTCGGCAAGGACAAGGCGAAGCTCGCCGAGATCATCGGCGACTACGACGGCCTCGCCATCCGCTCGGCGACCAAGGTGACCGCCGACCTGATCGCCAGGGCCGGCAACCTGCGCGTCATCGGCCGCGCCGGCATCGGGGTCGACAACGTCGACATTCCTGCGCGGCGAGCGCGAAGGGGATCGTGGTGATGAACACGCCCTTCGGCAACTCGATCACCACCGCCGAGCACGCGATCGCGATGATGTTCGCCTGCGCCCGGCAGATCCCGGCCGCCGACGCCTCCACCCGCGCCGGCAGCTGGGAGAAATCGAAGTTCATGGGCGTCGAGATCACCGGCAAGACGCTCGGCCTCGTCGGCTGCGGCAACATCGGCTCGGTCGTCGCCTCGCGCGCCATCGGGCTCAGGATGCGGGTGATCGCCTACGACCCGTTCCTGTCGGCCGAGCGGGCGGTCGCGCTCGGGGTCGAGCGGATCGAGGATCTCGACGAGCTCCTCGCCCGCGCCGACTTCGTGACGCTGCACCTGCCCAAGACCGAGAAGACCGCCAACATCCTCTCCGCCGAGCGGATCGCGCGGATGAAGCCGGAGGCGCGGCTGATCAACTGCGCGCGCGGCGGCCTCGTCGACGAGGCGGCGGTGGCGGCGGCGCTCGCCGAGGGCCGGCTCGCCGGCGCCGCCTTCGACGTCTTCTCCGAGGAGCCGGCCGAGGCGAACGTGCTCTTCGGGGCGCCGAACATCGTCTGCACGCCGCACCTCGGCGCCGCGACCAGCGAGGCGCAGGAGAACGTCGCGCTGCAGGTCGCCGAGCAGATGTCGGACTACCTGGTCGCCGGCGCCATCGCCAATGCGCTCAACGCGCCCTCGGTCACCGCCGAGGAGGCGCCGATCCTGAAGCCCTGGATCGCGCTCGCCGAGATGCTCGGCAGCTTCGCCGGGCAGGTGACGGAGAGCCCGATCACCGAGATCGAGATCGAGTACGTCGGCGAGGTGGGCCTGCTGAACCTCAAGCCGCTGACCGCCGCGCTCACCGCCGGCCTCCTGGTGCCGCTCGTCGGCACCGGCGCCGTCAACATGGTGTCCGCACCGATCGTCGCGCGCGAGCGCGGCGTCCACATCAGCGAGACCCGCAAGGACGCCCAGGGCGCCTTCGGCTCCTACATGCGGCTGATCGTGACCACCGAGGCGCAGACCCGCTCGGTCGCCGGCACCATCTACTCCGACGGCAAGCCGCGGTTCATCCAGATCAAGGGGATCAACCTCGAGGCCGAGCCGATGCGCTTCATGCTCTACACGACCAACACCGACACCCCGGGCTACATCGGCGCGCTCGGCACCAAGCTCGGCGCGCTCGGCATCAACATTGCGACCTTCGCGCTCGGGCGCGAGCAGAAGAGCGGCGAGGCGATCGCGCTCCTCGGCGTCGACGAGGCGGTCGCCCCCGAGGCGCTGAGCGAGATCGCGACGCTGCCGCAGATTCGGCAGGCGAAGGCGCTGGCCTTCTGACGGCCGTATCATGGTCAGGCGGCAAGGGGTCGGGCGGGAAGGAGAAATCCCGCCCGATCTTTTTTGTTGTAAATCTCTATAATGTATGTCGTGATTATGGGACCGATCAGCCGAAGGAGAACTGGCGATGACGGGATACCCTGTGGATCATGAGCTGCTCCTGCCTGAGCGAACCACGCCCGCGTCCACGGTGCGCGAGACGGTCCGGGGGCTCTTCGCGCGGCTGCGTGCGCCCGCGGACCCGGGCGGCCGGGACCGTGACGAGCCGGACGGGCCGCCGGTCGCGGCTTGGGTCTCACCGGCGCGGGCGCTGCGCGAGCGGGCGCACCTCGCCTACGCGACGGTGCAGGTCGCCGGGACGAACGCGGTCGACGTCGCGCTCGACGTGGTGATCGCCGAGGCGACGGCGCTCGACGAACGCGCCCACCGGCAGGCCGAGGCCCTGAAGGCGATCCGGCTCTACGCCCCCACCCCATGGGTGCGCCGGATCGCCGAGCAGGGGCTCGCCGCGTCGGGTACGCCCGCCGCGTCGTGGTTCCTGAGGCCCGCCGACGGCGACGAGGCCGAGGAGGCCGAGATTCGGGGTGAGCGCCGCCCGCTGGATCGGCTGAGACCCCGTTCCGTCCGCGCGCCCGCCCCGGTTCCCGGCGCCGTGCGCCCCCGGGCCGGCGCTGGTGCATGCCCGCGACGACGGCGTGCATCCGCTCGATCAGGGCCGCAGGCTCGGCGCCGGCATCCCCGGCGCCGAGCTGGCGACGCTCGAGTTCTCCGAACCACGTCCTCGTGCCGCAGGAGCCAGCCTGGCAGGTCTTCTTCGCCCGCGTCGAGGCGTTCGCGGCGGCTTGAACTCCCGGCCGGTCGGACGGATCATCGGCCGGGAACTCCTACCACGGCGGGAAGCGCGATGCTTGCACCGTTCCTCGGTTTCGGCCCGCGCGCGCTCGACTGGTTCCAGGGCCTCGAGGCCGACAACTCGAAGCCGTACTTCGAGGCCAGCCGCGGCGTCTGGGAAGCGGAAGTCCGCGGCCCGCTCGAGCGGCTGCTCGAGGAGCTCGCCGAGGATCTCGGCGGGGCGGCGAAGCTGTTCCGGCCGCACCGCGACGTGCGCTTCTCGAAGAACAAGGCGCCCTACAAGACCAGCAACTACGGGGTGGTCCGGGTGCCCGGCACCGAATCCGGCTCTACGTCGCGATCTCGTCCGGCGGCCTGCATTCCGGCAGCGGCTACTGGCAGATGGCGGCCGACCAGCTCGCCCGCTACCGCGAGGCGGTGACGGGACCGGAGGGCCCGGCGCTCGACGCGGCGGTCGGACGCATGGAGGCGTCGGGGATCAAGGTCTGGGGCGAGGCGCTGAAGACGGCGCCGCGCGGCCTGCCCAGGGATCACCCGCTGGTCCGCCTCCTGCGCCTGAAGGACGTGCTCGCGGGCGACGAGCTCGGTCCGGAGGCGACGCTCGACGGCCGGCGGCCGAAGGATTTCGCCCGCTCGGTCTGGGACCGCTCGCGCGAGGTCATGGGCTGGATGGACGCCCACGTCGGGCCGTCGCAAATCCCGCCGGAGGCGCGGGCCGGGCGGCGCTGACGACGGCCTCAGCGGCAGCGGGCCTCCAGCCAGCCGACGGCGAAGGCGACGATTTCGGCGGCCCCGACGACCACCGAGGGCGCGCCGCCGACCGTGCCGGCGGCGCCGCGGCCCGAGCCGAGGAAGTCTTGCACGATCCTGGCGAAGTAGTCGTCGTCGAGCGAAGCCACGACCGGCACCGAGGTGTCGAATTCCTCGGCGGTCAGCCAGCGCACGCCGCCCGGGGTCTTCATCGGATACGCGTGGCGGACGACCCGCTTGCCGCAGATATCGGCAAGGTGCTCGGCGTGGTGCAGCAGCGTTATGGTGTCGAGCGGCGCGCCGATCATCGCCACCTTGCCCCCGGCCTCGACGAGCTTCGCGAACGGCGACCCCTCGCCGTAGCCGTATTGGAGCGGGTGGTCGGCGGCGATCCAGGCAGCGCGGGCGCCGAGCGCCGCGATCGAGGCGCCGGGGTTGCCGCTCCGGCAGGCGCCGGGCGTGGTACGCAGGAATTCCGGGAAGACTTCGTTCTCGCGCGCGGCGCGCGACGCGGCGGGGTCGAACGGCGGCACGTGCGGTCGCAGGGCGTCCGGGCCCGGCCGTCGGGACCGCGCAGGTGCGAGTAGTCGACGCCCCAGTCGCAGTAGCCGACGACGGTGCCGGCAGGCCCGACCGCGTCGCGGAGCGCGCCGATCAGGTCGTCCGGCCCGCCGATCATCCGCCCGACCCGGCTGACGGCGGCGTGGACCATGACGACGTCGCCCGGCGCGATGCCGAGGCCGGCGAGGTCATCGCGGAGCTCCGCGCGCGTAGAATAGCCACCTGTCATCGGGAGGAGTTGCCGCGGGGCGGCTGCAATGGGGGTTCCGAGCCGGTTGCCGCGCGGATATACCACCCGGGGACTAGGAGGGGAACCGAGCATGGGCAACGTGGTGGTGGTCGGCGCCCAATGGGGCGACGAGGGCAAGGGCAAGATCGTCGACTGGCTCTCCGAGCGCGCCGACGTGATCGCCCGCTTCCAGGGCGGCCACAACGCCGGGCACACCCTCGTCATCGACGGCGCCGTCTTCAAGCTGTCGCTGCTGCCCTCGGGAATCGTGCGCCCGGGCAAGCTCAGCGTCATCGGCAACGGCGTGGTGCTCGACCCCTGGGCGCTCCTCGCCGAGATCGACAAGCTGACCGGGCAGGGGGTGGCGATCGGCCCCTCGAACCTGATGATCGCCGAGAACACGCCCTTGATCCTGCCGCTGCACCAGGACCTCGACCGCATCCGCGAGGAGGCGGCGGGGGCCGCGAAGATCGGCACCACCGGCCGCGGCATCGGCCCGGCCTACGAGGACAAGGTCGGGCGGCGCAGCGTGCGGGTCGCCGACCTCGGCGACGCGGCGACGCTGGAGACGCGGCTCGACCGGCTGCTCGCCCACCACGACGCGCTGCGCCAGGGGCTCGGCGCCCCGCCGATCGACCGGGCGGCCCTGAAGGCGCAGCTCGTGGAGGTGGCGCCGAAGGTGCTCGCCTACGCCGCGCCGGTCTGGCAGGTGCTCGCCGAGAAGCGCCGCGAGGGCCGGCGCATCCTCTTCGAGGGGGCGCAGGGAGCCCTCCTCGACATCGACTTCGGCACCTATCCTTACGTGACCTCCTCGAACACGACGGCCGGGATGGCCGCGACCGGCACCGGCATGGGGCCGGGCGCCGTCGACTTCGTGCTCGGCATCGTCAAGGCCTACACCACCCGCGTCGGCGAGGGCCCGTTCCCGGCCGAGCTCCACGACGCGGTCGGCCAGCGCCTCGGCGAGCGCGGCCACGAGTTCGGCACCGTCACCGGGCGCAAGCGCCGCTGCGGCTGGTTCGACGCGGTGCTGGTGCGCCAGACCTGCACCACGAGCGGCGTCACCGGCATCGCGCTCACCAAGCTCGACGTGCTCGACGGGTTCGAGGAGCTGAAGATCTGCATCGGCTACGACCTCGACGGCACGCGGCTCGACCACCTGCCGACCGCGGCGGCGCAGCAGGCCCGCGTCACGCCGGTCTACGAGACGATGGAAGGCTGGTCCGAGACCACCGCCGGCGCCCGGTCCTGGGCCGAGCTGCCGGCGCAGGCGATCAAGTACGTCCGCCGCATCGAGGAGCTGATCGGCTGCCCGGTGGCGCTGCTCTCGACCAGCCCGGAGCGCGACGACACCATCCTCGTCACCGACCCGTTCGCGGCATGAAGCTCGGCTGGCGCGCGCGCCGGCGCTGGGCACTCGTGGTGCTCCTCCTCGGCCTGCCCCTCTACATCGCCGCCGCCGCCGGCATCATCGCCCGCCTCGACCGGCCGGGGATCCTCGTCGAGCTGCTGGTCTATGCCGGCCTCGGCGTGGTCTGGGCGCTGCCGTTCCGCTTCCTCTTCTCCGGCGTCGGGCGCCCCGACCCGAACGCCCACGATCCAGGCGAGTGAGCCGCCCCTGATTGGCCCGGACGAGGCGCCGCGGGGCTTGATAAGCCCGCGGGGCGCGGCGATCATCGATGCATGCGCCATGGGGTCGGCGAGGGGCGGTCCCGCGCGCGGCATCACGGGGCGCGAGATCATGAACGGGAAACGGATACTGGTGCTGCTCGGGCTCGGGCTCAGGCTGGCGGGGGGCGCGGCGCGGGCGGAGGAGATCGGCCAGGTGACGACGGCGATCAAGATCCTCGGCGCCAACCACCGGATCGTCGTCGAGGCCTTCGACGACCCAAAGGTCGAGGGGGTTTCCTGCTTCATCAGCCGGGCGCGCACCGGCGGGATCTCGGGCAGCCTCGGGCTTGCCGAGGACACCTCGGACGCGTCGATCGAATGCGCGCAGACCGGGCCGGTCGCGTTTCGCGACGAGCTCGGCGACGGGCGAGGAGGTGTTCTCGCGCCGCGCCAGCATCCTGTTCAAGAGCATCCAGGTGGTGCGGTTCTTCGACCAGTCGCGCAACGCGCTCGTCTATCTCACGTATTCCGACAAGCTGATCGACGGCTCGCCGAAGAACAGCGTGTCGGCCGTGGTGATCCGCGACTGGCAGTGAACCCGCTGCTCTTTCGGGCGGCCGGCGCGGTGACGCTCGTCGGCGGCGCCGCGGTCGACCCGCGCCAGCTCGAGGCGGCGCTGGCGCTCGCCCCGCACGCGGTGGCGGCGGACGGCGGCGGCAACCTGGCGCTGCCGGGCGGGCGGGCCTTCGAGGCGGTGATCGGCGACATGGATTCGCTCAAGGACCCGGCGGCGGCGCGGGCCGCGGGCACGGCGCTCTATGCGGTCGAGGGAGCAGGACTCGACCGACCTCGAGAAGTGCCTCTACTCGGTCGAGGCGCCGCTCTTCATCGGCCTGGGCTTCCTCGGCGGCCGCATCGACCACCACCTGGCGGCGATGAGCGCGCTGGTGAAGTTCCCGGGCAAGCCGGTGGTGCTGATCGGCGGCGAGGACCTGTGCTTCCTCTGCCCGCGCGAGCTCGAGCTCGAGCTGCCGGCCGGGACGCGGGTCTCGCTCTATCCGATGGGGCCGGCGCGGGGCCTGGTGTCGGAGGGGCTGCGCTGGCCGGTCGCCGGGCTCGCGCTCAGCCCCGAGGGCCGGATCGGCACCTCGAACGCCGCACTCGGCGGGCCGGTCCGGGTCGGGTTCGACGCGCCCCGGGTGCTCGTCATCCTGCCCGAGACCGAGCTCGGGCAGGTGGCGGCGCGGATTCGGGACGCGCGAGGCTTCAGCTCTCGACGATGGTGACGGCGAGCGCCTCGGTCATCGTGACGAGCACGCGCGCGCCGGCGCCGAGGCTCTCGGCGAATCTGCGCAGGTTCGGCGGCACCACGGCGCGGCGGGTGAAGCCGTCGGGCGTGCGGAAGGTGGCGAGGCCGCTGTTGCGATCGTAGTTGATCAGCGTCACGACCAGGCTGGTGGTCGCCAGCGCCCCGCCGCCCGGTGTTGCGCCCTCCGGCGCCCGCGCGGTCACCAGCGCGGCGGCGGGCTCGCCGGTGTCGGTCGGCGCGGCCATGTCGACGGTGAGCGCCTGGTAGTAGTCGATCTGCACCTGATCGCCGGCGGCGATCTGGTCGAGGTTGCGGACCTCGGGGCCGGCGGTGACGGTGAAGCTCGAGCCGTCGGCGTTGTCGCGCAGCGTGACCTGCCGCGTCGTCTGGTCGACCGCCTCGACCGTGGCCGTGGCGGTGACCAGCGACTCCTGCGACGCGGTCCGGGTTCGGCTCGTCTCGGCGCAGCCGGCCACGAGCAGCATGGCGAGCGCGGCGAGCGCAATCTTGGTTCGCATCTTCCTCTATCCCCCAGTTTCTCATCGCGGCCGGACGCTGCGCGGCCGGCCGGGCGGCCACTCTGGGGAGCCGCGCGCGCCTTGTCGAGCAGTTCCGGCGTCGGTTGTGTCGCATACCAGCGGTCTTCTGCCCCTGACTCCTCGCGCCGGATCCGGCGATGTCCGGCCCGATTTCGCGCGGTACGGTGCCGCCTGCCGGCTTCGGCCGTCGACGAAGCCGGCCGCGGACGCCCCTCCGGGGGGCGGCCGCGATTCCGCGGCCACCCGGGGCGCCCGCGCCCGGCTTGGAGAGCGACGGTCCAGGCGGCACCCCCCTCGCCCTCCGCGCTGGCGCTCCGGGCGACGGCCCGGCCGACTGTCCACTGGACAGTCGGCTTCTCGGGCCGGGACTCGCGGGCCGAGGCCCGCTTCGGTCGGATGCAAGCAGCAGCGCGAAGTGCGCCGAACGGTCATCGCAGAGGGCCGCTGATATCGAATCTCGTCGCCCTTCCAGTCCTTGTCCTGCCGGCTGGCGATCTCCCGGCCCTTGACCGCCAGCATGTAGGCGCGGAGCACCGCGTTCATCCGCGCCTGGTAGCCGTGCCCCATCGCCCGGAACCACTTGGCGAGGTCCTCGTCGCAGGTCATCGTCACCCTGAGCTTGCGCGGCCGGACCGGCACCTCGCGCTCGATCCGGTGCCACTCGGGCGGCAGCATGCGCGCCTTGAGCGCGCGGTACTTGTTCCACTGCTCGAGCTCGGCGGTCTCGATCTCGATGAGGAGGTCGCGGAGCTCGGAATAGGCGCGCTCCTCCGGCTTCGTGCGCTTGCGCTCGGTCACGGCGGTCATCCATCGCTGTCGGGGTTTCGGCCGCCAGCATAGCCGAACCCGGTTAACCCGCCGCTAACCGCTGCCGTGCCTGCGCGCATGCCCGGTGCATGATCCGTGCATGTTCCGTGCATCGAACAAATCCCCGTATCCCCCCGGTTTCGCGGCCCGCTCCCCTTGCCACCCCGCCGGCCGTCGCGTAAGACGCAGCCCACCTTTCCAGGCCGGGGACGAGGATGCTCGGGAGCTTCCGCAACAGGCGCGCAGGCGTCTTCATCTGGCTCTTGATGGCCGCGCTCGTCGTCGGCCTCGCCGGCTTCGGCATCGGCGTCGGCGGCGGCCTCTCGAGCCAGAACGTCGCCCGCGTCGGCGACCGCCCGGTGCCGGCCGACGAATACGCTCGCGCGATGCAGCAAGAGCTTAGGGCGCTCAACGCCCAGATCGGCCGCTCGCTGACCATGGCCGAGGCGCGCCAGTACGGCGTCGACTCGATGGTGCTCGGACGGCTCGTCAACGACGCGGCGCTCGACGACGAGGCGGCCCGCCTCGGCATCTCGACCGGCGACGACACCGTGCGCGACCAGGTGACCGCGACGCCCGCCTTCCGCGGGTCCGACGGCCAGTTCAACCGCGAGAACTACACCTACGCGCTCGAGCAGGCCGGCCTGCGCCCGGCCGAGTTCGAGGACCTGCTCCGCCGCGAGTCCTCGCGCGAGCTGCTCGCGACCGGCGTGCAGGCCCCGGCCACCCTGCCCGAGACCGAGGCGCTGACCGTCCTCGGCTTCCTCGGCGAGAAGCGCAGCTTCGACTGGATCCGGCTCGACGCCGGGCTGCTGCCCGAACCGGTTCCCGCCCCGACCGACGCCGACCTCGCGGCCGAGCACGACGCCCATGCCGCCGAGCGCTACACCCGCCCGGAGACCCGGCAGATCGCCTATGCGAGCGTCACGGCCGAGAGCCTCGCCGCCGAGATCGAGATCCCCGAGGACGAGCTGCGCGCGGCCTACGATGCCGCGCCCGAAACCTACCGCCTCCCCGAGCGCCGGGCGCTCGACCGCATCGGCTTCGGAACTCCCGAGGAGGCGGCGGCCGCCAAGGCGCGGCTCGACTCCGGCGAGATCGACTTCGACGCGCTCGCCGCCGAGCGCGGGCTCAAGCCCGAGGAGATCGACCAGGGCCTCGTCGCCGCCGACCGCCTGGCGCCCGAGGCGCGGGACGCCGTCTTCGGCGCGCCCGGCCCCGGCATCGTCGGCCCGGTGGCCACCCCGCTCGGGCCGTCGCTCTTTCGCATCAACGCGGTCCTCGCCGCCAGCGCCACGTCCTTCGAGGAGGTCCGCGACCAGCTCGCGAAGGACCGGGCGCTCGAGGAGGCGCAGCGGCAGGTCCACGAGGACACCGCCCATCTCGAGGACCTGATCGCCGGCGGCGCCACCCTCGAGGAGATCGCCTCCGAAACCGTGATGCAGCTCGGCCACGTCGCGTTCAATTCCGAGACGCGCGGCGGCATCGCCGACGACCCGAACTTCCAGGAGGCCGCGCTCGAGGCCGAGGTCGGCACCGAGACCGACCTGATCGAGCTCGACGGCGGCGGCCTCGCGACGCTGCGCGTCGAGGCAATCGAGCCGCCGGCGGTCATCCCCCTCGCCGAGATCCGCGACCGCGTCGCCGCCGACTGGACCGCCGCGCGGACCGCCGATGCCCTCGGCAAACTCGCCGTCGGCTATATCGGCGAGCTCGACGCCGGCCTCGACTTCTCCGCCCTCGCCGACCGGCTCGGCCGCGCCGTCGCCACCGCCGGCCCGCTGACCCGCGGCGACACCGCCGAAGGCGCGCCCGCGGACCTCGTCGCCGACGTCTTCGCCGCGGCCGACGGAGCCGCGGTCACCCGCCGCGACGGCGACAGCGTGATCCTCGCCAGGCTCACCGGGGTCGAGGCCTTCGACCCGGCCGACGGCCCCAACGCCCAGGTCCTCGACAACCTCCGGCAGCAGTACCGCGAGCAGGCGCGCGACGACGTCTTCGCGCTCTACACCGCGGCGCTGCGCGGGCAGGCCGGCGTGACCGTGAACCAGGCGCTGATCGAATCGACGCTCGCCCGGTTCCAGTGATGCGGCCCGCGGAGCACGACCGCCGGACCTCGCGCGTGGCGGGCTGACATGCAGCTCTTCCCCGCGATCGACGCGTTCTCCGCCGCATTCGGCGCGGGACGGAACCAGGTGGTCTGGACCCGGCTGGTCGCCGACCTCGACACCCCGGTCTCGCTGATGCTGAAGCTGACCGAGGCGCGCAAGGACTCGTTCCTGCTCGAGAGCGTCACCGGCGGCGAGGTCCGCGGCCGCTACTCGTTCATGGGCATGAAGCCCGACCTGATCTGGGAGTGCCACGGCACCCGGGCGCGGCTCAACCGCGCCGCCCGCTTCGACCCCGACGGCTGGCGCGACGAGGCGGCCGACCCGCTGGCGAGCCTGCGCGCGCTGATCGCCGAGAGCCGGATCGAGCTGCCGCCCGAGCTGCCGCCGATGGCGGCGGGCCTCTTCGGCTACCTCGGCTACGACATGGTGCGCCTCGTCGAGCGGCTGCCCGACGTCAACCCCGACCCGCTCGGCCTGCCCGACGCGATCATGCTCCGCCCCTCGGTGGTACTGGTCGTCGACGGGGTCAAGGGCGAGGTCACCGTCGTCAGCCCGGCCTGGGTCAACTCCGGCCTCAATCCGCGCGCCGCCTACGCCCAGGCGGCCGAGCGGGTGATGGACGCGGTGCGCGACCTCGACCGCACGCCGAGCCAGGCGAGCCGCGACCTCGGCGACCTCACCCCGGGCACGCCGGTCTCCAACACCAGCCACGCGCGCTACCTCGAGATGGTCGACGCGGCCAAGGAGTACATCCGCGCCGGCGACATCTTCCAGGTGGTGCCGAGCCAGCGCTGGGCGCAGCCCTTCGACCTGCCGCCCTTCGCGCTCTACCGGGCGCTCAGGCGGACCAATCCCTCGCCCTACATGTTCTACTTCAACTTCGGCGGCTTCCAGGTCGTGGGGGCTAGCCCCGAGATCCTCGTCCGCGTCAAGGCCGGCACCGTGACGATCCGCCCGATCGCCGGCACCCGGCCGCGCGGGGCGACGCCGGCCGAGGACCTCGCGCTCGAGGCCGAGCTCCTCGCCGATCCGAAGGAGCGCGCCGAGCACCTGATGCTGCTCGACCTCGGCCGCAACGACGTCGGCCGCGTGGCGAGGATCGGCACCATCGATCCGAACGAGCAGTTCATCATCGAGCGCTACAGCCACGTCATGCACATCGTCTCCAACGTCGACGGAGCCCTCGCCGACGGCCACGACGCGCTCTCCGCCCTCCTCGCCGGCCTCCCCGCCGGCACCGTCTCCGGCGCGCCCAAGGTCCGGGCGATGCAGATCATCGACGAGCTCGAGGCCGAGAAGCGCGGCGTCTACGGCGGCGGCGTCGGCTACTTCGCCGCGCAGGGCGACATGGACATCTGCATCGCGCTCCGCACCGGGGTGGTGAAGGACGGCACGCTCTACGTCCAGGCCGGCGGCGGCGTCGTCTACGACAGCGACCCGGAGGCCGAGTACCAGGAGAGCGTCAACAAGGCCAAGGCGCTGACCCAGGCCGCTCGCGACGCCGGCCTCTTCGTCGCGCCGCGCGGCGGCAACTGAGGCGACCCCAGCAGGCTGGGCAGCGCCTGCGCGCCCGTCCCGAACCCGGCATCCGCGCGCGAAGAGGGCAGCGGCACGCCCGCGGGGGGCCGCGTAAGCGGCCGCCCCGGGGGCGGGCGGCCGCTGCCCAGGCTCGGGGCCCGGGCGGGACGGCTCAGCCGGCGCGCCTCCTTCCGAGGGCCTGGCCAGCGCTACCCTTCCAGATACCGCTGCACCGTCGCCCCGACCTCGGCCACGATCTGCTCGCGCGGCATCGCGACGACCGGCGGTAGCTCCAGCACGTAGCGGCAGAGCGCGAGGCCGAGCAGCTGGCTGCTGATGAGGCCGGCACGCCCGGCGGCATCCGCGCCGCCGGCCCGCGACAGCATCGGCATCACCTGGCCCGCGAACACCTCGCGCAGCTTCGCCGCGGCGATCGCGTTCACCGCCGCCGTGCGCAGCAGGAGCGTCAGCCCGCCGTTGCCGCCCTCGCCCTCCCATACCCCGAGGAAGTGCCGGACGATCGCCGGGCCGATCGCGCCGGGCGCAACGTCGCGGAGGTCCGGCAGCCGGAGGTCGAAGTCGACGGAGCGCACGAAGAGCGCCTCCTTGCTGCCGAAGTAGCGAATCACCAGCGCCGGATCGATCCCGGCGCGCGCCGCGATGTCGCGGACCGTCGCCCGCTCGTAGCCCTCCGCGGCGAAGAGCTCGCGCGCAGCGGCGAGGATCGCCGCGCGGGTCCGCTCGGACTTGCTCGGTGGCTTCGGTGCGTCTTCCATGACCGAACGCTTATCAACGAGCGTTGACAAATGCAATCCGCTCGCGTAGATAGTCAACACATGTTGACAAAAGGAACCGCCCCATGCATCCGACCCGTACCGATGTCCTGATCGTCGGCGCCGGCCCGACCGGGCTCGCCCTCGCCATCGCCCTGCAGCAGGCCGGCGTCGACCACCTGCTGATCGACCGCCTGCCCGAAGGGCAGAACACCTCCCGGGCCGCGGTCATCCACGCCCATACGCTCGACATGCTCGCCCCGCTCGGCGTCGTCGGACCGCTCGCGGCGCGCGGCCTGAAGCTCGACCGCTTCACCGTCCGCGACCGCGACCGGGCGCTGCTGCCGATCCGCTTCGGCGGACTGCCGACGCCGAACGATCACATCCTGATGATCCCCCAGGACGTCACCGAGCGCGTCCTCGTCGACCGCCTCGCCGCGCTCGGCGGCACCATCCACCGCGGCGTGACCGCGACCGCGGCGAGCCAGGACGCGAACGGCGCGCGCGTGACGGTCGCCTCCGCCGCCGGCACGCAGATCATCGCGGCCCGCTACGTCGTCGCCGGCGACGGCCTCGACAGCCTGGTGCGCCGGGCTGCCGGCATCGGCTTCGACGGCGAGCCCGCCGAGGGGTCGTTCGTGCTGGCCGACGTGCGGATGGACTGGCCGCTCGGCCGCGACGAGGTGTCGCTGTTCTTCTCGGGGCCGGGGATGGTCGTGGTGGCGCCGCTGCCGGGCGGGGCGTTCCGCATCGTCGCCAGCCTCGACGACGCGCCCGAGCATCCGGGGGCCGCGGAGATCCAGGCGCTGATCGACAGCCGCGGCCCGGTCACCCCGAGCCGCGTCGCGGAGGTGATCTGGAGCTCGCGCTTTCGCATCCACCACCGGGTGGCCCGGACCTATCGCGCCGGACGCTTCCTCCTGATGGGCGATGCCGCGCACGTCCACAGCCCCGCCGGCGGCCAGGGGATGAACACCGGCCTCGTCGACGCGGTCGTGCTCGGCCGGGTCCTCGCCGAGGTGGTGGAGGGCCGGCGCTCCGAGGCGGCGCTCGACGACTACGCGACGATGCGCCGCGCCGCCGCCGTCGAGGTCCTTGCCCTGGCCGGGCGCCTGACCCGCCTCGCGGTGACCCGCTCGGCGCCGCAGCGCGCGATCCGCAACGCGCTCTTCACGCTCGTCGCGCATCTGCCCCCGGCGCGACGGCACCTCGCGATGAGCCTGTCCGGCCTCGCCCGCCGCCACCTCGCCGCCGCCGCGCCCGCCGCCGCCACGCACCCGGCGCCGACGGTGGCGGCCAAAGCCGCCTAGGGCCGAGCGCGTTCGCGCAAGTTGGAACCGAAATAACCCAGCGCCCGCGATGGCCATGCCCGAAAGTTCGAAGCATTGGCGATGCCGGGCCTGGTCAAGAAACCGAAGCGCCGTCGCGACGACATCCGGGTAACGATGATTAACCGCGGATCGACTTGCGGCGGCGGCGCGCGCCCCTCTCGCTTCGACCGTCGACTGCCGGAAGCCTGCCGCAGGCGTCCCTGAGGCCGCCGCCGGCTCCGGCACGGATTTGGTGCATGGATTGTGCATACGATGTGCATAAGTTGTGCATGCCCGCCCCGACATCGCCCCCGGCGGCTTTCCAAGCGAAATCCGCGCCTTGCCCCGCCCCGTCAACCAAGGTTAAGGCGTGGCCTGCGGCACCAGCGACGGCGACCCCGGCGCGGCGTCCGGCGCCGGCACGTCGGCGATCAGCGGCTTGTCCGGCGGGGCCGGCAGCAGGCCCTCGACCGGTGCGGGGGCCGGCTCGGCGGGATCGGCCGGGCGGTCCGGCGCGCCGGGCGGGACCAGCGTCTCGGGCGCCACCTCGGGCGGCAGCATCGGCACCGGCGGGACCGCCCAGGCGAGCCCCAGCCCGACCGCCGCGGCGATGATCGTCCCGGTCAGGAAGCCCCGCCAGAAGCCGCGCGTGCCGCGCTCGGTCGCCATCTTCCGTTCCGCTTCCTTTGCGCCTACCGCCGGCCCAGCTTCCCCTTGACCCCGTCTGACCGGCGGGGCCATGTATAGCGCGCGGGCGGGCAGGCGCCAGCAGGAAAGCCGTCGGAAGGGCCGCGAAATGTTGCTGTTGATCGACAATTACGACAGCTTCACCTACAACCTGTTCCACTACCTCGGCGAGCTCGGCGCCGAGGCGACGGTGCGGCGCAACGACGAGATCGACGTCCAGTCGGCGATGGCGCTCAACCCCTCGGCGATCCTGCTCTCGCCCGGGCCCTGCACCCCGACCGAGGCCGGCATCTGCCTCGCCCTCGTCGCCGCCGCCGCCGAGACCCGCACGCCGCTCCTCGGCGTCTGCCTCGGCCACCAGGCGATCGGCCAGGCGTTCGGCGGCAGGGTCGTGCGCGCTGGCGAGATCGTCCACGGCAAGCTCGGCACCATCGAGCACCGCGGCGCCGGCGTCTTCGCCGGCCTCCCCACGCCGTTCCACGCCACCCGCTACCACAGCCTGATCGTCGAGCGCGCGAGCCTCCCCGCCGCGCTCGAGGTGACCGCCGCGCTCGGGGACGGCACGATCATGGGCCTCGCCCACCGCGAGCTGCCGATCCACGGCGTCCAGTTCCACCCCGAGTCGATCGCCTCGGAGCACGGCCGGGCGCTGCTCAGGAACTTCCTCGACCTCGCCCGCGTGCCGGCATGAGCGACCGGCTGAAGGCGCTGATCGGCCGCGCCGCCGAGGGGCCGCTGAGCCGCGAGCAGGCCGAGTCCGCCTTCGCCGCCATCATGGACGGAGACGCCACACCGGCCCAGGTCGGCGGCTTCCTGATGGCGCTCAGGACCCGCGGCGAGACCGTCGCCGAGTACGCCGCCGGCGCCGCGGTCATGCGGGCGCGCTGCCTGCGCGTGCGCGCTCCCGACGGCGCCATCGACATCGTCGGCACCGGCGGCGACGGCAAGGGCACGCTCAACATCTCGACCGCCGCCGCCTTCGTCGTCGCCGGCTGCGGCGTGCCGGTCGCCAAGCACGGCAACCGCAACCTGTCGTCGAAGTCCGGCTCCGCCGACGCGCTGACCGAGCTCGGCATCAACGTCATGGTCGGGCCCGAGGTGGTCGAGCAGGCGCTGAAGGAGGCCGGCATCGGCTTCATGATGGCGCCGATCCACCACCCGGCGGTCCGCCATGTCATGCCGGCCCGCCAGGAGCTCGGCACCCGCACGATCTTCAACCTCCTCGGACCCCTCACCAACCCGGCCGCGGTCCGCCGCCAGCTGACCGGCGCCTTCGCCCGCGGCGTGATCCGCCCGATGGCCGAGACGCTGGGCGCGCTCGGCTCCGACCGCGCCTGGGTCGTGCACGGCGCCGACGGCACCGACGAGGTCTCGATCGCCGGCGAGACCTGGGTCGCCGAGCTCGACGACGGCCAGGTCCGCGAGTTCTCGGTGCATCCGGAGGAAGCCGGCCTCGCCGTGCATCCGCTGGCGTCGGTGCTCGGCGGCGCCCCGGCGGAGAACGCCCGCGCGCTGCGCGCGCTGCT
The DNA here is from genome assembly GCA_963763295.1 of uncultured Alphaproteobacteria bacterium. Classification (GTDB taxonomy): domain Bacteria; phylum Pseudomonadota; class Alphaproteobacteria; order Rhodobacterales; family Rhodobacteraceae; genus Amaricoccus. Next base: position 191,525 of record CAVXOH010000019.1, read on the forward strand.
CGCGGGCGAGGCCTCGGCCTACCGCGACGCCGTGCTCCTCAACGCCGCGGCGGCGCTCGTGATCGCCGATCGCGCCGCCTCGCTGCGCGACGGCGTCGCCCTCGCCGCCGCGAGTATCGATTCCGGGGCCGCGCGCGAACGCGCGGAGAAGCTCGCCGCGGTGACCTCGGCGATGGCGCCGGCCGCGCGATGAGCATCCTCGACGACATCCGCACCTACAAGCTCGCCGACGTCGCCGCGCGCAAGGCAGCCCGACCGCTCGCCGAGGTCACGGCAGCCGCCCGTGCCGCCGACCGGCCGCGCGGCTTCATCGAGGCGCTCCACCGCGCCAGCACCCGCGGCTACGGCCTGATCGGCGAGATCAAGAAGGCGAGCCCGTCGAAGGGGCTGATCCGCGCCGACTTCGATCCGGCGGCGCTGGCGGCCGCCTACGAGGCGGGCGGCGCCGCCTGCCTCAGCGTGCTGACCGACGGACCGTCCTTCCAGGGCGACGACAGCTATCTCGGGCTCGCCCGCGCCGCGACCGCGCTGCCGGTGCTGCGCAAGGACTTCATCTACGACCCGTGGCAGGTCGTCGAGTCGCGCGCGCTCGGCGCCGACTGCATCCTCGTGATCCTCGCCAGCGTCTCCGACGCGCAGGCGGCCGAGCTCGAGTCGGCCGCGGGCGACTGGGGCATGGACGTGCTGATCGAGATCCACTCCGCCGAGGAGCTCGAGCGCGCCAAGCGGCTGAAATCGCCGCTGATCGGCATCAACAACCGCGACCTCAACACCTTCGTCACCGACCCCGGCACCACCAAGCGGCTGGCGCGCGGCGTGCCCATCGACCGGCTGATCGTCTCCGAATCCGGCCTCGCGACCCGCCAGGACCTCGCGCAGATCGCCCGCTACGGCGTGCGCTGCTTCCTGATCGGCGAGACGCTGATGCGCGAGCCCGACGTCGAAGCCGCGACCCGCGAGCTGCTGCGCAGCCCGTGGACCCCCGAGGCCGAGTGATGCCTCCGCTCACCCATTTCGACGAGCGCGGCGCCGCGCAGATGGTCGACGTCTCGACCAAGCCCGCGACCGCGCGCCGGGCGGTGGCGCGCGGCTGGGTTGCGATGGCGCCGGCCACGCTGGCGCTGGTGACGGCGGGGACGGCGGCCAAGGGCGACGTGCTCGGCGTCGCGCGCATCGCCGGGATCATGGCGGCCAAGCGCACCGCCGAGCTCATCCCGCTCTGCCACCCGCTCGCGCTCTCCAGGGTCTTCGTCGATCTCGCGCCGGATCCGGCGTCGGGCCGCGTCGCCATCGAGGCGACGGTCGCGACGACCGGCCCGACCGGCGTCGAGATGGAGGCGCTGACCGCGGTCTCGATCGCGGCGCTGACCGTCTATGACATGCTGAAGGCGGTCGACCGCGGCATGGTGATCGGCGAGGTCCGGCTGGTGCTCAAGGAGGGTGGCAAGTCCGGGCGGTTCGAGGCGCCGTGATGGCGCTCATCAGCGTCGCCGAAGCGCATGCGCGGCTGATGCGGCTCTTCGCCCCGCTCGGGACCGAGGAGGTGCCGCTGACCGAGGCGGCCGGGCGGGTGCTCGCGCGCGACGTTGTGGCCGCCCGCGCGCAGCCGCCCTTTGCCGCCTCGGCGATGGACGGCTACGCGATCCGCAGCGCCGACGCCGACGCCGGCGCCCGGCTGCGGGTGGTCGGCACCTCGGCGGCCGGCGCCCGCTTCGCCGGCAGCGTCGGGCCGGGGGAGGCGGTGCGCATCTTCACCGGCGCCCCGGTGCCTGAGGGCACCGATGCGATCCTGATCCAGGAGGACGCCGACGCCGACGAGGGCGGCATCGTCGTGCGCGACGGGCGCGACCACGAGCGGCACATCCGCCCCGCCGGCGGCGATTTCCACCCCGGTGCCCGGGTCGTCGCGCCCTGCCGGCTCGGCCCGGCCGATCTCGCGCTCCTCGCGGCGATGAACGCCGACCGGGTCACCGTCGCCCGCCGGCCGGTGGTGGCGCTGATCCCGACCGGGGACGAGCTGGTGATGCCGGGCGAGGTGCCGGGACCCGACCAGATCGTCTCCTCGAACGGCGTCGGGCTCAAGGCGCTGCTCGAGGCGGCCGGCGCCGTCGCGCGCATCCTGCCGATTGCCCGCGACACCCCCGAGAGCCTCGCCGCGACCTTCGGGCTCGCCGCCGGTGCCGACCTGATCGTCACCCTGGGCGGCGCCTCGGTCGGCGACTTCGACCTCGTGCAGAAGACCGCCCTCGCTCACGGGCTGGCGCTCGACTTCTACCGGGTGGCGATGCGGCCGGGAAAGCCGCTGCTGGCCGGCACCCTCGAGGGGGTGCCGCTGGTCGGCCTTCCCGGCAACCCGGTCTCGGCGATGGTGACCGGCGCCGTCTTCCTGCGCCCCGCCGTGGCGCGCATGCAGGGCCTGCCGGGCGACATGGCCGCGCCGCTGCCGGCCCGGCTCGGCTGCGACCTTGGTCCGAACGGCCCCCGCATGCACTTCATGCGGGCGACGGCAGTCCGCGACGGCGGCGGCTGGCGCTGCACCCCCGCGGAGCGCCAGGACAGCTCGCTCCTGAGCGTGCTGGCCGCGGCCAACGCGCTCCTGGTCCGGGCGCCGCATGATCCGGCGCGGCGGGAGGACGAGAAGGTTGAGTTCGTTTGGCTTTGGTAAACTATTGATTGTATGGTGTCGATTGAATCTTGACACAAAACGTGAACGTAACTAGAACGATGGCAGGGACGAGCCAGGGACCTCGCAATGTTGACGCGCAAACAGTACGACCTGCTGCATTTCATCCATAGGCGCCTGCAGCGGGACGGTGTGCCTCCCTCCTTCGACGAGATGAAGGAGGCGCTCGATCTCAGGTCGAAATCCGGCATCCACCGGCTCATCACCGCGCTCGAGGAGCGCGGGTTCATCCGCCGGCTGCCGCACCGCGCCCGGGCCATCGAGATCGTGCGGCTGCCCGAGACCCTCGACGGCAGCAGCGGCTTCCAGCCCGAGCTGGTGAGCGGCGGAGCGGCCGAGCGCCCGCGCAGCGCGCTCGGGGTCGAGGCGGCGTCGATCGAGCTTCCGGTGATGGGCCGGATCGCCGCCGGCACGCCGATCGAGGCGATCCAGCAGGTCTCGCACAACGTCGCCGTCCCGGCGGCGATGCTCTCCGCGTCCGGCCGCCACTACGCGCTCGAGGTCAAGGGCGACTCGATGATCGAGGCCGGCATCAACTCGGGCGACATCGTGGTGATCCAGGAGCAGGCGACCGCGCAGAACGGCGACATCGTTGTCGCGCTGATCGAGGGCGAGGAGGCGACGCTGAAGACCTTCCGCCGCCGCGGCACCACCATCGCGCTCGAAGCGGCCAACCCGGCCTACGAAACCCGCCTCTACCAGGACCACCAGGTCCGGGTGCAGGGCAAGCTCGTCGGTCTGATCCGCACTTACTGAGACGCCTTGCGCTCGAACGGTCCCAGGCCCCTCGCTGCAATCCTGACTTGTTCCTTAGCATATGAATTGTGCATGCGTTGTGCATGTCCTGTGCGGGCGTGATCATCGGCGCGAAAGCGCCAGCACCAGCCCGCCGAGGACAATCAGTCCGGCGCCGGCGACCACGCCGAGCGTAGGCACCTCGCCGAAGAAGATCCACCCGATCAAAGTGGCAAAAGCCAGCGAGCCATAGCTCACCGGGGCGAGCACCGACACCTTGGCGAGGATGAAGGCGCGCAGATTGCAGTATTGCGCCGCGATTGCCAGCGGGCCGAGCGCGATGAAGAAGGCGTTCTCCGGCCCCCATGATCGCCAGCTGACGTGCGCCGGCACCAGCAGCAGGAAGATGCCGAAGAAGTTGACGTAGAGCAGTGTGGTCAGCGGATCGTCGATGCGAGACAGCATCTTGATGAAGATCCCCTCGAAGGCGAACAGCACCGCGGCGAGGAGGGCAATCAGCGCCGGCCACACGTAGCTCGCATCGAAGCCGGAAAAGACGCCGCGCGACAAGGCGATGGTCGCCGCACCGGCGACGCAGACGAACATGCCGATGACGTGCCAATAGGTGGGCCGCTCGTGAAAGACGAGCATGCCCAGGAGAACCAGGAACACCGCACTCAGGAGGCTGATCGCATTGGCATCGGAGATCGGCATGTGGGCATTGGCATGGATCATGGCTACGCCGCCGAACGCGCTGCAGAAGGCCCGGGTCAGCTGCAGCTGCCAGTAGTTGCTGCGCAATCGGGCGTCGTCTGGGGTAAACGTGATGCCGATGATGAGGAGCAGCGTCAGGAAACCGCCGATGTAGCGGAGAAACAGAATCTGCAGAGCCGAAGCAAGTTCGCCGGCGAACTTGCCGGAAGCAAACATCACCGCGAAGAACAGGCCACCCGCGAGCTTGAACAGCACCGCTTCGACGTTGCGCAACTCATCGGACAGCTCGAGCGAACGCTCTACGCTCCGGCTCATGTATCTCTCCGGCGAGGTCAGCCTCATTCGGCCGGCCTGCGACCACCGAAGCATGTTTCGGCCCGCCATGGGCATATTGCTCCCGAGGTTTCCGCCATATGGAATTCTTTGCTCCCGGAGGCTCGCCATTTCGGACGGGCGCCTCCGGGGTGGGGAAAGGCGGCTGGCCGGAACGGCCAGGGAGTCCAAGGCTTGACCTACCGACCAGTTGGTATGCGATAGTCTCGGAGATGGCGTGTGAAAAGCGCCGCAGACCGGATCCCGGAGCCTTCCAATGACCCCCACCATTACAGCCTTTGAACAGTCGCCCGATCGCGGCAGGGGACTGGCGCGCGACATGCGCGTCCGCTGGGCGCTCGAAGAAGTGGGTCAGCCTTATGACGTTCGCCTCGTTTCGTTCAGGGAGATGAAGAGACCCGAGCATCGAGCGCTGCAGCCTTTCGGACAGATTCCGACCTACCAGGAGGGCGAGCTCGCCCTGTTCGAGTCGGGGGCGATCGTGCTCCATATCGCGGAGCGCCATGCGGGCCTGCTGCCGGACGATGCGAATGCCAGGGCGCGCGCGATCGCATGGATGTTCGCCGCGCTCAGCACGGTGGAGCCGCCGATCGTCGATCGCGAAATCGCCACGTACCTCGAGGGCGAAGAGACCTGGTACGCGCAGCGCCTGGGAGTCGTCGAGGATCGTATCCGTGGCCGGCTGAGCGAGCTTTCCGCTCGCCTCGGCGATGCCGACTGGCTCGATGATGCGTTCAGCGCGGGCGACCTTCTGATGGTGGCGGTGCTGCAAAGGCTGAACCGGTCGGGCATCCTGGAGGAATATCCGAACCTCGCGGCGTACGTGGCGCGCGGCGAGGCGCGGCCCGCCTTCAAGCGTGCCTTCGACGCCCAGTTGGCGGTCTTCACGGACACTTCGCGCCTGCGTTAACGATCCAATCCTGAGCGTTTTACGTGCCATACGCATTCCATATGGGTTCCATATGCATTCCAGATCGGGCGAATCCGCGTAAGCCTTTAGCCTCGAAGGCTCGCCAGCCGCTCGAAGGCGGTCGGGCGCGGGACGCCGCGGCGCAGCGCCTCGGCGATGCGGGCGGCGCAGGCCGCGGGGTCGAGCTCGGCGGTGTCGAGCTCGAGGTCGTAGATGCCGGGGTCGTGCACGGCCTTCCAGGCGAGCACCGTCGGCGGGACCGGGGCGCCGGGCGCGGCAGTCTCGTAGCGGGTGGGGCCGCGGACGGGGAGGGAGGCGCGGCGGGCGAGGATCACGTCGAGCGGGCAGTGGATGCCGACGAAAAGAACGGGGAGGCCGGCGACGCGGCGGGCGCAGTCGGCGAGGACACCGAGCGGGCGGGAATGCGCGTCGTGGTGGCCGGTGTCGAGGACGACGTTGAGGCCGAGGCGGCTGTGCGCGGCGGCTGACTCGTAGAGGGCGGCGTAAAGGGCGGCGACCAGCGGCTCGAGATCGGGGCGCTCGCCGCCGGGTCGGAGGCCGAGCGCCGGGTGGAAGCGCTCGGGCGACATCCGCATCCAGGCGTCGACGCCGAGATTGATCCAGAACCCGTCGAAGCTCGCCTGAATCGCGGCAGCGATGCTCGACTTGCCCGAGCGCGGCGCGCCGTTGAGGACGACGATCCGGCCCGGTGGCGTCAAGCGGCGACCGGGGCGAGCGTCGCCAGCCGCTCGCCGAGGGTGCGCAGCCCGTCGACGCCGACGTTGGCGAAGGCGATGCGGATCTGGCGGGCGGCGGGGCCGTCGCCGCCTTCGGCCGGCGAGGGGGCGAACATGGTGCCGGGCAGCATCAGAAGCGAGAGCTCGCGCACGAGGAGGGGCGCGAGCTCGGCCGAGCCGAGCGGGTGCGGGTGCTCGACATAGGCGAAGTAGGCGCCGCAGCCGAGCACGCGCCAGCCGGGGAGCGCCGAGAGGGCGGCGACGGCTGCGGCGCGGCGGCGGAGGATCTCGGCGCGCTCGGCCGCGACCCAGTCGCCGAGGGAGCGCAAGCCCCAGAGCGCCGCCTTCTGGCCGAGCTGCGGGGCGCAGATGGTCACGGTGTCGAGCACCTTCTCGGCCTCGGCGAGGCGGGCGGCGCTGGCGATCATCGCGCCGGTGCGGTGGCCGGTCAGCCGGAAGGACTTCGAGAACGAGTAGAGGTGGATCAGGTGGTCGCGCCAGCCGGGGTCGGCGAAGAGGTCGTGCGGCCGGCCGTCGCGGCTCAGGAAGTCGCGGTAGGTCTCGTCGAGGAGCAGGACGGCGCCGTGACCGCGCGCGATGGCGGCGAACTCGGCAATGAGGGCGGGCGGGTACTCGGCGCCGGTCGGGTTGTTCGGGGTGACGAGGACGATCGCCTTGACGCGGCGGCTCATCAGGGCGCGGGCGGCCCCGGGGTCGGGGAGCATGTCGGGGCCGCAGGCGAGGGGCACCGTCTCGATCCCGGCCATGTCGAGCCACATCTTGTGGTTGAAGTACCAGGGGACGGGCAGCATCACCGCGTCGCCGGGGCCGGCAAGGGTGGTGACGGCGGTGCAGAAGGCCTGGTTGCAGCCGGCGGTGATCGCGACCTCGTCGGGGCGGATGTCGCCGCCGTAGAGCGCGCTCCAGCGCCAGGCGATCTCGGAGCGCAGCGCGGGGAGCCCGAGGACGGGGCCGTAGAGGTGGGTGTCGGCCTCGGCGCGCACCATCTCGGCCATCGCTTCGCGTAGGCCCTCGGGCGGCGGCTCGACGGGCGCGGCCTGGCTGAGGTTGAGCAGCGGCCGCTCGGGCGGGAAGTCGACGCCGGCGAGCCAGCGGCGGGCCTCCATCACCGGCGGCGGCGCGGTCCTCTGGATCAGCGGGCTGAACGGCGGCATCGGCGGGTCTCCTCGCGCGCTAGGGTAAGCGCGCCGGTTCGCCGCCGGCAAGCGCGAGTTGGCTTCGGGCCGCGAGCGTTTCCTCGAGCCAGTCGAAGACGCGCTGGTTGCGCAGGCCGGGCGCCAGCGGCTCGCAGTGGAGGTCGGCGCCCTCGGCGGCGGTGAAGCGCATCAGGGTCTTCGGGCAGGTGAGCGCGTCGAAGAGCTGCTGCGACTGGCCGGGCCAGAACGCCTCGCCCTCGGGGTCGGCGACGAGGGTCGGGCAGCGGACGAGGCCCGCGACGCCGGCAAGGTCGTAGTCGGCGAGCCAGGTCAGGATGTCGTGGAGGGATCGGGTCCCGTAGGGCTCGCAGCGCTTGGCGAGGCCGCCGCGGACGATCGCGGGCATCTGGGCGATGCTTTGCGCCATCGCGGCGTCGAAGGTCGCCTTGTCAGCGGACTTGAAGAACGCGATGGCGTCGGGCGGGAACTTGTCGAGCCAGCTCGTCGCGACCCGCATCGCCCCGGGATCGGCGACGGCGGCGGCGAGGCGATGCTCGAAGGCGGCGGCGCGCGGCACCCAGTAGCCGGCCTGGCTGACGCCGAGGAGCGCGAGGCCGGCGGGGTCGACGTCGGGGCGGGCGAGGGCGAAGTCGACGACCGGGGTGATCACCTTCTCCCAGTCGAAGCGGAACGGCAGGCCGTCCTCGTAGAGCGCCGCGCCCTGGCCCGGGCCGTCGAAGATCAGCGCGTGCCAGCCGCGCTCGATGGCGGCGACGGCGCCCATGACCAGCATGTCGACCGCCGAGCCGTCGCTGCCGTTGTTGAGGATGGCGACGGGCCGCCGCGAGGTCGCGGCATCGGGGGACAGCCAATAGCCCTTAAGCGTCTTACCCTCGTAAGGGATCTCGACCTTCGCGGCCGGCGTCGGCCAAAGCCCGATCGCCGTGTCGAAGCAGGCACGGTGCGCGCGCCAGGTCGGCAAGCTGCGGGACGGATCGCGGGTGCCGAGCACGTGGAAGAAGCCGGTCGCGTAGTATTTCGCCGCGCGCAGCCAGGCGTCGCGGGCGCTGGCCCGGTGCCCGGCGGCGGCCGCCGCCACGGCGATCGCCCGGACCCGGTCGGCGGTCGCGGTCCATTGGTCGAACCAGCTGTCGGGATCGCCGTCGGTGATCCGCGCCGCGGTTGCGAGGCATTCGCCGGGCTCGGCGCAGCGGTACTGGGCGGCGCCGAGTGCGATCTTGAGCTCGAAGTCGAAGCTCTCCTCGGCGAAGAACTTGCGCGTCTGCAGGAACCCCTCGGCCATCGCCCTCCCTCCGTCGTCCTGTCGATGGACCTTGCCGGGCGCGGCGCTGTCAAGCGCGTCTTGACCCTCCGGGCGGCCGGGCTTAGGCGCTCCGCCATGGCCGAGCCTCCGATCCTCACCCTCGCCGACATCGGCCTCAGCTTCGGGGGCGATCCGCTCTTTGCGGGCGTCGGGCTCGCGGTCCACCCGGGGGAGCGGATCGCGCTCGTCGGGCGCAACGGCTCGGGCAAGTCGACGCTGATGAAGCTGATGGCGGGGCTCGTCGAGCCCGACGCCGGTAGCCGCTTCGTCCGCCCGGGCCTCGGCGTCGGCTACATGGCGCAGGACCCGGACTTCGCCGGCTTCGCGACGCTCGGCGCCTTCGCCGGGCAGGCGCTGCCCTTGGGCGAGGATTGGCGGGTGGCGGCGGCGATGGACGGGTTAAAGCTCGATCCGGCGCTCGATCCGGCGCGGGCCTCGGGCGGCGAGCGGCGGCGGGCGGCGCTCGCCAAGCTCCTCGCCGAGGCGCCCGACCTCCTGCTGCTCGACGAGCCGACCAACCATCTCGACATTCAGGCGATCGGCTGGCTCGAAGCGCACCTCGCCGCCACCCGCACCGCCTTCGTCGCGGTCAGCCACGACCGCGCGTTCCTGAAGAACCTGACCGAGCGCACGCTCTGGGTCGACCGCGGCGACGTGCGCCGGCTCGAGCGCGGCTTCGCCGGCTTCGAGGAGTGGCGCGACAAGGTGTTCGAGGAGGAGGACGCGGCGCGCCACAAGCTCGACCGGCTGATCAAGGCCGAGGGGCGCTGGGCGGTCGAGGGGATTTCGGCGCGCCGGCGACGCAACCAGGGGCGGGTGCGCCGGCTGGCGGAGCTCCGCGCCGAGCGGCGCGACGCCATCGCCCGGCAGGGCGCGGCGCGGATGGACCTCGACGCGGCGCAGCCGTCCGGCCGGCTGGTGGTCGAGGCGGAGCGGGTGTCGATGGCCTTCGGCGGGCGGACGATCGTCGCCGACTTCTCGCTGCGCATCGGTCGCGGCGAGCGGGTGGCGCTGGTCGGGCCGAACGGAGCGGGGAAGACGACGCTGCTCAACATCCTGACCGGCGCGCTCATGCCCGACAGCGGCCGCGTGCGGCTCGGCGCCAACCTGACGCCGGCAGTCTTCGACCAGAACCGCGCGGCGCTCGACCCCGGGCTCACGCTCTGGGAGACGCTGACCGGAGACGTGCTGGGGCGGAACGACCAGGTGATGGTCCGGGGGCGGCCGCGCCACGTCGTCGGCTACCTGAAGGACTTCCTCTTCGCCGAGGCGCAGGCGCGCGGGCCGGTCTCGGCGCTCTCGGGCGGCGAGCGGGCGCGGCTGCTGCTGGCGCGGCTGATGGCGCGGGATTCGAACCTGCTCGTGCTCGATGAGCCGACTAACGACCTCGACGTCGAGACGCTCGACCTCCTCGAGGAGCTGATCGCCGACTACGAGGGCACGGTGCTCGTGGTCAGCCACGACCGCGAGTTCATCGATCGGGTCGCCACCACGACGATCGCGTTGGAGGGCGACGGGCGCGCGGTCGTCTATGCCGGCGGCTGGACCGACTACCGGCTGCAGCGCGGCGGGGAGGCCGCGCCCGCCCCCGCCGCGGCGGGCAAGCCGCGAGGGGCCGAGCTTCCGGCGACGCCCGCGTTCCCGCGCGTCCCGCGGCTCAGTTTCACCCAGGCGCACCGGCTCGAGGCGCTGCCGGCGGAGATCGACCGGCTGGCGGCGGAGATCGGCAAGCTCGAGGTGCTGCTCGCCGATCCCGAGCTCTTCACCCGCGATCCGGGGCGCTTCGCCAAGGCCTCTCAGGCGCTGGTGGCGCGGCAGGCGGCGCTCGCCGCCGCCGAGGACGAGTGGCTGACGCTCGAGGCGCTGCGCGAGGCGGCCGGGGGCGCGCCGGCTGCCTGACCCTGGGGCCAGGGGAGCGTCGGCCCTCGGGGAGCCACGAGGCTACGCTCGGCCGGCCCTTCCCGGCCGGGAACGCGCCGACGCAGCCCGTCTGGAGACGGTGAACCCGGCGCCGGCGGGCGGCAGAGGGGGCCGGAAGCCGGACGGAGGGGCCGGGGCAGGCGGAGCCGCCCCGCGACGTCAGCTCGGGGTCAGGCGGTCTGGGTGCGGCGCGGACGGCGGCTGCGGGCGCGGGCGGCGCGGTCGGGCGTCGCCGCGGGCCGGCCTCCGGCGGACTTCGCGGCGTGCTTGGGCGAGTGCTTCGAGGCGGCGCGGCGGCTCGGCGCCGGCGCCTCGCGCCCGCCCGGCCCGGCGAGGTCGCGGCCGCCGGCGAGCAGGACCTGGCGGGTCAGCTTCTCGACGGCGCGCAGCTTCTTCACCTCGTCGGGGGCGCAGAGCGCGATGGCGATGCCGTCGGCGCCGTTGCGGCCGGTGCGGCCGATGCGGTGGACATAGGCCTCGGGCTCGTCGGGCAGGTCGTAGTTGACGATGTGGGTGACCCCGGGCACGTCGATGCCGCGCGCCACGATGTCGGTGGCGACGAGCACCCGCACCTGGCCGTTGCGGAAGGCGTTGAGCGCGCGCTGGCGGGCGTTCTGCGCCTTGTTGCCGTGGATGACCTCGGCCGCCACGCCGTCCTTGACGAGGTTCTGGGCGACGCGGTCGGCGCCGCGCTTGGTGCGGGCGAAGACGATGGTGCGTCCGACGCCGGGGGCCGAGACCAGCGCGGCGAGCCGCGCGCGCTTGGCAGCGGTGTCGACGAGCTCGACCCGCTGGTCGATCCGCTCGACGGTCGTCGCCTGCGGCGCGACCTCGACGCGGACCGGGTCCTTGAGGAAGCCTTGGGCGAGGCCGGCGACCTCGGCCGGCATGGTGGCCGAGAAGAGCGCCGACTGCCGGCGCGGGTGCAGGCTCGCGACGATCTTCCGGACCGGCTGGATGAAGCCCATGTCGAGCATGCGGTCGGCCTCGTCGAGCACGACGAAGCGGGTCTGGTCGAGCACGACCGAGCGGTCGTCCATCAGGTCGGTGAGCCGTCCCGGCGTGGCGACGACGACGTCGACGCCGCGGGCAAGCGCGCGGACCTGGGCCGACCGCGACATGCCGCCGAGGACGAGCAGGGTGGAAAGCCGGGCGCCGCCGGCCATGGCCCGGAAGCTTGCCTCAATCTGGACAGCGAGCTCGCGGGTCGGCGCGAGGACCAGCGCCCGGCAGGTCTTGGGCGCCACGCGCCCGGGCATGTCGAGGAGCTGGTGCAGGATCGGCAGTGCGAAGGCCGCGGTCTTGCCGGTGCCGGTCTGGGCGATGCCGAGGATGTCGCGGCCGGCGAGCTGCGGCGCGATCGCCTGGGCCTGGATCGGCGTGGGCGTGTCGAAGCCGGCCCGGGCGAGGCCGTGGAGGAGCGGCTCGGCGAGGCCGAAGTCCGCGAAGGTCTGAATCGTCACAAAGTTCCTTTCCGCGCGGCCGGTGCCGCTGCGGCTGTCGCCCTCGTCAGGCGCATGTGACGAAAACTGCTGTTGGTGCGATGCCGGGGCGGTGCCCCACTGCGCCATCGCGATATGTCGCGGCCGTGCCGCGCCGGGCTTACATAGGCGAGATGCTGCGTTGCGGCAAGAGGCTTCGTTCGGCGGCCGGTCAGAACCGGAAGCGCGCGCCGCCGAAGATCGCCTGGCCGTCGTCGTAGCTCGCGAAGTCGTCCGCATAGTCGTAGCTGCGATAAGTCAGCCACAACTCGGTGTTCCAGGCGTCGACATTCTGCACGAAGGACAGGCCCCAAGACGTGCTCTCGGAGCTGGTGATGTCGCCGATGACCGGATTGCCGTCCTCGTCGAGCACCGGCTCGCCGCCGGAGGTGAAGAGCTGGACATCGCCGGTCAGGAAGATGTCGTCGCCGGAGTAGTAGTCGATCGCCGCCGCGCTGTCGCCCCAGGCGACGAACTCGCGCAGCAGGCCGAGCTTGCCGTACCAGTAGGTGCTGCTGTCGCTCTCGAAGTCCTGGGTGCCGGCGGCGAACGTCCCGTTGACGCCGGTCGGGGTGTGCAGCGCCGAGACCGATCCGGCCCAGACCTCGGCGTCGTCGTCGTTCGCGTAGTAGCCGATCCCGGCTCCGACCTCGAAGCTGTCGTACGCGCGCTCATAGATCAGCGCGACGTCGTACTGGTTGATGTCGCGGTCGTCCTCGTCGCCCGACAGCAGATCCTGGCCGAAGGCGAAGGCGACGCTGAAGCCGCTAAAGGACGGGGTGTCATAGCGGAGGCGGGTGAGGCGGCCCCCGTCGTAGTTCTGGAACGCTTGGCCGATCTGCGGGTTGTCGGCAAAGAACAGCGTCGGGTCGCTGTAGCGGATGATCTGCGCCGAGGCGGAGTCCCCGACGCCGGAATAGCCGATGACGTCGGTGCCGGAGAGGTCGATCTCGGCGATGCCGTCGGTCGCCATGCTGCCCTGGCCGACCCAGAACTTGCCGTAGCGGTCGTGTTCGAGCGTGAAGTCGATCTTGCGGATGTTGTCGTTGCCCCACTCGTAGTCTTCGGACGAGGGGGAATCGTTGATGATGTTGATGTTGCCGGTCGAGTACGGCGCCCAGGTGAACTCGTTGACGTTCTCGAATGTCCACTCGCCGAACGACTGGTCGTACTCGAAGCCGAACCGCGTGCTCGAGTTGTCGTTGTCGATGACGTAGTAGGTCTCGTTGTCGATGCCATCGTCGTAGTTCAGGATGCCCTTGTTGATCTGGCCGTAGAAGCGAAGCGTCGCGCCGTTCGCGAACTCGGTCTGAAGCGGCGGGATTCCCTGGGGCGCTGCCGCGGTCGCGAGGAGCATCGCCGCTGGCACCGTCGCGATCAGCGTTTTCGTCCTCGAGGTAGGCATCGCCGTGCTCCCGGTTGCTATCGCCGCGCCGGCCGGAGTTGGTCGCCGGCAGGCGCCGAGGAGTATCATGTGCCCCGATGCTAGCACTTTTGCGCTGGGCGCGGCGGCAAACTACGGCGGTGCAACACACGGCGTGGTCCGTGTGGCCGAACGGGCACACCGCGAGGCCTTGAAGCGCCGCGCCGGATGCGCTCAAACATGGCATGCCCGACGATCCCCGCCTCGCGCGCCGCAGCCCCCCCGGGAGCGCCTGATGGCGCGCGCGCTCTGGATCGCCGGCCCGGGCGTGGCCGAGCTCCGCGCGGCCGAGGTGGCGCCGGGCGCCGGCGACGTCGTCGTCGAGACCCGGTTCAGCGGCATCAGCCGCGGCACCGAGGCGCTGGTCTTTCGCGGCGGCGTGCCGCGGGCGGAGCGGGCGCGGATGCGCGCGCCGCTGCAGGAGGGCGCCTTTCCGTTTCCGGTGAAGTACGGCTATGCGGCGGTGGGGCAGGTCGTGGACGGGCCGCAAGGGCTCGTCGGCCGCGAGGTCTTCGTGCTGCACCCGCACCAGGACCGCTTCGCGGCCCCGGCGGCGATGGCGGTGCCGCTGCCAGCCGGTGTGCCGCCGGGGCGCGCGGTGCTGGCGGCGAACATGGAGACGGCGCTCAACATAGTCTGGGACGCGAGCGCGGTCGCCTGCGACCGCATCGCGGTGGTGGGCGGCGGGGTCGTCGGGGGGCTCGCCGCCTGGCTCTGCGCCCGGCTGCCGGGAACCGAGGTGACGCTCGTCGACCTGAACCCGGGCCGGGCGGCGCTCGCCGCGTCGCTCGGCTGCGGCTTTGCGTTGCCGGAGGCCGCGCCGGACGACTGCGACCTGGTGATCCACGCCAGCGCGACCGGCGAGGGCCTTGCCACCGCGCTGGGCGCGGCCGGCCTCGAGGCGACCGTGGTCGAGGCGAGCTGGTACGGCGACCGGCCGCCGACGGTCGGCCTCGGCGGGGCGTTCCATAGCCGGCGCCTCAAGCTCGTGTCGAGCCAGGTCGGCCTGGTGCCAACCGGACGGCGCGCGCGCTGGAGCAACCGGCGCCGGCTCGAGGCGGCGCTTAGGCTTCTCGCCGATCCGACGCTCGACGTACTGATCAGCGGCGAGACCGCCTTCGACGCCATCGCCCCGCGCTACGGCGCCATCCTCGAGCGGCCCGACACGCTCTGCCACCGCATCTACTACTAAGGAGGGCGCCAGCCAGTGTTCGCCGTCGAGGTCCGCGACCATATCATGATCGCCCACAGCCTGCCCGCCGAGGTCTTCGGCCCCGCCCAGCGGATGCACGGCGCGACCTTCGTCGTCGACGCCGCCTTCCTCGCCGAGGCGCTCGACGCGCATGGCATCGTCGTCGACATCGGGCTCGCGACCGACGCGCTCGGAGCAGCGCTGGCACCGCTGCGCTATCGCAACCTCGACGAGCTGCCCGAGTTTGCCGGGCGCTTCACCACCACCGAGGTGCTCTGCCGCCACGTCTGGGAGGCGCTGGCGGCGGCGGCGCGCGACGGCGGGCTCGGCGACGGCGGCCGGCTGCGGCGGATCCGGGTGACCCTGCACGAAAGCCACGCGGCGCGCGGCTGGTACGAGGCCGACCTCGGGTGAGCGCCGTCACCTTCGCTATCCCGGGCCGGCTCGACACCCCGACCGGGGGGTACGGCTACGACCGGCGGTTGATCGCGACACTTGCCGCGGCCGGGCGGGACGTGCGCCACCTGCCGCTGGAGGGCGCGTATCCCTTTCCGGATGCCCGCGCGCGCCGCGCGGCGGCGGCGGCGCTGGCTGCCTTGCCGGACGGGGCGACGGTGCTGGTCGACGGGCTCGCCTTCGGGGCGCTGCCCGACGAGGTGGCGGCGGAAGCCGGGCGCCTGCGGCTGGTCGCGCTCATCCATCACCCGCTCGGTGACGAGAGCGGGCTCGGCGACGCCGACCGGCGGCGCCTGCTCGCGCGGGAGGCGGCGGCGCTTTGCCACGCGCGGGCGGTGGTCTGCACCAGCCCTGCCACCGGCCGGCGGCTCGCCGACGGCTTCGGCGTCCCGCCCGGGCGGATCACCGTGGCGCCGCCGGGCACCGACCCGGCGCCGCGTGCACCCGGCGGGGGCAATCCGCCGCTGATCGTCAGCATCGGCTCGATGATCCCGCGCAAGCGCCATGACGTGCTGGTCGGGGCGCTCGCGCGGCTGCGCGACCGGCGCTGGCAGGCGCGGATCATCGGCTCGGGCGCGCTCGACCCCGGCTGCGCGGCGGCGCTGGCGGCGCAGGTGGAGGACGCCGGCCTCGGCGACAGGATCGCGCTCGTCGGTGCCGTCGCCGACACCCGTGCCGCGCTCGCCGCGGCCGACGTCTTCGCGCTCGCGAGCGAGTACGAGGGCTACGGCATGGCCTTGGCGGAGGCGCTGGCGCAGGGGCTGCCGGTGGTGGCCTGCCGCGCCGGGGCGATCGCCGAGCTGGTGCCTGAGGCTGCCGGGGCGCTGGTGCCCCCGGGAGACGTGGCGGCGTTCGCGGCGGCGCTGGCGGCGCTGCTCGACGACCCGGCCCGCCGGAACGCCGCGTCGGCGACCGCCTGGGAGGCTGGGCGCGGGTTGCCGGGCTGGGCCGAGACCGCGGCGCTGGTCGCGGGCGCGCTGGACCGGGTCGGGTGAGCTTCGCGCGGAGCTGGCTCGAGCTGCGGGAGCCGGCCGACGCGGCGGCGCGCGATCCGGAGCTGCTGGCGGCGGCGACCGCGTACCTGGCGGCGGCGCCGGCGCCGGCGCCGCTGGCGCTCGACCTCGGCTGCGGCACCGGCGCTACCTGTCGCGCCTTCGGCACGCGGGTACCGGGGCTGCGCTGGCGGCTCCTCGACAGCGACGCCGGCCTTCTGGCGGTTGCCGGCGCGGCCTGCGGCGGGGAGGCCGTGCGCATGGACCTGGCGGAGGTCGGGCAACTGCCGCTCGACGGCGTGCGGCTGGTGACAGCCTCGGCGCTCCTCGACCTCGCATCGCGCGACTGGATCGAAGCGCTGGCCGGGCGGCTGGCGGCCTTGGGCCTCGGCGTCTATGCGGCGCTGAGCTACGACGGCCGGATGGACTGGGACCCGCCGTTGCCCGAGGACGCCGAGGTCTGCGCCGCGTTCAACCGGCACCAGCGGCGCAACAAGGGCCTCGGCCCAGCGCTCGGCCCCGATGCGGCGCCGGCGCTCTGCGCGGCGCTCGGGCGCCGGGGCTACACGGCACTCTCGGCGCCGAGCCCGTGGCGGCTCGGGCCCGCGCAGGCGGCACTGCAGGCGGAGCTCGTCCAAGGGATCGCCCAGGCGACCGCGGAGGCGGGATGCGAGGCGGCGGCGGCTTGGGGTCAGGCCCGGCGCGCGGCGAGCGGCGCCGCCCGCTGCACGGTCGGCCATGTCGACGTCCTGGCGCTGCCGGCAGGGGCGAGCGCGCAGTCGAAGACGACATCGGAGTCGAGCCCGTAGACGTGCATCTCCGGCCGCAGCGCATCGGAGAGCCGGGCGATCGGCGTGGTCCTGAGGCCGGACGGCCCGGCGCCGATGATCAGCGGTGCCACCGCGACGTGCAGCCGCTGCAGCAGGCCGGCGTCGAGGAACCCGGCGATCGTCACCCCGCCGCCCTCGACGAGCACCCGCTTCAGCCCGCGTTCGGCGAGCGCGGTCGCGATCGACGCCGGATGGATCCAGCCGCCGAGCGCCGGCAGCGCCACCACGTCGACCCCCTTCGGCCGCTTGCGGTCGCAGGCCTGGACCACCAGCCGCCGCGCGCCGTCGTCGGCGAGCACCTTCGCCTCGTCGGGGAGCCGGCCGCGCGGGTCGATCACCACCCGCGCCGGGCTGGGGCCGGGAACCAGGCGCACCGTCAGCCGCGGGTCGTCGGCGAGCGCGGTGCGGGCGCCGATCACCACCGCGTCGGCGAGCGCGCGACAGCGGTGCAGGTGGCGCAAGCCGTCTGGGCCCGAGATCTCGGCCGCGTCGCCGGAGACCGTGGCGATGCGTCCGTCGAGTGACTGGCCGACCTGTGCGAACAGATAGGGCGCCCCGCCGCAGCGATCGGCGAGGGGGGCGTAGAGCGACCAGGCGGCGCGTGCCTCGGCCGGCCAGTCGGGTCGCGGCCTCGCCGGCCGACCCGCGCGCAGGGCGAGGAGCGCCGCCCATACCGCTTCCGTCACGTCTGCCCGCTGCATCCCGCCGACCACCCCATTTCCCCGGCTTCACGCCCGTCGCGTCGGCGGCGTGCAGCTTTGTCATGACATTAGCACCCGCCGGGCGTCCGTAAAGGCCGACGGCTTCACGGGGCTGCGGTCGCCCGCAGGTCCGGCGTCGCCGAGAAGGCGGCGAGGAAGCGGTCGTGGAAGGCCTCCATCGGTGCGGCCGGGGTCTCCGGCGCCGGGATCATGCCCTCGCTCCAGCCCCAGGCGTCGAGCTGAGCGATCGTTTCCGGCGCGCCGATGACGTGGACCGGCACGTCGCGCCCGGCCGGGTCGCCGGAGACGAAGGCCGCCGGCTCGTGGTCGCCGAGCACCACGATCAGCGGCGGTTCCGCCGCCTGGCGCTCGGCGAAGCTGCCCACCACCCGCAGCACGTAGTCGAGCGAGCGGCGGTACTGCTCGCGCACGCGGTCGTCGTCGAGCCAGAGGACCTCGGGCGCGTCCCCGGCCGTCGCGTAGGGGTCGAAGACCCGGCCGTCGCCGAGCGCCTCCCAGGGCAGGATCGGCGGGATCGGCGTCCAGGGCGCGTGCGAGGAGATCAGCGCGACCTCGGCGAAGACCGGCGGCCGCGGCCCCGGCCGCAGGAGCTCGCGCTCGACGACGGCCAGGGTGAACTGGTCGGGCATGGTGACCCAGTTGAACGGCAGGCCGCGGTAGCCGAGGTCGGCGGCCGCGAGCACCCGGTCGTAGCCGAACCAGCCGACCTCGGGCCAGGCGAGGGTGATCGCCGGCATCACCGCCGCCGTCTGCCAGCCGGCGGACTGCGCCAGGTGCAGAAGCGTGCGGCGCGGACTCGCGAGCAGCGCGCGGTAGCGGCCCTGGTTGTCGATGCCGAGGCCCGAGAGCAGGGTCGCGTGCGCGAGCCAGCTCTGCCCGCCGACCGTGGGTGAGGTCAGGAAGCCCGAGCGCATCGCGAGGCCGGCGGCGGCAAGCCGGGCCTCGGTCTCGCCGAGCGCCGCGCCGACGGTCGGGGCGTAGAGCGGGTTGGTCAGGGACGACCGCCCGTAGGACTCGACGAAGATCAAGAGGATGTCGGTGCCGCGCAGCCCCGGCAGGATCCGGTCCGGCGGCAGGTCCGCCATCGTGTCGCGCTCGGCCTCGGCGCGGAAGCGCGCGAGGTCGGCGCGCGCAGCGCGGGCGTCGCGCAGATGCTCCCGCGCCAGCCGGGCGGTCGCCGCCGATCCCGGCGGGTCGAGCGGGGGTCGGGGCGCGGCGTCCGTCAGGACGACCGCGGTCGCGCCGAGGGCGATCGCCGCGAGCCAGGGCCGCCGCCACGCCGGGGCGAGGTGCGCCAGCCGACCCGTCGCCCACCAGGCCGCGGCGGTCGTCGCGGCGATGGCGAGGACGAGCGCGGCCGCGAAGGCCAGCGCCCCCGGCCAGCCGATGCTGCCGCCGAGGAGGCGGAGCCCCGCCGCCACGAGCTCGCCGTCGAGCACCGGGTTGAACGGGCGCCGGAACGCGCTCTCGGCGCCGAGGTCGGCGAGCTTGAGCACTGCCATGCCGACGGTGAAGAGGACGACTGCGGCCCTGAGCGCAGGCACCAGGGCGGCGGGGGCGGCGACGAGCAGGAGGACGATCGCCGGCAGCTCGAGCGGCAGGGCGAGAAGCGTCGGCAACGCCAGCGCGACCGGATAGGCCGGAAGCACGAGAAGCAGGTAGATGAGCGCGAGCGCCGCCAGGGCGGCGAGGGGCGAGGGCCGGCAGTCAGGCACCGCCGCCGCCCTGCCGGCGCGCGTAGACGTCGCCGGCGCGGCCGTCGCCGGCGCGCCGGCGGAGCTCGCGCGCCATCGCGTCGGCGTCGAGCCAGCGGTCGAGCGCGAAGGCGGCGGCCTCGCCCGGCACCAGGTTGAAGGCGTAGGCGCCGAGGCCGGCCAGCCGGGTGAGGCAGGCGTCGGCGGCCTCGGGGGCCGCGGCGAGGACCTCGAAGGCCAGCCAGTCGACCGGCTGGCCGAGCCCCGCCAGCACCTCGGCCTCGGCGCCCTCGACGTCGATCTTGATGAACCGCGGCAGGCCGTGCGCGGCGATCAGCGCGTCGAGCGTAGTGACCTCGACGGTCTCGGTGGTGTCCCAGCGCACGCCGGCGAAGCCCGGTGCGGCGCGCATGCGTGCCGGGAAGCCGGAGGCGAGCGACGAGACGGTCGGGTGCAGCCGCGACACCGCGAGCTCGGCCGTCCCCGGGACCGCCCCCGCCGCCAGCGGCAGGAGCGTGACCTCGCGCGGGAGGTCGCGGGCGAGGAAGTCGTGGAAGATCCGCTGCGGCTCGAGCGCGACCACGCGCGCGCCGGCGCGCAGCAGCGCCCGCGTCCGGTTGCCGGCGTGCGCCCCGATGTCGAAGGCGAGGTCGCCGGGCGCGAGGAAGCTGCCGTAGAGCCGCGCCAGCCGGGTGATCTTCCAGGGCCGCGCCCGGTAGATCACCAGCGACCGGGCCAGCCCGCCCCAGCGCCTGAGATCGCCGGTCACCTTTGGCGCCGTGCCAGCCAGGCGACGTCGGCGGCGAACGACCCGAGGAGGGCGGCGAAGGCCGCGGCCGCCAGGGCGGAGGACAGAGGCGGCACGACGGGCGGGGCGAGAAGGAGGCCGAGGACGGCGACCTGCAAGGCGCAGACGAGCCGGCGCCGCCGCGAGGGCGGCAGCGGCCGGGCCAGCGCCGGGACGATCCAGCCGGCGAGCACGAAGACGTAGCGGATCAGCCCGAGCGACACGACCCACGGCCCGGCCTTGCCGAGCCCGGCCGCGGCGACCGACAGCGCCAGGATCAGGAGCGCGTCGACCTCCATGTCGAACCGTGCGCCGAAGGCCGACGCCCGGCCCTCCTGTCGCGCGACGAGCCCGTCGATGCCGTCGAGCGCGAGGAGGAGCGCCACTCCGGCGAGGGCCGCCCAGGCGAGCCGGCCGACGAGGAGGCCCGGCTCGAGCGCCAGCGCCATGAAGACGACGGCGCCTCCCGCCCGGACCAGGGTGAGGCCGTTGCCGAAGCCGAAGCGGGCGTGCGGGTGATGGGGCGGCAGGCGGTCGATGACCACGACGGCGATCAGCACGAAGAGCGCGAGACCGGCCGGTCGCGGCGCGCGGCTCTCGAACGGCAGGACGGCCAGGCCCCAGGCCACCGTGGCCCCGACGGCGGCGATCGCGACGAGCGCCGGGCGCCGCGGGCCGGCAAGGATCGGGACGCCGGCGCGGAGGTCGGTCATTGCGATCCCGACGCCGCGCTGGCGGGGCAGCGCCGATCTGCTAGACTTGAGCCGCCGTCCGTCGGCGGGCGGGGAGTTGAACGATGGGCTACGGGACGGTCGCGCGCCTCTTCCACTGGGTCACGGTCCTTCTGGTCCTGATCATGATACCGGTCGGGCTCACGATGATACAAGAATCCCGCGTCCCCTGCAGGACAGGCTTTTCATCATTCACAAGGGATTGGGGCCCGTTGTGCTCGTCGTGGTACTGCTCCGGCTCGCATGGCGCGCATTCAATCCGCCGCCGCCGCTGCCGGCCTCGGTGCCGCCGCTGCAGCAGCGGGTGGCGGGGCTCGTGCATGCGGGGCTCTATGCGGCGCTCCTGGTGATGGCGATCAGCGGCTATATCCGGGTGACGACCGGTGGGTTCCCGATCGAGACGCTGGAGGCGGTCGGGGTCGGGCCGCTGCTGCCGAAGAACGAGCCGGTGTCGAAGGTGGCGCAGGCGGTGCACGCGACGACGATCTGGGTGCTGCTCACGCTGATCGCGACGCATATCGGCGCGGCCGCCTATCACGGCATTGTGCTCCGGGACGGGGTCTTCTCGCGGATGTGGCCGCCGGCGCGCCGGGGCGGTCATACGAAACCCGTCTGAAGGGATTCGCTTGCGCGGCAAGGGTTAACGGCGGTTTCTTATGCACGCATCATGCACGAGACATGCACGATGCATGCACGTGCCGTGCGCGGGCGGCCGGAAGGTTAACGAGGCGGGAGGGGGAAGGCAGGCGCAGGCCGTGCTTGCGCACGGCCGGGGATGGGGGCGGCGGGGCGCTACGCACGGAGGCGAAGCGATTAGCCGGATCGCGGGTCAGGCGCTCCAGCGGTAGAGCCAGATCTCCGAGGCTTCGGCGCCCTCGCTCTGCAGCCAGAGGCGGAACTCGGCGGAGGTGAGGTCGCCGGCGACGAAGTGGAAGCCGACGCGGGCGAGGTTGCCCCCGGGGATCGGCGCGATGCTGAGCCCCTTCACCTCGCCGGCGCTCGCCTCGATCCGCGGCTCGACGGTGGCGATGTTGATCAGGCCGAGGTCGAAGTCGACGACGAAGACCCGCTCGCGGGCATCGAGGATGGAGAGGCCGCTCCGGGTGGAGACGATGCGGGCGAGGGGCAGCGCCTCGCCCTCGGTGAGGCCCCAGGTCAGGCGGTAGACGAAGGTGTTCTCCGACCCGGCGGTCAGCGGCTCGGCCGGCCGCCAGAAGGCGACGATGTTGTCGGCGAACTCGTCGGCGCTCGGGATCTCGACCAGCATCACCGCGCCGCGGCCCCAGTCGCCCTCCGGCTCGATCCAGGCGCTCGGGCGGCGCTCGTAGTGGGTCTCGGCGTCCTCGTAGTCGTGGAAGTCGCGCGCCCGCTGAATCAGCCCGAACGAGCGCGGATTGTCGTCGAGGAACGACGAGGTCTCGACGGCGCTCGGGTTGCGGAGCGGCCGCCACAGCCG
The DNA here is from genome assembly GCA_963763295.1 of uncultured Alphaproteobacteria bacterium. Lineage (GTDB taxonomy): Bacteria > Pseudomonadota > Alphaproteobacteria > Rhodobacterales > Rhodobacteraceae > Amaricoccus. The sequence goes on from CAVXOH010000019.1 coordinate 213,802, forward strand.
CTCGCCGGAGCCGTTGACGATGCGCAGGCCGTCGCTGTCGTGCACGGCATCGCGGAAGTCGTCGATGCCGGCGCGCCGCTCGGGGCCGAAGAAGTACATCGAGGTCAGCGGCGCGATGCCGACGGTGTCGATGTCGCGGCGCGGGAAGAGGACGCTGCGGACGTGCATCACCGTCTCGGTGCCCGGCTCCAGCGCGAAGTCGAACGCGCCGGCCACCGAATCGCTGTCGAGGAGCGCGCTCATGCGCAGGACCCGGTCGCCCGGCTGCGGCTCGTGCACCCAGAAGGCGGTGAAGATCGGGAACTCCTCGGCCCCGGCGCCGGCGGTGCCGATCGCGAGCCCGCGCGCCGAGAGGCCGTAGAGCGTGCCTTGCGCGATGGCCCGGAAGTAGCTCGCGCCCTGAAAGACCGCGACCTCGTCCCAGACCCCGGGCCGGTTCAGCGGAAAGCGGAAGCGCAGCCCGCTGAAGCCCATCGCCTCGATCTCGGACGGCGTGCCGCCGCCCGCGTCGGGAAAGTAGTCGGGGTGGAAGCTGAAATAGTCGGTGGAGAACGGGATCGGCCGCGCCTCGCCGTTCACGACGGTGTAGATCTCGATGCGGTCCTGGAACGAGAAGCCCGGCGGCATCAGGTCCATCTGAAAGGCGCGGCCGCCGTCGGTGAAGAGCCGCCGGTCGTCGCGGAAGCGGATCGCGCGGAATTGATCGTAGGTCAGGTCGGCGAAGGGCTCGGCCATCTTCATCAGCGGGCGCGAGTACGGGAGGGTCGCGGCCTCGCGGGCGCGCGCCACCACGTCGTCGAAGCTGAAGCTCGGCGGAGCCGCCGGTGCGTCCTGGGCGTGGGCCGGTGGCGCCAGGGCGGCGAGGCGGTTGCCGACGAAGCCCGCGAGCGCGGCCTGGAGCAAAGTGCGACGGTCCATCTGTTCCCCCGATTCGGCGGCTTTCGCAGGGCCGTGCGCGGATCTATGGCCGCGAACCGGCAGGCTCAAGGGGCGGTCGCCTTCGAGGGCGCCCGGCCGCCCGGCAGTTCGGCGACGAAAGCCACGGTGCGCGGCCCGAGCGTGACCCGGCCGCCCGGCGCGCCTTCCCAGCGGTGGCCGCGGCGCGCGGGCAGCCGGAACGCCACCTCGTGCGCGCTCCGGTTGAAGAGGACGGCGAGGCGACCGTCGCCGCCGCGGCCGAGCAGCATGATGAGCGCCATGCCGTGGCCGGCCTCCCAGTCGGCGGCGGTCTTCTCGGATCCGGCGGCGGTCAGCCAGGCGACGTCCGGGATGCCCTCCGCGCCGGACCGGCGCCGAGAGCAGCACCGGGTCGGCGAGCGCCGGGTGCGCCCGGCGGAGCGCCGCGAGGCCGGCGGTAAAGGCCTCGAGCTCGCGGTCGCGGCCGTCCCAGTCGAGCCAGGTGAGCGGATTGTCCTGTGCATAGGCGTTGTTGTTGCCCCGCTGCGTGCGGCCGAACTCGTCGCCGGCGGTCAGCATGATCGTCCCGCGCGAGGCGAAGAGCGTGGCGAGCAGCGCGCGCAGGTCGCGCCGGCGCTCGCTCGCGCACGGCCGCGTCGGCGGCTCGGACCCTCGACGCCGTGGTTCCACGACAGGTTCTCGCCATGGCCGTCGCGGTTCGCCTCGCCATTGGCCTCGTTGTGCTTCTGGCGATAGGCGACGAGGTCGGCGAGGCGTGAAGCCGTCATGCGCGGCGATGAAGTTGACGCTGCGCGTCGCTGGCGGCGGATACACGTCCGACGATCCGGCGATCGCGGTGGCGAAGGCGCCGAGCATGTGCGGCGTCGCCGCGCCAGAAGCGCCGCACCCGGTCGCGGTAGCGGTCGTTCCACTCGAGCCAGGGCGGGGGAAAATTGCCGAGCTGATAGCCGCCGGGCCCGAGGTCCCAGGGCTCGGCGATCATCACCCGGTCGGCCGAGCAGCGGGTCGGCGGCGATCTCGCGCAGGAGCGGCGCCTGCGGGTCGAAGCCGTCGGCGGTGCGGCCGAGCGACCGGCGCGAGGTCGAAGCGGAAGCCGTCGACGCCGGCCTGGCCGACGAAGTGGCGCAGGGCGTCGAGCACGAGCCGCCGCGTCGCCGGATGGTCGCAGGCGAGCGTGTTGCCGGTGCCGGCGTCGTTGACGAGCCGCGCCGTCCGGCTCGTGGCGGAAGTAGGCGCGTGGCGTCGAGGCCGCGCAGCGACAGCGTCGGGCCGTGCGCGTCGCCCTCGCCGGTGTGGTTGAAGACGACGTCGAGGATCACGCCGATGCCGGCCGTGCGCAGGGTGGCGACCGTGGCGGCGAGCTCGCGCGATGCCGCCGGGGCAGAGCCGCGGGTCGGGCGCGAGGAACGCCACCGGGTTGTAGCCCCAGCCGTTGACGAGCCCGAGCGGCGCCGAGGTGGCGCTCGTCGATCCAGGCGGTCGACCGGCATCAGCTCGACCGCGTCGACGCCGAGGCGGAGTCAGGTGCTCGACGACGGCCGGATGCGCGAGCGCCGCGACCGTGCCGCGCAGGCCGACCGGCACCTCCGGGTGCAGCATGGTGAACGGCCGCACCGGCACCTCGTAGATCAGCCCGCCGGGGCGGAACAGCGGCGCGGCGGGCCGGCGCGGCGGCGGGCAGGGCGGTCGACGACCGCCTTCGGCATCAGGCGCGCGGTGTCGACGCCGGCATCGCGCGGCGCGGCGAGCTGCGGGGTCGTAGGCGAAGGGCCGGTCGAGGGCGACGGCGTAGGGATCGACGAGAAGCTTCGCCGGATCGAACCACAGCCCGCGCGCGGGCGCGTAGGGGCCGTCGGCGCGCAGCCCGTAGCTGCGCGCCGGCGCCGACGCCCGGCACGACGGCGGAGAAGACGCCCGTCGGTGCCGCGGTCGAGCGGCGATCCGCTCGACCTCGCGCTCGCCGTCGAAGAGGCAGAGCCAGATGCGCTCGCGCCGTTCCCGACCAGACGGCGAAGCGCAGGCCGTCCTCGGTCGGGGTGGCCCCGAGCGGGGCGGGCGCGTCGGCGACCGGGGCGCTCAGGTGATGACGTCCGGCGCGGCGCGGCCGGTGCGCTCGCGGATGCCGGCGAGCGCCTCGGCGGCGGCGATCAGGTCGGCGAGCGCATCGGCGGTCTCGAGGTCGAGGCGGTCCGGGTCGGGCTCGTAGCGCTCGATATAGACGCGGAGCGTCGCGCCCGAGGTGCCGGTGCCGGAGAGGCGGAACACGACCCGGCTGCCGCCGTCGAAGAGGATGCGGATGCCCTGCTTCGAGGAGGTCGAGCCGTCGACCGGGTCGTGGTAGGCGAAGTCGTCGGCCGCCGCGATCCGTGAGCCCCGCCACCTCGGTGCCGGGCAGCGACGGCGAGCCGGGCGCGAAGGTCGTCGACCAGCCGGTTCGCCGCGGCGGTGTCGATGCCCTCGTAGTCGTGGCGCGCGTAGTAGTTGCGGCCGTAGTCCTCCCAGTGCGCCGTCGACGATCGCCTTGCGCGCTCTCCTTGCGGGCGGCGAGGATGTTGAGCCAGAGCAGCACCGCCCAGAGGCCGTCCTTCTCGCGGACGTGGTTCGAGCCGGTGCCGGCGCTCTCCTCGCCGCAGATCGTCGCGAGGCCGGCGTCGAGCAGGTTGCCGAAGAACTTCCAGCCGGTCGGCGTCTCGTAGAGGCCGATGCCGAGCTTCTCGGCGACGCGGTCGGCGGCGGCGCTCGTCGGCATCGAGCGGGCGATGCCGGCGAGGCCGGCGGCGTAGCCGGGAGCGAGGTGGGCGTTGGCGGCGAGCACGGCGAGCGAGTCGGAAGGGGTGACGAAGATGCCGCGGCCGATGATCAGGTTGCGGTCGCCGTCGCCGTCGGAGGCGGCGCCGAAGTCGGGCGCGTCCGGGCCCATCATCTCGTCGTAGAGCGCCTTGGCGTGGACGAGGTTCGGGTCGGGGTGATGGCCGCCGAAGTCGGGGAGCGGGGTGCCGTTGCGGACGGTGCCCGGCGGGCGCGCCGAGGCGGGTCTCGAGGATCTCGCTGGCGTAGGGTCCGGTGACGGCGGACATGGCGTCGAAGGCCATGCGGAAGCCGCCGGCGAACATCGCCCGGATCGCGGGGAAGTCGAAGAGCTTCTCCATCAGCTCGGCGTAGTCGGCGACGGGGTCGATCACCTCGACGGTCATGTCGCCGAGCTTCTGGGTGCCGAGCCTGTCGAGGTCGAGGTCGGGGGCGTCGAGCGATCCGGTACTCGTCGATCTCCTTCGTGCGCGCGTAGATCGCCTCGGTGATGCGCTCGGGGGCCGGGCCGCCGTTGCCGATGTTGTACTTGATGCCGAAGTCCTCGGTCGGGCCGCCGGGGTTGTGGCTGGCCGAGAGGATGATGCCGCCGAAGGCGTGGTGCTTGCGGATGACGTTCGAGGCGGCGGGGGTGGAGAGGATGCCGCCGCGGCCGACGAGCACCCGGCCGAAGCCGTTGGCGGCGGCCATCTTCAGCGCGATCTGGATGACCTCGCGGTTGTAGTAGCGGCCGTCGCCGCCGATCACCAGCGTCTTGCCCTCGAAGCCCTCGAGGCTGTCGAAGATCGCCTGGATGAAGTTCTGCACGTAGTTCGGCTGCTGGAAGTGCGGCGACCTTCTTGCGCAGGCCGGAGGTGCCCGGCTTCTGGTCGTCGAAGGGCTGGGTGGCGATGGGTGTCGATCATGGCTCATCCTGCCGGCAGGAGGGAGGCGTAGAGGTCGGCGTAGGCGGCGGCGCTGCGGTCCCAGGAGACGTCGGATTTCATTCCCTGGCGCTGCAGCGCAGTCCAGGCCGCGCGGTCGCGCATGAGGAGCGTCGCGCGGCGGATGGCGCCGGCGAGCGGCGCGGCGTCGACGGGGGCGAACTGGAAGCCGGTGGCGGCCTTGGCGTTCAGCGCCGCGACGTTGGCGTCGATCACCGTGTCGGCGAGGCCGCCGGTGCGGGCGACGATCGGCACGCAGCCGTAGCGCAGGCCGTAGAGCTGGGTCAGCCCGCAGGGCTCGAAGCGCGACGGGATGAGGATGGCGTCGCCGCCGCCCTGCATGACGTGGGCGAGCGCCTCGTCGTAGCCGATGACGGTGCCGACGCGGCCGGGGAACTCGGCGGCGAGCGCGCGGAAGGTCAGTTCGAGGCCCGGCTCGCCGCTGCCGAGGACGGCGAGGCGATGGCCGGCGCGGACGATGTCCTGCGCGGTGATCCAGGCGAGGAGGTCGATCCCCTTCTGCCAGGTCAGCCGGCTCACCAGCACAAACAGCGGCGAGTCGTCGGCGTGCAGGCCGAAGCGGGCTTCGAGCGCGGCGCGGTTGACGGCGCGGCCCTGCAGCTTGCGGGCGGAGAAGGGCGCGGCGAGCAGCGGGTCGGTCTCGGGGTTCCAGACCCCGGTGTCGATGCCGTTCACGATGCCGTGCAGCGCCCCGGCGCGGGCGGCGATCAGCCCGTCGAGGCCCATGCCGAAGGCCGGGGTCTGGATCTCCTCCGCATAGGTCGGGCTGACGGTGGTGATTGCGCTCGCGTTGGCGAGGCCGGCCTTCAGGTAGCCGACGCCGCCGTAGAACTCGACGCCGTCGAGGCCCGCGGCCTGCGGCGGCAGCTCGAGCGCGGGGAAGACGCCGGCGGGGAAGCGGCCCTGGAAGGCGATGTTGTGGATCGTCACCACCGACGGCCGCGGCACGCCGTAGAAGCGCAGGTAGGCGGGCGCGAGGCCCGCCTGCCAGTCGTGCGCGTGCACGAGATCGGGCAGGAACTCCGGCATCATCCCCACGGCGACGTCGGCGGCGGCGCGGCCGAGCGCGCCGAAGCGGCGCCAGTTGTCCGGGTGGTCGGTGCCGCTCGCGTCGCCATAGGGACCGCCCGGACGGTCGTAGAGCGGCGGGCTGTCGATGACGATGAGCTGGAGCCCCTCGACCTCGGCGGCGAGGAGCCGCGCGGGCACGCCGAGCAGCGACGGATTGTCATAGACGACGCGGGCGTCCCTGAGCTTCGCCATCACCGCCGGATAGCCGGGGACGAGCGTGCGCACCTCGATGCCGCGCCGCGCCAGCGCCGGCGGCAGCGCGCCGGCGACGTCGGCCAGACCGCCGGTCTTGATCAGCGGATAGACCTCGGAGGCGACCGAGAGGACCCGCATCAGGCGCACACACCACGACAGTGCACCCGGAATCCGCCCGCGAAGAGGGCAGCGGCGCGACCGCGGGCGGCCGAGAAGCGGCCGCCCGGGGGGCGGTCGGCCGCTGCCCGGGCTCGGGGCCCGGGCGGGACGGTTGAGCCGGCGCGCTTCCGTTCGAGGTGTCGTGTGGTGGTGTGCATCAGGGATTGATCTGGTCGATCATCGACTGGGTGATCAGGCAGATGCCGGCCTCGGTGCGGCGGAAGCGCTTGGCGTCGAGCGCGGGATCCTCGCCCACCACCATCCGCTCGGGGATGCGGACGCCGCGGTCGACGACCACGCGCTTGAGCCGCGCGTGGCGGCCGATGTCGCAATCGGGCAGGATCACCGCCTCGTCGAGCCCGGCGTAGGAATGCACGCGGACGCCGGTCGAGACCAGCGAGTGGCGGATCGACGCGCCCGGAGATGATGCAGTCGCCGGCCACCAGGCTCGACACCGCGCTGCCGCGCCGTCCGTCCGCGTCGTGCACGAACTTCGCCGGCGGCTTGATCTCGGCGTAGGTCCAGATCGGCCAGGTCGTGTCGTAGAGGTCGAGCTCGGGGATGATGTCGGTCAGGTCGATGTTCGCCTCCCAGTAGGCGTCGACGGTGCCGACATCGCGCCAGTAGGCGACCGCCTCCGAGCTCGAGCGCACGCAGGAGGCGCCGAAGCGATGCGCGACCGCCTTGCCGTTGGCGACGATGTAGGGGATCAGGTCCTTGCCGAAGTCGCGGCTCGACCCCGGCGTCTCGGCATCGCGCCTGAGCAGGTCGGCGAGGAAGCGGGTGCGGAAGACGTAGATGCCCATCGAGGCCAGCGCCATGTCGGGCTGGCCGGGGATGCCGGGCGGGTCGGCCGGCTTCTCGACGAAGGCGGTGATCGTATCCTCGGTGTCGACGTGCATGACCCCGAAGCCCACGGCCTCCATCCGCGGTACCTCGAGGCAGCCGACGGTCACGTCGGCGCCGGCGTCGACGTGCTGCTGCAGCATGAGCTCGTAGTCCATCTTGTAGATGTGATCGCCGGCCAGGATCACCATGAACTCCGGCTCGTAGTCGGCGATGATGTCGAGGTTCTGGTAGACCGCGTCGGCGGTGCCCTCGTACCACTGCGTCTCGCTGACGCGCTGGCTGGCGGGCAGGATGTCGAAGCTCTCGTTGCGCTCGGGGCGGAAGAAGTCCCAGCCGCGCTGCAGGTGGCGGATCAGCGAGTGCGCCTTGTACTGGGTGGCGACGCCGATGCGCCGGATGCCGGAGTTCAGCGCGTTGGAGAGGGCGAAGTCGATGATGCGGGTCTTGCCGCCGAAATAGACCGCCGGCTTGGCGCGGCGGTCGGTGAGCTCCTTGAGCCGGCTGCCGCGGCCCCCGGCCAGCACATAGGCCATGGCGTCGCGTGCGAGCGGTGCCGTCCGTTTCTCCACCACAGATCCCCCCTTGTCGCGTTCCGGCATGCGTTCATCGCGTGCCCGTTTCCAGTTGCAGCCACAGCGTCGCCAGCGGCGGCAGGGTCACGGACGCGTGGATCCCGCCGTCGCCGGCCTCCTCGGCAGTCACCCCGCCCAGGTTGCCCATGCCGCTGCCGCCGTAGACCCCGGCGTCGCTGTTGAGCACCTCGCGCCAGCGCCCGGCCTGCGGCAGCGGCAGCCGGTAGCCGGGCCGCGGCACCGGGGTGAAGTTCGAGACCACTACCACTGGAGCCTCGCCGGGCGCCCGCCGCTGCCACGCGAAGACTGAGTTCGCGCTGTCGTCGGCGACCAGCCACTCGAAGCCCTCGGGCTCGCAGTCGCGCGCGTGCAGCGCCGGCGTGGTCCGGTAGAGCCGGTTCGCGTCGCGCAGCAGCGCCTGCACGCCGCGGTGCGCGGGAATGTCGAGCTGCCACCAGTCGAGCCCGCGCGTCTCCGACCACTCCGCGCCCTGCGCGAACTCCTGCCCCATGAACAGGAGCTTCTTGCCCGGATAGCCCCACATGAACGCATAGTAGGCGCGCAGGTTCGCGAACTTCTGCCAGGCGTCGCCGGGCATCTTGGCGATCAGGCTGCCCTTGCCGTGCACGACCTCGTCGTGGCTGAGCGGCAGCACGAAGTTCTCCGAGAACGCGTAGAGCAGCCCGAAGGTCAGGTCGTTCTGGTGGTGCTTCCGGTGGATCGGCTCGTGCGCCATGTACTGGAGCGTGTCGTGCATCCAGCCCATGTTCCACTTGAAGCCGAAGCCGAGGCCGCCGTCGTAGACCGGTGCGCTGACCTTGGGCCAGGACGTCGACTCCTCGGCGAAGGTCACCCGCCCCGGATGCTTGCCATAGACCGCCCGGTTCATCGCCTGCAGGAACTCGACCGCTTCGAGGTTCTCCCGCCCGCCGAACCGGTTCGGGATCCACTCGCCTTCCTGGCGCGAATAGTCGAGGTAGAGCATCGAGGCGACCGCATCGACGCGCAGGCCGTCGATGTGAAACTTTTCGGACCAGTAGAGCGCGTTGTTGATCAGGTAGCTGAAGACTTCCTGCCGTCCGAAGTTGTAGATCGCGGTGTTCCAGTCCGGATGGAACCCCTGCCGGGGGTCGGCGTGCTCGTAGAGCGCCGTGCCGTCGAACTGCGCCAGGCCGTGCTCATCGGTCGGGAAGTGTGCGGGCACCCAGTCGAGGATCACCCCGATCCCGGCCCGGTGGGCGCCGTCGACGAAGCGCGCGAACCCTTCCGGCGGCCCGAAGCGCGCGGTCGGCGCATAGAGGCCGGTGGTCTGGTAGCCCCAGGACGGGTCATAGGGGTGCTCGGAGATCGGCATGAGCTCGATGTGGGTGAACCCCATGTCGGCGACGTAGGGGATCAGCCGGGAGGCGAGCTCGTCCCAGCTCAGGAAACCGCCATCCGCGGCGCGCTGCCATGACCCGGCATGGACCTCGTAGATCGAGATCGGCTGCCGGCGCGCGTCGGCATCGCTCCAGAAGGCACGGTGCGCCTCGTCGCCCCAGTCGTGGGCGAGCTCGGGCGCGACGACCGAGGCAGTGGCCGGCCGGAGCTCCGACGCCCTGGCGAAAGGATCGGCCTTGAGCGGCAGCCGGGCGCCGTCGGGGCCGATGATCTCGAACTTGTAGGGGAGGCCGGGCTCGACCCAGGGGATGAAGATCTCCCAGATCCCGGTGTCGCGGCGCAGGCGCATGCTGTGGCGGCGGCCGTCCCAGGCGTTGAAGTCGCCGACGACGCTGACCCGGCGGGCGTTCGGCGCCCAGACCGCGAAGTGCACGCCGTCGACGCCCTCGTGGGTGATCGGGTGCGCGCCCATCTTGTCGAAGAGCCGCAGGTGCGAGCCCTCGCGGATGAAGTAGTCGTCCATCGGCCCGAGCACCGGCCCGAACGAGTAGGGATCGGCGACCCACCACTCGCCGCCGGCGTTGCGCGCCCGGTACTTGAGCGGCTGGCGCTTGCGGATGCTGAGCGGCCCCTCGAAGAACCCGGCGTCGTGGCGCCGCTCGAGGACGCCCGCGGGCTTGTCGGCGAGCGTGAACGCTTCGAGCTCGGTCGCGCCGTCGACGAAGGCGCGCGCGACCAGCCGGCCGTCGACCTCCTGGATGCCGAGGACGGCGAACGGGTCGCCATGCGAGGCCGCGACGACGGCTTCGATCGTGCCGGCGTCGAGCGGCGTGGAACCCGCACGCATTGCGGTTCGCTTTGCGGGCTCCCTGCTCACGGCGCGCACCCTCCCTTCGAGGCCTTTCGCTCAGGCTACAGGCCGATCCCCCAGATGTCTTGCGCATACTGGCGGATCGTCCGGTCGGACGAGAACCATCCCATGCGGGCGGTGTTGAGGATCGCCTTCTCCGACCAGGCGGCCGGGTTCGACCAGAGCGCGTCGACCTCGCGCTGGGCCGAGGCGTAGGCATCGAAGTCCGCCGCCACCATGAACCAGTCGTTGTCATAGAGCCCGCCGATCAGCTCGCGGTAGCGCCCCGGATCGTCGGGCGAGAACACCCCCGACGCGATGGCGCTCAGCGCCTGGCTGAGCTCCGGCGAACTCTCGATCAGCTTGCGCGGGTCGTATCCGTCGGCTTTCCTTTCCGCCACCTCCTCCGCGGTCAGCCCGAAGATCACGATGTTCTCCGGACCGACCAGCTCGCGAATTTCGATGTTGGCCCCGTCGAGGGTTCCGATCGTGATCGCCCCGTTCAACGCGAACTTCATGTTGCCGGTTCCGCTCGCTTCCATGCCGGCGGTCGAGATCTGCTCGGAAAGGTCGGCGGCCGGCACCAGCACCTCGGCGAGGCTGACGTTGTAGTTGGGCACGAACACGACCTTGAGCACGCTCCTGACGGTCGGGTTCGAGTTGATCACCCGCGCCACGTCGTTGGCGAGCTTGATGATCAGCTTGGCGTTGTAGTAGGTCGGCGCCGCCTTGCCGGCGAAGATCTTGACCCTCGGCACCCAGTTCATCTCCGGGTGCGAGCGGATCTGGTCGTAGAGCGCCACCGTCTCGATGATGTTGAGGAGCTGGCGCTTGTATTCGTGGATGCGCTTGACCTGGATGTCGAAGAGCGCGTTCGGGTCGATGCGGATCCCCATCCGATCGCGGATCAGCTGGGCGAGCCGGTCCTTGTTCCGCCGCTTGACGCGCGCGAAGGCGTCCTGGAACGCCGGATCCTTCGCGTGCTTGTCGAGCTCGCGCAGCGCGTCGATGTCGTCGAGGAAGCGGGTGCCGATCGTGTCGGAGATGAGCTCGGTCAGCCCGGGATTGCACTGGATCAGCCAGCGCCGCGGCGTGATGCCGTTGGTCTTGTTGTTGATCCGGGTCGGGAACATCCGGTGCAGGTCCTTGAAGAGCGTGACCTTCAGAAGCTCCGAATGCAGCGCCGAGACGCCGTTGATCGAATGCGCGCCGACGAAGGCGAGGTTGCCCATCCGGACCCGCCGCTCGCCCTTCTCGTCGATCAGGCTGACGTTGCGGATCTCGGCGTCACCCATCCCGTGCACATTGCGGGCCTCCTTCAGGAGCTGGGCGTTGATTTCGTAGATGATCTGCATGTGCCGCGGCAGCAGCCGCTCGAAGAGCGGCACCGGCCAGGTCTCCAGCGCCTCGGGCAGCAGCGTGTGGTTGGTGTAGCCGATCGTGCCGCGGGTGAGGTCCCAGGCCTGGTCGAAGCCGATGTCGTGCACGTCGATCAGGAGCCGCATCAGCTCGGCGACGCCGACCGCCGGGTGGGTGTCGTTGAGCTGGATCGCCACCTTCTCGGCGAGGTTGTCGAAGCGGCTGTATTGCTGCCCGTGCCGGCGCAGGATGTCCTGCATCGAGGCCGAGGTGAAGAAGTATTCCTGGCGCAGCCGGAGCTCCTGCCCGGAGGGCGAGGCGTCGGCCGGGTAGAGCACCCGGGTCAGCGCGTCGGCGCGGTTGCTCTCGGTCAGCGAGCCGATGTGGTCGCCGGCGTTGAAGGCATCGAGGCGGATCGGGTCGATCGGGTCGGCCTTCCAGAGCCTGAGCGTGTTCACCCGCGCCGCCCGCCACCCGACGATCGGCGTGTCGTAGGCCGTCGCCTTCACCCGCTCGGCCGGGTGCCAGATGAAGCGCTCCTCGGCGCCATTCGGCTCGTGGTACTCGACCCGGCCGCCGAAGCAGATGTCGTAGGCGGCCTCGCGCCGGTCGAACTCCCACGGGTTGCCGTGCTCGAGCCAGGTCTCCGGCAGCTCGACCTGGTTGCCGTCGACGATCTCCTGGCGGAACAGGCCGTGCCGATAACGGATGCCGTAGCCGTAAGCCGGCACCCCCACCGTCGCCATGCTTTCCATGAAGCAGGCGGCGAGGCGGCCGAGGCCGCCGTTGCCGAGCGCGGCGTCCGCCTCGAGCTCGGCGATCTCGTCGTAGTCGACCTCGAGCAGCTTCAGCGCCTCGCGCATCGCGCCCGTCAGCCCGAGGTTCGAGACCGCGTCGCGCATCAGCCGGCCGATCAGGAACTCGAGGCTCAGATAGTAGACCCGCTTCTCGTCGCTCGAGATACGTCGTGCGCGTGGCGTTCATCCAGTATTCGATGGCGCGGTCGCGGGTGATCAGGATCACCGCCTGCAGCCAGTCGTGCGGCTTGGCGACCTTGGGGTCCTTGCCGACCCGGTAGGTCAGCCGATCGACAATCTCCTTGGCGAGGAGCGCCGGTTCGGCCGAGCGCGGATTCGGGGCGGGCAGGGTGTGGAGGGAAAGGGTCATCGTCGGTCTCTTCTGAAACGGGCGCCATGCCAGTCCGACCGCGGCGTTCGTCGGCACCGTCGATCGCCAGGTTCGTGTGATGCGCCCCTCCCAAGGCGGCCTTTCGGCCCGCCAAGTATCGCCATGTCGGATGGCCGATCAATAGCCAAGATGGCGGCGGCGCCGGGCTGCCGGCAAACCGCCGCCAGAGCGTCAATCCTGCCTGATCTTCATGAAATCATGGGTTTGCCCGGCTCGCGTCGAGTCAGCCCACGACCTCCGTCACGCCGCCGTGCGCCGCGGACCAGTCGAGCGGCGCGTCGAGGAAGGCCTCGACCTCGCCCAGCGTGGCGTCATCGAAATGCGCGCCCGACCTGGCCTCGGCCAGCACGTCGTGCCAGGTCGCAAGGTAGTGGAGCTTCAGCCCGTGCTCGGCGAGCGCCGCCTCGGTGCGCGGGAAGATGCCGTAGAAGAAGACGACGAAGGTGTGGGCGCACTCGCCCCCGGCGGCGCGGATCGCCTCGGCGAACCGGAGCTTCGAGCCGCCATCGGTCGTCAGATCCTCGACGAGCAGCACCCGCGCGCCCTCGGCCATCGCCCCCTCGATCTGCGCGTCGCGACCGAAGCCCTTCGGCTTCTTGCGGACGTAGAGCATCGGCAGCCCCATCCGCTCGGCGATCCATGCCGCGAACGGGATCCCCGCCGTCTCGCCGCCCGCCACCGCGTCGAATCGGGCGAAGCCGGCGTCGCGCAGCAGCTTCGCGCAGGCGAAGTCCATCAGCGCTGCCCGCACCGCCGGGAAGGAGATCAGCTTGCGGCAATCGATATAGACCGGAGAGGCGAGCCCCGATGTCAGCTTGTATGGGTCATCGCGGCGGAAGTGCACGGCCTTGATCTCGAGCAGCATCCGCGCGGTCAGCCGCGCCATCTCCGCATCCGGGGGAAAGCCGTTCGAGAACATCGACGCTCCTTTCAGTCGACCACGCGCCAGTGCAGCGGAAAGCCGGGATCGAACACGACGACCGGCCCCGTCCCGGTCTCGACGGTGTCGGGTGTCTCGAGCGGCGCCGGCGACCGCTCGAGCGTCAGGCGCGCCTCGTTCGGCGCGAGCCGGTAGAACGCCGGGCCGTTGAGGCTCGCGAACGCTTCGAGCCGCTCGAGCGCGCCCTCCTCCTCGAAGACATGCGCGAGGCAGGCGAGCGCCACCGGGGCGGTGAAGACGCCGGCGCAGCCGCATGCGGCCTCCTTGGCGCCCTTCGCGTGCGGCGCGCTGTCCGTGCCGAGGAAGAAGCACGGGTCGCCGCCCGTCGCCGCCCTGAGCAGCGCCAGCCGATGCTTCTCGCGCTTGACCACCGGCAGGCAGTAGTAGTGCGGCCGGATGCCGCCCACCAGCATGTGGTTCCGGTTCAGGATCAGGTGGTGCACGGTCAGCGTCGCCGCGAGGTTGCGCGACGCCTCGACGAAGTGCACGCCCTCGGTCGTGGTGACGTGCTCGAGGACGATCCTGAGCTCGGGCAGCTCGCTCCGGAGCGGCGCCAGCACCCGGTCGATGAACGCGGCCTCGCGGTCGAAGATGTCGACCTCGGCGTCCGTCACCTCGCCGTGCACGCAGAGGGGCAGCCCGATCTCGGCCATCCGCTCGAGCACCGGCATGACGTGGCGCATCGAATGCACGCCGCGGTCGGAATTGGTGGTCGCGCCCGCCGGGTAGAGCTTCACCGCCGTCACCAGCCCGTCGGCGGCGGCGGCGGCCACGTCGTCGGGCCGCGTGCGGTCGGTCAGGTAGAGCGTCATCAGCGGGGCGAAGTCCTGCCCGTCGGGCAGCGCCGCGACGATGCGGTCGCGGTAGGCGCGCGCCTCGGCCGCCGTCACCACCGGCGGCACGAGGTTCGGCATGACGATCGCCCGCGCGAAGTGCCGCGACGCCGGCAGCACGCCCGCGAGCATCGCGCCGTCGCGCAGGTGGAGGTGCCAGTCGTCCGGCCGGCGGAGCGTGAGGGTCGTGGTCAAGGCGCGGGGACCTCGCGGGCGATTCCCCGCCCCTTAGCACGCGCTCGCCTTGCGGTCAGTCCCGCGCGGTTTGCCCGAAGAGGATTTTCTGGGCCTCGCGGTCCTTGGTCAGGTCGCTGCGCGCGTCCTTGCCGACGGCGCGGCCGGCCTGCACCGCCGGCCGGGCGCCGACCCGCTCGAGCCAGGCTTTCATGTGCGGAAAGCGATCGATGTCCTGCTGCTGGTTCTGCCAGCCGTTCGCCCAGGGCCAGATCGCCATGTCGGCGATCGAGTAGGCGCCCGCGACGAACTGCCGGTCGGCGAGCCGCCGGTTCAGCACGCTGTAGAGGCGGCCGACCTCGTTGCGGTAGCGCGCTTGCGCGTAGGGCAGCTCGTTCGGCGGGTCCATGCTCGGGGCGTAGGTGAGGAAGTGGTGGGCCTGTCCGGCCATCGGGCCGACCCCGCCCACCTGCCAGAACAGCCACTGCTCGATCTCGACCCGCTCGCGCTCGGTCGCGCCGTAGAACTTGCCGCTCTTGCGCCCGAGGTACTGCAGGATCGCCCCCAACTCGAAGACCGAGATCGGCCGCCCGTCGGGCCCCTCCGGGTCGACGATCGCCGGCATCCGGTTGTTCGGCGAGATGCGCAGGAAGTCCGGCTTGAACTGGTCGCCCTTGCCGATGTTCACGAGGTTGAGGTTGTAGGGCAGCCCCATCTCGAGGAGCGCGATGGTGATCTTCCAGCCGTTCGGCGTGGGCCAGAAGTAGAGCTCGATCGGTTGCGTCATCGTCCGCCGTCCAGGTTTCAGCCGGGCGGACCAGATGGCGCGCGCCGCCGCCGGATCAAGCGCTGGTCAGATCGCCGCGGAGATCGAGGTCGGGCAGGACCGCCGGCCGGCGCGGGATCAGCCGGCTCCAGCGCGGCTCCTGCGCCGCGAAGCACGGCGTGGCGCGCAGGCCGGCGATGTCCCAGCCGGGCCGCCGGCGCAGGATCGCCTGATAGACCGCCAGCGCGCCGTCGCGGGTATAGAAGCTCCAGTGGCAGAGCCGCGCGTTGCGGGGGTTGAGCGCGATGCCCTGGGCGTTGATCCAGGCGGTGACGTCGGCGCGGTCGAGCTGCAGGTCGAGCCAGTTCGGCAGTTGCGCCCGCAGCCCCAGCCCGATCGCCCGCTCGCCCCAGCCGCGCCGGGGCGCGAAGGTCTCGAACATGGCGTCGTAGAGGTCGTTCGCCCGCGCGGTGACATTGTAGACCTGGGGCGATGAGGGCGCGCGCTGGCGGTTCAGGAATTCCAGCGCCCGCGCATCGAACTCCGCGGCCCCGAGCAGGATGACCCGCCCCGGCGCCTCGGCGAGGTGGGGCAGCGCGGCGAGCGCCACCCGCGCGCCGAGCGAATGGGCGAGGAGGTCGATCGGCCGCCCCGGCGCCAGCCGCTGCAACAGCGCGATGAGCTCGGCCAGTCGCTCCCCGAAGGCGGCGGCGCGGTCGTAGACATGGGCGAAGCCCGTGCGCCCGGTGGCGAGCAGGCTGCCGATGAGCGGCGCGCTGGCCGGCCAGCCGAAGCCGATGCAGGTCCCGGTCTCGCCCGCGTCGTCGGCAAAGCCCAGGCCCTCGGGCCAGCTCCGGATCTTCCAGCCGTCATGCTCGGGACGCAGCGCGAACAGCGAGCGGTGCGGGTCGGCGTCGGGGCGGTCGGGGTGGAACTTGTAGCCGTGCAGCAGGAGGACGATCGGCCGGCCCTCGGCTTCGACGAGGCAGCGGGCCAGCCCGGTCCGCAGGTCCTCGCCCGGGGTCGCCGCCCGCAGGCCGGCTTCGGTCGCCGTGATGCCGAAGTAGGCCATCCATGTCCCCAAACCGCTTCAACCTGCTGAATACTTATCGAAAAGCCGTTAATTCACGGTGACACGACCATGACGGCGGCGTGACGGCTTCGCAGCCGCACCATTGACCATGCGGCACGGCTTCGCTAATCGGCGCAGGTCCCGGCGCCGTCCGGCGCGGGGAGCGGGACGAGAGGCAGCACGATGAGCGACGAGTGGAGCCCGCGGACCCGGATGGTGCATGGCGGCGTGCGCCGCAGCCAGTACGGCGAGACCGCCGAGGCGATCTTCCTGACCCAGGGCTTCGTCTATCCTGACGCGGAGACGGCGGAGCGGCGCTTCATCGCCTCCGGCCCCGACGAGTTCATCTATGCCCGCTACGGCAACCCGACGGTGCGGATGTTCGAGGAGCGGATGGCGGCGCTCGAGGGCGCGGAGGACGCCTTCGCCACCGCCTCCGGCATGG
This sequence comes from uncultured Alphaproteobacteria bacterium, assembly GCA_963763295.1. Lineage (GTDB taxonomy): Bacteria > Pseudomonadota > Alphaproteobacteria > Rhodobacterales > Rhodobacteraceae > Amaricoccus. Next base: position 230,325 of record CAVXOH010000019.1, read on the forward strand.
CCGCGGTGCACGGCGCGATCTTCTGCCAGCTCAAGGCCGGCGACCATGTCGTCTCAGCGCGCGCGCTCTTCGGCTCCTGCCTCTTCATCATCGAGAGCCTGCTGCCGCGGTTCGGGATCGAGGTCACCTTCGTGGACGGCACCGACCTCGCCCAGTGGGAGGCGGCGCTGCGGCCGGACACCAGGGTCGTGTTCCTCGAGACGATCTCGAACCCGACCCTCGAAGTGATCGACATCGCCGGGGTTTCGCGCCTCGCGCACGCAGTCGGGGCCCAGGTCATCGCCGACAACGTCTTCGCGACGCCGGTCTTCCAGCGCTGCCTCGACCTCGGCGCAGACGTGGTGATCTATTCGGCGACCAAGCACATCGACGGCCAGGGACGCTGCCTCGGCGGCGTCGTGCTCGGCCGCCGCGACTTCATCCGCGGCCCGCTCGAGACCTTCCTCAAGCACACCGGCGGCGCGCTCAGCCCGTTCAACGCCTGGGTCATGCTGAAGGGCCTCGAGACGCTCGATATCCGCTGCCGGGCGCAGGCGGAAACCGCGCAACGGCTGTCGGAGGTCCTGAGCGGCCATCCGGCGCTCGAACAGGTGATCTATCCGGGCCTGCCCGACCATCCGCAGGCGGCGCTGGCGAAGCGGCAGATGGAAACCGGCGGGACCATGCTCGCGCTCGAGCTCAAGGGCGGGAAGGCGGCCGCCTTTCGCTTCCTCGACGCGCTTCGCATCGTCCTCATCTCGAACAACCTCGGCGACGCCAAGAGCCTCGTCACGCATCCGGCGACGACCACGCACCAGCGCCTGTCCGCCGAGCAGCGCGCCGCGCTCGGAATCGGCGACGGGCTGGTGCGCCTTTCGGTCGGACTCGAGGACCCGGACGACCTTCGGGCCGATCTCCTGCACGCCCTGGCGACAAAATGAGTGCAAAATAAACCTAGTTCCATCAAAGCGATTGCATTTTCCTCAATTTTCGCCCTCTGGTTGTTCAGCGAGTTCGCAGACTCGTCAATCCTCGGGATGTCACCTTTCAATCGAGGCCGAACATCCCATCTAGCCGAACGCCCAGACGGTGCCTGATCGAGGAGTTGAATGCGATGAATATGCAAAACGTACAGATCGCGCGGGGCGCGGACTGGACGGCGCGCGGCCAAGCATGGCGGAAGCCGAGGCGGCGGCGCGGACTCTTCTCCTCTGGGCGGGCGGCGAGCCTTCCGGCATCGGTGCGGTCGACCTGACGGCGATCCTGGCGCGCACGGCCGACGTCACCTACCCGACGTTCAGCCGCGCCTACCCGCGCGGCTTCGTCCCCGACGACACCTATCGCGAATCGCTCCCCGACCTGCAGAACGGCCCGGATAGCCTGATCAAGGGCGCCAAGACCGAGATCCAGCACGTCGGCATCTCGAATTTCCGCCTTCCCGTTCGCTTCCGCTCCCGCCAGGGGGGCGAGATCCAGCTCGAGACCTCGGTGACCGGCTCGGTGTCGCTCGAAGCGAACAAGAAGGGCATCAACATGAGCCGCATCATGCGGTCCTTCTACAAGCACGCCGAGACCTCGTTCTCGTTCGAGGTGATCGGGGCGGTGCTCGACAGCTATCTCGCCGACCTCGACAGCTATGACGCGCGAATCATGATGCGCTTCAGCTACCCGATGCTGAAGCGCTCGCTCCGGAGCGGGCTCGAAGGGTACCAGTACTACAACGTCGCGCTCGAGATGGTGAAGACCGCGGAGGCGAGCCAGCGGATCGTCCATCTCGACTACGTCTATTCGTCGACCTGCCCGTGCTCGCTCGAGCTTTCCGAGCACGCCCGCCGCACCCGCCGGCAGATCGCCACGCCGCACTCGCAGCGCTCGGTGGCGCGGGTGTCGGTCGAGCTCGTCGGCGACGGGATGCTGTGGTTCGAGGATCTGGTCGACCTCTGCAACAAGGCGATCCCGACCGAGACCCAGGTGATGGTCAAGCGCGAGGACGAGCAGGCCTTCGCCGAGCTCAACGGCGCGCACCCGATCTTCGTCGAGGACGCGGTGCGGCTGCTCTGCCAGAGCCTCGAGTCGGACCGGCGGATCGGCGACTTCCGCGTGGTGGCGAGCCACCAGGAGTCGCTGCACTCGCACGATGCGGTGTCGATCCTGACCATGGGCGAGACCTTCCAGCAGAAGAGCTACGACCCGCGCCTCTTCGACACCCTCTACCACCACGGCTGACCGGTTTCGCGCCGGAGGCCAGGCGAGGCCTACGGCTCCCGCAGGCGGGCGAGGGCGCTCAGGGCCTCGGCGGCGAGCGTGCGGGTCAGCTCGCCCGCGGGCAGGTCGCGGCCGAGCGCCGCCGACTGCCCGGACCAGAGCGACATGAAGTCGTCCGACCCCGCCGGCTCGGCGGCAGCGCGGAGCGGCGCGAGCGCGCCGCCGGCGAGCGGGAAGGCTGGCGCGAGCGGCGAGATCGGGCCGACCTCGCGCATCACCCGGTTGACGATGCCGCGCGCCGGCCGGCCGGTGAAGACGTTGGTGAGCGCGGTCTCGCGCCGGCGGTCCTCGTGCAGCGCCTGGCGGTGAAGCGGCGCGATGGTCGCCTCGGGGCAGAAGAGGTAGGCGGTGCCGATCTGCACGGCGCTGGCGCCGAGGGCGAAGGCGGCGGCGATGCCGCGGCCGTCGGCGATGCCGCCGGCGGCGATCACCGGGACGCGGACGGCGTCGGCGACCTGCGGCACCAGCGCGAGGGTGCCGACCTGCGCCTCGACGCGGTCGTCGAGGAACATGCCGCGGTGGCCGCCGGCCTCGGCGCCCTGGGCGATGATCGCGTCGCAGGCGTGCCCGTCGAGCCAGACCGCCTCGGCGACGGTGGTCGCCGAGGCGATGACCTTTGCGCCGGTGGCGCGGACCCGGGCGAGGAGCCCGGGCTCGGGAAGCCCGAAGTGGAAGCTGACCACCTCGGGGCGGAACTCCTCGACGAGGGTGCAGAAGGCGTCGTCGAAGGGGGCGCGCTGGCCGGCCGGCGTCGGCATCTCCGGGTCGAGGCCGAGCTCGCGGTAGTAGGGCGCGAGGCGCTCCTTCCAGGCCGCCGCGCGCGTGGGGTCGGGCGCGGGCGGACGGTGGCAGAAGAAGTTGACGTTGATCGGCTTCGCCGTGCGCTGGCGGATGATTCCGAGCTGGCTGCGGAAGCCCTCGGCGTCGAGGAGCGCCGCGGGCAGCGCACCGAGGCCGCCGGCCTCGGCGACGGCGACCGCCATGTCGGCGAGGACCGGCCCGGCCATCGGCGCCTGCAGGATCGGCAGCTCGATGCCGAGGAGGTCCAGGATCCGCCGGTCGGGCCAGGCGGGCATCACATCACCGCGCCGACCTGCCAGGGGACGAACTCGTTGTCGCCGAGGCCGAGCGCTTCGCTCTTGGTCTTCTCGCCGGAGGCGACGGCGAGGATACGCTCGAGGATCTCCGCGCCCTTGGCCTGGATCGTGACGCCCTGGCTCACGATGTCGCCGCAGTTGATGTCCATGTCGTCGGGCATCTGCGCGTAGAGCCGATCGTTGGTCGCGACCTTGATCGTCGGGGCGGGCTTCGAGCCGAAGGCGGAGCCGCGCCCGGTGGTGAAGACCACGAGCTGGGCGCCGCCGGCGATCTGGCCGGTGGTGGCGACCGGGTCGTAGCCGGGGGTGTCCATGAAGACGAAACCCGGCGTCGTCACCTGCTCGGCGTACTGGAAGACGTCGGTCAGCGGCGTCGAGCCGCCCTTGGCGGCGGCGCCGAGCGACTTCTCGAGGATCGTCGTCAGCCCGCCCTGCTTGTTGCCGGGCGAGGGATTGTTGTCCATCGAGCCGCCGTTGATCGCGGTGTAGTTCTCCCACCAGCGGATCCGCTCGATCAGCTTCTGCGCCACCTCAGGCGAGACGGCGCGGCGCAGGAGCAGCTGCTCGGCGCCGTAGATCTCCGGCGTTTCCGCCAGGATCGCGGTGCCGCCGAGGCCGACGAGGAGGTCGGAGGCGACGCCGAGCGCCGGGTTGGCGGTGATGCCGGAGAAGCCGTCGGAGCCGCCGCATTCGAGCGCGACCTTGAGCTCGGCGGCGGGAATGGGCTCGCGCGAAATCGCGTTCACCTGCGGCAGCAGCTCGTGGATCTGCTCGACGATGCGGGCGATGGTCTTGGTGGTGCCGCCGGTGTCCTGGATGGTCAGGCCGTGGAAGCGCTCGGCGCCGGAGGAGCCGAACGACGACTTCATCCGGGCGACCTGCATCACCTCGCAGCCGAGGCCGACGAAGACCGCCGCGCCGACGTTCGGGTGGGTCGCGTGGCCCCAGAGCACGCGCTGCAGGTTGTCGAAGCCCGGCCCGGAGGCCGCCATGCCGCAACCGGTGCCATGGGCGAAAGCGACGACGCCGTCGACGTTCGGATACCGAGCGAGGATCCCGGAGGCCATCACGGTGTCGGCTGCGCGGCGGATCACCGTCGCCGAGCAGTTCACCGTGGCGCAGAGCGCGATGTAGTTGCGGGTGCCGACCTGCCCGCCCACGCGGCGGTAGCCCATGAAGCTGCGCGGCGCGACCTCGGGGATGGCCGCGCGGGCGGCGGCGAGATCGGCGCCGACGTGATACTCCTGATCGTGCGCGCCGAACTCGCAGTTATGCGAATGCACGTGCTCGCCGGCGGCGATCGGCTTGGTCGCATAGCCGATGACCTGGCCGAACTTGGTGACGGCGCCGCCGAGCGGGATGTCCTCGCGGGCGATCTTGTGGCCCGGGGCGACGGGGGCGGCGACCGGCGCGCCCGCGCCGAGCGGGCGCGAGCCCTGCGGCGCGCGCGCGGTCAGGATCGCGACGTTGTCGGACGGGCTGAGGATCAGGGGCGTGGCGGCGTCGAGCATGGCTGGGCCTTCGGGTGGGGGATCAGTGCATCATATCGTGCGCGGCGGGCGGTTTGTCACCCCGCGAGGCGGGCCGCCGCGGCCCGGGCGCCGTCGGCGAGGAGGCCGGCATAGGCGGCGGCGACGGCTTCGCGGAAGGCGGGCTCGGCGGCGAGGTCGCGCGGGAAGATCTCGGCCGTGCCGAGCAGCGCCTCGACCGGGGCCTCCGGGCCGCCGGGCTCGGTGGCGAGCGCCTTCAGGCGGGCGGCCAGCGGGTCACGGACGTCGATCGCGCGGCCCTCCTCGTCGGTGCCGCCGACGTAGCGCATCCAGCCGGCGACGGCGAGGGCGAGGCCGGGGCAGGGGCGGCCGGCCGCGACGTCGTCGGCGATGGTGCCGAGGATGCGCTGCGGCAGCTTCTGCGAGCCGTCCATCGCGATCTGCCAGGTGCGGTGGCGGATCGCCGGGTTGGCGTAGCGCGCGAACAGCGCGTCGGCATAGCGGCCCAGATCCTCGCCCGGCGGCGGCGCCAGCGTCGGGATGATCTCGGCGCGCCAGAGGTGGCGCACGAAGCCGGCGAAGGCGGGGTCGTCGACGGTGTCGGCGATCGTCTCGTGCCCGGCGAGGTAGCCGAGGTAGGCGAGCGAGGAGTGGGTGCCGTTGAGCATCCTGAGCTTCATCAGCTCGAAGGGGGTGACGTCCTCGACCAGCTGGACCCCGACCGCGCCGAGGTCGGGGCGCTGGCCGTCGACGAAGCGGTCCTCGACCACCCACTGGCGGAACGGCTCGTGCATGACCGGCGACAGGTCGAGCCGGCCGGTGAGCGCGGTCAGCCGCTCGATGTCCTCGGGCTTGGTCGCGGGCACGATGCGGTCGACCATCGTCGAGGGGAAGGCGCCCTCGGTCGCGATCCAGTCGGCGAGGGCGGGGTCGATCGCCCGGGCGAGCTCGAGCGTGACGCCGCGGACGACGCGGCCGTTCTCGGGCAGGTTGTCGCAGCAGAGCACGGTGAACGGGCGCAGGCCCTCGTCGCGCCGCCGCGCGAGCGCGCGCACGAGGAAGCCCGGCGCCGAGCGCGGGGCGTCGGGATGCGCGAGGTCGTGGACGATGTCGGGATGCTCGCGGTTCAGCTTCCCCGTCGAGGGCTCGTGGCAGTAGCCCTTCTCGGTGACGGTCAGGCTGACGATGCGGACCCCGGGGTAGGCCATCGCCGCGAGCACCGCCTCCGGGTCCTCGCGGGCGACGAGGACGTTCTGGACCGCCTCGACGACGCGCGGGGTCTCGCCGGCGGGGCCGAGCTCGAGGGCGGTGTAGGCGAAGTCCTGGGGGCTGAGCAGGTCGCGCTGGGTCGGGCTCATCAGGCTGACGCCGACGATGCCCCAGTCGCCGCCGGATCGCTCCATCGCCTCGGCGACGTAGATCGCGCCGTGGGCGCGGAAGAAGGCGCCGAGCCCGAGGTGGACGATGCCGACGCCGGGGCGGTGGGCGCCGCTCCGGATGAGGCGGGGGGGATCAGCGGGCAAGGGGGCCTCCGGTGCTGCGGGCGGCGGTCCGCTGGGTGCGACCCCCCGGAGTGGCCTGTGTTGGTGCCGCGGTCCTGGACCTGCACTTCGTGCAGGTGCCTCCGGCGGGAGTATTTGGACCAAGAAGAGGGAGGGGGCGCGCGGGAAGATCGCGGGTGCGGCGAGCGTCGTGCAGGGCGGGCCGGTATTGCCGGGTGATCCGGAGGGAATTCACCGCTGGGTCAGGGGCGCTAACGGGCAAGCCAGCCTCCGTCGACGGGCAGGATCGTGCCGTGGATGTACTTCGCCGCCGGCGACGCGAGGAATACGGCGGCGCCGGCGATGTCGAAAGGGTCGCCCCAGCGGCCGGCGGGGATGCGCTCGAGGATCGCGCGGCTGCGGTCGGGGTCGGCGCGCAGGGCCTCGGTGTTGTTGGTCTCGATGTAGCCAGGCGCGATGGCGTTGACGTTGATGCCCTTCGCCGCCCACTCGTTCGCGAGCAGCCTGGTCAGCCCGGCGACCCCGTGCTTGGAGGCGGTGTAGGACGGGATGCGGATGCCGCCCTGGAAGGCGAGCAGCGAGGCGATGTTGACGATGGCGCCGCCGGCCTGCCGCGCGAAGACGCCGCGGGCGAAGGCCTGGGAGAGAAAGAAGACGGCCTTGAGGTTGACGTCGATGACCTCGTCCCAGTCGGCTTCGCTGAAGTCGACGGCGTCGGCGCGGCGGATGATGCCGGCGTTGTTGACGAGGATGTCGACCGGGCCGAGCGCGGCGAGCTTGCCGGCGGCGGCGACCGGCGCGTCGAGGGAGAGCTCGAGCGGCCGCGCCGTCAGGCCCTCGTCGGCGATCAGCGCGAGCGTCGCGTCGAGCGACGAGCGGCCGGCGGCGATCACCTCGGCCCCGGCGCGGGCCATGCCGAGGGCGATCGCCTGGCCGATGCCGGTATTGGCTCCGGTGACGAGCGCGACCTTGCCGTCGAGCCGGAAGGGATCGCTCACCGGAGCGCGTCCATCGCCACCATGTCCATGTCGCGGTAGTCGACGTTGTCGCCGGCCATGGCCCAGATGAAGGTATAGGCCTGGGTGCCGGCGCCGGAGTGGATCGACCAGGGCGGGGAGATGGCGCCTTCCTCGTTGGCGAGGACGAGGTGGCGGGTCTCACCCGGCTCGCCCATCAGATGCAGCAGGCGGGCGGTCTCCGGGAGGTCGATGTAGAGATAGGCCTCCATCCGGCGGTCGTGGACGTGCGCGGGCATGGTGTTCCAGACCGAGCCGGGCTCGAGGCGGGTCAGGCCGACCACGAGCTGGCAGGACGGCATCACGTCGGGGTGGACGAACTGGTAGATGGTGCGGGCGTTCGCCGTCTCGGGCGAGCCGACCTTGTTCGAGGCAGCCTCGGCGATCCTGATCAGGCGGGTCGGGTGGGTCGCGTGGGCGGGCGCGGACAGGATGTAGAAGCGCCCGGCGCCGGCGAAGCTGACAGGCCCCGAGCCGCGGCCGAGGTAGAGCATGTCGCCCTTGACCATGGCGTGGTCCTGGCCGGCGGCCGAGACCGTCCCGTCGCCGCCGATGTTGACGACCACCATTTCGCGGCGGTCGAGCACGCTCGGCGTTCCGGCCTCGGCCACCCGGTCGAGGGTGAGCGATGCGCCGGCGGGCACCGCGCCGCCGACGATCATCCGGTCGTAGTGCGTGTAGATCAGCCGGATCTCGCCGCCCTGGAAGATGCCGGCGACCTGGAACTGGCGGCGGAGCGCGTCGGTGTCGAAGCCGCGCGCGGTGGTGGGGTCGATGGCGGGGCGGGTCTCGACGGTCAGCATCAGAGGAAATCGTCCCGGCGCGGGGTGAAGGTGTCGATGAGGACCCCCGGCTCGCCGAGGGCGCGGCACGAATGCGCGATGCCCGAGGGGATGACGAAGGCGTCGCCGGGGCCGACGGCGAAGGTCTCAGCTCCGACGGTGAACTCGAAGTGGCCGGCCTTCACGAAGGTCGACTGCACGTGCGGGTGGCTGTGCGGCGCCCCGATGCCGTTGGCGGCGAAGGCGAACTCGACCAGCATCAGCTGCGGGTTCTCGGCGAGCACGCGGCGCTTCACGTTGTTGCCGGCGTCGACGACCGGGAAGGTGCGGACGTGGTCGGTCATGGGCAGTCCTTCAGTGGAACAGCGACGGCAGCCAGAGCGACAGCGCCGGGATGTAGGTGACGAGCAGGAGGACGACCAGGCCGGCGCCGTAGAACGGCCAGATCGAGCGCATCGCCTCCCAGATGGTGATCTTGCCGACCGCGGCGGCGACGAACTGCACCGGTCCGAGCGGCGGGGTGTTGAGGCCGATGCCGAGGTTGAGGATCATGATGACGCCGAAGTGCACCGGGTCGATGCCGAAGCTCTGCACCACCGGCAGGAAGATCGGCGTGGTGATGATGATGAGCGGGCTCATGTCCATGAAGGTGCCGAGCACCAAGAGGATGATGTTGATCATCAGGAGGACGGTGAAGGGGTTCTGGCTGATCGCGCCCATCAGGTCGACGGTCATCTGCGCGACGCGCAGGTAGGCCATCAGCCAGCCGAAGGCCCCGGCCATGCCGATGATCAGCAGCACCATCGAGGTGGTGCGCACCGCCGCCTGGGTGGCGTGCACGAACTCCGACCAGGTGAGGTTGCGATAGACGAGCGCGGTGACGAGGAGCGCGTAGAGCACCGCGACGCAGGAGCTCTCGGTGGCGGTGAAGACGCCTGAGCGCACGCCGCCGAAGATGATGACGATGAGCAGCAGGCCGGGGAGCGAGATCAGGAACAGCTGGACGACGCGGGCGAAGCCCGGGAAGGGCTCGGTCGGGTAGCCGCGGCGGCGGGCGACCCAGTAGGCGGTGACCGCGAGCGCGAGCGCGAGCAAGAGGCCCGGGATGATGCCGGCGGTGAACAGGTCGGCGATCGAGATGCGGCCGCCGCCGGAGATCGAGTAGATGATCATGTTGTGCGACGGCGGTAGCAGCAGCGCGATCAGCGCCGCCATCGAGGTGACGTTGACCGCGTAGTCGGCGCCGTAGCCGCGCGCCTTCATCTGCGGGATCATGATGCCGCCGACCGCGGCCGCCTCGGCGACTGCCGAGCCCGAGATGCCGCCGAAGAGCGTCGAGGCGGCGATGTTGACCTGGCCGAGGCCGCCACGCACATGGCCGATCAGCGAGCCCGCGAAGGCGACGATGCGCGCGGCGATGCCGCCCCTCACCATCAGGTCGCCGGCGTAGATGAAGAACGGGATCGCCATCAGCGTGAAGACCGAGACGCCGGAGGCGAGGCGCTGGAACACCACGAGCGGCGGCAGGCCGAGCCAGAGCACGGTCGCGAAGCTGGCGATGCCGAGGCAGAAGGCGATCGGGGTGCCGATCAGCATCAACAGGGTGAAGACGCCGAAGAGAATGGTGAGATCCATGGCTCAGGCCTCGGTCATCAGAATTTCCTCGGCGTTCGGGTCGTGGTCGACCGAAACGCCGGCGGCCCGCAGGCAGAGCCGCTCGAGGGCGAAGAGCGCCATCAGCACGCCGCCGGCGACGATCGGCATGTAGGCGAAGCCGCCGGGCAGGTGCAGTACCGGGATGGTCGCGGTCCAGGTCTGGATGGTGAGCTGGCCGCCGTAGACCACCATGCCGAGGCCGAAGACGAGCACCGCGAAGTCGGAGATCGCCCGCATCCACCCGCCCAGGCCCGGCAGGAAGTGGATGAGCACGTCGAAGCCCATGTGGAAGTTCTCGCGCACTCCGACGGCGGCGCCGAGGAAGATGAACCAGCTCATGACGAGGATCGAGGCGGGCTCGGTCCAGCTCGGGCTCGCGTTCAGCACGTAGCGGGCGAAGACCTGCCACGCGACCATCGCGGTCATGACGATCATCCCCACGGATGCGATCCAAAGCGACAGGCGGGCGAGGACGGCGAACACCCGCGCCATCCCGAGCATGCGTTCGCGCACCGGATTCCCTCCCTCTCCCATGGAGGGGTCCGCCGGGGTGCGGCGGACCCCGTCGGCTCTACTCGACGGCCTGGATGCGCTCGACGAGCGACTGCAGCTCGGGCGTGTTGGCGTACTTGTCGTAGACCGGGCCCATCGCGGCGACAAAGGGTTCCTTGTCGATGTCCTCGATGATCTCGACGCCGGCGGCGCGGACCTTCTCCTCGGAGGCCGCCTCGCGCTCGGCCCACTTCTCGCGGTTGAAGGGCACCGAGTCCTTGGCCGCCTGGCGGACGAGCTCCTGGTCCTCGGGCGTGAGCTTGTCCCAGGCGGCCTTCGACATCACCAGCACCTCGGGCACGATCATGTGCTCGTCGAGCGTGTAGTACTTGGCGACCTCGAAGTGGCCGGAGGAACTCGTAGGAGGGGAAGTTGTTCTCCGCGCCGTCGATGACGCCGGTCTCGATCGCCGAGTAGACCTCGCCGTAGGGCATCGGCACGGCGTCGGCGCCGAGCGCGCCGACCATGTCGACGAAGACGTCGGACTGGATGACGCGGAACTTGAGGCCGGCAAGGTCCTCGATCGAAGTGATCGGCTTCTCGCTGTTGTAGAAGCTGCGGGCGCCGGGGTCGTAGAAGGCGAGCGCGATCAGGTCGTGCGCGGTGAAGAGGTCGAGGACTTCCTGGCCGATCTCGCTGTCGAGCACCGCGTGCATGTGGTCGGTGTCGCGGAAGATGTAGGGCAGCGACATGATCGCGGTCTCGGGGATCAGGCCGTTGAACGGGGCCATCGAGATCCGGTTGAGGTCGATGACGCCGAAGCGGGTCTGCTCGATCGTGTCCTTCTCCTCGCCGAGCTGGGCCGAGTGGAAGACCTCGATGCCGATGCGGCCGCCGCTGCGCTCCTCGAGAAGCTCGCCCATGTACTGCACGGCCGCGACGGTCGGGTAGCCGTCCGGGTGGGTGTCGGACGAGCGCAGCACCAGCTCCTGGGCCTGCGCGGCGGGGGCCGAGAGCGCGATCGCGGTGGAGCCGAGCAGCGCTGCGGCGATCTTGTTCCAGTGTTTCATGCGGTTTCCTCCCTGGATAGAAGCGACGTTACAGGCGGTAGGCCTGCTTGGCGAGCCGATAGGCGAGGTCGTGGGCGACCTCCGGCGCCTCGTCCTCCGCCAGCCGTCCGGTGGCGACCAACGTGGCGAGGTAGGCGCAATCCACGCGCCGGGCCATGTCGTGCCGGGCGGGGATCGAACAGAAGGCGCGGGTGTCGTCGTTGAAGCCGACGGTGTTGTAGAACCCTGCTGTCTCGGTGGTGAGCTCGCGGAAACGGCGCATCCCCTCGGGGCTGTCGAAGAACCACCAGGGCGGCCCGAGCCGGAGCGCCGGGTAGGCGCCGGCGAGCGGCGCCAGCTCGCGCGAGAGCGTGGTCTCGTCGAGCATGAAGACGATGACGGTGAGCTCGGGCCGCATCCCGACCGCATCGAGCAGCGGCTTGAGCGCGCGGACGAAGTCGGTGCGCGACGGGATGTCGAAGCCCTTGTCGCGTCCGAAAGCCGTGTGGACCGACGCCGAGTGGTTGCGCCAGGAGCCCGGATGGATCTGCAGCACGAGCCCGTCGTCGAGGCTCATCCGGGCCATCTCGGTCAGCATCTGGCCGCGGAAGGCGTCTGCCTCCGCCGGGCTCGCCTTGCCCGCGATCGCCTTGGCGAAGAGCGCGGCGGCCTCGGCCTGCGGCAGATCCTCGGTGCGGGCGGTCGGGTGGCCGTGGTCGGAGCTCGTCGCGCCGAACTCCTTGAAGAACGCCCGGCGCTTGCGGTGCGCCTCGAGGTAGCCGGCCCAGGTCGTGGCGTCGCAGCCGGCCAGCTCGCCGAAGCGGGCGACGTTGGCGGCGAAGCCCTCGAACTCGGGATCGACCACCGCGTCGGGCCGGTAGGCGGTGACGACCCGGCCGTCCCAGCCCAAGTCGCGGATCATCCTGTGCCAGCGCAGGTCGTCGAGCGCGCTGTCGGTGGTGGCGATCGCCTCGATGTTGAAGCGCTTGAAGAGGGCGCGCGGCCGGAACTCGGGCTGCGTCAGGCAGTCGGCGATCTGGTCGTAATAGTGGTCGGCGGTCGCGGCGGAGAGACGGGTGGTCAGGCCGAAGAGGGTCTCGAAGGTGTGGTCGAGCCAGAGCCGGGAGGGCGTGCCGCGAAACAGGTGGTAGTTCTCGGCGAAGCGGCGCCAGAATCCGGCGGCCGTCGGTCTCGGTCGGCCCGCCGTCGGCGCGCGGCACGCCGAGGTCGGCGAGGGGCACGCCCTGCGAGCAGAGCATGCGGAAGACGTAGTGGTCGGGGACGACGAAGAGCTGGGCGGGGTCCGGGAACGGCAGGTCCTCGGCGTACCAGCGCGGGTCGGTGTGGCCGTGCGGGCTGATCACGGGCAGGTCGCGCACCGCCGCGTAGAGCTCGCGGGCGATGGCGCGGGTGCCGGGCTCTGCCGGGAAAAGCCGGTCCGGATCCAAGAGCCCCATGCAATCTCCCCGCCGTGTCGTCAAAGGTCTTTGCGCCCGTGCTGATATCTAATATGCTAGTATGCATCGGGAGTCAAACGGAAGGTTCGAGCAGTGCAGATCCGCATGCCCGGTCTCGACGCCCCTCGGCCGCCGTCCGCCGCCGACCAGGTGTTCGAGGCGCTCTACGACCAGGTGGTGACGCTGGCGCTGCCGCCGGGGGCACGGCTCTCCGAGGTGGAGGTGGCCAAGGCCGCCGGCGTGTCGCGGCAGCCCGTGCGCGACGCGTTCTGGCGGCTGTCGCAACTCGGCTTCCTGACCATCCGGCCGCAGCGCTCGACCGAGGTCAGCGCGATTTCCGAGCATGCCGTGCGACAGGCCCGCTTCGTCAGGACCGCGCTCGAGATCGAGACGGTTCGGGTGGCGGCCGAGCGGTTCGGCGCCGCCGAGCTCGCCAGCCTCGACGCGCTGGTCGCCGAGCAGGTCGTGGCGGTGGCGGAGGGCGCGCGCGAGCGCTTCCACGGACTCGACGACGAGTTCCACCGTCGGATCTGCACGCTCGGCGGACACGAGTTCGCCTGGGCGCTGATCCGCGAGACCAAGGCCCACATGGACCGGGTGCGCTTCCTGAGCCTGAGCTTCGGCGCGCAGGCGGCGCTCGACGACCATGTCGCGATCCTCGCGGCGATCCGCGCCGGGGACGCCGCGGCCGCGGTCGCGGCAATGCGGGTGCACCTCGGGCGGATCGAGGACATCATGGCGCGGATTCGGGTGACCCATGCCGGGCACTTCGGCCCGGACACAGGGGGAGGGGCGTGATGGACCTGCCGGTCAACGGCTTCAAGCGGGCGCTGGCGGCGCGGAAACCGCAGATCGGGTTCTGGTGCACGCTGCCGGGCGGCTACGCCGCCGAGGTGCTGGCGGGTGCGGGCTTCGACTGGCTGCTCTTCGACACCGAGCACTCGCCGGCCGACCCGATCACCGTGCTGCCGCAGCTGCAGGCGGCCGCGCCCTACGACGTCGCAAGCGTCGTGCGGACGGCCTGGAACGACACCGTGCTGATCAAGCGCTTCCTCGACGTCGGGGCGCAGACGCTGCTCGTGCCCTACGTGCAGTCCGCCGCGGAGGCGCGGGCGGCGGTGGCGGCGATGCGCTTCCCGCCGCGGGGGGTGCGCGGGGTCAGCGGCTCGAACCGCGCCACGCGCTTCGGGCGGGTCACGGGCTACGCGACTCGGGCCGACGAGGAACTCTGCCTCCTCGTGCAGGTCGAGACCGCCGAGGCGGTCGCCGAGATCGAGGCGATCGCGGCCGTCGACGGCGTCGACGGCATCTTCGTCGGGCCGAACGACCTCGCGGCGAGCCTCGGCCATCCGGGCGACCTCGGCCACCCGGAGGTCGTCGCCGCGGTCGAGGGGGCGATCACCCGGGTCGTCCGGACCGGCAAGCCGGCCGGCACCCTCACCCTCGACCGCGCGGTCGCCCGCCGCGCCCTCGAGCTCGGCGCCGGCTTCGTCGCCGTCGGCCTCGACGCCGCGCTCCTCGCCCGCGGCGCCGAAGCGCTGGCGCGGGAGTTCAAGGGCTAGGATGCGAACCCACACCGGCGCTGACGGGTGTCTGCATTGCGCCGATTGTGTTGAAAAACTCGCTTGTTCCGGGGGTTGATCGCTGATTCCATCCTCTCTGAGGCTGTTGGGGGCGCAGGCGATGATGGGACCGAGGCAGGTGGCGCCGGGCGCGCTGTTCTACGAGTTTTCGCTCGAACGCCACGTTCCCGAGGATCACCTGCTGAGGTCGATCGACGGGTTCGTCGACCTTGATGACGTCCGGGCGCGTCTGGCGCCTCTCTACAGCTCGACCGGTCGGCCGTCGGTCGATCCGGAGCTGATGATCCGGATGCTGCTGGTGGGGTACTGCTTCGGGATCCGCTCGGAGCGGCGGCTGTGCGAGGAGGTTCACCTCAACCTCGCCTACAGGTGGTTCTGCCGGCTCGACCTGGCGGATCGGGTCCCGGACCACTCGACCTTCTCCAAGAACCGGCACGGGCGGTTCCGCGACTGCGACCTGCTCCGCCACGTCTTCGAGGCAACGGTGCGCCGATGCGTCGCGGAGGGGCTCGTCGGCGGCGAGCGGTTTGCCGTCGACGCCAGCCTGATCGAGGCGGACGCGAACAAGCAGCGCTCGACCGCCCGCGAGGACTGGGACCCGGCGGCGATCGATCCCGACACGGCGCCGCGCGCGGTCCGGGAGTACCTCGCGGTGCTTGACGACGCGGCCTTCGGCGCGGCGAGCCCGGTCGAGCCGAAGTTCACCTCGCCCGCCGATCCCGCGGCGCAGTGGACCGGCGCTCAGAAGGGTCACGCCTTCTTCGCCTATGCGACCAACTATCTGGTCGACACCGACAACGCGATCATCGTCGACGTCGAGACGACGCGCGCCATCCGCCAGGCGGAGGTCGGCGCCGCGCGCACCATGATCGACCGCACGATGGACCGCTTCGGCCTCTATCCCGAGCGGCTGATCGCCGACAGCGCCTACGGCTCCGCGCCAATGCTCGGCTGGCTCGTCGAGGAGCGCGGGATCGAACCGCACATCCCCGTCTTCGACAAGTCGGGCCGCAGCGACGGGACCCTCGAGCGCGCCGACTTCGCCTACGACCGCCGCGCCGACGCCTACGTCTGTCCGGCGGGCAAGACGCTCAGGCAGTTCCACCGGCCGGCCGGCTCCTACGCCACGCCGCGCAGTGGCGTCGATGCCGAGGGCATGATGCGCTATCGTGCCAGCAAGCGGGACTGCGATGTCTGCCCGCTCAAGCCGCGCTGCTGCCCCGGCCAACCCCAGCGAAAGCTCATGCGCTCGATCCATGAGGGTGCGCGCGACATGGCCCGCGAGATCGCCACGACCGACGAGTACGTCGTCTCACGGCGCCTCCGGAAAAAGGTCGAGATGCTCTTCGCCCACCTCAAGCGCATCCTGCACCTCGACCGGCTTCGGCTCCGCGGCCCCTGCGGCGCCCGCGACGAGTTCCACCTCGCCGCCGCCGCCCAGAACCTCCGGAAGCTCGCCAAGCTGAAGGCGCCTCCCATGCGGATGGCGGCCTGAAAGGGTGCGGCCACCTTCGACTATTCAGGATCGCTTCGCCTGAACGACTTCCACCGCCTTCTTCAACGAAATCGGCCGGAAGCGGACATATGGTCGTCGCGACGGCCGCATACCCTAACAAGTCCGCGCCCAGCCACGAACTCGCGTTTCCCCACCTCGAGCAGGCCGCGCAACTCGCACCGGACGTCGTCGCTCGCTCGTCCTTCAGATCGGAGGCTCGGCTTCGGTGTGGAGCCGCGCCGATGGGCAGAGGGAGGCCGTGTGGGGGCGCCCACCGTGTGCGGCGAAGGTCGATGGCAGCGCCAATCCCTCGGCGCCACGTTAACCTTCTAACCTGACTATTTCAGGTGCCATATGGATTCCATATGGGTTCCATATGCGTTCCAGACGCAGGGAATCGCCGTAAACCTTTGGTATCGGGCGCCAACCCTGGGCGGTCAGTTCCGGCTCTTGTCGACCATCTTGCCGGCCGAAATCCAGGGCATCATGCCGCGGAGCTTCTCGCCGACCTGCTCGATCTGGTGGCTGTCGTTCATCCGCCGGGTCGCCTTGAAGTAGGGCTGGCCGATCGCGTTCTCGGCCATGAACTGCGAGACGAAGCGCCCGGTCTGGATGTCCTCGAGCACCTCCTTCATCCGCCGCTTGGTCTCCTCGCGCGGCAGGATCCGCGGCCCCGAGACGTACTCGCCGTACTCGGCGGTGTTCGAGATCGAGTAGTTCATGTTGGCGATGCCGCCCTCGTAGATCAGGTCCACGATCAGCTTCACCTCGTGCAGGCACTCGAAATAGGCCATCTCCGGCTCGTAGCCGGCCTCGACCAGTGTCTCGAATCCCATGCGGATCAGCTCGACCAGACCTCCGCAGAGCACCGCCTGCTCGCCGAAGAGGTCGGTCTCGCACTCCTGGCGGAAGTCGGTCTCGATGATGCCCGACCGCCCGCCGCCGATCCCGGCGCAGTAGCTCTTGGCGATCTCGAGCGCGTTGCCCGAGGCGTCGTTGTTGACGGCGACGAGGCAGGGCACGCCGCCGCCCTTGACGAACTCGCCGCGCACCGTGTGGCCCGGGCCCTTCGGCGCCATCATGATGACGTCGACGCCGGACTTCGGCTGGATCAGCCCGAAATGCACGTTGAGGCCGTGGGCGAAGGCGATCGCCGCGCCCTCGCGCAGGTTGTCGTGGATGTGCCGCTTGTAGGTGTCGGCCTGCAGCTCGTCGGGCATGGTCATCATCAGCACGTCGGCCCATTTCGCGGCCTCGTCGATCGTCATGACCTTGAGGCCCTCGGCCTCGGCCTTCTTCGCCGACGGCGAGCCCGGCCGGAGGCCGACGGCGACGTTCTTGACGCCCGAGTCCCGCAGGTTCAGCGCATGGGCATGCCCCTGGCTGCCGTAGCCGACCACGGCCACCTTCTTGTCCTTGATCAGGTTGATGTCGCAGTCGCGGTCGTAATAGACGCGCATCGGCGTTTTCCTTCTGGTTCTTGCGGGCGCCGCGACCCTCTAGGCGAAGCGGCGTGCGCTGTCCAGACGAGGCTTGGCCGGCTTGGGTTGCGCGATCGGACCTGCTAGATCACGGAGCGAACCGTCCCTGCCTGCGGAGTGTCGTGCCGATGCTGATCTTCCAGGGTGCCGTCCTCGGCCTCGGCGCCACCATCCTCATGGATATCTGGCAGCAGATCCTCGGCCGGCTTCCCGGCCAGACCCTGCCGAACTGGGCGCCGGCCGGGCGCTGGTTCCGGCACCTGCCGTCCGGCGTCGTCTTCCACGACGACATCGCCAGGGCCGAGCCCTATGCCCACGAGCTCGCGCTCGGCTGGGCCGCGCACTATGCGGTCGGCATCGTCTACGGGATCATCTTCGCGCTGATCGTCGGCCAAGGCTGGATGGCCGACCCCCGCCTGCTTCCGGCCTGGCTGTTCGGCCTCGCGGTGATCGCCGCCGGCTGGTTCCTGCTGCAGCCCGGCATGGGCCTCGGCTGGGCGGGGTCGCGGACTCCGAACCCCGCCAAGGTCCGCCTGCTCGGCCTTGTCGCGCACTCGATCTTCGGCATCGGCCTCTACCTCACCGCGCGCCTCGTCCTGTGACGCGGCGGCCGGAGCATCCGGCGCCTTCGGACGCGGCCGCGCGCCGCGTGGTGGCGCCCGTCGTCGTCTACCCGACCGAGGCGCTGCCGGGCCCCGACCTCGCCGGCTACCGCGCCGCCCGCTCCGGGTGGGCCAAGGTCGCCGAGGTCACCGTGCCGGCGCGCGACGGATGCGCCTTCGCCGTGCCCGCCGGCCACTTCTTCCGCGTCGCCTGCACCGAGGGCCCACAGGTCGGCGACCTGAACCTCTGGCACGCGGCCGACCTCGGCGAGCGGTTCTTCTCCGGCAAGACCCGGGCGCTGCACGGCACCCACCTCTCGACCGGCCACCGGCTGTGGTCGAGTCTGCCGCACCTGCGCCCGATGGCGACGATCACCGAGGACAGCCTCGACTGGTACGGCGCCGACCAGTGGGGCGGCCGCGTCCACGACGTGATCGGCACCCGCTGCGACCCCTACACCAACCGGCTCCTGACCGGCGGCGACTACCATCACTGCTGCCACTCGAACCTCGCCCGGGCGCTCGCGGCGGCGATCGGCCTGCCGCTCGCCGCCGCCGAGGCCCACGTCCACGACGTTCTCAACGTCTTCATGTGCACGGGCTTCACCCGCGACGCCGGGCGCTACTTCATGAAGGCGAGCCCGGCGCGCCCCGGCGACTTCCTCGAGCTCTTCGCCGAGATCGACCTCCTCGCCGCGCTCTCCGCCTGCCCGGGCGGCGACTGCTCGACCGGGCACTCGAGCGACGCCGCCGCCTGCCACCCGCTCCGCGTCGAAGTGTTCCGCCCCGCCGCGCCGCCCGTCGGGTGGGCGCCGCCGCCGCGCAACGGCTACGCCGGCGGCCACGGCGCCTGAGGCGCACCGAGACCGAGCCGCATCGCCGCGCGCCGCAGCGGCGTCACGCCGTGCAGCGTCCTGAGCCCCGCCCGCCGCAGGTCGCGCAGCGGCCGGGCGCCCGCCATCGCCGCCCGGTTCAGCGCGTCGAGCCCGGCGATCCTGAAGAGCACGTCGCCGTGCCGCGCGCGGTGGTAGCGCGCCAGCAGCTCCGGCGCGCCGATGTCGCCCCCCGCGTCGCGCGCGGCGACGCAGAGGTCGAGCAGGGTCGCGATGTCCTTGAGGCTCATGTTGAGGCCCTGCGCCCCGATCGGCGGCACGACGTGCGCGGCCTCGGCAACCAGCGCCGCGCGCGGCCCGTCGAGCCGCGCCGCCACCTGGGCGACGATCGGCCAGAGCCGGCGCGGGCTTGCGAGGCTGAGCCGGCCGAAGACGCCGCAGCTCCGCGCGTTCAGCGCCGCCTCGAAGGGCCCGACCGGCATCGCCGCCAGCTCCGCCGCCCGCGGGCCCTCCTCCATCCAGACCACGGCCGAGGCCGGAGCGCCGTCGCGGTCGTTGAGCGGCACCAGAGTGAACGGGCCGCCCGAGCGGTGGATCTCGATCGAGACGCCGTCGTGCGGCAGCGGGTGGGCGACGGTGAAGACGACGGCCTTCTGGCCGTAGCCCCAGCGTCGGACCGGGATGCCGAGCCCCTCGCGCACCGCGCTGTCGCGGCCGTCCGCCGCCACGACCAGTGCCGCGCGCACCTGGGTGCCGTCCGACAGCGCCGCCAGCGCCGCGTCGGTGCGCGGCGTCACCCGCTCGAGGCGGATGCCGGCGCGCAGCTCGGCCGACGGCAGCTCGCCGAGGCGGGCCACCATCTCGCGGCGGAGCAGCCAGTTCTGCAGGTTCCATCCGAAGACCTCGGCGCCGAGCTCGCTCGCCTCGAAGTCAGCCATCTCGCGGATGACGCCCTCGGCGCCACCGGCGTCGGCGATCCGCATGACACGGAGCGGCGCCGCCTCGGGGGCGAGCCGGTCCCAGAGCCCGGCACGCCCGAGGAGCGCCACCGCCGGCATGAGGAACGCCGTGCTCCGGAGGTCCGAGCCCTCGGCCTCGGCCGAAGTCACCGGCGGCACCGGGTCGACGCAGACCACGCGAAAGCCCGCGGTGGCGAAGGCAGCCGCCGCGGTCAGCCCGGCGACGCCGCCGCCCGCCACCAGGACATCGGCCTCGAGCCGGCCCATCGGGTCAGGCCAGCAGCGCGAGGAAGCCGGGCAGGTCCTCGGTCGCGTGGTGGACGTGGGGATGCGCGGCGACCGGCCCGACCAGGACGGTCCGCATGCCGAGCCCGTGCGGCACCTCGAGGTTGCGGTGGTCGTCCTCGAACATCGCCGCCCGCGCCGGCGCCAGCCTGTCGAGCGCGAAGACGGCGGCGAAGGCGGCAGCCTCGGGCTTCGGCACGTAGGCGGCGTCCTCGAAGCCGTAGAGCCGGTCGAAGCAGCCGTCGAGCCCGACCGCCTGCGTCACCCGGCGCGCGTGCTCGCGCGAGCCGTTGGTGAAGACGATCTTGCGCCCGGGCAGACGGCCGAGCGCGGCCGAGAGCTCCGGCGCCGGCGCGACCGCGGTCAGGTCGATGTCGTGCACTTCGGCGAGGTAGGGCTCGGGATCGACGCCGTGCTCGCGCATCAGCCCGGCGAGCGTGGTGCCGTAGGTCTGCCAGTAGCGCGCGCGCAGTGCGTCCGCTTCCGCCACCGGAACCCCGAGCGTCCGCATGACGTAGTCGCTCATCCGCCGCTCGATCTGGTCGAAGAGCCGGATCGCGGGCGGGTAGAGGGTGTTGTCGAGATCGAACACCCAGGTCTCGACATGGGCGAAGAGGTGGCGCGGCATGGCCGAGGCTTACCGCCGCGCGGCCCGGGAGGCAACGGGGCCGCCGACCCCCACGGCATCGTCGCCGGGTTGATCGGCCAGACGCGACGGCGGTGCGCCGTGGCGGCCGCTCGTCGCGCGCTCTCGATTCTCGGCGCCGGCCGCCCTAGTCTCGGTCGGCAACCGCGAGGTCACCGTGCAGTACAGCCAGAAGGACGCCTACGACCTCGTGCTCGAGGCGATCGATCAGGGCACCTACCGGCCCGGGGACCGGCTGGTCGAGTCGGACCTCGCCGACCGCTTCGGGGTATCGCGCACGCCGATCCGCGAGGCGCTGCAGCGGCTGGAGACCCAGGGCGTGGTGACGCGCGACGGCCGCAGCCTGGTGGTGTCGAGCCTCGACCACGACCAGCTCGGCGAGCTCTATGTCGTGCGCGCCGAGCTCGAGGGGCTGGCGGCGCGGCTCGCCGCCCAGCACGCGGCGCCCGAGGAGGTGCGGGTGCTGTGGGAGATGGCGCGCCGCGATCGCGACCTCGTCGACCGTCCCGAGCCCCTCGCACGGGCGAACAAGCGCTTCCACCGCCAGATCCACCTGGCGAGCCACAACCGCTACCTGATCCAGCAGCTCGAGATGGTGCACCGATCGATGGCGCTGATGGCAACCACCTCGCTCGCCGCCGAAGGCCGCGGCGCCAAGGCGCTCGAGGAGCACGACGCGATCATCCGCGCGATCGAGGCCCGTGACGGCGCCGCCGCCGAGGCCGCGATCCGCGCCCACATCAGCGGCGCCTTCGAGACGCGGCTCAGGCTCGATGCGGAGCGCTACGCCGCGCCCTGAGCCGGTCGCCGAGGCTGACCCCGTGCTCGGTCTTGTGCCAGTAGCTCGGCCGGGTGAAGATCTCGCCGAGCGCCCGCCAGGCTGCCACCGCGCCGAGCGGCCAGTAGATCGGCAACGCCAGCACCCAGGGCAGCAGGCCCGGCCGGCGGGCGTCGCGGGCGGCGATCACTGCCGTCGCCAGCATCACCGCCTGGCCGAGCGACCATCGAGGCGAAGAAGCTCCACATCAGCCATGCCGGAAAGCTCGGCCAGAACGCGAGGCCGAAGCCGATCGACCCGGCGGTGATCGCCCAGAACAGCGGCAGCGCCAGGTACGAGGTGATGGCGCCGAGGAATAGCACCTGGAAGCCGAGGAAGCCGCGGGGTCCGAGGTCCTCCCAGAGCTCGCCCGGCCGGCGCATGTGGCTGGCCCAGGTCAGCGCATAGCCCTTGAGCCAGCGCGAGCGCTGCCGGATCCACGGGCCGACCCGGCAGTTCGCCTCCTCCCAGGTGGTCGAGGCGATCATCTCGGTCCGATAGCCGAAGCGCGCCAGGCGCATCCCCAGGTCCGCGTCCTCGGTGACGTTGTGGGCGTCCCAGGCGCCGATCTGCTCGAGCACGCCGCGGCGGAAGAAGACGCTGGTGCCGCCGAGCGGGATCGGCAGCCCGAGCCGCTGCACCCCGAGCAGCACCACCCGGAACCAGATCGCGTATTCGAGCGTGAAGCAGCGCGCCAGCCAGTTGTCGGCCGAGTTGTAGAAGTCGAGATAGCCCTGCACGCAGGCGACCTCTGGCGGCGCCGCCTGCAGATGCTGGACCACCGCGCGGATCTGGCCCGGGTCGGGGCGGTCCTCGGCGTCGTAGATGCCGACGATGTCGCCGCGGCAGAAGGGCAGCGCGTAGTTCATCGCCCGCGGCTTGGTCTTCAGGGCGTCGGCGGGCACGGTGACGACCTCGATCGTCGCCGGCAACTCGGCGCGGGCGACCGCAGCACGGGTGATCGCGTCGTCGGCCTCGAGGACGAGCTTGATGTCGAGCAGCGGCGCCGGGTAGTCCATCGCGCCGAGCGCCTGCATGCAGCCGCTCCGCCACCGCCTCCTCGCGCAGGAGCGGCACCAGGATCGATACTCGCGGCAGCTTCTTGTAGTCGGCGAGCCGCACCGCGTCGCCGGCGGGCGCCTGCCGGGGCCTGCGCAGCCGGGCGAAGATCGCCACCAACCGCAGACCCATCGTCATCGCGTTAGCGAGAAGCACCCAGGCGACGACGAGCTGCAGCGCCACCAACGGCGCCGCCGCAACGCCAATGGCTCCGGCAAATCCGAGCGCGGCCCATCGCCAGCGGCTCGGCGCCTCGGTCCAGCCGCGGCAGCTGAACGCCTCCGGGCAGCGGGTCCGCGCGTCGTCGCGCAGCCGGCCGGCGAAGACTTCGACGATCGCGCGGCGCAGGTCGGCCGGGGAGGCGAGCGCCAGCGCGACGCGGGGCGCGGCGCCGCCGCACGCCGCCATCGCCGCCTCGGCGTTCTCCGGATTGCTGATCGCGACGATCCGGGTGCCGCCGATCTGCCGCCAGGGCACCGCCTCGAGCTCGAGGCAGCGGTAGGGATCGACGCCGCGGGCCAGCTCGCGATCGACCGGACTCGCCACGAGATCGACGAGGCCGAGCCCGGACTGGCGCGAAAGCGCTCCCGTGAGATCGTCCTCGCAGATCAACCGGTTGGCAACGAGAATTCGCCCTATCCTCTGGTCCTGCTGCTGCTGTTCCTCCAGCGCCTCCGCGAGTCGCCCCCGGTCGATCGCCCCTGTGTCCACAAGGATGTCGCCAAGCAGCCGCCGCGTCGGCTGGGGCGCGGCGTCGGGCGCCGTGACCGGGGAGAATGGCAGCACCTTGGCCATGGCAGCACTCGCAGGCAGGACAGGTCCGCCAAGGTGCTACGCCAAGTTTAAGATTGGTTTAAGCTTGTTGAATGTTAAAGATTAATCGACTTCAGCCAGCGGTCGGCCCATCGACTCCACGAACCGCTCGAACAGGTAGAAGCTGTCCTGGGGCCCCGGGCTCGCCTCCGGGTGGTGCTGCACCGAGAAGACCGGTCGGCCGGCCACCGCGATGCCGCAGTTCGAGCCGTCGAACAGCGATACATGCGTCTCGACCACGCCGGGCGGCAGGGTCTGGCTGTCGACGGTGAAGCCGTGATTCATCGAGGTTACTTCGACCTTTCCGGTCGAGAGCTCCTTCACCGGATGATTGGCGCCGTGGTGGCCGTGGTTCATCTTGATCGTCCGCGCGCCGAGCGCCAGCGCCAGCATCTGGTGGCCGAGGCAGATGCCGAAGATCGGAATGTTGCCGCGCTCGAGCACCTCGCGGATCATCGGCACCGCGTACTCCCCGGTTGCCGCCGGGTCGCCGGGGCCGTTGGAAAGGAAGAGGCCTTCGGGGTCGTGGGCGAAGACGTCCTCGGCGGTCGCGCTCGCGGGCAGCACCGTCACGTCGCAGCCGGCACTGGCCAGGCAGCGCAGGATGTTGCGCTTGGCGCCGTAGTCGATCGCGACGACCCGCCGTCCCGGACGCTCGCGCCGCCGGTAGCCCTCGGGCCAGGCCCAGCGCATCTCGTCCCAGCGGTAGCTCTGGGCGCAGGTGACATCGCTTGGCGAGGTCCATGCCCTCGAGCCCCGGGAAGGCTCGGGACCGGCTCAGGAGGTCGTCGAGGTCAAAGTCGCCGTCGGGCGCGTGGCAGATTGCGACGTGCGGGGCGCCCTGGAGGCGGATCGCCCGGGTGAGCCGCCGGGTGTCGACGCCGCCGACGCCGATCCGCCCGCGCCGGGTCAGCCAGCTGCCGAGATCGTCCGACGCGCGCCAGCTCGCCGGCTCCGTCGGGTCCCACTTGACCACCATGCCCGCGGCGACGGGGTCCGCGGTCTCGTCGTCCTCGGGGTTTACCCCGACGTTACCAATATGTGGGAACGTGAAGGTGACGATCTGACCGGCGTAGGACGGATCGGTCATGATCTCCTGGTATCCGGTCATCGCCGTGTTGAAGCAGAGCTCGCCCACGGCGATCCCGACCGCTCCGAAGCCCCGGCCGTAGAAGACCTGGCCGTCGGCGAGGACGATGCAGGCCGTGGGCTTCAGCGCGCTGTCAGGCGCCGAGGCCAGCGCCCGGTCGGAGGGTGCAAGGCGTGCGGTCATGATCGAATCCCGAAGCTTCGCGCGTGAAGCTAGGCCGGCGCGGGCCCGGGGTCAAGGCGAGCCGCTTCTGAATAACCTCAGGTGTCTCAATGGCTTGACGGGACGGCCCGACCTTGCGAGCAAGCGTCACCAAGTTTATATAATTGCAACACAGTCGAACGTCCGGCTGGGAGTTCAGGTGCAGGATGATCCGGGAGCGATTCTCAGGCGACCTCAAGGAAGCCATCAAGGCCAAGGATGCGCAGCGCGTCTCGACGCTGCGGCTGATCTGTGCCGCGGTGAAGGACCGCGACATCGCGGCGCGGACCGAGGACAACGCGGACGGGGTGTCGGACGCGGATATCCTCGCGATCCTCGTGAAGATGATCAAGCAGCGGCAGGAGAGCGCGCGCACCTACGAGGAGGCCGGCCGGCTCGACCTCGCCGAGCAGGAGCGCGAGGAGGTCGGCATCATCCGCGACTATCTGCCGCGACAGATGAGCGACACCGAGGTCGAGAAAGCGGTGGCCGCGGCGATCGAGGACACCGGCGCCTGCTCGATCCGCGACATGGGCAAGGTGATGGCGACGCTGAAGGCGCGCCATACCGGCAAGATGGACTTCGCCCTCGTCGGCGCCGCCATCAAGCAGGCATTCCGCTGAGCTGATCCCTGGTCGGAGCGAGGGGCTGGCATGCCGTGCCGGCCCGTGGCAGAGATCGCCGAGGACCGGGGGAGAAGCACCGATGAAGAAGCGCCTGTTCGGCCGCACCGAGGACGGACGCGCCGTCGAGGAGGTGATACTGGAGAGCGCCGACGCCGCCGTGGCGGTCCTGAGC
Source organism: uncultured Alphaproteobacteria bacterium (assembly GCA_963763295.1). Lineage (GTDB taxonomy): Bacteria > Pseudomonadota > Alphaproteobacteria > Rhodobacterales > Rhodobacteraceae > Amaricoccus. Next base: position 255,772 of record CAVXOH010000019.1, read on the forward strand.
TACGGCTGCGTGGTACGCGACTGGCGCGTCGACAGCCCCGGCGGCAGCCTGCCGATGGTGCTCGGTTTCCCCCGTATCGAGGACTACGAGCGCCATTCCGCCTCGCACGGCGCCATCGTCGGGCGGGTCGCCAACCGGATCGCCGGGTCGCGCTTCACCCTCGATGGCACGATCTATCAGCTGACGCCGAGCGAGGGGCCGAACCAGCTGCACGGCGGCGCCGTGGGGCTGGGCCGACGGGTCTGGCGGATGGAGGTCGACAGCAGCGCGGGCGTAGTACAGCTCGTCTACACGAGCCCGGACGGCGAGGAGGGTTATCCCGGCGCCGTCGACTTCGCCGTCACCTTCCGCCTCGAGGGGCCGCGACTCGTCTGCGAGATGCGCGGCGTCCCCGACCGGCCGACGCCGATCAACCTCGCCAACCACAGCTACTACAACCTCGGCGGCGTCGGCACGGTGAAGGACCACCTGCTCTGGGTCGACGCCGAGGCCTACACCCCGACCGACGATGCACTGATCCCGAGCGGCGAGATCCGCCCGGTTGAGGGAACCGGGCTCGACTTCACCGCCGAGCGGGAGATCGGCGACACCCGCCTCGACGTCAACCTCGTGCTGCGCGAGGGGCGCGACACGAAGCGGCCGGCGGCCCGCGTGCTCTGCCCGCGGACCGGGATGCGGCTCGAGCTCGTCACCGCGGAGCCGGGGCTGCAGCTCTTCGACGCCTCCTCGATGACGATCGGGGCCAAGGGCCACGACGGCCAGAGCTACGGCCCCTATGCCGGGCTCTGCCTCGAGGCGCAGCACTTTCCCGACAGCCTGGCGCACCCGGACTGGCCGAGCATCGTCCGGACGCCAGAGGCGACGTACTTCCAGCGGCTCGAGGTGGAGATCGCGCGGGCGGCGGACTGAGCCACGCATCTCCCAGGGCGGAGACCGGGGACGGTCAGCGTGCAGAGTCGGGCCTGTAAACGCAATAATCCCTGAGGGTTTACCGGCGTTTGTTGTCATCATGTCGACGCGGTCGCACAACCTCCGGTAGAATCACGTGCTCGCAGCCCTAGCGTCACGCATCGCTGTCAACCACAAAATGTGGTGTGTCTGGCTGATATTTTTGTTGACCGACACGTCCGATCGTCATCTTCTGGTGGTCCGCCCTCCCACGGGGCACAACATCTGGTAGGCGCCCACGAAGCGAGCGCCGGCAGGCAAAGGCCAGGGACGAGAGCATGAAGATCGACCGCCGCTTCACGACCGAGGAGACCGGGGCCTACGGGGCGCTCGGGTTCCGGACGACAACCTCGGAGATCCGCAATCCGGACGGGTCGGTGGTGTTCAGCCTCGCAGGGCTCGAGGTGCCGGAGGGCTGGAGCCAGGTCGCCTCCGACGTGCTGGCGCAGAAGTACTTCCGCAAGGCGGGCGTGCCGGCGGCGCTCCGTCGTGTGCGCGAGAAGGGGGTGCCGGCGTTCCTGTGGCGCTCGGTGGCCGACGATGCAAAGCTCGCGGAGCTACCGGAGGAGGAGCGGTACGGCGGCGAGACCAGCGCCAGGCAGGTATTCGACCGGCTGGCCGGGGCCTGGACCTACTGGGGCTGGAAGGGCAGCTACTTCTCCACCGAGGCGGACGCCCGGGCCTACTACGACGAGATGCGCTTCATGCTGGCGGCGCAGATGGGCGCACCGAACTCGCCGCAGTGGTTCAACACCGGGCTGCACTGGGCCTATGGCATCGACGGGCCGGGGCAGGGACATTTCTACGTCGACTTCCAGTCGGGCGAGTTGGTCCGCTCGACCAGTGCCTACGAGCACCCGCAGCCACATGCCTGCTTCATTCAGTCGGTCAGCGACGACCTCGTCAACGACGGCGGCATCATGGACCTCTGGACCCGCGAGGCGCGCCTCTTCAAGTACGGCTCGGGGACCGGCACCAACTTCTCCTCGCTCCGGGCCGAAGACGAGCGGCTGGCCGGCGGCGGCAAGTCGTCCGGGCTGATGAGCTTCCTCAAGATCGGCGACCGGGCGGCCGGTGCGATCAAGTCGGGCGGGACCACGCGGCGCGCGGCGAAGATGGTGATCTGCGACATGGATCATCCGGACATCGAGGACTTCATCAACTGGAAGGTCGTCGAGGAGCAGAAGGTCGCCTCGCTCGTGGCGGGATCGAAGATCCACCAGGCGAAGCTCAACGAGATCTTCGCTGCGATCCGCACCTGGGACGGCGCCGAGGCCGACGCATTCGACCCGAAGGCCAACCCGGCGCTGAAGGTGGCAATCCGCTCCGCGAAGCAGGCGATGGTGCCGGAGACCTACGTCAAGCGTGTGCTGCAATATGCCGAGCAGGGCTTCGCCTCGATCGACTTCCGGGCCTACGACACCGACTGGGATTCGGACGCCTACCTGACGGTCTCGGGGCAGAACTCGAACAACTCGGTGCGGGTGACGGACGCGTTCCTGAAGGCGGTCCGCGAGGATGCCGACTGGCAGCTCACCCGCCGCACCGACGGCAAGGTCGCGAAAACGGTCAGGGCGCGCGACCTCTGGGAGCAGATCGGACATGCCGCCTGGGCCTGCGCCGATCCGGGCGTGCAGTTCCACGACACGATCAACGCCTGGCACACCTGCCCGGCGGATGGGCCGATCAGGGCGAGCAATCCCTGCTCGGAGTACATGTTCCTCGACGACACCGCCTGCAATCTCGCGTCGATGAACCTGCTGACCTTCCTGAAGAACGGCCGCTTCGACGCCAAGGCCTACGTGCATGCCACGCGGCTCTGGACGGTGACGCTGGAAATCTCGGTCCTGATGGCGCAGTTCCCGAGTCCGCGGATCGCCGAGCTCAGCTACCGCTTCCGCACCCTGGGGCTCGGCTATGCCAATATCGGCGGCCTCCTGATGACCATGGGCCACGGCTACAACTTGGCCGAGGGGCGGGCGCTCTGCGGCGCTCTGACCGCGATCATGACCGGCGCGGCCTATGCAACGTCGGCGGAGATGGCGGGCGAGCTCGGCGCCTTCCCCGGCTACGCCGCGAATGCCGAGGCGATGCTGCGGGTGATCCGCAACCACCGGCATGCGGCGCAGGGGCATCTCACCGACTACGAGGGGCTCAGCGTCCCCCCGGTGGCGCTCGACCACGCGAGCTGCCCGGACAGCGCGCTCGTCAACCTCGCGCACGCGGTCTGGGACGAGGCGCTGGAGCTCGGCGCGCGGCACGGGTTCCGCAACGCTCAAGTGACGGTGATCGCGCCGACCGGGACGATCGGGCTCGTCATGGACTGCGACACCACCGGGATCGAGCCCGACTTCGCGCTGGTGAAGTTCAAGAAGCTGGCCGGCGGCGGCTACTTCAAGATCATCAACCGGGCGGTGCCCGGCGCGCTCGTCAACCTCGGCTACAAGCCGGCGGAGGTCGAGGAGATCATCGCCTACGCGGTCGGCCACGGCACGCTCGGCAACGCGCCGGAGATCAATCCGACGGCGCTGATCGGCCACGGCTTCGGCCGGGGGGAGATCGAGAAGATCGAGGCGGCGCTGCCGACGGCGTTCGACATCCGCTTCGTCTTCAACCAGTGGACGCTCGGCGAGGAGTTCTGCACCGGCGTGCTCGGGATCCCGTCGGAGAAGCTGCGCGATCCGGCCTTCGACCTGCTGCGCCATCTGGGCTTCAGCCGGGCGCAGGTCGAGGCCGCGAACAACCACGTCTGCGGCACCATGACGCTCGAGGGCGCGCCGCAGCTGAAGCCGGAGCACTACGCCGTCTTCGACTGCGCCAACCCGTGCGGCAAGATCGGCAAGCGCTACCTCTCGGTCGAGAGCCACATCCGGATGATGGCGGCGGCGCAGAGCTTCATCTCGGGCGCCATCTCCAAGACGATCAACATGCCGAACGACGCCACCATCGGCGACTGCAAGGCGGCCTACGAGCTCTCCTGGTCGCTCGGCGTCAAGGCGAACGCGCTCTACCGCGACGGCTCGAAGCTATCGCAGCCGCTGTCGGCGTCGCTGATCGAGGACGACGAGGACCTCGAGGACGTGCTCCTCGAGGCGCCGCAGGCCGAGCGGGTGACGGTGCTCGCCGAGAGGATCGTCGAGAAGGTCATCTACAGGGAGATCGAGCGGGCGAACCGCCAGCGGCTGCCTGAGCGGCGCAAGGGCTACACCCAGAAGGCGATCGTCGGCGGGCACAAGGTCTATCTCCGTACCGGCGAGTACGCTGACGGATCCTCGGGCGAGATCTTCATCGACATGCACAAGGAGGGCGCGGCTTTCCGGGCGATGATGAACAACTTCGCCATCGCCGTCTCGGTCGGCCTCCAGTACGGCGTACCGCTCGAGGAGTTCGTCGAGGCCTTCACCTTCACCCGCTTCGAGCCGGCGGGGATGGTGCAGGGCAACGACTCGATCAAGAACGCGACCTCGATCCTCGACTACATCTTCCGCGAGCTGGCGGTCTCCTATCTCGACCGCACCGACCTCGCGCACGTGAAGCCGACCGGCGAGAGCTTCGACGACCTCGGCCGCGGCGAGGATGAAGCCGGCTCGAACGTGCGGCGGCTCGAGGGCGAGGCGGCGCAGAACTCGATCGCGGTGATCAAGCAGCTCTCCTCGACCGGCTACCTGCGCAAGCGGCTGCCGCAGGAGCTGATGGTGCTGCAGGGCGGGGCGGCGGTCTCCGGCGCGCTCGAGCTCGGCGGGCTCGCGGTGCGCGGCGGCCTGGAGTCCAGCGTCGTCGCCATCGACGCCCGCATCAAGGCGAAGATGCAGGGCTACGAGGGCGACCCGTGCGGCGAGTGCGGGAACTTCACCCTCGTCCGCAACGGCACCTGCATGAAGTGCAACACCTGCGGCGGCACCAGCGGCTGCAGCTGACGGAAATTGGGGGGCTGCGGCAGAACCGGTCGAGCAGGACCAGCCTACCAGAGCCGGCAGAAAAGACGAGAGGGGCCACTGGCCCCTCTCGCGCGTTCGGATCTCGGCTTATACGCGTTCCGGGTGAACGGCTCGGGCTCGGCCCAGCATCACGTTAACCTTTCGCCCGCGAGCACATCGCGCGCGTATGCCTTGTGCATGGTTCGTGCATGATGTGTGCATTTAACGAAACGCTGTTAACCCTTGCGACGAAAGGGAATCCCAAGCTTCCCTCCCTGCGCCCTCACGCCGGCTTCCCGGCCAGAGGCAATCACCCGGCCTTGGCCGTCACACGTACGGGTAGGAGATCCCGTAGTAGTCATAGACCGAGCGACCATAGTCACGTTTGCTCCACGGATCCTCGCCGGAGCGATAGCTCGGCGCGCCCTCGAGCCGCGACTTGTCGAGGTCCACCACGTAGCCGCCCTGCGACGTGTCGTAGGTGAGGCTCTTCCACGGCAGCGGATGATAGCTGTCGCCGATGCCGAGAAAGCCGCCGAAGCTCATCACCGCGTAGGCGACCTGGCCGCTGACCTTGTCGACCATGAAGTTGTAGACGCTGCCGAGGCGCTCGCCCTGGCGGTTGTAGACCGCCGTGCCCTCGACCTTGTTCGAGGCGATCAGGCGCCCTGTCTCGTCGACGTCGACGTCGGTATCGGAAAGCGTAGCCAAAGTGTCCTCCTTTTTGGCTGATACGCTCCGTCAACGCCGGCTCGCGGGCGCGGTTCCTCGCGGCGAGCCGGGGTTTGCCCCGAGCAGGCGCGACTCTGTCCTGAGCAGGTCGCAGCGTGGGCGCGCGGGTCGCGGTCGCGGCGTTGATCCTGCAGGACGTCGGTCACGTCACCGCGAGGTTCGGCCGCGGCGCGACCGGAACCAGGAGCGGCGGCGTAGAATGACCGAACCCGCCGCCGGAGGCCGCCACCGATGATCGACGCCGACCGCCGCTCGCTGCTTCGCGCCCTCGCGCTCTGGCCCGTGTCGCTCGCGGTGCCGCCCGTCTGGGCGGTGGCGGCCGCCCAGGAGGCGGGGCTGGTGGCGCCGAACGTCTGCCTGCTGACGCCGGAATCGACCGAGGGGCCGTACTACCTCGATCCGGATCTGGTGCGCGCCGACATCACCGAGGGGCTGCCGGGGGCGCCGCTCGCGCTGGTGCTGCAGGTGGTCGATGCTGAATGCCGGCCGATCGAGGGGGCGCGGATCGACGTCTGGCACTGCGACGCGGCGGGGAACTATTCGGGCTACGCCCGGCAGGGCAGCGACCGGAGGCGCGACACCCGCGGCGAGACCTTCATGCGCGGCACGCAGTTCGCCGACGCGCGAGGGGTGGCGGCGTTCCGGACGGTCTGGCCCGGCTGGTACCGCGGCCGGACCCCGCACGTCCACTACAAGGTCTTTCTCGACGAGGCGACGCTCCTGACGAGCCAGCTGTTCTTTCCCGACGGCGCCAGCGCGGCGGTATTTCGCGCCGGCCCCTACCGCGAGCGCGCCGGGGCGCAGGACACGACCAACGCCACCGACGGCATCGCGCGGCGGGCCGGCCCGCGCGCCTTCGCGCGCGTGTCGCAGGCCGACCTCGGCTGGCGGGCGGAGCTCGTCGTCGGCGTGGCGCCGGACGGCCCATAGGGCCGCGTGGCGCGCCCAAGCTCGAGGCGCGCCGTCAGCCGACGAGTTCGGCGTCGAGCGTGATGTCGATCGAGTTGTTCAGGAGCTTGGAGATCGGGCAGATTTCCTTGGCCTTCTGCGCCGCCTGGGCGAAGGTTTCCGCGGTGATCCCCGGGACCTTCGCCCGCACGGTCAGGTGAACGTCGGTGATGGTGAAGCCGCCGTCGCCCATCGAGCCGGTGACGGCCGAGCTCGTGGTGATCTCGTCCGGCGGTGTCCCGGCGCCGGTGAGGACGCCGGAAAGCTGCATCGAGTAACAGCCGGCATGGGCGGCGCCGACGAGTTCCTCGGGATTCGTGCCCTTTTCGTCCCCGAAGCGCTTGGCGAAGCTGTAGCCGATGCCGTCGAGAGCGCCGCTCTCGGTGGCGAGCGTGCCGGCGCCCTCCTTGATGCTGCCGTTCCAGACGGCGGAATCCGGTGCGTGTCGTCATGGTCTCTTCCCCTGCTTGATCGCGGCCTCGCCGCTGTCGGATACGGTTCCAGGTTATCTAGGATCGGCCGCCACCCTTGGCCACCTTTACAAGGGCTGTAAACCGATGGATGTCTTGGCATGGGCCTAGAAAGCGCCACGCCGATGCGGGCCGGGAGCCGCGTGCATGTGATCGGCGCAGGCCCGGTCGGCCTGCTTCTGACAGCAATGCTTCAATCGACCGAGGGTTGCTCGGTCCGCCTTTACGAAAAGCGGTCCGAGTATAGTCGCGCGCGCATGGTGCGACTGGCTCCGTACCTCGTCGCCGATACGCTCGAGAGTTATCGGACCGATCATTTCGACGGCGAGAACATCGAGGCGGTGTTCGATCTGCCCGAGCTCGAGGAGGGGCTCGCGTTCCGGAGGTCGATGCCGTCGGACCTGATGTCGCTCCTGCGGGAATGGACGCGAGGCTTCTGCCCGCTCAGCACGATCGAGTGCGCGCTCAGCGATCTCATCGATGCACGCGAGTCGGATTCGGTCGAGCGCGTTTCGACCGCGCTGACGGCCGAGGCCGCGATGCGGATGCTCGCGCCAGGGGACATCCTCGTCGATTGCACCGGCAGCAGGTCGCTGCTGCGCGATCACCTGGAGCCTTACTCCGGCGCGGTGGTCGAGGGTGCGAACACGGCCAGCTTCCGGCTCGAATACGCGATCGTCGCCACCTTCCTTTTCGGCGGCCCCTACGTGTGCAACGAGCTCTGCAAGTACTACAAGAACATCGAGAATCTGGCGTATAAGTTCATCCCGGCGGTCGATCGGACCTGCTACGACGGCGACGTCAGCCACGTGACCGGCATCGTCGTCATCAGCCCCGAGGAGTACGCCGAGATGCCGGCCCGGTTCGACGGCCAGTGGCTGCGCAGCCAGTGGCCGCACGTCGCGACGTCGATGGATCGCTTCATCGACAAGGTCAGGCAGGAGGCACGCGGCGACGTGGTCGGCGACCTGGAGATCGTGCGGATCCCGCTGGTGCTCTACCGGGCGCGCAATGCGACCAGCCGGAAATGGCACAACGGGGCGCCCTCCAGCCACCCGTTCGCCGATACGCCGTTGTTTTTGCTCGGCGATTCGGCGATCGGGTCGCCGTACTTCCAGTCGATCTCGCTCGGCTTCGAGTGCGCGATGTACCTGGCGGGGCTGCTGGCCCGGCGGGACTTGCCGCTCCGCGACGTGTTCGACCGCTACGAGCTGCTCATCTACAAGCAGTGGCTGCGCGTCTACATGCGCAGCAAGATGATCAAGCACAACAAGGATCTGTTCGAGACGGTCGACGACAAGCTCGCGCTGCTCGGCAAGCTGCACATCTACTAGCGTTAACCTTGGTTGACGGGACGGGGCAAGGCGCGGATTCGGCTCGGAAAATGGCGGCGGGTCCGGTCCGGGGGCGCATGCACGATTCATGCACCACGCATGCACAATGCATACGCCAAGCCGGCACGGGATCCGGCGCCTGACGCCTGGATGACTCCGGCAATGGATTGGCCGAAACGGGAAGGACGGGCGCCGTGCGCGCAAGTCGAACCGCGGTTAACCATCGTTACCCAGAAGGTCGATTCGACAACCCATCGGCCGCTCGACTGCGACCAGACATGGCCGATGCTTCGGCCCTTCCGGCTTGTCCTTCGCTGCGGGTGCGTAGTTTCGGTTCCGGCCTTCCCGGGTACACGAAACATCAGCGTCGCACCACATCCGGTGCACCGCAGGCGCCAGCAGCGGCGTCGAAGCCGAGACGCTAGGGCCTGAGCTCATCCCGCACTGGATGATCTGGATGATCTGGCCCGAGGCTTGTGTCCCGTCGTCGTGACGTAGCTGTTCTGCCAGGTCCAGAACTGCGCATTGTTGAGGAGGGCCATGGCTTCGTTCCAGACCGTCTGTCCGATCAGGCCGGACCCCAACAGCGAAGCCTCGAGCTCCTTCATCGTCAGCCCCAGATAGCGGGCGGGCAACGATCCGCCGTCGAACAGAATGGTTTCGCCGTAAACGTCAATCTGCTGGAGGCCAAACCCCGCGAGGAGTGGCGCCAGCCGGCGACCTATGAAGTAGTCGATCCCGTGATTGGCGGCCCATGCAAGAAAGCCTTGCCAGAAGTCGCGCATGACGGCGCTGTCCGACGCCAGCACAGGGTGGAAATCGGGCTCCTCGATCAGGATGCAGCCGCCCGGCTTCACGGCTTCGGCAAGCCGTCCGAGCACGTCGATCCGTTGCGGAATGTGGTGCAGAAATGCCCGGCCGCAGACCAGATCGTAGCCTTCGCCAAGCGGGTCGCGGGTCACGTCGATCTTCCTGACCTCGACGTTAGGCAGCGAAAGCCGGTCGAGAAAGCGCGTGTCGATGTCGCTGGCGACGACGCGACCCTCGGGTCCGACCTTCCGGGCCAGCCAGTGCGAGACGCTGCCGTTGCCGGCGCCGACCTCGAGACACCTCCAGCCCTCGGCCACGCCGAGCTGCTCGAGCCGGAAGAACAGCTGCGGGTCGAGCATCCGCGACATCAGGGTGAGGCGCTCGTCCTCCTGCGGAATGGTATGGGGCAGGACATAGCCGGCCATCGGATGCTCCCTCGCTCGCCAGAACCGCCGACAGAAGAGCCGCCGTCCGACTTAGGGCGTGTACCCATAAATCGGCCTGTGCGATAGTGAGGGGTCTCGGCGCAAAGGGGGCCAATGGTGCTTTTGCCGCGTAGGCCAGGTCGGTCCGCCATTGGGTCTTGCACGACTGGGGCGCCTCCGCGGCGAGGTTGCCGCTATCGACGGCGACCCTTGTTGACTGGTACTATCCAAGCTCCACTCGGAACCTGCACGCACAGTTCGCCACGTTGAGTGAGAGTCCGTCGGACACCGGGTCGATTCGAAGGAGCAGCAACCCTGCCGCGACCCAGAATTCCCTCATAGCAAGGAGGAAACCATGCAATCCGGGCAGATCGAGGTCAACGGTATCCCGGTTTCCTATGTCGATGACGGAAGGGGCGAGCCGGTGGTCTTCGTGCATGGCGCGGTAGGCGATCTGCGCGTCTGGGAGCCGATCCGGGAGGTAGTCGCCAGCCAGCACCGCTTTGTCGCCCCGACCTTGCGGTACTTTGGCACCGGAGAGTGGCCGGACGAGGGCGGTGGGTTCAGTGTCGCCACTCATGCAAACGACATCGCGGCGTTCATAGAGGCGCTGGACCTCGAGCCCGTGCACCTCGTCGGCTGGTCCTATGGTGGCAACGTCGCGACCGCCGTAGCGCTCGATCACCCCGACTTGGTCCGGAGCTTGATCCTCTTCGAGCCCGCAATCGCCTCGATGGTAAGGGAGGGCGAGCAAGGCGACGCCGCGCGCGAAGCCCAAGGCAAGATGTTCGGCCCTGTCACCGCGGCGGTAGAGGAAGGCGACGAGCAGAAAGCGACGGTGCTGCTGATCGAGGGTGTGTTCCAGCTGCCACCCGGCGGGTTCAAGGGCCAGCCGCCGGAGATACAGGCGATACAGCTCGACAACGCGCGGACGATGCCGCTGCTGTGGTCGACCGACATGGGCGGCGTGACGTTCGACATGTTGGGAGCCTTGGACAAGCCAACGCTGATCGTCTGCGGTGCCGAAAGCAATGCCTACTGGCCGCACATCGCCCAGACGATGAACGAATGCCTGCCGGAAGCGGAGGTGACCGCGCAACCGGCGGTCAACCACGATGGGCCAGTACGCGACCCGGCCGGGCTGGCCTCGATCATAAAGGCCTTCGTGGCGAAGCACTGATCTTGGCCGCGATCAGCGGTGCTCCTTACGCCCCGATCCCCTATACACATTGCGGGCCTGGGCAAGATTGAGCGCCCGCCCCGGGTCAAACGTGATGTCGTCGGTCAATCCGTCACCTCCCATCGTCAGGGATGCAGAGGCAGAGCTTCCTTGCCTCGCGAATGAGCGCGGCCGTCTCCAGACGCACTCAGGTCCGCTCTTGGCGCTAAGCGGACCCCGGCGACGGCTTATGGGTACACGCCCTTAGCGCCTCACGCCTCCATCGCCTCGAGCTCGTCGATCATGCCGGCGATGAGCCCGAGGCCCTTGTCCCAGAAGCGCGGGTCGGTGGCGTCGAGGCCGAAGGGGGCGAGGAGCTCCTTGTGGTGCTTCGAGCCGCCAGCCTCGAGCATGGCGAAGTAGCGGTCGGCGAAGCCCGGCGCGCCCTCCTCGTAGACGGCGTAGAGCGCGTTCACGAGGCCGTCGCCGAACGCGTAGGCGTAGACGTAGAACGGCGAGTGGATGAAGTGCGGGATGTAGGCCCAGAAGGTCTCGTAGCCGGGCATGAAGCGGAAAGCGGGCCCGAGGCTTTCGGTCTGCACCGCCATCCAGATCGCGCCGATGTCGTCGGGCGTGAGCTCGCCGCTGCGGCGCTCGGCGTGCAGGCGGCACTCGAAGTCGTAGAAGGCGATCTGGCGGACGACGGTGTTGATCATGTCCTCGACCTTGGAGGCGAGCATGATCTTGCGCGCCCGCGGCGTCGGCGCGGCGGCGAGGAGCTTGCGAAAGGTCAGCATCTCGCCGAAGACGCTGGCGGTCTCGGCCAGCGTCAGCGGCGTCGAGGAAAGGAGCTCGCCCTGATGGGCGGCGAGGCGCTGGTGGACGCCGTGGCCGAGCTCGTGGGCGAGGGTCATCACGTCGCGCTGCTTGCCGAGGTAGTTGAGGAGCACGTAGGGGTGGACCTCGGTGACCGTCGGATGGGCGAAGGCGCCGGGCGCCTTGCCGGGCTTCACGGCCGCGTCGATCCAGCCCTTGTCGAAGAACGGCTCGGCGAGCTTGGCCATGCGGGGGTCGAAGCCGGCATAGGCGTCGAGCACGGTCGTGCGCGCCTCGGCCCAGCCGATCTTGCGGTCGTCCTCCTCCGGCAAGGGGGCGTTGCGGTCCCAGACCTCGAGCTTGTCGAGACCGAGCCAGTGCGCCTTGAGCGCATAATAGCGGTGCGAGAGCCGGGGGTAGGCGGCGACGACCGCGTCGCGGAGCGCCTGGACCACCTCGGGCTCGACGTCGTTGGCGAGGTGGCGCGAGGTCTGCGGCGTCGGCAGCTTGCGCCAGCGGTCCTCGACCTCCTTGTCCTTGGCGAGCGTGTTGGTGATGCGGGCGAAGAGCGGCAGCCTCGCCTGGAAGACCTTCGCGAGCGCCTCGGCACCGGCCTCGCGCTTGGCGCGGTCCTGCTCGGAGAGCAGGTTCAGCGTCGCCTCGAGCGGCAGCGCCTCGCCGTCGACCTCGAACTCGAGCCCGGCCATCGTCTCGTCGAAGAGCCGGTTCCAGGCGGCAGGGCCGACCACCGACTGGTCGTGCAGGAACTTTTCCAGCTCGTCGGAGAGCTGGTAGGGCTTCATCTTGCGGATGCGGTCGAGCACGGGCTTGTAGCGGGCGAGCTCGGCGCTGGAGGCGACGAGGGCGTCGAGGCGGGCGTCGTCGACGCGGTTGAGCTCGAGGGTGAAGAAGACGAGCGGGGTCGAGAGGTCGGTGAGCTCGGTCTGGCGGTCGCCGAAGAACTTGGCGCGCACCGGGTCGGTGGTGTTCTGGTAGTAGCGCAGGCCCGCGTAGCTCATCACCCGGCCCGACACCGCCTGGATCCGCTCGTAGCGGCGGACCGCCTCGAGGAGGCCGGGTGCGTCGAGCTCGGCGAGCCTGCCCTCGTAGGCGGCGGCGAAGGCTGCGCACTCGGCTTTCAGCCAGTCGAGGTCGCGGACGATCTCCGGCGCGTCGGGCGCGGCGTAGAGGTCGGAGAGGTCCCATTCGGGCAGCGCCCCGAGCCCGCCGTCGGCGGGATCGCGGGCGTCGAGGGCGTCGAGGGCGCTGGCCATGGGAATCTCCTCGATCCGGGCGTGCGCCTTGGCTTAGGCGATGGTCCGGCCGCTGTCGAGCGCGGCGCGGCTGCGGAGCGCGTCGAGGCTCCACGGGCCGGGGCCGGCGAGGACGAGATAGAGGAAGACGAAGCAGTAGAGGACCGCGGCGTCGCCGCCGTTCAGGAGCGGGAAGAAGCTCTGCGGCGCGTGGGCGAGGAAATAGGCGACGGCCATCTGGCCGGCAAGCACGAAGGCGACCGGGCGGGTGAAGAGGCCGAGGGCGAGAAGCGCGCCGCCGAAGAGCTCGAGCACGCCGGCGATCCAGGGCAGCGACATCGCGGGGGGCGACATGTCGCTCGCGGGGAAGCCGAGCAGCTTGGCGCTGCCATGGGCGAGGAAGAGCAGCGCGGCCATGATGCGCAGGATGCTGCGGGCGCGCGGGGCCCAGGTGGTCTCGAGGTCGGTCATGACGATCTCCTTCCGATGTTCGGGGATGGGGATAGCCTCCCGGAAAACCGGTGCGCAAGATACGAGATCGTGAGGCCGCGTGAGCAACGTCAAAGGTTTACGCGGATTCGCTCGATGGAACGCGTATGGAACACATATGGAAACCGTATGGCACCTGAAACGGTCAGGATTGGATCGTTAACGGCTGCGGTTGAGTCAGACTACGCGCGACGGCAGCGGACGGCCGGCGAAGAAGGCGATCAGGTTGTCGGCGGCGAGCATCCCCATCGCCGTCCTGGTCTCGAGGGTGGCGCTGCCGATGTGGGGCAGGAGGGTGACGGTCGGCAGGTCGAGGAGCGCCTGTGGCACCTTCGGCTCCTCGGCATAGACGTCGAGCCCGGCGCCGGCGAGCCGGCCAGCGGCGAGCGCGGCGGCGAGCGCCGCCTCGTCGACGATGTCGCCGCGCGCGGTGTTGACGAGGTAGGCGCCGGGCTTCATCCGCGCGAGCCGGTCGGCGGAGATGAGCCGGGCGTTGCCGCCGCCGCCGGGCACGTGCAGCGACACGACGTCGGCCTCGGCGAGCACCGCGTCGATCGAGGGGCGGGCCTCGGCGGGGAAGTCGAGGGACGCCACCGGCGAGCGGTTGAAGTAGATGATGCGCATGCCGAAGCCGAGGCTCGCGCGCCGCGCCGTCGCCTGGCCGATCCGGCCCATGCCGACGATGCCGAGGGTCTTGCCCTGCAGGCCCATCCCGAGCCAGCCGGTCGGCCGGAAGCCGTCCCAGCCGCCGCGGCGCAGGATCGCCTCGGTCTCGCTCATCCGGCGGGTGGCGGCGAGGATCAGCGCGATGGCGAGGTCGGCGGTGGCATCGGTCAGCACGTCCGGCGTGTTGGTGACGACGAGGCCGGCCGCCTTCGCCGCCTCGAGGTCGATGTTGTTCACGCCGACGGCGAAGTTCGCCACGATGCGCACCCGACGGCCGGGGGTCGCGATCATGGCGGCGTCGAGGGCATCGGTGACCGTCGGCAGGAGCCCGTCGGCCTCGCGCATCGCCGCCGCCAGGCCCTCGCGCGAGAAGGGCGCGTCCTCGGGGTTCAGCACGGCGTCGAGGTGGGCGGCGAGGTGCGCCCCAACGGCGTCGGGGAGCTTGCGGGTGACGATGACGCGGGGCTTGCTCGGCATTCAGTCGCCCTCGACGATCGCCAGAGTGCATTTGGCCGCGCCTTGGCGCATCGCCTTCAGCGGCTGGTAGTCAGGATCGTCGGCAAACGCCTGCGCCGCGGCCACGTCGGGGAAGCGGAGGATCACCAGCCGCGTCGGCGTCCAGAGCCCGTCCTCGAGCACGGTGAGCGCGCCGCCGCGGGTCAGGTACTCGCCCCCGTGCCGCTCGGCGATCGGCCGCGCTCCGGCCTTGTACATGTCGTAGGCCTCGGAATCGTTGATCAGCGTGTCGGCGATCAGGTAGGCGGCCATTTCCGTCCCTCCCTTCAGTGCAGCCGCGCGCCGAGCGGCACTTCGCGGTCCGAGCCGACCAGTACCACCGCGCCGGACTCGTCGTCGAGGCCGAGGGTGAGGACCTCGGAGCGGAACGGGCCGATCTGGCGGGGCGGAAAGTTGACGACGGCGAGCACCTGGCGGCCGACGAGCGTCGCCGGGTCGTAGTGCACGGTGATCTGCGCCGAGGACCGCCGCTCGCCGAGCTCGGGGCCGAAGTCGATCCAGAGCTTCAGCGCCGGCTTGCGCGCCTCGGGGAACGGCTCGGCCCGGGTGATGCGGCCGACGCGGATGTCGACCTTGAGGAAGTCGTCGAAGCTGATCGTCTCCATGCGGGGCCCCCGTTGCCGGAGGCCCGAGAGAAGCCGTTCGCCCCGGCGCGGGCAAGCGGTTTTGCGGGCACGGTCAGCCGCGGGCCTTGCCCGCCATGTCGCGCAGCTCGGCCAGGCTCTCCTTGATCCGCGCCGAGACGATCCCGTAGGCCTCGGCGTTCGCCTTCTGCGCGGTCTCGGCCAGCGCCTGCATGTTGGCGAGCGCCTTCTCGAAGGCGGCCTTGGCGAGCTCGGCCTGCGCCTTGGCGGCCTCCGGATCGAGCTTGGTCGAATCGAACGACTTCATGTGCGCCTGAGCTTCGGCCATCGTCTCCTCGAAGATCGACATCTGCATCTTGAAGAGGTCCTGGTAGCCGGCGGCCGCGGCCTTGTTCGCCTCGACCAGCGCGTCCATGTTCTTCTGCTGCGCCGCCACCAGCGCATCGGCATCGACGCCGGGCATCTTCATGGCGGCGAAGTGCTTGGTGAAGTCGTTCTGCTTGAAGAACTCGGTCATCTTCTCGACGTCGAACGAGAAGGTCTTGGGATCGAACATCGGGTTTCTCCTCGGTTGCAGCGGCTTCGGGACGCGCGACGCGGGTCAGTCGGCCAAGGCGCGGCTTCGCGCGGCAGCGCCGGCCACGGCCCGGCGCATGAGCGGGCCGAGCCCGGCGGTTTCCTCCATCAGGACCGCGAGCGCGGCGGCGGTGGTCCCGCCCGGGCTCGTAACGTCGACGCGCAGCTCGGCCGGAGGCTTGGCCGAGGATTCGGCGAGCGCCCCGGCACCGGCCACGGTAGCACGGGCGAGATCGAGCGCCAAACCCCGCTCGAGCCCCTCGGCCTCGCCCGCGGCCGCGAGCGCCTCGATCATCAGGAAGACGTAGGCGGGCCCCGAGCCCGACACCGCGGTGACCGCGTCCATCAGCGCTTCGTCGGGCACGGTCACCGTGCGCCCGACCGCCTGCATCAGCGTCTCGGCGAGCGCGAGGCCGCGGGCGTCGACATAGGCGTTGCCGACGAGCGCGGTGATGCCGCGGCCGATCGCGGCCGGGGTGTTCGGCATCGCCCGGACGATCGGGGTGCGCTCGCCGAGCGCCGATTCGAAGGCGCGGATCGGCGTGCCGGCGGCGATGGAGAGGAAGAGCGTCGCGCCGTTGCCGAGTGCGGCAAGCTGGGGCAGGGCGGCGCCCATCGACTGCGGCTTCACCGCGAGGACCGCGACGGCCGGATGCGCGGGGAGGGAGCCGTTGAGGGTCAGGCCGCGCCCGGCGAGCGCCTCGAGGGCCGGGCTCGGGCTGGGTTCGAGGACGGTGACCGCGGCCGGATCGAGCCCGCCGGCGAGCCAGCCCTCGAGCAGCGCCGAGCCCATCTTGCCGCATCCGATGAGCAGGAGGCCGCGGCCGGAGATTTCAGCGAGCTGCATGCGCCCCTCCCGGCCCCGCGCCGGAAGGGGCCCGCAAGATCAGGCGCGACCGTAGGCCTCGGCCATGGCGATGCCAAGCGCCTTCTCCGGACGCTCGCCGCCCCAGGCGACGAGCTGGAACGCCGGGTAGAACCGCTCGCAGGCGGTGACGGCGGCGCGCACCATGTCGTTGATCTGGGCCGAGCTCGCCGCCGCCCCGCCGGCGAGGTTCAGGCTGTAGCGATAGCCCATCAGCTTCTGGTCGCGCCACAGCACGAAGGCGCCGCTCCAGCACTTGTCGTTGGCGAGGCACATGACCGAGTGCAGCGCCCCGACCCGGCGGGCCGGCGGCGCCATGTCGAAGGCGCAGATCAGGCGCAGGCTCTCGTCGCGGGCAGACCAGGCGAGCGTCACCGAGTAGGTCCGCCAGCTGCCCTCGATCGCCATGGCGATCTGGTCGTCGGCGATGCGGTCGAAGTCCCAGGAGCGCTGCTCCGCCAGGGTCTCGACGATATCGATGGGGTGGAGTTCCTCGCAGTCGAATTCGCGCTCGACGATGCCCATGCCCGATGCCCTCTCGTTGTGGCCGCCGGCGGGGCATCACCCCGTCGGGGCGGTGAGGTTAACAACAGATCAACCGCAACGGCAGCCAACCTACAAGATATGGTGGTTCATCGCCGGGCGGCTGTAAAGACAATTTTTGCCGGGCAGGCCGGACAATTCCGCGCAAGCTTAACGGGTTACTAACCGTTCGCCCCGGCGGATGCGGCAACCGACGCCTCGAGCGCCACGAGCCGCGCCTTCAGCGATTCGTTCTCCTCGCGCGCCTTCTGCGCCATCGCGCGGACGGCGTCGAACTCCTCGCGGGTGACGAGGTTTCGGTCGGCAAGCCAGCGGTCGATCAGGCTCTTCATCGCGGTCTCGGCCTCGACCTTGGCGCCCTGGGCCACGCCCATGGCGTTCGACATCAGCTGGGCGAGGTCGTCGAGGACCTTGTTGCGCGTCTGCATCCGGCATCTCCCTGGGACACGTGCGTCCGATCATATGGTCGCGGCGGCGCCGCTTGCCAAGGGAGCGCGCGCCGTCGGCTCAGTCCTCGATCGGGCCGCGGTGGAAGGCGCGGTCGGCGGGGGCGAACCGGCGCCGGGCGGTCGCGTACTGGTGCCAGTACGGATAGAGCACGGGCGGGGCGCTGACCTCGTCGAGCCGCGCGCGCTCGTCGTCCGCGAGCCTGAGGTCGGCGGCGGCGAGGCTGTCGCGGAACTGCCCGGCGTTGCGGCCGCCGATCACCAGCGAGACGACGCCGGGGCGGCCGAGCAGCCAGGCGAGCGCGACCTGCGCGGCCGAGACGCCGCGCGCGGCGCCGATCTCCTTGAGGGCGGCGACGATTCGCCAGAGCCGGTCGACGTCGCGGATCGGCGGCTCGCTCCAGCCGGCGAGCTGGCGGGCCGAGGCCTGGTCGGGGCCGTACTTGCCCGAGAGCAGCCCGCCGGCGAGCGGGCTCCAGACCAGGATGCCGACGCCCTCGGAGACCGCGATCGGGGCGAGCTCGTACTCGGCCTCTCGGGCCTCGAGGCTGTAGTGGATCTGCTGGGTGACGAGGCGAGGGAGACCGTGCCGCTCGGCGAGGCCAAGCGCCTTCATCAGGTGCCAGCCCGAGTAGTTGGAGGCGCCGGCGTAGCGGATCTTGCCCTGGGCGATCAGGGTGTCGAGCGCGCCGAGCGTCTCGTCGAGGGGCGTCATCCCGTCCCATTCGTGCAGGTAGAGGATGTCGATGACGTCGGTCCTGAGCCGCTTCAGGCTCGCCTCGACCTGGCGCAGGATGTGCCAGCGCGACAGGCCCTCGTCGTTCTGGCCCTCGCCCATGCGGAAGCGGACCTTGGAGGCGATGAGGACGTCGTGCCGCTTGCCGGCGACGGCCTGGCCGATGATCTCCTCCGAGACGCCCGTCGGAGTAGACGTTGGCGGTGTCGAGCAGGTTGACGCCGGCGTCGAGGCAGAGGTCGATCAGCCGTCGCGCCTCGTCGAGATCGCTCGCGCCGACCTTGGCGAAGTTGCCGCCGCCGCCGAAGGTCATCGTCCCCATCGTCAGCGTCGAGACCCTGAGGCCCGAGCGGCCGAGATACCGGTAGTCCATGCTTCCCTCCCGCAGTCCCGCTCCGGGTTTCACCACATGCCGGGGGCGCGCACAACGGCCGGCGGGAGCGGCGCGTGGGCGTCGCGCGTGTGGCGGCGGGGCGCCCGCGCCGCGCGGCGGCGTCGCGCGGGTTGCGGCGTTGCAAGGAAGAGAAGGAAGATCTGCGCCGAGGCGCTGATGAAGCGGTTGCTTCATCAGGCGCCTTTCCCATGGTGGGGTTGCGAGTCGGGCCGGCGTCAAGGGTGAACGGGCTTCGCCCGCGGCTTCGCCGCCCTTGACCCCGGCCCGACTCGCGAAGGGAAGGAAGGGTGGGGCGGGTCGGCTTGACATCGGCGGCGGGCGCCATGATGCAGGGCGGCCGCCGCCGGAGCTCCGATGCCCCTCGTCCTGCCGTTTCCCGACATCGATCCGGTCCTCGTCTCGTTCCGCGTGCTCGGGATCGAGCTGGCGCTGCGCTGGTACGCGCTCGCCTATATCGCCGGGCTGCTCCTCGGCTGGCGCTACGTGGCGGCGCTGTGCCGGAGGCCGGCGCTCTGGGGCGGGACGCCGGCGATGCGGCCGGAGCAGGCGGACGACCTGCTGACCTGGATGATCGCGGGCGTCATCCTCGGCGGGCGGCTCGGCTACGTGCTGTTCTACCAGCCGGGCTACTTCGCGAGCGAACCCGGGCGAGATCCTCGCGGTCTGGCATGGCGGCATGTCGTTCCACGGCGGCCTCCTCGGGGTGGCCGCGGGCGTCGTCGGCTTCAGCCTGAGGAACGGGCTCGAGATCCTGAAGGTCGGCGACGCGGTGGCGGCGGCGGCGCCGATCGGTCTCTTCTTCGGGCGGGTCGCGAACTTCATCAACGCCGAGCTCTGGGGCCGGCCGTCGACGGCGCCCTGGGCGGTGGCCTTTCCCGGCGAGGCGGCGCAGACCTGCCCGGACGGCTGGGTCGGGCCCTGCGCCCGGCATCCGTCGCAGCTCTACGAGGCGGGGCTCGAGGGCCTCGTGCTCTTCGCCGTCCTCGCGTTCGCGATCCGCGGCGGCGCGCTGGCGCGGCCGGGGCGGGTGTTCGGATTGTTCCTGATCGGCTACGGTCTGGCGCGGATCATTGTCGAGCGCTTCCGGCAGGCCGACGGCCAGTTCGTCACGGCCGGCAACCCGCATGGCCACGTGCTCGGGCTCGGCGGCGACTGGGGCCTGACCATGGGCCAGCTCCTGACGCTGCCGATGCTGGCGGCGGGCGCGATCCTCATCGTGCTGGCGGCGCGGCGGGCGTGACGGCGCTCGGGGCGCTGATCCGCCGCCGCATCGCCGAAGCCGGGCCGATGCGGCTCGACGCCTACATGGCGCTTTGCGTCGGGCATCCGCAGCACGGCTACTACGCGACCCGCGACCCGCTCGGGGCGGGCGGCGACTTCGTCACCGCGCCCGAGATCAGCCAGATGTTCGGCGAACTCGTCGGCGCCTGGACGGCGCAGGTCTGGCTCGACCAGGGCCGGCCGGCGCCCTTCGTCCTCGCCGAGCTCGGGCCGGGACGCGGCACGCTGATGCGCGACGCCCTGCGGGCGACGACCACGGTGGCCGGGTTCCGCGACGCGGCGGCGGTCTGGCTCGTCGAGACCAGCCCGGCGTTGCGGGCGCGGCAGGCGGCGACGCTCGAAGGGGTGGACGTTCGCTGGGCCGGCGAGGTCGCGGCGCTGCCGGAGGCGCCGTCGGTGGTGATCGCCAACGAGTTCCTCGATGCGCTGCCGATCCGGCAATTCCAGCGGGCCGACGCGCTGTGGCGCGAGCGGCTGGTCGGGATCGAGGGCGACGGCCTCGGCTTCGTCTGGGGTGCGGCGCGGCCGGATGCCGGGCTCGACGCCCGCTTCCCGCTGCTTGCCGACGGCGGGATCGCGGAGGTGAACGCGGCCGCCGAGGCGGTGATCGCGGCGCTCGGCGCCCGGATCGCGCGGGCGGGGGGTGCTGCGCTCCTCGTCGACTACGGCGGCTGGGAGGGAAGCGGCGACACGCTGCAGGCGGTGGCAGGGCACGCGCCGGCCGATCCGCTGGCGGCGCCGGGAGCGGCGGACCTGACCGCGCATGTGCGCTTCCGCCCGCTCGCCGAGGCGGCGCGGCCGGTCCGTGCCCACGGGCCGGTGCCGCAGGGAATCTTCCTCGAGCGGCTCGGCATCACCGGGCGGGCGCGGGCGCTGGCGCGCGGCCGGGAGGGGCCGGAGCTCGAGGCGATCGTCGCGGCGCATCGCCGCTTGACCCATCCGGCGGAAATGGGTCACCTCATCCAGGTTCTGGCGCTGGCGCCGGAAGATGCTCCGCCGCCGCCCGGATTCGACGCATGACCCTCGAAATCCTGACCTCGGATCTGCTGGCCGGCACCCGCCACGGGTTCTTCAGCCGCCGCGGCGGCGCCTCGTCGGGGATCTACGCCGGGCTGAACTGCGGGCCGGGCTCCTCCGACCAGCGCGAGGCGGTGGCGCTGAACCGCGCCCGGGTCGCCAGCGCGCTCGAGCTGTCGCCCGAGCGCCTGCGCTCGCTCCGGCAGGTGCACTCGACGCAGGTCGTCGTCGTCGGGCCGGATGCCTGGGGAGAGCGCCCGGAGGCGGACGCCGCGGTCACGGCCGAGCCGGGGCTCGCGCTCAGCGTCCTGACCGCCGACTGCGCGCCGGTCCTGTTCCTCGATCCGGTCGCCCGGGTCATCGGCGCCGCCCATGCCGGCTGGCGCGGCGCGCTCGAGGGCGTGCTCGAGGCGGTGCTCGAGGCGATGGCGCGGCTCGGCGCCCGGCCCGGCGACGTTCGCGCGGCGGTGGGGCCGACGATCAGCCAGCGCGCCTACGAGGTCGGGCCGGATTTCTTCGACCGCTTCCGGAGCGAGGAGGCCGGCTACGAGCGCTTCTTCGTTCCCGGCGCCGGCGACCGGATGCACTTCGACCTGCCCGGCTTCGTCCTCGCCCGCCTGCGCGCGGCCGGGGTGGGGCAGGCGGCGTGGATCGGCGCCTGCACGTTTTCCGAGCCGGACCGGTTCTTCTCCTTTCGGCGGACCACCAAGGCGGGCGAGCCCGACTACGGGCGGCTGATCTCCGCGATCCGGCTGTGAGCGGCGAGGGTTGGTTAATCGAGCGTTAACGATCCGCTGATCTGGTAAACGCCGTCGACTTGCCTTGGGGGTGCGCCGTGCCGGTCTGGATCTGGGACTTCCTCTCGACCGAGGGTTTCCAACCCCACGGCATGTGCCTGCTATGGCGGCCCGACGTGTTCTGGACCCACCTGATCGCCGACACACTGATAGCGCTCTCATACTTCTCGATCCCGCTCGCGGTCGTCTATTTCGCCTATCGCCGGCCCGACATCCGCTACGGCTGGATCCTCTACCTGTTCGGCGGCTTCATCATCGCCTGCGGCGTCACCCACATCTTCGGGATCTGGACCATGTGGGTGCCCGACTACGGGGTGGAGGGTGCGGTCAAGGTGGGCACCGCGGCGGTGTCGCTGACGACGGCGGTGGCGCTCTGGCCGCTGATGCCGAAGATGCTGGCGGTGCCGAGCCCGGGGCAGCTCGAGGAGAACAACGCGCGGCTGGCCGCCGAGATCGCCGAGCGCAAGGCGGCCGAGCGGCGGCTGGCCGAGCTCAATGCCCAGCTCGAGCGGCGGGTGGCCGAGCGCACCGCCTCGTTGGCCCGCGCCAACGAGGAGCTCATCGCCGCCCGGTCGCGCGCCGAGCTGTCGAACCAGGCCAAGTCGGAGTTCCTCGCCGCGATGAGCCACGAGATCCGCACGCCGATGAACGGGGTGCTCGGCATGCTCGAGCTGTTGCGCGAAGAGGATCTCGGACCGGAGCAGGCGCATTATGCCGAGATCGCCCGCAACTCGGCGCTCGGGCTCCTGACCGTCATCAACGACATTCTGGACTATTCGCGGCTCGAGGCGCGCTCGATCGTGCTCGAGGCGGTCGAGGTCGATCCGCGCGAGCAGGTGGCCAACGTGGTCGAGTTGCTCGAGGAGGGTGCCGCGCGCAAGGGGATCGTGCTCCTGGCCGAGCTGCCGGACGACCTGCCGGGCGTGGTGCTCGGCGATCCGACCCGGCTGCGCCAGATCCTGTTCAACCTCGTCGGCAATGCCGTCAAGTTCACCGACCGGGGCCACGTCACGGTGCGGGCCGGGCAGCTCCGGCAGCCGGACGGGGCGGCGGTGCTGCGCTTCGAGGTCGAGGACAGCGGCATCGGTATCGACGCCGCGGCGCAGGCCCGGCTGTTCCAGCGCTTCAGCCAGGCGGACGGCTCCACGGCGCGACGCTACGGCGGCACCGGGCTCGGGCTCGCCATCTCGCGCGAGCTGGTCAGCCTGATGGGCGGGGAGATCGGGGTCGTGAGCGCGCCCGGGCAGGGCAGCCGGTTCTGGTTCACCTTGCCGTGCCGCCCGGCCATCGCGGAGACGCGAGCGCCGTCGGCCTTGCCGGCGGCGCCAGCGGCAAGGCCGGCGCGGATCCTCGTGGTCGAGGACAACGAGGTGAACCAGCTCGTCGTCGTGCGCATGCTGGCCAAGGCCGGGCACGAGGTCGAGGTCGCCCGCGAGGGCGGCGAGGCGATCGCCCGGCTCGAAGCGAGGCCCTTCGACCTCGTCCTGATGGACGTGCATCTGCCGGGGATGGACGGCCTGACCGCGACGCGCCGGATCCGGGAGATGGCGGCCTGCGCCAGCGTCCCGATCGTCGCGCTGACCGCCAATGCGATGGCGGGCGACCGCGACCGCTACCTCGCCGCCGGCATGACCGACTACGTGTCCAAGCCGATCGACGCGGCGACGCTGCTCGGCGTCATCGCCCGCGCGCTCCGGGGCCTGGAGGCGAGTCGCGCCTGATCGACCCCCTTTGTCCATGCGTGGACGAAGCGCCCGAGGCGGGCGCTTCCGCCCGGCCGGGGCTAGCCCGCATATCTCACCAAGGGTAGGTGCATCGGGGTCCTGAACATGGGAAAGTGCTTCTGCGACAAAGACTTCGGTCCCCGCAGGAGGTCTCCCCGATGCCAACAGAGTGTAGCGCGAAGCCGATGGGATTCGCACGGGTCGATGGCCGTGCGGTGGTGGCGGATTTCGAGGGCGGCGCGATCACGTCGAACGCGGGCGGGCTCTTGCTCGGAGCGACCGACCGGGCGATCGGGCTCGTCGAGCGCTTCGCGGCCTGCTTCGCGGATAGCCGGACGCCGGAGCGGGTGGTCCACGAGGTGGCGACGCTGGTCGGGCAGCGGGTGTTCGGCATCGCGCTCGGCTACGAGGACCTGGTCGACCACGACCGGCTGCGCCACGACCCGGTGCTCGGGGTGGTGCTCGGCCGGCTCGAGGCGCGGCACGGCCGCTGCGCGCCGCTCGCCGGCAAGAGCACGCTCAACCGGCTCGAGCACGGTGCCGCGGAAGCCGACCGCTACCGCCGGATCGCCCACGACGGCGCGGCGATCGAGGCGCTGTTCGTGGACCTCTTCCTCGACGCGCACGCGCAGGCGCCGAAGGAGATCGTGCTCGATCTCGACGCCACCGACGACCCGCTGCACGGCCACCAGGAGGGGCGGTTCTTCCACGGCTACTACGACTGCTACTGCTACCTGCCGCTCTACGTGTTCTGCGGCCGCCACCTCCTGGCGGCGAAGCTCCGGCGCGCCGACATCGACGCCTCGGCCGGCGCCGTCGAGGAGGCGGCGCGCATCGTCGGCCGGATCCGCGCGCGCTGGCCGCGGGTGCGGATCATCCTTCGCGGCGATGGCGGCTTCGCGCGGGAGCCCTTGATGGTCTGGTGCGAGGAGAACCGGGTCGACTACCTGTTCGGGCTCGCGCGCAACCCACGGCTGGTCGAGCGCATCCACATCGAGCTCGCCTGGGCCGAGCACGACGCCGAAGCGAGCGGGCGGGCCGCCCGCCGCTTCGCCGACTTCCGCTGGACGACGCGCGAGAGCTGGAGCCGCCGCCGCCGGGTGGTCGCCAAGGCCGAGTGGATGCCGGGCCGCGGCGCCAGGGGCGCCAATCCCCGCTTCGTCGTCACCTCGCTCAAGCCCGCCCGGGCGGACGCCCGCACCCTCTACGAGCAGATCTACTGCGCCCGCGGCGAGATGGAGAACCGCATCAAGGAGTGCCAGCTCGACCTCTTCGCCGATCGTACCAGCGCCGCGACCATGCGCGCCAACCAGCTCCGGCTGTGGTTCGCCTCGATGGCCTACGTGCTCGTCACGGCGCTACGCCGCATCGGCTTCGCCGGCACCGAGTTCGCCGCCGCCACCTGCGGCAGCATCCGCCTGAAACTCCTGAAGATCGGCGCCCTGGTCACCCGCAGCGTCCGCCGCATCCGCGTCGCAATGGCCTCGAGCTGCCCCGACGCCGCCGTCTTCCGCCTCGCCCACGCCCGATTATGCGGCTGATCCACACCCGCCCCGCCCAGCCCGAAACCCCACCACCAACCCCGACTTCGATCGCGCCGCGGCGCAGCGCGCAGCCGTGCCAAAACATCCCACCGTCCTCGCACGGCGGCATGATCCCCATCCGCAATGCCCTTCACGAAGATCCCGGTGAGAAAAGCGGGCTAGGGACGTGCGGCCCAGAGCAGGCCGCGCTTGAGGATGGCTCGCACCTGAGGGATTTGGAGCTCGTCGGCGGTGTGCCCGAGCGAGGAGTAGAAGACCCGTCCCCGGTCGTGCGTGGTGATGAAGACGACGGGCATCACGACATCCTTGCGCCAGGGGTGGAAGGAGCCGGTGAAGGTCGTCGTCGCCAGGACCTCCACCGCCGGGTCGTAGTTGAGGTAGTACTGCTCGCTGGTGTGCTCGAAGCTGTCGATGCCTGCCATGATCGGGTGGTCCGGCCGGACCACCTCCACGTCATAGGTGATGATGTTGCCGGGATGCTGCACCCAGTAGCAGCTCGCCGCGTAGCGGAAGGGCACGCTGGCGCGGAAGCTCGTCGCCAGCCCCATGTGATAGCCGGCGAGCCCGGTGCCCGCGCGGATGGCGCGGATCAGGGTGTCCATCCGCTCCGGCGCGAGTGTGCCGTCGGTGATGACCGGCACGACGAGGTCGTTCAGGCCGACGTCATCGGCGCCGAGGGCGTCGTAGTCGGGCGTCACTGTGACGTCGAAGCCCTCGGGCTCGAGGAGGGCGCGCACCACGTGGGCGCCGCGCTTGGGGGTGTGGAGCTCGAGGCCGCCCCAGACGACGAGCGCCTTGCGCCGCGTCACAGTCCGAGCCCCGGCGCTTCGGTGCGGTGCACGCCCTTGGGGACGAAGGGGAAGGCCTGGTCGAGCCCGAGGAGGCGGGCGCAGAGGTGCAGGGTCGCGAGCCACATCTCGGTTCCCTGCAGGCTCGCCGGCTGGCCGTCGGCGAAGGCGAAGCCCTCGCCCGGCAGCCAGCGCGCCTCGCCGCGTGCGATCACCGCGCGGGCGACCGCCTCGGCCTCGGCGCGGCGGTGGTCGGTCTGGCCGAGGCAGAGCCAGAGCGGGTGGATGGTGTCGAGGAGGTTGCAGGCGGTGTAAATCGGGCCGGAGAACCCGCCGTAGGCGCGGTGGTTGGCGAGCACCGAGTCGATGGCGCGCTCGGGCAGGGGCACCGGCACCCCCCATTGGGCATAGGTGCCGCGGGTCAGGCGGTAGAAGCCGTTGACCGGCTGCAGGAGGCCCTCTTCCGGGGTGGGCGAGCCCCAGAGGCCGGTGCCGCGGTCCTGGCGCAGGGCGAGCCAGCCGAACAGCGTGTCGCGCGTCCGGCCGGTCGCGAAGGTGCGGGCGTTGAAGCAGAGCGCCGTGCCGATGGCGTCGATGGTCGCTCCGGCGCTCCAGGCCCGCCGGCGCCAGTCGAGGCCGTCGAGCCAGCCGGTGAGCTCGGATGCGTCGAGCTCGACCGCCGCGATCGGGTGCAGGGGACGGCCGCCGAGGAGCTCGATGGCGTAGCCGACCGAGAGCACGTTGTAGAGAGCGAGGCCGTTGTCGCGCAGCGCCAGGCCGGGGGCGGGCGGCTGGAACGGGTCGGGGAAGAGGCCCGACGCCGGGTCCTGCAGCGCCTGCAGTTCGGCGAGCGCGGCCGCGGCGTCGAGGCCCGGCGGCAGCGCCCCGAAGCCGGCGGCGATCTCGATCGCGTCGTTCAGGTGCCGGACGCTGCGGCGCAGCGCGCCGTCGGCCTCGCGCGAGACGTAGGCGCCCTCGACGCGATGCCTGGCCAGCGCCTCCGGCCATTGCGCCCGGGCAGCGTCGCCGAGCCGCCGGAGCGCGTTTTCGGGATCCTCGGGGGCCGCTTGCCCGCGGTAGCGGATGATCCGCGCCGGGACGCCGCCGACGATGCCCGACGGCGGGACGTCCTTGCTCACCACGGCGCCGGCGGCGACCACCGCGCCCTGGCCGACCGTCACGCCGTCGAGCACCACGGCGTTCGCGCCGATCCAGACGTCGTCCTCGATGGTGATGCCGCGGCTCTCGTGCGCCTGCGCGTGGATCGGGACAGCGGGATCGTCGAAGCCGTGGTTGAAGCCGACGATCGAGGCGTGGCTGGCGATCCGCACGCCGTCGCCGCAGCGCAGCTTGCCGGAGATCATCGCGTAGGGGTTGACGGTGCAATGGGCGCCGAACTCGACATCGCCGCGCACAAGCGCGTGCCCGGCGATCCAGCTGTGCTCGCCGAGCACGAGGTGCGTGGTGTGGATCGCGGCGTCGGCGGCGACATAGGCGGTCGGCGCCAGGGTGGCGCCGGCCGACCGTGCCAGGCGCGCCTGCCGGGCGCGATGGGCCGGGCTCTCGATGTCGGCCGGGGTTCGCTCCCAGGTGAGGAACTGCAGCCGCGCCTCGCGCTCGGCGGCCGCGTCCGGGCGGTCGGCCGCAGGTATCGGCACCGATGCGGTCACGCCAGCCGCTCCAGCAGCGCCGGTTCGATCTCGAAGTGCATCGGCATCCCGGCGACGAAGCGCTCGACCTCGGCGATCGCCATGTGTCCGAGCCGCAGGCGCTCGGTGCCGACGGCACCGGCGACATGGGGGGTCAGGAACACGTTGGGGAGGGTGTAGAACGGCGAGCCGGGCGCCGGCAGCTCGGGGTCGGTCACGTCGATCACCGCGTGTATGCGCCTGGTCTGAAGCTCGGCGATCAGCGCGGCCTCGTCGACGAGGGCGCCGCGCGCGGTGTTGATGAGCGCGGCGCCGTCCTTCATGAGGTGCAGTTGCCGTGGCCCGATCATCGCCCGCGTCGAAGGCAGCGACGGGGCGTGGATCGACACGACGTCGGAGCGGGCCATCAGCGTGTCGAGATCGACGAGCTCGACACGGCCGGCGATCGGGTCGTCCGGGCCGACGAAGGGGTCACTGAGCAGGACGGTGAAGTCGAACCCCTCGAGGAGCTTCGCCACCTTGCGGCCGATGCGCGAGGCGCCGACCAGGCCGACCGTGCGGCGGTAGTTGCCGATCGGCTCGTTCATGAGGGCATAGGACGTGCGCCGGGTGGGGTCGGCGCGGTAGCGGTCGCGCAGCTCGAAGACGCGCTTGTTGGCGTAGATGATCGAGGCGAGGGTGAACTCGGCCACCGGCTCGGCGTTGGCCTCGGCCGCGTGGGTGACGCGGATGCCGGCCGCGTAGACGGCGGGGTCGAGGGTGAACTTGACCGTTCCCGCCGCGTGGGCGATGAGCCTGAGGCCGGGCGCCGCCGCGATCACGTCCGGGGTCACCAGCGGGCAGCCCCAGCCGGTGACCAGGATGTCGATCCGGCCGAGCACGCTGCGCGCCTCGGCGCTCGCGAACTCCTCGAGCGGCGCGGTCCGGAGGATGTCGCAGGTCCGCGCCAGGCGGTCGAGCGCCTCGGCGTCGAAGAGGTACCTGGTGCGATCGGCCCGCATGGCGAAGGCGAGCTTCGGCCGCATCAGAACCGCTCCGCGGGCTGGATGGCGCTGACCTCGATGCCATCGCGCGCGAAGAGCGCCTCGAGCGCGGCGATGTCCGGGGCCGGGGGCGGCTTGCCGAGCGCCGCCTCGGCCACGGCGCTGGCCGGCAGCGCCATGGCCGCGGTCATCAGCACCGTCGTCCCGGCGCCGATCTCGCCGCGCAGTTGCGGGACGATGGTCTTGGCGGCGACGAGGTTGGTGTTCGCGTAAGGCCGATGCGCCCTGCCCTCGCGCTCGCCGGCGAGGTCGACGATGGCGCTGAGGTCGGTCCGGCTCCGGGCGAGGGCGCGGCCCGGCTCGTCGACGCGGGTGTCGGCGTCGAGATCGGCGCGCGCGATGGCGAAGCCGCCCTCGGTGGCGTGAAGCCGGCGGGGCGTGGTGATCCGGTGCACGCGGATGTGCCACGGGTGGGCCGGCGCGAGCCAGGTCTCGACCGTCACGTCGTCCCACGGCTTCCAGACCGCGTGGAGGGTGTCGCCGGCGATCCGGGCCGCCTCGTTGGTCTCGCGCACGCGAAAGTGGCGATGGTCGTCGGAGAGGGCCAGCGCCCCGTCGAAGGCGCCGTTCTGGTAGGCGCGCTCGTCCACCTCGACCGAGAAGGCGTAGCGCGAGGCGTAGGCGAACTTGGCGTACTTCTCGGCGCCGGCGCGCATCTGCCAGTTCTGCTGGCCGCTCGACAGGGCGACCACGTTGCCCGGCGTGTGCATCATCACCATGCCTGGATGCCGGAGCGGCACCGGCCGCTCGTCGACGATGGCCGCGGACTCCTCCGCCGTCCAGAACGGATGGTCCTCGGGCAGGGCGAGCGGCAGGAAGGCCTTGAGCGCCCAGTAGGGCGATCCGGCGGAGTTGTAGCCTTCGGACATGAACAGGTTCGGGTAGCCATAGCCGATCGACAGGACGCCGTCGCGGTGGGCGATCGGCAGCTTGCTCCACCAGCGCAGGTGCCGCAGGAACTGACCCTTGATCTCGCCCCAGGGCAGCGCCTCGAGGTCGGCGAAGGCGAGCGCGCCCCAGAAGCCACCGCAGGCGAAGCGATAGGTGAGGCTCCGTCCGAACGCGAGGGTGCCGCCCTCGTCGTCGAACCAGTGGCGGATGTCCTTGGCGAAGTGCTGCGCCCGCTCCCGATAGACCGCCGCGCGCCGCTCGTCGCCGGTCGCCAGCCGGGCATAGATGAGCCCGTAGAAGTGCATGGCGAAGGGGATGTAGTGGTCGATCCGGCGCACGTTGCCGTCGCGGTACCAGCCGTCGCCGATGTAGAAGCCGTCGAGCTCCTCGAGGTAGCGCTCGGTCAGCGAGCGGTCGAAGTCGATGCCGCACTGCTCGAGGCCGAGGTCGACGAGGACGCGGAAGAACTTCCAGTTGTTGTCGGCGTAGTCGAACCTGCGCGCGTGCGTGAGGTAGGCCGCGAGGTTGTCCTTCGCCTGCTGCGGCAGCGGCTCCCAGACCAGGTGGGGCAGCATCCGCAGGGCGAAGCCGATCGCCGCCAGCTCCACCATGCGCTGGTCGGTGGCGTTGACCTGGCCCCAGTATTCGGGGTGGTCGGGGTCGGTGCCGTTGGCGAGGCCGCGCCGGTAGAGGTCCCAATGGTCGAACGTCCCGCCGCCCGCGGCGAGCGGGGTCAGGCCCCAGAGCGGCCGGGCGAAGCCTTCGAGGTCCGCCGCCGCGCGGTCGAAATGCGCGGCCGCGCCGTCGAGCCGGACCCGGGCGCCGCCCTCGGAGAAGTAGGGCAAGAGCGGCTGGAACAGAATCCCGCAGGGCTTTCTCGCAGTCGGCTCGGGTCCTGAGCGGATTGCCATGCAGCGGGTTCGCGCGCACCGGATCGTAGGTCATTCAGGCAAAGGTCCTCTGCGGCGCGTCGCTGTAGGCGCCCTTCAGGTTCAGGGTTTCGGCGAAATGGCAGGCCGCGAGTCGCGTCGGCCCCTTGATCGGCCGCAGCGCCGGCGCCTCGGTGCGGCAGCGGTCCTGCGCATACCGGCAGCGGGTGTGGAACGGGCACCCCTTCGGCTGGTTGCCGAGGTAGGGGATCTCGCCGCGCACTTCGGTCCGGCGGCCCTTGCGCCGGGTCGGGTCGGCGATGGGCAGGGCTTCGAGCAGCACCTCGGTGTAGGGGTGGCGCGGCCGCTCGAAGAGGCGGTCGGTCGGCGCGTTTTCCACGATGTGGCCGAGGTACATCACGACCACGCGGTCGGCGATGTAGTTGACCACGCCGAGGTCGTGGCTGATGAAGATGTAGGTCAGCCCGAACTCGCCCTTGAGGTCTTCGAGCAGGTTCAGGACCTGTGCCTGGATCGAGACGTCGAGGGCGGAGACGGCCTCGTCGGCGATGACGAGCTTCGGGTCGAGCACCAGCGCGCGTGCGATGCCGATGCGCTGCCGCTGCCCGCCCGAGAACGCATGCGGATAGCGGCCGAGCGCCTCGGCCGGGATGCCGACCTTCTCGAGCGTGCCGACGACACGGTCCTCGAGCTCGCGCCCCTTCGCCGTCCGGTGGATGCGCAGGGGCTCGGCGACGATGTCGAATACCCGCATGTTGGGGTTGAGCGAGCTCATCGGGTCCTGGAAGATCATCCGGATGTCGCGCCGCCACGGCTTGAGCTGCCGCTTGTTCAGCGCAGTGAGCTCGACGTCGCCGGACGTTCTGGTGTGGTAGGTCACCCGCCCGGCGCTCGCCGGCTGGGCCTGGATGATGCAGCGGCCGAGCGTCGTCTTGCCGCAGCCGCTCTCGCCGACGATCGCCAGCGTCTCGCCGGCGTCGACGGTGAGGTTGATATCGGTCAGCGCCTCGAGCCTGCGCGACGGCCCGAACCAGCCGCTTGACAGCGTGTAGAACTTGGAGAGGTGCTCGACGGTCAGAAGCCGGGTCATGCCGGCACGCTCGCCGGTTGCCGGGTCAGGAGATGGCAGCGCGCATGGTGTCCGTTGCCGAGGTCGGTGCGTTCCGGCCGGATCCCTGCGCAGGGGGCGAAGGCGTAGGGGCAGCGGCTGGTGAAGGCGCAGCCGTCCGGCCGGTCCCGCGGGGAGGGCACCGTCCCCTCGATGGAAGTCAGCCGCTGGCGCTCCGACTTGCGCGCGAGCTTCGGGATCGAGGCCATCAGGGCCTGGGTGTAGGGGTGCCTCGGCGCGGCGAAGACGTCGAAGACGCTGCCCTGCTCGACGATGTCGCCGAGATACATCACCGCGACCTCGTCGGCGATCTCGGCGACCACCCCGAGGTCGTGGGTGATGAACAGCATCGCCATGCCGTAGTCGGCCTGGAGCTGCCGCAGGAGGTCGAGGATCTGCGCCTGCGTCGTGACGTCGAGCGCCGTCGTCGGCTCGTCGGCGATCAGGAGGTTCGGGGTGCAGGCGAGCGCCATGGCGATCATCGCGCGCTGCCTGAGGCCGCCCGACAGCTGGAACGGGTAGGCGTCGGCGCGCTCCAGCGCGCCGGGGATGCCGACCTGGTCGAGCAGCTCGACCGTGCGGGCACGCGCCTGCTTCGGGTTCAGGCCCTCGTGCACGATGATCATCTCGTCGATCTGGTCGCCGATGGTGTGCACCGGCGACAGCGAGCTCATCGGCTCCTGGAAGATCATCGAGATCTGGTTGCCGCGGATCCGGCGGAGCGGCAGGCTGTCCTGCCTGAGCCGGACGATGTCGGTCGGCGCTTCGCCGGGCGGCTCGAACATGATGCGCCCGGTCCGGATCTCGGCGTTGCTGTCGAGGAGCCGCAGCACGGCCCGCGCCGTCACCGACTTGCCGCAGCCGCTCTCGCCGACCAGCGCGAGGGTCCGGCCGGGCCGGAGCGTCAGGTCCACCTGGCGCACCGCCTCGATGTCGGCCTCGTCGGGGGACGAGAACACGATCGACACGTCGGAGATGGCGAGGATGGGTCTATCGTCCATGCGGGTCGGCGGCATCGCGGAGGCCATCTCCGAGGAAGTTCATGGAAAGGATGATGACGACGACGCAGAGGCCGGGCGTCAGCAACCACGGCGCGGTCGCCAGCGTGCGGATGTTCTGCGCGTCCTGCAGCAGCGTGCCCCAGCTCACGATCGGCGCCTGGAGGCCGAGGCCGAGGAAGGACAGCGCCGTTTCGGCCAGGATCATCGCCGGCACCGCGAGCGTCGCCGCCGCGATGATGTGGCTGGTGAAGTTCGGCACCATGTGGCGGGTGATGATGCGCCAGTCGCTGGCGCCGTCGAGCCGCACCGCGGTCACGAAGTCCTCGGAGCGGAGGCTGAGGAAGCGGCCGCGGACCACGCGCGCGAGCTCGGTCCAGCCGATGAGGCTGAGGATGAGGGTGATGGCGAAGTAGGTCTGCAGCGGCGACCAGTCCCGCGGCATCGCTGCGGCGAGCCCGAGCCACAGCGGGATGGTGGGCATCGAGCGGATGAACTCGACGGTGCGCATGACCGCGCTGTCGAACCAGCCGCCGTAGTAGCCGGCGAACCCGCCGATCACGATCCCGAAGAACAGGCTCATCGTCACGCCGACGAGGCCGATCGAGAGCGAGATGCGCGTGCCGTGGATGAGCCGGCTCAGGAGATCGCGGCCGAGCCGGTCGGCGCCGAGCATGTAGAAGGGCGCGCGCGGCTCGGTCACGCCGATGAGCTTGACCGACATCGGGATGAAGCCCGCCAGCTTGTACGGCTCGGAGGGCACGAAGAACTGCACCGGGATCTCCGTCTCGGGGTCGATGACGAAGGTGCGGCGCATGGCCTGGCGGTCGATTTCCGACTTGTATCCGTTGACGTGCGGCGAGAACGACCAGGAGCCGTCCGCGTCGGTCGAGAAGAACCTGAGGCCCTGCGGCGGCGCGAAGGTGTACCGCGCGCTGTAGGCGGCCGGGTCGGCGGGCGCGAGGAACTCGGCGAAGATCGCGACGAGATAGAACGCGGCCACGATCCAGAGGCTGACCAGCGCCAGGCGGTGCCGCTTGAAGCGGCGCCACATGAGGCCGAGCTGGCCCTCGCGTCGGGCGCGGACGACGCGTGCGGTGTCGAGCGCGGCCTGCGGCATGGTCTCGATGGCCATCACTTGCCTCCGTAACGGATGCGCGGGTCGATCCAGGCCAGGGCGAGATCGGAGATCAGCGTGCCGATGACGGTGAGGATCGCGAGCAGCATGATGACCGCGCCGGCCAGGTACATGTCCTGGCTGGTGAGCGAGCGCAGCAGGAGCGGCCCGGCCGTCGGCAGGTTGAGCACCACCGACACCAGCACCGAGCTCGAGACCAGCGTCGGCAGCAGCCAGCCGAGGGTCGACACGAGCGGGATGAGCGCGACGCGCACCGGGTATTTGAGCACCGTGCGCATTTCGCTGAGGCCCTTGGCACGGGCGGTGGTCACGTAGGGCTTCTTCAGCTCGTCGAGCAGGTTGGCCCGGAGGATTCGGATCAGCTCGGCCGTGCCGGCGAGCGAGAGGACCAGGATCGGCGCCCAGGCATGGGTGAGGAAGTCCCAGAGCCGCGGCAGGCTCCAGTGCGCGTTCTCGAACTCGGGCGAGAACAGGCCGCCCAGCGTCTCGCCGAACCAGATGTAGCTCAGGTACATCAGGATCAGCGCGAAGAAGAAGTTCGGCACGGCGAGGCCGATGAAGCCGACGACGGTGGCGAGATAGTCGCCAAGCGAGTACTTGCGCACGGCTGCGTAGATGCCGATGGGCAGCGCCACGAGCCACATCACCACGACGGCGAGGCCCTCGAGCAGCACCGAGTTGCCGAGCCGGCCCCAGATGAGGCTGGTGACGGGCGCCTTCCATTCAAAGCTCTGCCCGAAGTCGCCGCGGGTCAGGATGCCGGTGATCCACTTCCAGTACTGCGCGAGGAAGGGCTCGCCGAAGCCGTATTGCTCGCGCAGCGCCTCGAGGGTGCGCGGGTCGACGCGGTCGCCGTTCGCGGCGAGCGTCGCCACGTAGGTGGTCAGGTAGTCGCCCGGCGGCAGCTGGATGATGGCGAAGGCGACGATGCTCACCGCCCACATGGTGAGGACCATCGCGATCAGCCGGCCGATGATGAAGCGCGCCATGCTGGCCTCTCCCCTGGTTTTCCGCGCTGGGTCCGGACGAGCCCCGCGGCGGGCGAGCGCCGCGGGGACGGGATGCCTACTGCTCGGCGAAGTACCACTGGAACGGGTCGTAGGGCGCCGGGGTGGGGAACAGGTAGGCCTGGAACATCGTCTCCGGCACGTTGCGGAGGTTGTTCTTGGCGATGTAGTAGGCGTCCGCGGGCAGGCTCACGCCGATCACCGGGAAGTTTTCCTGGGTGATCGCGAGGATCTGCTTCATCAGCTCGGCGCGCTTCTCCGCGTCGCCCTCGCCGCGCAGCTGGTTGTAGAGGTCCATCTGCTGCCTGGCCCAGTCAGCCGGCTCCTCGGCGATCTCGGGCCGCGAGCCGTTGAACCACTGCGCCCAGCGGTAGGCCCAGACCAATTCGTCGCCCGAGGCCATGTAGTAGCGCGGCTCCTGGACCACATCGAGGCCGCCGTCGCCGCCCCAGACCTGCGCGTCGTAGTCGCCCGCCGGGCGCTTGTCGTAGTAGAGCGTCCGGTCGATGTTGTTGATCTCGATCTTGATCCCCGCCGCCTCGAGCTGCAGCTGGATGAGCTCGAGCATGTCGGGCCACTCGGGGCGTAGCGTGGCGATCGTGTCGATGGTGATGACGAGCGGCGTGCCGTCGGCGAAGGCATACATGCCGTCGGCGCCGCGCACGAGCCCGGCCGCCTCGAAGTGCTGCGCCGCGAGGTCGGGGTCGTACTCCGTGTATTGCTTGGCGAGCGTCTCGTTGAAGAACGGCAATTCCGGCCGCGGCGCCACCTGGAACGGCTCGCCGGCGCCGGTGAAGACGGCGTCGATGATCTCCATGCGGTCGATGGCGTGGCTGACGCCGATGCGGAAGTCCTGGTTGGCGAAGAGCTCGCCGCGCTTCTCGTCGACGTGGTTGAGGTTGAACTGGATCACCATCGTGTTCGAGGACGACTGGATCTCGCGGCCCATGCGGTAGTCGCCGGCCTCCTGCCCGTCGAAGAAGATCGGCTGGTTGGCGATCGTGGCGATGTGGCGGTCCTGGAAGTCGATCTCGCCGTTGAGCGCCATCAGCGTCAGCTCCTCGACCGAGTCGGATACCCGCATCTCGAGCCGGTCGATGTAGGGCAGCTGGTTGCCTTCGGTGTCGACCTTCCAGTAGTAGGGGTTGCGCTCGAAGACGACGCGGGTGGCGTTGCCGGTCAGCGGCTCGACGACCTTCCAGGCGTTCATGAACGGAAGGTCCGGATTGGCCCAGCGGATGGTCTCGGTGGCCCAGCTGCAGCGGTCCTGCATCCTGAGCTCCCAGGTCTCGAAGCCCGCCGCCTTCGCCTCCTCGGCCGCGTTCGGATTGGTGCCCGGATAGAACTGGCCGCAATAGTCCTTGCTCAGCGACACGATGCTGAGGCCGTTGACGCTGGCCAGCTCGTCGAGGATGACGCCGTTCGGATGCTCGAACACGAAGCGGAAGGTGGTATCGTCGACCACCTCGATCTCGACCGGGTTGTTGGGGTTCTTGACGAAGCCGCCGACCGCGTAGGTCGGCTCCTTGAGGAGCTGCACCGCGAATTCGATGTCGGCCGTCGTGAAGGGAGTCCCGTTGTTCCACTTGAGTCCGTCGCGCAGCTTGAACGTGAAGGTGCGCGCGTCCTCGCTGACCTCCCAGCTCTCGGCGAGGTTGGGGATGACCTCGCCCCACTCGCGGTCGTAGCGCAGGAGCCCGTCGTAGGCGACCGTGCGGGCGATCCAGGCGTTGTCGAGGCCGCCGCGCAGGGCCGAGCGCCAGGTTCCGCCGTAAGTGCCGACGCTCTCCACCGGTGTCACCACCAGGGGGGTCTCGGGTAGCCGCTCGTCGACGGGCGGCAGCTCGCCGCTCTCCACCAGCGGATCGAGCATCGGGGACTGCTGCGCAGCCAGCGTCGGCGTGGCCAGCAGCAGCGCTGCCGCCAAGGCCGCGGCGCCGCCGGATCGGCCTCGCCACGAAGTGCAGCGATCGGAAAAGGCTCGTGTCATTTGTTCTCCTCCCTGTGCCCGGCTGCTCCGCCGGAAATGCTGCCTGGCGCTGATGCCGCGTCAGGTGATGGGGCTGATGTCGAGCGTCACCTCGCCCTGTCCCGGATTGCCCCTGGCCACGAACCTGAGCCGGGTGAGGTCCACCGGCGGGGCGTATTGCTTTTCGATGCCGGGATGCGCCTCGGTCGACACCGAAAGCTGCTGCGGATCGAAGCCGACCAGCACGCCGCCGGTCTCGTCGCCGATCCGTACCTTGTCGCCGTCGAGCCGGACCGCCAGCGGCGTCACCAGGACCGACTGGAACTCGCCCTCGCCCCGGCCGAAGGCAAAGGAGTCGCGCAGCTGGATGCGGCCCCCGGGCACGGTCCGGTCCAGGGCGATGCTGCGGGTGAGGTGGGTGAGGTCGGCCTCGTCCGGGTAGGCCGCCGCCATCTCGAGGGTCAGCGCGTCGCGCGCCGTGTCGTGGCTGTGGGCGAGAACCTGCGCCGCACGATCGGCGCCCGCGGCCTGCTCGTGCCCGTTGACCACGGGCACCGAGTGGCCGCGCGAGGAGCACATGAGGTTCGCGTAGCGCTCCGGTCCGAAATACGCCTTGGAGTAGCGTCCGCGGCCCGGATCGGTCAGCACCACCTTGGCGCCGGAAGCGACGATCAGCGACCCGACGTCATTCTGGTTGTGCATCTCGTCGTTGTGCCCGCCCTTGACGGCGAGCCGAAGCGACCCCGGGTCGTCGGGGTCGAGGCGGCTGATCATCCAGGCCATATCGGCGAACCAGTCGTGGACGCCGCCGCCAAAGGCCTCGTTGCGATCTGGCAATGGCCAGGCGAATTGCCGCAGCGGCCAGGCGAACTGGTTGAACCCGTTGACGGCGAAGTCGTTGCGCATGCCGAGCTCGGTAAGCTCGGGTGCCTGCAGGCGCTGCGCGAGATGGGAAAGGAGGCCGGGGTGGAAGGTGGGCGTGCTGTCGGAATCCGAGAAGCTCGCCCACAGCCCCTGCGTCAGCACGGTCCGCACCGGGAAGAGGGCGATCTCCCGGGATCCGATCCTCCGCCAGGAGGTCGATCGCTCCGCCGGTGCGGGCGTGGAGCAGATGGGCGAGCACGACGAAGTTGCCGAAGCCGTAGGACCAGTAGTCGGGACCCTCCGAAGAGCCGCCCTGGCTGTCGAAGGTCTCGAGGTAGTCGGCGAGGCTGTGGAGACCCCGCGCGATGATCTCCGCCAGCCGGTCGAGGTCGGCCTCGAGGTAGCACGCGGCGCCGACTACCCCGGCGACGCAGACCGCCGTCCAGTTGTTGACCTGCCGCGCCGGCGTCGAGTGCAGCCACCAGTGGTCGTTCCGGGTCAGGAACGGGGTGATCGTCCGTCGGTCGACCTCGCTGCGGATCCGCGCCCGGAGCGCCGGGTCGAGCCGGTGGCCGATGAGGTAGTCGGCCTCGGCGAGGTCGAGCGCGGTCATCGCGGCGGCGAGGTCGACGGTCGGCCGGTCCGGGAAATCGAGGGTCCCGGCGTGCGCGGGCCACGCCCAGTTGGTTTCCTCCAGCCGCGCCCAGAGGAGGTTCGCGGTCGCAGCGGTGAAGTCCCCGTTGCCCGTCAGCCATTCTGCCAGCGTCAGGCGATAGAGCATGTTGCGGCGTTCGCGCTGGGCATCCTCGTAGCCCTCGCGCGCGCCGGTGCGCATGAACTCGAGATAGAGCGCGGCGGGCAGGGCCGGAATCGGCGCCGTGGCATCCTGCCGGGCCTGGGTCACCAGGCGATCGATCGCCCCCGCCCCCGCGCTCGTCCGTATCGCGGAGAGATCCTCGGCGGCGTCGCGCGGGAAGGGCGTGAAGGCCAGGGCCTGGTCCAGCAGCATCCGCACTTGCCTGACGTTCCAGCGTCGCAGGTCCATTCGTGCTCCTTGCAACTTCCCCTCCGGGCTTTGCGTCCGCGGTGGAGGGAAGGTTAGGACAGCCGGAGCGCAAGATCAACCGGTTTTGTGCAAATTAGCAAGTTATGCAAAAAATGAGAGAAAGTTTGCGGGCGCGGCGTCAGGCTCCGGCGGAGCGGCCGCTGCGGGTGTCCGGCGCGGCCGCCTGATTCTGCAGCGGGAAGACCGTCTCGCCCGCGACCATCGAGACGCCGATCTCAATCTGCTGCACGGCGGTCTCACCGGCCCATTGCTGCTGCATGAGGCGGATGGCGGCCCGACCGATCGCCTCCCGGTCGACGCGGATGGTGCTGAGCCGCGGCGTCGCCATGCCGGCGATCGGCAGGTCGTCGAAGCCGATGATCGAGAAGCTCTCGTGCAGGGTGGTCCCGGCGCCGTAGAGCAATTCCAGCATCTTGACCGCGACGATGTCGTTCCAGCAGAACATGGCGGTCACGTCGTGCCTGCCGCCGAGCAGGGCCGCCAGCATCTCGCGGCCGGGCACGTCGGCGTTGTGGACGATCGTCGCCTCGGCCCCGGGAGTGGCCGCGATCGCCGCCTCGAACCCGCGCTGCCGCTGCAGCAGGGTCGGCCGAGGCCGCTGGCCGTAGTGGAGGATCCTGCGGTGGCCCGCGTCAATCAGCCGCTGCGTCGCCATGAAGGCGCCGTAGAAGTTGGCCGGGGCGACCGAGCTCAGGCGCATCTGCGGATCGCTGCCGTTGACGAGAATCGCCGGGATCCCGGCCTCGGCGCTCCAGGCGACCAGCTCGTCCCAGGCATCGATTCCCGCCAGCAGCACGCCGCCGGCATCCGCCTGCACGATCTGCTTCGCGATCAGGTCGAGCGTCACGGTGTGCTCGTTGATCAGCCGCACGTCGAGCGCCATCCCGACCTCGGCGGCCTGCGCCCGCAGGCCTTCGACAATGCCGGCATAGAAGCCGGAAAGCCCGCTGGTGGCGCTGCCGAGCGGCACCAGGGCCACCGCGCGGTTGCCCGCGGTCGCCATGACCGGCGCATGCTTGGACTTGTAGCCGAGGCTGCGTGCCACGCGCTGGACGTCGCGGCGAACCAACTCACTGATGCCGAAATCGTTGGCGAGCGCGCGCGAAACCGTGCTCACCGATACGCCGATGCGCTCCGCGATGTCAGCCTGGCTCGAGCGTCGCCGGATGCTCATGGAATCCCTCTCCGATACATGCATTGCAATATTTGCATTTTTTGCGAATTGCAAGGGTCTTCGCGGCCTTTGGGGAGGGCTGATGGGGGGTTTTTGGCCGACAAGCTTGATGCACAACGTATGCACCAAGTATGCACCACCCATGCACCAAACATACGCGTGGCATGCCGGTCGAGAGGGAAGCGGCAGAGGCGGCG
Organism: uncultured Alphaproteobacteria bacterium; assembly: GCA_963763295.1. Taxonomy (GTDB): domain Bacteria; phylum Pseudomonadota; class Alphaproteobacteria; order Rhodobacterales; family Rhodobacteraceae; genus Amaricoccus. The sequence goes on from CAVXOH010000019.1 coordinate 295,544, forward strand.
AAACAACCGAACCTCTCACCCGGAGCTGGTATCGGGGCGCGGATCGGGGACGGCGAGAGGATGGATTGGAGCGGGTGATGGGAATCGAACCCACGTATTCAGCTTGGAAGGCTGCTGCTCTACCATTGAGCTACACCCGCGCGCCGTCCTTATAGCGAGGCCGCGGTGCCGGTATCAAGACGGCGCGGCACCAGGCGGTCGAGGACGTCGGGAAGGTCGTCGTAGTGCGCGAGCAGCGCTTCCGGCTCGAGCGCGGCGACCGCGGCGCCGTCGGGACCGAACCCGACCAGGACGCAGGGGACGCCCGCGGCGCGCGCCGCCTCGCGGTCGCTGGCGGTGTCGCCGATCAGGACCGCGCGCTCGGGCACGCCGCCGGCGCGCGCGATCGTCTCGAGGAGGTGACGCGGGTCGGGCTTGCGCACCGGCAGGCTGTCGGCGCCGAGGAGCGCCGCGAAATGCCGCCCGAGGCCGAGCTCGTCGATGAGGAGCAGCGCCAGCCGCTCGGGCTTGTTGGTGCAGATGCCGAGCCGCCAGCCGTCGGCCGCCAGCCGCTCGAGCGCGGCCTCGGCGCCCTCGTAGGTCCGCGTGTGCACGGCGAGCTTGCCGGCGTAGACTTCGAGGAGCAGGGGGTAGAGCCGGTCGACCTCGGCCTCGTCCTGCGCCTCCAGTCGGGCCAGCCCCTCGCGCAGCATCGCCCGCCCGCCGGCGAAGGCGAGCGACTTGTCGCGGGCGGGATCGAGCGGCGTGCCGAGCCCCGCCGCGGCGAGGGCTCCGTTCGCGGCCGCGATCAGGTCGGCCGAGGTGTCAGCCAGGGTTCCGTCGAGATCGAAGATCGCCACGCGCATGGTCGCTCCCTGACTGTCGGAACCTCTCTGCCCACACTGCACGACAGTCAAGTAAGAGCGCATCGGCTGAGCCGTCCCGCCCAGGCCCCCGTGTCGTGCAGTGTGCTCCCTGCCGTAGGGGCGAGCATTCTGAAACGAAATCTGATCTGTCGCGGCCTTTTCGCGCCTGGATGGCGCTGCTAGAACCGGCCACGCCCGGATCCAGGAGCCGCCGCATGCCGACCGCCGTCATCGTTCTCGCTGCCGGCCAGGGCACGCGGATGAACTCCGATCTGCCCAAGGTGCTGCACCCGCTCGGCGGTGTCCCGCTGCTCGCCCATGCCCTCGCCGCGGCGCGGGGGCTCGAGCCTGCGCGCACTGTGCTCGTCACCGGGCACGGCGGGGAGGCCGTCGCCGCCACCGGCCGGGCGATCGACGAGGATATCCGCATCGTCGTCCAGGCCGAGCAGAAGGGCACCGGCCACGCGGTGCTGCAGGCCGCGCCGGCACTCGCCGGTTTCGAGGGCGACGTCGTCGTCCTCTACGCCGACACGCCGCTGATCCGCCCGGAGACGCTTCAGGCCATGCTGGCGGCGCGGGCAGGGGGGGCGGCCGTCGTCGTGCTCGGCTTCGAGGCTGCGGATCCGGGCGGCTATGGGCGGCTGATCACCGACGCGGAGGGCCTCGCGGCGATCGTCGAGGCGCGCGACGCGACGCCCCAGCAGCGCGCGGTCCGCCTGTGCAACTCCGGGCTGATGGCCGCGGATGCGGGGCTCCTTCTCGACCTGCTCGGGGAAGTCCGCGCCGACAACGCCAAGGGCGAATACTACCTGACCGACGTCGTGAAGCTCGCCCGCGCCCGCGGGCTGACCGCCGCGGCGATCACCTGTCCGGAGGCGGAAACGCTCGGGGTCAACTCGCGCGCCGACCTCGCGGCTGCCGAGGCGGCGTTCCAGGCCGGCGCCCGCGCCGCCGCGCTGGAGAACGGCGCGACGCTGACCGATCCCGCCACCGTCTGGTTCGCGCTCGACACGGTGATCGGCCGCGACGTGGTGATCGGGCCGAACGTCGTCTTCGGGCCGGAGGTGACGGTGGAGTCGGGCGCCACGATCCACGCGTTCTGCCATCTCGAGGGCTGCCACGTCAGCCGGGGGGCACGGATCGGGCCGTTCGCCCGGCTGCGGCCCGGCGCCGAGATCGCCGAGGACGCGCATGTCGGCAACTTCGTCGAGATCAAGAACGCGATCGTCGAGGAGGGCGCCAAGGCGAACCACCTCGCCTATGTCGGCGACGCGCGGGTCGGTGCGGGCGCCAACATCGGCGCGGGCACCATCACCTGCAACTACGACGGGGTCTTCAAGCACCGGACCGAGATCGGGGCGCGCGCCTTCATCGGCTCGAACTCGGCGCTGGTGGCGCCGGTCTCGATCGGCGACGGGGCGCTGGTCGCCGCGGGCTCGGTGATCACCGCCGACGTGCCGGCCGGGGCGCTCGCGCTCGGCCGCGGCCGGCAGACGGTGAAGCCCGGCCTCGGCGAGCGGCTGATGGCGCGGCTGCGGGCGCTCAAGGCTGCCGGAAAGGCCGCCTCCTGATGTGCGGGATCGTCGCGATCCTCGGTCGCCACGAGGTCGCGCCGCTGATCCTCGAGGCGCTGAAGCGGCTCGAGTATCGCGGCTACGACAGCGCCGGCATCGCGACCGTGCACGAGGGGCGCCTCGGCCGCCGGCGGGCGGTGGGCAAGCTGATCGCGCTCTCCGACCTGCTCGTGCAGGATCCGATCCGCGGCCATGCCGGCATCGGCCATACCCGCTGGGCGACGCACGGCGCGCCGAGCGAGCGCAACGCGCACCCGCACCAGGCCGGGCGGGTCGCCGTGGTGCATAACGGCATCATCGAGAACCACCGCGCGCTGCGCGCCGAGCTCGAGGCCGACGGCGCGGTCTTCGCCAGCGACACCGACACCGAGACCATCGTCCAGCTCTGCGACCGCGCGCTTCGCACGGGGGTAGGGCCGGTGGAGGCGGCGCGCGTGACGCTGGCGCGGCTCGAGGGCGCGTTCGCGCTCTGCTTTCTCTTCGAGGGCGAGGACGACCTGCTCGTCGCGGCCCGGCGTGGCTCGCCGCTCGCCGTCGGCTACGGCGACGGGGAGAACTTCGTCGGGTCGGATGCGTTGGCGCTGGCGCCGCTCACCCATCGCATCGCCTATCTCGACGAGGGCGACCATGCGGTCGTGACCCGCGAGCGCGTCGAGATCTTCGACGCGGCGGGCGCCGCGGTCCGGCGCGAGGCCCATCACATCCCGGCCGAGAACTACCTGTCGGAGAAGGGGCCGTACAAGCACTTCATGGCCAAGGAGATGCACGAGCAGCCGGCGGCGATCGGCGACGCGCTGGCGCGCTATCTCGGGCCGGGCGGGGAGGCGGTGCCGCCGCGGGGAATCGACTTCGCCGCCTGCGACCGGCTGGTGCTGGTGGCCTGCGGCACCGCGCACTATGCCTGCCATGTGGCGAAGTACTGGTTCGAGCGGCTGGCGCGGCTGCCGGTCGAGGTCGAGGTGGCGTCGGAGTTCCGCTACCGCGAGCCGCCGGTGGGGCCTGGGACGCTCGGCATCTTCGTCAGCCAGTCGGGGGAGACCGCCGACACGCTGGCGGCGCTGCGCTACCTGCGCGGGCAGGGCGGGCGGGTGGTCTCGGTGATCAACGTCGAGACCTCGACGATCGCGCGCGAGAGCGACGTCGCGCTGCCGATTCTCGCCGGCCCGGAAATCGGCGTCGCCTCGACCAAGGCCTTCACCTGCCAGCTCGCGGTGCTGGCGGTGCTGGCGATCGCGGCGGGACGGCAGCGCGGCGCGCTCGCGCCGGAGGAAGCGGCGCGGCTGGCGGCGGCGCTGGCGGCGACGCCGGGGCTCATGGCCCAGGCGCTGGCGCTCGAGCCGCAGATCGCCGAGATCGCGCGCGACCTGGCGCGGGCGCACGACGTGCTCTTCCTCGGGCGCGGACCGATGTATCCGCTGGCGCTCGAGGGAGCGCTGAAGCTGAAGGAGATCAGCTACATCCACGCCGAAGGTTATGCATCGGGCGAGCTCAAGCACGGGCCGATCGCGCTGATCGACGAGGACGTGCCGGTGATCGTCCTCGCGCCCTCGGACGGGCTCTTCGACAAGACGGCGTCGAACATGCAGGAGGTGATGGCGCGCGACGGGCGGGTGCTGCTGATCAGCGACCAGGCCGGCATCGGCGAGGCGGGCGGGGGCGTGTGGCGCACGCTGGCGATGCCGGCGGCCGATCCGTTCGTCACGCCCATCCTCTATGCGGCGCCGGCGCAGCTCCTCGCCTATCACGCGGCGGTGCTGAAGGGTACCGACGTCGACCAGCCGCGCAATCTGGCGAAGTCGGTCACGGTCGAATGACGGGGCGACTCGGCCGGAGCCAATTCCTTCCGCGGCGACAGCCACATGGTGGGATTCGCTGAGGCACAGGGCATGCACAACGTATGCACAACGCATATGCTAAGGAAAAAGTCAGGATTGCCGGGCAGGACGGCGGAGGCTGCGCTCGCTGCGCTGCGGGCGAGACGCGACCCGGCGAAGGCCGATCACAAGGCGCCGCGCGTCTGTCTCGGGCTGGCGCTGCCGGGCGTCGAGGCGCTGATCAGGGGGTGGCGGCGGCAGCCGGTCGCGGCGCGCGTCGCCCTCGCCCGCGGGCTCTGGGACAGCGACATCCACGAGGCGCGGATCGCCGCCGCCAAGCTCCTGACCCAGGCGCGGATCCCCGAGCACGAGCCGCTGGTCTGGGCGGAGGTGCTGCGCTGGGCCGGCGGCTTCGACGCCTGGGCGATCGCCGACCATGCCTGTAAGTATGATACGATCGCCGGTTGAATCGTTCGGATCGCGGACGGCATCCCTCCTCGTCGCGATGCTTCGGCCGATGGCAGGCCCGACGCCCAGAACCGGCAAAAGCGACGCACTGCGCCGCGCCGGTTCGTCGGCTGGAGCGCGCGAGCGCGGAGGCCGAGGGGGGTGCCGCCGGACCGACTGCTCGTAATCCGCGCGCGCGTGCCTGGGATAGGCGCGGAATGCGCAACCGGCGACATGGGTGACAGATCTGACCGACGACATGGGTGACACAATTCACGTTACGTTCCCGTCGTCTGTGGTTGTGGCGGCTGTGGGCCCTGTGGGCGACGCCTTGCGTCGTCCACAAGTCCATCAGCCCCTCTGCGCAGCCGGATCAGCGCGTCGCCGCGGTCGGGGAGCAGCCCGAGCAGGATCGGGCCGTAGCGGACCGTCCAGAGGCCGTCGTCGCCCTCGCCGAGCCCGATGGGCTCGCCGCCGAGCGCCTCACTGATGTAGACGAGGCCGCCGTGCCACCTGATCAGCCCGTTGCTCTTCACGCGGCGGACCGTGTCGGCGGCGGGCTCGGGCGAGCGCAGCACCCCGTCCCAGCGCCGCGGCGAGGCGGCGTAGCGCTCGGACGGCGTGGCGTTGCCGAGGGCGGCGTGCGGGCGCTCCTCATTGTAGCTGTCCCGGAAGGCGCGGAACCGCTTCGCCTGCGCGGGCAGGCTCGCCGCCGGCGGGCTGGCGGTGTCCTGCAGGAGCGTCAGGTGCAGCCGCTCATGCCGGCCGTTCTCCTGCGGCTTGCCCGGGGTGATGCGCTCGGGGGTGACGCCGGCCTTGATCACGTTGACCGAGAGGCGGGAGAGCCCGCCCGCGCCCGTCGTCGCGAAGGGCGGTCCGTTGTCGGAGCGCAGCCTCCGCGGCAGGCCATGCTCGCGGAAGGCGGCGTCGAGGATCGGCCAGACATGCGCGCCGTCGGGACGCGTCACCGCCTGGCAGCGCAGCAGATACCGGCTGCTCGCGTCGCTGAGCGTCAAGGGGTCGATGCGGGTGCCGTCGCCGGTGCGGAACCAGCCCTTGAAGTCGATCGCCCAGACGTCGTTGGCCGCGTCGGCGGCGCACAGCGGCCCTCCGGGCGGCGTGCGCCGCCGGGTCCTGCGCCTGACCGTCAGCCCCTCGCGGTCGAAGCGCGCGCCGATCGTGCTCGCCGCCGGCCACGGCCGACCGGGGCTCCGCCGCTCGAGCGCCGCCTTCACCTTCGCCGGCCCCCAGGTCGGATGCTGGCGCCTGAGCGCAAGGCAAGCCTCGAGCAGCTCCTCCGCCACGGCCTGCGGGTGGTGCCGCGGCGCCCGCGACCGGTCGGCGAGCCCGGCGACGCCCTCCGCCTGCCACCGCCGCAGCCACTTGTAGCCCTTGTCCCGGCTGATCCCGAACCGCCGACACACCGCTGCGATCGGCTCCTCGTCGGCTTCCACCGCCAGCACGAAACGCGCGCGCTCGTCCATGACACGGGTCTCCCTCCACGGCATCGGCAAGGTCCTCCTCGCCGACAGAATGACCTGTCACCCATGTCGTCGGTCAGATCTGTCACCCATGTAGCCGGTTTGGACCGGAACCGCGCCTGCCCGAGGGCAGGCAGGCGCGCGCGGATTTGTCGACGGGCAGATCCGCGAAGTGAATGCGGCACCGTCGCGTCAACGCCGGCCGGCGGACCGAAGGGATCAAACGGAGGCGCCTCAACGCACGAGGACCTCGGCGTCGGCGAGGAGCGCGGTCGTGCGTCCGAGGCGGCGCGCGAGGATCGCGGCGACGAGCCGGTGAAAGTCGGCCAGCAGGGCCGGCTCGTCCCGGGCCATCCGCTGTAGCGCGCCGGCGTCGAAGCGGACGACTTCGCTCGGCCGCTCGGCGACCACGCGGGCCGTGCGGGGCGCGCCGGTGTAGAGGCCGATCTCGCCCACGAGCGTGCCCGGGCGGCAGTGCGCGACGGTGATCGGCGCGGCGCCGTCGACCGACACCTCGATGCGCAGGGCGCCGGAGCGGAGGACCAGGAGGTCGTCGGACGGCGCGCCCTGCGCGATGACCTCGGCGCCGGCGGGCACGCGGGCGGTCTCGCTGTAGCGGGCGAGATCGCTCGCCGGATGGCGGCGGCGAAGCTCGTCGAGGAAGCCGCGCGCGCGAGCCGCCGCCGTGCCGTCCGCGGCGAGCAGCGCTTCCTCCACCTGCTCCAGCGGCTCTTCGAGGCTGCCGGCGAACCACGCGCCGGCGGGGTCCGGAAGCTGCGCGCGGATCGCGCGCTCGCTCGTGTCGTCGAGCCCGGCCAAGCAGAGGGCGACGCCGCGGCCCCGGCATCCGTCGGCGAGGCGCGCCAGCGCCCGCGCCGCCGAGGTGTCGAGCCCCCTGACCCGCCGGAAGTCGAGGAGGACGTATCGGGGGGGCGGGGACCGGGCCAGCACGTCCTCCACCCGCTGCGCCAAGCGGTCGGCGGTGCCGAAGAAGATGTAGCCGTCGAGGCCGTAGATGGAGACCTCCCGGCCGAGGACGGCCAGGCGCGCCTGCTCGGTGTCCGGGCGTTCGAACTCGGGACCTGAGGCGTGCGCCGCTGGTCGCGAGCCGGACGACGTCGATGCGGGCGAAGGTGACGACGAAGAACAGCGCCGCGGCCAGGAGGCCGGTCGCCACCCCCCAGAGGAAGCCGAACGCAGCGGTGACCGCCGGGATGATCAGGACGACCAGGTAGTCGGCCGCGGGCATGCCGCGCCGCTGGTCGACGAGCGGGCCGACCAGCAGGTTCACCCCGACGACGATGACACCGGTCGCGAAGACGCCGACCGGAAGGACGGAAATTACCGGAGTGCCGACGGTCAGAGCCAGGGCGCAGGCCACCGCGACGATCCAGCCCGCCGATGGCCCCGTCGCTCCGAGCCCATGGGCAAGGATCGTCTGCGCCATCGCATGGTAGCCCCCGGGGCCGCCGCCGGCGGCCGACGCGAGGTTGGCGATCCCGACGGCGCGCAGGTCGCGGTCGGGATCGATGCGGCAGCCGAACGCGATCTCGAACGCCGAGGCGCTCATCGCCGTCCCGACGACCGCGATGCCGACGGCGGCGGCGATGCTCGGCGTCTGCGCGAGGAGCGGGCGGCCTTCGAAGGCCAATGGCTGCCAGTCGAACAGCGCCCCGAGCAGGCTGTCGCCGCCGAAAGGGCCGAGGAGCAGCCGCGCCTCGTGCGCCGCATCGATGCCGGATCCCGCAAGGGCGAGGGCCACGTAGAACAACCCGCAGGCCAGCACGAGCCCAAGCGGGAAGACGATCGGCCGGCCGAGGCGCCGGGTCAGCACGCAGATCGCCAGCGCGGCGAGCAGCCACGGCGCCCAGCGGATCGGATTGCCGGTGTCGAAGAGGAGATCCAGGTTGCCGAGTCGAAGCGGCCGGCCGAGCGCCATGCCGAGCCCCCCGACGATCAGCAGGTATCCGGTGGCCGCCAGAAAGCCGGTCAGGACCGGGAACGGAACGAACCGGGCGACGACGCCGAGCCGCAGGCTGCCGAGCAGCCAGGTCGCGAGCCCGGTGAGCGCGGCCGTCGCGATGACGAGGGCGGCGATGGTGGCGAAAGCGGGTTCGGACGCCGGATCGGCCATCCCGGCGGCCATGCCCGCGGCGGCGACGGTGAGGACGCCGGCCATCGCGATCTGCGGTTGGCAGATCGTGCCGCGGTAGCTGAACATGAGCGCGCTGGCGATGCCCATCACCACCCCGCCGATCAGCGCCTGCGCGATGGCGCGGTCGAGGAAGACGCCGAGCGGCCCCTGGTAGATGACGGCCGCCACCGAGATGTTCAGGGCGACCGACATCATCCCGACCACGAGCGCGACGAGGGCGTGCCGGGCGACCATGGCGAGGGAGGCGATGGTCACGGGCGCCAGCCTAGCCCGCCTGCATCTCGGCGTCGGCGAGGAGCGCGGTAGTGCGGCCGAGGCGGCGAGCGAGCGCGGCGGCGATCATCCGATGGAAGTCGGCCAGCAGGGTCGGGTCGTCGCGGGCCATGCGGTCGAGCGCCGCCGCATCGATGCGCAGGAACGCGCTCGGGGCCTCGGCGACGACGCTGGCGGTCCGCGGCACCTCGGCATAGAGGCCGATCTCGCCGACGAGCGCGCCGGGCAGGCAGCGCGCGACCATCAGCGGCGCGCCGTCCGGGGGCGTCACCTCGGCGCGCAGCACGCCGGACTGCAGGAACAGGAGCGAATCGGACGGCCCGCCCTGGGTGATGACCTCGGTCCCGGCGGGGACCGACACCGCCTCGAAGTAGCCGTCGATGTTCACGGCCGGATGGCGGTTGCGAAGCTCGTCGAGGAGGGCCGGGCCGACGGCGGCCGCCGGGGTGTCGGCGAGGAGGGCGGTCTCGACGGTCTCGAGCGCCTCCTCGAGGCTCGCGACGACCCGCGGCGCCGGCCCGGCGGCCTGGCCGGCGATCAGCCGGGCGTCCCTGGTATCGAGTCCGGTCAGGATCAAGGCCACGGCCCCGGCGCGGCAGGTCTCGTCGAGCCGGGCGATCGCGCGGGCGGCCGAGATGTCGATGCCGCGCACGCGCTGGAAGTCGATCAGCACGAAGCGGGGCCGGGGCGAGCGGTCGAGGGCCGCCTCGATCCGGCTCACCAGCCGGTGCGCGGTGCCGAAGAAGACGTATCCGGCGAGGACGTAGACGGAGGCCTCGCGGCCGGCGCGCGCGAGCCGGGCCTGCTCGGCCTCGGGGCGTTCGATCCGCGAGCGCATCCGCGCGACCGTCGTCTCGAGGCGGACGAGGTCGATGCGGGCGAAGGTCATGATGAAGAAGAGCGCGGCCGCGAGCAGGCCGACGGCGACCCCCCAGAGGAACCCGAAGACAGCGGTCACCACGGGAATGATCAGCACGACCGCGTAGTCGGTCGCCGGCAGGCTGCGGCGCTGGTCCCAGAGCGGGTCGATGAGCATGCTGAACCCGACGACGAGGACGAGGAGCGCGAGGCTCCCGACCGGGACGGCCGAGATCGCCGCGGCGCCGAAGGCGAGGGCGACGAGGCAGCCGGCGGCGATGACGAACCCGTTGGCCGGGCCGTTCGAGCCCATGCTCCGGGCGAGCAGCGTCTCGGAGAGCACATGGTAGCCGGCCGGCCCGCCGCAGGCCGCGGCGGCGAGGTTGGCGAAGCCGATCCCGCGCAGGTCGCGGTCGGGGTCGATGCGCGTGCGGGTGACAACCTCGAGGGCCGAGGCGCTGATGAGGGCGGTCGCGCTGGTCAGGCCGACCACGGTCAGGATGCTCGGCGCCTGCGCCGCGAGCGCCAGCCAGTCGACGTCGAGCGGCCGCCAGCCGGCGAGCGACGGCAGGAAGCCGCCGGAGCTGAACGGGCCGAGGAGCAGGCCCTGCGCCTTGGCTTCGGCGAGGCTGATGCCGAGGGCGGCGATCACCAGGTAGAAGCCGGCGCCGGCGGCGAGCGTCGCGATGGGCAGCACGAACGGGTTGGCGACGCGCCGCATCAGGAGGATGACCAGGGCGGCGAGCGCGGCCCAGGGCAGCCATCTGACGACGTTGCCGGGGTCGAGCAGCACACCGAGGTTCCAGACCTTCACCGGCGTGCCGATGCTGATGCCGAGCGCGCCCATCACCAGCAGGTAGCCGGTGGCGGCGAGGAAGCCGCCGAGCACCGGAAACGGGATGAAGCGGGCGACGAAGCCGAGGCGCAGGCGGCCGAGCAGCCAGGCGGCGAGGCCGCTCGCGGCCGCGGTGACGGCGACGAGCGCGGCGACGGTGGCGAAGCTCTGCTCCGACGCGGGGTCGGCCATGCCGGCGGCGATGCTCGCCGCTGCGAGCGAGATGACGATCGCGGGTGCGTCCTGCGGCTGGCAGCAGGTGCCGCGGTAGCCGAGGGTCAGGGCGCCGACCACCGCCATCGCCGCCGCGCCCATCAGCGTCAGCGCGATGCCGCGGTCGACGAACTGCGCGAGGTCGCCCTGGTAGATGATGGCGGCGAACGAGACTTGGAAGGCGACCGCCATGGCGCCGAGGACGGCGACGGCGAGGACGAGGGCGGAGAGTCGCCGGGCGCGGGCCAGGAACGGCTCCGGCACTAGGCGACCTCGTCGGCGGCCTCCGCCGCGGTGGCGGCGAAGACGGTGACGGGGGCCGACATCCCCTTGAGCTCGAGCGGCGGCAGCGCGTCGAACGCGACGAAGCGCGCGGAGGCGAGCGCATCGCGGACCGCGGCGGAGACGAGGATGGCGTCGGGCGGCGCGGCGTTGCAGAGCCGCGACGCCAGGTTGACGACGCCGCCCAGCACGGTGAAGTCGAGTCGCTCGCGGGCGCCGATGGCGCCCATCACCACCTCGCCCGCGGCGATGCCGAGGCCGACGTGCAGGTTCCACTCGGGATGCGCCTCGAGTAGGTCGGCGAGCGCGCGCTGGATCTCGAGGCCGCAGGCGACGGCGTTGCGCTCCATGTCCGGACCCTGGAAGACGGCGATCACCTCGTCGCCGATGAACTTGTCGACGTCGCCGCCGTGGCGCTCGACGATCACCGTCTGGGCGTCGAGGTACTGGTTGAGCATCTCGACCACCACCTCGGGCGCGACGCTCTCGGAGAAGGCGGTGTAGCCGCGGATGTCGGAGAAGAGCACGGCCACGCTGCGGCGGGCGCCGCCGCGGGCGACGCCGGCGGCGTCGGCGTCGCGGATCGCCGTCACCGTGCCGTGCGAGACGAATTTCATCAGTTCGAGCCGTTCGCTGAGCTCGCGGATCATCGTGTTCATCCGCGCCGCGAGGTCGCCGAGCTCGTCGCGGGTGCGCACGCCGGCGACCCGGGCCTTGAGGTCGCCGCGACCGACCCTCGCGGCGACCTCGCCGATCTTCAGGATCGGGCCGGTCAGGCGGCCGGCGAAGAAGAGCGCGGCGGCGGCGGCGACCCCGAAGCCGGCGAGGCCGACCATCAAGAGGTTGCGCAGCATGTGGTTGACGACGGCGTAGGCGTTCTCCTCGCTGAGCTCAGTGATGATCGCCCAGGGGAAGGCATCGGGGAAGGCGTAGGCGCCGAGCATCGCCTGGCCGTCGGGGCGCACGTATCCCTCGATGGCCTCGGGCCGGGCCGTCGTGACGACGAGCGGCGTGGCGGTGGCGACGATGGCCCGGTCGGCGAGGGACCGCGGCTCGGGCTCGAGGACGGTGCGGCCGTCGGCGTCGACCACGGCGATCTCGCCGCGGCGGGTGAAGGGGACGTCGCGCACCAGCGCGCCGAGCGGGGCGAGGTCGATCTGGGCGGAGAACATCACGCTGCGCCCCGCGAGCCGGGTGCGCAGGGGGAAGGCCACGGTGGCGAGCCAATCGCCGGTCGCCTCCAGCCGGCGGGGGAGGCGCTCGCCGTAGCGGCCGTCGCGGCGGACGGCGGCGATGGCGTCCTCGGGGCTGCGCAGTGTCTCGACCGGGTCGAGGCCGGCCTCGGCGAGGTGCCGGGAGAAGTCCTGGTCGGTGACGAGGATCGGCAGGTCGGAGGCCTCGACCGTGAGCTGCAGCGCCACGATGTCGGGGATCTGCGACAGGCCGAGGGTGAGGAGCGAGATCTTCTGCTCGACGCCGAGGGCGTCGCTGTCGACCCCGTTGCGGATGACGAGGAGCGGCGTGAGCCAGCGCCCCTCGACCATGGTGTCGAAGTCGGAGGCGAGGCCCGCGGCGACGCCGGTCAGGTCTTCGTTCGCGGCGCTCTTCAGTTCGTCGCGCGCGATCCGCACGAGATTCTGGCCGACCAGCGCAAGCGGCGCGGTGGCGATCAGCGTCGCGAAGACGAAGAACTTGGCACGGAGCGGGAAGCGCATGACGAGTAACTTCTTACTCCCGGGCGCGGGCGCGCACCACCGCCGTGTCGCTCGCGACGCCACAGGCGAGGCCGGTGGTGTCGCGCGCGTCGACGCGCACGGTGTATTCCCCGGGGGCGCCGTAGCGGTGGCGCGTCACGGCGTTGCCGGCGAGGGTGCCGTCGCCGAAGTCCCACTCGACGCGCACGCCCTGGCCGTCCGGGTCGCTGGCGGCGCCGGCGTCGAAGACGAGCGTGTCGTTGGCCGCGCCGACCGGCGTGTCGCGGTCGGGGCCGGCGTCCACGACCGGCGGGGAATTGACCAGCACCGCGGCGCTGTCGATGCCCGCGGCGCAGGCCGATCCGCTGTCGTCGGTCACGGTCAGCTGCACCAGCCGGGCGCCCGGCGTCGCGAAGCTGCGCTCGACCTGCGGGCCCTCGAGGACCACGCCGTCGCTGAACGTCCAGCGGTAGCCGGTCAGGCGGCCGTCCTCGTCGGCGGAGAGGCCGGCGTCGAAGGCGATCGGGTCGCCCGGGCAGACGATGCGATCGGGACCCGCCTCGGCCACCGGGGCACGGTTGACCCGGACGTAGACCTCCTCGGTGCGCCGGCTGCTGGCGAGGCCGGCGCCGTCGTCGAGCGTCACCGCGACCGGAAAGACGCCGGGCTTCTCGAAGGCATGGTCGGCTTGGGGACCCTCGGAGGCGAAGCCGTCGCCGAAGACCCAGCTGGCCTTGAGGTCCGCAGCGTCCTCGGCGACCGTCCAGGCGTGCGGCACGCCGGGGCAGAGCTGCGGCGGCGTCTGCAGGTCGGCCATCGGCGGCGGGCTGACCTCGATGGTGCGAACCATCTCGACGCTGCTGTTGCCGACGCCGGCATCGTCGGTCGCGGTCAGCCGGACCTCGTAGGTCCCCGGCTCGGCGAAGCGGTGCTGGGCCTGCACGCCGCTGGCCGTCGACCCGTCGCCGAAGTCCCAGGCGAAACCGGTGATGGCGCCGTCGGGATCGGTCGAGGCGGCGGCGTCGAAGAGGACGAGGGCGCCGGCCGCGATCCGGTCGGCGACCTCGACCACAGGGGCCGGGGCCGCGTTCACTGCGACGAGCCGGCGCGTCTCGATCGAGCCGCAGCCCTCGTTCGCGTTGGGGAGTTCCGCGCGCAGCGTGACGGTGCGGACGCCGGGCTCCGCGAAGGCGTGCTCGACCGTCGGGCCGGTGGCGGCGGCGCCGTCGCCGAAGTCCCAGCTGAAAGCGGCACCGCGCACGTCGGCGTCGCCGACGAGGGCGGCGTCGTAGGCGACGGCGGCGCCGGCGGCGACCCGGTCGGGTCCGATGATCTCGATGCGGGGGGCCTCGACGACCATCACCGTCGTCTCGGCAGTGTCGAGCGCGCCGCAGCTGCCGCGGGCATCGCCGGTGATGGTCAGGGTGACCGTGTAGGTGCCCGGGCGCTCGAAGACATGGGTCGGCCGCTCGCCGCCGCCGCTCGATCCGTCGCCGAAGTTCCAGGAGAAGGCGTTGACCGCGCCGTCGGCGTCGGAGGAGGCCGAGCCGTCGAGCCGCACGGTCTGGTTGGTGCAGGCCATGACCGAGGGCCCGGCGTGGGCGATCGGGGCCTCGCGCACCACGGCGGCGATACGGTCGCTGTGGATGCCGCGAGTCAGGCCGGATTCGTCGCGGACGGTCAGGGTGACGGGGTAGACGCCCGGCGACTCGTAGGTCTTGCTCGGGTTGACGATCTCGGACCCGGTGCCGTCGCCGAAGTCCCAGGCGAAACGCAGGAGGCCGCCGTCGGGATCGCTGGAAGCGCTGCCGTCGAAGAGGATGGCGTCGCCCGAGCAGACGTCGCGGTTTCCGCCGGCGACCGCCAGCGGCCGGGCGTCGATGACGACGCGGGTCGAATTCGACCGCGACGGCGTTGCCGAGGCCGGTGCCGTCATCGACGGTCAGCGTCACCGGGAAGATGCCGCTGCGCGGATAGGCGTGGGTCACCGTCTCGCCGAGGACCGGCGGTGAGCCGTCGCCGAAGTCCCAGGTGTGGATCAGATGGTCGCTGTCGGCGTCGCTCGAGCCGGTGCCGTCGAGGGTGACGTAGAGGGTATCGGTCACCGTCTCGGGGCCGGCTTCGGCGACCGGCGGATGGTTGACCCGGATCGCGACCTCGGCCTGCGCCGTGGCGTTGCCGGCGCCGCTCGCATCGACGACCGTGAGCTGGGCGCTGTGCACGCCGGGAGCGTCGTAGGTGCGCTCGGCGGTCGCCCCCGGCACCGGGGCGTCGAGGTCGTCGAAGTCCCAGCGGTAGGAGGCGATGGTGCCGTCGGGATCGAAGGAGGCGCTGCCGTCGAAGCGGACCGGAGCGCCCGGCTCGACCACGAGGTCGGGGCCGGCGGCGGCGACCGGCGGGGCGTTGACGGCGACGGCGACCTCATCGACGTCGTAGGCCTCGGCGAGGCCGGTGTCGTCGCGCACGGTCAGGAGGACGCGCTGCAGCCCGGGTCCCGCGAAGCTGTGGGCGACGCGCTCGCCCGTGGCCTCGGTTCCGTCGGAGAAGCGCCAGAGCCAGTCGGTCACCGCGCCGTCCGGATCGACCGATCCCGATCCGTCGAGCACGACCTCCTCGCCGGGTGCCGTCACCAGGTCGGGGCCGGCGTCGGCGATGGGTGCGGCGTTGACGCGCACGGTGGCGGTATCGCGCGCGGTGTTGAGCGGCGCGCCGCTGTCATCGCGCACGACGAGCGCGACCTCGTAGGTGCCGGGCCGGGCATAGGCGTGGCGGACGCTGCGGCCGGAAGCGGTGGCGCCGTCGCCGAAGCTCCACTCGTAGCTCGAGATGGCGCCGTCGGCGTCGCTCGATCCGCCGCCGTCGAAATCGACCTCGCTGACCGCGACCGACTGGTCGGGGCCGGCGTCGGCGACCGGGGCGGCGCTGACGGTGACGTCGATACGGGTGGTCGAGACCGCCGAGTCGGTGGCGGAGTCGTCGGTGACGGTGAGGGTGACCGGATAGACGCCGGGCGCCGCCCAGGCGTACTGCACCTCCGGGCCCTCGCCGGTGGCGCCGTCGCCGAAGTCCCAGGACCAGGACAGGATCGCCCCGTCGGCATCGCTCGACCCGGCGCCGTCGAGGCGGGCAATCTCGCCGACCGCGATCGGGCGGTCGGGGCCGGTCGCCGCCGGCGCCGGCGGGGCGTTGACGGCGATCGCCACCGTGTCGGTGGCGCTGTCGTTGGCGACGCCGGAATCGTCCTCGACGGTCAGGGTGGCGACGTAGCGGCCCGGGGCCGTGTAGGCGTGGGTGACGGTGGCGCCGTCGATGATCGTGCCGTCGCCCATGTCCCAGCGGTGACCGACGACGCTGCCGTCGACGTCGTAGCTCGCGCTGCCGCCGAGGGTCACTGGCTCGTCGACGGCGGCTTCCTGTGCCTCGCCGGCCTCGGCCACGGGCGGGAAGTTGACGCTGACCTCGCGGGTGGCGACGCCGAAGTCGCAGGGATGTCCGGAGTCGTCCTCGACCCGCAGCACGACGCGGTAGAGGCCGGGCTCGGCGAAGGCGTGGGAGGCGGTGGCGCCGTCGGCCTCGGTGCCGTCGGCGAAGGTCCAGTGGAAGCCAGTGAGCGGGCTGTCGCTCGGGGTCGAGCCGGTGCCGTCGAAGGCCACGGGCTCGCCCGGGGCCGCGGTGACCGGGGTGCCGGCGGAGGCGACGGGGGCGGGGCGGACGTGGACGGGGACGCGCGCGCGGGTGCCGCGGGCGACGTGGTCGCCGCGGCCGAGCACCTCGAGCTCGGCCTCGTAGCGGCCGGGCTCGGCGAAGGCGTGCGCGATGACCGGGGCGTCGCTCTCGCCGCCGTCGCCGAAGCGCCAGTGGTAGGCGAGCGGGCCGTCGCCGGTGGAGGCCGAGGCGTCGAAGGCGACCGAGGTGCAGTTGGCGAGCGGCCGCGCCGAGGCGACCGCGGTCGGGCGCGGCTGCTGCGGCGCGGGGTGCGGCGGCATCTGGAGGGCGACCGGGCGGCCGTCGGCGTCGAGGAGCGCCAGCGTCACGTCGTTCGGGCTCTCGGCGCCGCGGCGCAGGGTGATGGCGGCGGTGCCAGCCGGCGCGGTGAAGCCGGCGAGGCGCCACTCGTCCTGGCCCGAGGCGGGCAGGCGTTCGTCGCCGAAGGTGGAGACGAGGGCGATCTCGCCCTCGGCGGCGTCGAAGCTCTGCAGCCGGAGGGGGGTGCCGGCCGGGGCGGCGAAGCGGAGCTCGGTCGGGTCGCCGCCTTCGCGCCAGCGGATCGTGGGCTCGTAGGCGATGAGCGACACGTCGGGCGGGGGGTCGGAGCGGTCCGGCGACAGGCTCGCCTCGACAGTGAAGGCGTTGCCGGTGTCGCCGGACTCGCCGATGACGTCGAGCCGGAACCAGGCGCGCCCATCGATCTGCTCGCCGTCCGCGGCCGCGATCGGGGCGAGGGTCACCCAGGCGTCGTCGGTGGGGCTCGCCGGGTCGAAGCGGCGCTCGGCGATGACCCGGCCCGCCGCCAAGGCGGCGGCGGCCGGATCGGGGGCCGCCGGCGGGGCGCCGTCGGCGACGGCCACCGGCACGGGCGCGCCGCTGAAGGCGCCGGCGCCGCCCGAGAGCCGGAAGAGGGTCGAGGTGGGGTCGGCGCTTCGGCCGTAGCGGGTGTCGTGCGCGCCGAAGGGCTCGGGATCGAAGATGCGCAGGTAGAGGCGGTCGGGGCTGTCGGCCGGCAGGCTGATGTAGAGGCGCTCGACGTGGTCGACGTCGCCCTCGCGCGTCGGCGCGTCCGGGCCGTAGACCGCCATCAGGGGCGCCGGCTGCGCCCAGGCAGCCGATGCAAGCAAGGCAGAGAGCAATGCCGTTCCGGCCAGCAGTCGCATCAATCGTACTCCCTCCGGCGGCCCGATCATGGCTGCCGCTTCGCCAGGTTGCCCGCGTAGTCCTCGACCGAGACCTCGACGAGCGCGAGGGCCCCCGGCTCCGGCGGCAGCGTCTCGCGGCAGATGCCTGCCAGGCTGTCGCAGCGCAGGAAGCCGCGGCGCTCGGTGCCGCCGATGGTCAGGATGTACGGGGCCGCCTGCCGCAGCCCCGAGCCGTCGCGGGCCTCGACCACGATCTCGATCGGACCGGCCTCTCCGTCGGGCCGGCTCGCCCCGGCCGACAGGATCTCGGGGGGGTCGACGTCGTAGACGGTCTCGAAGCGCCTGACCGCGACGTTGCCGACGGCGTCGGTGGCGACGACCTCGATGGCGTTCGGCCCCGGCACCAGGGTCGGCGTCGCCGCGAAGCGGCCTGCGACGATCCGGGCCGGGGCGCCGTTGACGGTGACGCCGACGGCATCGCCGGCGCCGCCGGCCACGTCGAGCCAGGCGTTCGCCGTCGCCGACGGCGGCACGTCGAGGGCGATCTCGGGCGGGACCGCGTCTTGGCGGGCGACGAAGTCGTGCGCGCCCTCGACCCCGCCGTCCGGGCCGAGGATCTCGAGCCGGTAGGCGATGCCCGCCTCCGAAGCCGGGACGGTGAAGTGGACGGCGCCGCGCTCTCCGACCAGCGCCTGGACCGCCTGCGCGCCCGCCGCGGTCGACACGCGGATCTGCGCGCCCGCCTCGGCGTTCGAGGTTCCGGTGACGTCGATCGCGTCGGCCGGCGTGAGCAGGCGGCCTTCGGCGTCGCGCGGGGCGGCCGGGTCGATCTCGACCCCGACTGATTCGGCCGGGCGGTAGATGAAGGTCCGGCTGCGCTCGGTACGGTTGCCGGCGAGGTCGGCGGCCTCGACGCGGACCGAGTTCTCGCCCAGCGTTGCCTGCAGCCACGTCGAGAACCTGCCGTTGTCGCCGACCGGGACCGGGCCGCCGTTGACCGAGAGGCGGGTGCCGGGCTCGCTCTCGCCGGTGAGCGCGACCTCGGCCGTGGTGACGATCCCGCCCTCCTCGGGCGAATCGAGCGTGAGGAACGGCGGCGTGCTGTCGTCCACGAGACGGAAGCGGCGGCTCAGGCTGCGCACGCCCGGCAGCCCGAGGCGGTCGAGCGAGGAGACCCGCCAGAAGTACTCGCCCGGCGCGAGGTCCGCGACCGAGTGGCTGACTTCGCGCACGCCCCATTCCGAGGCCTGCATGGTGTTGAAGTCGGCGTCGGCCGCGACCTCGAGCCAATAGGCCTCGGCCCCCTCGGAAGGGCGCCAGGCCAGCGTCACGGCGGGGTCGTAGATCAGCGCGCCATCGAACGGTGACTCGAGCTCGGCGCGCGCCAGCACCCGGGTCCGCTCGGCGGCGCCGTCCTGCGGCACGACCGCGCCCTCGTTCTCGCCGAGGGAGATGACCTCGCTGCCCCGGGCGATCTCGAGCGCGGGGGCATCGTAGTTGGCGAAGCGCGACTCCTCGCCGTCGTGCTTGACCCAGAAGTCCGCCGACTGGGTCTGGGTGTCGAGGCCCGGCACCTCGACCTCGAAGGCGGTGCGGTCGCCGAGCTGATTGAGGAGCGCGTAGAAGTCGCCGTTGACCAGGCTGACCTTGGTCACCTCGCCGCCGGTCAGCGGGTCGCTGCGCATCCGCTGGATGATGGCGTTCGAGTTCGGGTTGAGCCGCAGCCGGCTCAGGTCGCGGAAGGTGACCTGCGCCGTGGACGACGAGAGCGTGCGGACCCGCTCGAACTCGACGAGGATGTCGTTCGCCGCGCGCCGCGACCAGCGCGGCTGCTCGGGCGCGCGGCCCTCGACGCTGCCTTGCGCATCCGAGACCACCGCCTCCGCCGCCCGGTCGCGCTGGCTGATCGAGAATCTCGAGCGCCTGTCCGGCGAACTCGGTGGCGACGCCCGCATAGGTGACGACTTCGGCCCAGGCCCCGACATCGCGGCGCTCGACCGCGGTGTCGCGGTTCTCGATCGCGCTGCCGATCTCGACCGGGGCGAAGATGCGGGCGCCCTCGGCGGTCGCCTTCTGGATCGCCGTCAGCGACACGGCCAGCGCTTCGTCGGCGGAGGCCACCTGCTGCACCGGCACCATCAGCTCGGCGCCCGGCTGGAGGGCGGCCGGCGAGGCGATGCCGCTCAACTCCAGGATTTGCGGCCAGAGGTCCGGATCCTTGAGGTAGCGCTCGGCCACGCCGCGGATGGTGTCGCCGGCCTGAAACACCACGGTCTCGAGCGGGCCTTCGACCGGCGCGGCCAGCGCCATCGGAGCGACTGCCAAGACTAAGAGCGCCCTAACGGACGCCCGCGGCCAGCAGAGCCTCGCCCAGAGTCGCATGACGCTAAGGGTTCCCCCAGAAACCGCCGTTACTCTTCAGCATTTTGCGCCATCGGGCAACTGGTCATGAACTTCCCGAAGTCGTGATCCCGTGGCGCGCAGAAGCCGCGCGCCGGCATGGCGGCGACCCGGGCGCGGGCGCGGGCCGGGCGCGGCTTGTGCCAAGCCGGGGGCCTTGCTAAGCGCAGGGCGGCAGGGTGAGGGCGATGGCGCAGCAGGTTGGCGCGGAACGGGAGAAGGCGCGGACGATCGAGCCGCTTCGCGGCCTGTGGCCCTTCATGCGCCCCTATCGCGCCAGTCTCTGGGCGGCGCTGGCGGCGCTGACGGCCACGGCCCTCCTGACGCTGAGCCTGCCGATCGCGGTCCGGCGGGTCGTCGACAACTTCTTCGCCGAATCGCTCAGGATCGTCGACGCCTACTTCGCGGCGGCGCTCGGAATCGCCGCCCTGCTCGCGATCGGCACTGCGCTCAGGTATTATCTGGTGACCCGGCTCGGCGAGCTGGTGATCGCCGATATCCGGCGGGCGATCTACGACCGGGTCATCGGGATGAGTCCGGGCTTCTACGAGCGGGTCATGACCGGGGAGGTGCTGTCGCGGCTGACGACGGACACGACGCTCGTCCTGTCGGTGATCGGCTCCTCGGTGTCGGTCGCGCTGCGCAACGTGCTGATGCTCGTCGGCGGGCTCGCGCTTCTGCTGGTCACGAGCCCGAAGCTGACCGCGCTGGTGCTCGTCGTCGTGCCGGTGGTGCTGGTGCCGATCCTCGCGCTCGGGCGCCGGGTCAGGGCGCTGTCGCGCGAGAGCCAGGACCGGATCGCCGGCGCGAGCGCGCAGGCGTCCGAGAGCCTGCTCGCGGCGCAGACGGTGCAGGCCTACACCCACGAGGCGGCGAGCCGGGCGGCGTTCGGCGATCTCGTCGAGCGCTCGTTCGACGCCGCCCGGCGGCGGATCAGGACCCGGGCGGCGCTGAGCGGGATCGTGATCTTCCTCGTCTTCGCCGCGATCGTCGCGGTGCTCTGGATCGGGGCGCGCGACGTGCGTTCGGGCGCGATGACCCCGGGTTCGCTGGTGCAGTTCGTGATCTATGCCATCATCGTCGCCGGCGCGGTGGCGTCGCTTTCCGAGATCTGGGGCGAGCTGCAACGGGCCGCGGGCGCGACCGAGCGTATGGTCGAGCTCCTGCATGCGGTCGACAGCGTCGCCGATCCGCGCGAGCCGGTGCCGGTCCCCCGGCGGTTCAGGGGGGCAATCGCGTTCGAGGGCGTCACCTTCCGCTATCCGGCGCGGCCGCGGACGAAGGCGCTCGACGTGCTCGATCTCCGGATCGAACCGGGGGAGACCGTGGCGCTGGTCGGGCCGTCGGGCGCCGGAAAGACCACGATCTTCCAGCTCCTGATGCGGTTCTTCGATCCCGACGAGGGGCGGGTGGCGCTCGACGGGATCGACGTGCGGGACATGGCGCGGATGGATCTGCGGCGCCAGCTCGCGCTGGTGCCGCAGGAGCCGGTGATCTTCGCGGCCTCGGTGCGGGAGAACATCCGCTTCGGCCGTCCGGAGGCGAGCGATGCCGAGGTCGAGGCGGCGGCGCGGGCGGCGGCCGCGCACGAGTTCGTCGCCCGGCTGCCCGAGGGCTACGCGACGTTCGTCGGCGAGCGCGGGGTGATGCTGTCGGGCGGCCAGAAGCAGCGGCTGGCGATCGCGCGGGCGATCCTGCGCGACGCGCCGGTGCTCCTGCTCGACGAGGCGACGAGCGCGCTCGACGCCGAGAGCGAGCGGGCGGTGCAGCAGGCGGTGGAGACGCTCGCCAAGGGGCGGACGACGCTGATCATCGCCCACCGGCTGGCGACGGTGAAGCGGGCCGACCGGATCGTGGTGTTCCAGGAGGGTCGCATCCTCGCCGAGGGCACGCACGGCGCGCTCGTCGCTGAGGACGGTCTCTATGCCCGGCTGGCCCGGCTGCAGTTCACCGACGGGGCGGTCTGACGGCCGGCGACGGATGTCTTGCCAGCGTGGCTGCGCTGATGCCTGATGCAGGCAGGAACGGATGGAGGCGAAGATGGGGCTGTGGAACTTCGTGAAGACCGCCGGCAAGGCGCTCGGGATCGGCGAGGCCGAAGCTGCCGAAGCGCCGGCGCCCGAGGCGCTGAAGAAGGAGGTCGAGGATCTGGGGCTGAAGGCTGACGGCCTCGAGATCGCCGTGGACGGCGACACGGTCCGGGTGACCGGCAGGGCGCCGAGCCAGGAGGAGAAGGAGAAGCTGATCCTCGCGGTCGGCAACGTCGCGGGCGTTGCCAAGGTCGAGGAGGCGCTCGAATCGCCCGAGCCGGCGGCGGCACCGGTGTTCCACACGGTGGTGAAGGGCGACACGCTCTGGAAGATCGCCGAGAAGACGCTGGGCAAGGGCGCGCGCTATCCCGAGATCTTCGAGGCGAACCGGCCGATGCTCAGCGATCCGGACAAGATCTACCCCGGCCAGGTGCTGCGCATCCCGGCCAAGTAGCGCGGGCGGCCACCCGCAGCGGCGCCACGGCACCCTTGTGCGGGGCGCGCCGCGCCGGTAATGCCGGCGCAGGAAACGAACGCCGGAGGAACGGGTGGCGCGGATCGCGACGCTGGCCGACAAGCGGGCCGTGGAGGCCGAGATGCCGTGGGACGAGCGCTGCCGGATGCGCTCGCTCTACGAGCAGCTGGCCGCGACGGCCGGGCGGTTTCCGCAGCGCGCGGCGGTCACCTTCCAGCTGCGCTCGGGACCGGCCGATAAGGCGGTGACGTTGAGCTGGGCGGAACTGCGGAGGGAGGTGACGCGGGCCGCCAACCTGTTCCGCCGGCTCGGCATCGGCCCGGCCGAGACCGTCGCCTACATCCTGCCGAACGGGGTCGAGGCGCCGCTGACGCTGCTCGCCGGCGCGACGGCGGGGATCGTGAACCCGGTCAACCCGCTGCTCTCGCCCGAGCACATCGCCTCGATCCTCAACGACACCAGGGCGAAGGTCGTCGTGACGCTGGCGCCGTTCCCGAAGAGCGACCTCGCGCAGAAGGTGGCCGAGGCCGTCGCGCTGGCGCCGGGCGTCGAGACGGTGCTGCAGGTGGACCTGACCCGCTACCTCGCGCCGCCGCTCGCCTGGATCGTGCCGCTGATCCGGCCGAAGCTGAAGGTGGCGCACCGGGCGCGGGTGCTCGACTTCGCGAAGGCGGTGGCGCGCGAGCGCGGCGAGGCGCTCGACTTCGAGGAGGCGTTGGGCGATCGCGTCTGCGCCTACTTCCACACCGGCGGCACCACGGGCATGCCGAAGGTGGCGCAGCACCGGGCGCGCGGAATCCTCTACAACGGCTGGTGCGGGCAGTTCTACATGTTCACGGAAGCGGACGTGATGATGTGCCCGCTGCCGATGTTCCATGTCTTCGCCGCCTACCCGATCCTGATGTCGTGCCTCGTCTCGGGGGCGCAGGTGGTGATGCCGACGCCGCAGGGCTATCGCGGCGAAGGGGTGATGGACAACTTCTGGAAGCTGATCGAGCGGCACAAGGTCACGTTCATGATCACCGTGCCGACCGCGGTGGCGGCGCTGATGCAGCGCAAGGTCGACGCCGACGTCTCGACGCTGCAGCTGGCGCTCAGCGGGTCGGCGGCGATGCCGGTCGAGCTCTTCCACCGCTTCGAGGAGGCGACCGGGGTCAAGGTGATGGAGGGCTACGGCCTGACCGAGGCGACCTGCCTCGTCGCGGTCAACCCGCCCTACGGCGAGCGCAAGGTGGGGAGCGTCGGGCTCCCCTTCGCCTATACAGACGTGGCGATCCTGCACTGCGACGCGACCGGCGCGGTGACGAAGGAATGTGCGACCGACGAGGTTGGCGAGATCTGCGTGCGGAATCCGGGCGTTGGCTCCGAAATCTACACCGACCCGCCGCGGAACAACGGAGTCATCGCCGAGGGCGGGTACCTGCGCACCGGGGATCTCGGGCGGGTCGACGCCGACGGCTACGTCTGGATCACCGGACGGGCGAAGGACCTGATCATCCGGGGCGGGCACAACATCGACCCGGCGCTGATCGAGGACGCGCTGATGCACCATCCGCAGGTGGCGTTCGCCGGCGCGATCGGCCAGCCGGACGCGCGTGCGGGCGAGCTTCCGGCCGCCTATGTCGAGCTGGTCACGGGCGGCATCGCGACGGCGGAGGCGCTGCTCGAGCATGCCCGCGCCGCCATCCATGAGCCGGCGGCGGTGCCGAAATACGTCGAAGTCGTCGCCGAGCTGCCGAAGACGGCGGTCGGCAAGGTCTTCAAGCCCGACCTGCGGCGGCGGGCGATCGCGCGGGTCTTCGACGCGGCGCTGGCCGAGGCCGGGTCGGGGGCGCGGGTGGCGGCGGTGGTCGAGGACAGGCGGCTGGGGCTCGTCGCCGAGATCGGGCCGGGGCCGGGCGGGCGGGACGAGACGGTCGGGCACGTGCTCGGGCAGTTCACCGTGCCATGGCGATGGTGCGAAGGATCCGGATGACGCCGACGCTGGATTTAACCAGATAGCACGCTTCACGTTAGTCCGGCGACCGGGGGGCTCCTCACGGCTGCAAAGGGCAACGAGCGGCGGTTTCCCGACAGGCTTGCGCAGAGTATTGTCGAAGATCCGTGAGGATGACGACGGGCGCGCATGCCGCGTGGCACCGTCGCGTGAAGTATAATTTTATCAAAATCGTGAAAATAAAGTGAAACGGTACCAGCGCCGCATTTCGTGGCGCATATCGGCAATGTCGATATAGGACGCTTCATCCTGTTGACGAAGATTGACGCCGGTGTTCGCCGCTCCGGCCTCGCCGCAGCGGACATCAGAACATGAAGTAGCGCTGCGCCATCGGCAGGACGTCGGCGGGCTCGCAGGTGAGGAGCTCGCCGTCGGCGCGGACCTCGTAGGTCTCGGGGTCGACCTCGATCGCGGGGGTGGCGGCGTTGAGCTTCATCGCGGCCTTGCCGATGCCGCCGCGGGTGTTCTCGACCGCGAGCGTGGTCTTGGCGAGGCCGAGGCTGGCGGCGATGCCGGCCGACTGGGCGGCGGCGGAGACGAAGGTGACGGCGGAGGCCTCGACGGCGCGGCCCATGGCGCCGAACATCGGGCGGGAATAGACCGGCTGCGGGGTGGGGATCGAGGCGTTGGGGTCGCCCATCTGCGCCATGACGATCGCGCCGCCGATCAGCACCATTTCGGGCTTGACGCCGAAGAAGGCCGGCGACCAGAGCACGAGGTCGGCGCGCTTGCCTTCCTCGATCGAGCCGATATGGGCCGAGACGCCGTGGGCGATCGCCGGGTTGATCGTGTACTTCGCGATGTAGCGGCGGACCCGGACGTTGTCGTTCGCGCCGGTCTCCTCGGGCAGCGGGCCGCGCTGGACCTTCATCTTGTGGGCGGTCTGCCAGGTGCGGATGATCACCTCGCCGACGCGGCCCATGGCCTGGCTGTCGGACGAGATGATCGAGAAGGCGCCGAGGTCGTGCAGGATGTCCTCGGCGGCGATGGTCTCGCGGCGGATCCGGCTCTCGGCGAAGGCGACGTCCTCGGGGATCGACTTCGACAGGTGATGGCAGACCATCAGCATGTCGAGGTGCTCCTCCAGGGTGTTTCGCGTGTAGGGTCGGGTCGGGTTGGTCGAGGACGGGATGACGTTCGGCAGGCCCGCGACGCGGATGATGTCGGGGGCGTGGCCGCCGCCGGCGCCCTCGGTATGGAAGGCGTGGATGGTGCGCCCGGCGATGGCGGCGATGGTGTCCTCGACGAAGCCCGATTCATTGAGGGTGTCGGTGTGGATCATCACCTGCACGTCGAAGTCGTCGGCGACGCGGAGGCAGCAGTCGATGGCGGCCGGCGTCGTGCCCCAGTCCTCGTGCAGCTTGAGCGCGCAGGCGCCGGCGCGGACCATCTCCTCGAGCGCAGCGGGGCGCGAGGCGTTGCCCTTGCCGGAGATGCCGATGTTCATCGGCACGGCGTCGATTGCCTGCAGCATGCGGCCGATGTGCCAGGGGCCGGGGGTGCAGGTGGTGGCGAGGGTGCCGTGCGCCGGCCCGGTGCCGCCGCCGAGCATCGTCGTGAGGCCGGAATGCAGGGCGTCGTCGATCTGCTGCGGGCAGATGAAGTGGATATGGGCGTCGAAGCCGCCGGCGGTCAGGATGCGGCCCTCGGCGGCGATCACCTCGGTGCCGGGACCGACGACGATGGTGACGCCGGCTTGCGTGTCGGGGTTGCCGGCCTTGCCGATCCCGGCGATCCGGCCGTCGCGCAGGCCGACGTCGGCCTTGTAGATGCCGGTCCAGTCGACGATCAGCGCGTTGGTGAGGACGGTGTCGACGGCGCCCTCGGCGCGTGCCGCCTGGGACTGGCCCATGCCGTCGCGGATCACCTTGCCGCCGCCGAACTTCACCTCCTCGCCGTAGGTGGTGAGGTCGCGCTCGACCTCGATGACGAGCTCGGTGTCGGCGAGGCGGACGCGGTCGCCGGTGGTCGGGCCGTACATGTCGGCATAGGCGGCACGGGAGATCCGGGTCGGCATGGACGGTCCTTAGGTCAGAGGGGCATGCGCAGGGAGATGACGCCGGGCTCTTCGCGGGCGTAGGCGGGCGGGTCCGGGTCGGGGGCGAAGCCGAGGCTCCGGTAGAGCGGCAACGCTTCGACCTGGGCGTTCAGCGCGTCGAGGCGGATCTCGCGGTAGCCGAGCTCGCGGGCGCGGCCGATCAGCCGCTCGCAGAG
Source organism: uncultured Alphaproteobacteria bacterium (assembly GCA_963763295.1). GTDB lineage: Bacteria > Pseudomonadota > Alphaproteobacteria > Rhodobacterales > Rhodobacteraceae > Amaricoccus. The sequence goes on from CAVXOH010000019.1 coordinate 321,983, forward strand.
GCCGCGGCCGATGCCGAGGCCGCGGGCGGCGCGGACGACGTACATCCGGTTGAGCTCGCAGACCCCGGGGGTGTCGTAGGGCTTGAGCATGACGACGCCGACCGGCGCGCCGTCGAGGCGGGCGAGCATGCACTCGCCGTGCGGCGGGTTGAAGTGGTCGCGGAACGTTGCGAGCTGGCCCTCGAAGTCCTGGATGACGAGGTAGGTGTCGATCGCCGCCGCCTTCTCGGGGAAGGCCGTGCGCATGTAGGCGAAGAAGTCGCGCGCCAGGTCGGAGGCGGCGGCGATGGCGGCGTCGTCGCGCACGGGCTCGATCGCGACCGCGCCGGTCATCCGCCTACCCGATGGACGAGACCGGGGAACGGGAGTAGCGTCCCGCGCCGAGCCAGCCGTGTCCAGGAGCCCGGGACCACCGGGCCGCGGGCTGGCCAGCCACGAGGGAGAGAATGATCAGAGCATGGATGGCGGCCGGCGTCCTGGCGGGTGCGGGCCTTGCGGGCGTGGCCACGGCGGAGACCCCGGTCGAGCGCGGCGAGTACCTCGTGCGGGGTCCGGCCGGTTGCGGCAACTGCCACACGCCGCTCGGCCCCGACGGGTTCGTCATGGAGCAGGAGCTCGGCGGCCGGCTGGTCGAGGACAACGACATGTTCACCGCGATCGCGCCGAACATCACGCCGGCCGGCGCGGTGGCGGCGTGGTCCGACGCCGAGCTCGCGCGGGCGATCCGCGAGGGGATCCGGCCCGACGGCACGCTGATCGGGCCGCCGATGCCGTTCACGCAGTACAAAGGTCTCGGCGACGACGATCTCGCGGCGATGGTCGCGTTCCTGCGGACCGTGCCGGCCGTCGAGAACGATCCGGGGAAGTCCGAGTACCGGATGCCGCTGCCGCCCGCCTGGGGCCCGCCGGTCGAGAGCGTCGCCGCGCCCGAGCGGGGCCCGACCGCCGCGTACGGCGCCTATCTGGCCGGGCCGGTGGCGCACTGCATGGAGTGCCACACGTCGGTGGGGCCGGAGGGACCGACGCTCGGCATCGCGCCGGGGCAGGGCGGCTTCGAGTTCCACGGGCCCTGGGGCACCGTCGTCGCTCCCAACATCACCTCGAGCGAGGACGGGCTGGCGGGCTACAGCGACGACGACATCGCGAAGATGATCACCGAGGGGGTGCGGCCGGACGGGTCGCGGATGCTGCCGCCGATGCCGTACGGCCATTTCGCGAGGATGACGCCGCACGACCTCGCGGCGGTGATCGCCTATCTGCGCACCATCCCGCCGTTGCCCGACCCGGGCTGAGGTCGCGGGCGCCATCGGCGGTCAGGCCGAGCGGCCGTCGACGGGCGTGGCCGGGAGGGCGCGCGGGTCGACGCCCTCGAGGCAGTTGCAGTTGATCGCCACCATCGTGGCGCCGTCGGGCATCTGCGCGTATGAGAAGCTCTGGATGCCGCAGATCTTGCAGAACTTGTGGTGGATGGCGCCGCTGTTGAACGTGTAGTCGGTCAGCGCGTCCTCGCCGCGGAGCAGCGTGAAGCTCTCGCGCGGGGCGAAGGCGAGGACCGAGCCGAGCCGCTGGCAACGCGAGCAGTTGCAGGTGATCGGGGACGAGATGTCGACGGTCACGTCGTAGGCGACGGCGCCGCAGTGGCAGGAGCCGTGGTGGATTTCGGCGGTCATTCGAGGCCTCCCATGACCTTGGCGTTGAAGCCGAAGACGCGGCGGGCTCCGGCATAGGGGACGAGCCGCACCTCGCGGGTCTGGCCCGGCTCGAAGCGCACGGCGGTGCCGGCGGGGATGTCGAGGCGGCGGCCGCGGGCGGCGGCACGGTCAAAGTCGAGCGCGGCGTTGGTCTCGGCGAAGTGGTAGTGCGAGCCGACCTGAATCGGCCGGTCGCCGGTGTTCGCCACGCTCAGCGCCACCGCCTCGCGGCCGGCGTTGAGCGTGATGTCGCCGTCGGCAGGGAAGATCTCGCCGGGGATCATGCCTCAGGGCCGGGGGTGGAGGAGCCAGCCGACGGCGGCGACGGCGGCCGCGACGGCGATGGCGTGGCCGACGCCGTGCGGGTGCAGGAGGTGTCCCGGATGCGCCTGCGCCGCGGCCGGGGCGGCGAGGGCGATGATCAGGAAGCTGCGCAACATGCAAGGGTCCCCCTGGCTCGAGCCTGATGCGCCGACACTAGCGCCAATTCGGCGGCAGGAAAGCCTGAACCGGGCGGGCGACGCCCGCCCGCGGGAGAATGCCCAGGGAATGGGCAGACGGTCAGCGGACCGGCGCGTGCACAGTCACGAGCTTGGTGCCGTCGGGGAAGGTCGCCTCGACCTGGACGTCGTGGATCATCTCGGGCACGCCCTCCATGCACTGCGAGGCCGCGACGACGTGGGCGCCGTCCTCCATCAGTTCGGCGACCGACCTGCCGTCGCGCGCGCCCTCGACGACGAAGTCGGTGATGAGGGCGACCGCCTCGGGGTGGTTGAGCTTCACGCCGCGGGCGAGCCGGCCGCGCGCGACCATGGCGGCGACCGAGACGAGGAGCTTGTCCTTCTCGCGGGGGGTCAGGTTCATGCGCGACCTCTAGAGGCTCCAGACACGCGGCAGCGGTCCACGGAAGGCCATCAGAAAGCGGATCAGCGCGTCGCGCAAGGGGCGGGCGTCGGCCGCGAGGAAGCGGACGATCAGGATGCCGGGCTTGGCGCTGGCGGCGGCGGTGACGGCGGATTGCCCGGCGAGGAGTCCGCGGGCCTGGTCGAGCCGGGTCTCGGCGCCGGGCGCGGCGTGGACGAAGGTGGCGATCGCGCGCGCGCCGGCCAGCGTCGCGGCGCCGGCGGCCGCCCGGGCGAGGTCGCCGGCGACCCGGAGCGCCTCGGCGTGGACGAGGCGACCGTCGCGGCGGATCCGCCACTGGTCGGAGATCGCGCCGGTTCGCATCGTCTCGCCCATGGCGGCGCGGCCGAGGACGAGGGTCTCGATCGCGGTCAGGCGGGCGTCGCCGGCGAGATCGACCTCAAGGCAGCGTTCGAGCCGCGCGGCGTCGAAGAGGATCGTCTCCTGCGGCAGCCAGTCGAGCCTGGCGCCGGGCCCGAGGTCGAGGCGCGCCTCGATCCGGGCGGCGCCGCCCGACGAGCGGTAGATGCGCTCGGCCGCCTGGGTCGTCGCGGTGAGCGCGGCGCCCGGCCCGACGGCGAGGCGCCAGTCGAGGCGGTCGCCGCCGGTGACGCCGCCGGAGGTGTTGACGAGCACGACCTCGGGGATCGGCGCAGGGGTGCGCGGCAGGATCGCCTTGGCGCAGCCCTCCTGGAACAGCCGGTCGAGCCGGACGCGCCCGCCCCGCAGCGACACGCCGACTTCGGCGCGGCCGCGGGCGCGCTGGAGTCGGGTGGGAGCGGGTTCGACGTGCATCGCCGAAGATAGAGCCTGCGGGACGCTTCGATGCAACGCCCGGGATAGCAGCGGTACGGCGTCGTCGCGAACAGGTGGGTGCGGTTGATCACCCCGTTCCCGCGATGGGTCGAGTCCACCTTCACATGGCTCAGGCGCTCGGCGCCTCGGTACGGATCGGGAGAAATCCTTTGCCGCCGCCGAGCGTGGGTCCTCGTCGCCCACGTTCGCCCCCTACCGGACGCCTCGCAAGGTATTGCTATGCAACGTCTAGTTTCGGGTCGAACTCTCAGGGAAGACGATAGAGCGTGAAGAGCGTCTGCAGCGTCGGTGCCTTCTCGCGGCCGCCGAAGCTCGCCTGGAAGGCGCGTTCCGCCTCGCCGCTGCCAAAGAAGGCGTAGATGCCCAACGTGATGCGCCGGCGCAGGTCCGGAATCCGGTCCCCGACGATCAGCGCATAGGGCTCAGGCTGCGCGTTGCGCGCGTTGAACGCTACCGGACACGGCTGTCCCTCCCGTCGCATCGCTTCGACCTGCGCCGAGAGGATGTCAGCGTCGCCGACGTAGAAGCTGAGACGGCCGTCGCGGAGGCAGATCGCGCGCACGCCTTCATCGTGTCGGGCGAAGGCGACCGGACAGACGGCGACGTCCCCGCGCGCCTCCGGTACCTGCGCCGTCATTTCGGCCACGGTGGGGTCGGAGGTCGTGCTCTCGACCCAGCCGACGAGCACCACGCGCTGGGCGCTGCCGGTGTCGCACGCCGGCGGCGCCTCGGTGGACGGCAGGATTACGGGGCGCTTGCGGGCAAGGGTCACCGAGTGCGCGAAGAACACGATCTGCGTGAAGTCCCACCGGCTCGCCCGTTCCATCGTGATGGTCGTCGGGTCGGAGAGCAGATCGAGTGGCGCCTCCGCGTCGTCCATCCGATCGAAGCGCGTACCGGCCTCAACCGGGACGAGCTCGATCGCGCCCGCCGCGACGCCGGCATGGGCGAGTGCCGACCGGCAGAGATCGTAAAGGAAGCCACCGTAGCTTCCGTCCTCGCGAGCGAAGACGAACGGCCGCGCGTCGATCCGGACCCCGAGGCGGACGCCCGATGCTTCGCCCGTTGTCGCCGCCACTCCCGCGACCACCGCGCCGACCGCCAGCGCGCGCCCCACCGCTCCCTTCATGCCAGGGCCTCCTGCGCCGCCGTCGACAGACCCGGCCGCTCGCGGAAGCGGCTCGCGAGCGCCGAGCTCATCACCATCCCGATGATGAGCGCCACGAGCCCGGACGTCGGGACACGGGCCACGAAGTCGGCGGGAGTCGCCAGCCGAACGGCCGTTGGGTTGGTCCACCGTTCCACGGTCTCGAAGCCCGCGACCACCAGGTAGGTCGCAACGATCGACAGCAGCACCATCGCCGCGACATTGAGGGCAATCGTGCGCCAGCGGCGCGCGGCGTCGGCCTGAGCCGAGTCGGCGTAGAGCTCAAGGTAGGCAAGCGCGAAGACCCCCTGCAGGGCGCCGAGCATTGCCATCGGCGCCTCGGTCAGCACTGCCGCATAGACCAGCTGCGGGATGACGTCCGCTGTGACCATCTCGCCGAGGATCACCGCCTGGGATACGTTCAGGATGACGAGGAAGACCAGCGAGAAGAGGTAGCAGCCGACGGCGGTTCCCAGGCGCCGCGATGCGCCGATGCCGCCGCGAAGCGCGCCGGCTTCCGAGACGTGCGCGTTCGACCAGATCGGGAGCGCGATTGCCGGTCCGTAGAGGCAGAGTGCGCTCAGCACCGCCAACAAAGCGCCGACGCCGGGATTGCCCGGCTCGAGCTCGAACGTCGGCCGCAGCATCACTCCGATGTAGCCCCAGACAGCGGCTACCGCCGCCGCAGCGACGATCGACTTGATCGCGATGTCGAGTTCGGGCGAGGTCGTCCGGCCGGCTGTCGCGCGCTCGAAGAAGTCAGAGATACCGCGCCGCAGCGGGTCGGCCTTGGCCCCGGCGGCTGGGTGCTGCTTCTCGTAGTAGATGAAGAGCAGCGCACAGACTTCTCCGGCAAGGTCGTTCGTGGCCTTGATCCGAACGTCCCAGCGTTTCCAGTGCGCGGCGCGGTCGCTCGAGTCCATGCCTTCGTCTGAGACGCTAGAGATGTCGTCCAAGTCCGCGAAGCAGGCGGCTATTTCCGTGGCGAATGTCGTCTCAAGCACCTCGTAGGGTTCGCGCACCTTGCTCGCCGGCCAAATCCCATCCAAGACCCAGGCTCGATAAGCCAGCAGCTTCAGCAGGCGCTTGTGGAAAAGCTTGAACCGGCCGGCCTCCGCGTTGAACGCCCTCCCCGCCGCGTGCAGATGGCGCTTGAACCGATCGAGGTCGTGCGGATGGATGTTCGCTTCGCCGATCTGGTCGAGCGTAAGTTCGGTGTCGGCGATCGTAAGGCCCGACGACAGCAGGCCGCGGGGCAGGCCCATCATCTCGTGCGCCGCCACACGGATCCTTTCCTCGACCCTCGTGAGCAGCTCGATGCGCGGGGCGATCCCGACCATCGCGAGGCTCACCGCGAAAGGAACCGCCGCCCCGGGAAGAGCGAGGGGCTGCGCAGCGCCGCCGCCGGCGGCATTCGTCGCCGAGCCGACGCCAATCTCGAAACCTGCGACGATCGCACCTCCGAAGAAGACGAAGATCGCGTAGACGAGGAGCAGCAGCACGAAGTAGACGGACAGCGCACGTTTTCGCACGCGGTCCCCGCGCAGGTGTGGGACGCTCAGAATACGCGTCAGTCGGTCGTTATCTGTCCAGGACGGATGGTTGAACTGATCCTGCGCGAACAGCCACAACACGCCCGCCCCGATTGCGAACGCAATCCAAAACATGATCAATGGCCCGCAAGCGGCTGATCAGCAAGCCTGAACTGCCGGATTGCAGGACTGGGCGGTGCTTGGCGCGTTGCCGATCAGGGTGAAGGACGCGAGCGCCAGCAGCGACGTCAATGCAAATCTGAGCACCAGTTTCATGGACAATGATCCCCTACGACATAATGCTAGGAAGTCTAGCACGTTCGACGAGCCATTGAAAGCGGTGAATGATCGCGAAGCGATGGCATGCTCGTGGTGGCGGCATGGTCGGAGCGGTGCTGGCGATGCTCGCTGAGGCGAGGCCTTCTTCGCCAAGCCGCCCGTGCCGCTCGACCATCAGCGCCGCCCACGGCCGCATCGAATCCCGCCGCCCCTGCGGCCGGGCAGAGCGTCTGCAGTGTCCGGAAATCGGGAGCCCCGGGCTGCGCGCGGAGTTTTACCGTTTGATAAAAAAACAGCGCTGTGCGAGCGTGGCGGCAACGAAGGGAGAGGTCCATGGCATCCAGTCCGCAGACGCCGGGCATCGTCGCCGGGCGGCTCGACGCCGAGACGCTGGCGAAGAACTTCGCGGACATCGCGCCGGCGTTCACGCCGCACGAGGCCTGGGTGGCGGCGGACCGGTGCTACTTCTGCTACGACGCGCCCTGCGTCGCCGCCTGCCCGACCTCGATCGACATCCCGCTCTTCATCCGCGAGATCGCGAGCGGCGTGCCGGAGGCGGCGGCGCGGACGATCCTCGAGCAGAACATCCTCGGCGGCATCTGCGCGCGGGTCTGCCCGACCGAGACGCTCTGCGAGGAGGCCTGCGTGCGCGAGGCGGCGGAGGGGCGGCCGGTGGAGATCGGGCGGTTGCAGCGCCATGCGACCGACACGCTGATGGCGGCGGGCGGGCATCCGTTCGAGCGGGCGGCCCCCACCGGCAAGCGGGTGGCCGTGGTGGGCGCGGGGCCGGCGGGGCTCGCCTGCGCACACCGGCTGGCGATGCTCGGGCACGAGGTGACGCTGCTCGACGCCCGCGAAAAGCCTGGTGGCCTCAACGAGTTTGGCATCGCGGCTTACAAGGCGGTTGAAGGTTTTGCCCAGGCCGAGGTCGCGTGGCTGCTCGGCATCGGCGGCATCGAGGTGCGCACCGGCGCCCGGCTCGGGCGCGACGTCACGCTGGACGAGCTTGCCGAAGGGTTCGACGCGATCTTCCTCGGGATCGGGCTCGGCGGCGTGCGGGCGCTCGAGACCGACGGCGCTGGCCGGGAGGGCGTGCGGCCGGCCATCGACTTCATCGCCGAGCTCAGGCAGGCGCGCGATCTCGGCGCGCTGCCGGTCGGGCGCCGGGTGGTGGTGATCGGCGGCGGCATGACGGCGATTGACGCCGGGGTTCAGGCGAAGAAGCTCGGCGCCGAGGAGGTGACGATCGCCTACCGGCGCGCGCGCGAGCGGATGGCGGCGAGCGCCTACGAGCAGGAACTGGCGGCGAACGCGGGGGTGCGGATCGTCAGCAACGCCGTGCCGGTCGCGGTGAGCGAGGCCGGCATGGTCTTCGCCTATGCCAATGGCGACGGCCGGCCGGGGGACGAGCGCTTCGAGGTGGCGGCGGACCAGGTGCTGACCGCGATCGGCCAGCGGCTCGGGCCGGTGCCGGAGGCGCTCGCGGTCGAGGGCGGCAAGATCGTCGTGACCGGGCCGGGGCGGACCAGCCGCCCGGGAGTTTGGGCGGGCGGCGACTGCGCGGGCGGCGGCGACGACCTGACGGTGACGGCCGTGGCCGAGGGGCGCGACGCGGCGATGGACATCCACGCCGTGCTGATGGCACGGCCGTGACGGCTTGCGCGGCCCGGGCGGACCGGCTACCCCGCGTCTCGAACCGTCGCGGAGAGGCTCTTGGAAGCGTTGCTCGGCCATGTCGTCGACTTCGTCAGCGCCAACGCGCGCTGGGCGCCGTACCTCGCATTCCTGTTCGCCTTCGGCGAGACGCTCGCCTTCCTGTCGATCCTCATTCCCTCGACGGCGATCCTGGTCGCGGTCGGCGGGCTGGTGGCGACCGGCAGCCTGCAGCTGTTTCCGATCTGGGTCGGCGCCTCGCTCGGGGCGCTGGTCGGCTCGACCTTCTCCTGGTGGCTCGGGCTGCGCTACGGGCCGCGGATGCTGAACGTCTGGCCGCTCAACAAGGATCCGGACGCGGTCGGCCGCAGCCAGCAGGCGTTCTCGCGCTGGGGCCCCGGCGCGGTCTTCGTCGGCCATTTTTTCGGGCCGCTGCGCTCGATCGTCTTCATCGCGGCGGGCGTGTCGATGATGCGGACGCTGCGCTTCCAGCTCGCGAACGTGCCGGGCGCGCTGATCTGGGCCTATGCGATCCCGAAATCGGGCGAGATCGGCGGCAACGTGATCGGCCATCTGTGGCGGGGACTGTTCGGCGCCTGAGCCCGGCCGTGCTATCGTCAGGGCCGCTGGCCTCCGGGGGATCTTCTCCTGGAAGGTTAAAAGCAGAACGCAGGTAGACACCCGTGGTGCGTTATCGTGAGCAAGCCTTGAGCAAGCCGACCGTGAAGCCAGAGCAGGTAGCCGCGGCAATGCGGGCAGTAGAAGTCATCCACAGACGCCGAGCAGCTGAAGCGTCTGATGGAAAGGGCGCAGGAGATGGGCGTGCCTGAGGTGTACAAGGCTGCGTTCGCGAAGCGATTGAGTCTGCTTCCCGGGGACGCACCTGGCACGGTGGCCCATGACCTTTGGAAATCAATATACGCTCTCGAACAGATCCGAAGCGAAGAGGCAGGCAAGACCGTACGCCTGTCGAGAACCCGGCAAAAGCTGCAACGGGTTGGGGTTATGAAGCTGCTTGAAGACTTCGCCACGCACAAAACGTCCACCGACGGGTTCGATATGCTGATCGAACGATCGTTACCGGAGCTGACCGGCGAGGCGATTGTCCTTCGTCACCGGCAGCATTTCTCAGAGGATGTCGTCCGGGCGGCGCGAGCACGGTTGGAGAGAGTGGGCGTGGACATTTCGAAGCTTCCGGGTGGCCTGAACGACGGAGGAAACTAGATGGCCAATCTTTCCAGCGACTTCGTCGGGATCAAGTCCCCAAATCCGTTCTGGCTCGCCTCGGCGCCGCCGACGGACAAGGAGTACAACGTCCGGCGCGCCTTCGAGGCGGGCTGGGGCGGGGTGGTCTGGAAGACGCTCGGGCTCGACCCGCATATCGTCAACGTCAACGGGCCGCGCTACGGGGCGGTCTGGGGGGCGGACCGGCGGCTCCTGGGCTTGAACAACATCGAGCTGATCACCGACCGGCCGCTCGAGACGAACCTGCGCGAGATCAAGGCGGTGAAGCGCGACTGGCCGGACCGGGCCATGGTCGTCAGTCTGATGGTGCCCTGCGACGAGGCGAGCTGGCGCACGATCCTGCCGCTGGTCGAGGAGACCGGCGCGGACGGGGTCGAGCTCAACTTCGGCTGCCCGCACGGGATGAGCGAGCGCGGCATGGGCTCGGCGGTCGGCCAGGTGCCCGAGTACATCGAGATGGTGGCGCGCTGGTGCAAGGCGCACACCCGGATGCCGGTGATCGTCAAGCTGACCCCGAACATCACCGACATCCGGAAGCCGGCGCGGGCGGCGAAGGCGGGCGGGGCGGACGCGGTGAGCCTGATCAACACGGTGAGCTCGATCACCAGCGTCGACCTCGACACCTTCAGCCCCGAGCCGTCGATCGATGGCAAGGGGAGCCATGGCGGCTACTGCGGGCCGGCGGTGAAGCCGATCGCGCTCAACATGGTGGCGGAGATCGCGCGCGACCCGGAGACGGCGGGGCTGCCGATCTCGGGGATCGGCGGGGTCACGACCTGGCGCGACGCCGCGGAGTTCATGGCGCTCGGGTCGGGGCCGGTGCAGGTATGCACGGCGGCGATGACCTATGGCTTCCGGATCGTGCAGGAAATGGTCTCGGGGCTCGGGCAGTGGATGGACGAAAAGGGGCACCGCGACCTTGCGGCGTTCCGCGGACGGGCGGTGCCGAACGTCACCGACTGGCAGTACCTGAACCTCAACTACGTCGCGAAGGCGAAGATCGACCAGGAGCTGTGCATCCATTGCGGGCGCTGCTTCGCGGCCTGCGAGGACACGAGCCACCAGGCGATCGCGATGCTGCCGGGGCGGGTCTTCGAGGTGAAGGACGACGAGTGCGTCGCCTGCAACCTCTGCGTCAACGTCTGTCCGGTGGAGGACTGCATCACCATGGTGGCACTGGAGCCGGGCGCGGTCGACCTGCGGACCGGCAAGGTCGTCTCGCCCGAGTATGCCAACTGGACGACGCATCCCAACAACCCGATGGCGCGGGCGGCGGAATAGCGATGCCAAAGGTTTACGGCGACTCTTGCTGTCTGGAACGCGTATGGAATGCATACGGAAACCGTATGGCCAGTAAACAGTCGGGATTGGCAATTAACGCCTAGGCGTCGAGGCTGTCGAGGAAGGCGAGCACGCGCGGCCAGCAGAGCTCGGCGGCCGGCTGGTCGTAGTCGGGGAGGTCCGGGTCGGTGAAGAGGTGGCCGACGCCGGCATAGCGGAAGAGCTCGACCGTGAGCCCGGCGGCCGCCGCGGCGGCGAGCCATTCGGGGACGAACTCCTCCTCGAAAGGGTCGGGCTCGGCGAGGTGCACCTGTAGCGGCAGCCCGCGGCGCGCGGTCTCGGGGATCGGCGCGATGCCGCTCAGGAAGAGGACGCCCGGGACGGCGGGGCGCTTTTCCCACAGGTGGGAGGCGACGGCGGCGCCCATGGAGACGCCGGCGAGGACGGTGTCGGCGGGGAGGCCGGTCGCGGCCGCCTCGGCGCGCGCGCAGATCGCCGGCCAGCCGATCTCGGCCTGGAGCTCGAAGCCCTCGTCGACGGTGGCGGCGGTCCGGCCGGCGAAAAGATCGGGCACGCTGACCGTATGTCCGGCCGCGCGCAGGCGATCGGCGGCGGTGAGCTGCGCCGGACGCAGGCCGTGGATCGCGTGGAGCAAGATGACCGTCGCCATGCGCTGGCCTCCCCGATTCCCGGTGGCACCCAGCTTGCCGCATTCGCGGTCGGAAAAAAGACATTTGGGCTGGCCGGGTTCCGGCGCTACGATGCGGGAACGGTCGGCGGCAGCGACCGGCGGAGGGGAGAGAAAGCGCGATGAAGCTCCTATGCTGGCTGCTTGCCGGTGCTGCCGCGGTGGCCGTGGCCGGGGCCGCCTTGGGTCAGGACGGCCCGCCGCCACCCCGCCCGGCCGTCGAAGGCGATGTTGCTGCCGACGGGCTCCTCGACGCTGCGGATCTCGACGCGCTGCTCGGGCCGATCGCGCTCTATCCCGATCCGCTGCTCACCCAGATCTTCGTCGCCTCGACCTTCCCGCTCGATCTTGTCAAGGCCGACCGCTGGGTGGCTGCCAACGCCGACCTGGCGACCGACGCGCGGTCGGCGGCGGCCGAGGCCGAGGGCTGGGACCCGAGCGTGGCGGTGCTGGCGGCGGGCTTCCCGACGGTGGTCCAGCGCATGGCGGCCGACCTCGACAGCACTGAGACCCTCGGCGACGCCGTGCTGGCGCAGACCGACGACGTGCTCGATTCGGTGCAGCGCCTGCGCGCGCAGGCGGCCGCCACCGGCTATCTCGATTCGAACGAGGCGCAGACGGTGACCGAGGGCGAGGAGGGCGAGATCGCGATCGCGCCGGCCGACCCGGAGGTCGTCTACGTGCCGAGCTACGACCCGGCGATGGCCTACACCAGCGCGCCGACGGCGCCGACGTACGTCACGACCGATCCGGTCTATACCCAGCCGGGCTACTCGACCGGCAGCCTGCTCACGACCGGCGCGATCGCCTTCGGCAGCGCCATGCTGGTCAACGAGATCTTCGAGGACGACGACGACGACTGGGACGACTACTGGGGGCCGGGCTCGATCGACTGGGACGACGACGAGTTCTATCACCGCCCGGACGTCGACATCGAGGGCGACGTCAACATCGACCGCGATCGCGTGGTCGTCGACCGCGACCGGACCGACATCGACCGGGATCGGATCGGGTCGCTCGACCCGGATCGGGTGCGCGACGGGAGCTGGCAGCCCGATCCGGCGCAGCGCGATGAGGCGCGGGCCAACCTCGAGCAGCGGCAGGCGGCGCGGGAACGTCCCGCGGGCGCTGGTGGCGGCGACCGCGCGGCGCTCGAGGGGCGGCTCGGGGCCGGCGGCGCGGCGGGCATCGGCGCGGCTGCGGGCGCAGCGGCCGGCGCAGGCGCGGCGCGGGCGAAGCTCGAGAAGTCGGCGGCGCGGCGCGAGGGCGGGCCACCGCGCAAGGCGACGATGGAGACCCCGTTCAGCCCGAAGCGCGAGGGCGCGCCGAGGGTCAATAAGGCGCACGACCGCGGCGCGGGCAGCGTTGCGGCCTCCCGGTCGCCGGGCGCCGCCAAGGCGAAGTCGAGGTCGGTGTCGAAGGCGAGCCACGCGCGTCCGGCGGCGCACAAGGCGTCGGCGAAGTCGACCGCGTTCAAGAAGCCCAAGAGCAGCGGGGCCAAGGCGCATCGTTCGTCGAGCCGCGGCAAGTCGAGCGCCGGCAGGCGTGGCGGCGGCGGTGGCGGCGGGCGCAGGCGGTAGCAGGGAAGGCTAGGGGATGCACATTTCAGTTCAGAGACCGACCCCGTACCGCGCCCTGGCGCTGGCGGCGCTGCTCGGGATGTCGGCGACCGCGGCCCTCGCGGATGCGGCGGTATTCGAGACGCCGGACGCGGCGACCGAGGCGGTGGTCGGGGCCCTGGAGGCGCGCGACCGCACCGGGCTGATCGAGATCTTCGGTCCCGAGAACGAGGACGTCATCCTATCGGGCGACGACCCGGCCGACCGGGAGGCCTGGGGCGAGTTCCTCGCCGACTACCGCACGCTGCACCGGCTCGCGGTCGATGACGGCGTGGCGACCCTCTACGTCGGGCGCGACCAGTGGCCGTTCCCCGCGCCGCTGGTCGAGAGTGCCGCCGGCTGGCAGTTCGACGCCGCGGCCGCGCGCGAGGAAGTGCTGCTGCGGCGCATCGGCGAGAACGAACTCGACGTAATCGAGCTGATGGACGGCTACGTGCGGGCGCAGGACGCCTACCGCGCCAGCGACCCGGACGGCGACGGGCTCCGGACCTTCGCGGCCGGCGTCCTCAGCAGCCCCGGCACGCGGGACGGGCTCTACTGGCCCGACGAGCCGGGCACGCCCGAGAGCCCGGTCGGCGACTTCATGGCGCGGGCGGCGGCCGACGGCTACAGCGTCGACGGCGAGGACACCGATCCCGACCCGTTCCACGGCTACTACTTCCGCGTGCTGCAGAAGCAGGGCGCGAACGCCCCGGGCGGGGCGCTCGACTACATGGTGAACGGCCACATGCTGGCCGGGCACGCGCTGCTCGCTTTCCCCTCCGCCTACGGCGACACCGGGATCATGAGCTTCATGGTCGGCGAGGGAGGCGTGGTCTACGAGGCCGACCTCGGCGAGGCGACGCTCGAGGCCGCCGGGGCCATCGACAGCTTCGATCCGGGCGAGGCCTGGTCGCCGGTCGAGCCGGACGCGCCGTAGGCGAGGCAGCGCGCCATCGCGGCGCAGAGCGCCTCGAGCGAGACGGGCTTGGTCACGTACTCGGTCATGCCGGCGGCGAGGCAGTGCTCGCGGTCGCCGTCCATCGCGCTCGCGGTGAGCGCGATGATCGGGATCGCCGCGGCGGGGCCCTCGAGCGCACGGATGCGGGCGGTGGCGGCGAGGCCGTCGAGGACCGGCATGTGGACGTCCATGATCACGAGGTCGAAGGCGCCGTCGCGGGCGGCGGCCAGCGCTTCGAGGCCGTTGGTCACCATCTCCGCCGCGTGCCCGGCCATCGCGAGGTAGGCCGCGAGGATCTGGCGGTTGGTCGGGTTGTCCTCGGCGACCAGCACGCGCGCGGGCGGGAGGTGGAGCGGCGCCGCCGGACCGGGATCGGCCAGGTCCATCGCCGGCGGGGCGGGGATCCAGAAGCGGAAGGTGCTGCCGAGCCCGGCGACGCTCTCGACCGCGATCTCGCCGCCCATGAGCTCGACGAGCTGGCGGGAGATGGCGAGGCCGAGCCCGGTGCCGCCGCGCTGGCGCGTCATCGGCGACTCGACCTGGGCGAAACGCTCGAAGAGCAGGCGCTTCGCCTCCTCGGGGATGCCGACGCCGGTGTCGCGCACCGCGACCTCGAGGCGGCCGCCGTCCTGCGGGCGGTAGCCGAGGGTGACGGCGACGGCGCCGGTCTCGGTGAACTTGACCGCGTTGCCGACCAGGTTCATCAGCACCTGCCGCAGCCGGGTCGCGTCGCAGAGCAGGGTCCGCGGCACCTCCGGCCCGACGGACGCGGACACGTCGATGTCCCGGTCGGCCACGCCGGTCGCCATCAGCGCGACGACGTCGGCGGCGAGGGCGTGCACGTCGGCCGGCGCGGGCGCGAGCGTGATGCGGTTCGCCTCGAGCTTGGACAGGTCGAGGATGTCGTTGACGATGGCGAGCAGATGGTGGGCGCAGTCGCGCGCGATGGTGGCGCGCTCGCGCTGGGCCGGGTCGGGCTCGCTGCGCAGGATGAGGTCGAGCATGCCGAGCACCCCGTTCATCGGCGTGCGGAATCTCGTGGCTCATCGTCGCGAGGAACTGCGACTTCGCGCTTGACGCGCCCTCCGCTTCGCGCCGCTTGGCGTCGAGCTCCTGGTTGCGCTGGACGTCGGCGGTCACGTCCCAGTTGACGCCGACGATGCGCGAGCTGCCGTCGACCTCGCGGTAGACGGCGCCGATCGCCCGGATGTGACGGACGCCCCCCGGCAGAACCAGGCGGTAGTCGGAGACGTAGCGGCCGGTGACCTCGATCGCCTCGCGGAACTCGGCCTCGGCGCGGGCGAGGTCGTCGGGGTGCAGGCGGTCGCGCCAGTCGGCGTAGCTGCGCGGATGGCCGGACGTGTAGCCGTAGAGCTCGTTCTGCCGCTCGTCCCAGACCAGCACGTCGGTGTCGATGTTGAAGTCCCAGACGCCGACCTTCGAGGCGTCGAGCGCGAGGTCGAGCCGGCGCGACAGTCGCTCGAGCTCGGCCTCGCGGCTGCCGAGGGCGTCGATGTTGCGCTGGCGCTCCTCGACCAGCCAGCGCGTGCGCAGCATCGGCACCACGATCAGCGCCGAGGCGAGCAGCGTGGCGACGCGGATCGGCCAGTGCGCGGCCGCTCCCCGCTCCAGCCGCCGCGCGGCACCGCCGCGAGCGTCCAGGTGCCGCCCGGCACGACGAGGTGGGTGGTGACCGGGTGCTGCTCGAAGACGGCGGAATCGCCGAGGGTCGGACCGGCCGCGAGCGCGAGGTCGAGGTCGGGGTCGAGGCGAGCGGCGGCGGACAGGGCGGCGGCGGCGGCAAGAGGGGCGGCTGCCGCGGCCTCGGCGGACAGGGCGGATTCGAGGCGGGCGCCGAGAAGGTCGAGGCGCTCGGCCACCGCGTCGCGCTCGGCCTGGCTGGCGAGGGCGCGGCTCTGGCCTTCGGCGTAGACGCCGGCGAGGACGATCAAGACGAGCGCGACCGCCGCCGGCAGATAGGTCGCCGACATCGCCCGGGCAGTCCTGCCTCTCCCGCCTTGTCTCACGTGCACCCCGAAGGCCGCCGCCCCGCCATCTCCCCGACCGGCGCGCCCCGGCCGGGGAATCGTCGGTCCCGCGCATGGGTATCGGGTCGGCGTAAAGAAATCGCTTCCGCGCCAGCGCCCTGCGTTTCGGTTTGACAAGGCGGCCTGCGGCGCGGACCTTGCGCCCCGCCATCGCGGGGGACGGGGACATGGGTTTCAACGCAATCGTCGTGGACCGGGACGCCGACGGGCGCACTCATGCCGGCGTCCGGGAGATCGCGCTCGACGATCTCCCCGCGGGCGAGGTGACGGTCGCGGTCGACTGCTCGACCGTCAACTACAAGGACGGGCTCTGCCTCGGGCCGGGCGCCGGGCTGGTGCGCAGGTATCCGCACGTGCCGGGGGTCGATTTCGCCGGGCGGGTCGAGGCGTCGGCCGATCCGCGCTACCGGCCGGGCGACGCGGTGGTGCTGACCGGCTGGCGGGTCGGCGAGGCGCACTGGGGCGGCTACGCGCAGAAGGCGCGGGTCAGGGGCGACTGGCTGGTGCCGCTGCCGGACGGCCTGACGCTGCGCCAGACGATGGCGATCGGGACCGCCGGGCTGACCGCGATGCTGGCGGTGATCGCGCTCGAGGGCCACGGGCTCACGCCGGCGCGCGGGCCGGTGCTCGTCACCGGGGCCGCCGGCGGGGTGGGGTCGGTGGCGGTGGCCGTGCTGTCGCGGCTCGGCTACGAGGTGGCGGCGGTGACCGGGCGGCCGGAGGCCGGCGACTACCTGCGCGGGCTCGGGGCGTCGCGGATCGTGCCGCGCGAGGAGCTCGCCGAGCCGGGCGCGCGGCCGCTCGAATCGGAGAGCTGGGCGGCCTGCGTCGACGCGGTGGGCGGTGCGATGCTGTCGCGGGTGACGAAGCAGCTCAAGTACCGCTGCGCGGCGGCCGTGGTCGGCAATGCCGGCGGCGTCGACGTGCCGCTCAGCATCATTCCCTTCCTGCTGCGCGGCGTCAGCCTGCTCGGCATCGACAGCGTGCTGCAGCCCATCGAGAGCCGGCGGGCGGCCTGGGCGCGGCTGGTGCGCGATCTCGACCTCGCGAAGCTCGATGCGATGACGGTGCCCGCGACGCTTGCCGAGGTGCCGGGGCTCGGGGCGGACATCCTCAAGGGCCGGGTGCGCGGCCGGGTGGTCGTCGACGTCAACGCGTGAGCGAAGCCAGACATTTACGCGGTTGAATCGATCGGAGGAGGAAAGGGTCGACGGCGCAGGGGGCCGCGCCCCGAACCGGCGGAAGCGAGGCACTGCCTCGCGCCGGTTCGTCGGCTGGAGCGCGCGAGCGCGGAGGCCGCGGGGGGTCGGGCATTGCCGTCGGTTGCAATCCGCGCGCGCCTGCCTGGCAGGTGCGTTTACGCGCCTGCAAGGGGCAGGCAGGCGCGCGCGGATTTGTCACTCGCCAAATCCGCGAAGTGAATGCGGCACCGTTGTGCTCGTCGCCGGCCGAGGGAACCAACCGTATCCAACATCAGAGCAGCCGCCCGGCGCCTGCACGTTGACGAAGGCCCGTCGGGCCGGCCGCGCTCGGCCGGCCGATTACCAGGCGCCCGCCGCCGGGCCGGTCCGGCGCGGCCCGTCGGGGAGGACGACGAGGCAGAGGCAGGGCTCGCTGCCCACCACCTGCGGCGCGTGCTCGACGCTGGCGTCGGCGAGCTCCAGCCAGCCGCGCCCGAGCGTCCGCCCGCCGTCGCGGACCTCGCCGGCGAGGACCAGCGTCGCCTCGAGGCCGGAATGGCCTTGGCTCGGGACCGAGGCGCCGGGTTCGCCGCGGATCAGCCCGACCCGATCGGCCCCGAACCCGTCGAGCCAGCAGGCCTCGAGCCCCGGCGTCATCTGCCGCCAGTCGAGGTCGCAGACCGGCGTCCTCAGCCGCTTGCAGAGCGGCCGCGGCAGCTCCGAGGCCCGCGGAAGCGCCTCGGACGGGTCGGGCCGGCCGACCCGGGCGAGCGCCTCGCGCAGGCACCGCGACGTCGGCGCGACCGACTCGCCTTCGGCGAGCAGGGCGCCGCAGAGCGCCTCGATCCGCGCCGCCTTGTCGCGGCAGGCGGGGCAGAAGGTCAGGTGGCTCGCCACGATGACGCTCATGCCCTGCGAGAGCGCGCCCGCGGCGTAGTCGGCGAGCATTCCGGTAGGGGCGCACCCCGCTGTCATCGTAGGCCACCTGTCATTGCCGTGGTGTCGTGCTACGACTCGGCGGCGCAAACGGATCACCCGGAGGCCGGCGCCTGCGAGAATAGCGGCCGGAGGAGGCGCTGGCTTGACCGAGATTTTCCTGCACCCGCCGTTCGACGAGCCCGGGCTCATCGCCGGAATCCTCGGCGCCGTGCCGGGCGCGAGGCGGCCGGCCGTCCTCGACGGCCACGCGATCCATGGCGACGACGCCGGCGTGCGGGTGACGCTGGTCCGCGAGGACGGCGGCCGCGTCGCCGGCCACCTGCTCGCCGTCCCGGACGCGGAGCGCGCCCGGCTCGACTTCGCGATGGCGGCGCTCGGGGCGGCGCGGGAGGCGGCGGCCGTCCGGGCCGGCGGCGGCAGGGTCGCGGCCGAGGCGTACCGCTCCGCGCGCGACCCGTCGCTGAGCCCTGCGGACGGCGCGGTCGGCGGCGAGGCGCTGGCGCGGCTTGCCGAGGCGCTCGACGAGGTGATGGGGCATTTCGGCCGCCGCGCGGCGGAGGAGATGCCGGGACTCCTCGGCGGCATCGGCACGCGGGCGCTGGCGCGCGCCCGCGGGCCCGAGAGCGGCGTGACCACGATCGTCGGCAGCGGGTTCGGCCCGCGCGATGTCGAGGCGATCGAGCGCGAGCTCTCCTATGCGCGGTACTTCGGGGTGGAGGAGCACCGCCTGCGGCACCGGCGCTTCGACGGCGGCATGTCGGAGGCGCTCGACCGGGCGGTCTTCACCAGCGGCGACGCGGTCACCGTGGTGCCGTTCGACCCGCGCGCCGGCAGCGTGCTCCTGATCGAGCAGTTCCGCGCCGGGCTGCACGCGCGGCGCGATCCGCATCCCTGGTGCATCGAGACGGTGGCCGGGCGCTGCGACCGGATCGAGCCGCCCGAGGCCACGGCGCGGCGCGAGGCGCGCGAGGAAGCGGGGCTCGAGCTCGGCCGGCTCGAGCGCATCGCCAGCTACTATCCGTCGCCGGGGACGATGGCCGAGTTCATCACCGCCTTCGTCGGCGAGGCGGACCTCGGCGGCGCCGGCGGAACGCACGGGCTCGCCGAGGAGCACGAGGACATCCGCGCGCTCGTGGTGCCGCTCGAGGTGGCGATGGACGCGCTTGCCGCAGGTGAGATCAGGAATGCGCCCTTGATGCTGTCGCTCTACTGGCTCGACCGCAATGCCGAGCGGCTCCGCGCCGAGTGGGCCTGACGGCGGCTTGATGGCGGCGGCCGAAGCGGCTAATCCGGCCGGGAGCCCGCAGGGCAGGGAGAGGACGATGATCGTTGCGGCGGACCTGCCGGCGGCCGTGGGACGCACCCCGCTGATCCGGCTGCGCCGTGCCTCCGAGGCCACGGGCTGCGAGATCTGGGGCAAGGCCGAGTTCATGAACCCCGGCCAGTCGGTGAAGGACCGGGCGGCGCTCTGGATCATCCGCGACGCGGTAGCGCGCGGGCAGCTGCGGCCGGGCGGGACCATCGTCGAGGGCACGGCCGGCAATACCGGGATCGGGCTGGCGCTGATCGGCGCGGCGATGGGGTTTCGCACCGTCATCGTGATCCCCGAGACCCAGAGCCAGGAGAAGAAGGACATGATCCGCCTCGCGGGCGCCGAGCTCGTCGAGGTGCCGGCGGTGCCCTACCGCAACCCCGACAACTACGTGCGCTACTCCGGGCGGCTCGCCGAGAAGATCGCGGCGCGCGATCCGAACGGCGCGGTCTGGGCGAACCAGTTCGACAATGTCGCCAACCGGCAGGCGCATGTGGAGAGCACCGCGCCCGAGATCTGGGAGCAGATGGCGGGGCGCATCGACGGCTTCATCTGCGCGGTGGGCTCGGGCGGCACGCTCGCGGGCGTGGCCGAGGGGCTGCGCGCCCGCGATCCGGCGGTGCGGATCGGGCTCGCCGATCCCGAGGGCGCGGCGCTCTGGCACTACTACACACACGGCGCGCTGAAGGCCGAGGGCGCCTCGATGACCGAGGGGATCGGCCAGGGCCGGATCACCGCGAACCTCGAGGGGCTGAGCGTCGACATGGCCTATCGCATCCCCGACGCGGAGGCGGTGCCGCTCGTCTTCGAGCTTCTGCGCGAGGAGGGGCTCTGCATGGGCCTCTCGACCGGGATCAACGTCGCGGGCGCGATCCGCATGGCCCGCGACCTCGGGCCGGGGCATCGGATCGTGACCATCCTGTGCGACTACGGCACGCGCTACCAGTCGAAGCTCTTCAACCCCGACTTCCTGCGCGCGAAGGGCCTGCCGGTGCCGGAATGGCTCGAGACCGGCCGCAGCGACATCCCCGATGCCTGGGCGAGCTAGCCCGCACCGGCCGAGGGCGCTCCTCTACGGCGGCGCTGCTCGCCGCGCTGTTCGCGGCGGGCGTGGTTCGGGCGCAGGCGCAGGACGAGCCCTCGCCGGCGCCGGCCTGGGACCGGGTCTCGACCAACGCGGAAGAACGCGTCGCGAACGCCGACACGAGCACGCCCGCGCTCGACCAGCTGCGCGAGCAGCTCGTGCAGGTCAGGAGCGAGGCGCTGGAGGTCGAGCGGGCGGCGCAGCCGGCCGTCAACGAGCTCAACGAGCGGGTGAAGGCGCTCGGCCCGCCGCCGGCGGAAGGTGCCGCGGATCCGCCGGAGATCGCCGCCCGCCGGCAGGACCTGCAGCGGCAGATCTCCGCCGCGCAGGCGCCGATCCTCGAGGCGCAGGAGGCCTACCAGCGCGCCGACGCGCTGATCAAGGAGATCGACCGCATCGTGCGCGACCGGTTCTCGGCCGAGCTGATGAGCCGCGGGCCGACCCCGCTGCGCCCGCAGGTCTGGCTCGCCGGGCTCGACGAGGTTCACAAGCGGCTGCTCGACTACTGGAACGGCCTGACAAGCGGACTCGAGGATCCGGTCCACCGCACCCTCCTGCTGCGGAGCCTGCCGCTCAGCATCGGCCTCGTCATCGCCGGGCTGGTGGTGGCGGTGGCGCTGCGCCGATGGCTGATCGACTGGGTCGAGCGGCGCCTCGACCCCGGGGCCGGCCATCCGCCGGAGGCCTGGATCGTCGCCGTGCGCAACCTGGCGCGGCTCGTGGTGCCGGCGGTGGGGGCGGGGCTGCTCTTCGCCGCCTTCGACCCGCAGCGATGGGTGGCGCAGCCGGGCGACGAGCGGCTGTTCTACCTGCCGTCCTTCGTCCTGATCCTGATCGCGGCGGGATGGCTCGCGGCCGGCCTACTGGCGCCCAAGCACGCGGTGTTCCGCCTCGTTCCCCTCGACGACGGCGAGGCGCAGGCCGGCGCCCGCGTCGTGATCGGCCTCGGCATCGTGCTCGCGCTCGCGCTCCTGTTCTCGCGGCTGACCGAGCATTGGGACCTGTCGACGACGACGCAGACGGCGCTGCAGTTCCCGCTGGTGCTCTTCGGCGCCGCGGGGCTGTGGCGCGCCGCCCGGCTGATCGACGTCGCGCGCCAGCGGCTGGCGGGGCCGGCGGACGCGGGCGCCTCGACGATGCGGAGCCGGTTCTTCCGCATCCTGGTGCGGGGGCTCCGGGCGGTGGCGGTGGCCGCGCCGCTGCTGGCGCTGGCGGGCTTCCTCACCGCCGCGGGCTTCCTCGTCATGCGCAGCGCCGCGACGCTCGGGCTGATGGGATCGGCGCTCGTCATCTTCGACCTCGTGAACCGCACCGCGCAGAGCTTCCTGCGCAGCCCGACGGCGAGCAGCGACGACGGCGGCCTCGTCCCGGTGGTCGTCGGCGCGCTGATCGGCCTCGTCTCGCTGCCGCTTCTCGCGATGATCTGGGGGGCGCGGCCGAGCGACATCTCCGACGCCTGGATGCTGCTCAAGGAGGGGGTCACCTTCGGCGGCATCCGCCTCTCCGCCGGCATCGTCCTGACACTGATGCTGGTCTTCGCGATCGGCGTCGGAGCGACGCGGCTGCTGCAGACCGTCCTGCGCGGCACCGTCCTGCCGCGGACCCGCCTCGACACCGGCGGGCGCAACGCCGTGCTGGCCGGCACCGGCTATGTCGGCTTCACGCTGGCCGCGCTGGCGGCGATCGGCGCCGCGGGGCTCGACCTCTCGAACATCGCGATCGTCGCCGGCGCGCTCTCGGTCGGCATCGGCTTCGGCCTGCAGAACGTGGTCTCGAACTTCGTCTCCGGCATCATCCTGCTGGTCGAGCGGCCGGTGAAGGAGGGCGACTGGATCGAGGTCGGCGGCTTCTCCGGCTACGTGCGCGGGATCAGCGTCCGCTCGACCGAGATCGAGACCTTCGACCGCGCGAGCGTCATCCTGCCGAACTCCGACCTGATCGCGGGCACGGTGCTCAACCGCACCCATGTCGGCATGTCGGGCCGGCTGCAGGTGCCGGTCGGCGTGACCTGGGAGGCCGATCCGCGAAAGGTCGAGGCGATCCTGCTCTCGATCGCCGAGGAGCACCCGCTGGTGCTCGCCGACCCGGCGCCGCGCGTGCTGTTCCTCGATCTCGGGCCGGATTCGATGAACTTCGAGCTGCGCTGCTGGCTCCGGGACGTCAACTTCTCGCTCTCGGCACGGTCCGACATGAACTTCGAGATCGTCGAGCGCTTCCGCGCCGAGGGGATCCGGGTCCAGTTCTACGGCCGCGACCTGCCGCCGGCCGCGCCGCCCGAGCCCGCTCCCGTGGCGCTGCAGCGGGCGATGAAGGAATCTTGACTTCACCGGGCGGTTTGGCGATATACGCGGCTCCCGGCGGCCGAGGGCCGTGCGGGAGCTACGCTTTGAACAAGGCGCGCTGTCCGCAGGCGCGGGGCCAGGCCCCGCGAAACGCCGGTTGACCCGGGGCCGCAGGACGCGGGTGACAAAGAGGAAGAACGCGATGTTCGCGGTGCTGAAGACCGGCGGCAAGCAGTACAGGGTCGCCGCCAACGACATTCTCCTGGTGGAGAAGCTGCCGGCCGAGGCCGGCGAGACCGTCGAGTTCCCGGAAGTCCTGATGCTGGGCGGCGACGAGCCGAAGATCGGCGCGCCCTTCGTGGCGGGCGCGACGGTGAAGGCCGAGGTGCTCGAGCAGCTGCGCGGGCCGAAGGTGATCTCGTTCAAGAAGCGGCGGCGCAAGCATTCGTCGCAGCGCAAGCGTGGCCACCGGCAGTACCTGACCCGGGTCCGCATCATCGACATTCTCGCCGGCGGCGCCAAGGCCGCCAAGGCGAAGGCCGCCGAGCCCGTGCCCGCCGAGGCCGTGGCCGAGCCCGCGATCTGAAGGAGTAGCGCGCAATGGCACACAAGAAGGCAGGCGGCTCGTCCCGCAACGGCCGCGACAGCAAGGGCCGGCGGCTCGGCGTGAAGAAGTTCGGCGGCGAGGCGGTGATCCCGGGCAACATCCTGGTCCGCCAGCGCGGCACCAAGCACTGGCCGGGCACCGGCGTCGGTCTCGGGCGCGACCACACCATCTTCGCGACCACGACCGGCAGGGTGACGTTCCACAAGGGCGTGAAGGGCCGGACCTTCATCTCGGTGCTCCCGCCGGCCGAGGCCGCCGAGTAGGCCGCAGCCGTCCCGGCTGAGTTCCGAGGGGGCCGGCGGGCGCGCCGGCCTCCTTGCGTTTGCAGAGGTCTTCCGTCATGTCGGAGACGGTCCTTCACCCCCAGGTCGACATCGCGACGCCGCGGCTCCGGCTGCGCGGCCTCAAGCCGCGCGACGCCGCGCTGATCGCGCTCCATGCCAGCGACGCGCGGGTCGCGAACATGACGGCGGTCATCCCGCATCCCTATCCGCCCGGCCTCGCCGAGAGCTTCGTCGAGCGCGCCCGCGCGCCCGGCGCGCGCGACCGGGTCTGGGCGCTCGACGCCGGCGAGGAGGGCGAGAACGGCCTGATCGGGCTGATCGCGCTGAAGCCGCGCGGCGACGGCGAGGCGGAGATCGGCTACTGGGTCGCCCCGGCGTTCTGGGGCACCGGCTATGCCGGCGAGGCGGTCGAGGGGGTCGCGTCCTGGGCCGCCGCGCGCGGGCTGCGCGCGCTCGTCGCCGAGGTCTTCCAGGACAACCCGGCCTCGATCCGGGTGCTGAACCGCGCCGGCTTCGCCTACGAGGGCGAAGGCGAGATCCACGCGCTCGGCCGGGGCGCGATGGTGCCGACGTTCCGCTACCGGCTCCGGCTCGGGGCATGACGCGATGAAGTTCCTCGACCATGCCCGCATCCAGATCCGGTCCGGCTCCGGCGGGCACGGCTGCGTCAGCTTCCGCCGCGAGAAGTTCGTCGAGTTCGGCGGCCCGGACGGCGGCGACGGCGGCAAGGGCGGCGACGTGGTCGCCGAGGCCGCCTCCGGGCTGAACACCCTGATCGACTATCGCTACCAGCAGCATTTCTTCGCCAGGAACGGCCAGCCCGGCATGGGCCAGCAGCGCACCGGCCGGAGCGCCGACGACATCGTGCTCAAGGTGCCGGTCGGCACCGAGATCCTCGATGACGACGGCGAGACCCTGGTCGCCGACCTGACCCGGCCCGGGCAGCGGGTGACGCTGGCGCGGGGCGGCAACGGCGGCTGGGGCAACTTGCGCTTCAAGTCGTCGACCAACCAGGCGCCGAGCAGCGCCAATCCCGGGCAGGAGGGGGTCGAGCGCACGCTCTGGCTGCGGCTGAAGCTGATCGCCGACGCCGGGCTCGTGGGCCTGCCCAACGCCGGCAAGTCGACCTTCCTCGCGGCGACGTCGAATGCGCGGCCGAAGGTCGCCGACTACCCGTTCACGACGCTGCATCCGGGCCTCGGCGTGGTCGGGATCGACGGCGCGGAGTTCGTGCTGGCCGACATTCCCGGGCTGATCGAGGGGGCGCACGAGGGCAGGGGCCTCGGCGACGCCTTCCTCGGCCACGTCGAGCGCTGCGCCGTGCTCCTGCATCTCGTCGACGGGACCTCGCCGACGCTCGGGGAGGACTACCGGGTGATCGTGCGCGAGCTCGAGGCCTACGGCGCCGGGCTCCTGGAGAAGCCGCGGGTGCTGGGGCTCAACAAGGTGGACGCGCTGACGCCGGAGGCGGCCGAGGCGGCCGCGGCCGAGCTCGCCGCCGCGAGCGGGCTCGCGGTGCACCGCCTGTCGGGCGCCACCGGGCAGGGGGTGCCCGAGGCGCTGCGGGCGCTGCGCGCCGCCATCGCCGAGGCGCGTGGCCCGGTGCCGGTCCAGCCCGCCGCCGAATTATGGCGGCCCTGAGCTCGGCGGCGCGGCTCGCCGCCGCACGCCGCGTCGTCGTCAAGATCGGGTCGGCGCTGCTCGTCTCGGACGAGACCGGCCGGCTGCGCTTCGACTGGCTCGAGGGGCTGGCGGCCGACGTGGCCGACCTGCGCGAGCGCGGCAAGGACGTGGTCCTCGTGTCCTCGGGCTCGATCGCGCTCGGGCGCCGGGTGCTGCGGCTGCCCGAGGGCGAGCTGTCGCTCGAGCAGAGCCAGGCCGCGGCGGCGGTCGGCCAGATCCGCCTCGCGCAGGCCTACGAGACGGTGCTGGCCCCGCACGGGATCACCACCGCGCAGGTGCTGGTGACGCTCGAGGACAGCGAGAACCGCCGGCGCTACCTGAACACGCGCCGGACGCTCGGGACCCTGACCGATCTCGGCGTGGTGCCGATCGTCAACGAGAACGACACCGTCGCGACCGACGAGATCCGCTACGGCGACAACGACCGGCTGGCGGCGCAGGTGGCGAGCATGGCCGGCGCCGACGTCCTGGTGCTGCTCTCCGACGTCGACGGGCTCTATACCGTCAACCCGCGCCTCGACCCGGGCGCCCGGCGGCTCGACGTCGTGACTACGCTGACACCGGAGATCGAGGCGATGGCCGGCGGCACCGGCTCGGCGCTGTCGCGCGGCGGCATGCGGACGAAGCTCATCGCCGCGCGCGCCGCGATGCGCGCGGGCTGCGCGATGGCGATCACGCTCGGCGCCGTCGAGCGGCCGCTGCGGGCGCTGGCGGCCGGCGCGGCCGCGACCTGGTTCGAGCCGAACGGCGATCCGCACGCCGCGCGCAAGCGCTGGATCTCGGGGATGAAGCCGCGCGGGCGGGTCAGCGTCGACGCGGGCGCGGTGGCGGCGCTGGCGCGGGGCAAGTCGCTGCTGCCGGCCGGTGTCACCGCTGTCGAGGGCGGCTTTTTGCGCGGGGATCCGATCGAGGTGCTGGGTCCCGACGGGGTAGTGGTGGCGAAGGCGCTCGCCGGGTACGATGCCTTCGAGGCGCGCATCATCATGGGCCACCGCTCGGCGCGGATCGCGGAGCTGCTCGGCTACCCGGGGCGGGCGGCGCTCGTGCATCGGGACGACCTGGCGATATGATTGTCAAAGGTTTACGCGGATTCGCTCGATATGGAACCCATATGGAATGCGTATGGAACGCGTATGGCCACTAAAACAGTCGGGATTGAATCGTTAACGCTGCGGCTGACAGCCGGGAGTGGGCCCGGTAGGGTCCTGGCCGGGTGACCGAGGAGAATCGGATGGACTATGCGGGACAGGGCTTGAGGGCGATGCGGGCCTGGTCCGAGTACGGGATGGCCTACTCGCGGATGCTGATGGCCGCGAACGAGGTGATCCTGCGCCGGACGCACCAGATGGCGACGGGAGTCATGACCGGGCCCGAGGCGACCGGGATGGTCATGGAGAAGATGACGGCGATGGCGGCCGCGGCCGAGAAGGCGGCGGTGGCGGCGGCTAGGGGCGGCAATCCGCTGACGATCGCGACGGCGGCGCTGCGGCCCTATGGCGCGAAGACGAAGGCGAACGCGCGGCGGCTGCGGAAGTAGCGAGCGGGAGGGCGGCATGGACACGGGCGCGGGCGTCGCGGGTCTGATGCGGACGATGGGCGAGCGGGCGAGGGCCGCGGCGGGCGAGCTCGCCTATGCGCCGAGCGCACAGAAGGATGCCGCGATCCGGGCGGCGGCGGACGCGATCTGGGCCGGCCGGGACGCGCTCCTCGCCGCCAACGGCGCGGACATGGCGGGGGCCGCGGGGCTCGGCGCGGCGATGCGCGACCGGCTGGAGCTGACCGAGGCGCGGGTGGCCGGCATCGTCGAGGGCCTGCGCGCCATCGCCGACCAGCCCGATCCGGTCGGGCAGGTGATCGCGGAGTGGGACCGGCCCTCGGGCCTGCACATCCGCCGGGTGCGGACGCCGCTCGGCGTCGTCGGCGTCATCTTCGAGAGCCGGCCGAACGTGACCGCCGACGCCGGGGCGCTGTGCCTGAAGGCGGGGAACGCGGCGATCCTGCGCGGCGGCTCCGAGAGCCTGCGCTCGGCCCAGGCGATCCACGCCGGGCTCGTCGCCGGGCTGGAGGCGGCCGGGCTGCCGGAAGCGGCGATCCAGCTCGTGCCGACCACCGACCGCGCGGCGGTCGGCGAGATGCTGACGATGACCCGCTACATCGACGTCATCGTGCCGCGCGGCGGCAAGGGCCTCGTCGGCCGGGTGCAGGCCGAGGCGCGGGTACCGGTCTTCGCCCATCTCGAGGGGATCGTGCACGTCTATGTCGACCGGGCCGCCGACCTCGCCAAGGCGCGGGCGGTGATCCTGAACGCCAAGACCCGGCGGACCGGGATCTGCGGCGCGGCCGAGTGTCTGCTGATCGACCGGGCGTTCTTCGAGGCCGAGGGGGCGCCGTTCGTGGCCGACCTCGTCGAGGCCGGGGTCGAGGTCCGCGGCGACGACGACCTCCTGGCGCTGCCCGGCGTCGTTCCGGCGGGCGAGGACGACTGGGGCCGCGAGTTCCTCGACATGATCATCGCGGCGAGGCTCGTCGACGGCGTCGACGGCGCGATCGCGCATATCCGCCGCTACGGCTCGCAGCACACCGACTGCATCCTGACCGAGGACGACGCGGCGGCGGCACGCTTCTTCGAGCGGCTCGACAGCGCGATCCTGATGCGCAACGCCTCGACCCAGTTCGCCGACGGGGCCGAGTTCGGCATGGGGGCGGAGATCGGCATCGCCACCGGCAAGCTGCACGCGCGCGGCCCGGTCGGGGCCGAGCAGCTGACGAGCTTCAAGTACCTGGTGGACGGGGACGGGACGCTTCGCGCCTAGTGCCTCTGGTCCGAAGGTACGGCTCAGCGTCCCCGGCCGTGCCCCGGCAGCCGTCGCGATCGCTCGGAGACAGCATCAATGAAAATGGTGGCTTGCACGCATGCAAGCCACCGAGGTCTTCGCTCAACAAGTTATACAACCCTACAAGCTGCGGCGGCCGTCAGCCGTGCCAGGAGCGAACCGGGCCGCAGTCGATGTGCACGAAGTTCGAGCGGTTGTAGATCCCGACCCCGCCGCCGTTGCAGGCGAAGGCGGCGCCGGAGATCTGCTTGACGCTCCGGCTCTTCAGGCGGACGTCGGCGGCCATCGCCCGCAGGTGGTAGGAGTGGCTGGCGGCGCCCCTCAGCATCCGGTTGGTCTGCTGCGTGCGGTAGCCGGAGATCATCAGGTAGGGCTCGTCGGTTTCCATCAGCCGCAGCGTCGCGGCGAGGTTGTCGAGGTTGTGCGGGTCGATACTTCATCATCTTGTTCTGCCGCCAGTCGCGCATGAAGTAGCTGATCTCGGCCAGCGCTTCGTGAAGGTAGCGGCCATCGGCGAAGTAGATCGTGTCGATCGATTCGCCGGTTCGCTGGCTGTACATGCGGATCCGGCGGATATCGCCGGCGCCGCGAAGGAATCCCGGCGCTCTGGCGTAGACGGGAGCGGCTGCAAGCGCGCAAAATCCCGCAAAGGCGCCGAGCATCGCCCGGCGCGACGGCCGAAAGTCATCGTCTTTCATGATTCACTGCCTCGATACTTGCCTGTTGAGCGACTTGTTTATCCGCGCCCCTGTGATTGTGATGCCACAGCAAAGCCAATTTTCCAAGCGTGGCATTCGCTGCGGCGCCACCGGTCGGCGGATTTTCGCCGATGGAGGTTTCGACCACACGACAGTCTTGAAAAAGTGAATCTTTCGTAAACAGCCGACGGCTTGTCTCCGGGGAGCCAGGCAGGTACCCTCGCCTTCAAAACCAGAGCAGTTCTCGAGAGGCAGGCATGCAATCCAGTTCAATCGCCCGGCTATTCGGCGCGTTTCTTGCCGCGGGCATCGGCGTCGCGCCGGCCGCGGCGCAGGAGGGCGCGGCCCCGCCGGCCGTCGCGGCGCCCGCGGTCGCGGCGCCGGCGCCAGCGCTCGCCCCCGACGCCGTCGCGCTGAAGGCGGCGCTGCAGGCGGCGATGGCGGAGCTGCCGGCCGACCGGCGGTCGGCGATCGACGGCTTCTTCGCGGCGCGCGAGCTATGCGCCCGTTCTGGACCGAGCCGGGCAGCGCACGGCCCGACGAACTGGTGGCGGCGCTCGAGGCGGCCGACGGGCAGGGCCTGCCGCGCAGCCGCTACGAGCCCGACGCGCTGGCGCTGCATTTTCGACACGCCCGGCGACGAGGGCGCCGCGGCGGCGCGCGAGGTGGCGGCGATGCGGCGCCTATCTGCAGCCTGGCGACCGACCTCTCGGTCGGGATCGTCGATCCTTCCGGGATCAGTCCGGAGATCAGCCTCGATCCGACGCCGCCGGCGTCCTCGGCGCTGCTGGCCCCGCTCGCCGACGCGCCGGTGCCGGAGGCGCTGCAGACGTTCGCGCCGACAGGCCCCGACTATGCCCGGCTCGTCGCCGAGAAGGCGCGGCTCGAGGCGCTGGTCGCAGGCGGAGGCCTGGGGACCGGCGGTCTCCGAGGGCGAGACGCTGCACCCGGGCGACAGCGGCCCGCGGGTGGCGGAGCTGCGCGCCCGGCTGGCGCGGCTCGGCTACGTCGTCCCGACGGCGGAGACCGCGGGCGAGCGGCTTCGACGACGGTCTGGCGCAGTCGGTGCGGACGTTCCAGCGCGACTACGGCCTCGTCGACGACGGCGTGGTCGGGCGCGGACGCTCGCCGCGGTGAACGCGCCGGTCGAGACGCGGCTGCGCGCAGGTGGTGGTGAACCTCGAGCGGCATGCGCTGGATGCCGCGCGATCTCGGCGAGCGCTATCTCTTCGTCAACATCCCCGACTTCACCGTGAAGCTCTACGAGGGCGGCCGGGCGGCCTGGCAGTCGCGGGTGGTGGTCGGCAAGACCAAGGTGACCGAGACCCCGGAGTTCTCGGACGAGGTGAGCTACATGGTGGTCAACCCGACCTGGCACATCCCCGACTCGATCGCGATCCGCGACTACCTGCCGAAGCTGCAGAAGGACCCGATGGTGCTGAAGCGGCAGAACATCCGGCCTGCTGACCCGCGGCCGGGACGGAGATCAACCCGCAAGCTCGTCGACTTCACCCAGTACACGCCGGAGAACTTCCCGTTCCGCATCAAGCAGCGGCCCGACCGACGACAATGCGCTCGGCCAGGTGAAGTTCATGTTTCCCGAACCAGTTCTCGATCTATCTTCACGACACGCCGCACCGCGAGTACTTCGCGCGCGACGTGCGGGCCTTCTCCAACGGCTGCATCCGGGTGGAGAAGCCGATCGAGCTCGCCGAGATCCTGCTCGCCGGCCAGGTCGACCGATCCCGGCGGCGCGCCTACGCGGGCTGGGTCGCCGCCAAGACCGAGCGCAACGTGACGCTCGAGCGCACGATCCCGGTGCACATCGTCTACCGCACCGTGTGGTTCGACGACGCCGGCACCGCGCGCTACCGGCCGGACGTCTACGGCCGCGACGCGCGAGGTCTTCGAGGCGCTCGAGGCGCGCGGGCGTGACATTGCCGCGCTGCGCAGGGCTGACGCTTCCGCTATACGGTCGGGGGGCCGCAGCGCGGGAGGGCGCGACGTGATCACGCATTGCGGAACTCGCCCGCGCGCTCGGCGCCGAGGCCGCGGGCGACGCCGGCGCTCGACGGTCACCGGCGCCGCCGAGCCGGCGGCCGCCGAGCCGCCGACCAGATCGCGCTCGCGATGCAGCCGGCCTTCGCCGGCGACCTCGCGAAGGGCCGCGGCGCGGGCGGCGATCCTCTGGCCGGGCGCCGACTGGCGCGCGCTCGGGCTCGAGGCGGCGATCCTCGCGCCGCGGCCGCGCTACGTGCTCGCCGGGCGTCACGCGGGTCTTCGACCGGCCGCCGGAGATCGCGCCCGGCATCCACCCGAGCGCCGTGATCGACCCTACCGCCGAGATCGGCGCGGGCGCGGCGATCGGGCCCTTCGTGGTGATCGGCGCGCGGGTGCGGATCGGCGCGGGGGCGCGGATCCTCAGCCATGTCTCGATCGCCGAGGACGCGGTGATCGGGCGCGACGCGCTGATCCTGCAGCGGCGTGCGGATCGGCGCGCGGGTGCGGATCGGCGACCGCTTCATCGCCCAGCCCGGCGCGGTGATCGGCGGCGACGGCTTCTCCTTCGTCACCCCGACCCCCGGCCACGTCGAGGAGGCGCGCGCCACCGGCGCGGTCACCGCGCGCGAGGAGCAGGACAGCTACGTGCGGATCAACTCGCTCGGCGCGGTGCGGATCGGCGACGACGTCGAGGTCGGCGCCAACAGCTGCATCGACCGCGGCACCGTCGCCGACACCACGATCGGCGACGGCACCAAGATCGACAACCTGGTCCAGCTCGGCCACAACGTGCAGGTCGGCCAGCACCTGCCTGATCTGCGGCCAGGCCGGCGGTCGGCGGCTCGACGGTGATCGGCGACCGGGTGGTGCTCGGCGGCAGGGCGGCGATCGCCGACCACCTGGCGATCGGCGCGAACGTGGTGATCACCGGCAATTCCGGGCGTCGCCTCGCCACGTGCCGACGAACCGGATCATGATGGGCTATCCGGCGGTGCGGATGGACCAGAACGTCGAGATGTACAAGGCGCTGCGCCGGCTGCCGCGGCTGATGGCGCGGCTGGAGGCGGCGCAGAAACCGGTTTCCAATCCGGATGCGAGCGATTAGACCATCGCGCGCAGGTTCGACCGACGGAGGGCTGCATGTCCGACGCTGTCAAGGATGCGGTGCAGAGACAGGGTGGTCGCGATCCTGGCGGAGCAGGCGGTGCTCGAGCCGGGCGACGTGCGCCTGGACGCGACGCTCGAGGATCTCGGCATCGACTCCCTCGGCCTCGTCGAGGCGGTCTTCGCCATCGAGGAGGCCTTCGACATCCAGGTGCCGTTCAACGCCAACGACCCGCAGAAGTCCGAGTTCGACATCAGCACCGTCGCGACCATGGTGCGGGCGGTGGAGAGCCTGATCGCGGCCCAGAAATAGTGGCGGCGCCGCGTGTCGTCATCACCGGCCAGGGCGCCGTCAACGCGCTCGGCCGGACCGCGGCCGAGACCATGGCCGCGATGCGCGAGGGCCGCTCCGGCATCGGCCCGCTCGAGTTCCCGGACGTCGAGCGGCTGTCGATCGCCATCGGCGGCCAGATCCGCGGCTACCGCCCCGAGGAGCATTTCGGCCGCCAGGAGCTGACGCTCTACGACCCGTTCACCCAGTTCGCGCTGCTCGCCGCGCGCGAGGCGATGGCGCAGTCGGGGCTCGAGATCGACCGAGGCGCTTGAGCGAGCGCGCCGGGCGTGGTGCTCGGCACCTCGGGCGGCGGGCTGCAGACCCAGGACGAGAACTACCGGCTGGTCTACCAGGAGGGGAAGAACCGGGTGCATCCCTTCGTGGTGCCGCGGCTGATGAACAACGCCGCCGCCAGCCACGTCTCGATGGTGCAGAACCTGCAGGGGCCGACCTACACCGTGGCGACCGCCTGCGCCTCGTCGAACCACGCCATGGGGCAGGCGATGGACCTGATCCGCGCCGGCCAGGCCGACGTGGTGCTGACCGGCGGCAGCGAGAGCATGCTCTGCTTCGGCGGCATCAAGGCCTGGGAGGGCCTGCGGGTGATGTCGAAGGACGGCTGCCGGCCGTTCTCGCTCAACCGCAACGGCATGGTGCAGGGCGAGGGCGCGGCGGTCTTCGTCTTCGAGGAGCTCGAGCATGCCCGCGCGCGCGGCGCCGACGATCCTCGCCGAGGTGACCGGCTTCGCGATGACCTCGGACGCCTCCGACATCGTGACGCCGAACCTGAGCGGCGCGGTCCGGGCGATGCGCGGCGCGCTGCGCGACGCCGGCGCTCGCCCCGGAGGCGATCGGCTACATCAACGCCCACGGCACCGGCACGACGGCCAACGACAAGACCGAATGCGCGGCGGTGCGCGCGGTCTTCGGCGCCGCACGCCGACCGGCTGATGATCTCGTCGACCAAGTCGATGCACGGCCACCTGATCGGCGGCACCGGCGCGGTCGAGCTCGTCGCCTGCCTGATGGCGCTGAGCGACGGCGTGATCGCGCCGACGATCAACTACGAGGAGCCCGACCCGGAATGCGACCTCGACGTCGTGCCGAACGTCGCGCGCGAGCGCGACGGTCCGCGCGGTGATGACGCAACGCCTTCGCCTTCGGCGGGCTGAACGCGGTGCTGGTGCTCGAGGCCTTCGCCTGAGGGCGCGAGGCGCGTCGCCGCTCAGCCCTGGGCTGGAGGTCCGGCAGCGAGCTTGGGCGCGGCATGCCTCGGGCGCCGGCGCGGCGGCCGGGGCCGGGGCGGCCGGGCGCGGCAGCCGGCGCCGCCGGCAGCGCCGGGACCTCGAGCGAGTCGAAGGCGGCGGTGAAGCCCGAGAGCGACAGGTCGAGCGATGACCGGCGCCTCCGGCTGGCCGACCGAGACCAGGGTGATCCTGCCGGCCTTGCCGCGCTTCATGCCGGTCGAGCGACGGCGCGTCGAGGCCGAAGCGGGCGAAGCAGCCGACCTGGCTGCACCAGGCGAACGGGTACTGCCGGCGCTCGCCGCCGTCGATCTGCAGCACGACGCCGCTGGTGAGCAGCGTGCCGAGCGGCGTCACGACGGTCACGCCGGCGTCGGCCTCGGCCTCGTCCGGCAGCTTGAGGATGCTGACCTCGGCGACCGGGTTCTGCTCCTCGTCGACGCGCGAGCTGGTACATGAAGCACTCCTTGCCGTCGGGCGCGCAGCGCACCTGCCAGTCGCCGAAGGTGTCGCGCACGATCTCCATCACCTCGGGCTGGGCCGGATCGCCTGCGGCCGGGGCGCCGCCGGGTGCCGCAGGGGCTTGCGGGGCGGCCGCGCCGGCCTCG
This sequence comes from uncultured Alphaproteobacteria bacterium, assembly GCA_963763295.1. Lineage (GTDB taxonomy): Bacteria > Pseudomonadota > Alphaproteobacteria > Rhodobacterales > Rhodobacteraceae > Amaricoccus. Next base: position 356,020 of record CAVXOH010000019.1, read on the forward strand.
GCGCCGGGCGCCGCGGGGGCCGGCTGGGTGCCTCCGGCGGCCGGTGCCTCCGGGGCGGGCTGGGCCTCCGCGGCGGGCGGCGTCTCCGGGGCTGCCGGGGCCGGCGTCTCGGCGGCGGGCGCGTCCGCGGCGGGGGCGGCGTCTCCTGGGCCGAGGGCCGGCGCGGCGAGCGCGAGACCCGAGCGCGGCCAGAGTCAGGCGGAATCGGATCGACTGCATGTGCTGCTCGCTTCCCTGAGATTGCTTGTCGGGGGATTGTCACTCCACGCGGCGGCTGTCAACCACGCCGAGGGACGGTCGGCAGAGGATCGCGCCCAAGTGAAAAGGGCACCGCAAGGATGCCCTTTTCCCCGCTTTCGCGACTTCCCTGTCGGACTGGCCGAACGATATGGCGGGACGCTACGATAGATGAGAAACCAGGTCAAGTGACGCCGACAAGTGCCGCTCGCGTCAACGTGAAATGCGAAACAAAAAGAGACCGCGGAGTGAACTCCGCGGCCAGTCAACAGTGAGGAAAACGCGCGACCGAAGGGTCGGACTCCCGGACACGATTGCACTCTAGCGGGCAACCGTTAATATCCGATTTGAATCCAACGAAATTTCTCGGGGGCGGCGCGATGGCGGACGAAGCGATCCTGGTGGGCGGCGGCGGCAAGGACTATGCCGAGGCGCGCGACCTGCTGCTGCGCTACGCAAACCGCCACGGGCTGATCACCGGCGCGACCGGCACCGGCAAGACGGTGACGCTGCAGATCCTCGCCGAGGGACTGTCGGCCGCGGGCGTCCCGGTCGTCGTGCAGGACGTGAAGGGCGACGTCTCCGGGCTGTCGCGCCCGGGCGACCCGGCGGCGAAGGCCACACGAGTCGCTGACCAAGCGCGCGGCGCAGATCGGCATGACCGACTTCGCCTACCGCGCCTACCCGGTGGTGTTCTGGGACCTCTTCGGCGAGACCGGCCATCCGGTCCGCACCACGGTGAGCGAGATGGGCCCGCTGCTGCTCGCGCGGATGATGGAGCTCAGCGAGGCGCAGGAGGGCGTGCTCAACATCGCCTTCCGCGTCGCCGACGAGCAGGGGCTCGCGCTCCTCGACCTGAAGGACCTGCAGGCGATGCTGGTCTGGCTCGGCGACAACGCCAGGGAGGTGGGCCGCACCTACGGCAACATCGCGCCGGCATCGCTCGGCGCGATCCAGCGCGCGCTGCTCGTGCTCGAGAACCAGGGCGCCGCCGGCTTCCTCGGCGAGCCGGCGCTCGAGCTCAGGGACCTGATCGCGGTCGACGAACGGCATGGGACGGGTCAACGTGCTGATGTCGGAGCGGCTGATGCAGGCGCCGCGGCTCTACGCGATGTTCCTGCTCTGGCTGCTCTCGGAGCTGTTCGAGCAGCTGCCCGAGGTCGGCGACCCGGACAAGCCGGTGCTGGTCTTCTTCTTCGACGAGGCGCACCTGCTCTTCTCCGACGCGCCGAAGGCGCTGGTCGACAAGGTCGCCCAGGTGGTGCGGCTGATCCGCTCGAAGGGCGTCGGGCGTCTATTTCTGCACCCAGAACCCCGACGACGTGCCCGGCGACGTGCTCGCCCAGCTCGGCAACCGCGTCCAGCACGCGCTGCGCGCCTTCACGCCGCGCGACGCCAAGGCGCTGCAGGCAGGCGGCGGAGACGTTCCGGCCCAATCCCGACTTCGACACCGAGACGGCGATCCGCGAAGTCGGCACCGGCGAGGCGGTGGTCTCGCTGCTCGAGGCCAAGGGCGTGCCGGCGATGGTCAGCCGGACGCTGATCCGACCGCCGGAGTCGCGGATGGGGCCGGTCACCGCGGCCGAGCGCGCCGAGACGATCGCGGCCTCGCCGCTCGCCGGGCGCTACGACGCGGCCGCCGACCGCGAATCCGCCCACGAGATCCTGTCCGGGCGGGCCGAGGCGGCGGCGCGCGAGGCGGCGATGGCCGAGGAGATGCTCGGGCAGGCGGCGGGGCAGGAGCGCGAGCCGAAGTCCGGCGCGCCGCTACGAGCCGACCCGATCGGCGCGCGCCGCAGCCGTCGCTCGGCGCCGAGCTCGCCCGCACCGTCGTCAAGCAGCTCGGCACCCGCCAGGGCCAGGCGATGGTGCGCGGCATCCTCGGCAGCCTGTTCAAGGGCCGCTGAGCCGGGCTTCAGGGGCGCCAGGCGAGGAAGTTGGCGATGAGGCGGAGGCCGGTCGCCTGGCTCTTCTCGGGGTGGAACTGGGTGCCGATCAGGTTGTCGCGGCCGACGACGGCGGTGACAGGCCCGCCGTGGTCGACGGTGGCGAGGCGGTGGCGCGGGTCGGCCGGAACCAGGTGGTAGGAGTGGACGAAGTAGGCGTGGTCGCCGGGGGCGATGCCGGCAAGGACCGGGTGGCCGGTGGTGATCTCGAGCGCGTTCCAGCCCATGTGCGGGATCTTGAGCTCCGGGTCGGACGGGCTCGAGGCGGACGACCTCGCCGGGGATCCAGTCGAAGCCCAGGGTGTCGCGGTGCTCGCGGCCGACGGTCGCCATCAGTTGCTGGCCGACGCAGATGCCGAGGAACGGGGTGCCGCCCGCGATCACGCGCGACTCGATCGCCTCGAAGAGGCCGGGGATGGCGGCGAGGCCGGCGCGGCAGTCGGCGAAGGCGCCGACGCCGGGCAGGACGATGCGCTCGGCCGCGAGCACGACGTCGGGGTCGGCGGTGACGACGACGGGTCCGCCGCGGCCGGTCTCGGCGGCCATGCGCTGGAAGCTCTTCTCGGCCGAGTGCAGGTTGCCGCTCGCGTAGTCGATGATCGCGGTGGTCATCCGCCGAGCGTGCCCTTGGTCGAGGGCACGCCCGCTGGCGCGGGGGTCGGGCTCGACGGCTTCGCGCAGCGCGCGGGCGACGGCCTTGAAGCAGGCCTCGGCGATGTGGTGGCTGTTGGCGCCGTCGAGGAGGGCGACGTTGAGGGTGAGGCCGGCGTTCATCGCGACGGCGGTGAAGAACTCGCGGACGAGCTCGGTGTCGAAGGTGCCGATCTTCGGGCTCGGGAAATCGACCTTCCAGACGAGGAAAGGCCGGCCGGAGAGGTCGAGCGCGGCGCGGACGAGGGTTTCGTCCATCGGCAGCAGGCAGGCGCCGTAGCGGCGGATGCCGGACTTGTCACCGAGCGCCCGGGCGAGCGCCCGGCCGAGCGCGATGCCGACGTCCTCGACGGTGTGGTGGTCGTCGATATGCAGATCGCCGGTGGCGCGGGTCGTCGAGGTCGATCATCGCGTGGCGGGCGAGCTGGTCGAGCATGTGGTCGAAGAAGCCGACGCCGGTGGCGTTGTCGTGCCGCCCGCTGCCGTCGAGGTCGAGCGTGACCGAGAGCGCGGTCTCGGCGGTCGTGCGGCTGACTTCGGCCTGGCGCATGCGGGTCTCCGGGGTGACGCCGGGCTTATAACCGGGCACCGGCGCGACTCCAAGAGGCTTGCCCGCGTGCGAATGCGGGGAGCCCCTTGATGTCAAAACGATTCACCACCGTTACTCCGAGAATCCGCTGAGAGTGCGGGAGGGACGCGATGCCGGAGGTCATGGTTCGCCTCGCGAGGCCGGAGGACCTGGCCGAGCTGCTTCGCCTGATGGCCTGCGTGCAGGCACTGCACGCGGACGCGCTACCGGGCGTCTTCCGTGCCGATCTGGACGACCGGGCGGCGCGGGCGATGTTCGCGACGGCACTGCGCGAGGACCGGGTTTTCGTCGCCGAGCGCTCGGGGAACGTGGCGGGCTACCTCTGGCTCGCCTTCGTCGAGCGGAGCGCCGATGCCGCGATGCGCGAACGACGGTTCGCCTACATCAACCACGTCGGCGTCGTCCCGGAGCTGCGCGGGATCGGCGTCGGTCGGGCGCTCGTCGCGGCGGCGCGGGCCGAGGCGGTGGCGGGCGGCGTGGCGGAAATCGGCGTGGATTGGTGGCACTTCAACGTGCCGGCGGCCGGGTTCTTTGCCCGGATGGGATTTGAGCCGCGGCGGCACGTGGCCTTCGCACGACTGTGAAGCCTTGCGTTCGCGGCTCCTGCGCCCTCAGCTAGCCAAAACGGCGCGCGGGAGGAATCGCCGATGTTCATGGCCACGCTGAACTTCGCCCTCGGCGAGGACGTCGAGGCGCTGCGCGACCTGGTGCGGGGCTGGGCGCAGGAGCGGCTGGCGCCGATGGCGGCGGCGATCGATCGGGAGAACCTGTTCCCGGCCGAGCTGTGGCGGGAGATGGGCGAGCTCGGGCTGCTCGGGATCACGGTGCCGGAGGAATATGGCGGCGCGGGGATGGGGTATCTCGCGCATGTGGTGGCGGTCGAGGAGATCGCGCGGGCGAGCGCGAGCGTGTCGCTGAGCTACGGCGCGCATTCGAACCTCTGCGTCAACCAGATCAAGCTGAACGGCACCGAGGCGCAGAAGCGGAAGTACCTGCCGGGGCTGGTCTCGGGCGAGCACGTCGGCGCGCTCGCGATGTCGGAGGCGGGGGCCGGGTCGGACGTGGTGTCGATGCGGCTCCGGGCGGAAAAGCGTAATGATCGCTATGTGTTGAACGGCACCAAGTACTGGATCACCAACGGGCCGGACGCCGATACGCTCGTGGTCTACGGCAAGACCGACCCGGCGGCCGGGGCGAAGGGGATCACGGCGTTCCTGATCGAGAAGGCGATGGCCGGGTTCTCGACGAGCCCGCATTTCGACAAGCTCGGGATGCGGGGATCGAACACGGCGGAGCTGATCTTCGAGGACTGCGAGGTGCCGTTCGAGAACGTGCTCGGCGAGGAGGGCAAGGGCGTCAACGTGCTGATGTCGGGGCTCGACTACGAGCGGGTCGTGCTGTCGGGGATCGGGATCGGGCTGATGCACGCCTGCCTCGACCACCTGATGCCATACATGCACGAACGCCGGCAGTTCGGCGAAAAGATTGGAAATTTCCAGCTCATGCAGGCGAAGGTCGCCGACCTCTACACGGCGATGAACACGGCGCGCGCCTATTGCTACGCGGTCGCCGCCGCCTGCGACCGGGGCGAGGTGACGCGGCAGGACGCGGCGGCCTGCGTGCTCTATTCGAGCGAGAAGGCGATGGAGCAGGCGGTGCAGGCGGTGCAGGCGATGGGCGGCGCGGGGTTCCTCAGCGACAGCCCGGTGAGCCGGATCATGCGGGACGCGAAGCTGATGGAGATCGGGGCGGGGACGTCCGAGATCCGGCGGATGCTGATCGGGCGCGAGTTGATGAAGGCAACCGCGTGAAAAGGCGGGAAAAGGCGCGTATGCAAAGCATATGGAACGCGTATGGAATCCATATGGGCGTTTTTGTCGTGCTGGCGGGGCCGGCGGCGGCGCAGAGCGATCCCGCGCCGTTCTCGCCGGAGCCGACCGAGAGCTGCCTCGCGGCGGCGGCTGATCCGATCGGGCAGGAGGCCTGCGTCGGCACGGCGGCCATGGCCTGCATCGACGGGCCGAACGGATCGTCGAACGCGGGGATGGGCTTCTGCCTCGGCGCCGAGCACGCGTTCTGGGACGCGCGGCTGAACGCGGCCTACGCGGCGCTGCTCGCGCTCGAGGAGGCGGACACGAGCGAGCTGAAGGAGCTCGGCTCGGCGGCGCCCTCGACGGCCGAGGCGCTGCGCGCGATGGAGCGGGCCTGGATTGCCTATCGCGACGCGGCCTGCGCGTACGAGGTGAGCACCTGGGGCGGCGGCAGCGGCGGCGGCCCCGCGGGCGCCCAGTGCATGATGGCGCTGACCGGGCGGCAGGCGCTGGCGCTCGAGACCCGGCATCGCGCGGCGGCCGGACCGTGAACGGCGTCCTCGAGGATCTCGTCGCCGCGCCAGGGCTCATTCACGGCGAACTCGTCGGCCTGGCGCACGCGCTTGAATGGGTGAGCGACGGACTCGACATCCTGGCGATCGTCATCATGCTGATCGGCACGGCACGGTTCGTCGTCGGCTTCGCCGCGGCGGAGCTGGCGCGCGACCGGGTCGAGCGGGTGCGCGGCCTCGACTTCATCCGGATGCAGCTCGGCCGCTACATCCTGGCCGCGCTCGAGCTCCTGATCGTGTCGGACATCATCCACACCGCGCTCAGCCTCGCGTTCAAGGACCTGCTGTTCCTCGGCCTCCTGGTGCTGATCCGCTCGCTGATCAGCTTCTTCCTCGACCGCGAGATCCGCGACATCCGCGCCGAGCTCGGCGACGGGGGCCGCTGAGATGGCCGTGCTCGCCTCGCAGGCGTTGCCGGGCTCGGAGACGTTCCGTGCCAACCGCGACGCGCATCTCGCGGCGCTGGCCGAGATCGAGGCGGCGGCCGGCGCGGCGATGGCGGGTGGCGGCGCGCAGGCGGCGGCGCGGCACGTGGCGCGCGGCAAGCTGCTGCCCCGGGACCGGGTGGCGGGGCTGCTCGACCCCGGGAGCCCGTTCCTCGAGATCGGCGCGACGGCGGCACACGGCCTCTACGGCGGGGATGCGCCGGCGGCCGGGGTGATCGCCGGCATCGGCCGGGCCTGCGGGCAGGAGGTCATGGTGGTGGCGAACGACGCCACCGTGAAGGGTGGCACCTACTATCCGATAACGGTCAAGAAGCACCTGCGTGCACAGGAGATCGCGGCGGAGAACGCGCTGCCCTGCATCTATCTCGTCGATTCCGGCGGCGCGAACCTGCCGAACCAGGACGAGGTGTTTCCCGACCGCGACCACTTCGGCCGCATCTTCTACAACCAGGCCAACATGAGCGCGCGGGGCATCCCGCAGATCGCGGTGGTGATGGGGTCGTGCACGGCGGGCGGCGCCTACGTGCCGGCGATGTCGGACGTGACGATCATCGTGAAGGAGCAGGGGACGATCTTCCTGGCCGGGCCGCCGCTGGTGAAGGCGGCGACCGGCGAGGAGGTGACGGCCGAGGATCTGGGCGGCGGCGACGTGCACACCCGGCTGTCGGGGGTGGCCGACTACCTGGCCGAGGACGACGCGCATGCGCTGGCGCTGGCGCGCCGCGCGGTGGCGGGGCTGAACCGGGCGCGGCCGCCGGGGCCGGTGCTCGCGGCTCCGGAGGAGCCGCTTTACGATCCGGAGGAGATCCTCGGCGTGGTGCCGGCGGACCTCAGGACGCCCTACGACATCCGGGAGGTGATCGCGCGCATTGTCGACGGATCGCGGCTCGACGAGTTCAAGGCGCGGTTCGGGGCGACGCTGGTCTGCGGCTTCGCGCATGTGGCGGGCGTGCCGGTCGGGATCGTCGCGAACAACGGGGTGCTGTTCTCGGAGAGCGCGGTCAAGGGCGCGCATTTCGTCGAGCTCTGCTCGCAGCGGCGGATCCCGCTCGTCTTCCTGCAGAACATCACCGGCTTCATGGTCGGGCGGCGCTACGAGGCGGAGGGGATCGCGCGGCACGGGGCGAAGCTCGTGACCGCGGTGGCGACGACGGCGGTGCCGAAGATCACGCTGATCGTCGGCGGCTCGTTCGGGGCGGGCAACTACGGGATGGCGGGGCGCGCGTATCAGCCGCGGTTCCTCTGGACCTGGCCGAACAGCCGCATCTCGGTGATGGGCGGCGAGCAGGCCGCGGGTGTGCTGGCGACGGTGCGGCGCGAGGGGATCGAGCGGCGCGGCGGGACCTGGAGCGCGGAGGAGGAGGCGGCCTTCAAGGCGCCGACGCTCGCGATGTTCGCCGAGCAGTCGCACCCGCTCTATGCGAGCGCGCGTCTCTGGGACGACGGGGTGATCGATCCGCGCAAGTCGCGCGCCGTGCTGGCGCTGTCGCTGTCGGCGGCGCTGAACGCGGCCGTGGGGGAGACGCGCTTCGGCGTGTTCCGGATGTGAGCGGGACGGTATCGTCTCGCTGCACGAGGGCCTTCGCGACGGTCGGGGCACGGCCTGCGCCTGCCTGGGCTGGCGCGCCCTGCGGTACGGCCGCCCCGCGCGGGCGGCTGGGGCAAGCGACCGACGGTGCGTTGTGCGCGACGGCCGGGTGCGCCTGCCGGGGGGCAGGCAGGCGCAGGCCGTGCTTGCGCACGGCCGGGGCTGGAGGCGCCGTGGCTTCCGGAAGCCGGGTTAAGGATTTGTTGGCGCCGGGGCCGGCAGGGTGTGCCGGTCGGGAGAACGGAGGCGCCGGTGCGGCGAAGTCGGAGGATCGTGCCGCTTCGGCGGCCGCCGCGTCGGGTGCGCTGGCCATGGTGGTGGCGCTGGCGGCGGCTGATCGGGGTCGAGCAGCGGGCGGCTGTCTTCTGGGCCCTGGCCCTCGCCCTGATCTCCGGGCGCTATGCGGTGCTGGCGCCGCTGGCGGACGACTGGCGGTCGAGCCTGCGGCCGATGACGCGGGACTGCCGGGTGGCAGGCGTGGTCGACGGCGATACGGTCAACCTCTTCTGCGTGGGCCGCGGGACGGTGAGGGCGCGGGTGGTCGGGTACGACACGCCGGAGCTCTTCTCGCCGCAGTGCGAGGCGGAGCGGGAGGCGGCGGCACGGGCGAAGCAGGTGCTGGCGACCTGGGCGTGGCATGCGACCTCGACCGAGGTGGCGTTTCTCGGCCACGACCGGTACGGGCGGGCGCTCGTCGACATGCGGCTGAGCGGGCAGCGGGTGGCCGAAGGCATGGCCGACGCCGGGGTCGGGCGGCGCTACTTCGGGCAGCTGCGCGGGGGCTGGTGCTGACGCGGGGGACCGCGTGATGTTCCGGCGCGTGCTGATCGCCAATCGGGGCGAGATCGCCTGCCGGGTGATGGCGACCTGCGAGCGGATGGGGATCGCCACGGTCGCCGTGCATTCGGACGCCGACGTCGGCGCCAAGCACGTGGCGCTCGCCGACACCGCGGTCAGGATCGGGCCGCCGCCGGCGGCGGAGAGCTACCTCAGGGGCGACGCGATCGTCGCGGCGGCGCTGGCGACCGGGGCCGAGGCGATCCATCCGGGCTACGGGTTCCTGTCGGAGAACCCGGACTTCGTCGAGGCGGTGGAGGCGGCCGGGCTCGTCTTCATCGGGCCGTCGGCGAAGGCGATCCGGGCGATGGGGCTGAAGGACGCGGCGAAGGCGCTGATGTCGGAGGCCGGGGTGCCGGTGGTGCCGGGGTATCACGGCGCCGACCAGAACGACGCGCTCCTCGCGGCCGAGGCGGCGGCGATCGGCTTTCCGGTGCTGATCAAGGCGGTGGCGGGCGGCGGCGGCAAGGGGATGCGCCGGGTCGACCGGGCTCAGGGCTTCGCCCCCGCGCTGGCGGCGGCGCGGGGCGAGGCGCGGGCCGCGTTCGGCAACGCCGCGGTGCTGGTCGAGAAGTACGTGAGCGCGCCGCGGCATATCGAGATCCAGGTGTTCGGCGACAACCACGGCAACGCGGTGCACCTCTTCGAGCGCGACTGTTCGCTGCAGCGGCGGCACCAGAAGGTGATCGAGGAGGCGCCGGCGCCGGGGATGCCCGAGGCGGTGCGGGCGGCGATGGGGGCGGCGGCGGTCCGGGCGGCGCAGGCGATCGGCTATTCGGGGGCCGGGACGGTCGAGTTCATCGCCGACGGGTCGGGGCCGCTGCGGCCGGACGGGTTCTGGTTCATGGAGATGAACACCCGGCTGCAGGTCGAGCATCCGGTGACCGAGGCGGTGACCGGCGAGGACCTCGTCGAGTGGCAGCTCCGCGTCGCCGCCGGCGAGCGGCTGCCGCGGCGGCAGGAGGATCTGGCGCTCGAGGGGCACGCGGTCGAGGCCCGGCTCTACGCCGAGGACCCGGCGCGCGGGTTCCTGCCGGCGATCGGCACCCTCAGCCACCTCGCGTTCCCGGCGGGGATCCGAGCCGATTCCGGGGTGCGGGCGGGGGACGCGATCCCGCCGTACTACGACCCGATGATCGCGAAGCTGATCGCCTGGGGGCCGACGCGGGCGGTGGCGCTCGGGCGGCTCGCGCATGCGCTCGACGCGACGCGCGTGGCGGGGTGCACGACCAACCTCGGGTTCCTGGCGCGGCTGGCGCGGCAGCGCGACTTCGCGGCGGGGCGGGTCGATACCGGGCTGATCGAGCGCGACCTCGACGCGCTGACGGTGCCGCGCCCGCCGTCGCCGGACGTGCTGGCGGTGGCGGCGCTGGCGGCGGGCGGGCTGCTCGACCGGCGCGAGCCGCTCGCGGGGTTCACGCTCTGGGCGCCGCTCAGGCGGAGCCTGCGGCTGGAGGCGGCGGGCGCGGTGCACGCGGTCGGGGTCGAGACCCTGGGGCCGGGGCGGTTCGTCGTCGACGGGCGGAGCGTGGCGGTGACCGCATGGCAGGGGGGCGAGCTCGCCGTCGCGATCGACGGTCGCGCCCGCCGGTTCGGGGTGGCGCTGGCCGGAGACGCGGTGACGGTCTTCGAGGGCGCCGAGGCGCACCCGTTCCGCGTGCCCGATCCGCTGGCCGCCGGGGCGGAGGCGCATGGCGGCGGCGACGAGATCCGGGCGCCGATGCCCGGGCTCGTCAAAGAGCTCGCCGCCGCCCCCGGGGCGATGGTGGCGCGCGGCGACGTGCTCGTCGTGCTCGAGGCGATGAAGATGGAGCACGCCCTGACCGCGCCGCGCGACGGGAGGATCGGCGAGGTGCTGGTCGAGGCGGGCGCGCAGGTGACCGACGGCACGCTCCTGCTGGCGCTGGAGCCCGAGGATGAGTAATCGCGTGACGATCTACGAGGTCAGCCCCCGCGACGGGCTGCAGAACGAGGCGCGGCCGATCCCGACGGCGGAGAAGGTCCGGCTCGTCGACCTCCTGACCGGCTGCGGCTTCAGCCATATCGAGGTCGCGAGCTTCGTCAGCCCGAAGTGGGTGCCGCAGATGGCCGACGGCGCCGCGGTGCTGGCTGGGATCGCGCGCGCGCCGGGCGTCGTCTACGGCGCGCTGACCCCGAACCTGCAGGGCTACCGGGCGGCGCGCGAAGCCGGCGCCTCGGAGGCCGCGATCTTCGCCTCGGCGTCGGAGACGTTCAGCCGGCGCAACATCAACTGCTCGATCGCCGAGAGCCTGGAACAATTCGTCGTGGTGGCCGAGGCGGCGCGCGACGACGGGATGCCGCTGCGCGGCTACGTCTCCTGTGCAACCGATTGCCCATTCGAGGGCAAAATCGACCCTTCATCGGTCGCAAGCGTCACCGATCGGCTTTTCGGGCTCGGCTGTCACCAGGTCAGCCTCGCCGACACCATCGGGCACGGCACCCCTGATTCGGTCGCCCGGATGCTGCAGGCAGTGCTCGACGTCGCGCCCCCGGACGCGCTGGCGGGGCACTTCCACGACACCATGGGGCACGCGCTCGACAACATCGTGGTCGCACTCGACTACGGGCTCCGGGTCTTCGACGCCTCCTGCGGCGGGCTCGGCGGCTGCCCCTACGCCCCAGGCGCCGCGGGAAATGTCGCGACCGAACGGGTGGTTGCGCGGCTGGCCGACCTCGGCTTCGCCACCGGTCTCGATCCCGGGCGCCTGGCCGCCGCCGCCGCCTTCGCGCGCGGCCTGCGGGCGGCCGGATGAGCCGGTACGGCAGGTTTCCACCTGCGACAAACACTCCCTATGCCTGAACCGGAAGTTGAGCTATGCTGGACCATCAAAAGCAAGAACGGCCTGGGAGGGCGTTGCATGCAGGATCGGACCATCGTCGTTCTGGCGACGGACGCTCGCATCAACGAGCGGCTGATTGCACGGGGCATGGACCCGATGCGCGGGCCTTGTCTCGCGGAAATCCTTCACGAAGCAACGGGCGAGCGCCTGACCTCGAAGGAGGCGCTGCGGCTCTGGGATCCGGAGCGCCTCGCCGGCGACCCGCGGGTCCGCGCGGTGCTCAGCCGCTACGTCGAACGACGGGTCTGAGCACCCGGCACCGCCGGGCGGGCGAAACGCCGCCCGGACGGGCCACATGACCTGGACCAGCATCAGGCTAGACATCGAGGCGCGCGGCATCGCGCGCCTCGTCCTCGCGCGTCCGGCGAAGCACAACGTCCTCTCCGGGGCGATGTGCGACGAGATCGCCGAGGCGGCGGCGCGGATCGAGGCCGACCCCGGCGTCCGGGTCGTAGTCCTGACCGGCGAGGGGCGGAGCTTCTGCGCCGGGGGCGATCTCGACTGGATGCAGGAGCAGGTCGCGGCGAGCCGCGCCAGGCGGCTGACCGAGGCGCGGCGGCTCGCGATGATGCTGCAGGCGCTGAACACCCTCGGCAAGCCGGTGATCGGGCGGGTGCACGGCGCCGCCTACGGCGGTGGCGTCGGGCTGATGGCGGTCTGCGACGCGGTGGTCGCCGCGAGCGATGCCCGCTTCGGCCTGACCGAGACCAGGCTCGGGCTGATCCCGGCGACGATCTCGCCCTACGTGCTCGCGCGGATCGGCGAGGGGCGGGCGCGCGCGATGTTCTTCTCGGCGCGGGTCTTCGATGCCGCCGAGGCGCAGGCGCTCGGGCTCGTCACCCGCGTGGTGCCGGCCGCCGACCTCGACGCGGCGGTCGAGGCGGAGGTCGCGCCCTATTTCGTGACGGCACCCGGAGCAGTGGCCGCGGCCAAGCGGCTCGCGCGCAGCCTCGGGCCGCGGATCGACGCCGAGGTGATCGAAGCGACGATCGCGCGGCTCGCCGATGTCTGGGAGACGCCGGAAGCGAGCGAGGGAATCGCCGCCTTCCTCGCGAAGCGGCCGGCGGCCTGGCAGTCCTGAGTCGCGACGCCGCCCGGCGGGGGAGCGCCGGCCTCGGGGAGCCACGAGGGCTCCCGCTCGGCCGGCGCTTGGCGGTCGGCCGCCCTTGCGGCCTCCCTCCGGCGGAAGCGGGCTTGCGCCCGCTGAGGAGGGATTCTCCCCGCCTGTTGGCGGGGCCCCGTTCCTGCCCGATAGGGTTTCTGCCAGTATGAATACCTAAGCAGGATTGCCGTTCTTACCGGCCGGGCACATCGCGACGTGACCGGTGGGGAGACGGTGACGCTGGCGACGGCGGTGCCGCGCGCCGCGAGCGGGACGGTCGAGCATGTGTCCGGCCGGCGCGGCGCTTCCGCCGACCGGCGGGGGCGGCCGCAAGGCCGGCGCCGGCGGGCGGCAGCGGGGGCGCTTTGGCAGCTAGTGGCGGGCGAGGTCGCTGCGGATCGCGGCGCGCATGCCGCGGCGGTCGAGGCCGATGTCCTTCAGGGTCTGGTCGCTGACCTTGTCGAGCGAGGCGACGATGGCGCGCTCGAGCCGGCTGCGGCGGTAGCCGCGCCAGAGCGAGGTGGCGAGGGAAAGGGCGGTCATTGAGAATCTCCGGTCGCTGGCGGCGGACGTCGGTCCGCCCCGGACCGGACTTATGCCGCAGCGTCCCTGCCAGCGTGCTGTCAGGAGCGAGGGCCGGGCTCCTGACAGCGTGGCGTCAGGAGGATAAGGTGGGACCGCGTCATCCCCACCCCGGAGCCTGCCCCTTGCGCCGCGCCGACCGCCTTTTCGAGATCATCCAGTTCATGCGGCGCAAGCCGACGGTGCGGGCGCGCGACCTGAGCGAGGCGCTCGAGGTGTCGGAGCGGACCATTTACCGCGACATCCGCGACCTGATGGCGAGCGGGGTGCCGATCGAGGGCGAGGCCGGGGTCGGCTACGTGCTGCGCGCCGGGTTCGACCTGCCACCGCTGATGTTCAAGGAGGCGGAGATCGAGGCGCTGGTGCTCGGCGCGCGCATCGTCGAGAGCTGGGCCGACGAGGAGCTGGCCGAGGCGGCGAGCAACGCCATCGCCAAGATCGAGGCGGTGATCCCGGAGCGCCTGCGCGGGTTCATGGCCAGCACCGCGCTGCTCGCGCCGCCGATGCATTTCATGGAGCCGCTCACCTTCGACCTCGCCGATCTCCGGCGGGCGGTGCGCGGGCTGATCAAGGTGCATTTCCGCTACAGCGACGTGCTGGCGCGGGCGAGCGAGCGGACCGTTCGGCCGCTGTCGCTGGCCTATTTCGGCCCGGTCTGGGTGCTGGCGGCCTGGTGCGAGCTGCGCGACGACTTCCGGACCTTCCGGCTCGACCGGATGGAAGGCTTCCTCGTCACCGCCGACCGGTTCCGGCCGGAGCCGGGCAAGACGCTGCACGACTTCCTCAAGCGCACCAACACCTGGACCCGCAGCGGCATCGGCGGCGACGGGCGGGACAACGACTGAGCGGATCTAGTGCCGCTGCGGGGCGCGGCCCGGCATGGCGTGGGCCCGCAGCACCTCGAGCGGGATCGTCTCGAGCACCGAGCGGTGCGTGCTGGCCAGCACCACCTTCGGCGCGACGCCGGCGGCCCAGGCCTCGCGCCAGCGGTCCGCGCACAGGCACCAGCGATCGCCGGGGCGCAGTCCGGGAAAGCCGAACTCGCGGCGCGGGGTCGCGAGGTCGTTGCCGCGCCGCTCGGAGAAGGCGAGGAACTCGGCGGTCATCCGCACGCAGACCGTGTGGCGGCCGCGGTCGGCGGGGCCGGTGTTGCAGCAGCCGTCGCGGAAGAACCCGGTCACCGGGTCGAATGAGCAGGCCTTCAGCGGCTCGCCCAGGACGTTGACGCTGTCCTCCATCGCCACGCGCATGCTGCACTCCCCCCTCGACGCGGACCCGGCCGGAGTCTGCGCGCTCCCGCGCCTCCTGTCCACAGCACGTCGCCGTGAAGCGGCCGGCGGGAGATTGTTGCGGACGCCGCCGGGCAAGCTGCTATACATCGCCGCATGCTCGAAGAGGCAGCTCCGCCGACCGATCCGCGCGCCGCGATCCGCGCCGCGACCTATGCCGACGAGGCCGCGCTGGTCCGGGGCCTGGCGGCGGAGGCCGGGCTCGACGCGGCGGCGCGCGGCGCCATCGTCGCGCGGGCGGCCGGGCTGGTAGAGGAGGTGCGCGAGCGCTCGTCGCCGACGGTGATGGAGGCGTTCCTCGCCGAGTACGGGCTCTCGACCGACGAGGGCGTCGGGCTCATGTGCCTCGCCGAGGCGCTCTTGCGGGTGCCCGATGCCGAGACGATCGACGAGCTCATCGCCGACAAGATCGAGCCGTCGAACTGGGGCGCGCATCTCGGACGCTCGACCTCGAGCCTCGTCAACGCCGCCACCTGGGGGCTGCTGATCACCGGGCGGGTGCTCGACGACGATCCGGGCCGGCCGGCGGCGGCGCTGCGCGGCATGATCCGGCGGCTCGGCGAGCCGGTGGTGCGCGGCGCGGTCGGGCGGGCGATGAAGCTCATGGGCCGGCAGTTCGTCCTCGGCGAGACGATCGGTGCCGCGATGGACCGCGCGCGGAGCCTCGAGGCGAAGGGGTACACCTACTCCTACGACATGCTCGGCGAGGCGGCGCGTACCGACCGCGACGCGCTGCGCTATGCCGCGGCCTATGCGAAGGCGATCGCGGCGATCGGCGGCCGCGCGGCCGCCGACGTGGCGGCGAGCCCGGGGATCTCGGTGAAGCTCTCGGCGCTCCATCCGCGCTACGAGTGGACGCACCGCGAGGAGGTGATGCGGGTGCTGGTGCCGCGCGCGGCGGAGCTCGCCCGGGCGGCGGCGGGTGCGGGCATCGGCTTCAACATCGACGCCGAGGAGGCGGAGCGGCTCGAGCTCTCGCTCGACGTCATCGAGGCGCTGCTCGCCGACGAGGCGCTCGCGGGCTGGGACGGGTTCGGGGTGGTGGTGCAGGCCTACGGCCGGCGGGCCTGGGCGGTGATCGACTGGATCGAGGCGCTGGCGCGCCGTCTCGACCGGCGGATCATGGTGCGGCTCGTGAAGGGCGCCTACTGGGACAGCGAGATCAAGCAGGCGCAGGAGCGCGGGCTGCCGGACTTTCCGGTCTTCACCCGCAAGCCGTCGACCGACGTCAGCTATATCGCGAATGCCCGGCGGCTGCTCGAGGCGCGCGAGCGTGTCTATCCGCAGTTCGCCACCCACAACGCGCATACGGTCGCGGCGGTGCTGGCGATGGCGGGGGACCGGGAGGGGTTCGAGTTCCAGCGGCTGCACGGGATGGGCGAGGCGCTGCACGAGATCGTGCGGGAGCGCGAGGGCACGCGCTGTCGGATCTATGCGCCGGTCGGGGCGCATCGCGACCTCCTCGCCTACCTGGTGCGGCGGCTGCTCGAGAACGGCGCCAACTCGTCCTTCGTCAACCAGATCGTCGACAAGGGGCTGGCGGCGAGCGAGATCGCCGCCGACCCGATCGCTGCGGTCGAGGGCCTCGGCGATGCCGTCGGCAACGATCGCATCCGCCGGCCGGCGGAGCTCTTCGCGCCGCGGCTGAATGCGAAGGGCTGGAACGTCAACGAGCCGGCGTCGGTCGCCGGCCTCATCGCCGAGCGGGAGCGCTGGCGGCGGCATCGCTGGGAGGCGGGACCGATGCTGGCCGTGCCGGTCACGGCCGCCGCGGCGCGCGACGTGGTGAACCCGGCCGATCCGGACGATGTGGTCGGGCAGGTGCGCGAGGCGGGTCCGGCCGAGGTGAGCGCGGCGCTGGCCGCCGCGGGCGCGGGCTTCGCCGCCTGGTCGGCCGAGCCGGCGGCGGCGCGGGCGGCGGCGCTGCGCCGGGCCGCCGACGGCTACGAGGCCAACGCGGCGGAGCTGACGGCGCTCGCCACGCGCGAGGCCGGCAAGACGCTCGCCGACGCCATCGCCGAGGTGCGCGAGGCGGTCGACTTCCTGCGCTACTACGCCGACGCGGCGGAGGCGGCGGAGGGCAGCGCGCGCGGCGTCATGGTCTGCATCTCGCCCTGGAACTTCCCGCTCGCGATCTTCACCGGGCAAGTGGCGGCCTGCCTCGGCGCCGGCAACGCGGTGGTCGCGAAGCCCGCCGAGCAGACGCCGCTGATCGCCGCCCGGGCGGTCGCACTGATGCGCGCCGCCGGGGTGCCGGCGGCGGCGCTGCAGTTCCTGCCGGGCGACGGGCCGGCGGTCGGTGCGCCGCTGACCGCGGCGCCGGGCATCGCCGGGGTCTGCTTCACCGGCTCGACCGAGGTCGCGCAGGCGATCCACCGGGCGCTGGCGGAGAACGCCGCTCCCGACGCGGTGCTGATCGCCGAGACCGGGGGGTTGAACGCGATGATCGTCGACTCGACGGCGCTGACCGAGCAGGTGGTGCGCGACGTGCTCGCCTCGGCGTTCCAGTCGGCCGGGCAGCGCTGCTCGGCGCTGCGGGTGCTCTACGTGCAGGAGGAGGCGCGCGAGCGCGTGCTCGACATGCTCGGCGGTGCGATGGAAGCGCTGAGGCTAGGCGACCCTTGGGATCCCGCGACCGATGTCGGGCCGGTGATCGACGCCGAGGCCGAGGCGGGGATCGGGGGCTACCTTGCAGACGAGGCGGCGCGCGGCGCGGTCCTGAAGCGGCTGCCGGTGCCGGAGCGGGGCCGCTTCGTGCCGCCGGCGGTGGTGGCGGTGTCCGGCATCGGCGCGGTCGAGCGCGAGGTGTTCGGGCCGGTCCTGCATGTCGCGAGCTTCAAGGCGGGCGAGCTCGACCGGGTGGTCGACGCGATCAACGCGCGCGGCTTCGGGCTGACCTTCGGGCTGCACAGCCGGATCGACGACCGGGTCGAGCGGGTGACGGCGCGACTGCACGCCGGCAACGCCTACGTCAACCGCAACCAGATCGGCGCCATCGTCGGCTCGCAGCCGTTCGGCGGCGAGGGGCTGTCGGGCACCGGGCCGAAGGCGGGTGGGCCGTTCTACCTGCCGCGGCTGCAACGTGCCGCCGCGGTTCCGGCGGCGCCGGCGCCGGGCGGGGCCGAGATCGCCCACGGGCCGCTGGCAGCGGCCTTCGCGGCGCTCGACGGCGACAGCTGGGCCGGGCGGGCGGATCGGGTGGCGGCGCTTCGGGCCGCGATCGGGGACCATCCGGGGGCATCAGCTGCGCTCGACGCCGCGCTCCCGCCGGTCGCGCTCGACCTGCCGGGGCCGACCGGCGAGAGCAACCGGCTCAGCCTGCACCCGCGCGGGCGGGTGCTCTGCCTCGGCGCCGGGCCGGAGGCGGTGCTGGCGCAGGCGATCCTGGCGCTCGCGGCCGGCAACGCGGTGCTCGCGGTCAGCGAAGGGGCGCCGGCGGCGCTTGCCGCACTTGGGCGCTTCCCGTTGACCGCGTTCGAGGGCCGGATCGACCCGGCCAGCCTCGGCGATCTCGGGGGCCTGGCACTGGTGGCAGCGATCGGCCCGGACGACTGGCTGCGGGCTGTACGGCGAGCGCTGAGCCAGCGGGGCGGGCCGATCGTCGGGCTGGAGACCGAACTCGTCGCGGAGCGATACTCGGTCGAGCGCCACCTTTGCATCGACACCACGGCGGCGGGCGGCAACGCCAACCTGCTCGCGGCGAGCGCCTGAGCGTGCCGCTGCGCCGCGTCCCGCCGGAGCACCGGCCGATGCCGGCCGGGCTGCTCCTGCTCGCCGGCGGCATCGCGCTGATCGAGGCGATCCTCAGCCTCGCCGATGCCGGCTTCGTCGCCGACGCGTCGCTCCGGGGCCGCGTTTACGTCGCCGGAGCGTTCTGGTCGAGCCTCCTGCACGGCGACGCGCCGCTCTACGCGGCGCAGCCGGTGACGATGTTCGTGAGCCACGCGCTACTGCACGGATCGCTGCTGCACATGGCGATGAACATGACGATCTTGCTGGCGCTCGGGCGGTTCACCGCCGACCGCTACGGGCCGGGGGCGGTGCTGCCGGTGTTCCTGCTCGGCGCGATCGGGGGCGCTGCAGTGTTCGGACTGCTCTCGACCGGCGAATACCCGATGGTTGGGGCGTCGGGCGCCGTATTCGCGTTCCTCGGCGTCTGGATCGCCTGGGATTGGCGGCGGCACCGCGCGGCCGGACGCCCGACCGGCCCGGTGCTGCGCCGGGTGGTGGTGCTTGCGGTGCTGAACCTCGTGCTCTTCTTCGGGCTGCAGGGGATGCTGGCCTGGCAGGCGCATCTCGGCGGCTTCCTCGTCGGGCTCGCCTGCGGTGCCTGGTTCGAGCAGCGGATCGCCAAGGCCGATCGCGCCGCCCGGGCGCAGGCCCGGCGCGCCGGCCGCGGCGACGCGGCGGGCGAGTAGCGCCTCAGAAGACGTCGACGAGGTAGAGGATGATGATGATGGGGATCGGGATGCCGATCATCCAGGCGAGGATGCCCTTCATGGCGAAGTCCTTTCCGGTGCGTGTCGGGAGCGGAACGCCCGGGGGGCGGCGGGGTTCCTTGCCGGCGGCCGGCCGGGGGGTAGGCGCGACTCGGCGATCGGGTGTAGGCTCCCGGGATTCAAAAAGAAGCGGAGGGAGCCCCAGAATGAGCGTCGCACGCGTCACCGAGATCACCTCGTCGTCGTCGAAGAGCTTCGAGGATGCCATCCAGAGCGGCATCGCCCGGGCCTGCAAGACCTTGAAGAACGTCCAGGGCGCCTGGGTGCAGGAGCAGACGGTCGAGGTGAAGGACGACCGGATCACCTCCTACCGGGTCAACATGAAGGTGACCTTCGTCCTCGAGGGCTGAGGCCGGCGCGGAACGCCGGCGCGCGCAATGGCGTCGTTGCGGTCGTCGATCATCGCATCCCTCTCGGGCTGTTCGTTTCCGGAACGTTCCCGAGGTGTCGCGGTGCCTTCGGCCAGTTGCCCGAAAGTGCGGCGGGCGGGCGCGGAAGCGCCGCCCACCGCTCGTGTCGTCAGTTGACGAGGGCGAGGTTCGCCGCCGACTCGCGGCCGTCACGGCCGGATTCGATGTCGAAGGTGACCTTCTGGCCGTCGTCGAGGTGGGTGAGGCCGGCGCGCTCGAGCGCCGAGACGTGCACGAAGACGTCCTTCGAGCCCTTCTCCGGCTGAATGAAGCCGAAGCCCTTGGTGGCGTTGAACCATTTCACGGTGCCGTTGGCCATCGTGAGATCTCCTGTCTTGGTCGCTGCCCGCGGAGTGCGGCAGCCCGGCGTCGGTCAGAGCAAAATCGTATGACTGAAGCCGAGGACGGAGACAGAAGTCGATTGTGGTAACGTGGCCGGGGGTACATGGCGCTTCCCGGCTGAAAAAGCAAGCCCGCTTCGGAGCGGCGACGCTACAGGCCGCGGGCCTGGCCGGAGTGGCCTGAGGTGGCGTGGCGCTGGGGCGGACGGGCTATCCGCCGCTTGAGGTGCTGCTGCAGGGGTCGGAGACGGTGCTCGCGCAGGAGATCGCCTATCCGCGGGCAAGCCGGTGGTGACGGCGGCGATCGTCACCACGGCGCGGGGGCAGGAGACCGGCTGGCACGCACACGCGGCGCCGCTCTTCGCCTGGATGCTCGCGCGCGAACTGACGGTCGACTTCGGGCCGGACGGCAGCCTGGTCTACCGCGCGGGCGACGCGCTCCTCGAGGTGTTCCGGACCCTTCACAACGGGCGCAACGGTGCGACGGAGGAGGTGCGGCTGGTGGCGGTGTTCATAGGCGCGGAGGGGTGGCGAATACAGTGATGGAGCCGGAGTAGGGCCACGGTAGTCGACTGGCCTGCCCCTGGGCCAAATGGACTTGATCGCACCGCGCCTAGGTCGCAGAGTGACCGCCGCGGCTTTAGCGCCGCCAAAAACGGGTTGGGGCGACGGTCTATGAAGATCCTTGAATTTGATTTCGGCGCGGATGCTCGTTACCTAAATCTGAAAACGCCTATAGAAAAGATTATATTTACCGACAGCTTTCTTTTTACACCCGGCTTTGATCTTTCGGACTTCTATGAAGGAAGAAGATACTTTGTGCATGGGCTAAAGGGCTCCGGTAAATCGGCGCTTCTACAGTACATTAGAGTGAAAGCAGAGGGAGAATTGAGGGCGAGTTGCCAGTTCTACCACTTCCAAAGCACGTTCTCGTCGACGGAAATCCAGGTATTCAAGGCTAATCTTTCTAAATCACGCAACATCGAAGATATTGTTATTGATGACACGGAGTTAACCAGCGCTGAAGATCTGGGTCTGTTTTGGCGAATGTTCATTCTTATAGAAGTGGGAAAACTGCTGCGTCGCGGCAAAATCGATACTCCGGCGGTCCATGCTTATCTTAAAGTTCTTGAAGTCGCAAAGGCAATCTCTCGAGCAAAGCATGTCACAAAACGCTATCCATTCTTCACGAAAATATTGGCGCGGCTTGCAAAAGATCCCTATATTCAACTGGAGGTGGACTTTAAGGACGCTAAACCTGAGGATCTCGATAACTACCTTGAAATCGCGGAGCAGAATCTTGGAGATGTCTATCTTGAGCACAGTCCAATCTTTCTACTTGTCGATGAGATGGAAGTTTACCGATCGGGGGGATCTGGGGACGATCTGCACTTTCGCGCGGTTGCATCGCTGGTACGTGCAATCAGGGATTTCAATGAGCGGTTTACCGACGTAGACATTCGGGTAATAGCGGCAATCAGAAGCGAGGTGATCACTCAAGTTTCGCGAGTGCAGGGTGAGGTTCATCGGATTATTCGCGATCGTGGCCTTTCGATCGGATGGGAAGAGAAAGCGCGTGGTCAATACCATCCCCTGGAAAAAATGATCTTAGGTCGAATGGTGGCGCAGGACTCGGAATTCAGGGGCTACAGTACCCCAATTTCGGATGATGAGCTAACCAAAGCAAGAAAAAAATACTTTCCACAAGAAAACCTTCTGAAAAAATGCTTGGATTTAACTTGGTATCGGCCAAGGGATTTTGCGATTCTTTTCGATGAGGCGCGTCTCTTGGATGCGAATTTGGGTAGTTTCCGTGCGACGACACTAACGAAGGATGTGGTTGGCAAGCTTGGGGTGAGGCTTTGGCAGGACGCGGTATCTGGCCTTTCCGTGAAGTACTCGCCGAGAGAATTGGATGGATTGGATAGAATCTTACGAGGTGGTCCCGAACGCTACAATAGATCGGCTTTCATCGCCCGGATTTCGATCCTTTCAGACCAGTACGATGACGTCGCGCTGTTAAGTGAGAAGAGATGGACTGAAATGCTAGAGGACCTCTATCGCGTCTGGGTAGTATTTGCTATTGCCAAGGGAACGGGACACCTGAATTTTTACTTTCGCGGGGATCCAATGCCACCGTTCACAGATGCGTTCGATGTGGGCGTTCACCAAACTCTCAGAGGTGAATTATCCACCATCCGATCATAGTCACCGCGCGAACTTCTTATACTTGATCCGCTTCGGCTCCACCGCGTCCGGGCCTAGCCGGCGGATCTTGTCGGCCTCGTAGTCCTCGAAGTTGCCCTCGAACCATTCGACGTGGGCGTCGCCCTCGAAGGCGAGCATGTGGGTGCAGATGCGGTCGAGGAAGAAGCGGTCGTGGCTGATCACCACCGCGCAGCCGGCGAAGTCGACGAGGGCGTCCTCGAGGGCGCGCAGGGTCTCGACGTCGAGGTCGTTGGTGGGCTCGTCCAAAAGCAACACGTTGCCGCCGGCGCGCAGGAGCTTCGCGAGGTGGACACGGTTGCGCTCGCCGCCGGAGAGGAGGCCGACCTTCTTCTGCTGGTCGGTGCCCTTGAAGTTGAAGGCGCCGCAATAGGCGCGGGAGTTCATCTCGGCGTCGCCGAGCTTCACCACGTCGAGGCCGTCGGAGATTTCCTCCCAGACGGTCTTCTGTGGGTCGAGGGCGTCGCGGGACTGGTCGACGTAGGAGAGCTGGACCGACTCGCCCAGGGTGATGCTGCCGGCGTCGGGGGATTCCTGGCCGGTCAGCATGCGGAAGAGGGTGGTCTTGCCGGCGCCGTTCGGGCCGATGACGCCGACGATGCCGCCGGGGGGGAGGGCGAAGGAGAGGTCGTCGATCAGCTCGCGGTCGGCGTAGTGCTTTTCGAGGCCCTCGACGGCGATGACGTTCTGGCCGAGGCGGGGGCCGTTCGGGATGACGATCTGGGCGGTCGAAATCTTCTCGCGCTCGGACTTGGACGCGAGGTCGTTGTAGGCGTTGATGCGGGCCTTCTGCTTGGCCTGGCGGGCCTTGGCGCCCTGGCGGATCCATTCGAGCTCGCGGGTCAGGGTCTGCTGGCGGGCCTTGTCCTCGCGGGCCTCCTGGAGGAGGCGCTTGGCCTTCTGCTCGAGCCAGGATGAGTAGTTGCCCTCCCAGGGGATGCCGCGGCCGCGGTCGAGCTCGAGGATCCACCCGGTGATGTCGTCGAGGAAGTAGCGGTCGTGGGTGACGATGAGGATCGTGCCGCGGTACTCGATCAGGTGCTTCTGCAGCCAGGCGATGGTCTCGGCGTCGAGATGGTTGGTCGGCTCGTCGAGGAGCAGGATGTCGGGGTTCTCCAAGAGGAGCTTGCAGAGCGCGACGCGGCGCTTCTCGCCGCCGGAGAGGATGTCGACGGAGGCGTCGTCGGGCGGACAGCGCAGCGCTTCCATGGCGACGTCGACCTGGGAGTCGAGATCCCAGAGGTTCTGGGCGTCGATCTGGTCCTGCAGCGTGGTCATTTCCTCCATGAGCTCGTCCGAGTAGTCCTCGGCGACCTTCATGGCGACCTCGTTGTAGCGCTCGAGGAGGGCGCGCTTGGCCGCGACGCCTTCCATGACGTTGCCGCGCACGGAGAGGGCGGGGTCGAGCTCGGGCTCCTGGGGCAGGTAGCCGACGGCGACGCCCTTGGCGGCCCAGGCCTCACCCTGGAAGTCCTTGTCCTGGCCGGCCATGATCCGCATCAGCGACGATTTGCCCGAGCCGTTGACGCCGACGACGCCGATCTTCACGCCGGGCAGGAACGAGAGGCGGATGTTCTCGAACACCTTCTTGCCGCCGGGATAGGCCTTGGTCAGGCCGTCCATGTGGAAGACGTATTGCGGGGTGGCCATGGCTGTCCTCGGGCTGGAGTTGCGCGGGTTCTAGCCGGGAGGGGGGCGCTCGGCAACCGGCCCCGGGAGCGGCGGCTGCCGCGAGGCCGGCGGTTGCACCGGGGCGAATCCACCCTAAGATCGACGATGGGAACAGGCCGCGCCGGAGACGTCGATGCTCGAGATCGTGGAGAGTCGGTCGGTCAACGCCGACTTTCTCAATTCCAGGGCCGTGCTCTCGGGCGCGATCCCGGTCGCGGCGGTCACCGGCCCGGAGCGGTTCATCAACCGGGAGCTGTCCTGGCTCGCGTTCAACTGGCGGGTGATGGCGGAGGCGGAGAACCCGGCGGTGCCGCTGCTCGAGCGCGTGCGGTTCCTGTCGATCTCGGCGTCGAACCTCGACGAGTTCTATTCGGTGCGCGTCGCCGGCCTGCGCGGGTTGCTGCGCGAGGGCGTGCATTCCCCGAGCGCGGACGGGCTCTCGCCGAGCGAGCAGCTGCGGCAGATCGATGCCGACGCTCGGGCGCTGATGATGCGCCAGCAGGAATGCGTCGGCGTGCTCCGCCGGGCGATGCGCGACGAGGGGATCGACGTGCTGGGCGCCGCCGACCTCCGGGGCGCCGAACTCAAGCTCATGGAGACGCACTTCTTCGAGCAGGTGTTCCCGATCCTGTCGCCGCTCGCGATCGACCCGGCGCATCCGTTCCCGTTCATCGCCAACGGCGGCTTCGCGATGGGGCTGCAGCTCCGGCGCGAGGCGGACGACACGGTGCTCGAGGCGCTGCTGCCGGTCCCGGCGCAGGTGCCGCGCTTCGTGCGGCTGCCGGAGGCGAAGGAGCGCATCCGCTTCCTGCCGCTCGAGGCGCTGCTCGAGGTGTTCCTCGGCAAGCTGTTTCCCGGCTACGCGATGCTCGGGCTCTGCGCCTTCCGGGTGCTGCGCGACAGCGACCTCGAGGTCGAGGAGGAGGCGGAGGACCTGGTCCGCGAGTTCGAGACGGCGCTGAAGCGGCGGCGGCGCGGCGAGGTGATCCAGCTGACGATGACCTCGGCCGCGCCGGCGGATCTGCGGCGCACGATCGTGCACGCGCTCGGGGTCGGCGACGACGACGTGATCGAGATCCCGGGGCTGATCGGCATCGCCGATCTCGCCGAGCTGACCCGGGCCGGGCGGCAGGACCTGCTCTGGCCGCCATTCACGCCGCGGATGCCCGAGCGGGTGCAGGACTTCGACGGCGACATCTTCGCGGCGATCCGCCAGAAGGACATGCTGCTGCACCACCCCTACGAGACCTTCGACATCGTGGTGCGGTTCCTGAACCAAGCGGCGCTCGACCCCGACGTGCTGGCGATCAAGCAGACGCTCTACCGGACCTCGCGCGACAGCCCGATCGTCGCCGCGCTGTGCGAGGCGGCCGAGGCGGGCAAGTCGGTGACGGCGCTCATCGAGCTCAAGGCGCGCTTCGACGAGGCGGCGAACATCCGGCAGAGCCGGCGGCTCGAGCGGGCTGGCGCCCAGGTCGTCTACGGCTTCATCGACTGGAAGATCCACGCCAAGATCTCGACGGTGGTCCGGCGCGAGGAGGGCGAGCTCGTCACCTACACGCATTTCGGCACCGGCAACTACCATCCGGGCACCGCGAACATCTACACCGACCTGTCGCTCTTCACCTGCGACAAGTCGCTCGGACGCGACGCGACGCGGGTGTTCAACTACGTCACCGGCTACGTGCAGCCCGAAGGCCTGGAGAAGCTCCTGATCTCGCCGCACATGATCAAGCCGCGGCTCCTCGAGGGGCTGGAGGCGGAGGCCGAGCATGCGCGGGCGGGGAGGCCGGCCCAGGTCTGGGTCAAGCTCAACGCGATCACCGACCCGGAGGTGATCGACGCCCTCTATGCGGCGAGCCGGGCCGGGGTGAAGATCGACATGGTGGTCCGCGGCATCTGCGGCCTTCGCGCCGGGGTGCCGGGGCTGAGCGAGAACATCCGGGTGAAGTCGATCATCGGCCGCTTCCTCGAGCACAGCCGCATCGTGTGCTTCGGCGACGGCCATGGCCTGCCGTCGCGGGACGCGCGGGTCTACATCTCGTCGGCCGACTGGATGGAGCGCAACCTGTCGCGGCGCGTCGAGGCGCTGGTCGAGATCACCAACCCGACCGTGCATGCGCAGATCATCGACCAGATCATGGCGGCGAACATGGCCGACCAGGCCCAGAGCCTGGTGATGCAGCCCGACGGCAGCTACCGCCGCCACGACGCCGAGCCGGGCGAGCAGCTGTTCAGCTGCCACCGGTTCTTCATGGAGAACCCGTCGCTCAGCGGCCGCGGCCGGGCGGGGGCGCGAGACGTGATCCAGCTCGTGCACGGCCACGATTGACGCAGGCCCGGGCGGGTGCGACATCTGGGCCGCGCCGGGCGACCAGCGGGGGCGGAACCAGTGCCGACCGAAAAGCGCGACATCGAGACGCTGCCGCGGCTGCGGCTGGATGACCCGGGCAAGGCCCGGTTGAGCCGGATCGGCGTCATCGACGTCGGCTCGAACTCGGTTCGTCTCGTCGTCTTCGACGGCATGGCCCGCAGCCCCGCCTACTTCTACAACGAGAAGGTGCTCTGCGGCCTCGGCGCGGGCCTGAGCGAGACCGGGCGGCTAAGCCCGGAGGGCTGGATCAAGGCCCGGGCGGCGCTCCGGCGCTTCGCGGCGCTCGCCGGCCGGATGGAGCTCTCCGGCATGATCGCGGTGGCGACTGCGGCGGTGCGCGAGGCGACCGACGGGCCGGCGTTCTGCGACGAGGTCGAGCTCGAGACCGGGCTGCAGCTGCACGTGGCGAGCGGCTCGGAGGAGGCGCGGCTCGCGGCCAAGGGGGTGCTGCTCGGCTGGCCGGACGCCGACGGCCTCGTCTGCGACATGGGCGGCGCGTCGATGGAGCTCGCGCACCTGTCCGAGGGCGAGATCCTCGCCTGCGGCACCTCGGCCCTCGGGCCGCTGCAGCTCGCCGACATCGCCGACGAGGGCAAGCGTGAGAAGGCGATCAGGAAGGGCGTCAAGGCGCTGCGCAAGGCGGTGCCCGGCGCGGCGCGGCGGCTCTTCCTCGTCGGCGGGTCGTGGCGCGCGATCGCCCGGCTCGACATGGAGCGGGTCGGATACCCGCTGAAGGTGCTGCACGGCTACGAGCCGCCGATCCCGCAGCTTCTCGAGACGCTGAAGTGGATCCGCGAGCAGGACCAGGCGGAGATGTCGGCGATGACCGGGACGTCGGCACAGCGGCTGTCGCTGATCCCGCTGGCGAGCCTGGTGCTGGCGGAGCTGATCCGGCGCATCGAGCCGGAACGCGTAGCGGTCTCGGCCTACGGCCTGCGCGAGGGCCTGCTCTACCGCCAGATGCCCGAGGGGATGCGCATCCTCGATCCGCTGATCGAGGCGTGCCGCCACATGGAGGCGGCCTCGGCGCGCAGCCCGGGCTTCGGCGCGGCGCTGAACGAATGGATAAAGCCCTGCTACGCCGACAAGCCGGCGTCCGAGCACCGGCTGATCCTGGCGGCCTGTCTGCTGCACGACGTGAACTGGCGCGCGCATCCCGACTACCGGGCGGAGCTCTGCTTTGAATCGGTCACCCGCGCCAACATCGCGGGCGTCGACCATGCCGAGCGCGTGTTCCTCGGCCTCGCGCTTCTCAACCGCTACAAGGCCGTGGCGCCCGCCGAGGAGGTGCGCCGCTACGAGGGTCTGCTGAGCCCGGCGCGGGCTGGGGAGGCGGCGGTGCTCGGCCGGGCCATGCGGCTCGGGGCGATGCTGTCGGGCTCAGCCACCGGCGTGCTCGAGCACGCGGCGCTCGAGCGGGTCGGGGGAAGGCTCGTCCTCACCTTGCGCGGACCGGCCCGCGAGTTTGCCGGCGAACCCGTCGACCGGCGGCTGCAGACGCTGGCAAGCCGGCTCGAGTTGAGCGGCGAGGTCGTGCTCGAAGGCTGATCGCGGCACGAAAAAGCGGCCTGCTTGGGCAGGCCGCTTTGCATTCTTCCTCCCCAGACCTTGGGCCGGCACCAACGGGTCGCTTCGCACGGCTCCGGTTCTGCATCGGGCGCTTGCCGCCCGCGGGCCGGAGCATCCCCCCACATCGGCACCGGGACTTAACCAGCTTCATGCAGCGGATGCAACGCAGAAATTACCTCAGCGCAAGGCTCGGCGTGCCTTTTTGCCGGATCAACCGCAGATCCCGCGAAGCGCGACCCAGTCGGAATCGGCGAGCGCCGGTCGCGCCGACGGCGCCTCGCCCGAATCGGGCAACGTCGCCGGCTGGCCTGTCCCCCGAGCCAGCGCGGCGAGGAAGGGTCGCGGGTCGAGGCCGGCGACGCGCAGACGGTCGGCCGCGGCCGGTGCCTCGCCGGGATCGGCCGGGGCCAGCGCCGCCTCGGCGGCCCGGGCGAGCGTCGCCTCGCCAAGCTCGCCGGTGAAGACGTAGCCGAGCGCCGCCAGGGGACCGGTGGCCGCCATCAGGGCGGCGACGGGATCGCGGCCCTCGGCGAGAGCGGCCCATCCGGCGACCACCTCGGGAACCGCGGCCGCCGCCAGCGCGGTGCGGTCGACGATCACCGTCCCGCCAGGCAGCCGGGCCGCCGATGCCGGGGCGACGTCCATCACCCGCAGGCGCGGCGGCCGGTCCGGATCGAGGCGCCGGGCGAGGCGCGCCAGCGCCCGTTCGCCGTCCGGCGAGGCGCAGGGCGCCCCGTGCCGCTCGATCAGCGCGATCAGCATCCGGTCGCCGATCTCCGCGGCCTGCTGCGGCACGAGCTCGGCGGTGACGGCACGGATCGCGCGCGGCGCGGCGGCGGCGAGCCCGGCCAGGGCGGCGACGGCGATCAGCGGCAGGACAGGCGGGCGCCGGCGGGCGCGCTCTGGCGGGACCGGGGCGATCACCTCGCCACGCGACACCGCGGCGATCGCGGCGATCATCTCGCGATCGCGGATCGCCAGCGTCTCGCCGCCGTCGGCGGTCATCGCATAGAGGGTGGCGCCACTATCGGCTCCGATCGCGACGACGCCGGCGAGCGCCCAGTGGCCGAGCGGCTGCTCCTCGAGATCGGTGAGCACCAGCGTGCTCCGCCCGAAGGAGACGATGACCTCGCGCGCGGGCGCGTCCGCGCGCTCCCGCCAGAGCCCGACCGCCTCGAGCCGCAGGTATCTGTCGAGCGCCGTCATCCGGCGTCACCGGCCTCCGTCCGAGGCCCGGGTGGCCCCGAGCCGTTCCTAGCGCGGGGTTCCGCGCTT
This sequence comes from uncultured Alphaproteobacteria bacterium, assembly GCA_963763295.1. Lineage (GTDB taxonomy): Bacteria > Pseudomonadota > Alphaproteobacteria > Rhodobacterales > Rhodobacteraceae > Amaricoccus. The sequence continues at coordinate 384,896 of CAVXOH010000019.1, forward strand.
GTCACCGGCGCGCCGGCCGCGGTCAGATCAGCAGGACGGGGGGTCGGCGCCCTGCGCTGACGGCGAGCGCCGCGCCGCCGACAGGGACGCCGAGGCGGCGCCGGCTGAGAGTGCTGTTACTAGTGGTCATGGGCCTGTCCTGCTCGCCTTTTACGCGATTGAAGCGGCAGGGAAGGCCGGCTGTCAACCCATGGCCGGCCGCCTGACCGAGCTGCGAGCGCAGGTCAGGCGGCCTGCTCGACCGGGCCGAAGCGGCCGTAGAAGCTGCCGCCGCCGCGGGCCAGGTCGCGCAGCAGCTCCGGGGCCGCGAAGCGGTCGCCGTGCGATGCCCGGAGGCCGTCGCAGATCTCGACCGCGCTCGCCGCGCCGAGAATGTCGAGCCAGGAGAACGGTCCGCCGGACCAGGGCATGTAGCCCCAGCCGAGGATCGCGCCGACGTCGCCCTCGCGGATGTCGGTGAGGACGCCCTCCTCGAGCGCGCGTACCGCCTCGAGCGTCTGGATCATCGCCAGCCGGTGCTGCACCTCGATCAGCTCGGGCTGGTCGGCGCGCGGTGGCCAGAAGTCGCGCAAGCTCGGGCCAGAGGCCCGTGCGCTTGCCCTTGTCGTCATACGTGTAGAAGCCGGCATTGGCCTTGCGTCCCAGCCGCCCGAGGCCGGCGAGCCGGAACAGGACGTCGTCGGCCGGGCTCGCCGGGTAGGCGTCGCCCATCGCGGCTTTCGTCGCCTTGGCGATCTTCACGCCGAGGTCGATCGAGGTCTCGTCGACGAGCTGCAGCGGCCCGAGCGGGAAGCCGAGCTGCTTGGCCGCGTTCTCGATCAGCGCGGGCCTCGACGCCCTCGGCGACCATGCGGACGCCCTCATTGATGTAGGGGATGATGCAGCGGTTGGCGTAGAAGAAGCGGGCGTCGTTGACGACGATCGGCGTCTTCCTGATCTGGCGGACGAAGTCGAGCGCCTTGGCGACGGCACGGTCGCCGGTCGCGCGCCCGCGGATGATCTCGACCAGCGCCATCTTCTCGACTGGCGAGAAGAAGTGGATGCCGATGAACTGCGCGGGCTCGCGGCTGGCCTTGGCGAGCTCGCTGATCGGCAGCGTCGAGGTGTTGGTGGCGAAGATCGCGTCGGCGGGCAGGTGCGCCTCGGCGCGGCGGGTGGCCTCGGCCTTGACCGCCGGGTCCTCGAACACGGCCTCGATCACCAGGTCGCAGCCGGCGAGGTCGGCGTAGTCGGGGGTGGCGGTGATGCGGGCGAGCACTTCGGCGGCCTGCTCCGGCGTCGTGCGCTTGCGCTTGACGCCGGCGTCGAGCAGGCCCTCGGCGTGGGTGCGGCCCTTGTCGGCGGCGGCCTGGTCGCGGTCGATCAGCACGACCTCGATCCCGGCCTGGGCGGCGACGTAGCCGATGCCGGCGCCCATCATGCCGGCGCCGAGCACGCCGAGCTTCTTGACACGCTGGTCGGGCTCGGCGGGGCGCACGGCGCCCTTCTCGAGCGCCTGCTTGTTGAGGAAGAGCGAGCGGATCATCGCGCCCGACGACGGGTTCATCAGCACGCGGGTGAACCAGCGCGCCTCGATCCGGAGCGCGGTGTCGAAGGGCACGAGCGCGCCCTCGTAGACCGCCGAGAGCATCGCCTTCGGCGGCCGGGTAGGCGCCCTGGGTCTTGCCCATGCACCATCGCCGGGGCGCCGACGAAGGTCATGAAGCCGGCGGCGTGGTAGGGGGTGCCGCCGGGCATCTTGTAGCCCTTGGCGTCCCACGGCTTGACGATGTCGGCATCGGTCGCCTTCAGCACCCAGGCCTTGGCGGCGGGCAGGAGGTCGGCGGCGGGCACCACCTCGTCGATCAGCCCGGCGGCCTTCGCGGCGGCGGGGGGCACCATCTTGCCCTCGAGCAGGAACGGGGCGGCGGCCATCACGCCGAGCATCCGGACGAGCCGGGTGGTGCCGCCGGAGCCGGGGAAGATGCCGACGAGGATCTCGGGCAGTCCGACCCGCGCCTTCGGGTTGTCGGCCATGAAGCGGCGGTGGCAGGCGAGGCCGATCTCGGTGCCGATGCCGGCCGAGGTGCCCGGCGCCGCCCAGGCGACCGGCTTGCCGCCCTTCAGCGTCTTCGGGTCCATGCCGGCGCGCTCGATTTTCCTGAGCAGCGCGTGCAGCGCCATCGTGCCCTCGAAGAGCCCGCGGGCGGGGTCGGCGCCGGCCTTCGCCTTCATCTCGCGCGAGCACGTTCAGGTCCATGCCGCCGGCGAAGTCGGGCTTGGCCGAGGTGATGACGATGCCCTTGACTGCGGGGTCGGCCAGCGCCGCGTCAATGGCGGCGTCGAGCTCGGCGATGCCGTCATCGGTCAGCACGTTCATCGAGCGGCCCGGCAGGTCCCAGGTGAGGGTCGCCACGCCGTCGGCGTCGACGTCGGTTGCGAAGATCGGCATCTCAGGTCTCCTCGGGTCGGGGTGGACGGGTCGCAGATCCGCGACAACCGTGCCGTCGGGGCGGAGGTAGGTCCGGCGCGGCCCGTCCTTCCTCAGAATGGCGTCGTGGTCGGGATAGTGGACGACGTCGGCCCGGTTCCGCGTCCCCACCGTCAGGTAGGTGGCGTCGGCGGGGCTGCGGTTCTCCAGGCAGTGGCCGTTCGCGCTGCCGGCCTTCCAGGCCGCCGCGTCGCCGGGGCCGAGCAGCGTCTCGCCGTCGTCCTCGATCAGCACGAGCTCGCCTTCGAGCAGGTAGACGAGCTCGTCCTCGGTCTCGTGCCAGTGGCGCAGGCTCGAGCGCGACCCCGGCGGCAACCGCTCGAGGTGCACGCCGAACTGCGTGAGGCCGGCCGCGTCGCCGAGGATCCGGTGGGCGTAGGCGCTGAGCACGGCGCCGAGCACCGGGTGCCGGTGGGCGGGCTCCGGTGTCCAGTCCGGGACGGCGACCTTCGGCATCAGCCGTCACGCTCGACGGCGAGCGGCGTGCCGTCGCGGTGGGTGAAGGCGGGCGCGCCGTCGCGCACCGTGACCATCAGGTCGACGTCAGAGCAGGTGACGACCTCTCCCGGCGCCGAGCTGCCGACGACGAGGAAGCGCGCAGGAAGGTCGGTGCGGTTCATCAGGCAGTGGCCGTTGCGGTCGCCGGCCGGCCAGCCGGCGCAGGCGCCCGGGCGCATGACGTGTTCGCCCTCGTCCTGCAGCAGCACCAGCTCGCCCTCGGTCACCATCACGAACTCGTCCTCGTTCTGGTGCCAGTGACGAAACGAGGACCGGCCCCCCGGCTGCACGGTGACGAGGTTGACGCCGAACTGGGTCAACCCGGCGGCGTGGCCGAGGCGGAGCCAGCTACGCCCGGCGAGCTCGCTCGCGTAGGGCTCGGGCGCCATCGAGCCGGCGCGCAGCTGGCAGCGGGTGGGATCGATGACGCCCATCACACCCGCTCGATGATCGTCGCGGCGCCCATGCCCGAGCCGATGCAGAGGGTGGCGAGGCCCGTTTCGCGGTCCGAGCGCTCCATCTCGTCGAGGAGCGTGCCGAGGATCATCGCACCCGTGGCGCCGAGCGGATGGCCCATGGCGATCGCGCCGCCGTTGACGTTGACCTTCGCAGGATCGACGTCGAAGGCCTGCATGAAGCGCAGCACCACGGCGGCGAAGGCCTCGTTGACCTCGAAGAGGTCGATGTCGGAGACGCCCATGCCGCTCTCGCGTAGGATCTTCTCGGTCACCGGCACCGGGCCGGTCAGCATGATCGTCGGGTCGGTGCCGATCTTGGCCGTCGCGCGGATGCGGGCGCGCGGCGTCAGCCCGTGCTTCTCGCCGAACGCCTTCGAGCCGATCAGCACCGCCGCCGCGCCATCGACGATGCCCGACGAGTTGCCGGCGTGGTGGACGTGGTTGATCTTCTCGAGATGCGGGTATTTGAGGATCGCCACGGCGTCGAAGCCGGGCATCGTCTCGCCGATGTCCTTGAACGACGGCTTGAGCGCGCCGAGCGACTGCATGTCGGTCTGCGGCCGCAGGTGCTCGTCGCGCTCGAGGATCGGCAGGCCGTTGACGTCCTTGACCGGCACGACGGACTTCGCGAAGCGGCCCTCGCCCCAGGCCTTCGCCGCGCGCTTCTGGCTCTCGACGGCGAGCGCGTCGCAGTCGTCGCGGGAGAAGCCGAACTCGGTGGCGATGATGTCGGCGCTGATGCCCTGCGGCACGAAGTAGATCTTCATCGCGAGCGAGGGATCGACGGCGATCGCCGCGCCGTCCGAGCCCATCGGCACCCGGCTCATCATCTCGACGCCGCCGGCGATGTAGCCGCCGCCGGTGCCCTTGACCTGGTTCGCCGCGAGGTTCACCGCCTCGAGCCCGCTGGCGCAGAAGCGGTTGATCGAGAGGCCGGGCACGCTTTCCGGAAGGTCGGAAAGCAGCACCGCCGAGCGGGCGAGCAGGCCGCCCTGCTCGCCGACCTGGGTGACGTTGCCCCAGATCACGTCCTCGACCTCGTCGGCGGCGGTGCCGTTGCGCGCCTTGATCGCGTTGAGGGTGTCCGCCGACAGCCGGAGCGCCGTCACTTCGTGCAGGCTGCCGTCGGCGCGCCCCTTGCCCCGCGGGGTGCGGATGGCGTCGTAGATGTAGGCGTCGGACATGCGGGTCTCCTCGCGGTCACGACCGGCCGGGGATCGGGTGGCCCGGCATCAGGTCGTAGGGATGCCTCCAGCCGGGCAGGGCGGCGATCGCCCCGCGCCAGCGGTCGATGTTCGGGAACGCGGCCATGTCGAGGCCGAACTCGCCCGGGAAGTAGAGATAGCCGATGCAGGAGAGATCGGCGGTGGTGAGGCGGTCGGCGGCGATCCAGTCGCGCGTCGCGAGGTGCGCCTCGAGCACCTGAGCGCGGCGCGGGCGCGGGCGTCGAGAAAGGCGAGGACCGCCGGCTCGCGCTTCGCCTCGGGGACGAAGTTCATCAGGAAGCGCAGCGTCGCGATGTAGGAGGTGAGCTTGTGGTTGTCCCAAAGCGTCCAGCGCAGCACCTCGCGGCGCTCCTCCTCCGAGGCGGGGGCGAACGCGCGGTAGCGCTGGGCGAGGTAGTCGAGGATCACCCCGGATTGGGTGAGGCGCAGATCCCCGTGCTCGAGCACCGGCGCCTCGCCCATGACGTTGGTCGCCCGGTACTCCGGGGTGCGGGTGCCGCCGTTGAAGAAGTCGACGAACGCGGGCTCCCAGTCGGCACCGGCCAGGGTCAGCAGGAGCGCCGGCTTGTAGGAGTTGCCGGACTGGGCGAAGCAGTGGAGGCGGTACTCGGCCATCAGAACGCTTCGGCGGGCAGCGCCATCACCGGCTCGGCGCCGGACTGGATGCGCGCGAGGTGGAGCGTCGTCGCCGGCAGCAGGCGGGCCATGTAGTAGCGCCCGGTGGCGAGCTTCGCCTGGTGGAAGTCGTCCGGGCCGTCGAGCGCCGCCTTGGCCATCCGCGCCCACATGTAGCCGAGGCAGACGTGGCCGAAGAGGTGCAGGAAGTCGGTCGAGCCGGCGAGCGCCGCGTTCGGGGTCTTCATGTTCTGCAGGAAGTAGGTCGCCGCCGCCTGCAGGTCCTTCGACGCGGCCTTGAGCGGATCGAGGAAGCCGGCCTTGAGCCGCGCGTCGGCCTCGTTCGCCTTGATGAAGCCCTTGATCAGCTCGAAGAACGCCATCGCGTGCTTGCCGCCGTCCAGCCCGAGCTTGCGGCCGACGAGGTCGAGGGCCTGCACGCCGTTCGCGCCTTCGTAGATCATCGCGATCCGGGAGTCGCGGACGAACTGCGACACCCCCGTCTCCTCGATGTAGCCATGGCCGCCGAGCATCTGCTGCGCCTGCACCGTGCTCTCGAACCCCTTGTCGGTCAGGAAGCCCTTGACCACCGGGGTCAGCAGCAAGGCGAGGCCCTCCGCCGCCTTGTCGCCGCTGCGGGCATGCGCGTCGATCAGCGTCGCGGCCCAGAGCATGAAGGCGCGGCCGCCCTCGACGAATGCCTTCTGGTCCATCAGCGCCCGGCGCACGTCGGGGTGGACGATCAGCGGGTCGGCCGGGCCGTCCGGGTTCTCCGCGCCGGTGACGGCGCGACCCTGCAGCCGCTCGCGTGCATAGGTGCTCGCCACCTGGTAGGCGGCGGCGGCCTGGCTCAGGCCCTGCATGCCGACGAGGGCGCGCGCCTCGTTCATCATGGTGAACATCGCGCGCAGGCCCGCGTTCTCGGCGCCGAGCATCCAGCCGGTGGCGCCGTCGTAGTTCATCACGCAGGTGGCGTTGCCGTGGATGCCCATCTTCTCCTCGAGCTTGCCGACGGAGAGGGCGTTGCGGTCCCCGAGCGAGCCGTCAGGGTTCACGAGGAACTTCGGCACGATGAAGAGCGAGATGCCCTTGACCCCGGCGGGCGCGCCGGTGGTGCGGGCGAGGACGAGGTGGACGATGTTCTGCGACAGGTCGTGGTCGCCGGCGGAGATGAAGATCTTCTGCCCGGTGATGCGGTAGCTGCCGTCGCCTTGAGGCTCGGCGCGGGTGCGCAGCATGCCGAGATCGGTGCCGGCATGCGGCTCGGTCAGGTTCATCGTGCCGGTCCACTCGCACGAGACCATCTTCGGCAGCCAGGTCGCCTTCTGCTCGGCCGTCCCGTGCGCGTGGATCGCCGAGTAGGCGCCGTGGGTCAGGCCCGAATACATGCCGAACGCCATGTTGGCGCCCGAGTGCATCTCGCCGACGGCGGTGTGCAGCACGTAGGGGATGCCCTGGCCGCCGTACTCGGGGTCGCAGTCGAGCCCGGTCCAGCCGCCTTCGCGCAGGAGGTCGAAGGCCTTCCGGAAGCCGGCCGGGGTGCGGACCACGCCGTTCTCGAGCACGCAGCCCTCGCGGTCGCCGACGGCGTTGAGGGGTGCGAGCACGTCGCGCGCGATCCTGCCCGCCTCCTCGAGGATCGCGGCGGTGAAGTCGCGGTCGAGGTCGGCGTAGCCGGGGATCGCGCTCGCCTGCACCTCGAGCACGTCGTGCAGCACGAAGGCCATGTCGCGCAGCGGGGGAGTGTAGGCAGCCATCGGTGTCGCTCCTGAGCTACTCGGCAGCCCTGCCGGGGCCGCGCTGGGCGAGGAGATCCTCGGCCCCCCTCAATTGTTCCCTGAGATCGGCGATGGCGAGGTCGAGCTCGGCGCGCTGCGCCTCCATCGCCTGCAGGCGCTGCATGCCGAGCTCGTAGGTCCGCGCAAGCTGGGTCACCTGCTGGTCGCCGATGTCGTAGAGATCGAGCAGCTGGCGGATGTCCTCGAGCGAGAAGCCGAAGCGCTTGCCCTGGAGGATCAGCTTCAGCCGCGCCCGGCAACGCCTCGTGTAGAGCCGCTTCTGCCCGAGGCGCATCGGCGCCAAGAGCTCCTTCGCCTCGTAGAAGCGCAGCGTCCGCGGCGTCACGTCGAACGCGGCGCACATCTCGCCGATGGTCTGCAGGTCGTCTGTCACGTCGGTCGCTCGCGGGTGGCGTGGGATCGCCGGAACATGCCCATCGCCGCGAGTCGGCGCAAGGCGAAAAGTTGACGTTTGCGTCAAGGTGACGCTACGTCATCGCCGGCGAGCGGGCGGCGGCTAAGCAGGGTGTTGCCTACATACCAACCGGTCGGTATGTTACGAGTTGTCCGACAGAGGGGAGCGCCGCCGATGGCTTCGTCGTACCGCTGGGTAATCGTCTTCCTAGGTGGCCTCATGGGCTGCGTGGCGATCGGGGCGATGTTCTCGCTCGCCGTGTTCCTCGACCCGATGTCGGCGGAGACCGGCTGGAGCCGGGCGATGATCTCGACGGCGATGACGATCGACTTCCTGGTCATGGGGCTCGCCGGGTTCTTCTGGGGCACGGTGAGCGACCGGATCGGGCCGCGGCCGGTGGTGGTGATCGGCGCGGTGCTGCTCGGGCTCGGCCTCGTCGTCGCCAGCCGGGCGACGAGCCCGCTCACCTTCCAGCTCGGCTTCGGCCTCCTCGTCGGCGTCTCGGCGGGAGCCTTCTTCGCGCCGATGATCGCCGCCGTCACCGGGTGGTTCGAGACCGGCCGCGCGCTCGCGGTCAGCCTCGTCTCGGCCGGCATCGGCGTCGCGCCGATGACGATGACCCCGTTTGCCGGATGGCTGATCTCCTCGTACGACTGGCGGACCGCGATGGCGGCGATGGGCGTGCTCGCCTGGGGGCTGCTGATCCCCGCCGCCCTCTTCGTCCGCCGACCCCCGGGCCCCGCCGGCACGGACGCGACGCCGGCGGCCGCGGGCGACGAGGCGGGCCGCGCGCTGCGCTCGCCGCAGTTCGCCATTCTCGGCGGCACCTACTTCCTGTGCTGCGCCGCCCATGCCGGGCCGATCTTCCACATGCTGAGCTACGCCACCTTCTGCGGCATCTCGACGATGGCGGCGGTAGGCATCTACAGCTTCGAGGGCTTCGCCGGGCTGATCGGCCGGATCGTCTTCGGCGTTGCCGCCGACCGGCTCGGGGTCAAGCGCGTGCTGGTCGCGGGCCTCTTCCTGCAGGCGATGGCGATCCCGTCCTATCTCGCGGTCCGCGAGATCGGCGAGTTCTACGTCCTCGCCGGCGTCTTCGGCATGGCCTACGGCGGGGTGATGCCGCTCTACGCCGTCCTCGCCCGCGAGTACTTCGGCCAGGCGGTGATGGGCACCGTGATCGGCGCGGCGACCATGCTCTCGTCGCTCGGGATGGCGCTCGGGCCGCTCGGCGGCGGCTTCATCTACGACACCTTCGGCGACTACACCTGGCTCTACATCGGCTCGGCCTTCATCGCCTTCGCCGCGGTGGCGATCGCGCTCGCCTTTCCGCCGTCGCGGAGCGAGCGGGCGGAGCCGGCGCTCGCCTGACCGCAGGGCCGGAGGAGCCGCGCGCCGACCACGAGGTCAGCGCGAGCGCTGGTAGAGCTTGGTCGCAATCTCGAACATCTCCTCGGGAGCGTAGTCGGTGGTGAAGGCCGAAGGCACCCCCTCGAGCTCGTGGATCTTGCCGCCGTCGGGCATGCCTTCGACCACCTCGAGCTCGCCCGGCGGATCGTCGGGGAGGGCCATCTCGCCGTTGCCCCAAATCCCGGCGATCGCGGCGTAGTCCGACGGGCTGAAGGTGTAGAGGCGGCGGTGCGAGCCCGATTCGAGATACTTCCGTGCCTCCGGAATGCGGTCCGTTGGGATGTTCGGCGTCGGCAGCATCTTCTCGATGTTGACGCCGGTCAGGTTCTTCAGCGCGAGCGCGTAGGCGTGCGCATGCACGCCGCCGCGCACCAGGAGGTATCCGCAGACCTCGCGGCCGGTCGGGTCGGTCAGGCTCTCGTAGACCCGGAGCTTGTGCAGCCGCGCGCCGCACTCGAGATGGAAGTTGTGCAGGAGGTCGAAGACCACGTTGCCGGTCGTGGTCACCATGTCCATGTTCCACGACCAGCCGTTGCTGTTCGCCGGCATGGCTCCGCCGGCGTTGGAGAAGAAGCCCGCCGCGTTCCGGATGTCCTTCATCGCCTCGAACGGCGCGCCGCTGATGTCGGGCGCGCTGGTCGTGTCAGCCTCGGCGTCCGGCCCGTTGCTCAGCATCACGACACCGTTGCTGACCAACTCGACGTGGCCGAGCTCCTCCGCGGTGATCGCGGCGACGAGGCCGTAGAATGGCTTGAGCTTGCTCTTGCTTCGGAAGTTGAAGCTCTGGAACAGGTAGTTGCCGAGCGTCGACATCTCGCCGTACTTGCCGCCGAGCAGCTCCTGCAGCGCAGCCCCGGCGTTAGGGTCCTGCTTCGCCGGTGCCGGCAGCTCGATCTGAAGTTTGTCGACGCGCAAGAACATCGGGTTCTCCCTTGGGCAGTGGCTTGGCCGGTCTGGGCCGGGTGCTGCGGCCCGCCGGAGCCCTTCCAACCCGCCACCGGGGCGAACGTTCCACGCGGTGCCGGGCCCAGCGTTTTCCTTGATGCCGGCGTCCGATTGTGGCCATCTGCCGCGGTCGCGCAGAACCCGAGGAGCGATGCCAGAGGACGCCGCCGCCCAGAAGGTCAGGATCGCCCGCCAGTTCATCGAGGCGATGCCGCATTGCCGCGACCTCGGCATGCAGGTGCTCGAGGTCGGCGACGGCTGGGTGGTGATGGCGCTCGACTACGACGCCCGCTTCGTCGGCGATCCGGAGACCGGGGTGTTGCACGGCGGCGTCGTGACGGCGCTGCTCGACACCTGCGGCGGCGCCAGCGTGATGGCGCGACCGGCCGCGCCCGGCGCCACCGCGACGATCGACCTCCGGATCGACTACATGCGGCCGGCCCCGCCGAACCGGCGGCTCCTCGCCCGGGCCGAGTGCTACCGGATCACCCGCACGGTCGCCTTCGTGCGCGCCGTCGCCTACACCGAGACGCCGGACGACCCGGTGGCGACCGCGAGCGGCGCCTTCACCGTGGAGAGCGGGTGATGGCCCGCCCGCGGCCCGAGCCGGTCCAGGTCCTCAAGCAGCGCCGCGACGCCGCGCTGGCGCGGATGGTGGCGGCCGTCCCCTACATCCGCCACCTCGGCGTGGAGTTCGACCGGCGCGGCGACGAGCTGACCGCGCAGCTCGTCTTCGCCGACAGGCTGATCGGCAATCCGATGTTGCCGGCGCTGCACGGCGGCGCGATCGGCGCGTTCCTCGAGATCACCGCGATCATGGAGCTTGCCTGGGCGCAGGTCTGGGAGCGGATGGAGGGCGGCGGCGAGGCGGCGGCGAGGATCGAGGCCGGCGACTTCCCGGCGCTGCCCAAGACCATCGACTTCACCGTCGACTACCTGCGCTCCGGCCTGCCGCGCGACGCCTATGCCCGCGCTCGCGTCAACCGGATGGGCCGGCGCTACGCCAGCGTCCACGTCGAGGCCTGGCAGGACAACCGCGCCCGGCTCTTCGCCCAGGCGACCGGGCACTTCCTGATGCCGACGGTTAACCTTGGTTGACGGGGCGGGGCAAGGCGCGGATTTCGCTTGGAAAGCCGCCGGGAGCGATGTCCGGGCAGGCATGCACAACGTATGCACATCGCATGCACAATCCATGCACCAGATCCGTGCCGGAGCCGGCGGCCGCCGCAGGGACGCCTGCGGCACGATTCCGGCAGTCGGCGGTCGAAACGGGAGGGGCGCGCGCCGTCCTCGCAAGTCTATTTGCGGTTAATCATCGTTACCCGGAGGTCGTCACGACGGTGCTTCGGTTTCTTGACTTGGCCCAGCATCGCCGATGCTTTGGACTTCCGGGCATGGCCATCGCCGCCGCTGGATCATTTCGGTGCCGGTGACGGGGCTCGCCGTCCCGAACCCGGAATCCGCGCGCGAAGAGGGCAGCGGCGCGACCGCGGGCGGCCGAGAAGCGGCCGCCCGGGGGGCGGTCGGCCGCTGCCCGGGCTCGGGGCCTGGGCGGGACGGCTGAGCCGGCGCGGGGGCAAGAGGGGTCGGGGGTCGGGTCTAGAAAGGCACCGCGTCGGCGGCGGTGACGAAGCGGGCGACGACGTTCTTGGGGCCGGCCTTCTCGAAGTCGATGGTGAGCTTGTCGCCCTCGACGGCGGTGACCGTGCCGTAGCCGAACTTCCGGCGGAAGAGGCGGGCGCGGGGATCGTGCGCGGAGACGGCGTTTGCGTCGATCACCGTGTTGCGCGCCTCCTGCGGCTGCACCACCGGCCGCTCGGGGCGCGCGGGCGGCCCGGCATCGCACCTGCCGCGCCCAAGGTTGCCAGGGGCGATGACGCGTGCGACCATCGGTCGCGTTTGGTGAAGACATGGGGGAGGTGGCGATGATTCGGTCGCGCCTGTTCGCCGGTTGTCTTGTCGCGACGCTGACAGTGTTCGGGGCCGCCACCGCACAGGGCGGGGCGGATGCGGCGGCGCGGGTGCAGGCGGCGCTCGATGGGTGGCTGGCGGAGCGCGCCCCGGCCGAGGGGGTGACCGGGATTGCCGCCTATATCAGCCTCGGCGACCCCGGTCCCGCCATCGAGGCCTTCGCCGGCAAGGTCGGCCGCGACCTCGACGATCCCCCGGTCGACCAGGACACGCTGTTCCACATGGGGAGCACCTCGAAGTCCTTCGCGGCCGCGGTGATCCTCAAGCTCGAGGCGGACGGCAAGCTCTCGCTGGACGACACCGTGGGCGAGTGGCTGCCGGAGTATCCGGCGTGGGCGGACGTCAGCATCCGGCGGCTGCTCAACATGACGAGCGGCATCCCGACCTATTCCGAGACCGAGTTCATCTCGAAGGTCTGGGTGGACGAGCCGGCGCGGGACCTGACCGCCGAGGAGCTGGTCAGGGCCGTCTATCCCACCGGCACCAACGACCTGCCGGCGACGACGGGCTATCACTACTCGAACACGAACTACATTCTCGCGGGCATGATCGCCGCCAGGTCCGCCGGCAAGCCCTACCGCGACCTGGTGCACGAGCTGATCATCGAGCCGTTCGGGCTCTATTCGACCTTCTATGAGAACGGCACCTATCCGGCGGCCGTCGTCGAGCGGCTGGCGCACGGCTATTTCGAGAACACCGCCTGCGCCGACTATCAGCCGGGCTGCGAGGTGTCCTGGAACCAGCCGCTGGTCGGGCGGGACATCCGCGCCGACAGCGTCTCCTGGGCACAGGCGGCCGGAGGCGCGGTCTCCAATGCGCGCGACGTCGACCGCTGGATCCGCGCGGTCTTTGCCGGGAGGGTTGCGCCGCCCGAGCAGCAGGACGAGTGGTTGCAAATGGTCTCGCTCGCGACGGGCGAGCCGATCGACGAGGTCACGCCCGAGGAACCGCGCGGCTTCGGGCTCGGGCTGGCGCGCGCCGACTTCGGCGCGAGCGGCACGCACTGGTTCTACCAGGGCGATACGCTCGGCTTCCGGACCCTCTACGTCTGGTTCGAGGAGGACGACATCCTGGTCACCGTCCAGACCAACTCGCAACCGGACGAGGGCACTGGCAAGCTCACCGAGGCGGTGATCGCCCTCTACGATGCGGTGAAGGCGCCCGCGGCGCAGAACTGACGCCGGCGCGTCCCGGACGTCGCGTCAGAACGGTACTGCGTCGGCGGCGGTGACGAAGCGGGCGACGACGTTCTTGGTGCCGGCCTTCTCGAAGTCGATGGTGAGCTTGTCGCCCTCGACGGCGGTGACGGTGCCGTAGCCGAACTTCTGGTGGAAGACCCGGGTGCCGGGATCGAAGGCGGGCACGGCGCTGGCGTCGATCACCATGTTGCGCGCCTCCTGCGGCTGCGCCATCGGCCGGGCCCCGGCGCGCGCCTGCATCCGCTTCCAGCCCGGCGAGTTGTAGACATCGGCGCGGGCGGCCTTGTCGGCGAGCGGCGAAGAGGCGGGCGCCGCGGCGCCGAAGCCGCCGCCGTAGAGGCCGGGCGGGGTCAGCACCTCGACATGCGCGGCCGGCAGCTCGTCGATGAAGCGCGACGGCAGCTGCGACTGCCATTGGTTGTAGACCCGCCGGTTGGCGGCGAAGGAGATGGTGGCGAGCCGCTGCGCCCGGGTGATGCCGACATAGGCGAGCCGGCGCTCCTCCTCGAGGCCCTTGACCCCGCTCTCGTCCATCGAGCGCTGCGAGGGGAAGAGCCCGTCCTCCCAGCCCGGCAGGAACACGGCCGGGAACTCGAGCCCCTTCGCGGCATGCAGGGTCATCACCGAGACCTTGGCCGCGCCTTCCTCCTGCTCGTTCTCCATGACGAGCGCGACGTGCTCGAGGAAACCCTGCAGGTTCTCGAACTCCTCGAGCGCCTTGACGAGCTCCTTGAGGTTCTCGAGCCGGCCGGCGGCGTCGGGCGACTTCTCGGCCGCCCACATGTCGGTGTAGCCGCTCTCCTCGAGGATCTGCTCGGCGATCTCGACGTGGTTGACCTTGCCCTCGCGGACAGCCGAGTGCCAGCGGTCGAAGCCGTCGACGAGTTGGCCGAGCGCGGCGCGGGCGCGGCCGGGCAGGCCGCCGCCGGCAATCAAGAGGCCGGCGCCGTCGATGAGCGACACGCCGTTGTCGCGGGCGGTGCGGTTGATGTCCTTGAGCGCCTTGTCGCCGATCCCGCGCTTGGGCACGTTGACGATGCGCTCGAAGGCGAGATCGTCGTCGGGGGAGACCGCGACGCGGAAGTAGGCCATCGCGTCGCGGATCTCCTGGCGCTCGTAGAAGCGCGGGCCGCCGATCACGCGGTAGGGCAGGCCGATGGTCAGGAACCGGTCCTCGAAGGCGCGCATCTGGTGCGCGGCGCGCACGAGGATGGCGACGCCGTCGGGCGAAATCGGGTCCATGCCGCGGGTCCCGCGCGCGAGCGCCTCGATCTCCTCGCCGATCCAGCGCGCCTCCTCCTCGCCGTCCCAGTGGCCGATCAGCCGGACCTTCTCGCCCTGCGGCAGCTCGGTCCAGAGCGTCTTGCCGAGCCGGCTCTCGTTCGTGGCGATCACGCCCGAGGCGGCGGCGAGGATGTGCGGCGTCGAGCGGTAGTTCTGCTCGAGGCGGATCACCTGGGCGCCCGGAAAATCCTTCTCGAAGCGCAGGATATTGCCGACCTCGGCGCCGCGCCAGCCGTAGATCGACTGGTCGTCGTCGCCGACGCAGGCGATGTTGCGGTGGCCGCCGGCGAGGAGCCGGAGCCACAGGTACTGCGCGACGTTGGTGTCCTGGTACTCGTCGACGAGGATGTAGCGGAACCAGAGCTGGTAGCGCTCGAGCACGTCCGGGTGCGCCTGGAAGATCGCGACGACGTGGAGCAGGAGGTCGCCGAAGTCGCAGGCGTTGAGCACCCTGAGCCGCTCCTGGTACTGGGCGTAGAGCTCGCTGCCGCGGTGGTCGAAGGCGCTCGACTCCGACGACGGCACCCGCTCGGGGCCCAGCGCGCGGTTCTTCCAGCCGTCGATCAGGCCGGCGAGCAGGCGCGGCGGCCAGCGCTTCTCGTCGATGTGCTCGGCCTGGATGATCTGCCGCATCAGGCGGAGCTGGTCGTCGACGTCGAGGATGGTGAAGTTCGATTTCAGGCCGACGAGCTCGGCGTGGCGGCGCAGGATCTTGACCGAGAGCGCGTGGAAGGTGCCGAGCCAGGGCATGCCCTCGATGACGTGGCCGACGAGGTGCCCGACGCGCGCCTTCATCTCGCGCGCCGCCTTGTTGGTGAAGGTGACGGCGAGGATCTCGTTGGGCCGTGCCCGGCCGGTGTTGAGCAGGTGGGCGATCCGCGCGGTCAGCACCCGGGTCTTGCCGGTGCCGGCGCCGGCGAGGACGAGCACGGGGCCGTCGAGCGCCTCGACGGCGGCGCGCTGCGCCGGGTTCAGGTCGTCGAGGTAGGGGGCGGGGCGCGCGGCCATGGCGCGGGCCGACAGCGGGCGCTCCGCGGCCTCGAAGGCGTCTGCCTCGTCGCTGGTCCAGGTGCTCATGCCCGGCGAAGGTAATCGGTGGCCAGGCAAAAGGGAAGCCCGCGTTCGCGGTGTGTTCGCATGATGTCTCATACCATTTCCCCTCAATCGCCTCGGCCAGTCCGGCGGGTGGATCGCTCCTTTTCCGGTCCGGCCCCAAAGGCCGGACCATGACGCACCCCCGTGGTTCCGAACCGGCAAGAGCGGCGCATTGCGCCGCGCCGGCTCGTCGGCCGAAGCGCGCGAGCGCGGAGGCCGAGGGGCGCCACGCAGTCCCGTCGCTCTCCATCGGGGCGCGACCGCCCCGCGGACGCGTCTGCGCGTCCGCCCTGTGGGGGGCGGACGCGGCCCGATCAGTCACGGGCCTGATCGGGCGGGTCGGCGGCGCCGGCGCGCGCAACGCCAGACGGTGGGACGAGGGGATCAGTCGGAGCCCGTCTCACCCGGCGCGGCGGGCGCGCAGCCGCCGTTCGAGCGCGCGAAGCGCGAGGGACAGGCCGATGGTCATGACGAGGTAGAGGAAGGCGACGACGTTGTAGGTCTCGAAGAAGCGGAACGAGCCGGCGGCGTAGACCTTGCCGAGCTGGGTGATGTCGGCGACGCCGAGGACCGAGACGAGGGAGCTGTCCTTGACCAGCGCGACGAAGTCGTTGCCGAGCGGCGGCAGGATGGTGCGGATCGCCTGCGGGAAGACGACGAGCCGGAAGCGCTGCCAGCCGGTCAGGCCGAGCGCCTTCGCAGCTTCGACCTGGCCGGGGTCGACCGACTGGATGCCGGCGCGGAACACCTCGGCGATGAAGGCCGCGTAGCCGAGGGCGAGCGCGAGGATCGCCCGCCACATCAGCGACAGGTCGCGGGTCGCGAGCTCACCGAGGCCGAGCGGGCGGGCGAGCGCGTTCCAGCCGGCGACGAGCGCCGGAGCGCCGACGAAGGCGATGTAGAGCAGGAGGACGAGGATCGGCACCCCGCGCATGATCTCGATGTAGAAGCGCGCGGCCTGCCGCAGGATCACCGAGCGCGACAGCACGCAGACCGCGAGCAGGAGGCCGAGCCCCGAGGCGAGGGCGAAGGCGACGACGGTGACCAAGGCGGTGATCCCGAGGCCGCGGGAGACGGTCGCGAGGATCTGGCCGTAGATCTCGTCGGTGAGGAAAGCGACGAGCAGCCAGCCGCCGATCAGGCCGGCGGCGAGCAGCCACCACGGGAACTCGCGCCCGCGGCCGGGCGGGGGCTCCGGCCCGCGGGGATCGGGCGCTACTGCCCGATCTGGTAGTCGAGGAACCACTTCGTGTTCAACGCGTCGAAGGTGCCGTCGGCCTCGAGCTCGGCGATCGCGGCGTTGACCGGCGCGACGAGGTCGGAGCCCTTGGGGAAGATGAAGCCGAAGTCCTCCGCCCCCATCGGCTCGCCGATGATCTTCAGCCGCCCCGCGTTCGCCTCGACGTAGCCCTGCGCCGCCACGCCGTCGCTCAGGGCGAGGTCGACGTCGCCCGAGAGCAGCGCCTGCACCCCGGCGCCGAAGGTCTCTACCGCCTTGACGCGCGGGTTGGACTCGTTGCCGTCTAGGATGTCGTAGACCGCGACGTAGAAGGGCGTGGTGCCGGGCTGCGCCGCGACGAGCCCCTCCTCAAAGGCCGCGAAGCTCGCGGCATCGGTGAAGCGGTCCTCGTCGGCGCGGACGAGCATGAACATCTCGGATCGCATGTAGGGGTCGGAGAAGTCGACCTGCTCCGCCCGGTCGGGGCGGATGGTGATCCCGGTCATGCCGATGTCGTACTGGCCCTGGCTCACCGCCGGGATCATCGCGTCCCAGCTCGAGTTCGCGATCTCGAGCGCGAAGTTCAGCCGCTTCGCGATCTCGGCCATCGCGTCGTATTCCCAGCCGATCGCCTCGCCGGTCGCCGGGTCGACGAACTGCAGCGGCGGATAGGCGTTCTCGGTGACGACCACCACCGCCCGCCCGCCGAGGTCGGGCAGTTCGGCCGCCGCCGGACCGGCGAGCAGGGCGGCGAGCGCCAGCGAGGCAGGGACGAGGAGGCGCATCGGTCGGACCTCGCGGGATGGGGAACGCGGCGGCAGAATGCGGCAACCCCGCCCGGCCGGCAAGGTGCGATGCAGGGCATTGACGGTTCCCGCGGCGTGGCGGATGCTCCGACCGGCCGTTTGGAGAGCATCCATGAACCGACTCCCGCGCCTGCTGTCGTTCGCCGCGTTCGCCCTCCTCGCCGCCAGCGGCGCCCGCGCCCAGGAGTGGACGGGCGAAGGCACGGTCTACGGCTGGTTGCCGGCCATCGAAGGCGAGCAGGACCGTGACAACGGCCAGCCGCGGATCGAGATCACCGGCAAGGACATCCTCGAGGCCCTCGACTTCGCCTTCTTCGCCAGCGGCGAGATCCGGCGCGACAAGTTCGGGCTCCTCTTCGACATGGCCTATACACGGCTGTCCGACGACGCCGAGCTCGAGGAACCGATCAGCGCCTCGGCGCACGTCAAGAACGTGCTCTACTACGCGACCGCCGCCGCGTCCTGGCGCTTCTACGAGAACGACCGGCAATTCGCGGCTGCCTACGGCGGCTTCCGGGCGATGGGCACCGAGGTCGACTTCGACTTCACGCTCGGGCCGGTCAGCCGGTCGCCGAGCGTTTCGGCCAATTGGGTCGACCCGATCATCGGCCTGCGCGGGCAGGTGCCGCTCAGCGAGCGCTGGACGCTGTCGGGGTTCGCCGACGTCGGCGGGTTCGGCGTCGGGTCGGAGCTGACCTGGGAGGCCTATGCCGGGGCCAACTACGCGTTCAACGACCGCTTCTCCGGGGTCCTGGGCTACCGCTACATGTCGATCGACTACGAGGGCGACAGCCTGACGATGGACGTCAACCTCTACGGGCCGCTGCTCGGGATCCAGTACCGCTTCTGAGACGCCCCGGCGGCGGACGGCAGGCGCGAAAGGCGCTTTATGTCGCGGGGCTTTCCGCCTATTGCGAGCCGATGAAGACGAAGCCCCTGGCATTCGCGGTGCATCTCTTCACGGCAGCGGGCGCGGCGCTGGCGTTGATGGCGCTGGTGGCGGCGACCCGGGGCGACTGGCGGGTGATGTTCGGCTGGCTCGGGGTGGCGCTGATCGTCGACGGCATCGACGGCCCGCTGGCGCGCCGCGTGAACATCAAGAAGAACGCGGCGAACTGGGACGGGGTGATCCTCGACCTGGTGATCGACTACCTGACCTATGTCTTCATCCCGGCCTATGCGCTGATCTACACCGGGTTGCTGCCGTGGCACATCGGCCTCGTGGCGGCGCTCTTCATCGCGCTGACCGGCGCGATGTACTTCGCCGACGTGCGGATGAAGGCGGAGGACAACTGCTTCGTCGGCTTTCCGGCGGTCTGGCAGATGCCGCTCATCGTGTTCCTGACCTTCGGCCCGCCGGTCTGGGCGACGGTCGGCATCATCCTGGTGCTCGGCCTCGCGCAGTTCACCTGGCTGAAGTTCATCCACCCGGTCCGGACCGTGCGCTGGCGGCCGCTCAGCCTGTCGGTCTGCCTCGTCTGGGTGGCCCTGGCCGGGTGGTCGGCCTGGGCGCATTTCGACCCGCCGGCGGCGGTGAAGGCGGGGCTGCTGGCAACGAGCCTCTGGATCCTGTTCGCCGGGATCGTGATGCAGCTCTTTCCCCCGCGGCCGCGTGCCGAGGAATGGGCTGGCGGGGCGCCGGCCGAGGTGAGCCGGGCTTCGCGAGAGTGAAGGTGGCGGCCGACCGCCCACCGGGCGGCCGCTTCTCGGCCGCCCGCGGTCGTGCCGCCGCCCTGGTCGCGGGCGGATGCCGGGTTCAGTGCCTAGATCAGCGCCGCGTCGCACCGGGAGCAGACCCCGGGGTGCGCGTGCGTCCCGACGTCGGGCAGGATCTTCCAGCACCGGGCGCACTTCGCGCCGTCGGCGAGCCGGGGCACGACCGCGACGCCCGGGGTGTCGTCGAGCGCGAAGGCGCCGGCGGGGGCCGAGGCATCGGCCAAGGTCAGGCCGGAGGTGATGCAGATGTCGGTGAAGTCGACCGAGCGCAGCACGCCGAGCAGGTCCGGGTCGGCGACGTGGACGACCGGCGCCGCCTCGAGGCTCGCGCCGATCCGCTTCTCGCGCCGCTCGACCTCGAGCGCGCCGGTGACGACGCGCCGCACGCGGCGCACCGCCTCCTGGCGGGCGGCGAGCTCGGGGTCGAGCCAGGTCGCCGGCGTCGGCGGGAAGTCGACGAGGTGCACCGAGCTGTCCTCGCCGGGGAAGCGCTCGAGCCAGACCTCCTCCATCGTGAACGGGAGCATCGGCGCGAGCCAGGTGACGAGGCGGTGGTGGATGAGGTCGAGCACCGTGCGCGCTGCCCGCCGCCGCGGGCTCGCCGCCGCGTCGCAGTAGAGCGCATCCTTGCGGACGTCGAAGTAGAACGCCGAGAGGTCGACCGTGCAGAACTGGAAGAGCTGCTGGAACACCCCCTGGAAGTCGTAGCTGGCGTAGCCGGCGCGCACCGCGGCGTCGAGCTCGGCCAGGCGGTGCAGCACCCAGCGCTCGAGCTCGGGCATACCCGCCTCGGCGACGCGCTCGGCGTCGGTGAAGCCGTCGAGGGCGCCGAGCAGGAAGCGCAGCGTGTTCCTGAGCCGCCGGTAGCTGTCGGCGGTGCCTTTCAGGATCTCCGGGCCGATGCGCTGGTCGACGCTGTAGTCGGTCTGCGCCACCCAGAGCCGCAGGATGTCGGCGCCGTACTGGCGGATCACGTCCTGCGGCGCCGTGGTGTTGCCGAGCGACTTCGACATCTTCATGCCGTTCTCGTCGAGCGTGAAGCCGTGGGTGACCACCGCGTCGTAGGGGGCGCGTCCGCGGGTGCCGCAGGCCTGCAGCATCGACGAATGGAACCAGCCGCGATGCTGGTCGGTGCCCTCGAGATAGACCGAGGCCGGCCAGATGCCGTCGGGCCGATCGCGCAGCACGAAGGCATGGGTCGAGCCGGAATCGAACCAGACGTCGAGGATGTCGGCGACCTTCTCCCAGTCGTCGTGCGGGTAGTCGTTGCCGAGGAAGCGGGCCTTGGCGTTGTCCTCGAACCAGGCGTCGGCGCCCTCGTGCTCGAAGGCCTCCTTGATCCGGGCGTTGACCGCCGGGTCGCGCAGGATCTCGGCCGTGCCGTCGGGCTGGCGCCGGACGAAGCAGGTGAGCGGCACACCCCAGGCGCGCTGGCGCGACAGCACCCAGTCGGGGCGCGCCTCGATCATCGAGTAGAGCCGGTTGCGGCCGGAGACCGGGAACCACTGGACCAGGCGGTCGATGGAGGTGAGGGCGCGCTCGCGGATGGTATGGCCATAGGTGCCCATGCCGTCGTCGAGCGGCTTGTCGATCGCGACGAACCACTGGGGCGTGTTGCGGTAGATGACCGGCGCCTTGGAGCGCCAGGAGTGCGGGTAGCTGTGGGTCATCCGGCCGCGGGCGATGAGCGCGCCGGCCTCGACCAGCTTGTCGATGACGGCGGCGTTGGCCTTGCCCTCGCGGCCCTTGGCGTCGAAGACCTGCAGGCCGGCGAAGAACGGCACGTGCGGCGCGAAGGACGAGTCCTCGAGCACGTTGTGGGTCATCCGGTCGACGAGGCCGTTTCTGACGAAGAGTTCGTAGTCGTCGGAACCGTGGGAGGGGGCCATGTGAACAAAGCCGGTGCCGGCGTCGTCGGTGACGAAGTCGCCTTCGAGCATCGGCACCTCGAAATCCCAATGCGAATCGAGACCCGCAAGCGGGTGGCGCAGGACGACGCCTTCGAGCGGACCCGCGTTGCCGACCCGCTCGAAGGCCTCGACGCGCGCGGCCTTCATCACGTCGGCGGCGAGCGCGTCGGCAAGCAAAAGGCAGTCGCCCGGCTTCGCCCAGTTGTCTGCCGCCGCGGCGACGACCGCGTAAACGCCGTAGCCGATCCGGTCGGAATAGGCGACGCCGCGGTTCGACGGGATCGTCCACGGCGTCGTCGTCCAGATCACGACGTTCGCGCCCGCCAGTGCGTCCGGTCCCGCCACCACCGGGAACTTCACCCATATCTGCGGGCTCACATGGTCGCGGTACTCGACCTCGGCCTCGGCGAGCGCGGTCTTCTCGACCGGCGACCACATCACCGGCTTCGAGCCGAGGTAGAGCGAGCGGTTCATGACGAACTTCATGAACTCGTCCGCGATCACCGCCTCGGCGTGGAAGGCCATGGTGAGGTAGGGGTCGTCCCAGTCGCCGGTGACGCCGAGGCGCTTGAACTCCTCGCGCTGCACGCCGACCCAGTGCTCGGCGAACTTGCGGCACTCGGCGCGGAACAGGTTGACGTCGACCTCGTCCTTGTTTCGGCCGCGCGCACGGTACTGCTCCTCGATCATCCACTCGATCGGCAGGCCGTGGCAGTCCCAGCCGGGTACGTAGCGCGAATCGTGCCCCATCATCTGCCGCGAGCGCACGATGAAGTCCTTGAGCACCTTGTTGAGCGCGTGCCCGATGTGGAGGTTGGCGTTGGCATAGGGCGGCCCGTCGTGCAGCACGAAGGCCGGCCGGCCGGCGGCCGAGGCGCGCAGCCGGGCATAGATGCCGAGGCGCTCCCAGCGCGCGAGCCAGCCCGGCTCGCGGTCGGGCAGGCCGGCGCGCATCGGGAAGCCGGTCCTGGGCAGGAACAGCGTGTCTTTGTAGTCGAGCGTGTCGGTGGTCATCGGGGGCGTCCGTCAGGGGCGGGAAGGGGGAAGGCGCGCACGCGCCGGGACCCGGCGGCCCTGGGGATCAGAGCGCCGGGACGGTAATTCGGATGATGCCGAGACCCCGAGCCATGGGGGCGGGATATATAGCCGGGTCCGGCGTCCTTCAATCAGCTTTTTGCGAAGAGCCCGGTCAGCGACCGGCCGATGACGTTGGAGACCTTCGGCCGCGGCAGCGCTCCGAACGGCAGCGGGCGGCAGACGTCCATCGCCGCGATCCCGACCCGGGCGGTCAGCGCGCCGTTGACGACGCCTTCGCCGAAGCGGCGCGAGATGCGGGCGAGCACGTGGCCGCCGGCGACCGAGCCGATGAGGTCGTCGCCGACCGCGACCGCGCCGGTGGCGAGCAGGTGGGTCGCGACCATCCTGAGCAGCCGCCAGGAGCCGAAGAAGCCGGCATGGGCGCCGTAGACCTCGGCGATGCGCCGCACCATCCGCACGTTCTGCGACAGCGCGGTCAGCACGTCGATGAGGGCGAGCGGGACGATGGCGGTGGCGGCGGCGACGATACGGCTCGCCGCCTCGATCTCGCGCCGCGCCCGGGCGTCGAGCGGCGCGAGCAGGTTGCGCTCGGCGAGCTCGAGGAGCGCGTCGGCGTCGAGGACCGCCTCCTCCTGCTCGGCGAGCCGCTCGCGGTTCCAGCGCAGCTCGGGGCGGCCGGCGTAGAACCCGGCGAGCCGGCGGGCGAGCCGGAGCGCGGCGTCGCGGTCGGCGGTGGCGTGCACGGCGGCCGCCTCGGCGCGGAAGTCGTCGATGCGGGCGAGCCGGCGGAACGCCCAGAGCTCGCGGATCACCTGCAGGAGCACGAGGAGCGCGAGGAGCGCGGTCAGCGCCAACGCGATCATGCCGAGGAGCGGGTACCGGGCGAGGAGCGCGGTCAGGTAGTCGTAGGCGGCGATCGAGACGACGAGCGTGAGCAGGCTGCCGGCGACGGTCCAGAACAGGCTCCCGCCGCGCGACCGGCGGGCGGCGAGGCGGGTGACCTGCTGCATCGCCGCGCCTTCGATTGCCTCGTCGGGCGGCGGCGGGGCGTCGTCCGGGGTGGCGGTCGAGGGCGCGAGCTCGTCGGCGGGGATGATGAAGGGGTCGGATCGCGACTCGGGCGGGCGGCTCATCGCAGGCGGTCTCCGATCAGGAACTCGGCGGCGCGGTCGAGGCGGATATGCGGCAGCCCGCCGCCGGGCCGGAGCCGCGGCGGCGCGAAGCGGGTGACGCGGTAGGCGGCATCGCTCCAGTCGGGCGCGCCCTGGCGGGCGGGGGCGAGGATCGCCGCCGGGTCGTCGGGCAGGTCGCCGGGGAAGAGCGCGGCCTCGGCGCCGGTGTCGACGAGCCGGCCGCGCACCACGTCGACCTCGCGGCCGTCGCGGACGATGGTCTCCTCGACGGTGGCGCGCAGGCTCGCGATCGACAGCGCCCGGGTCTCGGCGCCGGAGAACTGGGCGCGGGCGCGGGCGTCCCTGGCCAGCGCCTCGGCGATGGCGGCGAGGCGCCCATGCTGCGAATGGTGCAGGTGGTCGGCCTTGGTGGCGGCGAAGAGGATGCGGTCGATGCGCCGGCCGAGGATCGGCGCGAGCCAGGAGCGCGGCCCTGGGCGGAAGCAGGCGAGGATCTCGGCCATCGCCGCGCGCAGGTCCTCGACCGCGCGCGGGCCGTCGTGGATGGCGCCGAGCGCGTCGATCAGCACGATCTGGCGGTCGAGGCGGGCGAAGTGGTTGCGGAAGAACGGCCCGACGACGACCCGCTTGTAGGCCTCGAACCGCTGCTCGAAGGCGCGCCAGAGCGAAGCCGATGGCCGGCGCGCCGGCTTCAGGAGCGGCGAGAAGGTGAGCGCGGGCGAGCCCTCGAGGTCGCCGGGCATCAGGAAGCGGCCCGGCGCGACGCTCGAGAGCCCGGCGGCGCGGGCGGCGGCGAGGTAGGCGGTGAAGCCGGCGGCGAGGCTGCGCGCGGTGCCCTCCTCGAGCGGCGCCGCCGGGTCGCGGGCCTCGAGCTCGGCGAGCCAGTCGCGCGCCAGCGCGGCCCGCCCCGGCCCGCGCGCGATCGCGATGGCGGCGGTCGACCAGTCCTCGAAGCTCTGGCTCATCAGCGGCAGATCGAGCAGCCACTCGCCCGGGTAGTCGACGATGTCGAGATGTACGACGCGGGGGCCGGTCAGCCCGCCGATCAGGCCGGTCGGCGCGACCCTGAGCGACAGGCGCAGCGTCGAGATCGAGCGGGTGCTCTCGGGCCAGCGCGGCTCGGGCCCGGTGAGCGCCGCGAGGTGGTCCTCGTAGGCGAAGCGCGGGATGGTGTGGTCGGGCTGCGGTTGCAGGTAGGCGGCGAGGATGCGGCCTTCGGCCTCGGCGCGAAGCTGCGGCATCCGGCCGCGATCGATGAGGTTGGCGACGAGCGAGGTGATGAACACGGTCTTGCCGGCGCGGCTGAGGCCGGTGACGCCGAGCCGCACCACCGGCTCGAAGAGGGCGCCGCCGACATCGCCGAGCGCGCCCTCGACGCGACGGGTCAGGCCATCGGTCAGGCGACTGAAATCCAAGGGCTCCGTCCTCCGCGCGCGGTCCCCGGAGACCTAGTCGCTCGCAGCCTCGCCCGCAACGCCGCGCGAAGCCACCCCCAGCCCCGCTTCCCTTCCCTTCGCGAGTCGGGCCGGGGTCAAGGGCGGCGAAGCCGCGGGCGCAAGCCCGTTCACCCTTGACGCCGGCCCAACTCGCAGCCCCACACTGGAGGAGGCGCCTGATTAAGCAGCCGCTTCATCAGCGCCTCGGCGCAGATCTTCCTTCTCTTCCTTGCGACGCCCAAACCCACGACTCCGCCGCCGCGCGGCGCGGGCGCGGCGCCGCCACAGGCGCGACGCCGACGCGCCGCTCCCCGGGTCGGGCCGCTTGCCAAGTGTTGCGAGGTATTTATAGCGTGGGCGATGGCGAACGCGGCGGCGCTGGGCGGCAACGGGTTGAGGGGGCGATGAGCCTCGTGCTGCCTCTGGTGCTCGCGGCCTGGCTCGGCGCGTGGTGGGTGAACGCGCGGCTGGTGGCGGGGGTGCCGCAGGGCTGGATGCGGCTGGTCCCGCCGCTGGTCTTCGGTGTCACGCTGCTCCTGCTCTGGGAGATCCTGGTGCGCGGGCTCGAGGTGAGCCCGGTGCTGCTGCCGGCACCGACCGCCGTTTTCGCGGCCATCCTGCGGGAATGGCGGACTCTCCTCAGGGACGTGGAGCAGACCTTCCTGCAGGGGGCGCTGTCGGGCTATGCCATCGGCTGCGGCGCGGCGGTGCTGACGGCGATCGCCATCGACCGGACCGCGTTTCTCAGGCGGGGGCTGCTGCCGGTCGGCAACTTCGTCTCGGCGCTGCCGATCGTCGGCATGGCGCCGATCATGGTGATGTGGTTCGGCTTCGACTGGGAATCGAAGGCGGCGGTGGTGGTGCTGATGGTGTTCTTCCCGATGCTCGTCAACACCGTGCAGGGCCTGCAGGCGACCGAGGCGAGCCAGCGCGACCTGATGCGCACCTATGCTGCCGGCTACGGGCAGACGCTCGCGAAGCTCCGCCTGCCCGCCGCGGCGCCGTTCATCTTTAACGGCTTGAAAATCTGCACGACTCTGGCTTTGATCGGCGCGATCGTGGCGGAGTTCTTCGGCTCGCCCACGCTCGGCATGGGCTTCCGCATCTCGACCGAGGTCGGCCGGCTGGCGCTCGACATGGTCTGGGCGGAGATCGCGGTCGCGGCGCTGGTCGGGTCGGCGTTCTACGGCGCGGTGGCGCTGGTCGAGCGGGCGGTGACCTTCTGGCATCCCTCGCAGAGGATATAAGCGCATTGAGAACCTTACTCTTGCTCCTTTTACTGAACGCAGGAACTGCAAGAGCGCAAGTCTATCTTTGTATCGCTGAGGCTGGTGCGGGAATCGTATATAACTCCTCATCGAAGTCGTGGACTTCATCTACGTTCGCCGTTGGAGACAAGTACCTTGTCAGGCCCAAGGTAGGCTCTGACCCATCTCATGTCCGGTCGGGTTACGTGGTTCAAAAGATGGGCGGAAAGATGATTTTTGAATGCGGAGAAGGATTCCATCCAGATCTGAGAAATGTATGTGGTGGATGGGGCTCACACTTCTATGTGTTTCCAACCGAGAAAAAGTTTACGCACTTGTACGTTGGGGGCCACACGATGAGGCAAGACTACATCGATGGACTTGTGAAAGAAGGCACCGGTCCCGACACCCCCTTCGTTGAAGTTGGAGTCTGTGAGACGATCGAGTAGCGCTAGTTCACCTAACAGGGAGAAACAAAGTGGAAAAATTGTTCGCCGGCGCCTCCGTGGCGGCGCTTTTGATGGCGGGCGCGGCGCACGCCCAGGACGTGACGCTGCAGCTCAAGTGGGTCACCCAGGCGCAGTTCGCCGGGTACTACGTGGCGCTCGAGCAGGGCTTCTACGAGAAGGAGGGGCTCAACGTCACGATCAAGCCGGGCGGTCCGGACATCGCGCCGCCGCAGGTGGTGGCGGGCGGCGGCGCCGACGTGATCGTCGAGTGGATGCCGGCGGCGCTCGCCGCGCGCGAGTCGGGCCTGCCGCTCGTCAACATCGCCCAGCCGTTCAAGCGGTCGGGGATGATGCTGACCTGCCGCAACAACTCGGGCGTGACCTCGACCGAGGAATTTCCCGGCCACACGCTCGGCGTCTGGTTCTTCGGCAACGAGTATCCGTTCCTCTCCTGGATGAGCCACCTCGGCATCCCGACCAACGGCGGGGCGGACGGGGTCACGGTGCTCAAGCAGGGCTTCAACGTCGATCCGCTCTTGCAGAACCAGGCGGCCTGCATCTCGACGATGACCTACAACGAGTACTGGCAGGTGATCGACGCCGGCCTCGCGCCCGAGGACCTGACCGTCTTCAAGTACGAGGACCAGGGGGTGGCGACGCTCGAGGACGGGCTCTACGTGCTCGAGGAGCGACTCGCCGACCCCGCCTTCGTCGAGACGATGGCGAAGTTCGTCCGCGCCTCGATGGAAGGCTGGAAGTGGGCCGAGCAGAACCCCGACGACGCGGCGATGATCGTGCTCGACTTCGACGAGACCGGGGCGCAGACCGAGGCGCACCAGAAGCGGATGATGGGCGAGATCGCCAAGCTGACCGAAGGCTCCGACGGCACGCTCGATCCGGCCGACTACGAGCGCACCGTCGCGACGCTGCTCTCGGCCGGCTCCGAGCCGGTGATCACCAGGCCGCCGGAAGGTGCCTGGACGCACGCGGTGACCGACAAGGCGATCGGCGGCTGAGCCACCGGCCGGGCCGCCCTCGGCGGCCCGGCGCATCGGGGGAAGGGACGCGATGGGCTGGAGCGAGGCGGACCTGGAGCGGCTGCGCCGGCGTTACGCCGGCGACCCCGGCGGGCGGATGCACGAGCCGAGGTTCGCGCGCGTGGCCGAGCGAGTGTTCAGCCGCGGCCCGCGGCCGGCGCCCTATACCGGCGTTCCGACCTTCCTGACCGCGCCGTTCCGGCCGATCGATCGCGATGCCCCGGACTTCTCGGGGCTCGAGGTCGCGATCAGCGGCATGCCGCTCGACCTCGGCGCCAGCAACCGGCCCGGCGCCCGCTTCGGCCCGCGCGCCCTGCGCACGATCGAGCGGGTCGGCCCTTACAACCATGTCCTCGACTGCACGCCGATCTTCGACCTCGCGGTCGCCGACGTCGGCGACGTGCCGTTCTCGAGCCGCTACGATCTCGCGGCCAGCCACCGCGAGATCGAGGACTGGACCGCGGCGATCGTCGTGGCCGGCGCCCGGCCGCTCAGCGTCGGCGGCGACCACTCTATCAGCCACCCGATCCTACGCGCGGTGGGCGCCGGCCGGCCGGTCGGCCTCGTCCATATCGACGCGCATTCCGACACCGGCGGCCCGTTCGACGGCCTGCGCGCGAACCACGGCGCCCCGTTCCGCAACGCCGTCCTCGACGGCGTGCTCGACCCGACCCGGACGATCCAGATCGGGCTGCGCGGCGCGTCGGAGTACCTCTACGAGTTCGCGACCGACAGCGGCATGACCTGCATCCACGCCGAGGAGGTGGCCGAGATCGGCGTCGCCGCGGTGCTGGCGCGGGCGCGCGAGGTGGTCGGCGACGGGCCGGTCTATCTCTCCTTCGACATCGACGCGCTCGACCCGGCCTTCGCGCCCGGCACCGGGACACCCGAGATAGGCGGCCTGACCACGCGCGAGGCGCAGGCGATCCTGCGCGGGCTCAAGGGCATCGACATCGTCGGCGGGGACATCGTCGAGGTGGCGCTGCAATACGACGCGACGACCAACACCGCCCATGCAGGGGCGCAGATGCTCTTCGAGATCCTGAGCCTGATGGTGTTCGCGCCGTCGCGGACGGCACCGTGAACGCGAACCTCTTCGCGCGGCTCGCCAGCGGGTTTCCCGAGGACCGGCACGCCCCCTTCCTCGAGACCGAGGCCGGCGCCGCGGTCGGCTTTGCCGAGCTGCTCGAGCGCGCCGGGCGAATCGCTTCGCTGCTCAGGGCCTCGGGCGTCGGGCCCGGCGACCGGGTGGTGGTGCAGGTCGAGAAGTCGGTCGCGGGCATCTGCCTCTACCTGGCGGTGCTGCAGGTCGGGGCGGGCTACGTGCCGCTGAACCCGGCCTACACGGCGGGCGAGCTCGCCCATTTCCTCGCCGACGCCGAGCCGAAGGCCGTGATCTGCGATCCCTCGGCGCACGGCGCGGTCGCGCCGCTGGTCGCGGGCGCCGGCTGGCTCTTCACCCTCGACGCCGCGGGCGAGGGCACGCTGACGGCCCAGGCGGCGCGGCTGCCCTCCGAGCGCGAGGTGGCGCCGCGGCTCGGCAGCGACGTCGCGGCGATCCTTTACACCTCCGGCACCACCGGGCGGTCGAAGGGGGCGATGCTGACCCACGACAACCTGTGGTCGAACGTGGCGACGCTGCACCGGGCCTGGGGCTTCCGGCCCGGCGACGTGCTGATCCACGTGCTGCCGCTCTTTCACACCCACGGGCTCTTCGTCGCGCTCAACCTCATGCTGATGAACGGCGGGCGGATGATCCTGCTGCCGAGGTTCGAGGCGGAGACGGTGATCGGGCTGCTGCCGCGCGCGACGGTGCTGATGGGGGTCCCAACTTACTACACGCGTCTCCTGGCGAGCCCGGGGCTGACCCGCGACGCCGCGGCCGGGATGCGGCTCTTCGTTTCGGGCTCGGCGCCGCTGCTCACCGCGACCCACGCCGAGTTCGAGGCGCGGACCGGCCACCGGATCCTCGAGCGCTACGGCATGACCGAGACCGGGATGAACGCCTCGAACCCGCTCGACGGCGAGCGGCGCGCGGGCACCGTCGGGCCGGCGCTGCCCGGGATCGGGCTTCGGGTGCGCGACGCCGAGGGCCGCGAGCTGCCGGCCGGGGAAACCGGGGTGCTCGAGGTGCGCGGGCCGAACGTCTTCGCCGGCTACTGGCGGATGCCGGAGAAGACGGAGGAGGAGATGCGGCCGGGCGGCTGGTTCGTGACCGGCGACCTCGCGCGGATCGGCGCGGACGGCTATGTCACCATCGTCGGGCGGGCGCGGGACCTGATCATCAGCGGCGGGCTCAACGTCTATCCGAAGGAGGTCGAGCAGGCGATCGACGCGCTGCCCGGCGTGGTCGAGGTCGCGGTGATCGGCGTGCCGCATCCGGACTTCGGCGAGGCGGTGGTGGCGGTGCTGACCGCGCGCGGCGATCCCGGCGATGTGGCGGCGGCGCTGCGCGGGCGGCTGGCAGGGTTCAAGCTGCCGAAGCACGTGGCGGTGGTCGACGAGCTGCCGCGCAACGCCATGGGCAAGGTGCAGAAGAACCTGCTCCGGGAGCGCTTCGCGGGGCTGTTCGCGTCCTTGTGATCAAAAGCCGGGCTGAAGCTGCACACAGCGTGGGCAAGCTCACCCAAAGAGCGCGCGTGAATCCTCGGGCGCCTGCTTCCGATCATGCATGCTGTAGTCCCATAGTACCTTGGCCGCGCGGATCCGATAGTCGCGCAGAATGCCGCCGCGGCCCTTCGCCATAATGGCACGGTGCTGTTCCAGATTGCGCCAGCGCGCCAGGGATTCCTCGTCGCGCCAGAAGGAGAGGGAGACGAACCTTCCCGGCTCGTTAGGGCTCTCGAACCGTTCGACCGAGATAAACCCGTCGATCGTTTCGAGCAGCGCACGAAGCTCGTCTGCCAGACTGACATAGTCGTTGCGACGGTCGAGGTGCGGCCAGACTTCGGAAATGACGGCGATCACGCGGTGCCTCCGAAAAAACCGCTGTTGACGGATGGACGGTACGGCACCGGACCGTGCGGGCAAACGACATCGACGCGGTGCTGACCGCCAGCGGCGACCCGGGCGACGTGACGGCGGCGCTGCGCGACGGCTCGCGGGCTTCGAGCTGCCGAAGCATGTCGCGGTGGTTCCCGAGCTGCCGCGCAACGCCATGGGCAACGTGCAGAAGGGCCTGCTGCACGAGCGGTACGCGCGGCTGTTCGGGGGCTGATCGCCCCTCGCCCGAGGTTGTCGAGGCGGCTCGGGCGCGTCCTGCGCATGCCGCGCAGGTGCCTCCGGCGGGAGTATTTTCACCAAGAAGAAGGCCGGGGCGAAGCGCCGGTCGCCGCGTCTCGCGCGGGCGCCTACGGGGCGAAGCCGCGGGCGGTGACGCTCGGATGCCGGTCGATGTCGAGGAAGAACTCGTCGAGCTGCGGCGGCGGCACGCCGGTGCCGGCGAGCATGGCGTGCGCCTGGCCGCGGTGGTGGATCTGGTGCTGGAAGAGGTGGGCCAGGATGGCGTCGATGCGCTCTTGCGGGCGGCCGTCGGGATCGCGCACCACCATGACCCGGCGGTCGAGGTCGGCGGCGGTCAGGCGGTCGCAGAAGGCGATCAGCCGCCGGTCGGAGGCGGCCTGGGCGGCGCGCAGCGCGGCCGGCTCGGCGAGGTCGGGGCCGGGATCGAGCCCCTGGCCTTTCTCCTCGAGCAGGTCGAGATAGTAGACGTCGACGCCGTAGCTGTGGTTGAGCGTCGCGCGGAGCGAGGGGAAGAAGCTCGTGCGCGGCGCGGCGAAGGCGGCGGCGTCGAGCCCCTCACAGGCCTCGAGCAGCCGGTCGTTCGCCCAGGCGTTGTTGCGCGCCATCGCGCGGAAATGCGCGACGAGCCGGTCGGGCGCCTCCGCCACGGGCGCGGGGACGGCCGTGTGCTCGATCGCGCCGAAGATCGAGTGGCCCGATGCGTCGCGGATCTCGATGCGCACGGTGTCGCCCAGGCGCAGGACGACGGGCGCGCCATCGGCTGCGGCGCACCCGACGAGCGGGTCGCCGCCGGCGGCCGCGGCCAGCCGCGCGGCGGCGTCCGCACTCAGGGCCGCGTCGACGGGATCGCCGTTCAGCTCGAGGCGGAGCCGCGCCTCCTTGCCGAGCTCGTCGGGGGTGACGGCGACGGGCGCGAGCGTGGCGACCGGCCCGACGGCCGCCAGCATGACGAGCCGGACCTCGCCCCGCGCGCCGAGGACGCCGAACTCCGCGGTCAGCGCGATGCACTCGTCGCGAAGCGGCAGCGGCGCGCGCGGGTCGAGAAACGCGCGCCCGCCGTCGGCGCGGGGAAGCGGCGCCCGGGCATCGCGCTCGTGGAACCGCTCGACCGGCTGGCCGCCGGCCTCGAGGCTGCGGGCGATCAGCTCGAGGCGCGGCGCCGCCTCGTCCCAGGCGTCGAGGGCCGCGCGCAGCGTGGGGGCGACGTGGCGCGCATCCGAGCAGCGGGTGAGGTCGTGCGAGACGACGACCAGCCGGCCGTCGGGCGTGCCGTCCTTCAGTGTCGCGAGCTTCACGGCGTTCCTCCCCGGTCGCCGGCGAGGCTACAGCGCGGCGATTGGGTTTGAAAGCGCCCGGCGCGCTGCCTAAGCTCGCGCGATGACGACGGCGCTGCTCAGCCACCCGGACTGCCTCGCGCACGCGAACCCGCCGGGTCACCCCGAGCGCGCCGAGCGGCTTCAGGCGATCCTCGCGGCCCTCGAGGCGGAGGAGTTCGCCTACCTCGTGCGGGTCGACGCGCCGCTGGCCGAGGACGCGCAGATCCTGCGCGTCCATCCGATCGACCACCTGGCCGAGATCACCGCGCGCGTGCCCTCCGCGGGGTTCGCGGCCATCGACGCCGACACCTTCCTCTCCCCCGGCTCGCTCACCGCGGCGCGCCGCGCCGCCGGGGCGGTGGTCGCCGCCGTCGACATGGTGATGGCGCGCGAGGTGCGCAACGCCTTCTGCGCGGTCCGCCCGCCGGGCCACCACGCCGAAACCGAAATTGCGATGGGCTTCTGCCTGTTCGGCAGCGTCGTCATCGGCGCCCGGCACGCGCTCGAGGCGCACGGGCTCGAGCGGGTGGCCATCGTCGACTTCGACGTCCACCACGGCAACGGCACCCAGGACCTGGTCTGGGACGACAAGCGCATCCTCTTCGCCTCGACCCACCAGATGCCGCTCTACCCGGGAAGCGGCGCGGCGGCCGAGCGGGGCGCCCACGGCCAGATCGTCAACGTGCCGCTGCCGCCGGGCGCGAGTGGCGGCGTCTTCCGCGCCGGGATGCTGCGCCGCGTGCTCCCGGCCCTCGAGGCGCACCGGCCGCAGATGATCCTGGTCTCGGCGGGCTTCGACGCGCACGCGCGCGACCCGCTGGCGAACCTGCAGCTGACCGAAGCCGACTACGCCTGGGCGACGGCCGAGCTCTGCGCCCTCGCCGACCAGGTCTGCGACGGCCGGATCGTCTCGACTCTCGAGGGCGGATATGATCTGAGCGCGCTCGCCGCGTCGGTCGCGGCGCATATTCGGGTGCTGATGGAACGCGGACATGGCTGACTCCGGCGCCCCGGCGGGCGCGACCCCGGTCGGGGAGATGAGCTTCGAGGCGGCGCTGGCCGAGCTCGAGGCGGTGGTGGCGCGGCTCGAATCGGGCAACGTGGCGCTCGATGAGTCGATCGCGCTCTACGCGCGCGGCGCCGAGCTTCGCGCCCATTGCGAGGACAAGCTCAAGGCTGCGGAGGAGCGCGTGACCGAGATCGCCCAGGGCCCGGACGGGGCGGTCAGGACCCGGCCGGTCGACATCTCCTGACGCCATGGACCCCGGCATCCTGCAGTTCCACGCGGTGCTGAGCCAGGCGGCGACCCGGGTCGAATCGGCGCTCGAGACGCTGCTTCCCCCCGGCGAGACGACGCTCGGCGCGGCGATGCGGCACGCGGTGCTCTCGGGCGGCAAGCGCCTGCGGGCCTTCGTGGCGATGGAGAGCGCCGCGATCTTCCGGGTTCCGCCGCAGCAGGCGCTCCGGACCGCCGCGGCGGTCGAGTGCGTGCACGCCTACAGCCTCGTCCATGACGACCTGCCCTGCATGGACGACGACGACATGCGCCGCGGCAAGCCCACCGTGCACATCAAGTGGGACGAGGCGACCGCGGTCCTCGCCGGGGACGCGCTGCAGACGCTCGCCTTCGAGATCCTGGCGGCGCCGCAGAGCGGCATCGACCCGCGGCTGCAGGCGCGCCTGGTCCTGCATCTGGCGCAGGCGGCCGGCGCGCTCGGCATGGTGGGCGGCCAGGCGCTCGACATCGCCGCGGCGAGCGCGGAGACGCCGCTCGAGCTCGCGCAGGTGACCGACCTGCAGGCGATGAAGACCGGCGCGCTCTTCGCCTGGGCGGCGGAGTCCGGGGCGGTCCTCGGCCGCACCGACCCCGAGCCGCTGCACCGCTTCGGCGCGATGCTCGGGCTCGCGTTCCAGATCGCCGACGACGTCCTCGACGTCGAGGGCGACGCCGAGGCGGCCGGCAAGAAGTTGCGCAAGGACGAGGCGCAGGGCAAGGCGACCTTCGTCTCGCTGCTCGGCGCCGACGGCGCGATCCGGAAAGCGCGTGACTTGGTGACGGGCGCATGTGACACTCTCGTGCCCTATGGCTCGGCGGCGGGGAACCTGCGGCTCGCGGCGCAGTTCGTCCTCGAACGCGGCCGCTGACGCGCAGCCTTGGGAGGACAGCCGGCGATGACCGAACCGCGACCGAACACCCCGCTTCTCGACGGCATCCGCCTGCCCGCGGACCTGAAGGGGTTCTCGACGGCCGAGCTCAGGCAGGTCGCCGACGAGCTGCGCGCCGAGACCATCTCGGCGGTCAGCGTGACCGGCGGGCATCTCGGCGCCGGGCTCGGCGTCGTCGAGCTGACCGTGGCGATCCACGCGGTCTTCAACGCGCCGAGGGACAAGCTGATCTGGGACGTCGGGCACCAGTGCTACCCGCACAAGATCCTGACCGGCCGGCGCGACCGCATCCGCACGCTCAGGGCGGGCGGCGGGCTCTCCGGCTTCACCCGGCGCGCCGAGAGCGCGTACGACGCGTTCGGGGCCGCGCATTCGTCGACCTCGATCTCGGCGGGCCTGGGCTTCGCGGTGGCGCGCGACCTCGGGGCGGAGGGCGTCGGCGACGTCGTCTGCGTGATCGGCGACGGCGCGATGTCGGCGGGCATGGCCTACGAGGCGATGAACAACGCCGGCCACATGAAGGAGCGGCTGATCGTCGTCCTCAACGACAACGAGATGTCGATCGCGCCACCGGTCGGCGCGATGTCGAAGTACCTGTCGCGGCTCTACGTCGGCGAGCCCTTCCAGGACCTGCGGGCCGCCGCCAAGGGCGCGGTGCGGCTGTTGCCGCAGCCGCTGCAGGAGGGGGCGCGGCGGGCGCGCGAGCTGGTCAAGGGCATGGCGATCGGCGGCACGCTGTTCGAGGAGCTCGGCTTCTCCTACGTGGGGCCGATCGACGGCCACGACGTCGAGCAGCTGGTGGCGATCCTGAAGGCGGTGAAGGCGCGCGGCACCGGCCCGGTCTTGATCCACGCGCTCACCCGCAAGGGCAAGGGCTATCCGCCGGCCGAGGCCTCGGCCGACAAGTATCACGGCGTCGCGAAGTTCGACGTGGTGACCGGCGCGCAGCAGAAGAAGCCCTCGAACGCGCCGTCCTACACCAAGGTCTTCGCGCAGTCGCTGATCCGCGAGGCCGAGGCCGACGAGCGGATCGTCGCGGTGACGGCGGCGATGCCGGACGGCACCGGGATCGACCTCTTCGCCCGGCGGTTCCCGAAGCGGGCCTTCGACGTGGGGATCGCCGAGCAGCACGCGGTGACCTTCTGCGCCGGGATGGCGGCGGCGGGGATGAAACCGTTCGCCGCGATCTACTCGACCTTCCTGCAGCGCGGCTACGACCAGGTCGTGCACGACGTCGCGATCCAGTCGCTGCCGGTGCGCTTCGCGATCGACCGGGCCGGGCTCGTCGGGGCCGACGGTCCGACCCATGCCGGAGCCTTCGACGTCGCCTATCTCGCCTGCCTGCCCGGCTTCGTGGTCATGGCGGCCGCCGACGAGGCCGAGCTCGTGCACATGGTGGCGACGGCGGCGGCGATCGACGACCGGCCGAGCGCGTTCCGCTTCCCGCGCGGCGAGGGCGTCGGCGTCGAGCTGCCCGAGCGCGGGGTCCCGCTCGAGATCGGCCGCGGCCGGATCGTGCAGGAAGGGCAGGGCGTCGCGATCCTCTCGTTCGGGGCGCGGCTTGCCGAATGCCTGCGGGCGGCCGAGTCGCTGGCGGCGCGCGGCCTGCGGCCGACGATCGCCGACGCGCGGTTCGCCAAGCCGCTCGACCGGGCGCTGATCCTCGACCTGGTCGCGCATCACGAGGGGCTGCTCACCATCGAGGAGGGCTCGATCGGCGGATACGGCAGCCACGTCGCGCAGCTGCTCGCCGAGGAGGGCGTCTTCGACCGCGGGCTGAAGTTCCGCTCGATGGTGCTGCCGGATGCGTTCATCCAGCAGGACGCGCCCGAGCGGATGTACGCGGCGGCGGCGCTGAACGCGGCCGACATCGAGGCGAAGGTGCTCGGGTTGCTCGACGTGGCCCGGGTCGGAGCGCGGCGGGCCTGATCCCGTTCGGGATCAAGGGTTAACGGCGCGACCTTACATGCACGCTTCATGCACGACGCATGCACAACGCATGCACCCGGAAGCGCACGATCCGGGAGAGGTTAACGCGTTGGACGGGCGCGCGACGGTGCAAGGCGACCGTTCGGAGGTCCAACGCCACCATCATCTCCGCCGGCTCGGCCCCGGCGTCACGGAAGGGACGGATCGCGCCTGAACGACTGCCGCGCGGGACGCCTCGGCGCTCGTTTGCATCGCCGCCGAATTCCTATTATCCGAGATGCTTCCCGAAGAAGGCGGCGATCTCTCCGAAGGCTTCTTTCGTTTCCGGAACGCGATCATCGAACTGATAGTGGGCGTGCGACTGGCCTTCGAAAACCACGAGCTCCGCATCGACACTGGCCCGACGCAGCTTGCGGTGCACGCGCACCGTGTTGCTCAGAAGCAGATCCCGCGTTCCCGTGGTCAGGATCGCGGGAGGAAACCCGTGCATGTCGCCGTTGACGGGCGACAGCAGGGGATCGGCCAGATCATGACCGTTCGCGTAGATCAGCGTGGCGGCATGGCAGAATCCATCGCGTGAAACCAGGATGTTGTCGACCATCTCGTTCGTATGGAAGCTGTCGCCGTGCTTGGTGACGTCAGACATCGGAGTGCCGGGCGCGATGGCGCCGGGCATGGGCAATCCTTGCTCACGCGCCCTCAATACCATCGACAAAGCGAGCGCACCGCCTGCCGATGTTCCGAAGAAGGCGATGTTCTTTGGTGCAGTCGTCTTCAGAACGGCCTTGTAGACCGTGACCGCGTCGTCGATTGCGGCCGGGAAATAGCCCTCGGGGGGCATGCGATAGTCGACCGAAATCACCTTGTACTGGCCGAAACCCGCCATCATGATCCCCTCCGGGGTACCGGATTCCCCAGGGAAAAGCACGTAACAGCCGCCGTGCGTGTGGATCAGCACCTTGTCCTGATTTTCCGGCGGGATGGTCTTCGGCGTGATCACATGGACCCTCACGTCGTCAATGGTCTCGGGCGCGACCGTGACCTGCATCCGGTCCTGCAGGCTCGGGAGGCCCTTCACCACATCCGCCGCTTGCGCGTCGGCGAACGCCCGAGCCTCCTCGCCGGTCTTCCAGAGCGTTTGCCAGAAGGGGAGCAGCGGCTGCCTGATGATGTTCTGCATACCGGGGCTGATGTCGGCGGTCGGCACCGGCAGGTCCCTGGCCGGCACGCTGAGCGGCGCGGCAGCTTCACCCGCATGACCGGGCGACGTGGACGCGCCGCTGCTGGCCGTGGCGCCAGAAGGGGACGTTTCGCGCGTCACGGGCGGGGCCCGCTTCGCGAACGCTCCGGATACGGCGTCCCGTCGGTGTGCGAATAGCCCGCGCGCCCGACGACGCCCAGCAAGTCGATGCCGGGATAGTGGACCAGGCCCTCCAAGCGATTGCGGGTGCCGACCTCGAGGATCACGGCGTCATCCTGCGAGCGGTTCTGCAGGCAATGGCCGTCGCCGTCGCCTGCCTTGAAGCCGGCGCAGTCACCGGGATGCAAGACCGTCTCGCCGCCGTCAGTGACCAGTACGACCTCACCTTCGAGCACGTAGACGAACTCGTCCTCATGGGTGTGCCAATGCCGCTGGCTCGACCAGGCGCCGGGTGGCAGGCGGCAAAGGTTGACGCCGAACTGGTCGAGACCGGCGACATCGCCGAGTCTCGTTCGGCTCCGTTTTCGGCACGGCTCGTCGTAGGGCGGCGGATAGAGCGTGCCTTCGACGACCTTCGCCTCGGCGACGTTGATTTTCGGCATGGGATGCCTTCTCAGTAACTGCTGGCCGGAGCCGCACGCTCATGGTGCGGATGCTGCAACCGGCCAGTCCCTTGCAGCTACCCAGCAGGCCTTCATCCTACGCCAGATCTCATTCTTGCGCGAGCACGCATCAACCGACGGCACCCTCGTCGGTACCTCGGTGATCGGACACGTGGATCGCGGTTGACCGCTTCTGGCCGATTTCGTTGAAGAAGGCGGTGGAAGTCGTTCAGGCGAAGCGATCCTGAATAGTCGAAGGTGGCCGCACCCTTTCAGGCCGCCATCCGCATGGGAGGCGCCTTCAGCTTGGCGAGCTTCCGGAGGTTCTGGGCGGCGGCGGCGAGGTGGAACTCGTCGCGGGCGCCGCAGGGGCCGCGGAGCCGAAGCCGGTCGAGGTGCAGGATGCGCTTGAGGTGGGCGAAGAGCATCTCGACCTTTTTCCGGAGGCGCCGTGAGACGACGTACTCGTCGGTCGTGGCGATCTCGCGGGCCATGTCGCGCGCACCCTCATGGATCGAGCGCATGAGCTTTCGCTGGGGTTGGCCGGGGCAGCAGCGCGGCTTGAGCGGGCAGACATCGCAGTCCCGCTTGCTGGCACGATAGCGCATCATGCCCTCGGCATCGACGCCACTGCGCGGCGTGGCGTAGGAGCCGGCCGGCCGGTGGAACTGCCTGAGCGTCTTGCCCGCCGGACAGACGTAGGCGTCGGCGCGGCGGTCGTAGGCGAAGTCGGCGCGCTCGAGGGTCCCGTCGCTGCGGCCCGACTTGTCGAAGACGGGGATGTGCGGTTCGATCCCGCGCTCCTCGACGAGCCAGCCGAGCATTGGCGCGGAGCCGTAGGCGCTGTCGGCGATCAGCCGCTCGGGATAGAGGCCGAAGCGGTCCATCGTGCGGTCGATCATGGTGCGCGCGGCGCCGACCTCCGCCTGGCGGATGGCGCGCGTCGTCTCGACGTCGACGATGATCGCGTTGTCGGTGTCGACCAGATAGTTGGTCGCATAGGCGAAGAAGGCGTGACCCTTCTGAGCGCCGGTCCACTGCGCCGCGGGATCGGCGGGCGAGGTGAACTTCGGCTCGACCGGGCTCGCCGCGCCGAAGGCCGCGTCGTCAAGCACCGCGAGGTACTCCCGGACCGCGCGCGGCGCCGTGTCGGGATCGATCGCCGCCGGGTCCCAGTCCTCGCGGGCGGTCGAGCGCTGCTTGTTCGCGTCCGCCTCGATCAGGCTGGCGTCGACGGCAAACCGCTCGCCGCCGACGAGCCCCTCCGCGACGCATCGGCGCACCGTTGCCTCGAAGACGTGGCGGAGCAGGTCGCAGTCGCGGAACCGCCCGTGCCGGTTCTTGGAGAAGGTCGAGTGGTCCGGGACCCGATCCGCCAGGTCGAGCCGGCAGAACCACCTGTAGGCGAGGTTGAGGTGAACCTCCTCGCACAGCCGCCGCTCCGAGCGGATCCCGAAGCAGTACCCCACCAGCAGCATCCGGATCATCAGCTCCGGATCGACCGACGGCCGACCGGTCGAGCTGTAGAGAGGCGCCAGACGCGCCCGGACGTCATCAAGGTCGACGAACCCGTCGATCGACCTCAGCAGGTGATCCTCGGGAACGTGGCGTTCGAGCGAAAACTCGTAGAACAGCGCGCCCGGCGCCACCTGCCTCGGTCCCATCATCGCCTGCGCCCCCAACAGCCTCAGAGAGGATGGAATCAGCGATCAACCCCCGGAACAAGCGAGTTTTTCAACACAATCGGCGCATACCTGCCCTCGGCAAGGATTCATGGAATCAGCGGCCGGTCGTCGCGACCGCGATCAATCGGCGTCGAGGGGCACCTCGACCGCGATTACCTCGAGCTCGACGGGCGCGCCGCGCAGGGTGAGGGTGACCGACTGGCCGGCGACGGCGCCGGTGAGGGCGCGGGCGACCGGGGCGGCGTAGGAGATCGTGCCGGTGGCCGGGTCGGCCTCGTCCTCGCCGGTCAGCGTCACGGTCCGGGTCCCGCCGTCCTCGGTCCGGTAGGTGACGCGGCTGCCGAACTGTGCCGACGGGTCGTCCGGGTCGGGCGCGGTCAGCCGGGCGGTGGCGTGCCGCACGCTCCAGTAGCGCAGGTCGCGACGCAGCCGGGCGGCCTGAACCGGATCCGAGGCGGCGTCGAGCGCGGTCTCGAGCTCGGCGATCCGCGCCTCGATCAGCCGCAGGCCGCGCGCGGTGACGAGGTTCGGCAGCGGGCTCACCGGCAGCTCCGGCAGCACCTCCGGCCGCGACCCGTCATCTTCCTTCACGAATGCCCGGCTCATCCCCCGCCCCCCTCGTCCGACTGTATCCGCGATGTCCTGTCGCGGGCAACTGCCTGCGGTCGTTGGACCGTCGTTGGACGGACGGCCCGGATGGCCTAGGTTGCGAACCGGGTGTTGCGGAGGTGAGCGATGCTGCGCGGACTGCTGCTGGCGGCGATGGCGGCCTTCCCGGCATCGGCGCAGGAAGCGCGCGAGCCGGTCGACCTCGAGCTCGTGCTCCTCGCGGACGCCACCGGGTCGATCGACGACGTCGAGATCGGGCTGCAGCGGCAGGGCTACGCCGACGCGATGGTCGACCCGCAGGTGCTCTGGGCGATCGCCAACGGCGGGCAGAACGGGCGGATCGCCGTCGCCTACGTCGAATGGGCGGCGGCGACCTCGCAGGACGTCGTGGTCGACTGGATGGTGGTCGCGGACGAGGCCTCGGCGCGCGACTTCGGGGCGCGCCTGATGGCGGCGCCGCGGCGCGCCTACGGGTCGAACGCGATCGGCTCCGCGCTGCTCAAGGGCATGGTGATGATCGACGGCAACCGCTTCGAGGGCTGGCGCAAGGTGATCGACCTCTCCGGGGACAGCTCGTGGAATCCGCAGGGGCCGGCGGTCGCCATCGCGCGCGACGCCATCCTCGGGGCGGGGATCGTGATCAACGGCCTCGCCATCCTCTGCCGCGACGCCTGCTCGGGCCGCCCGCGCTTCGAGAACCTCGAGGCCGAGTACGCCGACAAGATCGTCGGCGGCCCCGGCTCCTTCGTCGTCACCGCCGACGGCCGCGACAGCTTCGCCCAGGCGGTCCGCCGCAAGCTGATCCTGGAGATCGCCGACCTCGGCGGCTGAGCGGGATGGGTGGGAACCGTCGCGCCGCCGTCCCCGCCGTGGCCTTCGCGCTGACGCTGCTCGCGGCGCCCGGGCTCGGGCAGGACGCGCGAACCGAGGTCGACCTCGAGCTCGTCTTGCTCGCCGACGCCACCGGGTCGATCGACGCGGCCGAGAACCGGCTGCAGCGCCAGGGCTATGCGGCGGCGATCGTCGACGAGCAAGTGCTCTGGGCGATCGAGAACGGCGGCGAGCACGGACGGATCGCCGTCGCCTACGTCGAATGGGCCGGGGCCCGCTCGCAGGACCTGGTCGTCGACTGGACGATCATCGACGACGCCGCCAGCGCCTCCGCCTTCGCCGCGCGCCTAGTCGCCGCGCCCCGCCGCTCGACCGGCGTCAACGCGATCGGCGCGGCGATCCTGAAGGGGCTGGCGCTGATCGAGGGCAACGCCTTCGACGGCGCCCGCAAGGTGATCGACCTCTCGGGCGACAGCATCTGGAACCCGCGCGCGCCGACGATCGCGACCGCGCGCGACACCGCGGTCGGCCAGGACGTGGTGGTCAACGGCCTTGCCGTGCTCTGCGACGACTGCTCGGGCCGGCCGGGGGCGGGCAATCTCGAGCAGGCGTTCCGGGACCAGCTCATCGCCGGCCCCGGCGCCTTCGTGGTCACGGCCGACGGAAGCGCCGCCTTCGCCGCGGCCGTCCGCCGGAAACTGATCCTCGAGATCGCGGGACTCGATCCGGCTTTGCCCAAAGCTTCATCTGTGATCGATCAGTGACGTGCTAGCTGCCTAGTTCATAGGCATTCTGCGCGATACGGGCAAACGGTAGGCGAATGCCCCTTGACCCCTTCGCTGGCGGCGCCGCAGCCTGCCGGCGCTGCCACGAAAAGCAGCACCCTGGGCGCCGTGGTCGGCGTGTGCGGGCGGGTGGCCGATGCGCCGACGAAAGCGCCGGGGTCTGACAGGATAGAGGGAAACGATGCACAAGCATTTCAATCGGTTGCTTCTCGGCACGGGCCTTGCGGGCAGCCTGTGCGCCGGCGCGGCACTGGCGCAGGAAGAGACGATCAAGGTCGGCGTCCTGCACTCGCTTTCGGGGACGATGGCGATCTCGGAGACGACGCTCAAGGACGTGATGCTGATGCTGATCGAGGATCAGAACGCCAAGGGCGGCGTCCTCGGCAGGCAGCTCGAGGCGGTGGTGGTCGACCCGGCCTCGGACTGGCCGCGCTTCGCCGAGCTCGCGCGGGAGCTGATCGACGGGCAGGACGTCGACGTGGTGTTCGGATGCTGGACCAGCGTCAGCCGCAAGTCGGTCCTGCCGGTCTTCGACGAGCTGAACTCGATCCTGTTCTATCCCGTCCAGTACGAGGGCCAGGAGAGCCAGAGGAACGTTTTCTACACCGGCGCGGCGCCGAACCAGCAGGCGATCCCGGCGGTCGACTACCTGATGAACGAGGAAGGGGTCGAGCGCTGGGTGCTCGCCGGCACCGACTACGTCTATCCGCGCACCACGAACCAGATCCTCGAGGCCTACCTGAAGCAGAACGGGGTTGCCGCCGAGGACATCATGATCAACTACACGCCGTTCGGGCATTCGGACTGGCAGACGATCGTCTCGGACATCAAGACGTTCGGCTCGGCCGGGAAGAAGACGGCGGTGGTCTCGACGATCAACGGCGACGCCAACGTGCCGTTCTACAAGGAGCTCGGCAACCAGGGCATCTCGGCCGAGGATATCCCGGTCGTCGCCTTTTCGGTGGGCGAGGAGGAGCTCGCTGGCCTCGACACCGCGCCGCTGGTCGGCCATCTCGCGGCCTGGAACTACTTCATGAGCGTCGATACGCCGGAGAACGAAGAGTTCATCGCCAAGTGGCACGACTTCATCGGCGACGAGGATCGCGTCACCAACGACCCGATGGAGGCGCACTACATCGGCTTCAACATGTGGGTGAAGGCGGTCGAGGCGGCCGGCACCACCGACGCCGACGCCGTCATCGCGGCCATGGACGGCGTGGCGGTGCCGAACCTGAGCGGCGGCCTGAGCTCGATGAGCTCGAACCACCACATCACCAAGCCCGTCCTCATCGGGGAAATCCGCGACGACGGGCAGTTCGACACGGTGTGGGAAACGAGCGGCCTCGTGCTCGGCGACGAGTGGTCGGACTACCTGCCGGAATCGGCCGACATGATCGCCAACTGGCGCGAGCCGATGTCGTGCGGAAACTACAACACCGCCACCGGCGAGTGCGGCGGCACGACGAACTGACGGTCGCGCGCGGGGCCTGCGGGCTCCGCGCGTCCCCCGACCTCCGGAGATCCCAATGCGCCGTCTTGCCTCGCTCCTCCTCGGGCTCGCGCTCGCCCTCGGCTGCGCTCCGGTCGGGGCGCAGCCGCTCGAGGAGCTGATCGCCGAGCTGCCGGAGGGCAGCTTCGGCGACCGCGCCGAGGTGGTGGCGGCGATCGGGGCGACCGGCGACGACCGGGCGGCCGCGGTGCTCGAAGCGCTTCAGGAGGGCGACCTCCACGTGCGCAAGGCCGATGGCGAGGTCGTCCGGGTCACCGGGCGGGGATCGAACGCCGAGGCGTTCGACGCCCTGACCGGCGAGGCGCTCGGGCCGGTGGCGGCGCGCTCGACCACCGCGATCAAGGTCAACAACGCGCTGCGGCGGGCGGTGCGGGCGGCCGTCGCGACGCTGACGCTCATGCACGCCGATCCGACCCGGCGGATGGCGGCCGCCGGCGAGGCGTTCCGTTCCGGCGACCCGGAGCAGCTCGAGGCCATCGCCGCGGCGCTCGCGGCCGAGACCGATCCCGGCGTGCGCCGGGCGCTCGCCGAGGCGCGGGCATCGGCGCTGGTCGGCAGCGACGCGCCGATCGCCGACCGGGTCGCGGCTGTCGGGGTGATCGCCGGCCGCGGCGGCCGCGACGCGCTGGCGGTCCTGACGCCGCTGCAGCGTGCCGAGGCGCCGGAGATCGCCGAGGCGGCGCAGCAGGCGGTGGCGGAGATCGAGCGCACGCAGGCGATGTGGGCGCAGCTGCAGAACGTCTGGTTCGGGCTGTCGCTCGGGTCGGTGCTGCTGCTCGCCGCCGTCGGTCTCGCCATCACCTTCGGGGTGATGGGGGTGATCAACATGGCGCATGGCGAGCTCATCATGCTCGGCGCCTACACAACCTTCGTCACGCAGGACCTGATCCGGGTCCACGCACCCGGACTGTTCGACTGGTCGCTGCTCGTCGCGGTGCCGGCGGCGTTCGTGGTGGCGGGCGCCGTCGGGGTGGCTATCGAGCGCGGGGTCGTGCGCTTCCTCTACGGCCGGCCGCTCGAGACGCTGCTCGCGACCTGGGGCGTCAGCCTGATCCTGCAGCAGTCGGTGCGGACGCTGTTCGGGCCGTCGAACCGCGAGGTCGGCAACCCGTCGTGGATGTCGGGCTCGTTCCAGTTCGGCGAGATGCTGATCA
The DNA here is from genome assembly GCA_963763295.1 of uncultured Alphaproteobacteria bacterium. Classification (GTDB taxonomy): domain Bacteria; phylum Pseudomonadota; class Alphaproteobacteria; order Rhodobacterales; family Rhodobacteraceae; genus Amaricoccus. The sequence goes on from CAVXOH010000019.1 coordinate 429,282, forward strand.
CCTGGAACCGGTTCTACATCATCATCTTCGCGCTCGTCGTCTTCGCCGGACTCCTGATGCTGCTCAAGCGCACGCCGCTCGGGCTCCAGATGCGCGCGGTGACGCAGAACCGGGCGATGGCGGCGGAGATGGGGATCCGCACGGCGCGGGTCGACGCGCTGACCTTCGGGCTCGGGGCCGGGATCGCCGGCCTGGCCGGGGTGGCGCTCAGCCAGATCGACAACGTCTCGCCGAACCTCGGGCAGAGCTACATCATCGACTCGTTCCTCGTCGTGGTCTTCGGCGGCGCCGGGAACCTCTGGGGCACCTTCGCGGCGGCGTTCTCGCTCGGGATCGCGAACAAGTTCCTCGAGCCCTGGGCGGGGGCGGTGCTCGCCAAGATCCTGATCCTCGTCTTCATCATCCTCTTCATCCAGAAGCGCCCGCGCGGGCTGTTCCCCCAGCGCGGCCGCGCGGTCGAGGCCTGAGGCATGTCGGAGCCCCTGATCGACCGCCGCACCGGCATCTTCCTCGCGCTGCTCTTCGTCGCGGTGGTGCTGGTGCCGGCGGGGAACCTGATCGCCGAGCCGGGCAGCGGCATGCACGTGCCGAGCCACATCGTGGCGCTGCTCGGCAAGTACCTGACCTACGCGCTGCTCGCGGTGGCGCTTGACCTGTGCTGGGGGTTCGGCGGGATCCTCAGCCTCGGGCACGGCGCGTTCTTCGCGCTCGGCGGCTACGCGATGGGCATGCACATGATGCGCGAGATCGGCGATCGCGGCGTCTATGCGAACCCGGAGCTGCCCGACTTCATGGTGTTCCTCAGCTACACCGAGCTGCCCTGGTTCTGGCACGGCTTCGACATGTTCTGGTTCGCCTGCCTGATGGTGCTCCTGGTGCCGGGGCTGCTCGCGTTCGTCTTCGGCTACTTCGCCTTCCGTTCGCGCGTCACCGGCGTCTACCTCTCGATCATCACCCAGGCGCTGACCTTCGCGCTGATGCTCGCCTTCTTCCGCAACGAGATGGGGTTCGGCGGCAACAACGGGCTGACCGACTTCCGCGACGTGCTCGGCTTCAGCCTGCAGGCCGACGGGACACGCGCGGCGCTCTTCGTGCTGTCGGGTCTCGCGCTCGCCCTCGCGCTGGTGCTCGGGCGCGCGATCACCGCGTCGACCTACGGCAAGGTGCTCGTCGCGGTACGCGATGCCGAGAGCCGCACGCGGTTCCTCGGCTACCGGGTCGAGCACTACAAGCTTTTCATCTTCACCGTCTCGGCGATGCTCGCGGGCCTCGCCGGCGCGCTCTACGTGCCGCAGGTCGGCATCATCAACCCGAGCGAGTTCTCGCCGGCCAACTCGATCGAGATCGTGATCTGGGTGGCGCTCGGCGGGCGCGGCACGCTGGTCGGCGCCGCGCTCGGAGCGCTGATCGTCGCGGCGGCCAAGAGCTGGCTGACCGCGACGCTGCCAGACGCCTGGCTGTTCGTCCTCGGCGCGATGTTCATCCTGGTGACGATCTTCCTGCCGAAGGGCGTGCTCGGCCTGATCGAGGGGATCGCGCCGGGCCGGCGGCCCGCGCCCGCGGCGGCCCGCCAGCCGGAACCGGCCGAGTAGACCGATGGCAGGCGAGACCCAGCTCTACCTCCAGGACGTGCACCGAAGCTTCGACGGCTTCAAGGCGATCAACGGGCTGTCGATGGCGATCGCCAAGGGCGAACTCCGCGCCGTCGTCGGGCCGAACGGCGCCGGCAAGACCACGATGCTCGACATCATCACCGGCAAGACCCGCCCCGACCAGGGGCGGGTGGTCTGGGACGAGGACACCGACCTGACCCGCCTCGACGAGGCCGACACCGCCCGCCTGGGGATCGGGCGGAAGTTCCAGAAGCCGACCGTCGTCGAGACGCTGAGCGTGGAGACGAACCTGATGCTCGCGCTCGCGGGCAGGCGCGGCGTGGGGGCGAGCCTCTTCCACAGGCTCTCGGGCGGCGAGGCGCGCCGGATCACCGAGCTCCTCGAACTCGTGGGTCTCGACGAGGCGCGGGCGCGGCTGGCCGGGGGCTTGAGCCACGGGCAGAAGCAATGGCTCGAGATCGGCATGCTGCTGGCGCAGGACCCGCAGCTCCTGCTCGTCGACGAGCCGGCGGCGGGGATGACCGACGCCGAGACGATGCGGACCGCGGAGCTGCTGCGCAGGGTCGCGGGCCGGCATTCGGTGCTCGTCATCGAGCACGACATGGAGTTCGTGCGGGCGCTCGACTGCAAGGTGACGGTGCTGCACCGGGGCTCGGTGCTGGCCGAGGGGTCGCTCGACCACGTCTCGGCCAATCCCGAGGTGATCGAGGTCTATCTGGGGCGCTGACATGCTGAACGTCGAGAACATCGACCTCTACTACGGCGCGGCGCAGGCGCTGAAGGACGTCTCGGTGACCGCCGAGCCGGGGCAGGTCACTTGCATCCTCGGGCGCAATGGCGTCGGCAAGACCTCGCTGATGCGGGCGATCGCCGGGCGCCAGGGGATCAGCGGCGGGCGGATTACCTGGGAGGGCAAGGACATCGCCCGGCTCAGGCCCGACGCCCGCGCCCGGCTCGGGGTCGCAACGGTGCCGCAGGGACGCGAGATCTTCCCGCTGCTGACCGTGCGCGAGAACCTCGAGACCGGGTTCGCGCTGCTGCCGCGGGGCGAGCGCAAGGTTCCCGAGGCGGTCTTCGAGCTGTTCCCGGTGCTCGCTGAGATGATGGGACGCCGGGGCGGCGACCTGTCGGGCGGGCAGCAGCAGCAGCTCGCGATCGGGCGGGCGATGGTGACGCAGCCGAAGCTCCTCTTGATGGACGAGCCGACCGAGGGCATCCAGCCTTCGATCATCAAGGACATCGGCCGGGCGATCGCCTGGCTGCGCGACCAGGGGCACATGGCGATCGTGCTGGTCGAGCAGTACTTCGACTTCGCAGTCGAGCTTGCCAGCCGGCTGGCGGTGATGGACCGCGGCCGGGTCGTGCTCGCCGGGACGCCTGACGAGCTCGACGAGACGGAGGTGCGGCGCTGGATGACGGTCTGAGGGTTGCGCGTGCTCGATCCGCGCATCTACCCTCAACCCTTGTTTCCTGTTTACCTTTTTGCAAGGATCATGGCCGCTTCAGGAAACGTGGACTCCATCCTCGGGGGTGCGATGGCCTCGCTCGACGCGCCGACGTGGCAGCGCCCGATTCGGACCGGACTCAGACTGCTCAGGCGGGCGCGCGCCGAGGTGCGACGGATGGCCGGGATCCGGCTGCCGGAGCCGGAGCTGGGCGAAACCGGGCGGCTGCCGCTGCCGGAGCACCTGATCGCGCTCGAACTCGGAGGAGGGCGCCGCCCTGCTCGAGGCGAGCGAACACGGCGCCTATGATCGCCTGGTGCCGCACTACGTGCCGCAGCGCAACCCGAACTTCTGCGGGCCGGCCACGATCGCGATGATCCTCAACGCGGTCGGCGCCGGCGGGGCCAGGCGGTTCGATCAGGACAGCGTGTTCACGCGCCGCACCGAGGCGGTGCGCGGGCAGGGGGCGATCGTCCGGCAGGGGATGAACCTGGCGACGCTCGGCGGCTATCTCACGGCGCACGGGCTCAGGGTCGAGGTGCATCAGGCCGGCCAGTCGAGCCTCGCGGCGTTCCGCGAGGCGGCGGTGGCCGCGCTCGACGACCCCGGGCGCTACGTGGCGATTACCTTTTCGCGCGAGGCGCTCGGGCAGGAGGGGCGAGGGCATGTCTCGCCTCTGGTCGCCTACCATGCGGAGAGCGATCGTTTCCTCGTCCTCGACGTGTCGCGGCACAAGTACCCGCCGGTCTGGGTGGAGGCGGCGCGGCTCTTCGAGGCGATGAATACCGTCGCCGGCAAGTCGACCCGCGGCTACCTCGTCGCGGGTCGCTGAGGAGCGGCGTCAGTCGCCGAGCACAAGCCCCTCGCGCCGGCGGTCGGCGGCGCCGGTGAGGGTGCCGTCGCCGATCAGGATGGCGTGGAGGCCGGAGTTCAGGTCGACGGCCTCGGCGGTCTGGCCGAGCTTGGTGAGGGCGGCGACGGTCGCCTCGGCGTCGGGGCCGGCTTCCACCTGGGTCTTGGCGTTGCGGTTGAGCACGTGCGGCGCGTCGACGGCGACCTGCGGGTCCTGGCCGAAGTCGAGGATGCCGACCAGCGCCTGGGCGACGTAGGGGATGATGCTGGCGCCGCCGGGCGAGCCGATCAGCAGCATCGGCGCGCCGTCCTGGAGCACGATGGTCGGGGCCATCGACGAGCGCGGGCGCTTGCCGGCCTCGACCCGGTTCGCGACCGGCTTGCCGTCGGCCTCGGGCGCGAAGCCGAAGTCGGTGAGCTCGTTGTTGAGCATGAAGCCGTCGGTGACCACGCGGCTGCCGAAGCCGGTCTCGATCGTGGTGGTCAGCGACACCATGTCGCCGTAGCCGTCGACGATGACGAAGTGCGAGGTGCCGTGGTTCGGGCGGTCGCCGTCGGGCGCCCAGAGCTCGGCCTTGTCCCAGGGCGGCTCGCCGGGGCTCGCGCTTTCCATCGGCGCGGCGGGGTCGATCAGCGCGGCGCGCGACGCGAGGTAGTCGGGGTCGAGCAGGCCTTCGGGCATTGTGACGAAGTCGCTGTCGGCCATGTAGAGGCCGCGGTCGGCGAAGGCGAGCTTGCCGGCCTCGACGAAGAGGTTGGTGGCCTCGAGGCCCGGACCCATCGCCGGCAGGTCGAAGTGCGACAGGATGCCGAGCATCTGGCCGACGGTCAGCGCGCCCGAGCTCGGCGGCCCCATGCCGCAGACCTCGTAGGCGCGGTAGGTCATGCAGACCGGCGGGCGCTCCTTCACCTCGTAGCCGGCGAGGTCCCCAAGGGTGAGCATGCCGGGATTGATCTCGGTGCGGACGGTGGCGACGATGTCGCGGGCGATGGCGCCTTCGTAGAAGGGCTCGCTGCCCTCGGCGGCGACCAGCCGGAAGGTGCGGGCGAGGTCGGGGTTGCGCAGGATCTCGCCCTCGAGCTGCGGGGTACCGTCCTGGCGGAAGTAGAGCGCGCGGGCGGCGGGGAAGTCGTCGAGCGCGTGGTCGTTCGCCTCGACGATCGCGGCGGCGAGGCGCTGGGTGATCGGGAACCCGTCCTCGGCGAGGGTGATCGCAGGGGCGAAGAGCTCGCCCCAGGGCAGGCGGCCGTAGTCGGCGTGGAGCCGCTCCATCAGCTTCAGCGTGCCGGGCACTCCGACCGAGCGGCCGCCGACCAGCGCGTCCCAGAACTCGCGCGGGGTGCCGTCCGGGCCGAGCCAGTACTCGGGCGTGGCGGCGGCCGGCGCGGTCTCGCGGCCGTCGAAGGTGGTGAGCTCGCCGAGGGCGGCGTCCCAGTAGACGGCGAAGGCGCCGCCGCCGATGCCCGAGCTCTGCGGCTCGACGACGTTGAGCGCCATCTGCACCGCCACCGCGGCGTCGGCCGCCGAGCCGCCGGCGGCGAGGACGTCGTAGCCGGCCTGGGTCGCCAGCGGGTGGGCGGCGGCGACCATGAACTCGCGGGCCGTGACCGAGCTGCGTTCGGCGAGCGCGGTCGTCGATTCCGGCTGCGGCCGGGCCTCCTGGGCGACGGCGGGCGCGGCGACCAGCGTTGCGGCAAGGATGAGCGCGAGGGTTCTCGGCATCGGCACCTCCTGAGTCGGAATCAGGAAGGGTAACGCGATGACTGCCGGCGCCAACCGGGAAACGCATCCCACGCAGGCGCGGTCAGTCGATTCAGGTCAGGTCTCGGCCTGACATGATCCAGCAGCCGCATGCCCGCGGTGTCGGGTAGTGTGACCAGACTTTACAGTAGGATCAGGCGTCGACCGGCATGACGTCGACGGCGTGCTCGGTCTTCTGCTCGCCTGCGATCCGGAGCACGCCCCTGACCGGGGCGACGTCGCCGTAGTCGCGGCCGCGGGCGACGAGGATGTGGTCGATGCCGGCGGCGACGGCGTTGGTCGGATCGTACTCGATCCAGCCGGTGTCGGAGCCGCACCAGGCGCGCACCCAGGCGTGCATCGCGTCGGCCCCCTCGAGCCTGGGCTGGCCGGGAGGCGGGTCGGTGCGCAGGAAGCCGGAGACGTAGCCGGCCGGGATGCCGACGCCGCGCAGGCAGGCGATCATCACCTGGGCGAAGTCCTGGCAGACGCCGTGGCGCCGGGCGAAGGCCTCGGTCGGCGGGGTGTCGACATTGGTCGCCTCGGGGTCGAAGCGCATGTCGCGGTGGAGGGCGAGGCCGATCGTCCGCACCGCGTCGACCACGGTCATCCCGGGCGAGAGCTGGTCGCGGGCGTAGGCGGTCATCTCCGGCGACGGGCCGGTGCGCGGGCTCGGGCCGACGAAGTGGTGCGGCGCATCGGCGTCGAGGCCACGGTGGTCGGCGATCTCCTCGGCGAGGCGTGCGAGGTCGGGCGAGATGTCGAGGCCGGGCGTGACGGCGAAGCGCTCGACCCGGGCGGCGACGCGGAACAGGATCTCGTCGTGGGCCTCGCGGAAGGCGACCCCGACGCCGGCGTTGCCGAAGAAGTCGACCATCGCGCGGCGCTCGGACGGCTCGGGCGAAATGGTCAGGACGCCGGTGATCCGGCGCTGGATGCCCGGCAGGTCGGCCGGCAGGAGGTGCAGGACGTGGCGTCCGGCGACGGCCGGGCGGTCGTATTCGTAGGCGATGGTGAGGCCGATGTCGTAGAGCATTCTCAGCGCAGGTAGACGTCGGAGATGAGCGTCGACAGCGCCTCGAGCTCGAGGATGAGCGCGCGCAGCACGAGGCCGTCGACGGTCTCGGGCGTCTCGACGGCGAGCGCGGTGTGCGCCTGCAGGAGCGCCCGCGACAGGTGCGACATCTGGCCGTTGACGACGGCGTCGGGGAGGAAGGCGACGTGGTCGCGGATCTCGGTCAGGTGGTAGAGCACCGCGCGCGGGTTCATCGTGTCGAGGGCGAGGAGGTCGACCACGGTGGCGCGGGTGGTGCTGACCGAGTAGCGGCGGCGGTGCGAGAGCACGCTGTCGCCGACCTCGATCGCGAGGTCGAGCGCGCCGTCGGGTGCGTCGGGGTCGGCGAGCCAGGCGAGGGCGCCCGACATCGCGATCGCGCGCTCGAGCGAGCGGCCGATCGACAGGAACCGCCAGCCGGTGAAGCGGTACATGTTGTCGTGCACGAGCCCGGAGAAGCCGGTGATCTTGCGCAGGAGCACGCCCATGGCGCGCGCGGCGTCGTCGCCGGGCGTCACCCGCTCGGACAGCTGGCGCGCGGTCCTGGCGAGATCGTTGAGCGCCATCCAGCCGTCGAGCGAGAAGCGGTCGCGGACCTTGCCGGCGCTGATCGTCGCCGAATCGAGGGTGGCGATCAGCGCGGCGGGCACGCCCTCGGCGGGGTCGATGCCGAGCGAGTCGAGGTACTCGGCCAGATGGGCGAGGAGCGGCGCGCCGGGATCCGCGGTCTCGGCGAGGCGGACGTGATAGGCGCGCGTCAGCCGCATCGCGCCTTCGGCGCGCTCGACGTAGCGGCCGAGCCAGAAGAGGTTGTCGCCGGCCCGGCTCGGCAGGACGCCGGGGCGGACCCGGGCGTAGGGCGTGGCCAAGCCCGGCAGCATGGTGATCGTGTCCACCGGCCGCGGGCTCACCACCCAGACGTCGGCCGCGAAGCCGCCGCGCTGCATCGCGATCGCGGTCGCGTCGGGGGTGCTGCCGATGCGGGCGAAGCCGCCCTGCATCACCTGCCAGCCCTTGGGCGTGCGGGCGAGGAACACCCTGAGGCTCATCGGCCGCGGCACCAAGACGCCGTCGACGTAGGCCGGGGTGGTCGAGAGGGTGACGGCCTCCTGTCCGACGAGGTCGGCGCCGTCGGTCTCGAGCCAGGCGTCGAACGAGCGCCTGGCCTTGTCGCGGAACTGCCGGCCGAGGACGGTGGTCTCGTCGATCTCGAACGGCAGGCGGGTGGAGAGCGCCGAGCCGATCATCATCCGGTCCTTGTTGTCGCGGACATGCGCGCGCTCGGCCGGCTGGCCGCACCACCAGGTGGCGATGTTGGGCAGGATCAGATCCTCGCCGAGCAGCGCCCGGGCGATGCGCGGCATGAAGGCGAGGAGCGCGCGGGTCTCGAGAACGCCGGAGCCGAGCGCGTTGACGAGGGTGACGGTGCCGTCGCGGACGGCGCCGACGAGGCCGGGGGTGCCGAGGCGGGAGCCGGCGTCGAGCTCGAGCGGGTCGGCGAAGGCGGAGTCCAGCCGGCGCCAGAGGACGCTGATGGGGCGCAGACCGGCGACGGTGCGCACCATGACCCGGCCGTGCTCGACCGTCAGGTCCTCGCCTTCGAGCAGCATGAAGCCGAGGTAGCGGGCGATCCAGGCGTGCTCGTAGTAGGTGTCGGTGAGCGGCCCCGGCGTCAGGATGGCGACGCGCTCGTCGGGGTTGGCGGCGAGGCCCTGGAGCGCATCGCGGAAGATGCGGAAGAAGCCGGCGAGGCGGTGGACGTGCGCCTCGGCGTAGAGGTCGGAGAAGATGCGCGAGGTGGCGACCCGGTTCTCGAGCGCGAAGCCGGCGCCCGAGGGCGCCTGGGTGCGGTCGCCGAGCACCCACCAGCCGCCGTCCGGGCCGCGGCCGAGCTCGAAGGCGAGGAAGTGCAGGAAGTGGCCGCCGCGCGGGGTGAGGCCGACCAGCGGGCGCAGCCATTCGCGGCTGCCGGCGATCAGGCGGGCGGGCAGGTGGCCCTCGGCGACGAGCCGGTTCGGGCCGTAGAGGTCGGCGGCGAGCGCCTCGAGCAGGTGGGCGCGCTGGACGAGGCCGCGGGCGACGCGCGACGCCTCCGCCTCCTCGACTACGACGGGGATATGCGCGAGCGGCCAGGCGCGCTCGTTCGGGCCGGCGGTGCCGTACTGCCGGAAGAAGACGCCGGCGTCGCGCAGGTACTGGTCGCCGCGGGCGAAGCGGCGGGCGATGTCCTCAGGCGCGAGCCGGGCGAAATGCTCGATGAACTGCCGCCAGACCGGCCGCATCCGGCCCTCCGGGTCGAGGAGCTCGTCCGACGCCCCCGGCGGCGGCCGGTAGGAGCTGAGCAGGCGCGCGACCGGGTCGTCGAGCGGTGGCTCCCGAGCGTGCTCCTGTCCCAACCGGAATCCCTTCGTGGAGGGGCTTTTGCGGAATCACAGCTAAGCCGTCGGTGACACGCGCCACAAGCAGATCCATGGCCTCCGAGGGCGGCCGCCTCGCACTCCCCCCGGACGGCTCAGCTCGGGTGATGCGCGGGGCCTAGTCCCCAGACCGGCGTCGGTATCCCGACCTGCCGCGCCTTCAGCTGCAGCGCCAGGAACTGCGAGTAGTGCCGCGACTGGTGCAGGTTGCCGCCGTGGAACCACAGGGCCTCCTGCTGCGTCGGCTTCCACATGTTGCGCTGCTCGCCCTCCCAGGGGCCGGGGTCCTTGGTGGTGTCCGAGCCGAGCCCCCAGCACTTGCCGACGCGGTCCGCGACCTCCTGGCTGATCAGATCGGCGGCCCAGCCGTTCATCGAGCCGTAGCCGGTGGCGTAGACCACGAGGTCGGCGGGCAGTGCGGTGCCGTCCTTCAGGACGACGGCGGTCTCGGTCAGGCGATCGACGTCGGAGCCCGACTTCAGCCTGATCTTGCCGTCGATGATCAGCTGGCTCGCGCCGACGTCGATGTAGTAGCCGGAGCCGCGGCGCAGGTACATCATGGCCAGCCCGGTCTCGTCGTCGCCGAAGTCGAGCAGGAAGCCCGCGCGCTCGAGGCCCGCATAGAAGTCCGCGTCGTCCTGCCGGATCCGTTCGTAGATCGGCTTCTGCATGGCCGGCATCAGCGCGTAGGGCAGTGAGGCGGAGATCATGTCCGCCCGATCCGTCGTGATTCCGTTGGCGAGGGCCTCCTCCGAATAGAGCGCGCCGAAGGTGTGCTCGGTGAATGGCTCCGAGCGCACGACGAGCGTGGACGACCGCTGCACCATGGTCACGTCCGCCCCCGCCTCCCAGAGCGCGGCGGCGATGTCGTGCGCCGAGTTGTTGGAGCCGATGACGACGACCTTCCGGCCCTTGTAGGCGTCCGGCCCCGGGTGCCGCGAGGAATGGTGCTGCTCGCCCTCGAAGACGTCCTGGCCCGGGAAGGCCGGGACGTTCGGCTTGCCCGACATGCCGGTGGCGAGGACGAGCTGCTTCGGGCGCAGGACGATCTCCTCGCCGTCGCGGCGGACACGGACCCGCCACTCCTTCGCGGTGTCGTCCCAGCTCGCCTGCTCGGCGGTGGTCGAGGTCCAGTAGTTCAGCTCCATCACACGCGTGTACATCTCGAGCCAGTCGCCGATCTTGTCCTTGGGCGAGAAGACCGGCCAGTTCTCGGGGAACGGGATGTAGGGCAGGTGGTCGTACCACACCGGGTCGTGCAGGCAGAGCGACTTGTACCGCTTGCGCCAGCTGTCTCCGGGACGGGCGTTGCGCTCGACGATGATGGTCGGCACGTCGAGCTGACGCAGCCGCGCGCCGAGCGCGATCCCGCCCTGGCCGCCGCCGATGATGACCACCTCGGGCTGCACCTCGCGACCGAGGCTCGCCTGCTCGTCGACGCGGCGCTCGGCCCAGCTCCGGCGCGACTCGATCGCGCCGTGATCGACGCCCCTGGGCCGGGTGGCGCCACGACGCTCCTCGTGGCCCTTGAGCGCGGCCAGCGTGGTCAGGAGCGTCCAGATCCTGCCGTCGCGGACGCGGATGTGGCCGTGCCCGCGGCCGGTTTCGGTCTCGAAGTCGATCCAGGCCTGCAGGAAGCCGCCGCCGTCCTCGGCGTCCTCGCCGGGGGTGATCGTCCAAGCGCGCGGCGCGATGTGCGGGAGCTGGGCGCGCAGCATCTCGGCGATCTCGCCGCGCCCTTCCATCGTGCGGATGTTCCAGGTGAAGCTCGCCAGATCGCGCCAGTAGCCGTCGGGCTCGAACAGGGCGGCGGCCGCCTCGGGGTCGTTGGCTGCGAGCGCCCGGTCGAGATCGGCGAGAACCTGGTTGATCGTAGCGGCGGCCGTCGTGTCGAGCATAGTTCTTACCTCCGGTCCGGCGAGTCTCCGACGCCTTGTTGCATCGGGCAGCTTTGCCGATCCGCGCTGGAGCGACAACGGTACTTATGGCGGGGTAAGCAGGACCGGGCGGATGCGGCCCCCTCGATCTCAGATTCCTGGCGACCGGCGGAGGTCGAGCGTCATCGGGAACTCGCGCGCGGGGGTCTCGACGGGCGGCATGTAGCTGCCGGCGGTGTGGCCGTGCGGCTCGAAGCGGGCGAGGCGGCGGGCCTCGGCCTCGTTGCCGTTGACCGGGAAGGTGTCGTAGCTGCGCCCGCCAGGGTGGGCGACGTGGTAGGTGCAGCCGGCGATGGCGCGGCCGGTCCAGGTGTCGAAGATGTCGAAGGTCAGCGGCGCGTGCACGGGGAGGACCGGGTGCAGCGCCAGCGCGGGCTGCCAGGCCTTGAAGCGCACGCCGGCGACGGCGCTGCCGCCGGTGCCGGTCGGCTGCAGCGGCACCCGGCGCTGGTTGCAGGCGACGACGTAGCGGCCGGGGTCGGTGGTGGTCAGCTTGACCTGCAGCCGCTCGACCGAGCTGTCGGTGTAGCGGACGGTGCCGCCGATGGCGCCGGTCTCGCCGAGGACGTGCCAGGGCTCGAGCGCTTGGCGGAGCTCGAGGTGGACGCCGTCGGACTCGACCTCGCCGCAGAACGGGAAGCGGAACTCGGCCTGCGCCTCGAACCAGTCCGGGCGCATGTCGAAGCCGTGCTCGCGCAGGTCGCGCAGCACGTCGAGGAAGTCCTCCCAGACGAAGTGCGGCAGCATGAAGCGGTCGTGCAGCAGCGTGCCCCAGCGGGTGAGCTGGCCGGTGACCGGGGAGTGCCAGAGCCGGGCGATCAGCGCGCGGATCATCAGCGCTTGCGCCAGCGACATGCGCGGGTCGGGGGGCATCTCGAAGCCGCGGAACTCGACGAGGCCGAGGCGGCCGGTCGGGCCGTCGGGCGAATAGAGCTTGTCGATGCAGATCTCGGCGCGGTGGGTGTTGCCGGTGACGTCGACGAGCAGGTTCCTGAGCAGGCGGTCGACAAGCCACGGCGGCGGGGCGTCGCCCTGGCCGGGGGGTGGCATCTGCGCGAGCGCGATTTCGAGCTCGTAGAGCGCGTCGTGGCGGGCCTCGTCGATGCGCGGGGCCTGGGAGGTCGGGCCGATGAAGAGGCCGGAGAACAGGTAGGAGATCGACGGGTGGCGCTGCCAGTGCAGGATCAGCGAGCGCAGGAGGTCGGGGCGGCGCAGGAACGGGCTGTCGAGGGTGGTGGCGCCGCCGACGACGACGTGGTTGCCGCCGCCGGTCCCGGTGTGCTTGCCGTCGATCATGAACTTGTCGGCGCCGAGGCGGCACTGGCGGGCCTCCTCGTAGACGCCGGTGGTGATGGCGACGCAGTCCTCCCAGGAGGCGGCTGGGTGGATGTTGACCTCGATGACGCCGGGGTCGGGGGCGACGCGGATCACGTTGAGCCGGGGGTCGGGCGGCGGCGCGTAGCCCTCGATGTGGATCGGCAGGCCGATCTCGCGCGCGGCGGCCTCGGCGGCGGCGACGAGGTCGAGGTAGTCCTCGACGCTTTCGACCGGCGGCATGAAGACGCAGAGCCGGCCGTCGCGCGGCTCGACCGAGAGCGCGGTGCGCACGGCGCCCCCGGCTTCGCCGAGCTCCTGCTCGACGCGCTCCTGCTGGAGCGTGTCGTCGGCGGTGAAGTGCGCCATCGGCTGCGCGCGGCCGCCGTGGATCGGCTGCGGGGGCTCGGGCTGGGCGGCGCGGTCGCGGAAGTCGGGAAGCGGGCCGCGCGGCACGGTCGGGTCGGCGATGTTGGTATAGGGATAGGCCGACGGCGGGACGTAGGGGAGCTTCGGCAGCGGCAGGCGGAAGCCGACCGGGCTGTCGCCGGGTTTCAGGTAGAGAAAGCCGCGGCGGAGCTTCCACTTCTCCGAGCGCCAGCGCTGGCCCTCGGCCCTCGACTGCCAGCGCTGGACCGGCAGCACGTAGCCCGAGGGGGTGGTGAGGCCGCGCTCGAAGACCCGGGCGATGCGGTGGCGCTCCTCCGGGTCCTCGAGCTTCGAGTCCTGGGGGGTGACGTTGACCGGGAGGTCGCCCTCCTTGACGATCCACTGCGCCGGGTCCTCGTAGGCCGGGGTGACCATCTCGGGCTCGACGCCGAGCTCGGTCGCGATGCCCTTGAGCAGCCGCTCGGCCTCGACCGGGCCGGCCTCGGTCTCGGCGCCCTCCTCGGCGATCAGCCGGGCGTCCTGCCAGATCGGCGTGCCGTCGCGGCGCCAGTAGAGCGAGAAGGTCCAGCGCGGCAGGCTCTCGCCCGGGTACCACTTGCCCTGGCCGTAATGCAGGAAGCCGCCGGGGGCGAAGCGGTCGCGCAGGCGGCGGATCAGCGTGTCGGCGAGCGCGCGCTTCATCGGGCCGACGGCGTCGGTGTTCCACTCGGCCGCCTCGAAGTCGTCGATCGAGACGAAGGTCGGCTCGCCGCCCATCGTCAGGCGGACGTCGCCGGCGGCGAGGGATTCGTCGACCTTGCGGCCGAGGGCGTCGAGCGCCGACCAGGCCTCCTCGGAGAAGGGCCTGGTGATGCGCGGGTGCTCGGCGACGCGGGCGACCTGCATGTCGAAGGCGAAGTCGACATTGGCGGCGCTCGCGACCCCGGAGATCGGCGCGGCGTTGCGGAAGTGCGGGGTCGCGGCGAGCGGGATGTGGCTCTCGCCGGTCAGGAGGCCCGAGGTCGGGTCGAGGCCGATCCAGCCGGCGCCGGGCAGATAGACCTCGGCCCAGGCGTGCAGGTCGGTGAAGTCGTGGTCGGTGCCGGGCGGGCCGTCGAGCGCGACGAGGTCGGGCTTGAGCTGGATCAGGTAGCCGGAGACGAAGCGGGCGGCGAGGCCGAGGTTGCGTAAGGTCTGCACGAGCAGCCATGAGGTGTCGCGGCACGAGCCGGTGCCGCGGGCGAAGGTCTCCTCGGGCGTCTGCACCCCCGGCTCCATCCGGATGACGTAGCCGATCTCGCGCGCCAGCCGCGCGTTGAGCCCGACGACGAAATCGACGGTGCGGGTGCGCTCGCGCGGGACGGTGGCGAGAAAGGCTTGGAGATCAGGGCCTACGGGATCGGCCTTCAGGTAGATCGCCAGGTCGTCGCGGATGTCCTCGGGGTAGTCGAAGGGCCAGTGCTCGGCGCTGTCCTCGACGAAGAAATCGAAGGGGTTGTAGACCGTCATGTCGGCGACGAGGTCGACCTCGATCCTGAGCTCGGTGACCGGCTCGGGGAAGACGAAGCGCGACAGCCAGTTGCCGTAGGGGTCCTGCTGATGGTTCACGAAATGGTCGGCGGGGCTGACCTTCAGCGAGTGGGAGAGCACGCGGGTGCGGGAGTGCGGGGCGGGGCGGAGGCGGATGACCTGGGGGCCGAGGACGACGGGGCGGTCGTAGCGGTAGTGGGTCAGGTGGTAGATGCTGGCCTTGATCGACATGGATCCCCCGGTCGTGCAACGCGGCGCGAGGGCAGGTTTTCACAGATTTGAGGACCGCACCACCGACTTTGTTGCGGTGCGGGGAAAAGCGGACTTGCTCAGAGTGCCACGCCGGTCTCGGGGTCGAAGAGGTGCATGTGGTTCATGTGGGCGTGCAGGCGGATCGTCGAGCCGACGCTCGGCGAGGCGACGGCGGTGACGCGGCAGATGACCTCGGCGTCGCCGATCCGGCTGAAGACGAGCTTGTCGGAGCCGAGCGGCTCGGTGATCTCGACGGCGAGGTCGAGGGGCACCGCGCCGGTGCCCGCGTGGCGCTCGTCGGTCCAGGTGTTGGTCAGGTCCTCCGGGCGGATGCCGAAGACGACCGCGCGCCCGGCGTGCGGGCGGTAGCGCTCGGCGAGGGAGGCAGGGACCGGAAGCGGGGAGCCGCCCTTCGGTACGACCGTGACGCCCTCCGCGTCCGCGGAGACCGTCGCGTCGAGGAAATTCATTGTCGGCGAGCCGATGAAGCCGGCGACGAAGCGGTTCGCCGGGCGCAGGTAGAGGTCGTCGGGGCTGCCGATCTGCTCGATCCGGCCGTCGCGCAGCGCGACGATGCGGTCGGCAAGCGTCATCGCCTCGGTCTGGTCGTGGGTGACGTAGACGCTGGTCGCGTTGAACGCCATGTGCAGGCGCTTGATCTGGGTGCGCATCTCGACGCGGAGCTGGGCGTCGAGGTTCGAGAGCGGCTCGTCGAAGAGGAAGAGCTGCGGGGCGCGGGCGATGGCGCGGCCGATGGCGACGCGCTGGCGCTGGCCGCCCGAGAGCTGCTTCGGCTTGCGGTCGAGGAGCTGGCGGATTTGCAGGATGTCGGCGGTCTTGTCGACGGCGGCGGCGATCTGGGCGCGCGGGGTGTTTTGCATCTTCAGGCCGAAGCCGAGGTTCTGCCGCACGGTCATGTGCGGGTAGAGCGCATAGTCCTGGAACACCATGGCGATGTCGCGGTCGCGCGGCGGGTCGTCGTTGACGACGCGGTCGTTGACGGCGATCTCGCCGCCGGTCACCGGCTCGAGGCCGGCGATCATCCTGAGGATCGTGCTCTTGCCGCAGCCCGAGGGGCCGACGAGGACGACGAACTCGCCGTCGCGGATCTCGAAGTTCACTCCGTGCACGACCTGGAGCGAGCCGTACTTCTTGATCAGCTGCCTGACTGCCACATGCGCCATCGCTCAGCCCTTCTCGATCTTCCAGCTCCGGACGCCGAACGGCCGGAAGCTGGTGTCCGCCGGTCCGACCTCGTCCTCGAGCACGTTGACCTCCTGGCCGAGGCGCCAGCCGTCGGGGAGGGTGATGTCGGCGTTGCCGCGCGCGCCGGCCGGCTCGTAGGCGCGCAGGATCAGGCCGTCCCCGTCCTCGGCGGACTTGAAACCGCTGAGGCCGAGGGTGAGGCCAGTGACGGCCGCTGCGCTCCAGCTGGCCGGGCCGCCGGCAGTGACCGGGCGGCAGAGGAGGGGCTGGTTCAGGTCCTCGGCCTCGGCGAGGACGCCGCCAGTCAGCCAGTCGCCTGCGTGGGGGAAGAGCGCGTAGGTGAAGCTTTGCCGGCCCTCGTCGGCGAAGGGGTCGGGGTAGACCGGCGAGCGCAGCAGGGTGAGGCCGAGCTCGTTGCCCAAGGCGTGGTGGCCGTACTTGCCGTCGTTGAGGAGCGCGACGCCGTAGCCGTGCTCGGAGAGGTCGGCGAAGCGGTGGGCGACGACCTCGAAGCGGGCGGTGTCCCAGGAGGTGTTGCGGTGCGTCGCGCGGCGGATGACGCCGTGCGCACATTCGTAGGTGGCGTGGTCGGCGCGGATCGCGAGCGGGAAGCGCGCCTTGAGCAGGATCCGGCGGTCGTGCCAGTCGATGTCGGTCGCGAACTCGAGCCGGCCCGAGTTGGCCCAGAGCCGCAGGTGCTGGACGATCTCGCTGTCGTGGTAGCGGCGGACGATCTTGAGCGCGGCGCGGTGCGGGCCGCGCTCGGCGATCTCGATCGAGGCGGCGGG
This sequence comes from uncultured Alphaproteobacteria bacterium, assembly GCA_963763295.1. GTDB lineage: Bacteria > Pseudomonadota > Alphaproteobacteria > Rhodobacterales > Rhodobacteraceae > Amaricoccus. Next base: position 445,800 of record CAVXOH010000019.1, read on the forward strand.
GATCTCCTCGCCCTGGCGCGGATAGCTCTCGTCGATGTCCCAGGCGTCCCAGCTGCGCGGCTTGTCGACATAGGCCCAGATCTGGTTGCCGCGGCCGGCGAGCGCCTCGCGGCCGGCGCGCTTGTCGTAGACGCTCGCGAGCGAGCCGTCGTCGTTCAGGGTGACGCGGAGCCGGGCGTTCTCGAGGCTCCGGTCGGTGACGGTCAGCCCGGCGGGCGGGGCGGTGTCGGCGAGGACGGCGACGGTGAGGCCGGCGACGGTCGCGTCGGCGGCGATCACGCTGCCGCCCTCGACCGCCTGTCCGCCGGGAAGGGGATCGGGCGAGAAGGCGCGGACCGGCTGGGACGAGATGACGGGGTTGACGATGATGACGAGCTCGGTCTGGCCGGGGGTGGCGACATGGGCGGCGAGCGCGTCGAGGCTCTTCTCGGCGGCGGCCCTGCCGGCTTCGACGACCGAGGCGAGCTCGGACTCGGCGAGCTCGTAGACCTCGCGGATGCTCGAGCCGGGCAGGATGTCGTGGAACTCGTTGCGCAGGATCAGGTGCCAGTGCTCCTCGAGCGATGCGGCCGGCGCGGCGCCGAGCAGTGTCGCCATCGAGGACAGTGTCTCGGCGGTGATCAGCGCGCGCTCGGCGCGGCGGTGCAGGTACTTGGTGCGGCCCTGGGTCGTGAGGGTGCCGCGGTGGAGCTCGAGGTAGATCTCGCCGACCCAGACCGGGAGGTCGGGGTCGTTGCCGACGGCGGCGTGCACTCCGGCGAACCACTCGGCGACCGAGGTCGGGCGCAGCGCTGGCACGGCGGGGAAGTCGGCGAACTGGCGCTGGCGGTCGAGCATCTCCTCGGTCGGGCCGCCGCCGCCGTCGCCATAGCCGAAGGCGAGCAGGCTCTCGGGGTGGCGGTACTTGCCGCGGTAGTTCTTCCAGGTCTCGACGATGGCGCGGGCGCCGATCTCGGCATTGTAGCCGCCGACCGGGTTGTTGAAGGTGTGGGCGAGCACCCTGCTGCCGTCGATGCCCTCCCACCAGAAGAGGTCGTAGGGCATCACGTTGGTCTCGGACCAGTTCACCTTGATGGTGAAGAAGCTCGTCACCCCGGCCTGGTTCAGGAGCTGCGGCAGCGCCGGCGAGAAGCCGAAGCAGTCGGGCAACCAGCAGACGTCGTGGCGGCGGCCGAAGGTGCGCTCGAAGTAGCGCTGGCCGTAGAGGAGCTGGCGGACGAAGGACTCGCCGGTCGGCATGTTGGTGTCGGGCTCGACCCACATCGCGCCGAGCGGCTCCCACTGGCCGCCGTCGGCCTTCTCCTTGATCTTCGCGAAGAGGGCGGGGTCGTCCTCCTCGAGGAAGGCGTAGAGCTGGGCGGTCGACTGGTTGAAGCGGAACTCCGGGTGGCGCTCGATCAGGCCGATCATCGTCCAGAAGGTGCGGTTGGCCTTGCGCCGGGTCTCGTCGAGCGGCCAGAGCCAGGCGAGGTCGATATGGGCGTGGCCGGTCAGCGCCAGCGACCCGGTCTGCGGGTAGCGCTCGCGCAGGGCGCGCAGGCGCTCGCGCAGGAAATCGGTGGCGGCGGCTACGCCGTGCGCGGGCTCGAGCCCGGCCGGATCGGTCGCGAGGTCGGCGGGCAGCTGCCAGACCCGCTGCATCTGCCAGCCGGGCGCGACGCGGGCGACGTAGGGCAGGGTGGCGGTCGGCCAGTCGAGCTCGGCCATCGCGTCCTCGGCGGCGGCGAGGAGCGGCGGGACGACCTCGTGGCCGGCAAGCACCTCCGCGGTGTCCGCGACCTGATGGAGCAGGAGGGTGAGCTCGGCGAGCTCGGGGTCGATTCGGACCAGGCGGGCGCGGGCGAGGCGGGCGTCGCGGTTCGGCACGCCGAAGGGCAGGCGGGCGACCATCTCGGCGCGGACGGCGAAGCGGCGGGCCTTGAGCGGGAAGCGCTGGTGGTTGGGGTCGAGGCCGAAGGCGTCGTCGCCACCGTCGGCGTAGGCGATGCGCAGCAGCCCCTCGCCGCCGAGGTCGACGTCGAGCCGGGCCTCCTCGAGCGGCCAGTCGGCCGGGACCTCGATGCCGTCGAGGGCGAGGGCGGCGACACCGTCGCGGGTCGGCCAGGCGGCGCCATGGGCGAGGGGGGCGTCGTTGAAGGACCAGCCTTCGAGCGCGACGCCCGCGCGGACCGCCCAGAGGTCGAGCTCCTCGAGGCGACGCCGCAGGCGTTCGATGCGGTGCTGGTCGGGCAGCGTCATGATGGCTCCTTTAGCCGGCGTAGTTGGTCTGGCCGGGACGGTTGAAGAGGCCGCCGGGGGCTTCCTGGCCGGGATCGGTGGCCAGGCCGTCGGCGACGTTGCGCAGCATCGCCGGGCCCCAGAGCCCGCGCGGCGGCGTCGGCCCCCAGGCCGGCCGGTCCATGCCCTCGTAGCGGTCGAAGACGACGAGGGGCTGGGCGGCGTCGGCGAGGGCCTGGGCGAGGTCGGCTTCGCTCAGCGAGCCGAAGCGGAGGGTGAGGGCGAAGTGGTGGACGCCCTGGTCGGTGTGGTGGTCGTGGCCGGCATAGGTGCGGGGGTCGCCGCCGCCCCAGGCCATGCGCGGGCTGCGCAGCAGCGTCGGCTGCCAGAGGGTGCCGTCGACGCTGTGGCTGTAGATGTCGCTGGTGGTGAGGCCGATGTCGGTGCCGCCGAGGCGGAGGCGCGACCAGCCGAGGAACGGCCATTCGGCGGGCGAGGGCTGGCGGTCGACGTGGCCGTCGGCGAGGCCGTCGGTCCAGCGGCTCGGCGGGGCGGCGAGAGCGACCGGCATCTGCAGGAGGGTGTGGTGTTCGTCGAAGTTGACCTCGAGCGCCAGGTGGAGGGCCGGCTCGTCGCGGCAGAGGCTGACGGTCAGCCGGACGCGGGAGTGACGGAGCCGGCCGTCGAGGCGGGCGCGGACCCGGAGCGGGCCGGTCTCCTCGAGGTGCCAGACCGCGTGGGCGAGGGTGGCCTCGATCGGCTCGTCCCAGCGGTCGGTGTGGAAGGTCCAGGTGTCGGTGGTGTCGCGGCGGAGGTGGAGGCCGAGGCCCGCGAGCAGGTCGGTGCCGTCGAGGGCGACCGGACCGAGACCGCCGCCGCGGAGCGCGACGGTCACGCGGCCATTCGAGAGCGCGGAGCTGGTGGCGGCGAGAGACGAGGCCGGCCGCGGCGGGGCTGCGTCGGCGCGGACGCGGAACTGGCGGGCGGCGGCGGCGCCGATCTCGGCTTCGAAGAGGATGCGCGGGATCAGCTGGTTCGAGTCGGGTTGGACCTCCTGGAAGGGCACAGGGCGGCCAGCCTCGTCGGCGAGCCAGCGGGTGCCCCAGTCGTCGAAGTCGAGATAGGGCTCGGCCTCGACGAAGGCGCGGCGCGGGCGGGGGGCGGTGTTGAGGACGACGATCTGGTGGTCGTCGACGCGGGGGAGGGTGCGGTAGGACCAGCAGCGGCTGGTGTCGTAGAGCACCTCCTCGCCGGTGATGCGGGCGCGCCCCTGCATCGCGCGCACGCTGTCCCAGGCGCCGGGGATCGAGGTGCCGGTCAGGATGTCGTGGAACTCGGTGAACAGGAGGTCGTCCCAGGCGGCGTCGACCCGGGCGAGGCTCGCATCGCGCTCGGCGTCGTCGGCCGCGAGCGCGCGGGCCGCCGTCTCGGCCTGGACGAGCAGATCCTCGCCGTGGCGCTGGGCGCGCTTGATGTCGTGCATGACGCTGTAGCAGCCGGGGAAGCAGTGCTGGAGCTCGGTCTTGACCCGTGGCAGCAGACCGCGCTTCTCGGCGATTGCGGCGAAGTAGGCGGCAGGCGTCGAGAAGACCAGGTCGTGGCCGTCGAAGTCGCGGTGGGCGAGGATCCATTCGATCATCGCCTTCGACGGGCCGCCACCGTGATTGCCGGTGCCGTAGAAGCACATGGTGTGGCCGAGCGCCGGGTCGGCGCTCTCGACGGCGATGCGGACCTGGCCGGAGAGGTCGGCGAAGTTGGCGACGTAGCCGGGGACGATGCGGAACGCCACCACCTCGCCGCCGCCGGGGCCCTGCCAGACGAAGGTGTTGGCGGGCAGCGCCACCTGGTGCTGCTCGGGCCGGCGGAAGACGTAGGCGGTGTAGCCGTGGCGGGCGAGGATGTCGGGCAGCGTCGCGGTGTGGCCGAAGCTGTCGACGTTGTAGCCGACGCCCGGCGCGATGCCGAAGCGGTCGCGGAAGTAGCGCTGGCCGTGCTCGATCTGGCGGTGGAGGCCGGCGGCCGTGGGCAGGTTGAGATCGGGCTGGATGAACTGGCCGCCGGTGACGTGCCACTGGCCGCGCTCGATCAAGGCGCGGATGCGGTCGAAGAGGTCGGGGCGCAGGCGCTCGACCCGGGCGTAGAGCCAGGCCTCGCCGCGGGTGAAGACGAACTCCGGGTACTCGTCGCAGCGGTCGGCCATCGAGGCGGCGGTGGCGAGCGCCTCGTCGGCGCCGGCCTGCCAGCGCCAGAGCCACACCGGGTCGATGTGGGCATTCGCGATCATGTGGACGCGCATGCGTCCTCAGCCCTTCACCGCGCCGGCCATCAGCGCGCCGATGATGAAGCGCTGCAGGACGAGGAAGACGACGACCGCCGGCACGATCGAGAGCACGCTCGCCGCGGCGAGGATCTGGGTCGAGGTCTGGTTGTAGGTGCCCTGGAAGTTGAAGATGCCGACCGCGATCGGCAGCAGGCTCGGCTTGCGAGAGCAGGATGAAGGGAATGATGAACTGCGACCAGCCGAGGATGGCGTTCAGGACGAAGGCCGAGGTGAGACCGGGCAGGCTCAGGGGCAGCACCACCCGCATGAAGGCGCCGAAGCGGGTGCAGCCGTCGATCATCGCCGCGTCCTCAAGGCTCTGCGGGATGCCGTCGAGGAAGCCCTTGAGCATCCAGGTGAAGAGCGGGGCTGCGATCGCGATGTAGAGGACGGCGGCGCCGAAGTGGCTGTCGGTCAGGCCGATCCGGTCCATGTAGCGGTAGAGCGGCACCATGATGACGAGGGGCGAGATCATCTGGAAGCCGAGGAGCCCGATCATGGCGAGGTTGCGGTTGCGGAACTGGAACCGCGACAGCGCGTAGGCGGCCGGCGTCGCGAAGAGCATGGCGCCGAGCGCGCCGGCCACGGCGAGCTTCAGGCCGTTCCAGAGGTAGGTCGGGAACAGCGGGTTGCCGAGCGCGGCGGCGTAGTTTTCGAGCGTCGGGTTCTCCGGCCAGAGCCGGATGTCGCTCACGTAGATCTCGGCCGCGGTGCGGATCGAGAGCGACACCAGCCAGAGCAGCGGCCCGGCGAAGAACAGGCAGATCACGCCGTAGGCGAGGTAGGTGCCGAGGTCGGCGAGGCGGGTGCTGCGGGCGACGGACACGGGGCGCTTCAGCCTTCCTTCGGCAAGAGGCGGACGTAGAAGAAGGTGAAGACGATGCTGATCAGGAGCAGGATCACCGCGAGCACCGAGCCGTTCGAGAGGTCGAAGTTGCGGAAGACGGTGTTGTAGGCGTAGAGCGCCAGCACCTCGGTCGCGCGCCCCGGCCCGCCGCCGGTCAGGGGCAGGATCAGGTCGAAGGTGTTGAGGGTGAAGATCGAGATCAGGATGGTGTTGATCAGCATGATCGGGCGCAGCTGCGGCAGCGTGATGTAGCGGAACTGCCGGAACGCCGTGGCGCCGTCGACCGCGGCCGCCTCGTAGAGGCTGCGCGGGATGACGAGGAGGCCGGCGTAGAGCAGGATCATCGAGAAGGCGGTGCCGCGCCAGACGTTGGCGATCACCGCCGACCAGATCGCCATCGACGGGTCGGAGAGCCAGGCGACCGGCGCGATGCCGGCGGCGCGCAGGAGCGCGTTCAAGAAGCCGTAGCTCGCCTCGTTGAACATCAGCTGCCAGACGATGCCGGCGGCGACCCCCGGGACGATCCAGGCCGAGAGGATGATCACCCGGACGAACGAGACGCCGGGCAGCTCGCGGGTGACGCCGCGGTGCAGCGCCATGGCGACGAGGAGGCCGAGGGTGAGCTGCAGCACGACGCTGGCGACGACGAAGAGGAAGGTGACCCAGAGGATGCCGGGCAGGTCCGGGTTCGCCCCCACGTTCCGGTAGCTGGCCAGCGAATACTCGTAGTCCGGGTTGAGCAGCGTCGCGTCGGTGAAGCTGTAGCGGATGACGTCGAGCGCCGGGTAGACGTAGGTGACGAAGAGCAGGATCGCGAGCGGCAGGAGCCAGATGAGCGGCCGCTCGCTCAGGCGCACGCGCCCGCGCCGGCTGACACCGGGTGCCATCGTCCCGCTCTCGACGCTCTCGCTCATCCGAAACCCCGCCCGGCCGATGTCGTCGGGGGACGGCCCGGAGTTCCGGGCCGTCCCCGGCGATCAGCTCTTGTTGTAGGCGCTCATCACCCGGTCCCAGGCGCCGTCGAGCGCGGCCTCGGGTTCCTTGGAGCCGGACAGGACCTCGCCCATCATGATCTGGATCTGGTTCGAGATCTCGGGGTAGATCGGCACGCCGGGCCGCGCCTTGCCGTTGACCAGGTACTCCTTCAGCTTCGCGAAGTAGTCGTCCTGGAACTTGGGCAGCGTGTCGAACAGGCTCTGCCGGGTCGGCAGGTCGCCGATGACCTCGTTCGCCGGGCCCATGTAGACCTCGCGCATCACGTTGGCGCACATCTCGATCTTGGCGGGATCGTCGGAGAACGCGGCGACGGTCCAGCCGCCGGTGCCGGTGGCGCGCTGGTCGGCCGTCGGTCCGGGCAGCTCGGCGACCTCCCACTTGGCGAAGGCCTCGGCCGGCATCGCCTCCTGAAGCTGGAAGTACTGCCAGTGGCCGCCGAAGAACGACGCGGTGGTGCCGCCGATCGCGGCGGCGTTGAAGTCGGCGTAGTCGTCGATGGTCGCGACCCGCTTCGGCGCCGCGCCGCTGTCGACGAGGCCCTTGAAGTAGTTGAGCGCCGTCAGCATCTTCTCGCGGTTCTCGCCCTCGCCGAAGATCGGCTTGCCGGTGTCGTCGACGAGCTCGCCCCCCTGGGCCCAGAAGTTCGCCAGCCAGTCGAAGGTGGTGCCCTCCCAGCGGCCGCCGTTGAAGAGGACGCCTTCGACGCCGGTCCCCGCCGCCTCGAGCGCCGCCGCCTGCATCTCCTCCCAGGTGCTCGGCGCCTCGGCGATGAGGTCGGTGTTGCGGTAGAGGATGCGCAGGTCGGTGCCCCACCACCAGGCATAGACGTGGCCGTCGGTGCCGATGATGCCCTCGCGGATGAACGGGAAGAGGTCGTCGATCTCCTGCTGGCTGAAGAAGGCGTCGAGCGGCTGCAGGACGCCGTTCTGCACGAAGAGCGCGAGCTGGAACGAGTCGACGGTCACGCAGTCGGGCGCCCGGCCGGCGCGCGCCTGTTCGAGCAGGCGGGCGTGCTCGCCGCCGATGTCGTTGCTGAAGAACTCGAACTGGATCTGCCAGTCGGGATGCGCCTCGGCGAAGCTCTGCCAGACCGTGGCGAAGGCGGCGTTCTGCTCGGGGCTCGGGCTGTTCGGTGACATGTTCGGGTTCGCCCGCATGGTCAGGACGTTCGTCGCGTCGGGATTGCCGACGCGGTCGGCGGTGACGAGCTCCTGGGCGGACGCGCCCGCCGCGAGCCCCGCCAGCATCGTCGACGCGAGGATTCCCATTCGAACTGAGTTGTGCATGTGTCAGCCTCCCCTGACCGCCGCGCAGCGTCTTTTGGCTTTGCCCTCGTCCCGGACCCGACGGGCGGCGCAGCGGCTTCCGGACCCGTCGAGGCGAGTATTGCCCGGATTGGTCGAACGGGGCAACGCCGAGTTGAGGCTCGCGACGTCGCCGCGACTACCAGCGCTCGGCGAAGGGGCGCAGGTCGAGCTCGAAGGTCCAGGCCGAGCCGTGTTGGTGGGCGAGGACGTGGACCGCCTCGGCGATCGCGGTCGGGTCGAGGAAGAACTCGGGCGGCTTGTCGGGCATCCGGGTCCGGGTCGCCGGCGTGCCGATGACGCCGTCGACGATCACGTAGGCGACGTGCACACCCTTCGGGCCGAGGTACCGCGCCATCGACTGGGCGAGCGAGCGTTGCCCGGCCTTGGCCGACGCGAAGGCGGCGGTGCCGACGTTGCCGCGCAGCGACGCGGTCGCGCCGGTGACGACGATGGCGCCGGAACCGCGCGCGATCATGTCGTCGGCCACCGCCTGGCCGGCGACGAGGAGCCCGAGCACGTTGGTCCGCCAGCCGGCTTCGAGGCCGTCGGCGGTGATCTCCTGGAAGTTGCCCCACTGGCCCGAGCCGGCGTTGTAGAGGAGCACGTCGACCGGGCCGAGCTCGGCGCGGATGCTGCCGAACGCCGCCGTCAGCGCGGCAGGGTCGGTGGCGTCGGCCGGGACCACCCGGCTCCCGGGGACCTCCGCCGCGACCGCGTCGAGCTTCTCCCGGCTGCGGCCGACGAGCGCGACCCGGTAGCCGCCCGCGGCGAAGCGGCGGGCGAAGGCGAGGCCGTTGCCCGGTCCGGCGCCGACCACGACGCAAGTCCTGTCCGGCATGGGTCCTCCCTCAGGCGGTCAGCTCCGCCGCCGTTATCGCATAGCGGAAGCTATCGGGATCGAGGCAGTCGAGCAACAGCCCGGCGACCTCGGCCTGCGGGTACATCAGGAAGGCGACCTCGTGCGCCGACCCCGGCAGCACCAGGTCGTGGGCGGTGTTGTAGGCGAGCCAGTTGCCCTCCCAGGCCCCGAAGAGCTTCTCGCGCGCCGCCACGACGACGGCCGAGTCGATCGCGTTCTCCCCCGGCGGCTCCTCGAGCGCCACCTTGCGCACGTCGGCCGGATCGACGGCGACCCAGCCGTGGCCTTCGAGGAAGACCTCGGCCCGGCAGTGCTGCGACTTCGTGATGGTCTCCGAGCCCGCGCCGAGGCTCTTGTAGCCGAATTTCGACGGCGCGACCCGGATGCCGTAAACGTCCCGCGCCGGGATGCCGGAGGCGCGCGCGAGGGCGACGTAGAGGGCGTTCAGGTCGGCGCACTTGCCGCCGAGGTTGCCGGTCGCGAGCATGCTCGCGACGTCGCCGAGGCCGCAGCCGCGGATCTCGGGGTCGCGGAAGGTGTTGTCGACGACCCATTCGTAGATCGCGCGCGCCTTCTCCTGGTCGGTGCCGGCGCCGGCGGTGATCACCCCGGCGGTCTCCTCGACGATGCCGTCGGTCGGCATCAGCGCGGTCGCCTCGAGATAGAGCGCGCGCTCCGGCCCGGCGAGGGCGACGGGAGCGCCGGGGGCGGCGAGGTCGGCGGCACGATCGCGGCTGGTGAACCGGCTGACGACCTCGACCGTGGGGGCGGCGACGCCTTCGGCGAAGGTCGCGTGCAGGAGCCGCGCGCCGTACTTCGGGTCGATCCAGACCTCCGCGGTCGTGGCGTTCGAGGTCCAGTCGTCGCCGCCCGGCACGATCCAGTCGGCCTCGCTGAGCGACGGCAGCGGGATCCAGGCCTGCACCGGGCCGCCCGCCCTGGCGATGTCGAGCCGGGTGGTGAGCTGGAACTCGCGCCATGCGCCGGGCCGGGGGTCGAACCCCTCCGCCGCCTGGACGCCCGCGGGCACGAACAGCGCCGCCGAGCAGGCGGCGGCGCTGCCGAGGAAATCACGCCGGTTCATCATGCGCTGTACCTCCCGAACTGTGGTGTGGCCGGTCCTGGAGAAACGGGCGCCGGGCAGTCCGGGGCACGACATTCCCTGCGGCCGCCGCGGGAGATCGCGAGCGCCAAAGCGGCCGAAGCCGGTGCAGGTGGGGAGATTCGACGTGCGCCCCGAGCCTCGGGAGCCGTGCGGAAGGTCACGCGAGCATCCTCGCCCGCGGCCCGGCGATTGTCAACGCGAGGCGCAGCCCTCGAAGCCGGCGCTCTCCATCCAGTCCTCGTAGGCGGGAGCGATGCGGGCGCCGGTGACAAGCTCGTCGGCCCAGTCGGCGGCGTCGGGCCGCAGCAGCAGCATCCAGCCGGCGCCGTAGCAGTCGGCGTTGACGGCGGCGGCGCGGGCGACGAGGGCGTCGTTCACGGCCTCGACCCGGCCGGCGAAGGCGGATCGGACCGAGCCGACCCACTTGGCGCTCTCGACCGTGGCGATCGCCCGGTGCTTCGCGAAGGGGCGGCCGGCCCGCTTGGGGGTGAAGATCAGCACCTCGCGGGCGAGGTCGACGCCGACCGGGGTGATGCCGGCGCGCACGAGGCCGTCGCCTGCCTCGGCGTACCAGACGTGGCGGGGCACGTCGTAGAGCAGGTGATTGGGGAACGTGCAACCGCGGACGGTGGTCATCGGTCGCTCCGCAAACGGCTTCTGGCTGATCGCTTCGCGTCCGGAAGCTGTGCCACGGCGCCAGCATCCCCGGCCGTGCGCAAGCACGGCCTGCGCCTGCCTGCCCCCCGGCAGGCGCACCCGGCCGTTCCGCGCACGCTGCCGTCGGGCGGATCGCCGAACGCCCGCGTGGGGCGGGGTTCGGCCAGTGCGCCAGCCCAGGCAGGCGCAGGCCGTGCCTCGGCAACCGTCGCGAAGGCCAACGTTCGGAATCGGCCGAAGCGATGACCAGGAGACGGTATCAGTAGCTCAGCACCCGGCATTCGTCGTCCATGATGCTGCGGATCATCGTCGCGGCGCCCATCAGCCCGCCGCATTCGGGGATCAGGTCCTCCTCGCGGACCTCGAAGAGGTCGAGGTTGGCCGGGCAGGCCCAGAACCGGGCGCCGTGGCCGTGCGCCTCGCGGATCCAGTCGAGGACGGTCATCGGGTGGCCGGGCTTGACGTGCAGCGCCTCCGCCACGCCCTTGACCATCAGCTTGCCGGCGGTGGCGGCGCAGACCACGTCGACCTCGACGTCCATCGCGGCGGCGACGGCGGCATGGTAGAACGGCGCGCCGAGCTCCTCCGGGTTGCGCGGGTCGGTGTTCACCAGCACGATCAGCAGGCGCCGGGTCATGCGAGGATCGCCTCCGCGTCGAGGAAGGCGCCGGCGGCGCGCTCGAGCTCCGGGCCGGGCGCGCCCCGGACGGGCGCGAGTCCCAGCGCCCCGGCGAGGGCGGCGGCGACCGTCTCGGACAGCCGCGCCGGTACCGCCCCGGTCAGCTCGGCCAGAGTCGCGACGGGAAGGCGGGGGACGCCGAGGAGCTCGGCCATCTCCGCCGTGTCGGCGTCGATGAGCAGGCTGCCCTGGTGCAGGATCGTGCCGCCCTCGAAGACGCCGGCGGTGCCGGCGATCTTGCGGCCGGCCGCGATGACGTCGCCGGGCGGGCGGAATGCGGCCTGCACGCCGTAGCCGGCGAGGGCGCCGGCGAGCGCCCGGCAGAGAAGGGCGGCGATGGCGTCGAGGCTCTGGCCGGGGCGGCGGGCGGTGACGAGGTCCCAGGCGAGGGCGCCCGGGGTCATCGCGACCGCGCCGCCGCCGGTGACCCGGCGGGCGATCTCGGCGCCGCGGCGGGCGCAGGCGTCGCGGTCGAACGCGCCGCCCGGCGGCTGGCTGCGCCCGAGAAGCACCGAGGCCCGGTAGCGGTGCAGCCGCAGGGTGTCGCCGATCCGGCCGGCGGCGTGCAGCTCGAGGAGGGCCGCGGTCACCGCCACGTTCCGGCGTGCGCCGGCGAGACCGGTGTCCAGCACGCTGAGCGCGGTCACTGGGCGGGCACCTCCTCGATCCTCAGGCGCCGGCCGCGACGGTCGAAGAAGTGCTCGGCGTTGAGCACGGTGCGGTCCTCGACGATCCGCTGGCCGAGCTCGATGACCTCGGCGCGGGCGGCGGCGTCGGCGAGCGGACCGCCGAGCCGCGGGTCGGTGCGGGGCGCGAAGACGGCGCCGTCCCATCCGCCGGCGCCGCTGAGGAGCTCGGCGACCCCGGCCCAGTCGAGATCGGCGCCGACGACGTGGAACCAGGTCGAGCGCAGCGGCTCCACGCTGAGTTCGCCGATGGCGACGAGGACGACGAGGGCGGTGAATGCGCCCCGCTCGGCGAACGCCTTGGCGATCCAGGCGTCGAAGCTCGCCGCCGGGTCGCCCGCTGGCTCAGACCTCGACAAGTGGAAGGTCCGGGACCTCGCGGTCCATCAGCGCGAGGAGCGCGACGCCGCGCTCGGCGGCATACCAGGCCTCGAAGGCGTCGACCGCGGCCGGAGCGTCCTCGCCGGGCTCGCCGCGGCCGGCCGACCAGATCGCGAGCGCGACGGGGGCGAAGCGGTCGGCCACGTCGCGCTGGGCCTGGGTCGCGCCGTTCCAGCCGACCTCGCGCAGGAAGGCGGACCGGCCGGCGGCGGCGGCGGTTTCAGTGTTCTCGGCCGAGCGGACCGCCGCCGCCACGGCGCGCACGAGGTTCAGCCGGCGCCAGGCGAAGGCGCGCGCCTGCCTGAGCTCGGCGGCCCGGCGCGCGGCCTGCTTCTGGTGCTCCTGCTCGGCGGTGCTGGCCTCGCGGGCCCGGTCCGCGAGGGCGGCGAGGTAGGCGTCGAAACCGGGGTCGGTCGTGTCGGTCATGCGGTGCTCCGCTGCTCCTGTGGCGGAAGAGAGTGGGAGTTCGAACCCACCAGAGACCGTCTCACGGCCCCTCCCGGATTTGAAGTCCGGACGCCCCACCGGGGACGATTCTCCTCCCGAAGGCGTCTCCTCGGCGTCGTCGCGGCGGAAGAGATCGAGCCGCCGCGGGTTGATCCGCCGCAGGTCCCCGCGTCGCACGGTGACGCCGTGGCGGTCAAGGAACTCGAGGATCTGGATCGCGACCTTGCGGCCGTTCTGCATCCGGTCGCGGAACTGCGCGGCGCTGAAGAGGCCGACGGTGGCGTCGAGGTCCGCCGCGAAGCCGACCATCTCGCCGACCGTGTCGCGCAGGAAGAAGTGGTCGTGGGCGACCTCATGCAGCTTGCCCATGCGGGCGAGGAGCTTGCAGAGCCGGCGGACCTCCTCCTCGGGCAGGTCGAGCTCGCCGGCGATGTCGCGAACCCGCGGCGGCCGGAAGCGGGCCTCCGCGGCGAGGCGCGGGGCGATGGCGTCCCAGAGCTCCTCGTCGGCGGGGGCGAGGCGGACCTCGTGGCCGGCAAGGCGGACCCAGGCGCCGTCGAGCGCGACGCGGCCGGCGCGGGCCTCGGCCTGCAGCAGCGCCGCGAAGGCGGGCGAGGGCAGGCGCGGATCGATGCCCCCGCGCAGGCGCTCCATGCCGATGCCGGCGAGGTCGGGGTTCTCGGCGTGGAACGCCTCCAGCGTGGCGAGGATCGCCCGCTCGAGGCGCTCGGCGGTCGCGCGGGTCAGCGCGATCCGGGCCGCGCGGGTGGCGATGGTGACGACGTCGCCGGCCGCGGCGGCGAGCGCCTCGGCGCGCAGGCCGCGGTCGCGGGCGAAGGCGTAGAGGTCGAGGTGGTAGGGCGCGCGGGTGAGCAGGGCGTCGAGGGCCGCCGCGGGGTCGGGTGCGGCGTGGGCCGCGAGCTGGGCGAGCCGCTCCGGGGTGCGGCGCCGGCGCGTGGGGGCGCGGAGGTCGAGGAAGCTGCCGCCGCCGATGGTGCGCTGGGCGCTGGTGTCGCGGATGACGAAGCGGTCGCCGGCCGCGGCCGCGATCGGGCGGTCGAGGACGAGCTGGACGAGGCCGCGCTCGCCGGGCGCGATCGCGCGGTCGGCGAGGAGGACGACGCGCGCCGGCACCTCGGCGGTGCCGTGGTGCAGGTGGACCGGGAGCCACTGGGCGACCGGGCGCGGCTCGCCGGGGAGGACGCGGAGCTCGGCGTCGATCCGCGCGGTCGGCGCGTGCAGCCAGGGGTCGACGATCATGGCGCCACGGGCGATGGCGTCCCGGGCGACGCCGTCGCCGGCGAGGTTGAGGGCGCAGCGGTCGCCGGGGCGGCCGCGCTCGGCGGCTCGGTTCTGGGCGTGCAGGCCGCGGACGCGGACGGCGAGGCCGCTCGGGCTGGCGACCAGGTGGTCGCCCGGCGCGACGCTGCCGGCGAGCACGGTGCCGGTGACGACGGTGCCCGCGCCCTGCAGGGTGAAGCTGCGGTCGACGGCGAGCCGGAACGGGGCATCGGCCGCGGGGGCCGCCCCCGTCTCGGCGGCGACGACGAGGCGGGCGCGCAGGTCGTCGATGCCGGCGCCGGTGGCGGAGGAGACCTCGACGATCGCGGCGTCCTCGAGGCCGGTGCCGAGCAGCGCGTTGGCGACGCCGGCCCGGGCGGCGGCGATGCCGTCGGCGTCGACGAGGTCGGTCTTGGTCAGGGCGACGAGGCCGCGGCGGAGGCCGAGGAGGTCGAGGATCGCGAGATGCTCGCGGGTCTGCGGCATCACCCCGTCGTCGGCGGCGACGACGAGGAGCGCGAAGGCGATGCCGGTGGCGCCGGCCAGCATGTTGCGGATCAGCCGCTCGTGGCCGGGGACGTCGACGAAGCCGACGACGGTGTCGTCAGGCGCCGGCATGTAGGCGAAGCCGAGATCGATGGTGATGCCGCGGACCTTCTCCTCCTTGAGCCGGTCGGCGTCGACGCCGGTCAGCGCCCGGACCAGCGAGGTCTTGCCGTGGTCGATGTGGCCGGCGGTGCCGATGATCATGGGCCGGGCTCCGGCAGCGGCTGGTCGGCGGCGCGGCGGGCGCGGCCGGCCTCCTCGAGTGGCAGCGCGGCCTCGGCCGGGCGGAGGAACGGATAGGCGAGCGCGCTGCCGCCGGCGCGGGCGCGCAGCAGCCAGACGAAGGCGGCGAAGGGGTCGCGCGGCACACCGGCGCCGGTCAGGAGCGCGGCGCCGAGCATCGCCTGCGCGTCCGGCTGCCCAAGGGCCGCGGCGCGCGTCCACCAGCGCGCGGCGGCGGCGGGGTCGCGCTCCACCGCGATCGCGTCGTGGTGCATCATGCCGAGGCGGAACATCGCGGCGGCGACGCCCTGGGCGGCGGCGGCCTCGGCGAGGCGGAGCGCCTCGGGCGGGTCGGGCGGGACGATCTCGCCTTCGAGCAGCATCCAGGAGAGCATGTCCTGCGCCTCGGCGTCGCCGGCGTCGGCGGCCTGGCGGTAGAGCGTGGCGGCGTAGTGCGGGTTCTCCCTGACCCCGTCGCCGCGGAAGTAGGCGTGCGCCAGGTTGCGGCAGCCGCCCGGGTCCCCGGCCTCGGCTGCGAGCGTCAGCCACCGGAGCGCGAGCGCCGGGTCGCGCGCGACGCCGAGGCCGCCGGCGAAGCAGGCGCCGACGTTGTTCTGCGCGCGGGCGTTGCCGGCCTGGGCGAGCGGGCCCCAGACGGCGAGCGCCTCGGCGTAGTCGCCGCGCCGGGCGGCGGCGTCGGCGCGGGCCATCGGGTCCTCCGGCTCGGGACGGCGGGCGAGGCGGCCGAGCCAGCTCATGGTGGGAGCCCGGCGAGAGTGCGGTGGAAGCCGTCCACGTCTTCGAGGCAGCGCAGGTCGAGGATCAGCGCGCCGTCGGCGATGCGGCCGACGATCGGGACCGGGCAGTGGCGCAGCGCGGCGGCGAGGTCGAGCACGGCCTGGCCGCTGGAGCCGGGGTCGGCGGGGCTGAGCGCGAGGCCGGCGCTCGGGATCGTCTCGGTCGGCAGGGCGCCGGAGCCGAACTGGCTCGCGCAGTCGACCACCTCGACGGTGAAGCCGGGGCCGACCGCGGCGGCGACGGCCGGTCGCAGCGCGTCGGCGAGGTCCGCGATCTCCGGCCTGGGGCGAGCGAGCAGGCGCAGGGTCGGCAGGCGAGCGGCGAGGCGGTCGGGGTCGCGGTAGAGGCGCAGCGTCGCCTCGAGCGCGGCGAGGCGCAGCTTGTCGATGCGCATCGCCCGCTTCATCGGGTTGCGGTTGATCGCCTCGACCAGCGCCCGCCGGCCGACGATGAACCCGGCCTGCGGGCCGCCGAGCAGCTTGTCGCCGGAGAAGGTGACGAGGTCGGCGCCCTCGGCGACGGCCTCGGCGACGGTCGGCTCGCGCGGCAACCCGAAGGGCGCGAGGTCGACGAGCGTGCCGGAGCCGAGGTCGTTGACGAGCGGCACGCCGTGGCCCCGGGCGATGCCGGCCAGCTCCGGGGCGGGCACCTCCTTGACGAAGCCGACGATGCGGTAGTTCGAGGTGTGGACCTTGAGGATCAGCCCGGTGTCGGGGGAAAGCGCGGCGCGGTAGTCCCGGGCGTGGGTGCGGTTGGTGGTGCCGACCTCGACGATGCGGGTTCCCGCTCGCGCCATGATGTCGGGCATCCGGAAGGCGCCGCCGATCTCGATCAGCTCGCCGCGCGAGACGATCGCCTCGCGGCCCTGCGCCAGCGTGTTCAGGGCGAGGAGGACGGCGGCGGCGTTGTTGTTGACGACGGTGGCGTCCTCGGCGCCGGTCAGCTCGACGAGGAGGTCGCGCAGGATCGCGTCGCGCTCGCCGCGCTTGCCGCCGTCGAGGTCGAACTCGAGCGCGAGCGCGTGGCGCATCGCCGTCACCGCGGCCTCGACGGCCTCCTCGGCGAGCAGCGCGCGGCCGAGGTTGGTGTGGAGCACGGTGCCGGTGAGGTTGAAGACCGGCCGGACCTTCGGGCGCGCGGCCGCGTCGAGGCGGGCGACGACGTCGGCGGCGACCGCGTCGCGCGCGCCGCCGCCGGTGCCGTCGCGGAGATTGGCGCGGGCGGCGGCAAGGCTCGCGCGCACCGCGGCGAGCACGCTCGCGCGGCCGTGGACGGCGGCGGCCGCGGCCACCGCCGGGTCGCGCAGCACGACGTCGACCGAGGGAAGGCGGCGCAGGTCGCGGGTCTCGCCCACCGGGTCAGTACCCGGCCAGGAACGGATTGACGCCGCCACGCCGGACATCGAGCTCGCGCACGAGGATGTCGAGCCCGAGCGTCGCGATGTCGTCGGCGACCGGGTCGAGCGCCGGGTTCTTATGCTGGTAGAGCACCTTGACGTAGCCGTCGCAGACGCCGCAGATCTCAGCCTTCACGTCGCCGGCGCCGCCGTCGATCTCGCGGAACGAGATCGACTTGGTCGAGCCGCAGAGCGCGCACTTCGCCCGCACGTAGTTCCAGAGCGTCGCGCAGAGCGAGCAGGAGCAATAGCGCGTGCCCTCCGCCTCGGGCCAGCCGACGACGAGGCTGGTCGCCGGCGGCGCGCCGCAGGCGGGGCAGGCGCCATCGGCGACTGGCTTCAGCGCCGCCGGGTCCAGCTGCGAGGCCAGCGCGGCGAAATGCACCTGCAGCGCCGCGGCGACGAGGGCATGCTCGGCGATCGCATCGGCCGGAATGGTGTCGCCGAGGACGTTCGCGACCATGCCGGCCCGGGAGTCGCGATCACCCGCGGCGAGGCGCTCGAGCGCCGCCCGCGCCGGCGCCGGCAGGTCGAGGGCGGCTGCGCCGGCGACGAGCGCGCCCAGCGTGCGCTCGAGCGTGGCGTCACCGGCGAGGCCCGTCCGCTCGAGCGGCGGCATCGCGTGACGGGCGGCGCGCGCGCGGGCCTCCGCCGGCGGGGCCGCCGGGGGCGGCAGCTCGGCCGCGAGGCGGGACTGGAGCTCGGCGATCGACGCGACGAAGCGGAGGTAGGGCGCGAGGTCGCCCAACTCGCCGAGCTGCCGGAGCCGCGCGGCGCGGGCGGCGAAGAGCCTGGCGGGCTCGGGCAACCGCACGAACGGCGGCTTCGGGATTCGCCTGATCGCGGCAGGGTCGGGCTTCGGCGCCCCGGCTTCGGTCATTCCAGTCCTCACGAACCGCACGGGCCACGTGGCGGGCGCGCCGGGATCCGGCGCGCTAGTTCTCCGGCTTGGTCTCGGCCGGCAGGGTCTTGCCGGTCACGATCTCGCGCAGCCAGCGACGGTGGTGCCGCCAGGCCCAGCCGCCGGTGACCTTGCCCTTGGTCATGGCGCTGATGGTCCCGCGCACCCAGATCGCGGCATAGACATGCACGATCCAGAGGCAGATGGCGGCGACCGCGGCCAGCGCGTGCACCAGCACCCCCATCCGCTTCTGGTCGACGCTGAACCTGTCGCCGAAGTACTGCTGCCAGGTGACGATCCCGCTCAGGAGCAGCACCACGATGGTGATCGACATCAGCCAGAAGTAGAGCTTCTGCCCGGCATTGTACTTGCCGATCTCGGGCAGCTTCTCCTCCTTGCCGGTGAGCACCTCGCCGGGCTTGCCGATCCAGGCGCTGTCGGAGCGGTCCCAGAGGTTGAGGCGCCAGAAGCGGATGAAGAGCCCGCAGAAGCTCACGAACATCACCACCCCGATCCAGGGATGCAGGAGCCGTGCCATCTGGCCGCCACCGAAGAGGCCGGTCAGGAAGAAGAGGCTCGGATGGAAGAGCGCGAGACCCGAGAGCGCGAGCAGCACCAGGCAGACGGCGGTGATCCAGTGGTTGATCCGCGCCGGTACCGTGTAGCGGTCCACGATGACGGGATCGCCGCGGTGGACCGCGTCGCCGCGGGCGACATCGGGATGCGCGGTCATGTCTCCTCCCTGTCGGCCAGCCGCTTGGCCTCGTCCTCGTCATGCGCGCTCACCCGGTTGGGGCCGGTGACCAGATGATGCAGGACGCCGATGGCGGCGAAGGCGCCGATCGCCGTGAGCCCGGCGTACTTGGTCACGCCCTTCCAGGCCTCGACCACCGGGCTGATCCGCGGATCCTTGGGCAGGCCGGAATAGATCTCCGGCTGGTCGGCATGCTGGAGCACGTACATCACATGCGTGCCCCCCACGCCGGGCGGGTCGTAGAGCCCGGCGTTCTCGAAGCCGCGCGACTTCAGGTCCTCGATGCGGCCCGCCGCCCACTCCTTCATCTCGTCCTTGGTGCCGAAGACGATGGCCTGGGTCGGGCAGGCCTTGGCGCAGGCCGGCCCCTGGCCGACCGCGACGCGGTCGACGCACAGCGTGCACTTGTAGGCCTTGCGGTCGCGCACGCTCGAGAGCCGCGGGATGTTGAAGGGGCAGCCCTTCACGCAGTAGCCGCAGCCGATGCAGTTGTCGTGGACGAAGTCGACGATGCCGTTCGAGTACTGCACGATGGCGCCCGGCGCCGGGCAGGCCTTCAGGCAGCCCGGGTCCTCGCAGTGCATGCAGCCGTCCTTGCGGATCAGCCACTCGAGGTTGCCGGTCTCCGGGTTCTCCCATTCGCTGAAGCGCATGAGCGTGTAGCTCGCCGGCGTCAGGTCCGGCGGGTTGGTCATCACCCCGACGTTGCCGCCGATCTCCTCGGTCAGCTCGTTCCATTCGAGGCAGGCCGCCTGGCAGGCCTTGCAGCCGATGCACTTCGAGACGTCGATGAGCTTGGCCACCTCGGTCTGCCGCTCGGCCGGCGGATCGATCCGCGAGGCCGAGCGGCGGATGAGGTCGGCCTCGCCGAACTTCGGCGGGACCGGCTCGATGGTGGGGTTCGGGATAGGTGGAAACATGGCGCGTCCTCCCTATGCCACCGGCTCGGCGATGGGCTCGATGTCGACCAGGAACGCCTTGAACTCCGGCGTCTGTGCGTTGGCGTCCGCCACCGGCGGCGTCAGCGCGTTGATCGGCGAAGCTTTCCTGGTCAGGCCGATGAAGCCGAAGTTGATCGGCAGCCCGACCTGATGCACCGTCTTGCCGTCGATGGTGAGCGGGATGAGCCGCTTGGTCACCATCGCCCGTCCCTTGACCTCGCCCCGGTTCGACCAGACCCGGACCATCTGCCCGAGCCGGATGCCCTTCTCCGCCGCCAGCTGCTCGGACATCTCCACGAAGAACTCGGGCTGCAGCACCGCGTTGATCTGCACGCTCTTCGTCCAGTAGTGGAAATGCTCGGTCAGCCGATAGGTGGTGGCGACGATCGGGAACTCCTCGGCGGTCGCCGAAGATCTCCATGTCGCCGCCGAACACCCGCGCCACCGGGTTGCCCCGGACCTTGGGGAACAGCGGGTTGGCCACCGGCGACTCGAACGGCTCGTAGTGCGCCGGGAACGGGCCGTCCACCATCTGGCCGCGGACCCACAGGCGCGATACGCCCTCCGCGTTCATGATGAAGGGGCCGGTCGCCCGGTCGGGCGGGATCGTCGGGACGTAATCCGGCACGTCCGGACCGGTCCAGCGCGAGCCGTCCCAGTACATGTACTTCTTCCGCTCGCTCCAGGGCTTGCCCTGGGGATCGGCCGAAGCCCGGTTGTACTGGATTCGGCGGTTGGCCGGCCAGGCGAAGCCCCACTCGCCGTAGACGCCGAGCCCCGAGGGGTCCTCGTTGCTCCGCCGCTGCGAGTGGTTGCCGTTGGGCCCGTAGACGCCGGTGTAGATCCACATCGAGCCGTCGGTCGAGCCGTCGTCGCGCATCTCGCCGAACGAGTTGAGCATGCTCGCCGGCCTTGCGGATCACCTTGCCTTCGGCGTCGCGCACGTCGGCCAGCGCCTTGCCGTTGAGCTCCCGGAGCAGCTCGTCCGGGCTCGGATGCGCCGGGTCGGCATAGCTCCAGTCGATCGCCATCAGCGGCTCGGCCCCGGCGCCGCCCTCCTCCTCGTAGAGGGCGCGGATGCGCAGGAAGAGGTCGGCCAGGATCTCGATGTCCGTGCGCGACTGGCCGAAGGGATCGGCCGCCTTCCACTTCCACTGGATGGACGCGGCTGGAGTTGGTGAGGGTCCCCTCCTCCTCGACGAAGGAGGTCACCGGCAGCATGAAGACCTCGGTCTGGATCGCCGCGGTGTCGACGTCGTTGTACTCGCCGTGGTTCTCCCAGAAGCGCACCGTGTCGGTCTCGATCGGGTCCATGCTGACCAGGAACTTCAGCTTGGCGAGCGCCGCGACGGTCTTACCCTTGTAGGCGATCGACATCAGCGGGTTGAAGCCCTGGCAGAGCAGGCCGGTCGTCTGGCCCTGGTGCATGACGTCGAACATCTTCAAGGCGTCGTAGGCCACGTCGAGCTTGGGCATCCACTGGTAGCCGAACTCGTTCTCCGGCGTCGCCTTCGCCCCGAAGTAGCTCTTGAGGAAGCTGACGTAGAAGTGCGGGTAGTTCTGCCAGTAGCTGGTCTGGTTCGGCATGCAGCGGCGTGAAGGTCCGCGCTGGCGAGATGCGACTCGAGCGTCGGCTCGGCTTCGCGTCGGCAACGCCAGGTAGCCCGGGAGCGACGCCGTGAGCGTGCCCGACGTCGGTGATGCCCTGCACGTTGGAGTGGCCGCGCAGCGCGTTCACCCCGCCGCCGGGGATGCCGATGTTGCCGCAGAGCAACTGGATCATCGCCGCGGTGCGGATGTTCTGCGACCCGCTCGAGTGCTGCGTCCAGCCGAGCGCGTACATGATCGTCATCGCCCGCTCGCCGTTGGCGGTCTCGGCGACCCACTCGGCGACCGTCAGGAACTTGTCCTTCGGCGTGCCGCTGATGCGCTCCACCACCTCGGGCGTGTAGGGCGCGAAGTGCTTCTTCATCAGCTGGAAGACGCAGCGCGGATCCTGCAGGGTCATGTCCCGCTCGGCGAAGCCGTCCGGCCCGATCACGTACTCCCAGGAGCTGCGGTCGTAGCTCCGCGACTCCTCGTCGTAGCCGGTGAACAGCCCCTCCTCGAAGCCGAAGTCGTCGCGTTCACGATGAACGCGGCGTTGGTGTAGTTGCGCACGTACTCGTGGTGGATCTTGTCGTTGGTCAGCAGGTAGTTGACCACGCCCGAGAGGAAGGCGATGTCGGTGCCGGCCCGGATCGGCGCGTAGTGGTCGGCGACCGCCGCCGAGCGGTTGAAGCGCGGGTCGACGACCATGAGCTTGGCGCCGCGGTTGTGCTTCGCCTCGGTGACCCACTTGAAGCCGCAGGGATGCGCTTCCGCCGCATTCCCGCCCATGATCCAGACGAGATCGGTGTTACCGATGTCCGTCCAGCTGTTCGTCATTGCACCGCGACCGAATGTTGGGCCCAAACTGGACACCGTCGGTCCGTGTCAAATCCTCGCCTGGTTCTCGATCTGCAGCATCCCGAGACCGCGCGCGACCTTCCAGGTCACCCAGCCGGTCTCGTTGGTGCACGAGCTCCCCGAGAGGAAGCCCATGCGTCGACCAGCGGTTGACCGGTGACGCCGTCGTTGTTGGTCTCGACGAAGTTGGCGTCGCGGTCGTCCTTCATCAGCCGCGCGATGCGCTCCATCGCGAAGTCCCAGGTGACCTCCTCGAAGCTCGTTCGCGCCGGGCTTGCGGTACATCGGCGCCTTCACCCGCATCGGCGAGCGGATGTAGTCGATCGCCGCCGCGCCCTTCGGGCAGAGCGTGCCGCGGTTGACCGGGTTGTCGCTGTCGCCCTCGATGTGGACGACCTCCATCTTGCCCGGCTCGGCCGTGCTCTCGGCGGAGAAGACCATCATGCCGCAGCACACCGCGCAGTAGGGGCAGGTGCTGCGGGCTTCGGTGGTGCTCGGTGAGGCGGAACGCCTTGACGGCGGCGGCGTGGGCGGTCTCGATGCCTTCGAAGCCGAAAGCGCCAAGCGCAGTCCCCGCCACGCCCACGCCCGCTCCCCGGAGGAAGGCGCGGCGTGAGAGGTCCATGTTCATTCGATCCTCCCTGGCTTCGCAGCGATGCTGGGTCGGCATCACGATCGTACGATCTGATCCGACGGTAGCGCAGCCACATGAGGCTGGCAACGTTGAAAACGCTCAAAAAGTAACCTGAACTTGATCGCCGTGCGTACCGCGGCCTTTCGCCGCAGCAAGCTGTGCGCCTAGCGATCAGGCAGATACTCCAGCTCTACTCTGGCGATCTCATGCGCTGCGGCTAGATTTGTTGCGCTGCAACAACAATTGCCGTCAG
This sequence comes from uncultured Alphaproteobacteria bacterium, assembly GCA_963763295.1. Lineage (GTDB taxonomy): Bacteria > Pseudomonadota > Alphaproteobacteria > Rhodobacterales > Rhodobacteraceae > Amaricoccus. The sequence continues at coordinate 468,475 of CAVXOH010000019.1, forward strand.
ATGACCCGCACTCTTGCTTCGCCGATCTCCACGGCGCCGATGGCGGCGGCGTTCGGATAGCCGCCGGCCCTGAGCTCGGCGACGAGGCCGAGCGGCCCGGTCGGGGGCGCAGGCGATCAGGAGCCCGCCCGAGGTCTGCGGGTCGGCGAGCAGCATGCGCCGCCATTCGGGCAGGCCCGCGGGCAGCTCGACGCTGGCGCCGTAGCTCGCCCAGTTGCGCCGCGACGCGCCGGTCACGAAGCCGCTGCTCGGCGAGGGCGGCGCCGCGGCGGCGAGGGTCGGGACTTCGGCGTCGCGGATCGCGAGCGTCGCCCCGGCGCCGCGCGCCATCTCCAGCGCGTGGCCGAGCAGGCCGAAACCGGTCACGTCGGTGATCGCGTGCACCTCGGGCATCCTGCCGAGGTCGCGGCCGACCCGGTTCAGGAGCGTCGTGGTGGCGATGAACTCGGCATAGGCGCCGTCGGGCAGGCGCCCCTGCTTGATCGCCGCCGAGTAGATGCCGACCCCGATGCCCTTGGTCAGGATCAGCGTGTCTCCGGGCCGGGCGCCGGCGTTGCGCCGCACCTCGGCGGGATGGCAGAGGCCGATCGCGACCAGCCCGTAGATCGGCTCGGGCGAGTCGATCGAATGGCCGCCGGCGACCGGGATCCCGGCCGCGGCGCAGACCTCGGCGCCGCCGGCGAGGATCGCGCGGATCGTCTCGACCGGCAGCTTGTCGATCGGCATGCCGAGCACGGCGAGCGCCATGATCGGCGCGCCGCCCATCGCGTAGATGTCGGAGAGGGCGTTGGTGGCGGCGATCCGGCCGAAGTCGCGCGGATCGTCGACCATCGGCATGAAGAAATCGGTGGTGGCGATCACGCAGGTGCGCTCGTCGACCTGCCAGACGGCGGCGTCGTCGCCGGTCTCGGTGCCGACGAGGAGCTGCGCGAAGGGAGCGGAGCGAGGCTGGCTGGCCAGCAAGCGCCTCGAGCACCGACGGCGCGAGCTTGCAGCCGCAGCCGCCGCCATGCGCGAGGGCGGTCAGCCGGACCGGGGAGTCGAGGGTGGTCGTGGTCATGCGGGGATGCTCCGGCTCGGGGAAGCGGGGTCGGTTGCCGACAGGCGGCGCCACGCGGCGGCGAGGTCGTCCGATGCCGCCTCGACCTCGGCGCAGGTCGTGGCGCGGCCGAGCGACAGGCGGACGGCGCCGAGCGCGGCGCGCCGGTCGATGCCGAGGGCGCCGAGAATCGCCGAGGGCTCCTCGCTGCCGGCGTGGCAGGCCGAGCCGGTCGAGGCGATCACCCGCGTGCAGCCATGGAGGAGCTCACGCCCGGAGACCCCGGGAAAGAGGAGGTTCAGCGTGTTCGGCAGACGCTCCGCTCCGGCGCCGACAAGGGCGAGCCCGGGCACCCTGGCACGCAGCAGCGCGAGGAGCAGATCGGTGAGACCGCGCAGCTGCGCGCCGGTCTCGTCGAGGCGGGCGCGCGCGAGCCGGCAGGCGGTGCCGAGGCCGGCGATGAAGGCGACGTTCTCGGTGCCGGGGCGTAGCCCGTGCTCCTGGCCGGCGCCGACCAGCACCGGCCTGACCTCGACGCCGCGGCGCACGAAGAGGGCGCCGACGCCCTTCGGCGCATAGAGCTTGTGCCCGGCGATCGAGAGGAGGTCGACGCCGAGCGCGTCGACGTCGACCCGGACCTTGCCGAGCGACTGGGCTGCGTCGGCATGGACGAGCGCCCCGGCGGCGCGAGCCGCGGCGGCGACCTCGGCCACCGGCTGCAAGGTGCCGATCTCGTTCTGGGCGTGGATCATCGTCACGAGGCCGGTCGCGGGGCCGATCGCCGCGATCATCGCCCCCGCCTCGACCGCGCCGTCAGGACCGGGCGCGAGCCGGTGCACGCGGCTTCCCTGCGCCTCGAGGAGGGCGCAGCAGGCCTCGGTAGCCGGGTGCTCGATCGCGGTGGTGACGACCGACCTGCGGTCGCCGACGACCGCGCCGCGGATCGCGAGGTTGCTGGCCTCGGTGCCGCCGCCGGTGAACAGAATCTCGTCCGGGTGCGCGCCGATCAGCGCGGCGACCTCGGCCCGCGCGCCGTCGATCGCCGCCCTTGCCGCGCGTCCGAGCGGGCTGTCGGACGACGGGTTGCCGAAGGTCCCGCGCAGGAACGGCAGCATCGCCTCGAGCACCTCCGGGTCGACCGGGGTGGTGGCGTTGAAGTCGAGGTAGATCGTGCCGACGATGTCCCGAGCCTCGGGAACAGGCGGAGCGCTCATCGTCCTCCGATGTTTCACGCCGGCCCGGCCCTGTCAACGCGGCGGGACGGCTCGCGTTAACGATTCAATCCCGACTGTTTCGCTCGCCATACGCTTTCCATACGCGTTCCATACATCACGAACGTCGTAAACCTTGCCCCGCGGCGAAGTTTTCTGCTCGGTCAGATAGCATCTTGACGCGCCCGCCGCCGGCACGCACGATGTAACCAAACGGTTATCAGGGAGGAAGGTCGTTCGATGGCAACGCGCAGGTTCGGTCTCATCATGCACGGCGTCACCGGACGCATGGGCTACAACCAGCACCTCGTGCGCTCGATCGCCGCGATCCGGAGCCAGGGCGGCGTCGCGCTCGCGAATGGCGACCGGCTGATGCCCGACCCGATCCTCGTCGGCCGCAACAAGGCCAAGATCGAGCCGATCGCCCGCGCGCTCGGCATCGAGCGCTGGAGTGACGACCTCGACGCGGCGCTGGCGAACCCGGACGACACGCTGTTCTTCGACGCCGGCACGACACAGATGCGGGCGGGGCTGCTCGAGAAGGCGATCGACGCCGGCAAGCACGTCTATTGCGAGAAGCCGATCTCGGATTCGGTCGAGATCGCGCTGGCGCTGGCGCGGAAGGCGAAGGCCGCGGGGGTGAAGAACGGGGTGGTGCAGGACAAGCTGTTCCTGCCGGGCCTGCGGAAGCTCGCCATGCTGCGCGACAGCGGCTTCTTCGGGCGCATGCTGTCGGTTCGGGGCGAGTTCGGCTACTGGGTCTTCGAAGGCGACTGGCAGGCGGCGCAGCGGCCGTCGTGGAACTACCGCACCGAGGACGGCGGCGGCATCATCCTCGACATGCTCTGCCACTGGCGCTACGTGCTCGATAACCTTTTCGGCGAGGTGAAGGCGGTAAGCTGCCTCGGAGCCACGCATATTCCGAAGCGCGTGGACGAGGCGGGGAACGAGTACACGGCCGATGCGGACGACGCCGCCTATGCGACCTTCGAGCTCGAGGGCGGGGTGATCGCGCAGATCAACTCGTCCTGGACGACGCGGGTGCGGCGCGACGATCTGGTGACGTTCCTCGTCGACGGCACGCACGGCTCGGCGATGGCGGGGCTGATGAAGTGCTGGACGCAGCACCGGGTGAACACGCCGAAGCCGGTCTGGAGCCCCGACACGCCGCAGACGATCGACTTCTATGAGACCTGGGACGAGGTGCCGGACAACGAGGCCTACGACAACGGCTTCAAGGTGCAGTGGGAGATGTTCCTGCGCCACATCGTCGAGGATGCGCCGTGGAAATACACGCTGGTCGAGGGGGTGAAGGGGGTGCAACTCGCAGTGCTCGGGCTCGAGAGCTGGAAAGAGCGGCGCTGGCTCGACGTGCCGGCACTGGAGGTCTGAGATGGCGACGCTGAACCTGCCGACCGCCGACCGCCGGATCGAGGCTTGGACAACGGGAGAGCCGCTCGCCTTCGCGCGACCCGAGGGCGCGTTCAACCGCGTCGCCTACTCGGCGGCGCATGTGGTGGCGGACCCGCTGGCGGACGGCGATCCCTGGGTGAACCCGGCGATCGACTGGGAGGCGACGATCCGCTACCGGCACTACCTGTGGGACCTCGGGCTCGGGGTCGCCGAGGCGATGGACACGGCGCAGCGCGGCATGGGGCTCGGCTGGCCGGAGGCGAAGGAACTGATCGCCCGCGGGCTCGCGGCGGCGAAGGGGCGGCCGGGGGCGCTGATCGGCTGCGGCGCGGGGACCGACCATCTCGCGGCGGGGCCGGAGGTGGGCGTCGAGGACGTGATCCGCGCCTACGAGGAGCAGATCGAGACGGTCGAGGCCTTGGGCGGGCGGATCATCCTGATGGCGAGCCGGGCGCTCGCCGCGGCCGCGCAGGGGCCGGGCGACTACGTGCGGGTCTATGAGCGCATCCTCTCCCAGGTGAAGGAGCCGGTGATCCTGCACTGGCTCGGCGAGATGTTCGACCCGGCGCTCGAGGGCTACTGGGGGTCGGGCGACCACTGGGAGGCGATGGAGACCTGCCTCGACCTAGTCGCGGCACATGCCGACAAGGTCGAAGGGATCAAGATCTCGCTCTTGTCGAAGGAGAAGGAGATCGCCATGCGCCGGCGGCTGCCGGCCGGGGTCGCGATGTACACGGGCGACGACTTCAACTACGCGGAGCTGATCGCCGGGGACGAGGAGGGGCATTCGGACGCGCTCCTCGGGATCTTCGACGCGATCGCCCCGGCGGCGTCGGCGGCGCTCGGCGCGCTGGCGCGGGGCGGCGACAACGAATTCTTCGACATCCTCGAGCCGACGGTGCCGCTGTCGCGGCACATCTTCAAGGCGCCGACCCGGTTCTACAAGACGGGCGTGGTGTTCCTCGCCTACCTGAACGGGCTGCAGGACCATTTCGTCATGGTCGGCGGGCAGGAGAGCGCGCGCTCGCTCGTGCACCTGGCCGAGCTGTTCCGGTTGGCGGACAGGGCGCGGGTGCTGAAGGATCCGGAGCTCGCCGCGGCGCGGATGAGCGGCGTTCTCGCGGTGCAGGGCGTCGCCTGATGACGCCGGTCGAGGGGCTGTCGATCAACCTCGCCACCGTGCGGGCGCAGTGGGACATGCGGCAGGCGGCCGAGGCGTGCCTGCGGCACGGGATCACCGCGATCGCGCCGTGGCGCGACCAGGTGGCGGCGATCGGCCTCGAGGCGGCGGCGAAGCTCGTGCGGGACAACGGCCTGCGGGTGACCGGGCTCTGCCGCGGCGGGTTCTTTCCGGGCGCGACGGCCGAGGAGCGGGCGCGGGCGATCGACGACAATCGGCGCGCGGTCGACGAGGCCGCCGAGCTCGGCGCCGACTGTCTGGTGATGGTGGTGGGCGGGCTGCCGGCGGGGTCGAAGGACATCGGCGCGGCGCGCGAGATGGTGCGCGACGGGCTCGCCGCGATGCTGCCGCACGCGCGGGCGGCCGGCGTGCCGGTGGCGATCGAGCCGCTGCATCCGATGTATGCCGCCGACCGGGCCTGCGTGAACACGCTCGGGCAGGCGCTCGACCTCGCCGACGAGCTCGGGCCCGGGACCGGGGCGGCGATCGACGTCTATCATGTCTGGTGGGATCCGGAGCTCGAGGGCCAGCTGATGCGGGCCGGGGCGGCCGGGCAGATCCTCGCGCACCATATCTGCGACTGGCTGGTGCCGACGCGCGACCCGCTCAACGACCGGGGCATGATGGGCGACGGGGTGGTCGACCTGAAGCGGGTGCGGGGCTGGTTCGAGGCCGCCGGGTTCCACGGGCCGCAGGAGGTCGAGATCTTCTCGGCGGAAAACTGGTGGAAGCGCGACGGCGACGAGGTCCTCCGGACCTGCGTCGAGCGCTACCGCGAGGTCTGCTGACGGCGGGGAGGCGGAGGCGGGGATTCGCTTGTGCCGCAAGGGTTAACGGCGGTTTCTTGAATGCACGCATCATGCACGACTCATGCACGACGCATACGCGTGCCGTGTGCGCGCGGCCGGAAGGTTAACGCGAGGTCGGCTCAGCGGCGCGGGACGCCTGCCCGGCGGCGGGCAAGGGTCCGGGTCGATCACATCGCCGGAAGCGTCTGCGCGGCAGGAAGTGGGTCTCGCCGACGGCGTCGATCGTGAAGCCCTCGACCTTGTCGACGATGGAGCCGTGCGCGCCCCGCGAGATCGAGGACGAGGTCGCGGACCACGTCCTTCGTCACGAGCGGCAGCGCACCGTCTTGGTCGACCGCGCCCCGTGGAGCTCTTGGGTCAGTCCCGCGACGCTGTCGGCATCCGGTGGACGCGGCCTGAGTTGCTGCTAGGCTTGCGGCCAGTTCCGGGCGAAGGAGATGCGGGAGCGGTGCAGGACGAGATCATGCCGATTGACGGCACGACGCTGCGTCCGGCGCGGCGGGAGGATGCCGCTGCCTGCGCCGCGATCTTCAACGCCTGGGTCGATGCGACGGACTGGATGCCGCGGGTGCACGATGCCGAGGACGTGGTCCGGCACTACCGCGAGCATGTCTTCGCTCGTTGCGCGGTGACGGTGGCGGAGCGCGCGGGCCGGGTGGTCGGCTTCCTCGCGCTGGCGGAGGATGGCCATGTGGATGGCTTCTACCTGGCCGAGGCGGCGCGCGGGGAGGGGGTCGGCGCGGCGCTGGTGGCGGAGGCGAAGCGGCGGCGCCCGGCCGGGCTGAAGCTCTGGACCTTTGTCGCCAACGCGGCGGCGCGGCGCTTCTATGCGCGGGAGGGGTTTGTCGAGGTGCGCCGGACCGACGGCGACAACGAGGAGGGGCTGCCCGACGTGCTCCTCGCCTGGGCGGGTCCGCCGTGACGGGCCGGCTTGCAACCGTGCTCCCGGTGCTGACGGTCGTCGCGGCGATCGTCGTCTTCTGGTACGCGATGGCGGTGGTGCTGAACGCGGCCTGGGCGCGGGACCAGGCCGGGCGGGACGGGGTCACGCTCGGGCCGGCGGCGCTCGTCGCCGACACCTGGAGCCAGGACCGGCCGCGGCTGCCGGCGCCGCACCAGGTTGTGACGGAGCTCTGGAAGACGACGGTGGGGGTCAGGCCGACCTCGAAGCGGTCGCTCGTCTATCACGCCTGGGTCACGCTGTCGGCGACGCTGGCCGGGTTCGTGCTCGGCGCGGCTTTAGGCATCCTGCTCGCGATCGCGATCGTCCACGACCGCACGACGGACGCGAGCGTGATGCCCTGGGTGATCGCGAGCCAGACGGTGCCGATCATCGCCATCGCGCCGATGATCATCGTGGTCTTGAACTCGGTCGGCGTCACCGGCCTGATGCCGAAGGCGATCATCTCGATGTACCTCTCCTTCTTCCCGGTCGCGGTCGGCATGGTGCAGGGGTTCCGCAGCCCGGACCCGATGCTCATCGACCAGATGCGGACCTGGAACGCGAGCCGCGCGCAGGTCTTCGGAAAGCTGCGCTGGCCGGCGGCGCTGCCCTGGCTCTTCGCCTCGCTGAAGGTCGCGGTGGCGGCGAGCCTCGTCGGCGCGATCATCGGCGAGCTGCCGACCGGCGCGGTGGCCGGGCTCGGGGCGCGGATGCTGTCGGGCAGCTACTATGGCCAGACGGTGCAGATCTGGTCGGCGCTGGCGATGGCGGCGATCCTCGCGGCGATGCTGGTCGGGCTGATCGGGGTGGCCGAGCGGGCCGCCGCGCGGGCGATGGGCGCGCGCAGCCCGGCGACGCCCTGACGGGCGGCCGGCCGATGCCGCGCTATGCGCTGAGGATCGAGTACGACGGCGGGCCGCCCTTCGTCGGCTGGCAGTGGCAGGACGCGCATCCGAGCGTGCAGGGGGCGCTGCAGGCGGCGGTGGCACGGATCGCGCCGGAGGCGCCGAGCGTGGTCGGGGCCGGGCGGACCGACGGCGGCGTGCACGCGACCGGGCAGGTCGCGCATCTCGACCTCGCCCGCGCCTGGGAGCCGTTCCGGCTGGCCGCGGCGCTGAACGCGCACCTGCGGCCGCAGCCGGTGGCGGTGGTGGCCGCCGCCGAGGTGGACGACCGGTTCCATGCCCGCTTCGACGCGATCGAGCGCGAGTACCTGTTCCGGCTGGTGGCGCGGCGGGCGCCGCTCGTGCACGACCGCGGCCGGGCCTGGCGGGTCGGGCATGCGCTCGACGCCGCGGCGATGCGCGAGGCGGCGGCGGCGCTGGTCGGGCGGCACGACTTCACCACCTTCCGCTCGTCGATCTGCCAGGCTAGGAGCCCGGTGCGCACACTCGACGCGCTCGAGATCGAGGAGCTGCCGCTGCCGGCGGGCCGCGAGTACCGCTTCCGGCTCCGGGCGCGGTCGTTCCTGCACAACCAGGTGCGCGGCATCGTCGGCACGCTCGAGCGGGTCGGCGCCGGCGCCTGGCCGCCGGAGCGGGTCGGCGCCGCGCTCGCGGCGCGCGACCGCACGGCCTGCGGGCCGGTCTGTCCGCCGGACGGACTCTATCTCGTCGCGGTGCGCTATCCGAGCGATCCGTTCGCGACGCGCTGAGGCGGCTCGCCGGCAGGTCCGGCATCCCCTGTTGATCGAACCGTGATCCGCCCGCGCAAGTCGCGTGCCGCGCGGGGCATGTTCGTTAATGCTCGTTAAGAGATTGGCACGATTCCGCCTGCGGTAGAATCCCGACTTTCAACAACGATACTGAACGTACAGGATACAACCTAAGGGCGAGTCGGAAGTGACGCCGCGGAAGTGGCAGCGGGCTTTGGAATAATAGTGGAACATGACCACCGAAGTGCTTCCAGAACTACGACTCAACCTAGACGTGTGCCGTGACACCGGCGCGCGCTGAGCGGCGGCGGAAGAGGCGCCTGACGACGCGCATGCGCGGTCGGCCTCGGCCTCGCCAGGCCCTCGGGCCCGTGCGTGTCGTCGGCTGGACCGGCCGCCGGCCCGCTCCGTAGCCCGGCCCCCGAAGCCGGCAAGCCCGCAAGGCAGGAACCGACGAGCCGGAGCGCGGCGCACCCCGGTGGGGCGCCGACAAGCTCCTCGCGACCTGAGAACTTGTCCCATCAACGCCGACCTATCCAACAAAAGGCCAAGAGACCCGGATTTAACAGGAGTACCAAGTCATGGCTATCATCAACGTCGCCAACAACAGCCAACTCACGTCTGCACTGAAATCCGCCCGTGGTGGCGACGAGATACGGCTCGCCGGGGGCGAGTACGACCTTTCGATGAGGAATTTGTCGTTCTCGAGCGAGGTGACGATCACCTCGGCGAATGCCGCGCGGCCGGCGTCGTTCGAGAAGATCAACCTCACCAGCGTCAAGAACCTGACCTTCGACGGGGTGGACCTGCGGGGCGACGCCGATGAGTCGAAGCCCTTCGTCATCCGCACTTCCTCGGACATCACCATTCGGGACGCCGTCATCGACGGCCATACCGAGCGCGGCTACGGCAATGCGCACGGGATCTGGATCACCTACACCGACGGCTTCACGCTCGAGAACTCTTCACTCACCGACTTCAACGTCGCTGCCTATTTCCACAACAACACGGACATGACGATCCGCGACAACAGCTTCGGCAATATCGCCCAGGACGCGATGATCCTCGGCGGCGTGCACGACGTGCTGATCGCCGACAACGTGGTCGAAATGCGCGTGGAGAAGGGCACCAAGCACACCGACGCCATCCAGTTCTGGAACACCGGCACCAACAATCCCGCGAGCAACGTCACCATCACCGGCAACTACATCGCCACGAACGGCGAGGCGAGCCATGGCATCTACGCCGCGAACGGGCTCGCCTCGTCGGGCACGAAGGCGTACTTCAAGGATTTCGAGATCACCGACAACACGGTGATCAGTGCCCAGATGTCGGGCATCGCGATCGGGGAGACCATCGGCCTCACGATCGAGGGCAACACGGTGCTGCAGGACACCGACTTCCAGTCGTCGAGGGAGATCCGCACGCCGGTCATCCACGTGATGGGGAAGTCGCAGGACGTCAGCATCACCGACAACGTCACCCACAAGACCCCGGCGGCCACCGGCGCGAACTGGCAGGAGCTCAACAGCGGCAACCCCAGGACCTGGGAGGTGGCGGACAACAAGATCGTCAAGATCGGCACCACGCTGAAGAACGCCCCGAGCGCCGCCAGCGCCGACGATGACAGGCGGTCGGCGGCGCCGGCTGCGGAGCCTGCGCCGGCCGGGGAGGGCGATGGCGGCGCACAGACGTTTCGCTTCGACGGCGATCGGCCCGGACGCACGCCCGACACGATCAGCGGGTTCAACTTCGGCGAGGGCGACAAGATCGTGCTGATCGACTTTGCGGCCCGCACCTTCGAGGGCAAGGGCGGCGGCAACAAGCTCGACGTTTCGCGCGACGGCACCTACGTGAAGATCGACAGCGCCGCCGACCTGCAGGAGCTGGCCACCCACTCCGCCGCGGTCGGGATCTTCGAGGGCCAGGACGACACCCTCGTCATCGAGATCGCACAGCGCGGCGAACCGATCCAGGTGATCCAGATCGCCGGTTTCGCCGACGACTACTTCGGCTGAGGCGCCGTCCGGCTTGCGCCTGGAGGGAGCGGGGCCGCGGTCCCGCTCCTGCTCGCGCGCCGGCGACCGCTACTCGACGGCTTCGGCCGGCTCAGTCGGCGGCGCGTCGGTGGCCGGAAGGACGGCGTTGACCGGCGCGACGGGCTGGCCGGCTTCCCAGAGCCCTTCGTACTCGCGCCCGTTGGCGAGCTCGATCCGGCCCTGGCCCTGGCGCTGGCCGTTGACGAAGTCGCCGACGTAGACGGACCCGTCGGGGTAGGTGGCGCGACCCGGGCCGTTGAGCAGGCCGTCCTTCCAGGTGCCCTCGAAGACGCCGCCGTCGGGCATCGTCATCTTGCCCTGGCCGGCCCGCTGGCCGCGGACGTAGGCGCCCTCGTAGCGGGTGCCGTCGGCGTAGGCGGCGACCGCCTGGCCGTGCCGCAGCCCGTCCGACCACTCGCCGTCGTAGGAGTAGCCGTCGGGCGAGGTGAGCCGGCCCCGGCCCTCGTTGCGGCCGTCGCGGAAGGCGCCCGCGTAGGTCAGGCCGTCGGCGTAGTGGGCGACGCCCTGGCCGGAGATCTTGCCCTCCGCCCAGTCGCCCTCGAAGCTGCGGCCGTCGGCGTAGGTGATCTTGCCCTTGCCCTGCGGCATTCCGGCCGCGAAGCCGCCCTCGTAGACCGAACCGTCGGGGTAGGTCGCGCGGCCCTCGCCCTCGAAGCGGCCCTCGACCCAGCCGCCGGTGTAGCGGAAGCCGTCGGCGCCGGTCAGCGTGCCGGCGCCGTGGCGCTTGTCGGCGACGAAGCCGCCGTCGTAGACGTCGCCGGCGGCGGTGGTGACGCGGCCGAGCCCCTCGCGCCGGCCGGCGACGAAGGCGCCCTCGTAGCGGTCGCCGTTGCCCTGCAGGAGAACCCCTTCGCCGTCGAAGGCGCCCGCCTTCCAGCCGCCGTCGTAGCGAGTGCCGTCGGGGCGCTCGAGCACGCCCTTGCCCTCGGGGACGCCGCCGGCCATCTCGCCCTCGTAGGTGCCGCCGTCGGGATAGGTGATGCGGCCCTTGCCGGCCTTGACGCCCTCGACCCAGTCGCCGGCGTAGGCGAGGCCGTCGGGCCGGGTCAGCGTGCCGGTGCCGTGCTGCTTGCCGTCGGCGAAGCCGCCCTCGTAGCGGCTGCCGTCGGCATAGGTCGCGACGCCCTGGCCGTGGATGTGGCCCGCGCGCCAGTCGCCGGTGTAGTTCCCGCCTTCGGGATAGGTGATGCGGCCCTGGCCCTCGGGCTGGCCGGCGACGAACTCGCCCTCGTAGACGGCGCCGTTCGGGAAGGTCGCCCGGCCCTTGCCCTCGATGCGGCCCTCGACCCACTCGCCGCTGTATTCGTAGCCGCTCGGCAGGCGGTAGGTGCCGTGGCCGTGCTGGCGGCCGTCGACGAAGGTGCCTTCGTAGACTCCGCCGTTGTCGTATTCCTTGGTGAGGACCTGCTCCTGGCCGTGCAGGACGACCGGCGCCAGCGCCACCACGGCTGCGATCAGGACTCCGGTGGCTCGCTTCACGTCTCTCTCTCCCCGGGGGCCGCACCGCCCGCCTTCGTCGCCTCTCCCGGCCCCGGCTCGGGGCCGGCTCGACCTTAGAAACACCGGCCGGCAGTCACAATGGCTTTCGTCGCCTGCGGGCGCCTGCGGGGGGGCCGCCCTTGTCAGCGGCCGCCGGGCCCCTGTATGCGGGTGGGGAGGCGGTGGCGGAGGCAGGGATGGCCGGCAGGTTCCGACTGACGATGGCCCAGCTCGACCCCACCGTCGGCGATCTGGCCGGCAACCGGGCGAAAGCGGTGGCGGCGCACCGGCAGGGGGCCGCGGCAGGGTCCGACCTCGTCGCGCTGCCCGAGCTTTTCCTCATCGGCTACCAGCCTTACGACCTGGTGCTGAAGCCGGCCTTCGTCGCCCATGCGCGGGCCGAGCTCGAGCTCCTCGCCGCCGAGACCGCCGGGGGGCCGCCGCTCGGGATCGGCCTGCCCTGGGCCGAGGGCGGCGCCGTCTTCAACGTCTATGCGATCCTCTCCGGCGGGCGGGTGCTCGCCTTCGCCCGCAAATACCACCTGCCGAACTACAACGTCTTCGACGAGCCGCGCGTGTTCCACGCCGGCGCGATCTCCGGGCCGTTCAGCATCGGGCCGGCCCGGGTCGGCACGCCGATCTGCGAGGACAGCTGGTATCCGGACGTCGCCGAGGCGATGGCCGAGAGCGGCGCCGAGATTCTCATGGTGCCGAACGGCTCGCCGTTTCGCCGCGGCAAGTTCGACGTGCGGATGATGCACATGGTGAGCCGGGTGGTGGAGACCGGGCTGCCGCTCGCCTACGTCAACATGGTCGGCGGGCAGGACGACCAGGTCTTCGACGGCGGCTCGTTCGTGCTCAACCCGGGCGGCGTACTGGCGGTGCAGCTGCCGGTCTTCGACGAGGTCGTGGCCGAGGTCGACTTCGTCGAGACGCCGCAGGGCTGGCGGGCGGAGAGCGGACCGGTCGCCGCGCATCCCGAGCCGGTCGAGCAGGCCTACCGGGCGATGGTGGTGGCGCTCGGCGACTACCTGCGGAAGACCGGCTTCGCCAAGGTGGTGCTCGGGCTCTCGGGCGGGGTCGACAGCGCGCTCGTCGCCGCGGTCGCGGTCGACGCGCTCGGCGCGGAAAACGTGCGTTGCGTGATGCTGCCCTCGGAGTTCACCTCGGGGCCGAGCCTCGAGGACGCCGCCGGGGTCGCCTGCGCGCTCGGCTGCCGGCTCGACGAGCTTTCGATCGAGCCGGGCCGCGCGGCGGTGATGGCGACGCTGGCGCCGCTCTTCGCCGGGCGGAACGAGGATCTGACCGAAGAGAACCTGCAGTCGCGGCTGCGCGGGCTGATGCTGATGGCGGTGTCGAACAAGTTCGGCGAGATGCTCTTGACCACCGGCAACAAGTCCGAGGTGGCGGTCGGCTACGCGACGATCTACGGCGACATGGCCGGCGGCTACAACCCGATCAAGGACATGTACAAGATGCGGGTCTTCGAGGCCTGCCGCTGGCGCAACGCCAGCCACCGGCCGTGGATGCGGGGGCCCGCGGGCGTGGTGATCCCGCAGCGGGTGATCGACAAGCCGCCGTCGGCGGAGCTGCGCGCCGACCAGAAGGACGAGGACAGCCTGCCGCCCTATCCGGTGCTCGACGCCATCCTCGAGCGGCTGATCGAGGGCGACCAGTCGGTGGCCGAGGTGGTCGCCGCGGGCTTCGACCGCGAGACGGTGAAGAAGGTCGAGCGGCTGATCTATCTCTCCGAGTACAAGCGCTTCCAGTCGGCGCCGGGCGCGCGGCTGACCAACAAGGCCTTCTGGCTCGACCGCCGGTACCCGGTCGCGAACCGGTGGCGCGACCCGAGCTGACGCGGGGCCGGGACCACCGGCGAATAACGAGCGCCCCGCGCCGCGACGAAACGACGCGATTGGCCGATGCGGCCGCATCGCGTAGCGTCATGGCGGGAAGTCGCGGCCGTCCCGCAGGGATCGCCGGAACCCCACCCACCCCGGGCCGTAAGTGCTGCGGTGGTACCTGCACTTGGAGGAGTCTGCGATATGTCGAAACTGGCGAGCGGTGCGCTCATTGCCGCGTCGATCGTGCTGGCGTCGTCGACGGCGAGCGCCCAGGAGGCGAAGCCCAATGTCCTCGTCATCTTCGGCGACGACATCGGCATCGCGAATGTCAGCGCCTACAGCGACGGCGTGATGGGCTACACGACGCCGAACATCGACCGGATCGGCGAGGAGGGTGCGCGCTTCCTGCACTACTACGGCGAGCAGAGCTGCACGGCCGGCCGCGCCGCGTTCCTGACCGGGCAGCACGGTTTGCGCACCGGGCTCACCAAGGTCGGGTTTCCCGGGGCGCCGATGGGGATGAGCCAGCTCGATCCCTCGATCGGCGGGGTGATGCAGAGCCTCGGCTACGCCACAGGTCAGTTCGGCAAGAACCACGTCGGCGACCGCAATGAATCGCTGCCGACGGTCAACGGCTTCGACGAGTTCTTCGGCAACCTCTACCACCTGAACGCCGAGGAGGAGCCGGAACTGCCCGACTATCCAAAGGACCCGGAGTACCTGGCGAAGTTCGGCCCGCGCGGCGTGCTCAGGACCACGGCGACCGACATCGACGACGCGACGGTCGATCCCCGTTTCGGGAAGATCGGCAAGCAGACGATCGAGGATACCGGCGCGCTGACCAAGAAGCGGATGGAGACGATCGACGACGAGACCTCGGCGGCGGCGATCGATTTCATGCAGCGCCAGAGCGAGGCGGGCCAGCCGTTCTTCGTCTGGTTCAACTCGACGCGCATGCACCTGCGCACCCACGTCCGGCCCGAGCATCGCGGTCGCTATACCCACGGCGACAGCGAGTACATCGACGGCATGATCGAGCATGACGAGACGATCGGCACCATTCTCGACGCGCTCGACGAGATGGGCGTCGCCGACGACACCATCGTGGTCTACACCTCCGACAACGGCCCGCACATGAACACCTGGCCGGACGGAGCGATGACGCCGTTCCGCTCGGAGAAGAACACCAACTGGGAGGGCGCCTTCCGGGTGCCGATGCTGGTGCGCTGGCCCGGCCATATCGATCCCGGCACGGTGACCAACCAGCTGATGAGCCACAATGACTGGGTGCCGACGCTCGCGGCCATCGGCGGCAACCCGGACATCGTCGAGGAGCTCGAGGCCGGCACCACGCTCAACGGCATCGAGTACAAGGTGCATCTCGACGGCTACGACCAGTCAACGTTCCTCGAAGCGGTCAGCGGCACCGTCGGCACGGCCAACGACGCGACGAGCGCGCGCGACAAATTCTTCTACACCGACGATGACGGCCTGCTCGTGGCCATGCGGCAGGGCGACTACAAGTATGTCTTCTCCGAACAGCGCAAGGAGGGGACGATGGGGGTCTGGGCCGAGCCGTTCACCACGCTTAGGCTGCAGAAGATCTTCAACCTCTTCCAAGACCCGTACGAGCGGGCGGACATCACCTCGAACACCTTCTGGGACTGGCAGCTCAACCACGTCGGCAGCATGTACGGGGTGATGGACGAGGTCTTCCAGTTTGCGGCGACCTTCGACGAGTTCCCGCCGCGCTCGTTCCCGCCGTCGTTCAATCCCGCCAACGTGCTCGAGGAGAAGATGCGGGTGATCCGGGCGGAGCGGGCGCTGCGCGAGGCGTTCCCGATGCTGCCGGAGCCGGCGCAACCGCAGAACTGAGGCGATCGCCGCTCAGAGCGTCCAGTCGTCCACCGCCCGGATGTCGTCGTCGGACCATCCGAGGTGGTGGGCGATCTCGTGGACGAGGACGTGGCGCACCAGGCCGTCGAGCGGCACGTCGCCGCGGTCGATCCATTCCTCGAGGATCGGCCGGCGGTAGAGCCAGACCGCGTCGGGCCGGGTCGGCTGGTGCATGACCGAACGCTCGGTCAGCGCGATGCCGTCGTAGAGCCCGGTCAGCTCGTAGGCGTCCTCGATCCCCATCTCGTCGAGAATCTCGTCGGGGGCGAAGTCGGCGATGCGGAGCGCGAGATCGCCGCAGGCGCGACGCACCGCGGCCGGCAGCGTGGCCATGGCGCGCTCGGCGAGGCGCTCGAAATCCTCGAGCGACGGCGCGACGGCGGAGAGGCGGGGATGGGTGGGCATGGCGGGCCAGACTTACGCCGGGCGGCGGCGGCCGGAAAGGGGGTGCGCCTCTTCAGGCCGGCGGGCGGAGCGGCTAAAGCAGGAGGATGACCGTCACCCGCTTCGCCCCGTCGCCGACCGGACACCTGCACGTCGGCAACCTGCGCACCGCGCTCCTGAACCGGCTGATCGCCGCGAAGGCGGCGGGCATGTTCGTGCTGCGCCTCGACGACACCGACGCCGAGCGGTCGCGGCCGGAGTTCGCGGCGGCGATCCGCGAGGATCTGCGCTGGCTCGGGCTCGACTGGGACCGGGAGCTGCGGCAGTCGGAGCGACTCGACCGCTACCGGGCGGCGGCGGACCGGCTGCGGGCCGCGGGGCGGCTCTACGAGTGCTTCGAGACGCCGCAGGAGCTCGAGCTCAGGCGCCGGGCGCAGCTCGCGGCCGGGCGGCCGCCGGTCTATGACCGGGCGGCGCTGTCGCTGAGCGAGGCGGAGCGGGCGCGGCTTCGGGCCGAGCGGCCGGGGCACTGGCGCTTCCTGCTCGCGCGCGAGCGGATCGGCTGGGAGGACGGCATCCTCGGGCCGGTGTCGATCGACCCGGCGAGCCTGTCGGACCCCGTGCTGATCCGGGGCGACGGCCAGGTGCTCTATACGCTCGCGAGCGTCGTCGACGACCTCGATCTCGGCGTCACCGACGTGGTCCGCGGCGCCGACCACGTAACGAACACCGCCACCCAGATCCAGATCATGCGGGCGCTCGGCGGGGCCGCGCCGCGCTTCGCCCACCATTCGCTGCTGACCGGGCCGGGCGGCGAGGCGCTCTCGAAGCGGACCGGGGCGCTGGCGCTGCGCGACCTGAGGGCGCAGGGCGTCGAGCCGGTGCCGCTCGTCGCGCTGATGGCGCGGCTCGGGACCGGTCAACCGGTCGATCCGGCAGCCTCGCTGGCGGAGCTCGCGGCCGAGTTCGACCCGGGCCGCTTCGGCGCGGCGCCGACGCGCTTCGACCCGGCGGAGCCGGCGGCGCTGACGGCGCGCTACCTGCACGGCCTCGACCTCGCCGCCGTCGCGGGCGAATTGCGCGGCCTCGGTGTGCCGGAGGAGCTTTCGGCCGGCTTCTGGGACGCAGTCCGAGGCAACGTCGCGACACGGTCCGAGATCGCCGGCTGGTGGGCGATCTGCCGCGACGGCCCGGCGGCGCGGATCGAGCCCGAGGACGCCAGCTTCGTCGCGGAGGCGCTCGGCCTGCTGCCGCCGCCGCCGTGGGACGGCGGAACCTGGGCGGCCTGGACGGCGGCGGTGCGCGAGGCGACCGGGCGGAAAGGCCGGGCGCTCTTCCTGCCGCTGCGCCGAGCGCTGACCGGGCGCGATCACGGCCCGGAGATGGCGGCGCTGATGCCGCTGCTCCGCGGCGCGGCCGTGGCTGCGGAGCGCGCCAGGACATGCTAGGACCCGGAGCCGGCGGCTTTTGTCGCCTCGCCTGTAACAGGCGGGCCTGCTGGTGCGAACGGAGATCGGATGCGCCCGGCTGACGAGACGTCGCTCGACGAGCTGTTCCGGGCCGCGAACCGTGGCGACCAGCGCGCCTACGGCGACTTCCTGCGTGCGGTCACGCCGATCGTCCGCGGCATCGCCCGGGCGCGCGCCGGCGGCCTCGGACCCGACGTTTGCGAGGATATCGTGCAGGAGACCCTGCTTGCGATCCACCAGAAGCGCCACACCTGGCGCGAGGACATGCCGGTGCGGCCCTGGCTCTATGCGATCGTCCGCTACAAGGTGGTCGATGCGTTCCGGGCACGGGGGCGGCGGGTGCACGTGCCGATCGAGGACTTCGCCGAGGTCCTGCCGGCCGAGGCGGGACCCGACCCGACCGAACGGAGCGACGCCGAGCGGGTGATCGGCCAGCTCGACCCGCGGGCGGCGCGGATCGTGCGGGCGATCGGGCTCGAGGGCGCGAGCATCGCCGAGACCTCGGCGGCGCTCGACATGACGGAGACGGCGGTGCGAGTGGCGTTGCACCGGGGACTGAAGAAGCTCGCGCAACTGCGCGTGAGGATGATCGAATGAGGACCGAGCAGCTGATCCAGGCGATGGCCGCGGACACCGCGCGGCCCCGGCCGCTCGCGCCGGTGCTGGCGCTCGCCGTGCTGGCGGCGGCGACTGCGGTCGCCGCCGTCGCGCTGCCGATGCTCGGGCCGCGGCCGGACCTCGGCGCGGTGTTCATGCAGGCGCAGGTGCTGGTGAAGCAGGCCGTGCCCCTGATCCTGGCCGGCGGCGCGTTCGGCGCGGCGCTCCGGCTGGCCCGGCCCGGCATGCCGGTCGGCGGCTGGGCGCTCGTCCTCGCCGCGGGGCTTGTCGTCCTGGCGGCGGCGGTGTCGGGCGAGATGATGGCGCTGCCGGAGGCGGCGTGGATGCCGGCGATGCTCGGCCAGACCAGCAGGCAATGCCTGGTCTTCACGAGCCTGATGGGGCTGCTGCCGCTCGCCGGCGCGCTCTGGGCGCTGCGGCGCGGCGCCAGCACCCGGCCCGCGCTCAGCGGCGCGGTCGGCGGCCTCCTCGCCGGCGGCCTGGCGGCAGCGCTCCACGCGGTCCACTGCACCGAGGACAGCCCGCTCTTCTACGCGGTCTGGCACGGGCTGGCGATTCTCTCGCTGATCGGCCTCGGGGCTCTTATCGGGCGGCGGGTGCTGCGCTGGTAGGCAGATTGGGGTGATTTTCGGGCCCGTTTCGCGCGGATCGGCGGGTTTTCCTTGCATTCCGCGCCGCGATGGACCATTTGTCTGCCGCTGCGTTACGACAATCGACCCGCTGTCTATCACTGGCCACGGTCGCTCGGTTATCCGCTGACTGCGCCAGGCCGCCGCACCTCCGCGGGCGGCACCTAGACAGGAGACATCACGATGGCCAAGGGCACCGTGAAATGGTTCAACGCCACGAAGGGCTTCGGGTTCATCCAGCCCGAAGGTGGCTCCAAGGACGTGTTCGTCCACATCTCGGCGCTCGAGCGCGCCGGCCTGACCCACCTCGATGACGGCCAGAAGGTCACCTTCGACCTCGAGACCGGTCGCGACGGCCGGCAGTCGGCGGCGAATCTCGCGCTCGCGAACTGACGATCGCCCGGTCGCGGCATCGCCCGCGATCCTGAAGGGCCGGCCCTGCGCCGGCCCTTTTGCGTTTCGCCGGCGCCTTCCGTTGTCCCGCGCTGCAGCATAGACTTGCCCGCGAACTCCAGCCGCCGGGGAGCCAGGTCGCCGATGCGTTTTCGCGAGTACCCGCTCCTCAACACCCCGAACATGGTCGTGATCATCCTGCGGGCCGCGGCGGAGGGCCCGGCGACCCTCGACGACTGCGCCGCCCGCCTGCAGGCGCTGCTCGACGTCGCCGACGAGCATCCGCCGTTCGGCCCGCGGGACGTGGCGAGCCGGCTCGAGATGCTGATCCGCTACCTGATCGAGGCCCGGCTGCTCGCCGCCCGGCCCGACGACCGATTCGACATCACGGAGCGCGGCCGGGCCGCGCTCGCCCAGCATCCGGCGGGCTTCGACACGCCCGACCTGATGGTTTACCCGGAGTTCGCCCGCTACATCCGCAGCCTGGAGCTGCGCCGCGCCGCGATGGACCCGCGTGCCGGCGGCTACGACCAGGGGTTCTATGCCTACTGGGTCGGCGCGATGCCGGCCGACAATCCGTTTCCCGCCGACAGCGCCGACCACCTCGCCTGGGAGAACGGCTGGTCGGAGGCGCTCGACGAGGACTTCCGCTGGACCGGGCCGCGCTTCGCGCCGAAGCGATGAGCCGGCCACCTCGGTGGTGACGCCTTAACGATTCCGGTGCAGGATGGCGCCACCGATGCGTGGGTGGTGCTGGCGATGGCCGCGGGAACCGGCGGGACGCGATGACCGAGTGGCGCGACAGACTTGCCGACCGCTTCGGCCGTTACCTCGCCCGCAAGCTCGAGGAGCCGGCCCCGGGCTTCCGGCCGTTCACCCACGCCAACGTCGCGGCGCTGCGCCGGACGCTGCAGCCCGGCGACGTGCTGT
The DNA here is from genome assembly GCA_963763295.1 of uncultured Alphaproteobacteria bacterium. GTDB lineage: Bacteria > Pseudomonadota > Alphaproteobacteria > Rhodobacterales > Rhodobacteraceae > Amaricoccus. The sequence goes on from CAVXOH010000019.1 coordinate 488,426, forward strand.
TGATCGAGGGCAACACCCGGGTCTCGGTGGCGATCAAGTACCTGACCATGTCGACCTGGTCGCACTCGGCGCTCTATGTCGGCAACGCGCTCGGCCAGGTCACCCAGGACGGCGAGCCGCTGAGCCTGATCGAGGTCAACGTCGGCGAGGGCTGCATTGCGGCGCCGCTGTCGAAGTACGAGCTCTACAACACCCGCATCTGCCGGGCGAACAACCTGTCGCCGCAGGACCGGGCGCGGCTGATCGACTTCATGGCCGGCAGCCTCGGCAAGAGCTACGACATGAAGAACATCACCGACATGCTGAGATACTTCCTGCCAACGCCGCCGGTGCCGGTGCGCTGGCGGCGCCGGTTGCTGGCCTTCGGCTCGGGCGATCCGACGCGGGCGATCTGCTCGTCGCTGATCGCCCAGGCGTTCGAGCGCATCCGCTACCCGATTCTGCCGGTCATCACCCGCGAGTTCCGCGCCGACCCGCTCGCCCGACCGCAGCGCAGCGAGATCCTGCACATCCGCCACCACTCGCTCTACGCGCCGCGCGATTTCGACCTGTCGCCGTACTTCCACATCGTCAAGCCGACGATCGAGACCGGCTTCGACTACCGCCGGCTGCGGTGGGCGGAGCGGCCCCAGGCCGATCCGTCAGCCGACTCGCGGGTGGCCCCGCGCGGATAGCGTTCGCGTGGCGCGAGAATTGTTGCTTTGCGGCACGCCGCCCCCTATATGCGTGAATCATCGGTTATACGGTCGGCGCATGTCGGGACTGTGAAATCAGCAGACCACCTGCGTCACGAGATCGTCATGATGCGCCCGACAAGATGGACTGAGGAAGGACTGGCGTAATGTTCGATTACGTGGATGAGCTGGCGTTCACGAACGACCAGGGGAACCGCGCGCAGAAGCTGTTTGCCGCTGTGGTCCTGGCGGCCCTGGACGACGCGATCGCGGATGACAAGAAGTACGGCAACGGGTCCGAGGTGATCGCCCGCTGGGCGCGCTCGCGCGACGGCCGGGAAGTGCTGATGTGCGCGGGAATCGACCCGAACGAGCGCACGGTCAAGGGCATGATGGAGTTCGTGCGCCGCGGCGTGCGCACCTCGGTCGCGCTCAGCCGCGAGGAGAGCGAGCGGCAGGCGGCGGCGCGCTCCGAAGCCGCCTGAACCAGACTGCCCGGGCCTGCCCGAGGAGAAAGCCCTGCCGGAGACGGCGGGGCTTTTCCGTTCGCGCGTTGGCAGGTCAGGTCGGGTCGGTCGTGATCAGGCGGGCGCCGCGCTCGTAGGTCAGGTAGCGCCAGAGCCACTGCACGGTGACGAGCACGCGGTGCTGGAAGCCGACGAGCAGGTAGACGTGGACCAGCGCCCAGAGCGCCCAGGCCGGCCAGCCGCGAAAGCGCAGCCGCTCCATCTCGTAGACGGCGGCGTGGCGGCCGATGATCGCGGTGTTGCCGCGGCTCCGGTAGACGAAGGGCGGCAGCGGCGTGCCGTCACGCAGGTGGGCAACGAGGGCGCGGCCGAGGTGGCGGCCCTGCTGCTTGGCGACCTGGGCGAGGCCGGGCAGCGGCTTGCCGTCGGCGCCCGGGCACTGGGCGATGTCGCCGAGGGCGAAGACGCCGGGCCGGCCGGGGACCTCGAGCGTCGGCGGCACGGGGATGCGGCCGAGGCGGTCGGTCTCGACGCCGAGGGCGCGGGCGAGCGGCGCGGCGGCGACGCCGGCGGCCCAGATCGTCAGCCCGACCGGGATGCGTTCGCCCGCCACCTGAATCTCCTGCGGGGCGATGTCCTCGAGCATGCTGTCGAGGCGCACCATGACGCCGAGGCGGCGCAGCCGCTCGAGCGCGTATTCCGAGAGGTCCGGGGCGAAGCTCGGCAGGACGCGGCTGCCGCCCTCGATCAGCAGCACGCGCGTGCTTTCGGGGCGGATGTTGCGGAAGTCGCGGGCGAGCGTGTAGCGGCTGAGCTCGGCGATCGAGCCGGCGAGCTCGACGCCGGTCGGTCCGCCGCCGATGACCGCGATCGTCATCAGGCGCGCCCGCTCGGCAGGGTCGTCGGTGTGCTCGGCCCGCTCGAAGGTCAGGAGCAGGCGGGACCGGATCGCGCGGGCGTCCTCGATCGTCTTGAGGCCTGGCGCCAGGGCGGCCCAGTCGTCGTGGCCGAAGTAGCCGGTCGCAGCGCCGGCGGCGAGGACGAGATAATCGTAGGCGATCGCCTCCCGGTCGGCGAGAATCACCTGCCTGGCCTGCCAGTCGATGCCGACCACCTCGCCGAGAACGACCGTCACCGAAGGGAAGTCACGCAGGTTCTTGCGGACCGGCTCGGCGATGTCGGGCGCCGAGAGCGCGGCGGTCGCGACCTGGTAGAGCAGCGGCTGGAAGGTGTGGTGGTTGTGCCGGTCGACGACGCAGACGTCGACGCCGGCGCGGCCGAGCTCGCGGGCCACCTCGAGGCCGGCAAATCCCGCGCCGATGACCACGACCTGCGGGCGGGCGGCGGCCAGCGGGGGATCGGCACTGCTTTCGGCCGGGTCAACGCGGATCGCGATGTCCTTCCACTTCGGATGCAGGCGAGGGGCCGCACGCAGGCGACCCCTTCGATCAGTATTCCTCGACGTGGACGACGCCGGGCAGGGTCTTCAGCGCGCCCATGATCTGCGGGGTCATCGGGTAGGGGTCGGGGAGCGCGATCTCCACCTCGCCCGGCAGCTCGGGGTGCATCAGGACGAGGTTGATCGGGCCTCGCCGCCGCGCCGTCGCCTCGCGGGCGACGGCGGCGAGGCGGGTGGCGAGCGAGGGAGCGGCGGCGGCGTCGTCGACGAAGACGCGCAGGCCCGCGCTGGCGGCGCCGGCGACCGCGACATCGATGGGCTGGGCGGCCTTGGCGAGGAGCCGCAGCTCGTCGCCCTCGAGCGTCGCCTCGACGGTCAGGACGACGCTGCGGCCGGGCTCGAGATGGTCGCGGACCTGGTCGAGCACGTCGGAGAACATCCGCACCTCGAAGAGCCCGGTGGGGTCGGACAGGCGGACGAAGGCGAAGCGGGTGCCGCGCGCCGACTTGCGCTGGTCGAGCGCGGCGACGGTGCCGGCGAGCTTGGCGATCATCGCCGTCGTGCCGGCGGCCCGGCGGGCGAGGTCGGCGTAGGTCAGGACCTGCTCGCGGCGGAGCGCCCCGGCGTAGTCGTCGAGCGGGTGGCCGGAGAGGTAGAAGCCGATCGCCTGGTGCTCCTGCGCCAGCCGCTCCATCGGCGACCAGTCCTCGGGCTGGGGCAGGCGCGGCGGCGGGCAGCGCCTCGGTCGTCTCGCCGAAGAGGCTGACCTGCGCCGAGGCGCGCTCCTCGTGCGCGCTCGCCGAGTAGGCGATCAGCACCTCGAGGCGCGTCGAAGACCTTGCGGCGGTTCGAATCGAGCGAATCGAGCGCGCCGGAACGCGCCAGCATCTCGAGCGCGCGCTTGCCGACGCGGCGGAGGTCGACGCGGGCGGCGAAGTCGAAGAGGCCGGCGAACCGCGCCGCCGGCGGCGCGCGCCTCGGCGATCAGCCGCATCGCCTCGACGCCGACGTTCTTCAGCGCGCCGAGCGCGTAGACGATCCGGCCGTCCTCGACGGTGAAGGTGGCGGCCGAGCGGTTGACGCAAGGCGCGACGGTCTCGATGCCGAGCCGGTCGACCTCCTGCTTGTAGGCGCCGAGCTTGTCGGTCAGGTGGATGTCGCAGTTCATCACCGCGGCCATGAACTCGACCGGGTGGTTCGCCTTCAGCCAGGCGGTCTGGTAGCTGACGACGGCGTAGGCGGCGGCGTGCGACTTGTTGAAGCCGTAGTTCGCGAACTTGTCGAGCAGGTTCCAGACCTCCTCGGCCTTGGCCTTGCCGACGCCGTTGTCGGCGGCGCCCTTCAGGAACAGCGGCTTCTGCGCGTCCATCTCGGCCTGGATCTTCTTGCCCATGGCGCGGCGCAGCAGGTCGGCGCCGCCGAGGGAGAAGCCCGCGAGCTTGCGGGCGATCTCCATCACCTGCTCCTGATAGACGATGATGCCTTGCGTCTCGTCGAGGACGCCGTCGATCGAGGGGTGCAGGCTGTCGCGCTTCTCGCGGCCGTTCTTGACGTTGCAGAACTTCGGGATGTTCTCCATCGGGCCGGGGCGGTAGAGCGCGACCAGCGCGATGATGTCCTCGATGCAGGTGGGCTTGAGCTGGCGGAGCGCGGTGCGCATGCCCGAGCTCTCCACCTGGAACACCGCGACCGTGTTGGCGGAGGCGTAGACCTCGTAGGTCTTCGGGTCGTCGAGCGGGATCGTCCCGATGTCGAGGCCGACGCCGCGCGCCTTCAGGAGGTCAACGGCGTTCTGGATCACCGTCAGCGTCTTCAGGCCGAGGAAGTCGAACTTCACCAGCCCCGCTTCCTCGACCCACTTCATGTTGAACTGGGTCGCCGGCATGTCCGAGCGCGGGTCGCGGTAGAGCGGCACCAGCTCGTCGAGCGGCCGGTCGCCGATGACGACGCCAGCGGCGTGGGTCGAGGCGTTGCGCAGCAGGCCCTCGATGGCGCCGGCGATCTCGAGCAGCCGCGCGACCTGCGGCTCGCGGCGGGCCTCCTCGCGCAGCCGCGGCTCGTCGGCGAGCGCCTTCTCGATCGAGACGGGCTTCACGCCTTCGATCGGGATCAGCTTGGAGAGCCGGTCGACCTGGCCGTAGGGCATCTGCAGCACGCGACCGACGTCGCGGACCGCGGCCTTGGACAAGAGCGCGCCGAAGGTGATGATCTGCGCGACGCGGTCGCGGCCGTAGCGCTCCTGGACGTAGGCGATCACCTCCTCGCGGCGGTCCATGCAGAAGTCGATGTCGAAGTCCGGCATCGAGATGCGGTCGGGGTTGAGGAACCGCTCGAAGAGCAGGCCGTAGCGCAGCGGATCGAGGTCGGTGATGGTCAGCGCGTAGGCGACGAGCGAGCCCGCGCCGGAGCCGCGGCCGGGGCCGACCGGGATGTCGCGCTCCTTGGCCCACTTGATGAAGTCGGCGACGATCAGGAAGTAGCCGGGGAAGCCCATGCCCTCGATGACGCCGAGCTCGAACTCGAGCCGTTCGCGGTACGTCTCGACCGGCGCCGACGTGCGGGATCACCGCGAGCCGGGCCTCGAGGCCCTCGCGCGCCTGGCGGCGCAGCTCCTCGACCTCGTCCTCGGCGAACTTCGGCAGGATCGGCTTGCGCTTCCGTCGGCCGGTAGGCGCAGCGCCGGGCGATCTCGACCGTGTTCGCGACCGCCTCCGGCAGGTCGGCGAAGAGCGCGACCATCTCGTCGGCGCCCTTGAAGCAGTGCTCGGGCGTCAGCCGCCGCCGCGGCTCCTGCTGGTCGACATAGGCGCCGTCGGCGATGCAGATCAGCGCGTCGTGGGCATCATGCATCGCACGGTCGGCGAACTGCACGTCGTTGGTCGCGACGAGCGGCAGGTCGAGGTCGTAGGCGAGACCGACGAGCCCGGGCTCGGTCGCCTCCTCGAGCGCGGTGCGCGGCGCGCCGTTCTCCGGATGCCGCTGCACCTCGACGTAGAGCCGCCCCGGGAAGAGCGCGGCGAGGCGCTCGGCGAGCGCCCGGGCGCGCGGGCCGTGGCCCTCGCGGATCAGCTGGCCGAGCGGGCCCTCGGCGCCGCCGGTCAGGCAGATCAGCCCCTCGGCATGGGCGGCGAGCGTCTCGAGCGTCACGTGCGGCAGCGCGGCGCCGCAGTCGAGGTAGTTGAGCGAGGAGAGCTTCATCAGGTTGAGGAAGCCGGTCGCGTCCTGGGCGAGCAGCACGATCGGCCGCGGCGCCGGCGCCCGCTCGCCCGGATGCGCGGCGGCGGCGTAGGCGAGGGCGAGCTGGCAGCCCATGATCGGCTGGATGCCGGCCTTGGCGGCGACCTCGGAGAATTCGAGCGCCGCGAAGAGGTTGCCGGTGTCGGTCAGCGCCACCGCGGGCATGCCGGCCTCGGCGCAGAGCTTCGGCAGCGCCTTCACCGGGATGGCGCCCTCGAGCAGCGAATAGGCGGAGTGCAGGCGGAGGTGGATGAATTGGGGCTCGGTCATTCGCGCGACCGTAGCAAACGCCGGGGCCGCCGCAAGCCGCCGGTCAGCTGGTCGAGATACATCGCCTGGTAGATGCTGGAGACGCAGAGCATCTCGGTCCGGGTGAAGGTCAGGTCGCCGTCGCGGTCGCACTTCAGGATGTGGACCTCGTTCATCTTGCGGTACTTGCGCTTCACCTGCTCGAGGGTGAGCCCGGCGTTCTGGGCGGTGGCCGGCGCCAGCGCGGGGAGGGCGAGCAGGATGGCGACGAAGGGGCGAGGAGCAGGCGCGGCATGGTTGGCACTCCCGAGAAGGCCATGCCCACCGGTCTACACCATCGGCCGGGGCCGTGCGAGGGCAGTAGGCGGGCGCGTCGCGTCAGCGGTTCCGCGATGTCGCATTTGGCACCGCCGCGCCTGCGGCGCTCGTCTAGTCTCGCCCGGCAACTTGCCGCGACGGGAGAGGAAATGCGCGCCGCCGTCTGCCGGGCCTTCGGCGAGCCGCTCCGGATCGAGGAGGTCGCGCTCGACCCGCCGGGCCCGGTCCAGGTCGCGGTGCGGGTCGACGCCTGCGCGATCTGCCATTCCGACATCGCCTACGCCGCCGGCGCCTGGGGCGGGGCGCTGCCGGCGGTCTACGGCCACGAGGCCGCCGGGCGGGTGACCGCCGTCGGGCCCGGCGTGCGCGGCTTCGCGCCGGGCGAGCCGGTGCTGGTGACGCTGATCCGCGCCTGCGGCGGCTGCCCGGCCTGCGCCGGCGGCGCGCCGACCTCCTGCGCCCATGCCTGGGACCCGGCGCCGAGCCCGCTCCGCGACGCCGCCGGCGCGCCGCTCGCCCAGGGCATGAACACCGCCGCCTTCGCCGAGGCGGTGGTGGTCGACGCGAGCCAGGTGGTGCGGCTGCCGGACGACCTGCCGCCCGACCTCGCGTGCCTGCTCGCCTGCGGCGTCATCACCGGGGTCGGGGCGGTGGTGAACGCCGCGCGGCTGCGCGCCGGGCGCCAGCGTCGCGGTGATCGGCGCCGGCGGCGTCGGGCTGAACGCCATCCAGGGCGCGGCGCTCGCCGGCGCCGGGCGGATCATCGCCGTCGACCTCAGCGCCGGCCAAGCTCGCCGCCGCGCGCGAGTTCGGCGCGACCGACGGCGTGCTCGGCCGGCGCCGGCGCGGCCGAGGCGATCCGCGAGCTGACCGGCGGGCGCGGCGTCGACTCCGCCGTGGTCACGGTGGGCGCGCCGGCAGCGATCGGCGAGGCGGCCGCGCTATCTCGCGGCCGGCGGCACGGTCGTCGTCGTCGGGATGCCGCCGACCGGCGCCACGGTGCCCTACGACCCGACGACGCTGGCGGCGATGAACCAGAGCATCGTCGGCGCGCGCATGGGCCGCGCGGTGCTCGCCCGCGACATCCCCTGGCTGATCGACCACTGGCGCGCCGGCCGGCTGAAGCTCGCCGAGCTGGTCTCCGGCCGCTACCCGCTCGAGGCGATCAACGCGGCGATCGCCGCCACCCGCTCCGGCGCGGCGCGGCGCAACGTGATCGTCTTCGGGGGAGCGCGACGTGAGGCTCGCCGACCTCGACGTCATCGTCGTCGGCAACCCGCCGCCGGGGTTCGGCGGGCGCTACTTCATCTTCGTGAAGCTCACCACCGACGACGGCATCACCGGCTGGGGCGAGGTCTATGCCGCGACGGTCGGGCCGGAGGCGATGCGGGCGGTGATCGCCGACGTCTTCGCGCCGGCACATGGAAGGCGAGAGCCCGGAGAACGTCGAGCTGATGTTCCGGCGGGCCTATTCGGCCGGGCTTCAGCCAGCGGCCGGACCCGACGGTGATGGGCGCGTTCTCCGGGCTCGAGATCGCCTGCTGGGACATCCTCGGCAAGGCCCGCGGCCGGCCGGTGCATGCGCTCTGGGGCGGGCGGCTGCGCGAGCGGCTGCGGAGCTACACCTATCTCTACCCCGGGCCGGGCGAGGATCCGGCGACGTTCTACAACGATCCCGACGCCTCGGCCGCCTGCGCGGCGCGGCATGGTCGCGGACGGGCTTCACCGCGGTGAAGTTCGACCCGGCGGGGCCCTACACGATCCACGGCGGGCACCAGCCGACGCTCGCCGACCTCGACCGCTCGGAGGCGTTCTGCCGGCGGATCCGCGAGGCGGTCGGCGACCGGGCCGACCTGCTCTTCGGCACGCACGGGCAGTTCACGCCCGCCGGCGCGATCCGGCTGGCGCGGCGGATCGCGCCCTACGACCCGCTCTGGTTCGAGGAGCCGGTGCCGCCCGACGCTGCCGCTCGACCTCGCGCAGGTGGCGGCGCAGTCGCCGGTGCCGATCGCCGCGGGCGAGCGGCTGACCACCAAGGCCGAGTTCGCGACGCTGCTGCGCGCCGGCGGCGTCGGCGATCGCTGCAGCCGAGCCTCGGCCGGGTCGGCGGGCTTCTCGAGGCGCGCAAGGTGGCGGTGATGGCCGAGGGGTTCGGGGTGCAGGTGGCGCCGCATCTCTATGCCGGGCCGATCGCCTGGGCGGCGGCGATCCAGCTCGCGCTGTCGATCCCGAACTTCCTGATCCTCGAGACGATCGGCACCGGCGGCGGCTTCCATGCCGAGCTCCTGAAGCGGCCGATCGGCTGGGAGGACGGCTACGTGCTGCCGCCGGAGGGGCCGGGGCTCGGCGTCGAGATCGACGAGGCGGTGGCGCGGGCGCATCCCTGGGCGGGCGAGCGGCTGCATCTGGAGATGAGCCCGGAGCCGCTCGAGCCCGGGGCGCCGCCGTTCGCCGGCGGCTGAATCACTGGCTTACGGCGCGTCGTGCTCCGGCTGGAACGCGTCAACGCGTATGAGCTAGCGGAACGGCGGAGCTCGTAACGCCGGCGGGGTCAGTCGGCGGGGGCGGCGGGCGCGGCGGGCGGAGATTTCCTCCCAGGCGGCGTTGATCGGGCGAGGCGGGCGTTGGCGAGGTTGACGGTCTCTTCCGGCAGGCCGCGGGCGATCATCTTGTCCGGGTGGTTGGCGCGGACGAGGTCGCGCCAGCGGGCGCGCACGGTGGCGAGGTCGGCGTCGTGCGGCAGGCCGAGCACCTGCCAGGGATCCTGGCGGCGGCCGGAGAGGTGGCGGGCCTCGATGGCGTCGAAGGCCTCGGGCGGGACGCCGAAGATCGCGCCGACCTGGCGCAGGAAGTCCTCCTCGCCCTCGTGGTAGCGGCCGTCGGCGAGCGCGATGTGGAAGAGGCCCTCGAGGATGTCCTCGAGCACCTGCGGCTCGGCCGCGGAACATCCGCGCGATGCGGCGGGCATAGGCGTCGAAGCCGGCGACGTCCTGGCGGGCGAGGTTGAAGACGCGGGCGGCGGCGGCCTCGTCCTCGGGCGCGATGCGGAAGACCTCGCGGAACGCGGCGACCTCGGCGACGCGCACCAGGCCGTCGGCCTTGGCCATCTTGGCGCCGAGGCCGATGATCGCGATGGTGAAGGCGACGCTGCGCTCGGGCGGCGCGGCGGCGCTCGAAGACGGCGAGCAGGCCCTCGCCCCGCGCGACGAGCGCGGCGATCGCCTCGGCGATGCGGGTCCAGATCGACATGGGCGGGCGAGCCTAGCAGGGGCGGCGGGAGGAAGGCAAGAAGCGGGCGCGGCGGCCGCCGTTGCGGCCACAAGGTGCGCGCGGTGCGCGCATTGTTTCTTTGCTGGTTTTCCGCCTGTGGGCGGAAAACGACTGCTCTCCAGGTTTCAAGGCCGTATGAAGACCTCTCGGGTTGCGCTCCCCGTCCGAGGGGTGCGCGGGTGGCTGGCCGGAGGGATGCGTGGGCGGGTGGGACTTCTGGATCGACCGGGGCGGGACCTTCACCGACATCGTCGCGCGCGGTCCGGACGGGCGGCTGCATCGGGCGAAGCTGCTGTCGGAGAACCCGGGGCAGTACGCGGACGCGGCGCTGCACGGGATCAGGGGCTTCCTCGGGCTCGGGCCGGACGCGGCGATCCCGGCCGGGCGGGTGGCGAGCGTCAAGATGGGGACGACGGTCGCGACCAACGCGCTGCTCGAGCGGAAGGGCGAGCCGCTGGTGCTGGTCACGACGGCGGGGCTCGGCGACCAGCTCAGGCTCGGCTACCAGAACCGGCCGCGGCTCTTCGACCGGCAGATCGTGCTGCCGGAGATGCTCCATGCCCGGGTGATCGAGGCGCGCGAGCGGGTGCGCGCCGACGGCACCGTCGAGCGGCCGCTCGACGAGGGGCATCTCGCCGAGGAGCTCAGCGGCGGCGCGGGCGGCGGGGCTCGGCGCCTGCGCGATCGTCTTCGTGCATGGCTACCGGCACCGGGCGCACGAGGCGCGGGCGGCGGAGCTCGCCGCGGCGGCCGGGTTCGCGCAGGTCTCGGTCAGCCACCGGGTGAGCCCGCTTGATGAAGATGGTGAGCCGGGGCGACACCACGGTCGTCGACGCTTACCTCACGCCGATCCTCAGGCGCTACATCGACCGCGTGGCGGCGGCGTTCGAGGGCGACATGACAGGCAAGCTCATGTTCATGCAGTCCTCGGGTGGGCTGACCGGCGCCGGGCGTTTTCAGGGCAAGGACGCGATCCTGTCGGGGCCGGCCGGGGGCGTGGTCGGGGCGGTCAGGACCAGCGAGATCGCCGGGGAGCGGCGGATCATCGGCTTCGACATGGGCGGGACCTCGACCGACGTCTGCCATTTCGCCGGCGAGTTCGAGCGGGTGTTCAACACCGCGATCGCCGGGGTGCGGATCACCGCGCCGATGATGATGATCCACACCGTCGCCGCCGGCGGCGGCTCGATCCTCGGCTTCGACGGCGCGCGGATGCGGGTCGGGCCGGAGAGCGCCGGCGCCGATCCCGGGGCCGGCTTCGTACGGCCGCGGCGGGCCGCTGACGGTGACCGACGCGAACGTGGTAACCGGGCGGCTCCGGCCGGAGTTCTTTCCGGCGATCTTCGGGCCAGGCGGCCGACCGGCCGCTCGACGCGGCGGCGGCGGGCGACGGCTTCGCGCGGCTGGCGGCGGAGATCGGCAAGCCGCCGGAGGCGGCGGCGGAGGGGTTCCTGAAGATCGCGGTCGAGAACATGGCGAACGCGATCAAGACGATCAGCGTGCAGCGCGGCCACGACGTCACCGGCTATTGCCTGACGGTGTTCGGCGGCGCGGGGGCGCAGCATGCCTGCGCGATCGCGGACACGTTGGGCATGTCGACCTGCCTCGTGCATCCGATGGCCTCGCTGCTCTCGGCCTACGGCATGGGGCTCGCCGACATCCGTGCCAGCCGGGTCGAGGCGGTCGAGGCGACGCTCGACGCCGGGAGCCGGATGGCGGCGGCGGCGCGGCTCGATGCGCTCGGCTCGGCGGCCGAGATCGAGGTCGCGGGGCAGGGCGTGGCCCCGGCTCAGATCGCGCTGCGCCAGGTGCTGCACCTGAAGGTGAAGGGCACCGACACCGCGCTGCCGGTCGGCTTCGCCGAGCTTGGGGCGCTGGTGCGGGGGTTCCGGGACGCGCACCGGGCGCGGTTCGGGTTCGATCCCGGCGACGCGCCGCTCGTCATCGAGGCGGTGGAGGCGGAGGCGATCGGGCGGGCCGCCGACCTCGCCGAGGCGGCAGCTGGCGGAGGTCGGGCGGCCGGAGGCGGAGATCGAGGTGGCGAAGGTCGCGCCGGTCTTTCTCGGCGGCGCCTGGGTCGAGGCGCGGTTCGTGCGGCGCGAGGCGCTCAGGCCGGGCGATACGGCTGACCGGGCCGGCGGTGCTGGTCGAGCCGCACACCTCGATCCTGGTCGAGCCCGGATGGCAGGCGCGGATCACCGCGCACGACCATGTCGAGCTGAGCCGGATCGTGGCGCGGCCGGCGCGGCAGGCGGTCGGCACCGAGGCGGACCCGGTGATGCTCGAGGTGTTCAACAACCTCTACATGTCGATAGCCGAGCAGATGGGGGCGGTGCTCGAGAACACCGCAGCGAGCGTGACGATCAAGGAGCGGCTCGACTTTTCCTGCGCCGTCTTCGACGCGGCGGGCGATCTTATCGCCAATGCGCCGCACATGCCGGTGCATCTCGGCTCGATGGGGGCGAGCGTGAAGGCGATCATCGCGCAGAACCCGGACATGGGGCCGGGCGACGTCTACGTGCTGAACGCGCCCTATAACGGCGGCACGCATCTGCCTGATATCACGGTGGTTCGCCCGGTCTGGGACGAGGCGGGCGCGGAGGTGCTGTTCCATACCGCCGCCCGCGGGCACCACACCGATGTCGGCGGGCTGACGCCGGGGTCGATGCCGCCGGACAGCCGGACGATCCACGACGAGGGCGCGTATATCGACAACTGGAAGCTCGTCGATGCCGGGCGGTTCCGCGAGGCGGAGACGCGGGCGCTGCTGCTCGGGGCGCAGTACCCGGTGCGCTCGCCGGACATCAACCTTGCCGACCTCAGGGCGCAGCTCGCGGCCTGCGAGAAGGGGGCGCAGGAGCTCCACCGGATGGTTGGGCAGTTCGGGCTCGAGGTGGTGCGCGCCTACATGCGCCATGTGCAGGCGAACGCCGAGGAATGCGTGCGCCGGGCGATCGAGGCGTTGCGGGACGCCGAGTACACGTACGCGATGGATCCGGACTTCGATGGGCGGCCGCGCGAGATCCGGGTCAGGATCAGCGTCGACCGGGCGGCGCGGTCGGCGGTGGTGGACTTCAGGGACACGACGGCGGAGCTCGCGACCAACTACAACGCGCCGGAGCCGGTGACGCGGGCGGCGGTGCTCTACGTGTTCCGCTGCCTCGTCGACGACGACATCCCGATGAACGAGGGGGTGATGACGCCGCTCGAGGTGATCCTGCCGGCCGGGACGATGCTCTCGCCCCGCTACCCGGCGGCGGTGATCGCGGGCAACGTCGAGACCAGCCAGGCGGTGACCTCGGCGCTGTTCCTGGCCTTGGGCGTGCAGGCGGCGGCGCAGTCGACGATGAACAACACGACCTGGGGCGACGACCGGCTGCAGTACTACGAGACGGTCTGCGGCGGCTCGGGCGCCGGGGTGCTGTCGGACGGGCGCGGCTATGCGGGGACGAGCGGCGTGCACACGCACATGACGAACTCCCGGCTGACCGATCCGGAGGTGCTCGAGTGGCGGTTTCCGGTGGTGCTCGAGCAGTTCGCGCTGCGCGCGGGCTCCGGCGGGGCCGGGCGGTGGCGCGGCGGCGACGGCGTGGTGCGGCGGATCCGCTTCCTCGCGCCGATGACGGTGGCGATCCTCAGCGGGCACCGGGTGGTGCCGCCGCCGGGGCTCGCCGGGGGCGGGCCGGGCGCGCTCGGGCGCACCCGGATCGTGCGGGCGGACGGCGGCGTCGAGACGCTCAGCAGCGCCGATCGGCGCGAGGTCGGGCCGGGGGACGTGTTCTGGCTCGAGACGCCGGGGGGAGGGGGCTATGGCGGAGACTAGGCCGGTGGTGACGATCGCCTACTGCACGCAGTGCAACTGGCTGCTGCGCGCGGGCTGGATGGCGCAGGAGCTGCTCGCGACATTCGGGAGCGAGCTCGGGGCCGTCACGCTGGTGCCGGGGACCGGCGGGATCTTCGAGATCCGGGTCGACGGGGCGCTGATCTGGGAGCGCAAGCGCGACGGCGGCTTTCCCGACGTGCGCGCGCTCAAGCAGCGGGTGCGCGACGCGTTCGATCCGGGGCGCGACCTCGGGCATCTCGACCGAAAGGGCTGAGGCGGCGGCGGGACGGAGTCCCTTTGCAGGGCTCCTGCGGGCGTTACTGAAACTTGCCGGTTCCGGCCGTGTCCCTGTAGCGGATCCTTGCGGCGGCCAGGATTCCAGGGTCGAGCAGGCGCGCATTCAATCCCATTCGGTCGCGCCTGGAAATCGACATTCCTGCCTAGGCAGGTGTCTGTCGGCAATGGATCGGGCTTGAGGGTCACGTCCGCGAGCGCAGGGTACGCCCGGAGAACACCGTATCGCCGACAGAGGGAGCAATTGCAGTGCGTCACTTCGTCAGGTGGCTCGGAAAGCCGAATCTCGATCGCTCCACAATGACAAGTGGCGACGACATCTTGCCGTTTTTCTTCGTCCGGCACCTCGTGGGATCCGCGGCGAGGGCGTCAGGTGCCGCGGGCGATGGCGGCGACGCCGGTGCGGGCGACGTCGACGAGGCCGAGGGGGCGCATGAGGGCGATGAAGGCGTCGATCTTCTCGGGCGGGCCGGTCAGCTCGAAGACGAAGCTCTCGAGCGTGGTGTCGACGACCCGGGCGCGGAAAACCTCGGAGGTGCGCATCGCCTCGACGCGCTTCTCGCCGGTGCCCTTGACCTTGATGAGCGCGAGCTCGCGCTGCACCGCCTTACCCTCGACGGTCAGGTCGTGGACGTCGTGGACCGGGACGAGGCGGCCGAGCTGGGCCTTGATCTGCTCGATGACCGCCGGGGTGCCGGTGGTGACGATGGTGATTCGGCTGAGGTGCCCCACGTGGTCGGTCTCGGCGACGGTCAGGCTGTCGATGTTGTAGCCGCGGCCGGAGAAGAGGCCGATGACGCGGGCGAGGACGCCGGCCTCGTTGTCGACGAGGACGGCCAGCGTGTGGGTCTCCTCGTGCTCGTCGCGCGGGCCGCGCAGGTCGTAGGCGCTGTGCCGGCTGGCGCCTTTCTGGATGGCGAGGGCGTTCATGGCAGGTCCTTCGCGGAGACGGTTTGCAGGGTGACGGGGAAGCCGCGGGCGACCGAACCCGCGGCCATGCTGACGGCGCGCACGTCGACGGCGACCGTGCGCGCGCCGGCCCAGCCGGCGGCCTCGGCGCCGGCAATGCTGGCGAGCTCGACGGTGGCCGAGGGCATCGGCGTCAGACCAGGACCGCGCCGCCGGCGTCGATCGCGCCGGAGGTCGAGTCCTCGCCGAGCAGCATCTCGTTGTGCGCCTTGCCCGACGGGATCATCGGGAAGCAGTTCTCGTGCTTCTCGACCACGCAGTCGAAGAGGACCGGGCCGGGGTGGTCGAGCATCTCCCGGATGGCGTCGTCGAGCCTGGCCGGGTCGGTGCAGAGGATGCCCTTGGCGCCGAAGGCCTCGGCGAGCTTGACGAAGTCGGGCAGCGCCTCGGACCAGGACGACGAGTATCGCTCGCCGTGCAAGAGCTCCTGCCACTGGCGGACCATGCCGAGGCGCTCGTTGTTGAGGATGAATTGCTTGACCGGCAGGCGGTACTGCACGGCGGTCGAGACCTCCTGCATGTTCATCAGCCACGAGGCCTCGCCGGCGACGTTGATCACGAGGGCGTCTGGGTGGGCGATCTGCACGCCGATCGAGGCGGGATGGCCGTAGCCCATGGTGCCGAGGCCGCCCGAGGTCATCCAGCGGTGCGGCTCGTCGAAGCCCATGTACTGCGCCGCCCACATCTGATGCTGGCCGACCTCGGTGCAAATGTAGCGGTCGCGGCCGCGCGTCAGCGCCTCGAGGCGCTGAATCGCGTATTGCGGTTTGATGACCTTGTCGGAGTTGCGGTAGGCGAGGCAGTTGCGCCCGCGCCAGAGCTCGACCTGCCGCCACCACTTGCCGATCGCTTCGGAGCGGGTGCGCGACCCGCGCTGCTTCCAGAGCGCCAGCATGTCGGCGAGCACCGCGGCGACGTCGCCGACGATCGGCACCTGGACGTGGATGTTCTTGTTGATCGACGAGGGGTCGATGTCGATGTGGACCTTGAACGAGCCGGGCGAGAAGGCGTCGGTGCGGCCGGTGATGCGGTCGTCGAAGCGGGCGCCGATGCAGAGCATGAAGTCGCAGTCGTGCATCGCCCAGTTGGCCTCGTAGGTGCCGTGCATGCCGAGCATGCCGATCCAGCGGTCGCCGGTGGCCGGGTAGGCGCCGAGGCCCATCAGCGTCGAGGTGAGCGGAAAGCCCGTGGCCTCGGCCAGCTCGCGCAGCAGGCGGCTCGCCTCGCGGCCGGAGTTGATCACGCCGCCGCCCGAATAGATGACCGGGCGCTCGGCCCGCTCGAGCGCCTCGACGGCGGCGAGGATGGCCGCGGGGTCGCCCTTGGTCTGCGGCTGGTAGTGGAGGACGCGCGCCTCATGGGGCGCGGTGTAGAGCGCGGTGGCGAACTGGACGTCCTTCGGGATGTCGACGAGCACCGGGCCGGGGCGGCCGTGGGTCGCGACGTGGAACGCCTGGTGGATGGTCTCGGAAAGCTTCGCCGGGTCCTTCACCAGCCAGTTGTGCTTGGTGCAGGGGCGGGTGATGCCGACGGTGTCGGCCTCCTGGAAGGCGTCGTTGCCGATCATGAAGGTCGGGACCTGCCCGGTCAGCACGACGATCGGGATCGAGTCCATCAAGGCGTCGGTCATGCCGGTGACGGCGTTCGTGGCGCCGGGGCCGGAGGTGACGAGGACGACGCCGGGCCGGCCGGTCGAGCGGGCGTAGCCCTCGGCGGCGTGGGCGGCGGCCTGCTCGTGGCGCACGAGGATGTGGCGGATGTCGTTCTGCTGGAAGATCGCGTCGTAGATCGGCAGCACCGCGCCGCCCGGGATAGCCGAACACGGTGTCGACCCCCTGGTCCTTGAGGGCCTGAACGACCATCTCCGCGCCGGTCATCTCTCGGTTCATCTCCGTCTCCGATGCCTGTCTGCCGTGGGTGCCGCGCCGTGCCATAAAAAAACCCCCGCTCGGGGGGCCATGGCGCGGAGTCCGGGCGGGCCGCTAGTGCCCCCGGGGTCCGCGCCTCGCTACGATCAGTACCAACGTATTCATGGGTGCCTCCGCGCCCCGTCATAGGCAGCGGCGGGCGGCGCGTCAACCATGCTTTCCGCGGAAAGTTGCTGGGGGCGTCGGCGTTGCGAACTTTTCTTGCGCGAGGAGGATACCCTATCCGCTTGCCCGGCCCCGGCGCAGCGGTTAGTAAGCGCACCGGGAAACGCCAACAGGGGGCAAATGGCCGAATGAAGGGGCTGCTGCGCCTCGCCGGCGCGATCGACAAGGTCAGCCACTTCTTCGGCTGGATCGCGGCATGGCTGGTGCTCGCTGAGCTGCCTGATCAGCGCCGGGAACGCGGCCTCGCGCTATCTCTTCAGCCTGAGCTCGAACGCCTGGCTCGAGATCCAGTGGCAGATGTTCGCCGGCATCTTCCTGCTCGGCGCGGCCCACGTGCTCGAGCTCAACGAGCACGTGCGGGTCGACCTGCTCTACGGCTCGGCGCTCGCAGCGGCGCAAGCTCTGGACCGACGTGATCGGGATCGTCCTGTTCCTGTTCCCGTCGACCCTGGTCATGGCCTGGTTCGCCTGGCCGTTCTTCCTCGCGAGCTTCCGGACGCGGCGAGGTCTCGTCGAACGCCGGCGGCCTGCTGCTCTGGCCGGTGAAGTTCCTGCTGCCGTTCGGGCTCGTGCTGCTGTTCCTGCAGGGGGTCGCGGAGCTGATCAAGCGGGTCGCGGCGCTGCGCGGCGATGGCGGACGAGACGGCCGAGTACGAGAGGCCGCTGCAGTGAACGCGGGCGGACCGGGCGCCGATGCTAGACTACGGCCTAATGGCGCCGACGATGTTCGTCGGGCTGGTCGTCTTCCTGCTCTTCGGCTTCCCGGTCGCCTTCTCGCTCTCGGCGCTCGGGCTGTTCTTCGGGGTGCTGGCGATCGAGGTCGGCTACTTCGGCCCGGAGTTCCTGCAGGCGCTGCCCTACCGGACGTTCGGCATCATGTCGAACGAGCTCCTGCTCGCGATCCCGTTCTTCACCTTCATGGGCGCGGTCCTCGAGCGCAGCGGGCTCGCCGAGGACCTGCTCGAGGGCACCGGCCAGCTCTTCGGCCCGGTGCCGGGCGGGCTCGCCTACGCGGTGATCTTCGTCGGCGCCATCCTCGGCGCGATCACCGGCACGGTCGCCGCCTCGGTCATCGCCATGGGGATGATCTCGCTGCCGGTGATGCTGCGCTACGGCTACGACATGCGGATCGGCACCGGGCGTGATCGCCGCCTCGGGCACCATCACCCAGGTGATCCCGCCGTCGCTGGTGCTGATCGTGCTCGCCGACCAGCTCGGCGTCTCGGTCGGCGACATGTACCTCGGCGCGATCGGCCCCTCGCTCCTGCAGGTCGGCGCTGTTCGCTGCTCTTCATCCTCGCCGTCTCGATCGTGCAGCCCGCGAAGGTGCCGGCGCTGCCGCCCGAGGCGCGCACGCTCCGCGGCTGGGCGCTGATCGCCAAGGTGCTCTGGGGCATGGTGCCCTCGCTCGTGCTGATCTTCCTCGTGCTCGGCACCATCTTCCTCGGCCTCGCGACGCCGACCGAGGCGGGCGCGATGGGCGCGGTCGGCGCGATCGTGCTCGCGGTGCTGCACCGGCGCTACGACAACAGGATGATGTGGCAGGCGATGACCTCGACCATGCGGCATCACCGCGATGGTGCTCTTCATCCTGATCGGCGCCACGGTGTTCAGCCTGGTCTTCCAGGGCGTCAACGGCGGGCGCTGGATCGAGCACATGCTGCGCGGCCTGCCGGGCGGGCGCGTCGGCTTCCTGATCTTCGTCAACGTCTTCGTCTTCTTCCTCGCCTTCTTCCTCGACTTCTTCGAGATCGTGTTCATCGTGGTGCCGATGCTGGTGCCGGTGGCGGAGGCGCTCGACATCAACATGGTCTGGTTCGGGCTCCTGCTCTGCGTGAACATGCAGACCTCGTTCATGCACCCGCCGTTCGGCTTCGCGCTGTTCTACCTGCGCGCCATCGCGCCGCCCGAGGTCAGGACCAGCGACATCTACTGGGGCTCGTTCCCCTGGATCGGGCTGCAGCTCGATCCTCGTCGGCGTGCTGATCTTCTGGCCGGAATCGGTGACCTACTGGATCGGCGACGCAGCCGACGCTCGATCCGGGCGCGCTCGAGCGGGCGCTCGAGGACATCCCGCATGCCCGAGCTCGACCAGCTCGCGCCCGACTTCGGCGAACCGCCGCCGCTCGACCTCGACTGAACCTGGGAGGACGACCATGAAGAGACGCAACTTCCTGACGGCCGCCGTGGGCGGCGGCGGCGGCGGCCGCCGCTCGCCGCGCCGGCGATCGCGCAGAGCCCGCAGCTGCAGTGGCGCATGACCTCGGGCTTCCCGCGCTCGCTCGACACGCTGTTCGGCCCGGCGGAGGGCTTCGCCGCCCACGTCTCCGAGCTCACCGGCGGCAACTTCCAGATCCAGGTGTTTCCGGCCGGCGAGATCGTCCCCACCCCGCAGGCCGCCGAGGCGGTCGGCACCGGCACGGTGGAGATGGCCCACACCGCCTCCTACTACTACTGGGGCCAGGATCCGACCTTCGCGCTCGGCACCGCGATCCCGTTCGGGCCGAACGCGCGGCAGGCGAACGCCTGGCTCTACCAGGGCGGCGGCAACGACCTCCTGAACGCCTTCTATGCCAAGCATAACCTCTACGGCCTGCCCGGCGGCAACACCGGCGTGCAGATGGGGGGCTGGTGGCGCAAGGAGATCACGTCGCTGGCCGAGCTCAACGGGGTCAAGTTCCGCATCGCCGGCATCGGCGGGCTGATCATGGAGAAGCTCGGCGTCGTGCCGCAGCAAATCCCCGCGGGCGACATCTATCCGGCCCTCGAGCGCGGCACCATCGACGCGGCGGAGTTCGTCGGGCCCTACGACGACGAGCGCCTCGGCCTGTCGCGGGTGGCGCCCTACTACTACTACCCCGCGTTCTGGGAAGGCGGGCCGGTCCTGCACTTCTTCATCACGCTCGACAAGTGGAACGAGCTGCCGGACGACTACAAGGCGGCGATCACCACCGCCGCGGCCTACGCCAACCAGGACATGCTGGCGCGCTACGACGCGCTGAACCCGGTGGCGCTGAAGACCCTGGTCGCCGGCGGCGCCAAGCTGACCCCGTTCCCGCAGGACGTGCTCGAGGCGGGCTTCACCGCCGCCAACCAGATCTATGACGAGCTGTCGGCGCAGAACGCCGACTTCAAGACGATCTACGAGAGCGTCAGGGCGTTCCGCAACGACGGCTACCTCTGGTACCAGGTCGCGGAGTTCAGCTACGACAACTTCATGATCCGGCACCGAAGCAAGGGCTGACGGCCGGCCGGAGCGGGCGCGGGCGGCGCCCGCTCCCGCCGCTTAGAGCAACGTGCGGCAACCCTGAATCGAGGGATTCCCAAGCGGGCGTTGATGTGATTCACCATGCTCGGAGGTGGAGCATGGGCAAATCGTATTCCCTCGATCTTCGGGAGCGGGTGACGCGACACGTCGCCGAGGGCGGGTCGCGGCGGGAAGCGGGGCGCCGCTATGGGGTGAGCGCGAGCACGGCGGTTCGGATCGCGGCGAGCCAGGCGAGCCGCGGCACGCTGGCGCCGCGCAAGCAGGGGCGGCCGCCCGGGCAGGGCAAGCTCGCGGCCCATGTCGGCTTTCTCGTCGAGATCGTCGAGGCGGTGCCCGACATCACGATGCCGGAACTCGCGCGGGCGCTCGAAGCCGAGCACGGGGTGAAGGTGCATCCCTCCTCGATCTCGCGGGTGCTGATCCGGCACGGGCTGACCTACAAAAAAAGTCGCTGATCGCCAGCGAGCGGGAGCGCGCCGATGTGCGCGCGGCGCGCGCCGAATGGACCAGGCGGCGTCAGCCGCGGATGCGCGAGGAGCCGCACCGGCTGGTCTTCGTCGACGAATGCGGCACCAAGACCAACATGACGCGGCTGCGCGGCCGGGCGCGGCGCGGCGCGCGGCTGCGCGACCATGCGCCGCTGCGCCACCAGGGCACGCAGACCTTCGTCGCCGGCCTGCGCTACGACCGGCTGATCGCGCCCTGGCTGCTCGGGGGGCCGATGAACCGCGCCGCCTTCGACGTCTGGGTCGAGACCCAGCTCGCCCCGGAGCTCAGGAAGGGCGACGTCGTCATCCTCGACAACCTTGCGGTGCACAGGAGCCCCAGGGCCGCCGAGATCCTCCGCGCCAAGGGCGCCTGGTTCCTGTTCCTGCCGCCCTACTCGCCCGACCTCAACCCGATCGAGATGGCCTTCTCCAAGCTCAAGGAGCACCTGCGCCGCATCGGCGCCCATACCCTCGACGCCCTATGGCGCGCCGTCGGCGAAGTCTGCGAACTATTCGATCCCGACGAGTGCTGGAACTACTTCAAGGAAGCCGGATATGTGTCAGATTAAACGCACGACGCTTTAACCTTTCGGCCGCGCGTCGGGCGCGCGCATATGTCCGGTGCATGCTTCGTGCATGATGTGTGCATTGAACAAAGCGCCGTTAACCCTTGAAGCGCCGAGAAATCCGGGCGCTACTTGGTGACGGGCAGCTCAATCGCCGCGACCTGCTCGCTGATCGCCGGGCGGTCGCTGCGCCGGCGGGCGAGCGCGCTGGTGTCGGTCGAGCGGTGCAGGCTCCAGCGGCCCTCGGCGAAGATCTCGAGCGGCTGGAAGCGGGCCTTGTAGTCCATCTTCGCGCTGCCGGGCACCCAGTAGCCGAGATAGACGTAAGGCAGGCCCTGCTCGGCCGCGAGCGCGACGTGGTCGAGGATGATGTAGCTGCCGAGGCTGTCGCGCTCGAGGTCGGGGTCGAAGAACGAATAGACCATCGACACGCCGTCGGAGAGCACGTCGGTCAGGCAGACCGCCACCAGTCGCCGCTCGGCGCGACCGTCGCGCGGCCGGTAGTACTCGATCACGCGGCTGCGGACCGGCGACTCCTCGATCATCGCCGCGAACTCGTTCATGTCCATGTCGGCCATACCGCCGGTGGCGTGGCGGGCGTCGAGGTAGCGGCGGAAGAGGAGGTACTGTGCGTCGGTCGCCCAGGGGCTGCGGGTGACGCGGGAGAGCCCGGCGTTGCGGCGCTGCACCCGGCGCTGGCCGCGCGAGGGGGTGAACTCGCCGACGACGATGCGGGCCGAGAGGCAGGCCGAGCATCCGGCGCAGGACGGGCGGTAGAGCACGTTCTGCGAGCGCCGGAAGCCCTGGTGCGAGAGCACGTCGTTCAGGTGGCAGGCACCTTCGCCCTGCAGCGCGGTGAACAGCTTCCGCTCAACCTTGCCGGGCAAGTACGGGCAGGGCTGCGGAGCCGTCACGTAGAACTGATGCGACTGCGGCAGGCTGTGGCGCATGTGCGGCCCCGGATGCGTTCCCCCTTGACCCGCGAGGGTAACAACAGCTGTCAGTGGCGGGCAACAGGATTCTCCGCCCGGCGTAAACGCCCGGCAGGGTCAGTCGGCCGGGCGGTTGATCGCGGTCGTGCCGAGGACGATGTCGGGCAGGCTCTGGCGGTAGCGGGTGGCGAGGATCGCGACGCAGCTGATCAGCTGGAGCACGATCACGCTGAGCGCGACCGCGTAGATCGCCGTGTGCAGGAAGGCCGTCATCAGGTCGAAGCGCGAGCCGTCGCCGCGGCGGAACTCGATGCCGGTGACGCGCATGCCCCAGGTCGCCGACCCGCCGGCGATCGTCGCGGTGCGATAGAGAAAGCCGATCCCGCCCACCACGATCGGGAAGAGCGCGAAGCCGAAGCCGAGCGTCATGACGCCGAAGACCACCGCCACCGGCACGCCGACGGCGAGGACGATCGCCAGGTCGATGAACCAGGCCACGAGCCGCCGCGCCGGCACGCCGTCATAGAACTGCCGGTCGTGCTCCGGGTCGGGCAGGCCGGCCATCGGCCCCGACAGGCGGTCAGCGTGCATCGTCTCTCCTCGCGCTTCCATCGCGAGTGAGATAGGGGCGCGCGTGGGGCGGCACAAGGATCAGCGGTCGAGGATATCCGGGCCGCCGCAGATCGCCGGGTCGGGCGCGGCGACGTCCTTGCCGGGATAGTCGAGGCGGGCGAGGAGCGCCTGGATCGCCGCGAGGCGGGCGCGGCGCTTGTCCTCGCTCAGGATCACCGTCCAGGGCGCGACGGCGTTGTGACTGCGGGCGAACATCTCGGCGATGGCGGCGGTGTAGTCGTCGTAGCGGTCGAGGCCATCGACGTCGGTCTGGCTGAGCTTCCACTGCTTGAGGGGATCGCGCTCGCGCTGGAGGAACTGGCGGAGCTGCTCGGCGCGGCTGATCGCGAGCCAGACCTTGACGAGGATGATGCCGTCCTGCGCGAGCATGTCCTCGAACTCGGGGACCTGCACGAAGAAGCGCTCGCGCTCGGCCGGGGTGCACCAGCCGAAGACGTGCTCGACGACGGCGCGGTTGTACCAGGAGCGGTCGAAGAGCGCGATCTCGCCGGTGGTCGGCAGGTGGGCGATGTAGCGCTGGAAGTACCACTGGCCGTGCTCGACGTCGGAGGGCGCCGGCAGCGCGACGGTGCGGGCGAAGCGGGGGTTCAGGTTCTCGGTGATCGCCTTGATCGCGCCGCCCTTGCGGCGGCGTCGCGGCCCTCGAAGACGGCGACGATGCGCTGGCCGGTCGCGCGCAGCCAGGCCTGCATCTTGACGAGCTCGTGCTGCAGGCCGTCGTAGGCGTCCTCGTAGTCGTCGTCATCGAGCCGCTCGCGGTAGGGGTAGCGCGGGTCGAGGATGTCGTCCTTGTCCGCCGACTTCAGGACCTTGCGGATCGCCTTCGGCGCGTCCTTCTCGACGTAGCGGCTGATCGCGTCGGGCGGGATCGCCATCGGCCGGGGTCAGTCGGCGAGCGCGACCGCCGGGCGGCCGATCGCGTCGCTGTCGTAGGGGGTGGTCTGGTAGATCTCGTTGATCCAGTTGCCGTAGAGCAGGTGGCCGTGGCTGCGCCAGCGGTTCTCCGGCTCGCGCGCCGGGTCGTCGTCGGGGAAGTAGTCGACCGGCTCGACGATCGGGCCGCCGGCGGCGCGGTCGCGCTCGTACTCCTCCCGGAGCGTGGTGGAGTCGTATTCGAGGTGGTTGAACATGTAGTAGGCACGGTGCCCGGGATCGGCGATCAGGCAAGGGCCGACGACGTCGGAGTGGATCAGGACGTCGAGCCCGGGGTCGAGTGCTACGTCCTCGTCGCGGACCTCGGTCCAGCGGCTGACCGGGACGACGAAGCTGTCGGAGAAGCCTTGGAGCAGCGGCGAGGAGGGCGCGACCGCCTGGTGGCGGTAGCAGCCGAACGCCTTGGTCGGCAGCATGTGCTTCGGCACGCCGTGGAAGTGGTGGAGCATCGCCATGCCGCCCCAGCAGACGCCCATGGTGGAGTGGACGTTGGTCTGGGTCCAGTCGAAGATCTCGCGCAGCTCGTCCCAGTAGCTGACCGCCTCGAAGTCGAGGTGCTCGATCGGCGCGCCGGTGATGATGAGCCCGTCGAAGCGGCGTTCCCGGGCGGTGTGGAACGGCTGGTAGAACGCCTCGAGATGGGCGGCGGTGGTGTTCTTGGGCTGGTGCTCGGTGATGCGGATCAGGGTCAGCTCGATCTGCAGCGGCGTCGCGCCGATCACGCGGGCGAACTGGGTCTCGGTCTGCACCTTCTTCGGCATCAGGTTGAGGAGCGCGATCTGCAGCGGGCGGATGTCCTGGCGCAGCGCCGTCTCCTCCGACATGACCATCACGCCCTCGCGCCGGAGCACGTCGTGGGCGGGAAGGGTGGCGGGGATCTTGATCGGCATCTGGGACCTGGCCCTGCGAGGGGAATGGAGCGCCTAGATAGGCCGAGACGCGGCGGCGGGCAACCGTTCGTGGTCCGGCTCGATGCAGGTCTCGACGGTGGCGTGGTCGAAGCCGAAGCGCTCGGCGAGGCGGGCCTTGATCCGGCGCCGCGCGGCATCGGGGTCGGCGCCGGGCGCGACCACCGCCTCGAGGGTGACCATCGGCCGCGCCTCCGTGATCGACCAGGCGTGCAGGTGGCGGACGTCGGTGACGCCGGGGACGGTCGCGCGGAGGTCGTCGACGATCGCCCCGGCGTCGAAATCGGTGGGCGTGCCCTCGAGCAGGATGTGGGCGCTGTCGCGGACCACCCGCCAGGCGGAGAAGAGGATGAGGACCGAGACGAAGACGGAGAGGATCGGGTCGATCGGGGTCCAGCCGGTCAGGAGGATGACGAGGGCGGCGGCGATGGCGGCGGCCGAGCCGAGCAGGTCGGCGGCGACGTGCAGGAGGGCCGCGCGCAGGTTGAGGTTGTCGCGGTCGCCGTGGGAGAGGACAAGGAAGGCGAGGACGTTGACGGCCAGCCCGCCCAACGCCACCGTCAGCATGATGCCGCCGGCCACCGGCTGCGGGTCGCCGAGGCGATGCGCGGCCTCGACGGTGATCCAGACGGCGATGGCGAAGAGGGCGAGGCCGTTGACGAAGGCGGCGAGCACCGAGTGCCGGTCGAAGCCGTAGGTGCGCTTCTTGTCGGCCGGGCGGCGGGCGACGCGGAAGGCGAGCCAGGCCATCGCCAGCGCCGCGAAGTCGGTGAGCATGTGGCCGGCGTCGGCGAGGAGCGCCAGCGAGCCGGAGACGACGCCGCCGATGACTTCGGCGACCATGAAGCCGCCGGTCAGCAGGGCCGCGATCCCGACCGCGCGGGCGCTGGCGGCGTCGCGCGGGACAGCGCCGTGGTCGTGATCGTGATCGTGCCGGTGGCCGTGATGGCCGTGATCGTGGCTCACGGCCGGGCCTCGCCCTGGCGGCGGCGCAGTGCCGTGGTGACGAGGGCGTCGAAGTCGTGCGGGTCGCGGACGGTGGCGACGTCGGCGGCCTCGACCGTCACCCCCCAGCGCTCGGCGATCGCCTGATAGCGCGGCAGGCGGTGCGCCATCAGCGCGCGGAAGCCGTGGCGGATGAAGGCGTCGGGATCGACCTCTTCGGGCGCGAGGCCGTTCGCCGCGCAGTAGCCGGTCCAGAGCTCGGTGAGGAACTCCTCGGGGTAGTACATCGGCTTGGGCGCGCGGTCGAAGCGCTCGCTGAGCTCGTCGAGGTGCTCCTCGGTGCCGCGGAACCAGATCGGCAGGGTGGAGCCGGCGAGGTCGGCGAGAACGGGGTCGCCCGGGTCGAAGGGGTCGACGACCTCGCAGAGCGAGCCCGAGGTGTCGCAGACGAAATGGCTGTAGCCGTAGATCTCCTCGGCCTTGGCGATGAAGGGCACCGCGTCGCGGGTGGCGGCGATCTCGGCGCCGCGGTGCTGGCGCTGCCGGCGCAGGTATTCGTCGAAGGCGATGCCGCCCTTCGCGGGGTCGCCCGGCTTGCCGAGGTAGGTCGAGAGCGGCTCGAGGTTGTGGAAGGTGATGTTCGAGGCGATGTAGATCGAGTCGGAACGCAAGAGCTCACGCAGGAAGGGGGTGCGCATCGCCTCGCGCTTGAAGTTGTCGACGATGTGCTCGCCCATGTAGCGGGTGCCGATGCGGAAATCGACCGAGTAGTGGAACCAGTCGGCCTCCTCGCGCAGCATCGCCGCGATCCGGGTCTTGCCCAGGCCCGACATGCCGAAGAGCGCGACCCGCCGGTGCGCGGCGCCGAGCCAGTCCTGTGGCGTCTCGTAGATCATCCGCGTTCCGAGGCCGGTGTCGCGCCTAGCTAGCGGCGCGAAGCGCGCGGCGCAAGGGATACGCGGATGGCGAGTATCGGAGGCTTGCGGGCGTGCATGCCCGCTTGGGCAAATCGGCTCTTGCCCACATCAGCCTTGCAGCCAGCCAGCGAGGTGGTCGCCGAGCCGCAGCGCGAGCTGGGTGAGCGTATAGGTCGGGTTCGAGTGGCCGGTCGTCGGGAAGACGCTCGAGCCGCCGATGAAGAGGTTCGATGTGCCGTGGACGCGGCAGTCGGCGTCGACGACGCCGGTCCGGTCGTCGGGCGACATGCGCGTGGTGCCGATGTGGTGCTTGCCGCCGACCTCGTCGTCGACGACGCCCGGGAATTGCGGCGGGTCGGCGAGGAGCCAGTCGGCGACCTGCATGCGGCCGATGTCCTGCTCGGCCAGGTGCTTTCCGAAGGCGGTGACGGCGGTGCGCATGGTCTCGACGTCGATCTCGGAGATGCGCCAGTCGAGCGCGACGCGGCTGAGGCCGAAGGCGTCGCGGCCCTCGCCGAGGGTGACGCGGCTGTCGGGGTTCGGGGCGGCCTCCTGGGCGATGCGGACGACGCCGGTCTGGCCGGTGGGCTGCGGCAGGACCAGGCGGTCGGTCAGCGTGCGGTCGACGAACGGGTCGCGCACCAGCCGCTCGAGCAGGATGTTGAACTCCTCGGGCGGCATCGCCTCGCGCGATAGCGCCGGCAGATCGTACGGCCAGATCCAGCGCGGCTCGAGGCGCAGGCCGAAGTTCAGGCAGGCGTGCTCGGCGATGAAGAGCTCGGTCGGGGCGTAGAACTCCCGCTCGCGAACGAGCACGCGCAGCACGGCCTCGGCGATCAGGAAGTGCGGGTGGTCGGCGAAGCAGCGCCCGACCCAGCCCGAGCGGTTGCCGATGCCTTCGGGGATCTGGCTCCGGAAGTTGAGCAGGAGCCGGGCGTTCTCGATGCCGCCGGTGCAAAGCGCATAGGCGCGGGCCTTGACGGTGAAGCCGGGGTCGGCGGGGTCGTACGTCCTGAAGATGGCGCCGGTGACGGAAGCGAGGGCGTCGTCGAGGCGGAGGTCGACGAGGTTGGCGTTGAGAAAGAGGCTGATTGCCTCGGACGCCTCGATCTCGGCCTGGTACTTCTCGCCGAAGCGGGTCGGGGTCGAGAAGCGGAACTGGAAGCGGTGGAAGTCGTAGCCCTTCTGGCGCACCGGCAGGTCGGGCGCCTCGGTGGCATTGGGGAGATCGAGGATCGAATCGGCCTCGGCGCGGTACGGGTCGAGCTCGATCTGCGCGATCGGCCAGCCGGAGAGCGGCACCCAGGGCTTGGGGAGGAAGTCGACGGCATCGAGCGCCCGGCTCCAGCCGCCCCAGTGGTTCGAGGTGCCGCCGAAGTAGCGCAGGCGGGCGATGTCGAGGTCGAAGTACTCCTGGCCGATGTTGGTGCCGAGGTAGGCGTCCTGGCTCTCGACGGTGATCTCGAGGCCGCCGGCCTCCATCAGCGCGACCTGTGCGCCGTTTGCCGCGAGGCGCCGAGCGAGGGTGATGCCGGCGGGGCCGGCGCCGATGACGCAGACGTCGAAGGTGCGGTCGAAGGCGGTGCGGTCGATGGTGCTGGCGTCGGCGATCATGGGCGCTCCCCCTTGGGCGGCGACCTTGGCACGCCCCGCCGGGGCGTCAAGGGAGACGTCAGCGCAGGGTGGCGCTGGTGCTGCGCAGCCCGGCGGGGTCGGCGGAGAAGCCGAGGTGGATCTCGATCGCCCCGGCCTCGACCGTCGGGCGGAGGTCGGCGCCCGGGAACGCGAAGTCGTCCCGGCGGAGCTCGAAGCGAAGCGGACGGGTCTCGCCCGGGGCGAGCGTCACGGTCTCGAAGCGCTTCAGTTCGAGCACCGGGCGGGCCACGGTGGCGACGGGGTCGCGGATGAAGAGGAAGATCGTCGTGGTGCCGGGCCGCCGGCCGGTGTTGGTGACGGCCGTGGCGACGGTGACCGGCCCGGTACCGGTGGCGACGGGATCGGTCAGGGCGAAGGCGGTGTACGAAAGGCCGTGACCGAACGAGAACTGCGGGCTGTTCGGCAGGTCGAGGTACTTGCTTGTGTACCTGTCGGCCGGGTTCTCGGGGCGGCCGCCGGAGCGCACCGAGTAGGCGATCGGCACCTGGCCGACGTCGCGCGGCCAGGTGACCGGCAGGCGGGCGGCGGGGGCGGTCGCGCCGGTCAGCAGGTCCGCGACCGCGTGGCCGGCCTCGCTGCCGGGGAACCAGCAGGCGACGACCGCCGCGGCGCCGGCGAAGACCTGCGGCATGACGATCGGCCGGCCGGAGAAGAGAAGGACGGCGACCGGCTTGCCGGTGGCGAGCACGGCGGCGGCGAGCTCGGCCTGCCGGCCGGGCAGGTCGATCCGGGCCCGGCTCGCGGCCTCGCCGCTCATCCAGGCGGCCTCGCCGAGGCAGAGGATCACCTGGTCGGCGGCCCTTGCGGCCGCGACGGCCTCGGCGATGCCGGCCGGCGTGCCGCCTTCGATCCGCAGGCCGGGGACGTGGTCGATCCGGGCTTCGGGCAGGGCGGCGCGCACGCCGGCCAGCACGCTCACCGCCTCGTCGCCGCGTCCAGCAGCGGACCAGGGGCCGAGCATCTCGCCGGCGGCGTCGGCGAGCGGGCCGATCAGCGCGATCCGGCCCGGCGAGGCGGGCAGCGGCAGGGCGTCGTCGCGGTTCTGCAGGAGCACGAGCGAGCGGGCGGCGTCGTCGCGGGCGGCGGCGCGGCGCGCGGCGCGGCGGGCGGGTGTCTCCGGGTCCGGGCCGGTGCAGCGGCGGTAGGGGTCGTCGAAGAGGCCGAGGCGGCGCTTGAGCGCGAGGACACGGGCCACGGCGGCGTCGATGGCGTCGATGGTCACGAGGCGGCGGCGCAGGGCCTCGGGGAGGCCGCGCCGGTAGGCGAGCGACATCATGTCGATGTCGACGCCGGCGTTGAGCGCCAGCGCGGCCGCCTCGGCGGCGTCGGCGGCGACGCCGTGCCTGATGAGCTCGCCGATGGCGCCGTAGTCGCTGAGGATGACGCCCTCGAAGCCCCATTCCTCGCGCAGGGTGCCGGTGAGCAGCGCGCGGCTCGCGGTGAGCGGCACGCCGGCGAGGTCGGTGAAGGCGGGCATGACGGCGAGCGCCCCGGCGTCGACGGCGGCGCGGAACGGCGGCAGGTAGATTTCCGCGAGCGCACGGTCGGAGATGTCGACGGGGGCGTAGTCGCGGCCGGCGAGGCTGGCGCCATAGGCGACGAAGTGCTTGGGCGTCGCGGCGAGCCCGGACAGGTCGGTGCCCTGGGTGCCGCGGACCTTGGCCTCGGCGAAGCGGGCGCCGACGTGGGGGTCTTCGCCGGGGCCCTCGGCGATCCGGCCCCAGCGCGGGTCGCGGGCGATGTCGAGCATCGGGGCGAAGGTGAGGTCGAGGCCGGCGGCGGCGGCCTCGGCGGCGGCATGGGCGGCGGTCGCCTCCCAGAGCGCGGGGTCGAAGGCGCCGGCCTCGGCGAGCGGGATCGGGAAGATGGTGCGGAAGCCGTGGATGACGTCGAGCCCGAAGAAGAGCGGGATGCCGAGGCGGGTCTCCTCGACCGCGATGCGCTGCGCCGCGCGCACAGCCTCCCGGCCCCAGAGGTTGAAGAGGCTGCCGACCTGGCCCGCCCGCAGGTCGGCGTCGACGTTGCCGCCGACTTGCGGGCCGGTGACGGCGAGGTCGGCGCTGAGGATGGTGAGCTGGCCGATCTTCTCGTCGAGCGTCATCCGGCCGACGAGATCCGCGACCTGCGCGGCCGCCGGGCGCAGGTCGAGCCCGGCCAGCGCAGGGCTGGAGGCGATGAGCGCGAGGACGCGGCGGCGGTCGGGCATCAGCCCGGCCGGTAGGCGAACCAGGCGAAGTCCGCCGGGGCGGCGCGGCCCGAGGTGTCGAACGCGGCCATGCCGACGAAGGCGCCGGTGAAGGAGCCGTGCTCGCCGCGGCCGCCCTCGTCGGAGATGACCGAGGCGTCGAGCGGCGGACCGGCCGGCATCCACTCGCCGCCGGTGCGGAAGAAGAACTGCTGCGTGGCGTCGGTGACCTCGACGGCGAGGTCGACCGGGCCGTCGGGCAGCGGAATCGGCGGATGCAGCGGGAAGCTGAGGCGGCCGTCGGGCCAGTCGCCGGGGCAGGAGAGGATGGTGAGCACGCGGCCGAGGGCGGGGTCGAAGCCGACGGCGAGGAAGTGGAACTTGGAGCGGTTGTAGTAGGTCGTGAGGCCGGCCGCCTGCTGGTAGGTATCGGGCGCGAAGGCGGCGAGGCGGGTCTCGGCGCGGTAGCGGTGATGCTGCTGGCGGCGCGCGACCAGCGCCTGCTCGAACCACGAGCCGATCGACTCGCGGGCGTGGAGACGCAGGCCGCCGCCGGTCAGGGTGAAGAGGCGCTCGGGGTAGGGGGTGCGCAGCCACTGGAAGTCTTCGGGCAGCGCCGGGCCGTCCAAGCGGTATTCGACCGGCCGGTCGGGCTCGGGCTCGGGCGCGCCGGGCGGGGCGGGGACGTCGAGCGCGGGGACGAGGCCGCCGTGCTCGAGGTAGAGCCAGCCGTCGTCGCGCCAGACGCATTTCTGAATCGCGGTCTCGCGGCCGAGCGGCGAGCGGCGGAGGCCGGCGAGCGGGCGGGAGCAGAGATGGGTATGGTAGGTAAAGCCCTCCGGCGTCTCGATAATCTGGCCGTGGCCGGCGCGCTGGAGGGGCGCGTCGGGGGCATCCTTGGAGGTGAGCAGGAAGGTCTGCGGGTGCAGCTCGTAGGGGCCGAAGAGGTCGCGGGAGCGGGCCATGGTGACGACGTGGTCGTAGCCGGTGCCGCCTTCGGCGGCGGTCATGTAGTACCAGCCGTCGCGTTTGAAGAGGTGCGGGCCCTCGACGAGGGCGTGAGCCGAGCCGGCGAAGATGTTGCGGATGCGGCCGGTGAGCTTGCGGGCGACCGGGTCGTATCCCTGGCAGAGGATGCCGTCGAAGGCGGTGCCGCGCGGGCGGCCGCCGACGCTGTCGGTGGTGTGCTTCCATTGCTGGTTGAGGAGCCACTTGCGGCCGTCGTCGTCATGGAAGAGCGAGGGGTCGAAGCCGGACGAGTTCAGGTAGATGGGGTCTGACCACGGGCCGGTGATTTGTGGTGCAGTTACAAGATAGTTGTGGGCGTCCTTGAAGTTTCCGTCGAGGCGCTTGACGTCGGTGTAGATCAGCCAGAAGCGGTCGTCGGCGTGGCTGAGGCAGGGCGCCCAGACGCCGCCGGAATCGGGGTTGCCGCGCATGTCGAGCTGGCTCGCGCGCTCGAGCGGGCGCTTGACGAGGCGCCAGTTCACCAGGTCGCGGGAGTGGTGGATCTGGACGCCCGGATACCATTCGAAGGTCGAGGTGGCGACGTAGTAATCGTTTCCGGCGCGGCAGATGGAGGGATCCGCGTTGAAGCCCTTGAGGATCGGGTTGCGGATCATCGGCTGCCTCCGTCGGGTCGCTCGGTGACCGAATGTTTCGATGCCGTTTCAGGTATTAACGGCGTTTTGTTAGATGCACACTTCATGCACAACTCATGCACATGGCATGCGCGCGTCCGTGCGCGAAAGCGGGTTCGTTAACGCGCGGCGCGGCTCCCTGGCGCTCGACGGCCGGACCGGTCATTCGCCGGCGGCACGTTTCAGGGCCTCTCCCATCCGCGCGCGCCAGTCAGGACCTTGGCGCTTGAACCGCTCCACGGTCTCGGGGTCGAGGCGCAGCGTGACGGCCTGCTTGGGGTCAGCCTTGGGCGGGCGGCCGCGGCTGCGGCGGACGCTCTCGGCGAGGTCGGGGAAGACCTCGGAGAACGGCTTGGCCTGGGCGAGCTCCTCGTCGGTGGCTTCGTGGTCGTCGGGATCCTCCGCGATCATGCGCTGGATCTCGGCTTCTTCCTCATCGGTTATCGGCCGAAGTTTCTGCTTCATAGGCCTGCCTTTCCTTCCGGCTCGCCGGCCGCATCGACACGATCAGAACCGCCTCCCCGCCCAGACGGACGAAGATCACCACGACGATCCTCCCGGCGAAGACGCCAGTCGCGCGGAACCGCCCGTGACGGGCGGGAGAGATCGTCGCTCGCTCGAAGAACTCGGGGCCGAGCGCCGCAAAGTCCAGCCCGCGGGCGGCAACGGTCTTGCGGCGCTTCGGTTCGTCCCAGAGAATCCGCACTTATTTCCGTACACGAAAAATGGCTCACGGGCAACGCGGCGCTGCGTAGGTCACCTTGCCTCCGAGGATCTTGCCCAGAGGTTGATGTTCTCCTCGTCGGCGTAGCGGTCGATCTCGGCGAGCTCGGCCGCGGTGAAGTCGAGGTTCTTGACGGCGCCGACGCAGTCCTCGACCTGGGCGGGGCGCGAGGCGCCGATGAGCGCCGAGGTGATGCCGCCCTCGCGCAGCACCCAGGCGATCGCCATCTGGGCGAGGGTCTGGCCGCGGGCCTCGGCGATCCCGTTGAGCTTGCGGATGTTCTCGATCGCATGCTCGTTCAGGAATTCGCGGCGCAGCGACTTGCCCTGGGTGGCGCGGCTTCCTTCCGGGATGCCCTGCAGGTACTTCGCGGTCAGCATCCCCTGGGCGAGGGGGGTGAAGGCGATCGAGCCGATGCCGAGGTCCTGGAGCGTCGCCTTCAGGCCGTCGCGCTCGACCCAGCGGTTGATCATGTTGTAGCTCGGCTGGTGGATCACGCAGGGGGTGCCGAGATCCTTCAGGATCGCCGCCGCCTCGCGGGTCCTGGCGGAGTTGTAGGACGAGATGCCGGCGTAGAGCGCCTTGCCGGCGCGGACCGCGGCGTCGAGCGCGCCCATCGTCTCCTCGAGCGGCGTCGAGGGATCGAAGCGGTGCGAGTAGAAGATGTCGACGTAGTCGAGGCCCATCCGCCTGAGGCTCTGGTCGAGGCTCGCGGTCAGGTACTTGCGGCTGCCCCATTCGCCATACGGCCCCGGCCACATCAGGTAGCCGGCCTTGGTCGAGACGATCAGCTCGTCGCGGTAGCCGCGGAAGTCGGTGGCGAGGATCTCGCCGAAGGCGGACTCCGCCGAGCCCGGCGGCGGGCCGTAGTTGTTGGCGAGATCGAAGTGGGTGATCCCGAGGTCGAAGGCGGTGCGGCAGATCGCCCGCTTGGTCTCGTGCGGGGTGTCGCCGCCGAAGTTGTGCCAGAGGCCGAGCGAGACGGCGGGGAGGTGCAGGCCGCTGGCGCCGACGCGCCGGTAGAGCATGCGGCCGTCGTAGCGCGACTCCGCGGGGAGGTAGGGCATCGCGGTGTCCTCAGGCGAGCAGGGCGCGCGCGGCTGCGGGGTCGAGCGGCTCGGGCGCGCGTGCAGGTGGTCTGCAGGTCGACGAAGGCGCCCATTTCGCCGGACTTCAGGATCGAGGTCATGACGTCGATGCCGTGCAGCGCCCGGTCGAGCGAGCAGCGCGCCTCGCGGCCTTCGATGATGGCGACGGCCATGTCGGCGAGGCCGGCGGCGCGATAGTTGGCGAAGCCGCCGCTCGGGCGGATGTCGTTCGGCACCGCGAAGGGGTGCTCCCACTGCGTGACCTCGGCGACCTTGCCGTCGCGGCCCGAGAGCTCGACCGTGCCGCCGAACCAGTTCGGGTCGGGCACGAAGAGGGCGCCGTCGGTGCCGTAGAGCTCGATGTTGCGGTGCCGGTGCGCCCAGACGTCCCAGCTCGCGCCGAGCATCACCGACGCGCCGCTGTCGAATTCGAGAAGCGCCTGGACGTTGGTCGGGGTCCTGACCGGGATCTCCTGGCCCTTGCGCGGGCCCTCGGCGCCGAGGGTGCGGGTTGGGGTGGCCGTGTTGGTGAGCGCGGCGACGCGCTTCACCGGGCCGATCAGGTTGATGAGGTCGGCGACGTAGTAGGGGCCGACGTCGAGCACCGGGCCGGCGCCGGGCAGGAAGAAGAAGTCGGGATTCGGATGCCAGTTCTCCATGCCGTGCGACATCACGTAGGCGGTGCCGGCGGTGACGGTGCCGAGCGCGCCGTCGTCGATCAGCTTGCGCGCGTACTGGTGCGCGCCGCCGAGGAAGGTGTCGGGGGCGGAGCCGACGCGCAGGCCCTTGCCGTCCGCGAGGGCCTTGAGCTGGAGGCCTTCCTCGATCGTGAGCACGAAGGGCTTCTCGGAATAGACGTGGTTGCCGGCGTCGAGGGCCTGCGAGGAGACCGCGTAGTGCGCGTCGGGGATGGTCAGGTTGATGACGACGTCGATCTCGTCGTCGGCGAGGAGCTTGTCCATGGTGAGGGCGCGGACGCCGAACTCCTTCGCCCGCGCCTCGGCCACGGCCATGTTGAGGTCGGTGCAGGCGCGCACCTCGAGCCCCTTGAAGAGCGGCGCGAGGCGGAAGTAGGCGGCCGAGATGTTGCCGCAGCCGACGATCCCGATGCCGAGCTTGTCCGTCATGATGGTCCTCAGAGCTTGCTGGCGGCGGCGAGGGAGCGCTCGGCGAAGCGGGCGGCGTCCTTCGGGTTGTCGTGCTCCATGACGAAGTACTTGGCCTTGGTGCCCTTGAGCGCCGGCATGATCGCCTTCCAGTCCATCGTGCCCTGGCCGACGTCGGCCCAGCCGTCCTCGTCGGCGTTCTGGCCGGCCGGGGCGATGTCCTTGATGTGCGCGGCGGCGATGCGGTCCTTGTACTTCGCGATCCAGGCCAGCGGGTCCTGGCCGCCGCGGACGACCCAGGCGACGTCGAGCTCGAGCGCGAGGCGCGGGTCGCCGGCGAGGATCAGGTCGAGCGGCATCTCGCCGGTCTCGGTGGCGACGAACTCGAAGTCGTGGTTGTGCCAGCCGAAGCCGTGCCCGGCGTCCCAGAACGGCTCGCCGGCGCGGGCGAGCTCGCTGCCGAGGGCCTTCCAGCCGGCGGCCTGCTGCGAGCGCTGCTCCTTCGGCACCGCGGGGACGAAGATGACGTCCATGCCGAAGTCGTCGGCGATCTCGAGCACGCGGTCCGGCTCGTCGCGGACCATGTCGAGGCCGAAGTGCCCGGTCGGCATCGCGAGGCCGTTCTCCTCGAGGTGCTGACGCAGTTCGGCGACCTTGTCGGCGTCGGCGAAGAGGGCGCTGTAGCCTTCGACCTGGGTGTAGCCGAGGCGGCCAAGCATCTTCAGGGTATCGGCCAGCGGGAAGTTGCGGGACGAGTAGAGCTGGTAGGAGAAGTCGGTCATCGGGTGCTCCGGGTGGTCAGGTGGAAAAGCTCGAATGGAGGTCGCGGGCGGTGACGGCGACGCCCGCGGGGTCGCCGTCGGCGGGGGTGAAGGTGATTTCCGCGTCGAAGCCGGGGAAGACGGCGACGGCGTTGGTCGAGAAGCGGCCGGGGCGGTCGGCCTCGAGGGTGACGAAGAAGGCGAGCGCCTCGGCGGAGACGCGGGTGACGAGCGTGCCGCCGGCCGTCGCTGTTTCGAGGCGGAGCCGCGGGTCACGGAGGTCGAGGGCCTTGTGCCGGACCTGCGGCACGACGTCGCCGCCGGCCATGCCGTTCGAGGCGGACCAGCGGAAGGCGAGCACCTCGCCGGGGGCGAGGAGGGCGGGGTCGATCGCGTGGAGGGGCAGCGCGGCGTCGGTGCCGACGGTCGCCGCGGTCTCGTGCAGCAGGCGGGTCGTGCCGTCGAGGGTGGCGGCGCGGAACTCGACCTCGAGCGTGACCGGGGCGGCGGTGTCGTTGACGGCGACGGCGCGCAGGCCGTCGGCGCCGGGGA
Organism: uncultured Alphaproteobacteria bacterium; assembly: GCA_963763295.1. Taxonomy (GTDB): domain Bacteria; phylum Pseudomonadota; class Alphaproteobacteria; order Rhodobacterales; family Rhodobacteraceae; genus Amaricoccus. Next base: position 524,521 of record CAVXOH010000019.1, read on the forward strand.
TCACCGCGACGTGGACCGGCTGGAAGAAGCGCCGCGCCATGTGGTGGAGGAGCTTCCAGCCGCCGCCGTAGTCGAGCGAGGACCAGGAGGCGACCGGCCAGGTGTCGTTGAGCTGCCAGTAGAGCGTGCCCATGCAGTGCGGCTTGAGCGAGCGCCAGGAGTCGACCGCGGTCTTGATCGCGACGCCCTGCTGCACCTGGGAGAGCCAGACGAAGGAGGGGAAGTCCTTGGGGAAGCGGAAGTAGCGGAACATCGTCTCGGCGATGCGGGCGTTGCCGCCGGCGTTCTTCTGGTGGCTCTCCATCACCGGGCGAGGCGATGTTGAGGTCGGCCGGGTCGGCGAAGCTGCGGATCACCGGGAGCGAGGTGTAGGACTGGAAGCCGAACTCGGAGCAGAAGCGCGGCCGGACGTCGCGGTAGTGCTCGAAGTCGCGGCCCTCGTGCCAGACCGACCAGAAGTGCATGTCGCCGGAGGTGTCGTCGTGCCAGGCGTCGCCGAACGACATCGGACCGGGCGACGGGCTCGACGGCCACCAGTTGGCGCCGGGCAGGGCCTGCTTCAGCGCCTGCTCGATGGTGCGGTTCAGGCGGTCGTAGGCGACGAGGTAGCGGTCGCGGTTGCGGCGCGACTCCTCGAACCAGGCCGAGGGCGCCGAGGAGCTCGTTGTCGCCGCACCAGAGCGCGACGTGGTGGCCGATGCGGCGGGCCTGGTGCGTGACCTCGCGCGTCGACGCCGGCGAGGAACGCGTCGGTGGCGGGATAGAGGTGGCAGGCGAACATGAGGTCCTGCCAGACGAGGAGGCCGAGGGCGTCGCAGGTCTCGTAGAAGCTCGCGGGCTCGTAGCGGCCGCCGCCCCAGACGCGGATCATGTTCATGTTGGCGTCGGCGGCCGACTGCAGGAGGGCGCGGGTCTTCGCCTCGGTGATGCGGCCGGGCAGCGCGTCGGCCGGGATCCAGTTGGCGCCGCGGGCGAAGACCGGGCGGCCGTTGACCTCGAGCGCGAAGCTGCGGCCGATGGCGTCGGGCTCGGAGACGAGGCGGATGTCGCGGAGCGCGAGCCTGAGCGTGCGGGTGGTGCTGCCGACGCGGACCACGAGGTCGTGCAGCGGCTGCGGGCCGAGGCCGGCCGGCCACCAGAGCTCCGGATCCGCGATCGTGAGCCGGACGGGGTCGAGGCTGAAGGCGGCCCCGGCCTCGGCCTCGCCGGTCGCCTGCCGGCCGCAGACGGCGACGCTCCAGGGGACGGTGCCGGCGGCGAAGCCGCGGAGCGCGACGTCGATCTCGAGCGTGACGGCGCCGGCGCCATGCGTCTGGCGGACCGACACCTCGTCGATCAGGCCCTCGGGGCCGGCGAGGCCGATGCGGCCATGGACGCCGACGGGCGCGAGGGCGATGTTCCAGTCCCAGCCGAAGTCGCACTGCGGCTTGCGCAGCATGTTGCCGTTCGGGATCGGGCAGTTGCCGGCGTGGTAGGGGACCGGGAACGGCTGCTCGGCGGCCCGCGCATCGGCGGCGCGGGTGGCCGAGCGCAGGATGATGTCGATGCGGTTCTCGCCCGGAACCAGCGCGCGCCCGACATCGGCGACGACCGGGAGGAAGGCCGAGTCGGTGCGCGAAACCTCGTGGCCGTTGATGCGGATCTCGCCGATCGTGTCGACGACGTCGATCACGAGGGTCGCCGGCCCTTCGCCCGAGTGCTCGAAGCTGCGCGACAGGGTCCAGTCGCGGTCGGCGACCCAGCGCAGGTCGTACCTCGTTGCGGCCGTGGTAGGGGTCGGGGATCAGGCCGGCGGCGAGGAGCGCCGAATGCACGTCGCCGGGCAGGCGCATCGGCGCAGTGAACTGCCCGTCGCCGTCGGTGACGGACCAGAGTCCGGCAAGATCGAGCATGTCCCCCCCGGGAGCAGGCGTTTGAGCTTCAGAGACGCTGTTCGCTCTCCTGGTCGAAGAGCGACGCCTTGGAGATGTCGAAGTCCACGCCGACCGCCTGGCCGTGCTGGAATCCGTGGTCGGCGGTGGTGCGGACCGAAAGCGGTCGCCCGGCCACCGTCACCCAGAGGAGGCTATCCGAGCCCATGGGCTCATCGATGTCAATGGTCGCGGGGATGGCGGCGCCTTGCGCCCGCACCGCCACGTGCTCGGGCCGGACCCCAAGCGTGACCGGCCGACCGGCGTCGGACGGCACCTGTCCATCGTAGCCGGCGAGCGGTATCGTCAGGCCGTCCATCACGAACGCCTTGCCGCCGTCGGCATCGGCGATCTGGCCCTTCAGGAAGGTCATTGCCGGCGAGCCGATGAAGCCGGCGACGAAGAGGTTCGACGGCTTGTTGTAGATCGTCTTCGGGTCGGCGAGCTGCTGGATGTAGCCGCCGCGCATGACCGCGATGCGGTCGGCGAGCGTCAGCGCCTCGATCTGGTCGTGCGTGACATAGATCATCGTGTTCTCGAGGTTCTGGTGCAGGCGCTTGATCTCGACCCTGAGCTCGGAGCGCAGCTTGGCGTCGAGGTTCGACAGGGGCTCGTCGAAGAGGAAGACGTCGACGTCGCGCACCAGCGCCCGGCCGATGGCGACGCGCTGGCGCTGGCCGCCGGAGAGCGCGGCGGGCTTGCGGTCGAGCAGCGGCTCGATCTGCAGGATCTCGGAGGCGCGCTTGATGCGCTTGTCGATCTCGACCTTCGGCAGGCCGGCGTTCTTCAGGCCGAAGGAGAGGTTCCCGCGCACCGTCATCTGCGGATAGAGCGCATAGGACTGGAACACCATGCCGATGCCGCGGTCCTTGGGCTCCTCCCAGGTGACGTTCTTGCCCTTGATGAAGATCTGCCCGTCGGTGATGTCGAGGAGGCCGGCGATGCAGTTGAGCAGCGTCGACTTGCCGCAGCCCGACGGGCCGAGCAGGACGATGAACTCGCCCTCGGCGATGTCGAGGTTGAGCTTGCTGAGCACGTTCACGCTGCCGTAGGCGAGGTGGAGGTCCTTGACCGCCACCGACGGCAGGACATTCGACATCTTGTTCATGCGCTTATCCTTTCACCGCGCCGGCGGCGATGCCGCGCACGAAGAGCTTGCCGGAGATGAAGTAGATGGCGAGCGGCACGATGCCGGTGATGATCGTCGCCGCCATGTTGACGTTGTATTCCTTCACGCCCTGCACCGAGTTGACGATGTTGTTGAGCTGCACCGTCATCGGGTAGGTGTCGGGCTTGGTGTAGACGACGCCGAACAGGAAGTCGTTCCAGATGCCGGTCACCTGCAGGATGATCGCGACGACGAAGATCGGCAGCGCCATCGGCAGCATGATCTTGAAGTAGATCCGCCAGAAGCCGGCGCCGTCGACGCGGGCGGCCTTGAAGAGCTCCTCCGGGACCGAGGTGAAGTAGTTGCGGAAGAGCAGCGTCAGGATCGGCATGCCGAAGATCGAGTGCACGATGACGAGGCCCCAGAGCGTGCCGTAGAGGCCGATCTCGCGCAGAAGGATCACGATCGGGTAGAGCATCACCTGGTAGGGGATGAAGGCGCCGAAGATCAGGATGGCGAAGAAGGTGTCGGCGCCCTTGAACTTCCAGTTGGCGAGCGCGTAGCCGTTCACCGAGGCGATGGCGATCGAGATGATCACCGAGGGGACGGTGATGCGGACCGAGTTCCAGAAGCCGCGGGAGAGGCCGTCGCAGTTAAGGCCGGTGCAGGCGGTCGGCCCAGGCCTTGACCCAGGGCTCGAAGGTGATCTCGACCGGCGGCGCGAAGATGTTGCCGAGGCGGATTTCGGGCATGCCCTTCAGCGAGGTCACGACCATCACGTAGAGCGGCAGGAGGTAGTAGAGCGCGACGACGATCAGCGTGCCGTAGAGGAAGATGTTGCGGCGCGAGAACGTCGGCCGCGGGCGGGCGCCGCGCGGCTCGGCGCGGGAATGCGCCTCGATGGCGGTGTCGGCGGCGACGGCGCCGGCGAGGCGTGCTGGGATTAGACACGGCGCTTGCCTCCGAATTCGAGGTAGGCCCAGGGGATGAGGATGATCGCGACGGTAAGCAGCATCATCGTCGAGGCGGCGAAGCCCTGGCCGAGGTTCTGCGCGAGGAACATCATGTCGTAGACGTACTTCGCCGGCACCTCCGAGGCGATGCCGGGGCCGCCGCTGGTCTGGGCGACGACGAGGTCGTAGAGCTTGACGATGCCGGAGGTGATGAGGACGAGCGTGGTGATGAAGACCGGCCGCATCATCGGGATGATGACGAAGAGGTAGGTCTTCCACATCGGGATGCCGTCGACTCGCGCGGCCTTCCAGATGTCCTCGTCGATGCCGCGCATGCCGGCGAGCATCAGGCACATGACGAGGCCGGTGCCCTGCCAGAGCCCGGCGATCAGGATGCCGTAGATGACGATGTCGGCGTTGTAGAGCGGGTCGAAGGTGAAGCTCTCGAAGCCGATCGCCGCGGACCACGCTCTGGACGCCGAAGTCGGGGTTCAGGAGCCACTGCCAGACGAGGCCGGTGACGATGAAGGAGAGCGCGAAGGGGTAGAGGAAGATCGTGCGGAAGGCGTCCTCGAAGCGGATCTTCTGGTCGAGGAGCGCGGCGAGAAGGAAGCCGATCACCAGGCTGAAGATCAGGCTCAGGAGGCCGTAGATCGCCAGGTTCTCGATCGAGACGAGCCAGCGGTTGGTGCGTCCAGAGCCGTTCGTACTGCTCGAGGCCGACGAAGCGCAGCCGCGGCAGCAGCCTTGAAGTCGGTGAAGGAATAGAGGACGGTCCAGATCGTGCCGCCGAGGAAGACGACGACGGCGGTCAGGATCATCGGGATCGAGGCGATCTTCGCGTTGAGGTTGCGGAAGGAGCTGGCTCGGACGTTTGGACGGCATGCGGCGCCTCCCCCGGCGGGCCGTTGCGTGGACGGCCGCCGGAACGGGTCCGGCGGCCGGTCGGCTCGGACGCCTCAGTCGGCGTTGGCGATGATCTCCGCGAAGCGCGCCTGCGCATCCTCGGGCGTGATGCTCGTGTCGCTGAAGAACTCGGTGAAGAGCGTCGTTCGATCTGCGTGGTCGTGTCGGGCTGCTCAGCTGGAATCGGTCGACTTGATCGTGTTGCCCTCGGCGAGGATCGCGAGCCCCTTCTTCATGCAGTCGTTCGCGGCGTCGAGGTCGACGTCCTTGCGGATCGGCAGCGAGCCCTTCTTCAGGTTGAAGGCGACCTGGTCGTCGGGGTTGAACATCGTCGAGGCGAGCACCTCCTGCGCCGCCGACTGCTCCTCGTCGCTCGAGCAGCGGGAAGTAGAAGGCGTCGCCGTCGGTCGAGATGATCGCGTTCACGCCGAGGCCCGGCAGGCAGGTGTAGTCGGTGCCGGCGACCTCGCCCGCGACCTGGAACTCGCCCTGCGCCCAGTCGCCCATGATCTGGCCGCCGGCCGCGTCGGTGATGACGAGGTTGGTCGCCTGGTTCCAGTCCTGCACGTTCGAGCCCTGCGACATCTCGCGGGCCTGCGGCGAGCGCCTCGAAGATCTTCGCCACCTCCGGTCCGGCGGCCACCTCGGCGTCCTTGTCCTCGTAGACCTTGAGCGTCAGAGTCCTTGCCGCCGAGCGCGTGCATCAGCACGTTGAAGACGCCGTACGGCTGCCACGGCTGGCCGCCGACGGCGAGCGGGATCTTGCCGGCCTCGCGCAGCTTGGGCGCGGCGGCGACGAACTCGTCCCAGTTGGTCGGGACCGGCACGCCGGCGTCCTCGAACGCCTTGTTCGACAGCCACAGCCACTGCCAGGAGTGGATGTTGACCGGCACGCAGTAGATCTTGCCGTCGAGCGTGCAGCTCTCGAGCAGCGACGGGGCGGCGACGACGTCGGCCCAGTCCTCGGCGGTCGCGAGGTCGGTCAGGTCGCGCATCAGCCCGGCCTCGACTAGCTCCTCGGCCTGGCGGCCGTGGTTGAACTGGGTGGCGCGCCATCGGGTCGCCGCCGGTGATGCGGCTGATCATGATCGGCCGCGCGGTCGACGCCGGAGCCGGCGATCGCGCCGTCGACCCACTTGTTGCCGGTGGCGTCGAAGGCCTCGGCGAACTCGGCGACCGCCGCGGCCTCGCCGCCCGAGGTCCACCAGTGGGTGACCTCGAGGTCGGTGGCGTGGGCGACGATTGGCAACGCCACGGTGGCCGCGAGCGCCGCGGCCAGGGAACCAAGCTTCATTGATCAACCTCCCAAGGTCTGCATCGTTGTAGGAAAATGCTAAGTGACCTCGCCTGCGAAGGCAATGGCGGAAATGCGGCTCCCGCACCAATTGGCAGCCAGCGGCGGGTGGATTTGCATTCACAACGGCTTATCGGCTCAAGCGGTGCCCGGCGAGGCCGAGGATGCGGGTTCCGTCGAGCGCCGACCGGCTCAACTGTATCGTTTCAGCTTGAACGCCGCCGCGAAGACGGTATCGTGATTCGGCCAGGTGGCGCCGAGGATAGCCGATGTGAATCGGACCGTGGGGAACAATGAGCAGGCGGTCGGGGCGGGCGCGGGACGGCGGCCGACGCTGAAGACGATCGCCTACATGACCGGGCTCGGGGTCACCACGGTGTCGCGGGCGCTCAACGACGCGCCCGACATCGGGCAGGCGACGAAGGAGCGGGTGCGGCTGGTCGCGCAGCAGATCGGGTATCGGCCGAACCGGGCGGGGGTGCGGCTCCGGACCGGCAAGACCAACGTCATCAGCCTGATCCTGACGGTGGAAACCGAGGTGCTCGGGCTGAGCTCGCATCTCGTCTACGGGATCTCGGAGTATCTGGCGGGGTCGCCGTATCATCTGATCGTGACGCCGTACCGCAAGCGCAGCGATCCGCTCGATCCCGTGCGCTATATCGTCGAGACGGCGTCGGCGGACGGGATCATCTTCTCGCGGACGGAGCCGATGGACGCGCGGGTCCGCTACCTGAGCGAGCGGGGGTTTCCCTTCGCGACGCATGGGCGGACGGAGATGGGGATCGAGCATCCGTTCTTCGACTTCGACAACGGGCGGTATGCGGAGATCGCGGTGGAGCGGCTGGCGCGGCGGGGACGCAAGCGGCTGGCGCTGCTCGGGCCGCCGGCGCACCTGACCTACGCGGCCCACATGACGGCGGGGTTCCAGCGCGCGATCGAGCGGCTCGACCTCGTCGACGTGCCGATCCGGAACGTGACGACCGACTCGAGCTACGAGGCGATCCAGGACGAGATCGGCCGGCTGATGGGGTCGCGGCGGCGGCCGGACGGGATCGTCTGCGGCAGCGCCGCGTCGGCGATCGTGGCGATCTCGGCGGCCGAGGGCGAGGGGCTGGTGATCGGGCGCGACTTCGACGTCGCGGTGAAGGAGTCCTTCGACATGATGCGGCGGTTCCGCCGCGAGGTCGAGGTCGTCCACGAGGATTTCCGCAGGGCCGGGATGGGGCTGGCCGAGGCGGTGGTCCAGACGATCGCGGGGATCCCGGCGCGGGAGCTGCAGACGATCGAGGCGCCAGAGGCCTGACACCCGACGAAGCAATCGCAGTAGTAGCGGCCAACACAACCGATCGGCGTGGCCTCATTTCATTCACGTACTGGTGGAAACGCGGGGACAACGGCCCCTCCGTCCGTCCGCTGCGCGCTCTCGTCTTGACGAATGGCGCCGGACTGGCCCTAGTGGATGAAATCTGACGGTGGAGTCCGGCGGGGGATTCCCGCCAGCTGAATGGCGTGCGAGTCTGGTGCATGCGCACCGGAATCTCCCTCGACGTCTCGCCCGCCGACCGCCGCCGCCTGGAGGCGCTGGTCCGCGACCGCAACACGGCCCAGAAGCACGTCTGGCGGGCCGAGATCGTTCTGCTCAGCGCCGACGGCCTCGGCACGGTCGCGATCATGCGCCGGACGGGCAAGTCGAAGACCTGCGTCTGGCGCTGGCAGGAGCGCTTTGCCGAGGAAGGCTGCGAAGGCCTCCTGCGCGACAAGACGCGGCCGCCGCGCATCCCCCGGCTCGGGGCTGAAGTGGCGGAGCGCGTGGTCGCGCTGACGCTGACCGATCCGCCGGCGGAGACCACCCACTGGACCGCCGCGATGATGGCGAAGGCGGCCGGCATCAGCGTCAGCTCGGTCCAGCGCATCTGGCGCGCCCACGGGCTCCAGCCGCACCGGGTCCGGCAGTTCAAGCTCTCCAACGATCCGCGGTTCGTCGAGAAGCTGCGTGACGTGGTCGGGCTCTACCTCGACCCGCCGGCGCACGCCATCGTGCTCTCGGTCGACGAGAAGAGCCAGATCCAGGCGCTCGACCGGACCCAGCCCGGTCTGCCGCTGAAGAAGGGTCGCGCCGGCACGATGACCCACGACTACAAGCGGCATGGCACGACGACGCTCTTCGCGGCGCTGAACGTCCTCGACGGAACCGTGATCGGCCGCAACATGGCCCGGCATCGCCATCAGGAGTTCATCCGCTTCCTCAACGCCATCGAGGCCGCGGTCCCGGATGGCAAGCACGTCCACGCGATCCTCGACAACTACGCCGCGCACAAACACCCGAAGGTCCGCCGGTGGCTCGACCGCCACCCGCGCTGGACCTTCCACTTCGTGCCGACATCCTGCTCCTGGCTCAACGCCGTCGAAGGCTTCTTCGCCAAGCTCTCGAAGCGCCGGCTCAAGCGCGGCGTCTTCCGCTCCATCGTCGACCTCCAGGCCGCCATCAACCGCTTCGTCAGCGAGCACAACACAGAACCGAAGCCCTTCGTCTGGACCGCCGATCCGGACAGGATCATCGCAGCCGTCAAACGAGGGCACCAAACGTTGGATTCGATCCACTAGTTGGCGGCGAGGGCCGGGACAGGTTACAAATCCAGAGAGAGGGATTTGCTCCCAGACGAACCGGTGCCAACTCGTGGTGACGGCGTAGATCGGCAGAGGATGGGTCCCGTGGTAGTAGGAGACATAGAAACCAAGAAATCGAGAAGGCCAAGAATGGAGCCGTCGTGGCTTGATCGACCGGCTTTGAAGCGCGCGCAAGAGTGGGGCAAAAATCTCGAGGCGCTCTCGGTCCCGGGCTTCCGTATGAGCATTCTTGCAATTTCCTTGGATTTGGCTTGGGGCGCCACCGAAGAGGTCAGGGACGACTGTATCCTGATACGCATTGATGACCGCATCAAGATTCTCCCTCTCGTCTCCGACTGGCAACATTACGACTATATCTTAGAGAGAGAAGCAAAAGCTTTTGGCCCGGAGTATCGCCTCGGTTGTGTTCCCGAGGTTCGCGAACATGGCTGGGCGAAAGACTTGAGAATTGTCAAGGCGCAACGCGAGTTTGTTTACCACCGCGAGAGCGTTTCTGAGTTGCTAGGTAAGCCACTCCAAACCAATCGCAAGGATGTGCGTTCGCTCAAGAGAAGGGGAGTAGCGATTGAGCCTATAGGAGAGCATAATCTACTCTCTGTTTTAGAATGCAATGAGCGCTGGTACCTAAAAAATCAAGACAATCGAACAACCTTTAGTCGGAACCGCACGATTTGGGCCTTCAAGAACGCGTCGTTACTGGAGCGCATCGGAGTCAAGCAGATCGCAGCGGTTCTCGATGGCGAGGTCGTCGGATACCAGATCGCCGGTCCGCTTGGGGCATCGTGGGCCGCACTCACATACGGCCGCGGCGACACCGAACCCGCTGGCGTGGCGTCCTACCTGGTCAGTGAGGCGGCCAAGCTTTTCCCGGATTGCACTTGGCTCAACGCTGGGCGAAGCCCGTACCCTAGCCTTGCCGCATTCAAGGAGAGGTTCACGATCAACGCCTCGGATCAGCAGGTTGCCATGGGTTGGGTACGAACGAGATCGTAGAGCCGGGAGCCGACGAACCGGTGCCAACGCGTGGTGACTGGGCAGATCAGCAAAGGATGACCCTGTGGTAGCAGGAGACATAGAAACCAAGAAATCGCGAAGGGCAAGAATGGAGCCGTCGTGGTTTGATCGACCGGCCTTGAAGCGCGCGGAAGAGTGGGGCAAAAATCTTGAGGCGCTCACGGTCCCGGGTTTCTTTATGAGCTTGCTTGAAATCTCCATAAACCTCGCCTGGGGTGCCACCGAGGAGGTCAAGGATGACTGTATCCTGATACGCTTTAAGGATCGCATCAAAATTCTCCCTCTCATCTCTGACTGGGAGCATTACGACCATATTGTAAGGCGAGAAGCCAAAGCTTTCGGCGAATATCGATTCGGTTGTGTTCCCAAGGTTCGCGAACATGGCTGGGCGAAGGATTTGAGGATTGTCAAGGCGCAACGGGAGTATGTTTACCATCGCGAGAGCGTTTCCGAGTTGATGGGCGAATCGCTCGAAAAGTATCGTAAGGATGTGCGCTCACTCAAGAACAAGGGCGTTACGGTCGAGCCAATCGGAGAGCATAATCTGAGTTCTATCCTAGAATGCAATGAACGGTGGTTCCTACGAAATCAAGGAAATCGATTGACGTATAATCACAGCAGCACGATTTGGGCCTTCAGGAACGCGTCTTTACTGGAGCGCATCGGAGTCAAGCAGATCGCTGCGGTTCTCAATGGTGAAGTAATTGGATACAAGGTCGCCGGTCCGCTTGGGGCATCGCGGGTCGCCCTCACATACGGCCGCGGCGACACCGAACCGCGGGGCGTGACGCCCTATCTTCTTACTGAGATGGCGAAGCTTTTCCCGGATTGCACCTGGCTCAACGCCGGACCGGCACCCTGGAACCCCGGCCTCAAGGCATTCAAGGAAAGGTTCACTTTCAACGCCTCGGATCAGCAGGTTACGATGGGATGGGTACGGTTGAGATCGCAGGACCCGGACGGCATGGAGAGGGCTTCGGGGGCGCCCCTTAAGTCGCCGTTCTATGTCCCCCAGACCGTCTCGAGGGTCCTGAGCCAGTTCCGGTGCGCGAGCCTGGCGAGCAGGGCGTCGTCGTAGCCGTGCGCGGCGAGCGCGGCGAGGAGCGCGGGCAGGCCGGTCACGTCGCCGATGGGGGCGGGCAGGGTGGCGCCGTCGAAGTCGGAGCCGAAGCCGACGTGATCCTCGCCGAGCCGGTCGATCAGGTGGTCGAGGTGGTGCAGCACCGGCTCGAAATCCATCTCGGGCGATCGGCGGCCGTCGGGCCGCAGGAAGCAGGTGGCGAAGTTGAGGCCGACCATGCCGCCGCGCTCGGCGATCATGGCGAGCTGGCGGTCGGTGAGGTTGCGCGTCGAGGGCGTGACGGCGTGGGCGTTCGAGTGGGTGGCGACCAGCGGCGCGGTCGAGATGGCGGCGACCTCGTCGAAGCCCTTCGCGTTCAGGTGCGACAGGTCGACGAGGATGCGGAGCTCGTCGCAGAGCTCGACGAGGTCGCGGCCCGCGGGAGTCAGGCCCGGGCCGGTGTCGGGGTCGCCGGGGTAGCGGAACGGAACGCCGTGGCCGAAGATGGTCGGGCGGCTCCAGACCGGGCCGAGCGAGCGAAGCCCGGCGGCGTGCAGGACGTGGAGCGCGTCGAGATCGGGGCCGATCGCCTCGGCGCCCTCCATGTGCATCACCGCGGCGACCGTGCCATCGGCGAGGCAGCCGTGGATGTCGGCGGCGCTGCGGCAGAGGCGCAGCGCCCCGCCGGAGACGCGCTGCATCCGCATGAGGATGCCGGCCATCACGAGGGCGACCGGCTGCGCGGCATCGGCGGGGATCGGCGCCGGCAGCGGCAGGTCGTAGGGGGGGCGTCCATCAGCGCGTCGACGTCGCCGTTCGACTGCGGCGAGGGGACGTAGATCGCGAAGAGGCCGCCGGCGAAGCCGCCGCGGCGCATGCGCGGCAGGTCGAGATGGCCGTCGCCGTCGCCGTCGAGCCAGAGCCGGTCGCGCTCGGCCGGCGCCGCGCGCCACAGCCGGAGCAGGAGGTCGTTGTGGCCGTCGAAGACGGGCAGGGGAGCGTCGGGCACGGTCAGGGCCTCATGCGGCGGGTTCGGGCGGGGGAAGCGGGCGGCCGCGGAAGCCGCGGCTCGCGGTCAGGAGCGCCCGGGTATAGGGTTCGGTGGCGCGGCGGGCGCTGAGCGCGTCGCGGGTCAGCTCCTCGACCTCGGCGCCGTGCTGCATCACGATCAGGCGGTCGCACATGTGCACGACGACGGCGAGGTCGTGGCTGACGAGGACGTAGGTGAGTCCGCGCTCGGCGCGCAGGCGCTCGAGCAGGTTCAGCACCTCGGCCTGGATCGAGGCGTCGAGCGCCGAGGTCGGCTCGTCGAGCAGCAGGATGCGCGGCTCGAGGATCAGCGCCCGGGCGATCGCGACGCGCTGGCGCTGGCCGCCGGAAAGCTGGTGCGGGTAGCGGAAGCGGAAGCCGCCGCCGAGGCCGACGTCGGCGAGGGCGCGCTCGATGCGCGCCTCGCGGTCGGTGAAGCCGTGGATCGCCAGCGGCTCGGCGAGCACGCGGTCGACGGTGTGGCGCGGGTGCAGCGAGCCGTAGGGGTCCTGGAAGACCATCTGGACCTCGCGGTAGAACGCGGGCCGGCGCGGGCTGGCGAGCGGCGCGCCGGACAGGCGGATCTCGCCGCCGGTCACGGGGGCGAGGCCGCAGATCGCGCGCAGCACCGTCGACTTGCCCGAGCCGCTCTCGCCGACGAGGCCGAAGCTCTCGCCCTCGGCCACGGCGAAGCCGATGTCGCGGACCGCCTGCACCTCGCCCTCGCCCTGGCCGAAGACGACGTCGAGCCGCTCGACCTCGAGGATCGGGCTCATTCGGCCCAGGCCGCGTCGCGCTGCAGCGTCGGCAGCGGGTGGGCGCTGCCCTCGATCCGCGGCAGGCAGTCGAGGAGGCCGCGGGTGTAGGGGTGCCGGGCGTTGGCGAGGTCGGCAGCGGCGATCTCCTCGACGACGCGGCCGGCGTACATCACGAGGACGCGGTCGCAGAACGAGGAGACGAGGCGGAGGTCGTGGCTGATGAAGATCAGGCCCATGCCGCGCTCGGCGACGAGGCGGTCGAGGATGCCGAGCACCTCGAGCTGGACGGTGACGTCGAGCGCCGAGGTCGGCTCGTCGGCGATCAGGAGGTCGGGCTCGGTGATCAGCATCATCGCGATCATCGCGCGCTGGCCCATGCCGCCGGAGAGCTCGTGCGGGTAGGCGTCGAAGACGCGGGCGGGATCGCGGATCTGCACGGCGTCGAGCATGGCGAGGACGCGCTCGCGCAGCTCGCGGCGGGAGGCCGGGAAGTGGGCGCGGTAGGCCTCGGCGATCTGCCGGCCGACCGGCATCACCGGGTTCAGCGAGAACTTCGGGTCCTGCATCACCATGGTGATGCGCTTGCCGCGCAGGTCGCGCCAGGTGGCGGCGGAGGCTGCGCGCAGGTCGATGCCGTCGAAGGCGAGGCGGCCGGCGGTGGTGATGCCCGGGGCGGGGACGAGGCCGAGGATGGCGCGGCCGGTCATCGACTTGCCCGAGCCGCTCTCGCCGACGATGCCGAGCCGCTCGCGGCCGAGGCCGAAGCTCACGCCGCGCACGGCCTCGACCATGCCGGTCGCGGAGCGGGAAGGCGATCCGCAGGTTGGCGACCTCGAGCAGCCCGGTCATCGGCGCGCCTTCGGGTCGAGCACGTCGCGCAGGCCGTCGCCGAGCAGGTTGAAGCCGAGCGAGACGACGAAGATGGCGATGCCGGGCATGGTCGCGACCCACCAGTAGTCGATCAGGAACCGCCGGCCGCCGGCGATCATCGCGCCCCATTCGGGCTGCGGCGGCTGGGCGCCGAGGCCGAGGAAGCCGAGGCCCGCCGCGGTCAGGATGATGCCGGCCATGTCGAGGGTGACGCGCACGATCACCGAGGAGAGGCACAAGCGGCACGACGTGGCCCCAGATGATCCGGGCCGCGCTCGCGCCCTGCAGGCGGATCGCGTCGATGTAGTCGGCGTCGCGGATGGTCAGCGTCTCGGCGCGGGCGAGGCGGGCGTAGGGCGGCCAGGCGGTGATCGCGATGGCGATGATCGCGTTCTCGATGCCGGGGCCGAGCGCGGCGACGAAGGCGAGCGCGAGGATCAGGCGGGGGAAGGCGAGGAAGATGTCGGTGATCCGCATCAGGACGGTGTCGATCCAGCCGCCGAAGTAGCCGGCGGTGGTGCCGATGAGGAGGCCGATCGGGGTGGCGATGATCGCGACGAGGGTGACGACGAGGAGCGTGATGCGCGAGCCGTAGACGATGCGGCTGAAGATGTCGCGGGCCTGGTCGTCGGTGCCCATCAGGTGCTCTGCGGAGGGCGGCAGCAGGCGCTCGGTGCGCAGATCGCCGCCGACGATCGGGTCGTAGGGCGCGATCAGGTCGGCGAAGACGGCGACCAGGATCAGGAGGACGACGATGGCGAGGCCGACCATGGCGAGGCGGTTGGCGCGGAAGGCGAGCCAGGTGCGGTAGGTCTGGCCGAGCCGCGCCTGGCGGCGCGAGGCCGGCTGGTCGGAGAGGAGCCAGTCGCGGGTCGCGGTCATCGCCGGCGCACGCGGGGGTCGAGCAGGGTGTAGAGGAGGTCGGAGAGCAGGTTGAGGCCGACGAAGATGGCGCCGATGACGAGGGTGCCGCCGAGCACGGCGTTCATGTCGGCGTTCTGCAGCGAGTTGGTCAGGTACTGGCCGAGCCCCGGCCAGGCGAAGACGGTCTCGGTCAGCACCGAGCCTTCGAGGAGGCCGGCGTAGGAGAGCGCGATGACGGTGACGAGCGGCACCGCGGCGTTGCTGAGCGCGTGGCCCCAGATGATCCGTCGCTCGGAGATGCCCTTGACCCGGGCGGTCGTCACGTATTCCTGGCCGAGCTCGTGCAGCATGAAGGAGCGGGTCATCCGGCTGATATAGGCGATCGAGAAGTAGCCGAGCAGCGCGCCCGGCAGGATGATGTGGCCGAAGGCGTTGCGGAAGGCGGCCCAGCGGCCCTGCAGCGCGCTGTCGAGGAGCAGGAGGCCGGTCTGGCGGGTGACGTCGTATTCGTAGGCGATGTCGATGCGGCCCGGCCCCGCGACCCAGCCGAGCCGGGCGTAGAAGACGAGGAGGCCGAGCAGGCCGAGCCAGAAGATCGGCGCCGAGTAGCCGACGAGGCCGAGGACGCGGACGACCTGGTCGGCGAGCCGGCCGTGGCGGACGGCGGCGAGGACGCCCAGCGGCACGCCGAGGAGGGTGCCGATCAGGATGCCGACGGTGGCGAGCTCGATCGTCGCCGGGAAGACGCGGCGGATGTCGGTGGTGATCGGGTTCTTGGTCAGCAGCGAGTCGCCGAGGTCGCCGGCCAGCACCTTCTGCAGGTAGATCCAGAACTGCTGCCAGAGCGGCTTGTCGAGGCCGAGCTCGAGATAGACCCGGTCGTAGACCGACTTCGGCGCCCGGTCGCCGACGACGGCGAGGACCGGGTCGACCGGGACGACGCGGCCGATCAGGAAGGTGACGACCAGGAGCCCGAGGAAGGTGAGGGCCACCGTCACCAGCAGGCGGCCGGCGGCCCAGGTCCAGCGGGCGAGGACGCCGCGGCCGGCGCGGCGTCCCGGTGCGGCGGTGGCCATGCTATCTTCGTCACGGACTCGAAGCTGTTGTCCTGGAACGACGGGCCGATGACGTAGCCCTCGACGTTCTTGCGCCGAGCGAGCACCTCGATCTCCTGGAACATGATGACGAAGGGCGAGGTCTCCTGGCTCTCCTTCTGCAGCGCGACGTACATGTCGGCGCGCTTGTCGGGGTCGCTCTCGAGGACGGCGGCGTCGGCGGCCTTGGTCATCTCGGGGATGTCCCAGGCGTTGCGCCAGGCCAGCGGCTTCGAGGCGGCGTCGTCGCCGTTGTCGGGGTTGCGCGCGAAGGTGTCGGCGTTGGTGTGCGGGTCCTGGTAGTCGGGGCCCCACCGGCCGATATAGATGTCGTGCTCGCGCGCGCGGTACTTGGTCAGCGTCTGCTGGCCGTCGCCGGGGATGATCTCGAGGTTGATCCCGGCCTGGGCGAAGGTCTGCTGCATCGCCTCGGCGATGCCGGTGATGTCGTAGGTGTTGCGGGTGTCCATCGTCACCGTGAAGCCGTCGGCGAGGCCGGCCTGGGCGAGGAGCTCCTTGGCCTTGGCGACGTCGAGCGAGAACGGGTTGTCCTCGAGCGCGCCGAGCATGCCGGTCGGCAGGAACGCCTGGTGGACCTCGACCGTGCCCTTGAGGATGGTGTCGGCGATCGCCTGGTAGTCGACCAGGTACTTGAGCGCCTGCCGCACCTCGGGCTTGGCCAGGTTCTCGTTCTTCTGGTTCAGGCTGAAGTAGTAGAGCGAGCCCTTGACGCCGCTCTCGACCACGATGTCGGGGTTCTGCGACAGCGCGTCGATCTCGTCCGGGCCGATCTTGCGGGCGATGTCGATGTCGCCCTGCTCGAGCAGCAGGCGCTCGGTGGCGGGCTCGGGGATGTGGCGGTAGATCGCGCGCGCCATCGCCGGCGCCTCGCCCGAGTAGTTCGGGTTGCGCTCGAGCACCACCACCTCGTTGGCGCGCCACTCGCGGATGGTGAAGGGGCCGGAGCCGGCATAGCCGGTCTTGAGCCAGTCGTAGCCGAGGTCGCCGTCGACCTCGTGCTCGAGCACGAGCTTCTTGTCGACGACCATCGCGACGGTCGCGGTCAGGCAGTAGAGCGCGAAGGTCGGCGCGTAGGGCTTGTCCATCGTGAAGTCGAAGGTGAAGTCGCCGGTCTGCGTGATCATCTCCTCGACGTTGTCGGCGGTGAAGCCGAACTGGGTCAGGATGAAGGCCGGCGACTTGTCGAGCTTGACCGCCCGCTGCAGCGAGAACACCACGTCCTCGGCGGTCAGCGGGTTGCCGGAGGCGAAGCTCATCCCCTCGCGGATCTTGAAGTGGATGGTCTTGCCGTCCTCCGACACCTCCCAGCTCTCGGCGACGACGCCCTCGAGGTCCGAGACGTTCGCGACGTCGTAGGCGATCAGCCGCTGGTAGGTGTTGCCGAGGATTTCGGAGGCGGTGAACTCGAAGACCTCGGCCGGGTCGAGGGTGATGATGTCGTCGATCGCCCAGGCCTGGATCAGCGTGTCGGGCGGCGTCTCGGCGCGGGCCACGGGCGCGGTCAGCGCCGTCGCCGCCAGCATCGCGGCCGCGATCAAGTCGCAGGCTGTGTTTCATCGAACCCCTCCATTGGATCTGGCCGGCGCGCTGGTTTCGTGCGCGCGCTCTGGCCGATCCGTCGATAGAGGGCGTCCGCCCGGGCAAAGTCAAGCGCGGCCGGGACCGAGCCGTATCCGTCTGCCCGCGCTCGGGAAATCGGCGACCGCCGGCCCGACCCCACGGCACCTCGGAAGGAAGCGCGCCGGCTCAACCCTGCCGCCCGGGCCCCGAGCCCGGGAAGCGGCCGGCCGCCCCCCGGGGCGGCCGCTTCTCGGCCGCCCGCGGTCGCGCCGCTGCCCTCGTCGCGGGCGGATGCGGGGTTCGGGATTGTGAGCACGGGGTCCATCGCCTGCGCTGTCGTGTGGTGTGGCCGGATCCACTCAACCCGCGGACGAGGATGGACCGGCCTACAGCGAGGCTGTGTCGTGTCGCGACCAGACGTCACGCCGCAACCGGGGTCACTGGCCTGGCGAGGAAGGGCGTCCGCGTGCTCCGCCGCCTCGGCGAAAGAAGCGCCGCCTGTGACGCCCCTCACAGGGGTCGTGCAGGCAAATCGGGCATGCTCTCCTCATCAGCCGGACGCGGATCGGCCGCACCGGAACCAGGGAGATCAAGATGTTCTACGCCACCGCCCCCGTCCCGACCGACCTCGACATCCATGAGCCTGTCATGCGGGCCATCCGCGGTGCCGCCGCCGCGCTTTGCGCCGCCATCGCGCGCGCCCATGCGCGCAGGTGCTATCGGCAGCTGCTGGATCGGGACGACGACCTCCTGCGGGACGTGGGTATTGACCGCGAGCAGGTCCGCAAGGCGCTTGCCGACTGCTGACTCGCCTGGCGACCGCGGGAAGGCGCGGGCGCGGCGAGCAAGGCGTCCGTGTATCGGGCGAGGTCCAGGGGGAACCAACGTTCCGCTAAAAGCAGATCTTACGGAGGTTACCGGCGATTTATCGGCAATGGG
>CAVXOH010000020.1:0-77864 GCA_963763295.1 uncultured Alphaproteobacteria bacterium
AGGACGGATGAGCGCGGCCGCGCCTGCGCATTGGCGCTGTCTCGTGAAGTATATTTCGAAATATTTTAATCAAATAAGTGAAAATAAAGTGAAACGGTGCTTGCGCCGCATTTCGTGGCACGCATACATCCGGTCGGTATAGGAAGAGTGTTTCTTGGCCGCTCGTCGCTCCGCGGTGCTGTTACCTGCGCGGGGACGGAGGGCGGCTGATCCGCCTCCCGGCGGCCCTCACTCGTCGAGCCGGCGCGCCTCGTCGACGAGCATTACCGGGATGCCGTTGTTGATCGGGTAGGCGAGCCCGGCGCCCTTGGAGACCAGCTCCTGCCGGGCCGCGTTGTAGACCAGCGGACCGCGGGTCACCGGGCAGACCAGCGCCTCGAGCATCCGCCGGTCGGCCTGGCCGGCGGCCGGCGCGCTCATACTATCACCGGTTGAATCATTCGGATCACAGGCGGCATCCCACCTCGCCTCGCCGCTTCGGCCCGATGGCAGGACAGACCTCCCGAACCGGCGGAAGCGACGCACTGCGTCGCGCCGGTTCGTCGGCTGGAGCGCGCGAGCGCGGAGGCGAGGGGGGTGCCGCCGGGACTGACCGCTCGTAATCCGCGCGCGCGTGCCTGGGGTAGGCGCGGAATCGCGCCTGCCCGAAGGCAGGCAGGCGCGCGCGGATTTGTCGACGGACAAATTCGCGACGTGAATGCGGCACTGTCGCGCCCGGATCGGCTGGCGGACTGAAGAGATCAACCGGAGATCGTCTCACTGGATCGCCCCCTCGTCGCCGCCCGAGCGCAGCGCGAACTCCATCAGCGTCACCAGCGTCTCGCGGCGGTTGGCGAGCGTCGGCGCCTCGAGCAGCGCCTGCTTCTCCTCCGGGTCGAACGGGCAGAGGATCGACAGCGAGTTGATCAGGAGCTCGGCCTCCGCCTCCTTCAGGCTGTCCCAGTCGGAGGAGAGCTGCGCGGTGTCGAAAAACCGCGCCAAGACGCCGAGGAACGCCGGCCGGTCGAACTCGGGGTCCCGCTCGGCCCGCCCGAGGTCGCGCTCGAAGCTCGACCAGTCGACCCGTGCCTTCAGGTAGGGCGCGAACCCCTCCTGCATCTCGCCGAGGCGGAAGCGGCTGGCGCCCGACAGCGTGACGAGGTAGCGCCCGTCCTCGGTCTCCTGGAACGCGGTCACCCGGCCGGCGCAGCCGATCTGGTGCAGCCGTCCGGTCACCTTTCCTTCCGGCATCACCACCGGCTGCACCATCCCGATCAGGCGGTGCGAGGTCTTGAGCGTGTCCTCGAGCATCGCGAGGTAGCGCGGCTCGAAGATGTTGAGCGGCAGGCGGGCGCGGGGCAGCAGGAGCGCGCCGGGCAGCGGGAAGACGGGGATCGTCTCCGGCAGATCGGCAAGGCTGAACTTCTTGCCCATGCTCCCTCCCGCCCGCGCGGGCTCAGGCGAAGATCATCGAGCTGAGCCGCCTCCGGCCCTTCTGCGCCGCCTCGCTCCTCGGCCCGAGGCTGTCGAACAGCTTGAAGAGCTGCGTCTTGGCCGCGCCGTCGTTCCACTCGCGGTCGCGGCGGAACAGCTCGAGCAGCGCGTCGATCGCGCCCTCCGGGTCGCCCTTGCCGACCAGGGCCGTCGCGAGGTCGTAGCGCGCCTGGTGGTCGTCCGGGTCGCGCTCCAGCGCCGCGGCGAACTCGGCCGTGTCGCCCGCGCCGGCGCTCGCCTCGGCGAGCTCGAGCTGCGCCCGCGCCGCCGCGATCGCCGGATCGTTCTCCTTGCCCTTCGGCGCCAGCGCGAGGATCTCGCGCGCCCGCTCGAACTCGCCGAGCGCGAGGTGCGCGCGCGCGAGCCCGGCCAGCGCCGCGAGGTTGCCCTCGTCTTCGGTCAGGATCGCGGCGAAGGTCTGCGCCGCGTCGGCGACCGCGCCCTCGGCGAGCATCTCCTCGGCCGCCTCGAGCGCCTCCTCGAGCCCGGCGTTGCCGCCCGACATCTGGATCAGCCGCTCGACGAAGGCCTTGATCTGCGCCGGCGCCTGCGCGCCCATGAACCCGTCGACCGGCTGGCCGTTCACGAAGGCGAAGACCGCGGGGATGGACTGCACCCGCATCTGCGCCGCGATCATCTGGTTCTGGTCGACGTCGATCTTGACCAGCCGGACCTTGCCCCTGGCCTCGGTCACCGCCTTCTCGAGCGCCGGCCCGAGCGTCTTGCACGGCCCGCACCACGGCGCCCAGAAATCGACGATCACCGGCACCTCGCGCGAGGCGTCAATCACGTCGGCCATGAAGGTGGCCTCGGTCCCGTCCTTGATCGGGCTCGGGGGTGGGGCTTTCAAATCCATCGCTGCCACTGTCTCCATAGCGCCTCGAGCCGCGCGAAGGCGCCGGCTGCGTTGCGGTTCTAGGTGGGGTAGCCTCCCGCTCGCGTCAAGCGCAATCCTGGGACCTCAGCCGGGCAGCCCGGGCGCGCACATCGCCTGCAGCACGGCGTGGCGGGCGAGGAAGGCGGCCCGGGCCTCCGCGGGCGGACGCAGGCGCAGCGCGAGCGAGCCCACGCCCGCGAGCCGCGGCGCCCCGAAGAGCCGGTCGGCCTCGGCCTCGGCGAAGCCGGCGATCCGCACCGCCTCGAGCCAGGCCGAGATGCGGTCGGCGCGCTTGATCAGCGTCTTGACCGGCGGCGGCAGCTCGGGCGGCAGGCCGAAGCGGATGTGCACCGCCCGCGCCAGCCGGGCGTCGAGCGCCGCGTAGCCGGGCCCGACCGCCCCCTTCACCGGCGAGATCATGTCGCCGATCACGTATTCCGGGGCGTCGTGCAGCAGCGCCGCCAGCCGCCAGCGCGGCTCCGGCCGCGGCGCGATCCGGCCGTAGAGCTCCTCGACCAGCAGCGAATGCTCGGCCACCGAATACGGATGTTCGCCCCGCGTCTGCCCGTTCCAGCGCGCGACGAAGGCGAGGCCGTGGGCGATGTCCTCGATCTCGACGTCGAGCGGCGACGGGTCGAGCAGGTCGAGCCGCCGCCCCGAGAGCATCCGCTGCCACGCCCTGGCCCCAGGCAAGTCCGTCCTCCGCCGCCACCGGCCGTTGCTAGCCCGCCGGCCCGGCGTTTGTCGAGATCAGCGATGGACGGTGAGATCGCTCGGGAACCGCCCGAGATAGGCGCTCATCCTGTGCGCCGAGAGAAGATGCTTGGCGAGGCTGCGCTGCAGGAAGGCGCGGTTCGCCATCGGCGCCACCCCGTCCTCGCCGACCGGCGCCTCGGGAAAATGCGCCGCGAAGAACCGGCGGTAGGCGCGGCGGAAGCGCAGCGGCAGCTCGCCCCTCTCGTGGGTCCAGGGCTTCTTCGGCCCGATGAAGTGCACGACGTGCGCGTCGGCCATCGCCTCGAAGAGCCGCGAGGCCCAGGTGTACTGCCAGTTCCAGACCGGCGAGATCTCGGCCCAGCCGCCATGCAGCACCGCGTTCAGCAGGTCCTGGTCGAGCCCGATCCGCGCCGGCGGGTGGCTGGCGCCGAAGGCGAGACAGCGCGCGAGCACGTCCTGCGCGTTGAAGGCGGCCACGTCGATCAGGAGCACGCCGCTGTTGAAGACCGGCGCCGGCCCGAGGCCGAGGCGCCGGAACGAGTTCGGGCCGCCGTCCGGGGGTGCGCCACTGGATGTTGTCGCGCACGGCGGCCAGCGGATGCGGCCCGATGTCGACGTCGAGGAGCGCGCCGAAGTCGCCGCCCTGCACGAAGACGTCGGCGTCGAGATAGAGCAGCCGCCGGTAGGCGCCGGCGAAGGCCGCGGGCAGCGCCAGCCGCAGGTAGGCCGCCTCGGTGCGCCGCGGATCCTGCCCGAGCCGGGCGAAGGCGCCGCCGGTGTCGACCCGGGCGAGCCGGACGCCGAGGCCGCCGAGGCCCGCGACCGGCGCGGCGTCCGCGGGCATGGAGAGGCAGATGTCGAAGCGCCGCTCCGGCGCGAGCGCCAGGATCTGCGCGGCGGCGAAGGCGGCGTAGCGCAGGTAGTTGCCGTCGGCGGCGAAGACGATCGCGGCGTCGGCGCGCTGCTCGCCCTCGCAGGCCAGGCCGATTGCCATGCCGTCCTCCCCGCCAGGCCTTCCGGTCGCCTCTACGCGCGCCCGCTCGCGTTGTCGAGCCGCGGTTGTGACCCGCAGGCAGGCCTGCTATGGGACGGCCCGACCCTTCCATTTCGCTTTGCAGGAGCCCGCGCCGATGAAGGATGAGCAGGCATCGACGACCGGCTACGTCGTCAGGGACATCGCCCTGGCCGACTTCGGCCGCAAGGAGATCGAGATCGCCGAGACCGAGATGCCCGGCCTGATGGCGCTGCGCGCCGAGTTCGGCGCGACGAAGCCGCTCGAGGGCGCGAAGATCGCCGGCTCGCTGCACATGACGATCCAGACTGCCGTGCTGATCGAGACCCTCGTGGCGCTCGGCGCCCGGGTCCGCTGGGCGTCGTGCAACATCTTCTCGACCCAGGACCACGCCGCCGCGGCGATCGCCGCCGCCGGCGTGCCGGTCTTCGCCGTCAAGGGCGAGACGCTCGAGGACTACTGGAGCTACACCGACCGCATCTTCGACTTCGACGGTGCAGACGGGGGCGGCGCCAACATGATCCTCGACGACGGCGGCGACGCGACGATGTACATCCTGACCGGCGCGCGGGTCGAGGAAGGCGAGACCGACCTGATCGAGAACCCCGACAGCGAGGAGGCCGAATGCTTCTTCGCGCAGATCAGGAAGCGGATGCAGGCCTCGCCCGGCTGGTTCGTGCGTCAGCGCCACGCGATCCGCGGCGTCTCCGAGGAGACGACGACCGGCGTCCACCGGCTCTACCAGCTGATGGAGAAGGGCCGGCTGCCCTTCCCGGCGATCAACGTCAACGACAGCGTGACCAAGTCGAAGTTCGACAACAAGTACGGCTGCAAGGAGTCGCTCGTCGACGGCATCCGCCGCGGCACCGACACCATGATGGCCGGCAAGACCGCGCTCGTGCTCGGCTACGGCGACGTCGGCAAGGGCTCGGCGGCCTCGCTCCGCGGCGCCGGCGCGCGGGTCATGGTCACCGAGGTCGATCCGATCTGCGCGCTGCAGGCGGCGATGGACGGCTACGAGGTGACGACGCTGGCCGAGGCGGCGCCGAAGGCCGACATCTTCATCACCGCGACCGGCAACCGCGACGTCATCACCCTCGACGACATGCGGGCGATGAAGGACATGGCGATCGTCGGCAACATCGGCCACTTCGACAACGAGATCCAGGTCGCCGCCCTTCGCAACCTCAAGTGGACGAACATCAAGGACCAGGTCGACATGGTCCACTTTCCCGACGGGAAGCGGATCATCCTGCTGTCGCAGGGCCGGCTCTTGAACCTCGGCAACGCCACCGGCCACCCGTCCTTTGTGATGTCGGCGAGCTTCACCAACCAGACGCTGGCCCAGATCGAGCTCTGGACCCGGGGCGACCGGTACGAGAACAAGGTCTACACGCTCCCGAAGCACCTCGACGAGAAGGTCGCGCGGCTGCACCTGGCCCGGATCGGCGTCAAGCTGACCGAGCTTCGCCCCGAGCAGGCCGACTACATCGGCGTGCCCGCCGAGGGCCCGTTCAAGCCCGAGCACTACCGCTACTGACCACGGCCCTGCGACGGTTGCCGAGGCACGGCCTGCGCCTGCCTGGGATGCTTGCGCCGTGGCACAGCCTTGGGGCCCGAAGCGATCAGCCGGGTAGTCGCGAATCGCCGGCCGTGCGAGGCTCGGGTGCTTCTGTGGAGGGGACGACGATTCGGGCTCTGGCTTGCGCGGTGCTTGCCGCGGCGATCTCCGGTGCGGCCGCTGGAGCCCAGGAGCTGCCGCCCCAGGTCTCGGCGGTGCCGATCCCCGAGGGCCAGGTCGAGACCGCGGTCGGCCGGCTCGACGAAATCGTCGCCGACGTCAGGAGGCGGACCGGGGTTCCGGGCATCGCGGTTGCGGTGGTGAGCGGCGGCGCCGTCGCCTTCACCAAGGGCTACGGCGTGCTCGAGGCCGGCAAGCGCGCTCCGGTCGACGCCGACACTGTGTTTCAGCTCGCCTCGGTCTCGAAGTCGGTCGGGGCCACGGTCGTCGCGACCCGGATCGGCGACGCCCTGCGCTGGGACACGCCGGTGACCGAGCTCCTGCCCTGGTTCGCGCTGGCCGACCCGCGCGTCACCCAGATGCTCACGATCGGCGACCTCTATTCGCACCGCTCCGGCCTGCCCGACCACGCCGGCGACGACCTCGAGGACATCGGCTACGACCGGCGGCAGGTGCTCGAGCGGCTACGCTTCGCGCCGCTGCACAGCTTCCGCGACGAATACGCCTACACGAACTTCGGCCTGACCGCCGCCGCCGAGGCGGTGGCGGTCGCCGCCGGCACCGACTGGGCGACGCTGTCGGAGACGGCGATCTACCGCCCGCTCGGCATGACCCGCACCAGCTCGCGCTTCGCCGACTACATCGGCCGCGACAACCGCGCCGTTCCGCACATGCCCACCGGCGACGCCTGGGCGCCACGCGAGCAGCGCGAGCCCGACGCGCAGTCGCCGGCCGGCGGCGTCTCGTCGAGCGTCGCCGACATGGCGAAATGGATGCTGATGGTGCTCGACGGCGGCGCGCCGGTCCTGCGGCCCGAGGCGCTCCTGCCGGCGATCAGCCCGCAGGCCGTCTCCGACCCGCCCTACGCCCCCGATGCCCGCGCCGGCTTCTACGGCTTCGGCTTCGGCGTCGGCTATTCGCCCTCGGGCCGGGTCGAGCTCAGCCATTCCGGCGGCTTCAACCTCGGCGCCGCGACGGTCTTCCGGCTGATCCCCTCGGCCGGGGTTGGCATCGTGGTCCTGAGCAACGCCCAGCCGATCGGGGCGGTGGAATCGATCGCCCTCTCCTTCACCGACCTCGTGCAGTTCGGCGAGGTCACGCGCGACTGGTACGCGACGATCGCGCCGCTCATCGCGCCGGTCACGGCGCCGCTCGGCGGCCTCGCCGGCGCGGCGCCGCCCACCGACCCGGCGCCGGGGCGCGCGCCGGCCGCCTATGCCGGCACCTACGCGAACGACTACTTCGGCGCGATCGAGATCGCCGAGGAAGGCGGCGGGCTCGTGCTGAAGGCCGGGCCGCAGCCGGTGGCGTATCCCCTCACGCACTGGACCGGGGACAGCTTCGTCTTCGAGCCGGGCGGCGAGAACGCCCCCGACGGCACCCGCTCGGAAGTGAGCTTCCGCATGGGCGCCGACACCGCCGACACCGTGACGGTCGAGTTCTGGAACGGCGAGGAACTCGGCACCTTCACCCGCTGAAGACGTCGCTCGCTCAGGCGCCGAGCGCGGCGTCGAGCTTGGCCGAGAGCTCTTCCCACGCGATATTCTCGACCTTCACGCCGTTGATCAGGAAGGTCGGGGTGGCATCGATGCCGTCGGCCTCGGAGTTCTTCTGGTACTCCGCCACCAGCCCCTCGGCGAGCGCGCGGTCCTGCATGCAGGCGTCCATCTGCGCGTCGGTCATCCCCGCCTGCCGGCCGATGGCATAGAGATTGTTCACCAGCCCCTGCTCGTCGCTGGCAGTGAGCCACTTCTCCTGGCTCGCGAACAGCACGTCGACGATGCCGAAGTAGCGGTCGGCCGGCGCGCAGCGGGCGATCATCGCGGCCCAGAGGCTCGGCTTGTTGAAATAGACCTCGCGGAAGACGAGCCGCACCTTGCCGGTGTCGATGTACTCGGCCTTGAGCTTGGGGAAGACGTCCTGGTTGAAGGTCGCGCAGTGCGGGCAGGTGAACATCGCATACTCGACGAGCGTCACCGGCGCGTTCGGGTCGCCCAAGCTCATCTCGGCGACGCTCGCGCTCGCCTGCGCACGCGCGAGCGCGGGCAGCGCGGCGGCGGCGAGAGCGGCGAAGAGAGTCTGGCGTCGGGTCAAGGTCGGGGGCATGGCGCTCATGTCCGGATAATTACGAGGTGCGGCTACGGGATAGCACATTGCGCGCCAATGTCTCCAAGGCGTCGCGCAGATCGCCATCACCAATGCTTGAAAGCTCGCCGGCGATCTCGCCGAGCTCGGGCGGCGCCGGCGGCTTCGCACCGAACCGGGCCGGCGGCTCGGCGAAGCCGTGCGCGGCGTGGGTCAGCTGGATGCGGCCGACCGTGCCGGGCCCGAGTGCTGCGTTCACCCGTTCGCGCAGCACCGGCACCAGCATCTGCAGCTGCGGCGCATGGGCGCCGCTGACCGCCACGGTCAGGAGCCCGCCGGCTGGACCGCGCGTCCGCGCGAGGCGGAGCGGCGCGCAGATCGCGGCGAACTCCGGCCCGGCGATCTCCGGCCAGAGCGCCCGCAGCCGGGCCTGGACGAAGCCGCGCTTGGCGGCGGCGCTGCGCATCTGCGGCTCGATCAGGCCACCCGCCCGGACGAAGCCGCGCGACAGGCGCGCGGGCTTGTCTTTCGGCCGCCGCGTGTCACTGTCCTCGGCCATGCGATCGATGCTCTCCTCGGCCCTCGAGGGTATCGGCCCCGGGCCGGCTTGTCAGGGTGAACGGATGGAGGACAACGCCGCAGCGCTCCTCGCCTGGTACGACCGCGCGGCCCGCGACCTGCCCTGGCGCGCGCCGCCACGCTCGGACCGGCGCCCGGATCCCTACCGGGTCTGGCTCTCCGAAGTGATGCTGCAGCAGACCACCGTCGCCGCCGTCCGCGGCTACTTCGAGGCCTTCCTCGCGCGCTGGCCGACGGTCGCCGCCCTCGCCGCCGCCGCGGACGCCGAGGTGATGGCCGCCTGGGCCGGCCTCGGCTACTACGCCCGGGCGCGCAACCTCCTCGCCTGCGCGCGGGTGGTGGCGCGCGAGCTCGGCGGCCGCTTCCCCGAGACCGAGGCGGGCTTGCGCGCGCTCCCCGGCATCGGCCCCTACACGGCGGCGGCGATCGCGGCGATCGCCTTCGGCCGGCGCGCGGTCGTCGTCGACGGCAACGTCGACCGGGTGATGGCGCGGCTCGCCCGGGTCGAGGCGCCGCTGCCGGCGGCGAAGCCGCGGCTGCGCGCGCTCGCCGAGGCGATGACGCCGGCGGAGCGGCCGGGCGACTACGCCCAGGCGGTGATGGATCTCGGCGCCACCGTCTGCACGCCGCGCGCGCCCGCCTGCGGCATCTGCCCGCTGACCTCCGCCTGTGCCGCGCGCCGGGCCGGCGTCGCGGCCGAGCTGCCGCGCCGGGCGGAGAAGGCGGCGCGGCCCGTCCGGCACGGCACCGCCTGGCTGGCG
Source organism: uncultured Alphaproteobacteria bacterium (assembly GCA_963763295.1). Classification (GTDB taxonomy): domain Bacteria; phylum Pseudomonadota; class Alphaproteobacteria; order Rhodobacterales; family Rhodobacteraceae; genus Amaricoccus. The sequence goes on from CAVXOH010000020.1 coordinate 9,246, forward strand.
CTGCGCGACGACGGGACCGTGCTGGTCGAGACCCGCCCGGCCTCGGGCCTGCTCGGCGGCATGCTCGGCCTGCCCGGCGGACCGTGGAGCGAGACCCCGCCGCAGCCGCGCGCCCCCTTCGCCGCCGACTGGCGCGACCTCGGCGAGGTCCGCCACACCTTCACCCATTTCCACCTGATCCTGCGCCTGCGCGGCGCGCGGCTGCCCGCGTGCGCCGCCCCGCCGGCCGGAGCCTGGCTCCCGGCCGGCCCGCTCGCGGCCGCGCTTCCGAGCGTCATGCGCAAGGCGCTCCGCCTCGGGCTCGCCGTCCTCGCCTGAGCATCGGCCGCGGGCCGGCCTGTCGCGAGTATTCGCGCCGTCTCGCCTCGATCGTCTAGGGCAGGATCTCGTCGACTACCGGCAGAGCGTGTCCGTTGTGCCGTGATTCGCACAGCGTATTGGCCAGGGTTTCTCGGAAACTTCTTGGTAACATTTATTGAAAGAGACGCCTGCAAAACGCCGAATTATGGCCGGACAGGCGGCCGCGGATCGTTCGATGAACTCTGGAGCTGAGACCTCGTTGGTCTCGCTTCGAGGTTTTTCGGTGGACGAGATCGGAATCGGTGGCGTGTGGGGGATCTCAGGACGGGCGGAGGCCATAGAGCCTGAGGAAGCGCCCGCCCTTCCAGACGTTCCAGGCGATGGCGACCAGGGTGAAGTGGGTCCGGTTGCGCGCCAGCCCGAGGAAGCGGGTGCGCGCCAGCCGCCACACCTGCTTGCCATGGCCGAAGATGCGCTCGACCCCGGCGCGCGTCACCCCGATCTCCTTGTTGCGCGCGACCTCCGCCGCCAGCAGCGGGGCGTTGCGGTAGCCCTTGCGTTGCACCCGGTCGGCGACACCGCGGGCAGCCAGGGTGTCGCGCGTCTCCTGCGCCGAATAGGCGCAGTCGGCGTAGAGCTCGGTCTCGCCCCCGGTCATCAGCCCCTTCCAGCTCTTGATCTCGTGCGCGTTGCCCGGCGTCACCGTCTGCGCGTGGATGAAGCCGTCCTCGTCGGCGTTGACCTGGAACTGGTAGCCCCAGGTCCCGACCTTGCGCCCGCGCGCATTGATCTTCACGTGCGCCCCCGCCTCCGGGTCCCGGCCGTCCGTCTCGCCCTCGCCGAGCTTCCCCCGCCCGGTCCGCGCCGCCTCGACCACCGTGGCGTCGATGATCGCCACCCGTCCCTCGCCAATGATCACCTTCTTCGCCGCGAGCTGCTCCGTCACCGCCGCGAACAGTGCCGCGAGCTGCCCCTCCGTCTCCAGCTGCGCCCGGAAGCGGCCGATCGTGGTCGCATCCGGGGTCGCGGCATCGAGCTCCAGCCGGCAGAACTTGCGGAACAAGAGATCCCGCGCCAGCTGCGCCGCCAGCTGCTCGTCCGAAAGCCCGTGCCAGATGCCGAGTAGCAGCGCCCTGAGCAGCGTCTGGACCGGATAGCCGGGGCGGCCGGTCGCCTTCTTGCCCTCGTCGACCAGCAGCCCCGCCAGCGCCTCCCAGTCGAAAAGCGCCTCCACCGGGTCGAGCGCCTTCAGCGCGGGGTGATCGAACAGCTCGGGGCCGGCGAAAAGGGCGGGTTGCGTCGCAAAGCTCTTTCTCATGCCAAAGAGCTTAACCCATCGAGATCCCCAACGGAATCCGTGAGTTTTGCAGAGGGCTCTGAAAATAAGTAGAGGCGCCAGATCGGGACAAACCCGCTGGCAGGTTGTCAAGCTCCCAGGAGGAGATCACGCATGCCCGCCCCCACCCTGAAGGACCTGCTGGTCCGCATCCGCGCTATCGAGGCGATGGCCGCCAAGCTCGTCGCCGACGGCAAGGCATCGGCCAAGGCGAAGGCGCCGGCCAAGGCGCCTGCCAAGGCCAAGGCCGCCGCCAAGCCGGCCGCCAAGCCGAAGGCGCCGGCCAAGGCCGCGGCGCTCGCCATCAAGGCCCCGGCCAAGGCCGCGAAGCCGGCCGCCAAGGCTCCGGCGAAGCCCGCGGCCAAGGCCAAGATGGCGAAGCTCGTCGCGGTGAAGTGACCGGGACCCGGCGTCAGACGCCGGGTCCCGTCTGCGAGGCGAGGCCCCGGTGCCGGCGTGGCGGCGGGGCTTCGGCCTTGCGCCCGGCCAGGGGGTGTCCCCACCGGTGCCGCATTCACTTCGCGGATTTGTCCGTCGACAAATCCGCGCGCGCCTGCCTGCCCCTTGCAGGCGCGTAAACGCATCTGCCAGGCAGGCGCGCGCGGATTGCGAGCCGACGGTGATGCCCGACCCCCCTCGGCCTCCGCGCTCGCGCGCTCCGGCCGACGAACCGTCGCGAGGCAGTGCCTCGCTTTCGCCGGTTCGAGGCGCGTGCTTCTCTGCGCCGTCGATCCGTTCCTCCCTCCGATCGACTCAACCGGATCCAGTCTGACCCCTGCTGTACCGTTTCGATCAACGCCTTAGCCATCGGGTACAAAAAGGGTACTCGCCCGGAGAGCTAGCCCTGTGGCTCCCGCGTTGCGGCCGCGGGACCGTCCGGCGGACGCTGCTCGCCGGTAGCGGAATTCGCTTGGCCGGGGCGCTCAGGATTTATCTTCGCGCGTTCACCTTCGATCAACCCGGTCCCCGGGGCGGATTCCGTGCATGCGTTGTGCATGCCTGGTGCATGCCTTGTGCATGGATTTGCACGTCGAGCGGACACAACATCTGGTGCCCACCCGAATCGCCGAAGTGTTAACGGCTACCAGTCCCGCATCTCCGCCCGGATCTGCTGGCGGTAGAAGTCGATCGGGACGATGGCGCCGTCCTTCTCGAAGTGCCAGTAGGTCCAGCCGTTGCACGACGGCGCGCCCTCGAGCGCGGCGCCGACCTGGTGGATCGAGCCGCGGACGTCGCTTGCGATCAGCGTGCCGTCGGCGCGGACGCGGGCGGCATGGCGGCCGTTGAGCGAGACCAGGGTCTCCCCGGCCGCCAGCAGCCCGCGCTCGACGAGCTGGCCGAAGGCGATGCGCGGCTCGGCGCGCTTCGGGGTGGTGACGGCGGCGGCCTCGGCGTCGAGCGGGCGGACCCCGGCGAGCCGGCGCTCGGCGGCCGCCCGGTAGGCGGGCTCGCGCTCGATGCCGACGAAGTGGCGGCGCAGGCGCTTGGCGACCGCGCCGGTGGTGCCGGTGCCGAAGAACGGGTCGAGCACCACGTCGCCGGGCCGCGTCGAGGCCACGAGCACGCGGTGCAGCAGCGCTTCCGGCTTCTGCGTCGGATGCGCCTTCTCGCCGTCGTCGGTCTTCAGCCGCTCGGCGCCGGTGCAGAGCGGGATCACCCAGTCCGAGCGCATCTGGATGCCCTCGTTCAGCGCCTTCATCGCTTCGTAGTTGAAGGTGTACTTCGACTGATCCGACTTCGCCGCCCAGATCAGCGTCTCGTGGGCGTTGGTCAGCCGCTTGCCGCGGAAGTTCGGCATCGGGTTCGACTTGCGCCAGATCACGTCGTTGAGGATCCAGAAGCCCGCGTCCTGCAGCGCCGCGCCGAGGCGGAAGACGTTGTGATAGGAGCCGATCACCCAGATCGCGCCGTCGGGCCTGAGCAGCCGCCGGGCGGCGCCGAGCCAGGCGCGGGTGAACGCGTCGTAGCTCGCGAACGAGGCGAAGCGGTCCCATTCGTCGTCGACCGCGTCCACCCGGCTGTTGTCAGGGCGGTGCAGGTCGCCGCGCAGCTGGAGGTTGTAGGGCGGATCGGCGAAGATCAGGTCCACGCTCGCGGCGGGCAGCGCCCGCATGACCTCGATGCAATCGCCCGGGATGACAGCGTCGAGCTCCAAGCCGCTCTCGATCCGTTCTTTTCTTGCCGTTCTCATGCTGCGTGCCCGATCCTTCGGCTGTCGGCACGACGATGAGTCAAAAGCGAATCGGCGTCAAATCTTAAATCGAATCAGCCGCTTAACTAATCCGCCTCACACAAGATGTTGTGAATCGGCCGAAACGACCGCCTATGGTGAGGGGTAACCCCCAGCCGCCCAATCCCCTCCGCGTGCCCCCGCGTGCCGTAGCCCATGTTGGTTTCCCAGCCGTAGCCGGGGAACTGTTGCGAAAGCGCCACCATCGTCTGGTCGCGCGCGACCTTGGCGACAATCGAAGCGGCGGCGATAGAGAGGGCGAGGCCGTCGCCGCCGACGATGGTCCGGGCGGGGCACGGCAGCCCCGGCGGCTGGAGGTGGCCGTCGACGAGCGCGAGCGCCGGGCGCAGGCCGAGGCCCGCGACGGCGCGGCGCATCGCGAGGAAGCTCGCCTGCAGGATGTTCATCGCCTCGATCTCCGCGACGCTGGCGACGCCGATCCCGATCACCGCGCAGCCGCGTAGCGCGGCTGCGAGCTCGTCGCGCCGCTGCGGCGTCAGCCGCTTGCTGTCGTCGATGCCGTCGGGGATGGCGGCGGGGTCGAGGATCACCGCCGCGGCGACGACCGGGCCGGCCCAGGGACCGCGGCCGACCTCGTCGATGCCGCAGACCGGCCCGGGGCCTGCGATCTCGTGGGTGAAGTCCGGTGCTCGGCTCACGTCGTCTGGCATCGACCCCACGTGCAAGGTGATTCCTGGGTGGACTATCAACGAGCCGGCGAAGGCTGTCCACGCGGCACGGTTGACAAATCCGGCGTCCCCTGTACCTGCGGCTGAGGGGAGCCGAGGCGGGCCATGGCGCGCATCACCTACCTGACGACGATCGACTTCGGGCCGGGCGAGGTCGCCGGCCTGCCGGCGGCCATCGCCGAGCTCGGGATGGCACGGCCGCTGCTGATCTCCGACGAGGGGATCAGGGCCGCGGGCCTCCTGGACCGGGTCGCAATCGACGGTCCGGCGTTCGTCGGCACGCCGCCGAACCCGACCGAGGAGGCCGTGGCGGCGGCGCTCGAGGTCTGGCGGGCCGAGGGCTGCGACGGGATCGTGGCGCTGGGCGGCGGCTCGCCGATCGACCTCGCCAAGGGGGTCGCGCTGCTCGCGACGCACCCGGGGCCGCTCGAGCGCTACGCGGCGATCTACGGCGGCATCGAGCGGATCGGGCCGGCGGTGGCGCCGGTGATCGCGATCCCGACGACGGCGGGGACCGGCGCCGAGGTCGGGCGGGCGGCGCTCCTGACGCTCGCCGACGGGCATAAGCTCGGGTTCATCAGCCCGCACCTGATCCCCGGGCGGGCGATCTGCGACCCGGAGCTGACACTCGGCCTGCCTCCCGGGCTGACCGCGGCGACCGGACTCGACGCGCTCTCGCACTGCATCGAGACGTTCGTCTCGCCGCGCGACAACCCGCCGGCGGAGGCGATCGCCCTCGACGGCGCCGCACGGATTTGGCGGAACCTGCCGCGGGCCTGCGAGGCGGGCGGCGACCTGGCGGCGCGAAGCGCGCTGATGATGGGGGCGCTCGAAGGCGGGCTGTCGTTCCAGAAGGGGCTCGGTGCGGTGCATTCGCTGAGCCATGCGCTCGGCGGGCTGAAGGACCTGCGCCTGCACCACGGCACGCTGAACGCGATCCTGCTGCCGCCGGTGCTGAGGTTCAACGCCGGCGTGGCCGGGGCGAAGCTCGATCGGCTGAAGGCGGCGATGGGGCTCGACGCCGATCTCGCCGATGCGGTGGCCGCACTTAACCGCCGGCTCGGGATTCCGGCGGGGCTCCGGGCGCTTGGCGTGGGCGAGGAGTGTTTCGACCGGGTAATCGAGCGGGCGCTGGCCGACCACAGCCACGCCACCAACCCGCGCGCGGCGACGGCGGCCGACTACCGCGCGATGCTCGTCGAGGCGATGGGGTGAGGGTATCATGACCAAAAGGCACGGCTGGGCCGGCGTCATCAAAGGCAAGCCCGCCGTCGGGCAGGCGGCCGAGCGCAGCCGAACGACGAGCAAGGCCGACATCGAGGCCTTCACGGCAATGACCGGCGACCGCAACCCGCTGCACTACGACCGGGCGCTCGCGGAGAAGACGCCGTTCGGTCGGCTGATCGTGCAGGGCGGCGTGACCTCGGGCATCCTCAACGCGCTCGTCGCCGAGGACCTGCCGGGGCCGGGCACGGTGTTCCTCGAGGTCGGCTGGCGCTTCATGAAGGCGGTCGGCATCGACGAGGAGATCACCGGGCGGGTCGAGATCCTCGAGGTGCGCGACGACAAGCCGATCTGCAGGATCGCGACCTCCGTCCGGAACGCGGCCGGCGAGGACTGCCTGACCGGGACCGCGACCGTCTACACAATGCCGCTGAAGGACCTCTGAGACGGCACCGATGCCAAAGGTTTACGCCGATTCGCTCGATCTGGAACGCGTATGGAACCCATATGGAATCCATATGGCACCTGAAACGGTCAGGATTGGATCGTTAACACCGGCGCGAAGGGATCAGAAGGAGAGCGGATGAGATGTGGCGACCCCGGGCGGATTCGAACCGCCGACCCCTCGCTTAGGAGGCGAGTGCTCTATCCACTGAGCTACGAGGTCGTCGATTCGATGGATTAAACCGCGGCAGAGTCCTGGTCAATCGACCCGGGAGAGCATTGAAGCGGACTCGGTCCGATAGGTACACCTGCGCAACCAAACGTGGGACGGGGCGTGTAGAGGTGCCGGATATCCGCGACCGGCGTCGAGCGCTAACCCGCTCTTAACGCGACCAAGGGCACCTAAGTCACGCATTTTTCAGCACCCGAGGTCAGTGAGCGCGATGCCGAAAGTCCCGAGTTCGCTCGCCCTCCTGGCAGTAGCGCTGCTCTCCAGTTCCGCGGCAGCGGCGGCACCCGAGCTTCCTTTCGATCCGAACATCTGCGTGACGCCGGTCGAGTCCGGCGAGCCGGGCGCTCCGCCGTACGCGAAGATCCCGAGCCACGACTGGCCGCAGTTCATCCCGGGACATCCGACGCCGATTTTCCACGGCGACTGGCAAGCCAGCTACATCGACGGGGCGGGCCGGGTACGCCGGCACCCGGGGGGTGGACCGCACATCCTCGATGACTTCTTCCTGGGCAGCGATGGCGACGTCTACTGGTGGCCGTGGTCCCGATCCGACTTGCGGTTCGTGTTTGACCGGTACCTGGGGTACTTCCGGCCACTCCGGCCCGACGAAACCGAACGCCACCGGCAGGTTGAGAAATTTCTCGCCGAGATTGCCGCCGTTCCGGCTCCCGATGACGCGCCTAGCTACATGAACTGGGGTGTGGTGTCTCCAACGCGGCAGCACCAAGCCAGCCACGACACGAAGGACCCGGACTACTACATGACCCAACCGAAATGGGCGGAGACGCCGCATTTCTGGCTGCGGGTCGAGACGGAGGATGACGTGCTCCGCCTCGCCTGGGACGGGCGGTCGCGGGAGGTCCGGTTGCCGCGGGTCGGGGTGGGCAACTGGAATCTCACCGAACTCGAGCGGTCGGAACAGGTGCTCTACCACGGCGATGCCGGGCTGATCCTGATCGACCGCGAACTCGGGCTGACCCGGCCCGATGGGGACTGGCGGCTGGGATCCAGCCTGACGAGCGATGTCATCTACCTGCCGGAGACCGGCGAGGCAATGGTGACGAACAACTACGCGCTGCCCTATTGGAAAAGCCTGTTCTGGCTACGCGACCGGCGGCTGTCTGGTCGCGGTATCTGCGGGGACACGGCGCCGCCGCCCGCCTCGGAGGCTTGGCGGTCGGTGCCGCTCGCGGGGACCGAGGTCATCGACACCGAGCACATGGGGGATGTCGAGCCGGTCTGGACGGGACGCGCCTTTCTGGTCGGTGGCCAGAACGGCGCGTTCGAGGTGCCGCTCGATGGCCCGGCACGGCGGCTCGAGGAGGTTCCGGCCGGATACTCCGGCGTGGCCCGCCTGCCCTACAGCGACCTGATCGTCATCGCTTCCTGCGACCGCTTCTTCCTGTACGACGGCGACAGGTTCACGTATGCGAGCGGCGACCTCACCTGGTTCTTTGACGATGACTGCATCGTGCGGGACTTCACGCCGGTCGGCCGGGATGGCGCCGGGTCGGTTCAGCTGTCCCGCTGGAAGCTGACGCGGTCAGGTCGTCTCGAACGGTCGGACGGCGCATTCGCCGGCGATGTCGACTGGGACACCTGGCTGAGGTCGGAGCCGAACCCCGCTCAATGGCCGGGCGCGGAAAGCTACCCCAACGGGCGCCTCATGAAGTCGTGGGATAAGCCGGACTGGTGGAAGCTGCCGCGGTTCGGTTTCGCCATGCGGTATGGCGATGGGAGGTTCGTCCGGCTTGGACCCGACCTTGCGCCCACTGCGGCACCCGGCGAGAGCACGAACAGGAACTGGCTGCTTCACGGGATCGCCCTGCGGAACGGCATCAACCTGCTCTTCGACCCGGGCCGCGGCGACGCGCTGGCGGTCGAACTCGGGAGAGCGGCTGGTGCGGATCGCCGCGGACGGCACCGCGAGCGCGGTTCCGTGTCCCGCCCCGTGCGAGTTGGGGGTGATCACCACGTTGGACAACGATCCGGCGAATCCCTCGGGGGCGCTGATCGGAACTGAGGCCGGGATGTTCCGCTACGCGCCCGGTCGGCCGCTGGAGCGACTGCTGCCGGTCGCTCTGACCGGGCCGGTGATCAGCATCCAGACCATCCCGTGGCTCGGCGAGTTGCTGGTCGAGGGAGCCTTCGGCCGGTTCGTGTGGTCCGATGTGAAGGAGACGCGCTGGCTCGGGGCGAGCGGCGGCCCCTACCATCCGTTGCAGCTGTTTCTGGAGCCGGAGAGGCGGCTGATGTTTACCAAGGGCCGGATACCGAGGCATTTCGAGCTGCTGGGTGGGGCCGGTGGGACGCGGTGACGGGGGTCAGCTTCTCACGACACTGCGGCTGCGCAAGACCTTGAGCCGATCCAGCGCGGCTTGCGGAGCAGGAGCGGAGTTCTACGAGTACTCACCCTGAGCTTGGATCGTCAACGTCAAGGCGAGCTGCGGATGCCCCGGTTGTCCACGGTAGCACAAGTGAAAGGGGCCGACCGAAAGGTTCGCCCCGATCCTTCGGTAGTGACGTGTCTCAGGCGAGCGGCTTGAGCCGCGATGCCTGCTTGCTCAACGCTGGCCCTTGGGGGTGGCCGGCGGCTCCGCCGGCCGGCGGGAGCGGCGCGTCGGCGTCGCGCCGTGTCGGCGGTGCGCCCGCGCCGCGCTGGGAGGGAGTCGCGGGTTTTCGGCGTCGGAAGGAAGAGAAGGAAGATCTGCGCCGAGGCGCTGATGAAGCGGCTGCTTCATCAGGCGCCCTTTCCAGTGTGGGGATGCGAGTCGGGCCGGCGTCAAGGGCAGACGGGCTGCGCCCGCGGCTTCGCCGCCCCTGACCCCGGCCCGACTCTGCGGAAAAGGGAAGGGAGTGGCGGCGGGCGCGGCTTGGCCCCTGACCTGCTAGAGCAGGGTGCCGAGCGCGACAAGCGCGGCGCCCAGCACCGCGCCGCCGAGGGCGTAGGCCCAGGCGGGCAGGGCGCGGCGCTCGGCGGGCGGGGGCGGCGTGTTGGCGCGGACCAGCGCGGCCTCGGCAAGCTGGGGCAGGCGCGGGCCGAAGCGGGAGAGGACGCGCACGGTGGCGGCGAGGTCGCGCGCGACCGCCGCCGGGCCGAGGTTGGCGCTGATGTAGTCGGTGACGACCGGGCGCGCGGTCTCCCACATGTTCATCGCCGGGTTCAGGCTGCGCCCGACGCCCTCGACCACGACCATCGTGCGCTGGAGCAGGATCAGCTCGGTGCGCGTCTGCATGCCGAAGCGCTCGGTCACCTCGAAGAGATGCGCGAGCAGCCGCGCCATCGAGATCCGCGTCGCGTCCTGGCCGAAGATCGGCTCGCCGACCGAACGCAGCGCCTGGGCGAACGCCTCGGTGTCCTTGTCGCGCGGCACGTACCCGGCCTCGAAATGCACCTCGGCGACGCGGTGGTAGTCGCGGCGCAGGAAGCCGATCAGGATCTCGGCGTAGACCTTGCGGGTATAGGCGTCGATCCGGCCCATGATGCCGAAGTCGAGGGTGATGAGCGCGCCATCGGGGCCGAGCTTCAGGTTGCCCTGGTGCATGTCGGCGTGGAAGTAGCCGTCGCGCAGCGCATGGGTCAGGAAGGTCTGGATGATCCGCTCGGAGAGCCGCACGAGGTCGGCGCCGCTGGCCTCGAGCGCCGCGAGGTCGCCCATGTTGATGCCGGTCGCCCATTCGAGGGTCAGGACGCGGCGGCCCGAGGCGGGCCAGATCACCGCGGGCACGCGGAAGCCCGGGTCGCGTACGGTGTTCGCCGCGAACTCGGCCGCGGCGGAGGCCTCCATGCGAAGGTCGAGCTCGCCGAGGACCACGCCCTCGAAATGGTGGATCACCGCCTTCGGGCGCAGGCGGCGGGCGAACGGGGCGAGCAGCTCCATCATCCCGGCGGCGAAGTAGAAGGCGTCGACGTCGCGCAGGAAGGCCCGCTCGATGCCGGGGCGGAGCACCTTGACGGCGACCACCTGGCCGGTCTCGCGCAGGCGCGCGCGATGCACCTGCGCGAGCGAGGCGGCGGCGACCGGCGGCTCGAACTCGGCGAAGACGGCATCGAGCGGCTGGCCGAGCTCGGTTTCGATCGCGGTGCGCGCCTCCTCCATCGGGAACGGCGGCAGCTTGTCCTGCAGCACGCTGAGCTGGGCGGCGAGCTCGGGTCCGACCACGTCGGGGCGGGTCGAGAGCAGCTGGCCGAACTTGATGTAGGCGGGGCCGAGCGCGGTCAGCGCCCGCAGGATCGGCGGCTGCGTCGGGTCGCCCTCGTAGCCCAGCCACTGGAACGGCCAGCCGAGCACGCGGGCGGCGGCGCGCAGGGTCGGCGGGGCGTGGAACGCTTCGAGCGCGGTCCGCATCGCGCCGGTGCGCTCGAAGGTCGCGCCGGTGCGGATCAGGCGCCAGAGGTTGTGCGGGCCGCGCATGCCTTCAGAGCTTCCAGCCCGAGTGCAGCGCGGCGATGCCCATCGAGAGATTGCGGTAGCGGACCTGGCCGAAGCCGGCCGCGGCGATCATCGCGGCGAAGGCGTCCTGGTCGGGGAAGCGGCGGATCAACTCGACGAGGTAGCGGTAGCTCGGCCGGTCGCCGGCGATCGCCTGGCCGAGCGCCGGGATGACGTTGAACGAGTAGCGGTCGTAGAGCCAGCGCAAGGAGGGCTCGGGCACCCGGCTGAACTCGAGGACGAGGAGCCGGCCGCCCGGCCTGAGCACCCGCCAGGCCTCGGCGAGGGCGTCCTCGATCCGGGTGACGTTGCGGATGCCGAAGGAGATCGTATAGGCGTCGAAGCTCGCGTCGGGGAACGGGAGCGCCATCGCGTCGCCGACCACCCAGTCGAGCGCGGGGCCGAAGGCGGTGGCCTCGGCGCGGCGGCGGCCCTCGCTCAGCATGTCCTCGGTCATGTCGAGGACGGTGGCGTGGCCGCGGCCCTTGACCCGGCGCAGGAAGCGGAAGGCGATGTCGCCGGTGCCGCCGGCGACGTCGAGGAGCGCCATGCCCGGCCAGGGCGCCAGCCAGTCGAGCGCCGCGTCCTTCCAGAGCCGGTGGATGCCGAGGCTCATCGCGTCGTTCATCACGTCGTAGCGCGTCGCGACGGAGGAGAAGACGCCGTGCACCCGCGCTGCCTTCGAAGCCTCGGGCACGGTCTCGTCGCCGAAATGGGTCGTGCGCTCGGGCTGGTCGGACATGCGGCTCGCAGGCTTTCGGTCGGTTCCGCCGCTCCTTATAAGGCAGGTCGGGCGCGCTGCAACCGCGTCGCCCGGGCCGGGGAGGGGATTTGCCGGAGCTGCCCGAGGTCGAGACGGTCCGCCGCGGCCTCGAGCCGGTGCTCGCGGGCCGGGTGATCGCGCATGCCGACGTGCGCCGGGCCGACCTGCGCTGGCCGTTCCCGCCGCGGCTCGCCGCGCGGCTGACCGGGACGCGGGTCGAGCGGCTGCGGCGGCGCTCGAAGTATCTGCTGGCCGATCTCGACGGGGGGGAGACGCTGATCGTGCACCTCGGGATGTCGGGGCGGCTCCTGGTTTCCGGCGTCCAGGTCGGCGCCTTCCACCACCCGCATCCGGCGCCGGCGAAGCACGATCATCTGGTGCTCGACATCGAGGGCGGCGCGCGGGTCACGCTGAACGACGCGCGGCGCTTCGGCGCGGTGGACCTCTGGCCGACGGACGGCCTCGGCGCGCACCGGCTGCTCGCGGGGCTCGGCCCCGAGCCGCTCGGCAACGGCTTCAACGCCGGGTATCTGGCCGAGCGGTTGGCGGGGCGGCGGACTGCGGTCAAGGCGGTGCTGATCGACCAGGCCGCGGTGGCGGGGCTCGGCAACATCTATGTCTGCGAGGCGCTCTGGCGGGCGCGGATCTCGCCGCTCCGGCTGGCCGGCGAGGTCGGGCGCGACGGGGCGGAGGCGCTGGTGGCGGCTGTTCGGGCGGTGCTCGAGGACGCGCTGGCCGCCGGCGGGTCGTCGCTGCGCGACTATCGGCAGGCAGATGGCGAGCTCGGCTACTTCCAGCATTCCTTTGCCGTCTACGACCGGGAGGGCGCGCCCTGCCCGCGCTGCGGCGCGGCCATCGCGCGGGTCGTGCAGTCGGGACGGTCGAGCTTCTTCTGCCGGGGCTGCCAGAGCTGATGAACGCGACCCCGCGCCGCGATGCGGAAGCTGCGGAAAACCAATGGAACGGGGCGAGCGCGGTGCTATGGCTTGGACCCGTCGAGCCAGCGAGGGAGAGCTGCCGTGGCCTACGAGACCCTGATCGTCGAGGTGGAGGATCACGTCGCCACGATCCGGCTGAACCGGCCGGATGCGCTGAACGCGCTCAATACCCAGATCCTCGAGGAGCTCGGCGAAGCCCTGACCGAGATGGACGCCTCGAACCGAGTGCGGGCGATGGTGGTCACCGGATCGGAGAAGGCCTTCGCCGCCGGCGCCGACGTGAAGGAGATGGCGCCGAAGAGCTTTGTCGACATGTTCGTCGAGGACTACTTCACCGGCCCCTCCGAGATGATCATGCGCTGCCGCAAGCCGGTCATCGCCGCGGTCGCCGGCTACTGCCTCGGCGGGGGCTGCGAGCTCGCCATGATGTGCGACTTCATCATCGCCGCCGACACCGCGAAGTTTGGCCAGCCCGAGATCAACCTCGGCGTCATCCCGGGCCTCGGCGGCACCCAGCGCCTCACCCGCTTCGTCGGCAAGTCGAAGGCGATGGAGATGTGCCTGACCGGTCGGATGATGGATGCCGCCGAAGCCGAGCGCTGCGGCCTCGTCAGCCGGGTGGTGCCGGCCCGAGACCTGCTGCGTGACGCCCGCGAGACCGCGGGCAGGATCGCCGAGAAGTCGCCGCTGGCCGTGCGCGCGATCAAGGAGGCGGTGAACCGCAGCTACGAGACCACGCTGCGCGAGGGGCTGCTCTTCGAGCGGCGGCTCTTCGACGCGCTCTTCGCCACCGAGGACCAGGCCGAGGGCATGGCAGCCTTCGCCGAGAAGCGCAGCCCGCAGTTTCGCGGCAAGTAGCAACGCTTTTGCGCGGCCTTCACGCTGCCCGTCACGCAGCGCTCACGGTGGCTGCGCTACGCTCGCCCCGGCTTTGCGGGAGACGGGCGATGTACGACACCGATATCGACTGGGTCACCTATCTGGAAGCGCTCGAGCGGCAGGCGATCCGATTGGACCGGCTCTCGCGGAAGCCGCGGCGTTCCGGCCTTATCGTCGTGCTGGCCCGGCTGCTCCCAGAACTGCGGTTGACTCGGGTCGGGGGCGCGGGTAAGGACCCGGCCTGAATTCGAGATGTGAGACCGGACCGAACCATGGCTAACTCGCCGTCATCCAAGAAGCGCGCGCTGCAGGCCGAGCGCCGTGCCGAGACCAACAAGGCGCGCCGCTCGCGGATGCGCACCTTCATCCGGAAGGTGGAGGAGGCCATCGCAGGCGGCGACGCCGGAGCGGCCTCGGAGGCGCTGCGCGCCGCGCAACCGGAGATCATGCGCAGCGTCTCGAAGGGCGTCCTGCACAAGAACACCGCAAGCCGCAAGATTTCCCGGCTCGCCGGCCGGGTGAAGGCGCTGGGCGCCTGAGCCTGCAGCCCTTCGGGGGCGCTCCCGACCTTCGATCCGAGACGAACCGACACGAAACGCCGCCGCGCCCTCGGGCGCGGCGGCGTTTCGAATTCGACGGCCCTGTAGCCGGCATGCCACGCCCAGGCGACTCCCGAATGTTCCACCTTCAGTCCCGTTGTTCGGCGAAGGGGGCTTCGGTATGTTTGATGTCACGGAACAATTCCTGTCCGCCGAGTATCTGAGTAATCCTTAGTAGATCTTCACGTCAGCGCAGTATTGCTCGTAGCAAATCTGACGCAAGCGCGATGCTGTCCAATGGCGGCAAAACGAACTTCCGACACAAACGATAAAAGTCTGACGGGAAGGTGAATTTCAGTTGAAAGCGATGGCCCGCACGGAGGACTTCCGCGCTATCTACGGCTACCCTCCGGGGCGCCGTTCGCGCCAGCCGCGCCGGGTGTCCGCCCGCCCCAGTCGCGGGCCCGCTCCGGACCTGCTCCGGGCCGGGCGCAGCCACGCTGAACCCCTTTCCCCGCTCCGCCGCGGCGAGCCGAAATGAAACCCCAGGTGATGACCTCCGAGATAGACGCCTCGCTTGAGGCATGGGCCCGAGTACGGGACGCGCTGCGCAGTCAACTTGGCCCGGACGCCTTCCAGAACTGGATCGAGCCGCTGGCTTTCCTGGGCGCCGACCACGGCGTCGGGCACTTCACGGCGCCGACCAGCTTCATCGGCACCTGGGTGGTGCGCAACTACGGGGACGCGATCCGCATGCTGCTCTGCAAGGACGGCATCCCGGTCAGCCGCCTCGAATTCGGGGTCCCGCGGAGCGGCGATGCGGCCAAGTGTGCCGTGGTCGTCCCGGCGCCCGTGCCGGCGCCGCCGGCGGTTCCGACGGCCGGCCCGGACGTCGACCTGCCCGCCTCGCCGCTCGACGGTCGCTGCACCTTCGACAACTTTGTCGTCGGCAAGCCCAACGAACTTGCCCATGCTGCGGCGCGGCGAGTCGCCGAGGGCGGGCCGGTCACCTTCAACCCGCTCTTCCTCTACGGGGGCGTGGGCCTCGGCAAGACGCACCTCATGCACGCGATCGCCTGGGAGGTGCGCCAACGCAACCCCGAGGCGCGGGTACTCTATCTCTCGGCCGAGCAGTTCATGTATCGCTTCGTCTCGGCGCTGCGCTTCAAGGAGATGCACGGGTTCAAGGAGATGTTCCGCTCGGTCGACATGCTGATGGTCGACGACGTGCAGTTCATCTCGGGCAAGGACTTCGACCCAGGAGGAGTTCTTCCACACCTTCAACGCGCTGATCGAGCAGCAGAAGCAGATCGTCATCTCCGCCGACCGTGCGCCGGGCGAGATCGACGGGCTCGAGGAGCGCATCCGCTCGCGGCTGCAATGGGGGCTGGTCGTCGACCTGCATCCGACCGACTACGAGCTCCGCCTCGGCATCCTGCAGGCCAAGGCCGAACTGCGGCTGGAGGAGAACCCGGGCGTCGTGATCGAGCCGGGGGTGATGGAGTTCCTCGCGCATCGGATCAGCTCGAACGTCCGCGTGCTCGAGGGGGCGCTGAACCGGCTCTTCGCCTATGCGACACTGATCGCCCAGCCGATCGACCTCGACATGACCCAGGAATGCCTTGCCGACATCCTGCGGCTCTCCGAGCGCAAGGTGACGATCGACGAGATCATCCGCAAGGTGGCCGACCACTACAACCTGCGGATGTCCGACCTCCTGTCGGCGCGGCGCGCGCGTCAGGTGGCGCGGCCGCGGCAGGTGGCAATGTTCCTGGCGAAAACGTTGACGTCCCGGTCGCTCCCCGACATCGGACGCCGCTTCGGCGGCCGCGACCACACGACGGTGATTCACGCGGTGCGCAAGATCGAGGAACTGCGGGCGACGGACGCGCAGATCGCGGAGGACGTCGAGCTGCTGCGCCGGATGCTCGAGGCCTGACGGCGGGGCTATCGTCCCCGCTGCCAGCCCAGGTGCGCGACCAGCGCCGCAAGGATAACGCCGCCGCCCACAAGCGTCCGCGCCGCTGGAACCTCGCCGAAGAAGATGAACACCCAGAGCGGCCCGAGCATGGTCTCGGCCACGCTGAGAAGCGCCGCCACGGCGGAAGGCACGAGCCGCGCCCCCATCGTGAAGAGCGCGAGTCCCAGTCCGAGGCTCAGCGCCCCGAAGCCGAAGAGCACCGCCGTCTGCTCGGGCCGGACCGCCAGCGACGGCGCCTGCGTCGCCGCGAAGCCGGCGGCGATGAGCGTGCCGAGGCAGACCGCCGGCACCATGCGGACCTGCGAAAAACGGCGGACGATCACGATCGTCGCCGAGAACGCGAGCGTGAGCCAGAGCGCGAGCGCGTCGCCCGCCAGCGAGCGCGCGCCCGACAGCGCGTCCGACATCATGATGACGATGCCGACGAGAACCGCAGCGATCGCAGCCCATGTCGGTCCGGCCACGCGCTCGCCGAGCGCGGCCCAGGCGAGCAGCGCCGCGATCAGCGGCGCGCTCGCCTGCACCAGCAGGATGTTGGCGACCGTCGTGAACTGGAGCGCCATGACGAAGGAGGTCGAGGCGCTGGCGAACAGCAGAGCCACTGCGAGGCCCGGGAGCCCCATCGCCCGAAGGGACGCGACCGACCCCCTCGCGCCGTCGCGCCAGAGCACGAAACCGAAGAGGAAGACGCTCGCCCAGACCGACCGCCAGAAGACGATCGTCCACGAATCGATCCCGTCGCCGAGCAGCCGTCCGAAGGTGCCGCCGAAGCTCCAGGCCACCGCGGAGCCGAGGATCAGCCACGCTCCGGCGCGTGACTCGGCGAGCGGGACGGGCGACGTCGTTTCCATTGCTGCAGCTAGGCCGGCCGTCCGCTCCGGGGCAAGCCCTCCGGCAGCGCCGTGGGCATCGACCCACGTGCGGTAGCACAGGATTCGCGCGAGTCCAATCGGAGCGGATATGCTCGTAACATCAGGCCGTTCGTCATAGCCGCACGCACGCGACGTCAGGCGCTTGCACGCCTTCCCGCACGTTCGCGAGGGCTCCGACCACGGCGCTTGCCCTTTCCCCGCAAATCGGTAACGTCACGGTCCGCGCAACCGTCACGGGACCGCGGGGTCCGACCTCTGCAACGGTGGCAGCAATGAAACTCAGCATGGAGCGCAGCGCCCTTCTCCGGGCCATGAGCCGCGCGCAGTCGGTGGTGGAGCGGCGCAACACCATCCCGATCCTGTCGAACGTGCTGATCGAGGCGGAGGGCGACCAGGTCAGCTTCCGCGCCACCGACCTCGACATCGAGGTGATCGACCGCGCGCCGGCGATGGTGAGCCGCGCCGGCGCGACGACGGTCCCCGCGCACACGCTGCACGAGATCGCGCGCAAGCTGCCGGACGGGTCGATGGTCGAGCTCAACGACGACGGCATCGCCGGGCGGCTCGACGTGCGGGCGGGGCGGTCGCATTTCAGCCTCGCGACCCTGCCGCGCGAGGACTTCCCGATCATGGCGAGCGCGGAGTACCAGACGAACTTCTCTTGCCCCGCGCCGACGCTGCGGCGGCTGTTCGACAAGGCGAAGTTCGCGATCTCGACCGAGGAGACGCGCTACTACCTGAACGGCGTCTACATGCACGCGGCCAAGGGGCCGGACGGCCCGGTGCTGCGCTGCGTCGCGACCGACGGGCACCGGCTGGCGCGGATCGACGCCGCGCTGCCCGAGGGCGCCGCGGACCTGCCGGGGATCATCGTGCCGCGCAAGACGGTGGGGGAGCTGCAGGAAGCTCCTCGACGATGACGAGATGACGATCGCGGTGTCGGTCAGCGAGACCAAGGTGCGCTTCGCGACGCCGGAGGTGACGCTGACCTCGAAGGTGATCGACGGGACCTTCCCCGACTACGCGCGGGTGATCCCGACCGGCAACGCCAAGCGGCTGGAGGTCGACGCCGCCGAGTTCGCCCGGGCGGTCGACCGGGTGGCGACGGTGAGCTCGGAGCGCTCGCGCGCGGTGAAGATGGCGCTCGAGGAGGACCGGCTGGTGCTGAGCGTCAACGCGCCCGACTCGGGCGCGGCGGACGAGGAGCTCGCGGTCGCCTACGGCGACGAGCGGCTGGAGATCGGCTTCAACGCGAAGTACCTGCTCGAGATCGCCGGGCAGGTCGACCGGGAGAACGCGGTGTTCCTGTTCAACTCGGCCGGCGATCCGACGCTGATGCGCGAGGGCAACGACGACACGGCGGTCTATGTCGTGATGCCGATGCGGGTCTGACCTGCTCGCGGTCACCGGACTCCACCTCTCGCATTTCCGCTCGCATGCGCGCACGCGGCTGGAGCTCGACGGCCGGCCGGTGGCGGTCTTCGGGCCGAACGGGGCCGGCAAGACCAACCTGATCGAGGCGGTGTCGCTGCTCTCGCCCGGGCGCGGGCTGCGCGGGGCGGCGAGCGAGGAGCTGGCGCGGGTGCCCGAGCGGCTCGGCTGGAAGGTGGTCGCGGCCCTCGGCGCCTCGGACGGACCGCACGAGGTGGCGACCTGGTCGGAGGGGCCGGGGCGGCGGGTCGAGATCGACGGCAAGGCGGCGAGCCAGACGGCGCTCGGCGGCGTCGCGCGGGTGCTGTGGCTGACGCCGGCGATGGACCGGCTGTGGCTCGAGGGGCCGGGCGAGCGGCGGCGGTTCCTCGACCGGGTGACGCTGAGCCTCGTTCCCGACCACGGCGAGGTGGCGGTGGGCTACGACCGCAGCCTGCGCGAGCGCAACCGGCTGATCCGCGACGATGTGCGCGATGCCGGCTGGTTCGAGGCGCTGGAGGCGCAGATGGCGGCGAGCGGGGCGCGGCTGAGCGCGAACCGGGCGGCGGCGCTGGCGCGGCTGGCGGCGGTCGAGGCGGAGGGCGAGTTCCCGCAGGCGGCGCTGTCGCTCGAAGGCGAGGGGCCGCGGGACGAGGCGGGGCTGCGCGACGGCGCTGCGCGACGGGCGCGGGCGCGACGTGGCGGCGGGGCGGACGCTGGTCGGGCCGCACCGCGACGACCTCGGGGCGGTCTATGCCGCGAAGGGGGTGCCGGCGCGGCTCTGCTCGACCGGCGAGCAGAAGGCGCTGCTGATCAGCGTGGTGCTCGCCAACGCCCGCGCGGTGGCCGCAGGGGTTCGGCGCGGCGCCGATCCTGCTCCTCGACGAGGTGGCCGCCCATCTCGACGCGGCGCGGCGCGGGGCGCTGTTCGCGGCGGTCGCGGCGCTCGGGGCGCAGGCCTGGATGACCGGGACCGGGGCCGAGCTCTTCGCCGAGCTGGGCGCGGGGGCGCAGCGGCTCGCGGTGTCGGAAGGGCAGGAGGGATCGGTCGTCGCGCCAGCCTGAAGGTGGTAAGGCTTCGGCGAAACATGAGGGGAGGGCCGGATGTTTCCGAAGGCGATCACGCTGATCACGCTCGGGGTCGCCGACCTCGGGCGGGCGCGGGCGTTCTACGCGGCGCTGGGCTGGGAGGCGGCGGAGGCGCACGAGGGGGTGGTCTTCATCCAGCTCGCCGGGCAGGTGCTGGCGCTGTTCGGGATCGACGATCTCGCGAAGGACATGGCGCGGCCGCGGGCGGAGCTCGGGACCGGGGCGGCGACGCTGGCGCGGAACTTCGCGACCGAGGCGGAGGTGGACGCGGCGTTCGAGCTGGCGGTCTCGCGCCGGCGCCGCGGTGCTGAAGCGGCCGGAGAAGGTGTTCTGGGGCGGGTACTCGGGCTATTTCGCCGACCCGGACGGGCATGTCTGGGAGCTGGCGATGAACCCGTTCTGGCCGCTGAGCGCCGGACGGGACGCTGACGCTGCCGAAGGCGTGAAGGGGGATCTGGAACGCATATGGAAAGCGTATGGAAACCGTATGGCTAGCAATTTACTCGGGTATCCGCCGCGGTGACGCTGACCTGGGGCCAGATCCTGCCCTATGCCGGGGCGCTCGCGCGTGCTCGTCGCGACGCCGGGGCCGGTGGTGGCGGCGCTGATCGCGCGCTCGGCGACCGGCGGCGTGCGGGCGGCGGTGCCGCTGGCGGCCGGCGTCGCGGTCGGCGACGTGATCTGGCCGCTCCTCGCCATGCTCGGGATCGGCGTGGTGGCCGGGGTCTGGGCGAACTTCCTCCTGGTGCTGCGCTATGTCGGGGCGGCGATCCTGGTGCTGATGGGGGTGCAGCTGATCCGGCGGGCCGAGGCGGCGGGGCTGGCGGTCGCCGGCGGCGGCCTCGGCCGCGAGAGCGGCTGGGCCGCCTTCTCGGCCGGGCTGATGGTGATCGCGGGCAACCCGAAGGCGATCCTGTTCTACATGGGCGTGCTGCCGGGGTTCTTCGATTTCCGCAGGCTGACGCCGGCTGGACATGGCGGTGATCTGCCTCGTCTCGGTGCTGGTGCCGTTCGCGGGCAACCTCGGCTGGGCGGCGATCTTCGCGCGGGCGCGCCGGTGGCTGGCGGACCCGGTGGCGATGCGGCGGACGCACGTGGCGGCCGGGGCGGCGCTGGTGGCGGTGGGGGTGGCGATTGCGGTGGGGTAGTGCGGGGCCGCGGCTCGACGCACCGGCGGGCACTTGGCGGAGCTGCTCGCACCGGCTTTACTATCGGTCTTCTTGCGAGTACAATGCAAGGACGCGATTGAGCAATAGGTCTGTTCGGCGTCTTCGAAGGCAATCAGGCGTAATGACGGTTCGACCGAACCGCCGTGACGATAATCGGAGGCGGCGGGAGCCGCATTGAACTGGGCCAGCGACGAAGCGGTCGTGCTGCAAAAGGTCGTCGGAAAGGCGTTGCAGACCGTCTACCCGGTGACCCTGCACGATCTCAAGTCGACATGGCAGTCGGACGCCAATTATGGCGGAAGCATGGGGCCCCGGGCGAGGAGCCTGATCGCCAAATGCTTCGTCATCGCCGCGACTGCCTATGTCGTGTTGCTTTGCGCGAGCCTGACGGTTTGGCAGCAGCGCGCGACCTCGGTCGTGAGCGAACTCGCCGGGGACAAGATCGGGCAGCAGGAGAAGGCGTTTGATGACCTGCTCGTTCTGATCGGGTCTGACAAACTCGCTGACCTGAAGAATCCGGCAAGCCCGCTGCGCGAGACCTTCCGCCAGAAGCAACGCGAGATTCAAGGTATCCAGCGTTCCATAGAGGCGGACTATTTCACCTTGGAGCGACTGAGCTCCTACAGGTCGCCCAATGACTATATCGGCTGGGCGATTGGCGGCGCGCTTCGGGCAGTCAGCGCGGGAGCCGCTCCGGCAACCGTGCCGCCAGTCTCGGCGGACGAGGCGCCCATCGAGGCCAGTGCTCCGGCGCCCCAGCGTCCGGGGGTGACGCAGGTGGTGGCCACGCCCGGCGGTGCCATCCGGATCCTGAGCGACGCGGAGAAGGCGCAAATCTTCCTGAGCGCGGGCAGCGGCGCGTCGGACTGTGACCTGATTTCCAGGCAGTACTCGATCGACAAGAGCAACGCGGTCCTGAACACGTCGAGCGATGAGAACGCGATCCGCTCCCTCCGTCTGTTCATGAGCGCGGTGGACTTCGACAAGGCATTTGTACAGCGGATGAAGTGCCAGTTGGACGGCAATCCGGTTGCGCCGATGCTGAGCGCTTTCGACATGAAGTACCGCCTGGACGTCATGAGCCTCTGGTGGCTGCCGGCGCTCTATGGCGCGCTCGGCGCGCTGATCTACCATTTGAGGGACTTTCTCAACGGCACGCGGCCCGACCCGACGCTCCTGAAGATGATCGTCCGCGTCGGCCTTGGTGCCTTCGCCGGAATAGCGATCGGCTGGTTCTGGATGCCTCAGGATCCCTCGGTTCTCGGCATCCCTGAGCTCAGTTTCACGCCCCTGTCGCTGGCGTTCATCGTCGGCTTCGGAATCGATGCGTTCGTCGCGCTGCTCGACCGGATCGTCGTAGGCGTGACCCGCGCGGTCGCAGGGCCGGCCTGAGGATAGGGCGGCGGCGCACGTCGTGCGCCGCCGCGAGCGCGTAGCTTCACGCTGGCGGAGGGCAGCGGTGCCGGCGGAGCTCCTGTTTCGCGCGGCTTGAGTTGTGCTAAGCTCGGCCTCGGATCGGCAGGACGAGGCGAAGGTGGTGGCGGCGGCTGAGGAGAGCGAGCGGGCCGGCGGCTGGTCGGCGCTGATGACGGCGGCGGAGGCGGGCGACGCGGCGCGGGTTGCCGCCGAGCTCGAGGCGGGAGCCGAGGTCAACGCGGCCGACGAGGACGGGTGGACGGCGCTGCATCTCGCCGCGCTCAACGACCGGGCGGCGGTGGTCGAGATCCTGCTGGCGCAGCCGGGGGTGGACGTAAACGCCCGCACGAAGTGGAGGAGCACGCCGCTGATCCTTGCGGTGTCGCGCGGCCATATCGTGCCGGCGCGGCTGCTGCTCGACCATGCCGGCATCGAGATCGACGCCAGGGCCGACTACTACGGCCGGACTGCGCTGATCGAGGCGGCGCGGCACGGGTTCCTCGAGCTGGTCGCGCTCCTGCTCGCGAAGGGGGCGGACGTCAACGTGCGCGACAAGACCGGGCGGAGCTCGGCGCTGATCGAGGCGATCAAGAACCGGCAGGACAAGGTCACGCTCATGCTGCTGCAGAGCGGCAAGGTCGACTTCGCCGACAAGGAGGCGCGGCTGAACGCGCTGATCTGGGCCGGGAGCGCGGGCAGCTCGGCGATCCGCGACGCGCTCGACATGACGATCCGCGACTTCTTCGAGCGCGACCGGCGGGCGGCTGCCTTCTCGGGGTAGCCGTCGGGCCTTGCGAAACGGGTCGGGAATGATTAGTTAACACCTTGACGCGCCACGGGTTTCCGCCGGCGCGCGCGGCATTCGGGGCGTGACAAGCGGAACGCGCCCGGATAGACTGCGCCACCATCACCAAGGACCCCCCGAGCATGGCCGAACCCGCCCGCGTCCCCGAGGAATACGGCGCCGATTCCATCAAGGTTCTCAAGGGCCTGGAAGCGGTGCGCAAGCGCCCGGGGATGTACATCGGCGACACCGACGACGGCTCGGGCCTGCACCACATGGTCTACGAGGTCGTCGACAACGGCATCGACGAGGCGCTCGGCGGCTGGGCGACGGAAGTGAAGGTCACGCTGCACGCCGACAACAGCGTCAGCGTCTCCGACAACGGCCGCGGCATCCCGGTCGGCATCCACGAGGGCGAGGGGGTGAGCGCGGCCGAGGTCATCATGACCCAGCTGCACGCCGGCGGCAAGTTCGACCAGAACAGCTACAAGGTCTCGGGCGGGCTGCACGGCGTCGGCGTCAGCGTGGTCAACGCGCTCTCGGACTGGCTGGACCTGCGGATCTGGCGCGAAGGCTTCGAGCACTTCGTCCGCTTCGAGCGCGGCGATACGGTGGCGCCGCTCGAGCGGGTCGGGCCGGACGGCGGCAAGCGCGGCACGACGGTCAGGTTCCTCGCCTCGACCGACACGTTCTCGAACCTCGACTACAGCTTCAAGACGCTCGAGCACCGCCTGCGCGAGCTCGCGTTCCTGAACTCGGGCGTGCGGATCACGCTGACCGACCGGCGGCATGCCGAGATCGAGGAGGCCGTGCTCGCGTACGAGGGCGGCGTGCGCGAGTTCGTCCGCTACCTCGACCGCTCGAAGACGCCGCTGATCGAGGCACCGATCTACATCACGGGCGAGCAGGGCGGCATCGGCATCGAGGTCGCGATGTGGTGGAACGACAGCTACCACGAGAACGTGCTCGCCTTCACCAACAACATCCCGCAGCGCGACGGCGGCACGCACCTCGCGGGCTTCCGCGGCGCGCTGACCAGGACGATCAACGCCTACGCCGGCGAGTTGGGGCTCGCGAAGCGGGAGAAGGTCGTGCTCTCGGGCGACGACGCGCGCGAGGGGCTGACCTGCGTCCTGTCGGTCAAGGTGCCGGACCCGAAGTTCTCGTCGCAGACCAAGGACAAGCTCGTCTCCTCCGAGGTGCGGCCGGCGGTCGAGGGTATGGTCAACGAGAAGCTCGCCGAGTGGTTCGAGGAGAACCCGGCCGAGGCGCGGATCGTCGTCGGCAAGATCGTCGAGGCGGCCTTGGCGCGCGAGGCGGCGCGCAAGGCGCGCGAGCTCACCCGGCGCAAGACCGCGATGGACGTCGCGAACCTGCCGGGCAAGCTCGCCGACTGCCAGGAGAAGGACCCGGCCAAGGCCGAGATCTTCCTCGTCGAGGGCGACAGCGCCGGCGGCTCGGCCAAGCAGGGGCGGAGCCGGGCGAACCAGGCGGTGCTGCCGCTCCGCGGCAAGATTCTGAACGTCGAGCGGGCACGGTTCGACCGGATGCTCGGCAGCCAGGAGATCGGCACGCTGATCACCGCGCTCGGCACCGGCATCGGGCGCGACGAGTTCAACCTCGCCAAGCTCCGCTACCACAAGGTCATCATCATGACCGACGCCGACGTGGACGGCGCGCATATCCGCACGCTCCTGCTCACGTTCTTCTTCCGGCAGATGCCCGAGCTGATCGAGGCCGGGCATCTCTACATCGCGCAGCCGCCGCTCTACAAGGTGGCCCGGGGCCGGTCGGAGGTCTACCTCAAGGACCAGGCCGAGCTCGAGGCCTACCTGATCGAGCAGGGGCTCGAGGGCGCGACGCTCAGGCTCGGCTCGGGCGCGGTGCTGGCCGGCGCCGACCTCGCGCGCGTCGTCGGCGAGGCGCGGATGGTGCGCGCGGCGCTGGCCGGGTTCCCCGCGCACTATTCGCGGCCGATCATCGAGCAGGCGACGATCGCCGGCGCGCTGGTGCCGGGCGTGCTCGACTCCGACCCGCAGGGCACGGCCGACCGGGTGGCGGCGCGGCTCGACCTGATCGCGGCCGAGTACGAGCGCGGCTGGCAGGGGCGGCCGACCCAGGACGCCGGCTTGCGGCTGTGGCGGACGCTGCGCGGCGTCGACGAGGTGCGGGTGCTCGACGGCTACGCGCTGCGCTCGGCCGAGGCGCGGCGGCTGGCGGCGCTGACCGGGTCGCTGCAGGAGGTCTACGGCGCGCCGGCGCATCTGGTGCGCAAGGACCGCGAGCAGGCGATCTTCGCCCCGACCGAGCTTCTCGACGCGGTGACGCGCGAGGGCGAGAAGGGGCTGACGCTGCAGCGCTACAAGGGCCTCGGCGAGATGAACCCCGAGCAGTTCTGGGAGACGACGCTCGATCCCGAGGCGCGGACGCTCCTGCAGGTCAAGGTCGACCAGGTCGACGAGGCCGACGAGGTCTTCACCAAGCTGATGGGCGACGAGGTCGAGCCGCGGCGCGAGTTCATCCAGACCAACGCGCTCAGCGTGGCAAACCTCGATTTCTGACCCGCTGTGGTCCGGGCGACCCTTGCAATCCCCGGCGCGATCGGTAAAAGGCCGCATCCCTCCGACGGATTTTCACGCGCAGCCTCTCGTACGGACCCGGAGGGAGATGGGTCCCGTTTTGAAGCGCGCCGGATAACGGGTGACGCATGGCTCTCTACGAGCATGTCTTCATCGCGCGTCAGGATCTCTCCAACGCGCAGGCCGAGGGGCTCATCGAGCACTTCGGCCAGGTCCTCAAGGACAACGGCGGCTCGGTCGTCGGCCAGGAATACTGGGGCCTGAAGACCATGGCCTACAAGATCAACAAGAACCGCAAGGGGCACTATGCCTTCGTGCGCTCCTCGAGCCCGGCGCCGGCCGTGCAGGAGATGGAGCGGCTGATGCGGCTGCACGAGGACGTGATGCGCGTCCTGACCGTTAAGGTCGACGCGCACGAGGAAGGCCCCTCGGCGGTGCTGCAGGCGCGCAGCCAGCGCGACGAGCGTGGCGACCGGGGCGACCGTGACCGCGGCGACCGCGATCGCGGCCCGCGCCGCCCGCGCCGCGAAGACGA
Organism: uncultured Alphaproteobacteria bacterium; assembly: GCA_963763295.1. Classification (GTDB taxonomy): domain Bacteria; phylum Pseudomonadota; class Alphaproteobacteria; order Rhodobacterales; family Rhodobacteraceae; genus Amaricoccus. Next base: position 35,088 of record CAVXOH010000020.1, read on the forward strand.
GAACTGAGGAGGATAGACGATGGCACAGCGACCGTTCTTCCGCCGCCGCAAGTCCTGCCCGTTCTCCGGCGCCAACGCGCCCCGGATCGACTACAAGGACGTGAAGCTCCTGCAGCGCTATATCTCCGAGCGCGGCAAGATCGTGCCGAGCCGGATCACCGCCGTCTCGGCGAAGAAGCAGCGCGAGCTGGCGGCCGCGATCAAGCGCGCCCGCTTCCTTGCGCTCCTGCCGTACGCCGTCCGCTGAGGGAGGGGAAACCATGCAAGTCGTCCTGCTCGAACGGGTCGCCAAGCTCGGCCAGATGGGCGAGGTCGTCCAGGTCCGCGACGGCTACGCCCGCAACTTCCTCCTGCCGCAGGGCAAGGCGCTGCGCGCGACCGAAGGCAACCTCAAGCGCTTCGAGACCGAGCGCGCCCAGCTCGAGGCGCGCAACCTCGAGCTCAGGAAGGAGGCCGAGAAGGTCGCCGCCCGCCTCGACGGCCAGGCCTTCACCGTGATTCGCTCCGCCTCCGACGGCGGCGCGCTCTACGGATCGGTCACGACCCGCGACATCGCCGACGCGGCGACCGAAGGCGGCTTCTCGCTCGATCGCCGGCAGGTCGTCCTCGACCAGCCGATCAAGGAGCTCGGGCTGCACCCGGTCGGGGTCTCGCTGCACCCGGAGGTCGAGGCGACGATCCGCGTCAACGTCGCCCGCAGCCGGGAGGAGGCCGAGCTGCAGGCGTCCGGCAAGACCATCCAGGAGCTCGAGGCCGAGGCCGAGGCCGCGCACGAGTTCGACATCCAGGAGCTCTTCGACGACATCGGCGGCGCCGCCGACGAGGACGGCCCGCTCCCGACCCGCGGCTGAGAGCCCCTCACCTTCGACGCCTGCCGGACCGCTCCGGCAGGCGTCGTGATTCCCTGAGGGCCTGCCCCTTCGGAACGTGCTACCCTGCCGCCCGATCCCGCCGCAGCAGGTGCCCGCGATGACCCCCGAGATCGAAGCTGCCCCGCTCGCCGTCGAGACGCTCGACACGCCTTGCGTCACCATCGACCTCGACCGCCTCGCCGCCAACATCGCCCGCGGCCAGCGCCTCGTCGACGCAGCCGGCATGCGCAACCGCCCGCACATCAAGACCCACAAGATCCCGGCGATCGCCGCGATGCAGATCGAGGCCGGCGCCGCCGGCATCACCTGCCAGAAGGTCGGCGAGGCCGAGGTCTTCGCCACGTCCGGGGTGGCCGACGACATCCTCATCACCTTCAACATCGTCGGCGACGCCAAGGTCGGCCGGCTCATGGACCTCGCCGAAGCCGTCCCGCGCCTCAGCGTCGTCGCCGACAACGAGGTCGTTCTCGACGGCCTCTCCGCGGGCGCCCGCCGCCGCGGCCGCGAGCTGCCGGTCCTCGTCGAATGCGACACCGGGTTCGGGCGCAACGGCGTGCAGACCCCGGCGCAGGCGCTCGAGCTCGCCCGCGCCGCCGAGCGGCTGCCCGGCCTGCGCTTCGCCGGCCTCATGGTCTTCCCCAACACCGCCCCCGGCACGCTCGCCTTCTTCACCGAGGCGCTCCGCCTCTTCGCCGCCGCCGGCGTGCCGCTCGAGGTCCGCTCCGGCGGCGGCAGCCCCGCGCTCCTCACCCTCGCCGACTACCCGATGATGACCGAGCACCGGGCCGGCACCTACGTCTATGGCGACGTCATGATGATGCACTCGGGCCTCGCGAGCGTCGAGGACTGCGCGCTCCACGTCCGCGCCACCGTGGTCAGCCGCCCGACCGAGGACCGCGCCATCGTCGACGCCGGCTCGAAGATCCTGACCCGCGAGCAGTACTACGTGAAGAACTTCGGGCACGTCGTCGAGTACCCCGACGCCGTGGTCGCCAACGTGTCCGAGGAGCACGGCATCATCGACCTCGCCGGGAGCGCCGCGAAGCCGAAGGTGGGCGAGGTCGTCAGCATCATCCCCAACCACTGCTGCGTCGTCTCGAACATGGTCGACGAGGTCTACGGCCTGCGCGGCGGCGCCGTCGAGCTGGTCTGGCCGGTCGCCGCCCGCGGCAGGCTCCGCTGACGGCCGCGCCTCAGGCGATCGAGATCAGCCGCGCCGCCGCCCGGCGATAGCGGAGCTCGATCCGCCAGGTGACGATCGCGATCACGATCCAGCTGCCGTGGAAGGCGACGCCGCAGAGCACCACGATCCAGCCCGGCACCGGCCCGACCGCCGCCCGCGACAGGAAGGTCGTCCAGGTCCCCGCCGGCAGCGGGTGGATGGCGAGCTTGCCGTAGTAGGCGAGCGCCTGGATCGACAGGATGTAGGCGTAGTTCGACCGCAGCCGCCGCCCGATCGCCCGCCAGTAGCCGATGTGGAAGCGCGGCCGCACGTAGTCGTTGGCGAGCAGCACGTTCCACTTGCCGTCGATGTGGATTCCCTCGCCACGCAGCAGCGGCCCGTAGAGGTCGGTCTCGATCAGCCGGCAGCGCGCCCGCCAGACGTTGAAGTAGCGGTAGCGCCGCGACTCGAGCAGGAGGAAGACCGCGACGAGCAGCCCGACGAGGATCAGCGGCAGCGGCGAGGCGTAGGGCCCGCTGAAGGTCAGCGACATCGCGAGCCCGGTCGTCACCACCGCCCAGTTCGTCGTCTGGTCGAGCCGGGTCCTCCAGATCGTCGAGCGATAGACCTCGCCGCGATAGAGATGCGCGATCGCCGTCATTTCCAAGGCGTCGAAGCTGTGGCCGCCGGCGGGGGACGGCATCGCGGTGGCGTCTTCGGTCATGGCGTGGCTCCCCCGGTTTCGTGCAAGTATGCCACCGCGTCCACCGCCCGGCCACCGCCGAGACCGGAAGCGTCCCCGATATCCACCTTATCCACAGCCACTTCCCGCGAGCGTTGGCGCCCCGACCCGGCTATAACGTCGGCCCAGGGAGATCACCAATGGCCGACGGAACGACCTCGGGGCTCGACGCCGAACCCCGCGCACTGCCGCACAACATCGAAGCGGAACAGGCGCTGCTCGGAGCGCTCCTCGTCAACAACGACATCTACGACCGGGTCGCCAACCTCGTGCAGGCGGCGCACTTCTTCGACCCCGTCCACGCCCGCATCTTCGAGGTCGCCGCCGAGCGGATCCGGCGGAACGCGCTCGCGACCCCGGTCACCATCAAGGCCTTCTTCGAGGACGACGCCGGCCTGCGCGAGCTCGGCGGCGCCGCCTACCTCGTGCGCCTCGCCGGCGCAGCGATCTCGCTCTTCGCCGCCCGCGACTACGCCCAGCTGATCTACGACCTCGCGATCCGGCGCGAGCTGATCCTGCTCGGCCAGAACATCTCCGACAAGGCCGCGCGCACCGAGCTCGACAGCGAGCCCAAGGACCAGATCGTCGAGGCCGAGCAGGCGCTCTACCAGCTCGGCGAGCAGGGCAAGGTCGACAAGGGCTTCCAGACCTTCCGCCGCGCCGTCATCGACGCGGTCAAGGTGGCGAACGCGGCCTACGAGCGCGAGGGCGGCCTCGCCGGCCTCTCGACCGGCCTCGTCGACCTCGACAAGCGCCTCGGCGGCCTGCACCCCTCGGACCTGCTGATCCTCGCCGGCCGCCCGTCGATGGGCAAGACCTCGCTCGCGACCAACATCGCCTTCAACATCGCCCGCGCCTACAAGCGCGGCACGAGGTCCGACGGCTCCGAAGGCGCCGTCGAAGGCGGCGTCGTCGGCTTCTTCTCGCTCGAGATGTCGGCCGAGCAGCTCGCCGCCCGCGTCCTCTCCGAGGCCTCGCGCGTGCCCTCGCACCAGATCCGCCACGGCGACATGACCGAGGACGAGATGCGCCGCTTCATCGAGGCGGCGAAGGAGCTCGAGAGCTGCCCGCTCTTCATCGACGACACCCCGGCGCTCCCCATCTCCACCATCGCCGCCCGCGCCCGGCGGCTGAAGCGCCAGCACGGCCTCGACGCCCTCGTCGTCGACTACCTGCAGCTCGCCCGCCCTGCCTCGTCCCGCTCCGAGGGCCGCGTCCAGGAGGTCTCCGAGATCACCCAGGGGCTGAAGGCGATCGCCAAGGAGCTCAACATCCCGGTCGTCGCCCTCTCCCAGCTCTCGCGCCAGGTCGAGTCCCGTGAGGACAAGCGCCCCCAGCTCTCCGACCTGCGCGAGTCGGGCTCGATCGAGCAGGACGCCGACGTCGTGATGTTCGTCTTCCGCGAGGAGTACTACCGCGAGCGCGAGAAGCCGGGCGACCACGACATCGAGGGCATGATGAAGTGGAAAGACGCGATGAGCGCGCTGCACGGCCGTGCCGAGGTCATCATCGGCAAGCAGCGCCACGGCCCGATCGGCACCATTGAGCTCGCCTTCGAAGGCGAGTTCACCCGCTTCTCCAACCTCGTCCGCCCCTACCAGCAGGGAAGCTGAGGTCGACTTCCGCTGAGGCGAGGGCTCATGAACGACCTCCGCTCGTGAGCACGGCGGGTGTCGGCTCCCGCCCCTAAGCCGCCGTCGGCCCAGGCAACGCCCGGGCTTATGTGGTCCGCCAGGGGTCGCTTTCCGAAATCTCTCTCCTTGCCGATCCAATGGAAGCTGTCGGCAGGGATCTCGATGAAACGCCATCGGGTTTTCAGACCGCGTAGGTCATGCCGCCAACGAGCGCGTCTGCGCAGCCGTGGGCTTAGTCCCCGGCGAGGACGCCGGAAGCCAGGGAAGAAACCTTCGGAGAAGTCTGTTTCGTCAGTGGCTTAGCCACTACCAGGGCCCTCGTGATCAGGATTCCTTGGCTTTCCGAGCACGGCAGGACGTCGTGCTCGAACTCGGGTTGATGCTGTCGGTCCTGGGCGCGACCGGGTAGCGATCCTTGTGGAGGATCAGGTTGCCTGGAGCGCCTTCCGACATTCAGGGGCTCATCTACATCCCGTTCAAAGACAAGGTTGGGGAAGTGGCGCCACCTTAGCCAAGGAGATCGACGCCTAGGGCATAGTGATCGACCTCAGCAAGGTTTGACATGACCAGGGCCGATTGCCCCGGCGGGGACCGGCGGGACATCAGCCCTTGGGTAACAGGATCACGCCGGGCAAGCCGGTGAAATGGGCGTCGCAGGTGACGAGCTCCGCGCCGGCGGCGCGCGCGCTCGCATAGATGATGGCGTCCGCCGTCGCCAACCCATTATCTCGGGCAATGTCGGCGGCCGCCAGAGCGAGCCGGGTGTCGAGGGGAACGACGATGCAGAGCTCGGTGAAGGCGATGACCTCGTCGGCGACCTCCTCGCCAAGTTCCCGCAGGAACCATTTCCTGAGCTCGTGCTGCACGATCGTCGGCACGAGGCATTCCGCCTGGGCCGGTATCTTGCCGGCAAGCTCGCCGGCCAGCGGGCTGTCGATGAACCATTCGATCCAGGCGGAGGTATCGACGAGCCGCATCAGACGCGATCGTCGCGGTCGCGGTAGTTCTCGGGGTCGGCGCCCCTGGCGATGCCTCTGAGATCGTCGAGAGCCGGTGCCGGCACGAGCAGCACGCCGTTGCCCTTCGGAACGAAGACGAGCTTCTGGCCCGCCTTCCAGTGCTGATGCTCGCGCACGGACTTGGGGATGGAGATCTGGAACTTGGACGAGAGGGTGGCGATGTCGGCCATGGCGCGCCTTCGATCGATCATGATTTGGTAAGAATCTAGCACAGCGCGGCGCGCCCTGGAAGCCATCCTCGCCTCCGGCTGCGTCTCTGCGCCCGACGTTAACCCTTGGCTCCCGCGCACATCCCGCGTGCATGCGCCGTGCATGCGTCGTGCATGAAGCGTGCATTCAAGGAATCGCCGTTAACGGTTGAACTTCCAGCGAATTCCGATCTGCCCGGCGAGGGTCCGAGCGAACTCACCCGAGGTCGATCTCCCCCTCGACGACATGCTCCATCCCGTGCCCCTCGATGGTCAGCACCGTGCGCACCTTCAGCCGCCCCGCGATATCGCCGTGCTCGCGGACGTGCCGCTCGATTGCCTGCTGCGAGGTCACGCCGACCCGCTTGAGGTACTTGCGCATCGACATGTTGAACGTCTCGTCGTTCATCGTGGTCCCTCCCGTCGCCATCCGCGGCCAGTCTAGCTGGATTCGCCCGATGGACAACGCCGCCGGAGCGCCGCTGAAAGGCCGGCGTCGCCGCGTCAACGCTTCCTTAACGCCGATCCCGAAGCGTCGGATTCGATGCGCGTCCGTGGCCCTCCGTCGGCGGCGCGCCGCACGGAGAACGCCGATGAAGCGCCTGACGCACCGGACCGCCGACGTTCCCCGGGCTGGCGCCCGCGCTACGCGCCCGGGGACGTCGGCGACGCGCTCGCCGCTGCAGGCGATGGCCGACGCCGCGCCCGGACAGCGCCGCCTGGCGGCGCTGCAGGCCCGCGCCGACGCGAGCCGGAGTGCCGGGCAGGCCCGACCGACCGCCGGCCCGGTCCAGCGGCAGGCCGAAGAGGAGGAGCCGCTGCAGGGCAAGGCGATCCAGCGACAGGCCGAGGAGGAGGAACTGCTGCAGGGCAAGGCGATGCAGCGGCAGGCCGAGGAGGAGGGGCCGCAGGGCGAGGAGGAGGAGCCGCTGCAGGCGAAACCCGAGGCCGGGGCGAACCGGACCGGGATGCCCGACCGGCTGAAGGCCGGGGTCGAGGCGCTGTCGGGCCTCGACATGTCGGGCGTGCGGGTGCAGGCGAACTCGCCGGAGCCGGCGCGGGTCAACGCGCTCGCCTATGCCCAGGGCAATGACATCCACCTCGCGCCCGGGCAGGAGCGGCACCTGCCGCACGAGGCCTGGCACGTCGTGCAGCAGCGCCAGGGCCGCGTGCAGCCGACGCTCCAGGCGCACGGCGCCGCGATCAACGACGACCCGTCACTCGAGCGCGAAGCCGACGTGATGGGCGCGCAGGCGATGGCGACCGGGGCGCCGGTCGGCACCACCCAGCGGACCATCCGGCCGACCGACCGCTAGCACTGTCCGCGGCGAACCGGCATCTCGTCCTGCCTCCAGCGCCCCTATCGTTTACACAACCTTAAGATGTGTAGCGCTTGAGTTTACGATAAATACGAGCAGTCGGGACAGGGAGTAATCACGCGTGGCAGGTCGTCGTGACATCGGGATCGCCCGGCGATGATCGACCGCGCGGTCAGCCTGGTCGCGGCGCGGCTGAACGCCCACCTGCGCGCCCGCTTCGGGGTCGCCGACGATCTGGTCGCGGTCTGCGGCCTCACCGATGCCGAGGGCAAGACGCCGGCAGAGGTCCGCAACCGGCTGGCGATCTTCGTCGCCGGCATCACCCACGACACGATGGCACGCGGCGTCCCGGGGCGGCCGCCGATGGTGGCGGGGCGGACCGCGATCAGCCCGATGCCGGTGCACCTGACAGTCCACCTGATGCTGGCCTCGAGCTTCGACCCGGAGAACTATCTCGAGTCGCTCAAGATCCTGTCGCATGCCGTGCAGTTCTTCCAGGTCCATCCGGTCTTCGACCGGCTGAGCGCGCCTGAGATGGACCGGGCGATCGAGCAGCTCTCGCTCGAGATCGAGAACCTCGATGCCGACGGGCTCAGCCAGCTCTGGGGCGTGCTCGGCAGCCGCTACCTGCCCTCGGTGCTCTACCGCATGCGCACGGTGACGATCGACGCCGGCGCGCTGACCGCCGAGACGCTGGTGATCCGGGCGCCGCGCGCGGCCGCGCGGGCCGACGCCTGATGCGCTTCGAGCCCTTCCTCCGCCTCGACCTGCACCACGAGTACCACGGCGAGGCCCCGGCCCCGATCGCCCTCGAGCCCGACGCCGCCACCCGGCGGCTCGCCGCCCGGCCCGACCTGCGGCTCCGGCTCGCCGACGGCATCGCCGAGGCCTTCGCCAGCGAGGACCGGACGGCGCTCGGTGCGCTGGCTGAAGACGACAGCCTCGTCCTCACGTTCCGGCTCCGGCCGCGCGAGGCCTCGCTCGCGGCGATGACCGCGGCGATCGCGCAGGTCCGCGACGCCGTCCCGGTGCTCGAGCTCGGCACGGACCGCCCGATGGCGACCGTCGGCGCGGCGGACCTGCGTCCGCTGGTTGCCAGCGAGATCATCGCCCCGGCCGATCTCGCCTGCCCGCCGCTCGCCATCGTGCGGCTGACCGTCGCGCCCGAGACCCGCGACGCGGACTTTCTCGTGCGCTTCGAGGCCGTCGCGCGGTTCTGGACCTATCACGTCATCGGTGGGGCGGCGGATGTCGACTACGCGGTGCGCGACCGCGACAACGCGCTCTCCTTCGAGCCGCTCGGGCCGCGGCTGATGTCGAACGGCGCGCGGGCGCAGAGCTTCCGCTCGAGCGCGCCGATCGCCGAACGGGCCCGGCCGGCCGGCCGCTTCGAACTGGTCAGCGAGGGGCCGTTCGGCCCCCGCGTGGTCATGGCGACCCTTCCCTGCCCGCGCCCGGGTCCGGGGACCCTCGATCCGCACGGCGCCGCCGCGTCGGAGATTTTCGTGAACCTGTGCTAGCAGAAGGAGCGGGCCGATGAAGCCCATGAAGACCCCCGGCGTCTATATCGTCGAGAAGAACGCCTTCCCGAACTCGGTGGTGCAGGTGGCGACCGCGGTGCCGGCCTTCGTCGGCTACACCGAACGGGCGCTGAACGGCAACCGCTCGCTCCGGATGACGCCCTGGCGCATCTCGTCGATGGCCGAGTTCCACGACTACTTCGGCTACGGCCCCTCGCCGCTGTTCGACCTCGTCAAGCGCGAGGCGCCGGCCGCCGACGAGCCGTCCGAGCTCAGCGCCGAAGGCACGGCGAAGAAGGACCCGCTGCCCGACGCCAGCCTCACCGTGATGGGCGACGCCGGCGAGGAGACCTGGGACTTCGTGCAACAGGGCGGCGCCCATGCGCTTTACGGTGCGATGCGGCTCTTCTTCCAGAACGGTGGCGGCACCTGCTACATCGTCTCGATCGGCTCCTACGACGACGACATCGACGGCGACGCGATGCTGAAGGGCATCCAGACGCTGATCAAGGAGACCGAGCCGACGATCCTCGTCTGCCCGGAGGCGACCCGGCTCAGCCGCGCCAACGCCGTCAAGGTGCAGCAGGCGATGCTGATGCATTGCGGCATGCAGATGAAAAACCGCTTCGCCGTCCTCGACGTCTTCGCCGGCCACCTCGACCGCCAGGACCCGAAGGGCGACCCGGTGGCGACCTTCCGCAACGACGTCGGCATCAACAACCTCGACTTCGGCGCCGCCTACTACCCGTGGGTGAAGACGTCGATCTTCCAGGCCCGCAACTTCACCTACGAGAACGTCACCGCGAAGTCGCGGCCGGCACTGATCGATCTCCTGAAGCGCAGCGTGAACCCGAAAGGCCTGCCGGCCGATCAGTTCGCGGTCGAGTACGCGCAGATCGACTGGATCGCCGACGGCGCGATCGCCGCGGCCGACCCAGGCACCGCGCCGACCCCGGAGAGCGTCGACAAGACGCTGCGCGCCATCGTGCCGCTCTACAACGACGTGCTGAACGAGATCACCGCGCGGATGAACGTGATGCCGCCGGCGGCGGCGATGGCGGGCGTCTACACCGCCGTCGACGGGCAGCGCGGGGTCTGGAAGGCGCCGGCTAACGTCAGCCTGAACTCGGTGACGGCGCCTTGCGTCAACATCAGCCACGACGACCAGGAGGACCTGAACGTCACCGCGCAGGGCAAGTCGATCAACGCGATCCGCCCCTTCGTCGGCGAGGGCGTGCTGGTCTGGGGCGCGCGCACCCTCGACGGCAACTCGCTCGACTGGCGCTACATCAACGTGCGGCGCACGATGATCATGCTCGAGGAGTCGATCCGCCTCGCGGCCAAGGCCTACGTCTTCGAGCCGAACACCGCCAGCACCTGGGTCACGATGCGCTCGATGATCGAGAACTTCCTGACCGGGGTCTGGAAGCAGGGCGGCCTCGCCGGCGCGATCCCCGAGGACGCCTTCAGCGTCCACGTCGGCCTCGGCGAGACGATGACGCCGGTCGACATCCTCGAAGGCATCCTTCGGATCACGGTGCTTGTCGCCATCTCGCGGCCGGCCGAATTCATCGAGATCACCTTCCAGCAGCAGATGCAGAAGTCCTGAGAACAGACTGGCATTAGGAGATAAACGATGGCAGACGACGGTTCCGCCCAGTCAAGCAGCGTCTGGCCGCTGCCCAAGTTCCACTTCCAGGTGAAGTGGGACGAGACCGAGCTCGCGTTCCAGGAGGTCAGTGGCCTCGACATGGAGGCGCAGGTCATCGAGTACCGCGCCGGCAACAGCCCGACCTTTTCGACGGTGAAGATGCCGGGGCTGAAGAAGTCCGGCAACATCACCATGAAGAAGGGCGTCTTCGCCAAGGACAACGCGCTCTTCGACTGGTTCAACGAGATCACGATGAACGTGATCACGCGCAAGGCGTTGACGATCAGCCTGCTCGACGAGGGCCACAACCCGACGATGGTCTGGAAGGTGGCGAACGCCTTCCCGGCCAAGATCACCGGCACGGACCTGAAGGCCGAGGGCAACGAAGTCGCCGTCGAGACGATCGAGATCGCCCACGAGGGCATCACCATCGAGAACGCCTGACGCGATGTCCGCGCTCGAGCTGCCGGTCGCGTTCCACTTCACGGTCGCCATCACCGGCTCCGGCACCTCGGTGCCGGACGCCGCGTTCCAGGAGGTCGGCGGCCTCGAGGCCGAGATCGAGATCGAGACGGTGGTCGAAGGCGGCGAGAACCGCTTCGCCCACCGGCTGCCGAAGCCGGTACGCCACCCGAACCTGACGCTCAAGCGCGGGCTGACGACGACCTCGAGCGGCCTGACTCAATGGTGCAAGGCGACGCTGGAGAACGCCTTCAGCCAGCCGATCGTGCCGAAGGCGGTCGTGGTCTCGCTTGCCGACGCCGAGGGCGATCCGGTGGCGAGCTGGTCGATCGACCGCGCCTACCCGGTGAAGTGGAGCGTCGGCGGCTTCGACGCGATGAAGAACGAGCTCGCGATCGAGACGATGGAATTCGCCTACCACAGCCTGAAGCGGACGCTCTGAATGGCGGTCGAGGTCGGCAGCCTGGTGGTGCGCGCGAGCTTCGGCTCGGGCCGCAGCAGCGACGATGAGGCGGCGCGGCTCCGCGAGGAGGTCGGCCGGATGCGGCGCGAGCTGATCGCCGAGATGGAAGAGATGATCGCCGAAGCCGAACGTCGGATGCGGGAGCGCTGAGTGGCGGCCAGCTCGATCGACGTTGGGTGAGGTTGCATGAGCATCCTTCTGGAATTCCTGCGTTACCAGTATGAAAGCTGGAGCCGCACGCGCGCGGCCCGTCGGGAGGTCACGCCCGTCCGGCCCGCCCGCCCGGCCGTCGGCACGGACGGGGCACGGCCCGCCCCACCGGAGGCGACAGCCGCGGAGGGGAGCCGGGCCGCGTGACCAAGCTCAGCATTACCCGTTGCACGGTCGAGGGCGGGCAGACCACCGAGCACCCGGGCGACGTCTTCCGCGCCGCGATCAACCCCGCCGACTACAAGCATTCGTTCGGCATCGCCTACGCCGGATCGAACCCCGACGACGGGCGGCCGATCGGCAAGTCCGGCGTCACCCCGAAGTTCTCCAGCGTCAACTCCGAGAAGATCGCTTTCTCGATCGTTCTCGACGGCACCGGCGTCGTCCCAGACGCCGCCGGGCGCGCGGTCGCCGACCAGATGCGCCAGCTGAAGGCGATCGTCTACAGCTACTCGGGCTCCGACCACGAGCCCAACGTCGTCAAGATCGCCTGGGGCCGCGGCCTGACCGCGTTTTATGGACGGCTCGAGAGCATGAGCGCCGACTACACCCTATTCCGGCCCACCGGCGAGGCGCTCCGGGCCAAGGTGGCCTTGAGCTTCATCAGCTTCTCGACCCAGATGGAGGAGGCGCTCACGGCGCAGCGCTCCTCTCCCGACATGACCCACACGGTCCGCGTTAAGGCCGGCGACACCCTGCCGCTCCTCTGCCAGCGCATCTATCGCGACGCTTCCAAGTACCTCGAAATCGCCCGGCTCAACGATCTCGACGGGTTCAGGGCGCTGGCGCCGGGCAGCGAGCTCCAGTTCCCGCCGATGCGTTGATGGCCGTCTCTCCCCTTACCGGCAGCGACGGCGTCCTCGCCCTCGAAATCAAGAGCAACGGGACGAAGATCGCCGACACTGCGACCGTGATCTCGGTGGCGACCCGCGCCGAGATGATGCGCATCCCCGAGGCGGTGATCGTGCTCGAGGACGGCGACGTGGCCTCGGACGAGTTCCCGCTCGCCGACGCCGACACCTTCGTTCCCGGCGCCGAGATCGAGATCTCGGCCGGCTACGGCGACGCGGTACTGGAGGCGATCTTCAAGGGCGTCGTCGTCGCGCTGCGGCTCAAGATCGACGGGCGCGCGTCGCGGCTGATCGTCAGCTGTCGCGACAAGGCGGTCAAGCTGACCCTCGGCCGGCGCAACAAGATCTTCACGAGCCAGAAGGACAGCGACGTCCTGTCCTCGCTCGCCTCGGCGGCGGGGCTTTCGACCGACATCACCGCCACCACCGCGCAGCACGCCGAGCTGGTCCAGTACGCCGCGACCGACTGGGACTTCATCGTCGCGCGGGCCGAGGTGAACGGGCTCTTGGCCTGGGCCGACGCCGGTAAGCTGAACGTGAAGGCGCCGGCCTGGACCGAGGGGACGGCGCTCAAGGTCACCTACGGCATCGACCTCCTGCGCTTCGACTGCGAAACCGACGCGCGCAGTCAGCTGCAGTCGGTCGAGGCCACGGGCTGGAGCCCGGCCGAGCAGGCGACGGTGAAGGGCACGGCCAGCACCGGCAGCGACAACTCGTGGGGCAACCTGACCGGTGCGACGCTCGCCGGTGTCGCGGCGCCGGCGGTCTTCGGCATCGAGAGCGCGGTGCCGATGACCTCGGCCGACCTGCTGGGCGTCGCCAAGGCGCGGCAGGCGCGGGCCGAGCTCGCCCGGCTGCGCGGGCAGGTGCGCTTCCAGGGCAGCGGCAAGGCGAAGCTCGGCACCTTGCTCGAGCTCGCCGGGGTCGGGGCGCGCTTCAACGGCTCCGGCCTCGTCTGCAGCGTCGTCCACCGCATCGAGGACGGCAACTGGACCACCGAGGCGGGGCTCGGGCTCGACCCCGACTGGCTGACCGAGCGGCGCGGAGCCGACGCCGGCGCGGCCGGGCTCACCATGCCGGCCCGCGGGCTGCAGGTCGGCAAGGTCGCGAAGCTCACCGAGGATCCGGCGGCGGAGAGCCGCGTGCAGGTCAAGCTGCCGCTGCTCGGCGCCGACGCCACCGTCTGGGCGCGGCTCGGCGGCCCCTACTGCACCAACGGCGCGGGCGCGATGTTCCTGCCCGAGATCGACGACGAGGTGGTGGTCGGCTTCTTCAACGACGACCCAAGCTACGCCGTCGTGCTCGGCAGCCTGCACAGCTCGAAGAGCCCGCCGCCGGTCGCCGCCGACGTGAAGAACCACATCAAGACCATCATCACCCCGAAGAAGCTGAAGCTCGAGTTCGACGACGAGAAGAAGAAGGTGACGGTGGCGACGCCGGGCGGCAACACGGTGGTGCTCGACGACGAGGGCAAGACCGTGAAGCTCAGCGACCAGAACGGCAACACGCTGACGCTCGCCGCGGCCGGCATCACCCTCGACAGCGCCGGAGACGTCACGATCAAAGCGAAGAAGGGCGTGGCGATCCAGGCGACGGCCGACGCCACGATCAAGGGGCTGAACGTGACCGCGACCGGCCAGACGAGCTTCTCGGCCTCCGGCAACGCCTCGGCCGAACTGAAGGCGGCCGGCACGCTCAAGGTGCAGGGCGCCCTGGTGCAGATCAACTGAAGGACGCGACGATGCCGCCCGCCGCCCGCCTGACCGACATGCATGCCTGCCCCGCCCTCACCGGGCCGGTGCCGCATGTCGGCGGGCCGGTGATTGGGCCGGGCGTGCCGACGGTGCTGATCGGCAACATGCCGGCGGCGGTGCTCGGCGACAACGTGACCTGCGTCGGGCCGCCGGCCACGATCATCAAGGGCTCGGCGACGGTGCTGATCGGCGGCAAGCCGGCGGCGCGGATGGGCGACTCGACCGCGCATGGCGGCACGCTCGTCCTCGGGTTCCCGACCGTGCTGATCGGCGGCTGAGCGATGTCGGGCAGCGAGGATCCGGGCTTCCTCGGCCGCGGCTGGTCGTTCCCGCCGCGCTTCGACGCGCTGAGCGGCCGGCTCATCCCGGTGGCGGCGGAGGAGGACATCGTCGAAAGCCTGCGGGTCCTGTTCCTGACCCGGCCGGGCGAGCGGGTGATGCATCCGCGCTACGGTTGCACGCTGCAGGACCTGGTGTTCGAGCCGATGGACCCGGAGACCGAGGCGGCGATCGAGCTGGCGATCTCGCGGGCGATCCTGTTCTGGGAGCCGCGGATCACGCTGGAGCGGGTGGTGGTCCAAACCGACGACTGGCTGGAGGGGCGGCTCAGGATCCTGCTCGAATACCGGATCCGGGCGACCAACACGCGCAACAACGTGGTTTTTCCGTTCTACCTCGCCGAGGGAACGCTGCTCTCCGAGCCGACCGGCGACTAGTTAACCTTGGTTGATGGGGCGGGGCAAGGCGCGGATCTCGCTCGGAAAGTCGCCGGGGGTGACGTCCCGGGAGGCATGCACAACGCATGCACCACTCATGCACAATCCATGCACCAAATCCGCGCCGGAGCCGGCGGCCGCCGCGGAGACGCCTGTGGCACGATTCCGGCAGTCAATGGTCGAAATGAGAGGGACTCGCGCGGTCATCGCAAGTGGATCGGCGGTTAATCATTGTTACCAGAAGGTCGCCGCGGCGGTTTTTCGGATGCTTCGAACTAAATCCGCTCCGCTCTTAGTCTCCCTGCGGATACCGGCCGGCGAGCAGTTCGGCGAACGCCTTCTGATCGTAGGTGAAGTGCCAATGATCGAGGAAGACGTCGGCGGGGATGGCGATCAGCGTCACGTCCTGCTCGGCCCGGATCTCGGAGTTGCGCGCGGCGCCGCGGATCACGCCGGTGATCCCGATCGGGATCCAGGGCCGGACGGGGAATTCATCGTAGCCGCCGAGTGGTCGCCCGCGCAGCCCCTCGCCCAGCGCGACGTAGACGAAGTCCGACGGCGTGCCGGCTTCGATCAGGCGCTCGCCCGATCTCAGCTCGATGCGGCGCACCCCACGGAATCCCGCAACCGGATCGATCCTGTCGGCCCGATGCCCGCTTTGCTGAAGGCGCCGAAGAAACCCGGCCGCGCGGTCGGGATCCCAGTCGAGGTCGGAGCCTCGCCCGACGCGATCCCGCTCGAAACCGGCACGTGTCGGCGCATCACACCCGCGTCCCGCCGACACGATGCGCACCCGCTCGGCTGCAGCGGGGTTGAGGGCGGCCAGCTCGTCGCGGACGCGGCCGGCGAAGGCTGGATTGTCGTCGACCGGCTCGATCAGGATTCGGGCCTCCGCATGCGATCTGAGGCCCGGATGCCCGGAGGCATCGCCGCGCGCGAAGCTTCCGATCGCGTCGGCCTGAATGTCGTTGACGATCAGCGCCGCGCTCCGCGCCGCCCGCAGCACGGTTTCCTCGTCTCGGAACATGCCGCGGTGGAAGGAGATCCGAAGGTTCCCGTCGGGATCGAGCTGGCTGCCCGCCAGATTGGCCTCGCCCGCCGCAATCGGCTCGGGAAGCTCGAGAAGGAAGAGATGCCGGGCGTCGGGGCGGAAGGCGAAGACGGCGTTCGCCGAGCGCCGGTCGACGAAGACCTCGTAGTTGCCCGAGGTCTTGAGCAGGGTCCCGCGCTGCCGCAGCGCGTCGGCGCAGCGCAGCACCCGGAGGGTGTCGATGACGTCGTCGACGAGCGCTCGCCCCGGCGCCCCGGACGCTTCGAGCCATGCGAAGCCCTCGGGGCGCAGCACCGTCGGCCTGGCTATCGTCGCGCGGTCCTCGACCCCTCGCTGGCGGGCGTGGAGGACGCGAAGGTCGGTGGTCGCCGCTACCTGCATCATCCGCCGCAATGCGGCAGGCTCGTTCAGGAGCGCGACCGGCACCTTGCTCTTGCTGTGGCAGTTCGCCATGGCCAGAATTTCCCGGGCCACGGCTTCCGCACTCTGCCCCTGGAGATGCCCGGCGGCGCCTGAGCGCCGGAGGCGGCCGGCGAACCCGCCACGATCGGTGGACCAGAGGCGCGCCATGATGTCGTCGAACGCCGGCCCGAGAACGGCCTGGGTGGCGAACTCCGGATGCATGGCGCGCCCAACCGGCGACAGGTCGACCATGCCGATGTCATGCACGAAGGCGACCAGGACCCCGTAGGCCTTCATCCAGCCGAGCCGCCCCGGATCGCGGGGAGGGATCAGCACGCCGTGAACGGCGTCCAGCACCCCGAGCACCTGTGTCGCGACGTCGCGCGCGTGGACGATGCCGTGATCGGCAAACACTGCGACGTGCTTGCCGGGGTTCTCCACGAAGCTCGGGTCATTGACCGCCGCGGCAAGGCTGCATTGCGCATTGATGCGTGCATAGTACGTCTGCTCGATGGCGAGCCGGATCTGCGGGTCGATGAAGGCGTCGATGATCTCGAGCTGGCCTTGCGCGTGCGGTTTCGGACGTGCCCGGGGCTGCGTGCCTGTCACGCGAGAACTCCTGTGCCGTGCCAACCTTGCCACCATGGCGAGTGGTAGCACCGCCGCGCGGGTCGCGGCGAAAAAAGATCCGTTCGGATGTCGATCCCGAGCGGGCTCGTTCGTCGCTGGGATATGGAGGCCGCGGTGGCCTCCCGGAATACGAGGAGAAGCACGATGCGCGTCATGGTCATGGTGAAGGCGACCGAGGACAGCGAGGCGGGGCGGATGCCCACGACGGAGCTGCTCGAGGCGATGGGGAAGTTCAACGAGGAGCTGGCCAACGCCGGCATCATGCTTGAGGGCGACGGCCTGAAGCCGTCGTCGCAGGGCAAGCGCGTCGCCTTCGACGGGCCGAGCCGCACCGTCATCGACGGGCCGTTCGCCGAGACCCGCGAGCTGGTCGCCGGCTATTGGATCTGGGAGGTCAAGGACCTCGCCGAGGCGGTCGAGTGGGTCAAGCGCTGCCCGAACCCGATGTTCGGCCCGAGCGAGATCGAAATCCGCCCGTTCTACGAGCTGAGCGACTTCGCTGAGGCGATGACCCCGGAGGCCGAGGCGATCCACGAGCGGGTCCGCGAGAAGACCGGGAACCGCTGAAGGAGCGGACCGACCGGCAAGTGACCGCGCGCCCGTCGAGGACGGGCGACGCGGCCTTGGACGCCGCCGGCGATTGATCTACGATCCACCGGCATGGCGACGTCGGACACCCATCAGGCGATCGAGGCGGTGTTCCGCATCGAGCGGGCGAGGCTGATCGGCGGCCTCGCCCGCATCGTGCGTGACGTCGGCACGGCCGAGGACCTGGCACAGGATGCGCTCGCCTCCGCGCTCGCCGAGTGGCCGCGCAGCGGGGTGCCGCGCAATCCGGGCGCCTGGCTGATGGCGGCGGCGAAGCGGCGGGCGATCGACGGGTTCCGGCGCGACCGGATGCGCGCGCTCAAGCACGCCGAGATCGGACGCGGGCTCGAGGAGGGCGACGCCGGGACGGACGACATCGAGGCGGCGATCGACGACGACGTCGGCGACGAGCTCCTGAGCCTGATCTTCGTCGCCTGCCACCCGGCGCTGTCGCGCGAGGCGCGCGCGGCGCTGACGCTGCGGCTGATCGGCGGGCTGACGACGGACGAGATCGCCCGCGCCTTCCTTGTCGGCGAGGCGACGATCGCGCAGCGCATCGTCAGGGCCAAGAAGACGCTGCGCGAGGCCGGGCACACCTTCGAGGTGCCGCGCGGCGCGGAGCGGGCGGCGCGGCTCGGGTCGGTGCTCGAGGTCATCTACCTGATCTTCAACGAGGGCTACGCGGCGACGGCGGGCGAGGATCTCGATCCGCCCCGCGCTCTGCGCCGAGGCGCAGCGGCTCGGCCGGATCCTCGCCGGCCTGATGCCGGACGAGCCCGAGGTCTGGGGCCTGCTCGCACTGATGGAGCTTCAGGCCTCGCGTCTCGGCGCGCGCATGGCGCAGGACGGCGCCGCGGTCTCGCTGACCGCGCAGAACCGCGGCCGCTGGGACCAGCTGCTGATCCGGCGCGGCTTCGCCGCGCTCGAGCGGGCGGAACGGCTGGGCGGGGCGCGCGGGCCGTATGCGCTGCAGGCGGCGCTGGCGGCGTGTCATGCGCGGGCGCGACGTGCCGAGGACACCGACTGGGCGCGGATCGCAGCGCTCTACGACACGCTTGCCGAGGTGGCGCCGTCGCCGGTGGTCGAGCTGAACCGGGCGGTCGCGCACAGCATGGCGTTCGGCCCCGAGGCGGGCCTCGCGCTGCTTGCTCCGGTCGAGGCGAGCCGGGTGCTGCGCGACTATGCGCCGCTGCCGGCGGCGCGCGGGGATCTCCTGCTTCGGGCCGGCCGGGCGGCCGAGGCGAGGGCGGAGTTCGAGCGGGCGGCGGCGCTCAGCCGCAATGCCCGCGAGCGGGGATTCCTGCTCGCGCGGGCGGCGGCCTGCGGCGGCTGATTACGAACTCCGGCTGATCGCTACGCCGGATGCGAGCGTTGGCCTCGGCGACGATTGCCGAGGCACGGCCTGCGCCTGCCTGGGCTGGCGCACCCTGCCGTACGCCGCCCCGCGCGCGGGCGCTCGGCAAGCGACCGACGGTGCGTCCTGCGCGACGGTCGGGTGCGCCTGCCGGGGGGCAGGCAGGCGCAGGCCGTGCTGGCGCACGGCCGGGGATGGGGGCGGTCGGGCGCTGCGCTCGGAGGCGAAGCGATCAACCGGATCCCGCATGACGCCGGCGCTCAGGGCATCGGGCCGTCGACGCGGCGCTCGTACCAGTGGAAGGCGACGCTGCCGGAGGTGAGCATCATCAGCCCGAGCAGCGCCAGCACCGACCAGGAGCGGCTGTCGGTGTCGCAGGCGGCGGTGGCGACGAGGATGGCGAGGAGCAGCATCAGGAGCGCGGGGACGAGGAAGAGCCGGTGCGCGACCGTGCGGCTGCGGCCGCTGTAGAGCGACAGGACCGCGACGGCCGCGGCGAGGCCGCCCGTCGCGGCGCCGGCCAGGTAGAAGAGCACGCGGTTCGGACAGATGAGCGCGCAGGCGCCGTCGACGCCGTCGCGGACCAGCGCCTCGTAGGCGCGGGGCACCAGCGGCGGCACCCAGGCGTAGTAGCGGGCGGCCACGAGGTCGGCGGCGAGGTCGGGGGAGCCGTCGGGCAGGGTCGCGCCGGCCACCGGCGCCGGCCAGAAGCCGATGCCGTCGAAGTTGTCCTGGAAGTAGACGATGTCGTCGCGGAACTGGCCGTAGGAGTTCGTCGCGCTGGTGGCGAGCTCCACCAGGCCATCCGACTGATGCGGCTCGAGCGGCGCGTTCGCCCCCGGCGGGACCACCGGGATCAGCGCGCGCAGCACCTGGATGCGCTCCTCGCCCTTGAAGCTGCTCTCGACCCGGGCGCGCAGCACCTTCTTCGCGCGGCTCGTCGGGCGCTCGAGGAAGACGAGGACGTGCTCCACGACCCGCCGCTCCGGATCGGCGACGTCGACGAGGAGGCCGCGCAGGTCCTGAAACAACGGCGCCGCCGCGGTGGCCGGGTCGAGCAGCGGGATGTCGAAGGCGAGGTTGACGGTGCGGCCGCTGTCGTCGAGCTCCTCGGCGACGGTGCGGACGAAGGTGACGAGGCGGTCGATGCCCGGGGCGCTCCGGGCGGCGCCGGTGTAGCCCTCGACGATCAGCGTCACGCCGTCGGGGTCGCGGCTCAGGTAGCGGTCGAGGCGGCCGAGCATGCCGGGGGTGCGGACGAGGTTCGCCTCGGCGTGGGGGCGCGTCATCTCCTCGACGACGCTGCTCGCGGCCAGTCGCGCCGCCTCGTCGGTCCAGTCGCGCCAGCCGCGCAGGCGGATCGCGAGGTCGACCTTCGCCTGGTGCCGGTGCGCGGAGGCGGTGAAGGTCGCGGCCGCGTCCTTCCAGTGCGCCGCGTAGTTGAGCTGGCCGTGGGCGTCGAGGAGCAGCCCGTCGAAGGCGATGCGGCCGACGAGGTCGAAGTCGACCGGCGGCGGCGCGGCGTCCTCGGCGCCGGCGAAGCTCCAGAACGGGTAGAAGGCGTAGACGAGCGAGTTCGGCCGGCGCCCGACGTTGCAGCCGCAGTCGGCGGCGATCGGCGCGACCTGGCGGCGGGCGTAGGGCTCGGCGACGCGCTTGCGGGCGACGTCGAGGATCGCGGCGTTCGTGGCCGGGTCGAGCGGCACCGGCAGGCTGGCGAGCGCGCCGTCGAAGAGTCGCTCGTCGGGGTAGGCGATGCCGGAGAGGCCGGCGAGCGCCGTCAGCGCCTCGGGCGGGATCGCGGCGAAGGCGGGGTCCGCGGCGAGGTCGGCGATCGCGGCGTCGCCGAGGCGCCAGCGCATGCGGACCGTCGGCAGCACCGCCTCCATCCGTTCGCGGGTCCGGTCATCGGCGATGCCGGCGACGACCGGCTGCAGCGCGTTCAGCATGTCCGAGCGGACGAGGTCGCGGCTCTCGAGCGGCCGGTAGGGGGTCGAGCTGATCGCCTCGAGCATCGACTCGTCGGGGACGGCGGCCTGCAGCATCAGGAGCGAGCTTTCGGTGATGGCGAATTCCTCGCTCGGGGCGGCGGGGGCTGCGGCGGGGATGCCCGGGGCGGGCGTGTCCGGCGAGGGGCTGACGTTCTCGGCGGCGGCGGCCGCCGCGTCGGCCGCCCGGGTGGCGGCGGCCGCGGCGGTCTCGCGGACCGACGCGCGGACCGCCGCCTCGACGCCGGCCTCGAGCGCCTCGCGGCTGTCGCTCTCGATCGCCGCCAGCGGCTGGAGCGCCGGCAGGACGTCGGCGAGATCGGGGACCAGTGCCAGGTGCTGCAGCGCCTCGGCATCGAGGGCGTAGACGGTGGCCTCTTCCTCGTGGCGGGCGACCGTCGCCTGGACCCTGCGCGCGCCGCAGTCGGGCAGGCTGAGCCCGAGCACGCCGTTCACCGCCGCGACCAGCGCGTCGCGGTCGGCGAAGCGCTCGGCGGCGATCGGCGCGAGCGCGGCGTTGAGGGTGGCGCGCGCCGCGAGCTTCTCGAGGTCGGCGGGGTCGAGCGCGAACCAGGTCGGTATCGCCGCCGCATCGGGGGGCTCGCAGCCGGGCACTTCGGCGATCGTCACCGGGCCGGCCTCGGCGAGATAGTCCTGGAGCAGCCGCACTACCGCCGGCACGGTGCCGAGCAGCCGCCCGAGCCGCACCGCCTGGCTCGCCTCGAGCCAGCGCGCGAACTGCGCCGAGGCGAGGGTCGGCAGGGCGTCCGGCACCGCCGCGGCGATGTCGCCGAGCCGCTGCACCTCCGCCACCAGCGCCGCCGTCCCGCCGGCCGGATAGGCGGCGCAGGCCTGGGCGAGCGCGGCCCGCGTCTCCGGCGCGTCGCCGAGCGGCGTCAGATTCGGATCGGCGTCGAGCAGCGCCGCGAGGCCTGCTTGCAGCCGCACGAGACCCGCTGGGTCGGCCGGGAGCTCCGCCGTCGCGAGCGCGGCACAGTCGGCGGGATCGCTGGTTCCGGCCAGCGCCTGCGCGGAAGTCTGCGGCGGGCCGGCGAGGCGGAGGACGTCGCGGTTGAACGTGGCGGTCGCCGCCGCGAGCAGCGCGGGGTCGGCGATGCGCGCGGTCCAGTCGTCGGCCTCGCGCGAGAGGGCCGCGTATTCGCGGGCGAGGTCGAGCGTGCCGGCGACCGGGTCGGTGCCGGCCGCGAGCGGAACCTGGGCGCAGAGCTGGCCGAGGAAGGAGAGCGTCACCGGCCCGATCACCCCGTCGCTGAGGTCGCGGGCGTCCTCGCCGAACGCGACGCGCAGCCCCGCCTGGACCGCCGCCCGCGCCTCCGGGCCCCCGGCGGCCGCGGCGACGGCACGGGGGTCGCTGAGTGCGTCGCAGCCCTCCTGCGCGGCGGCCGCGCCGGCGAGCCCGACGAGCGCCAGGGTGGCAAGCCATCGGATCATGGGGTGCGGCCCTCCTTGCGTGCCTCGCTGGCGATCCCGCCGAGCAGGTCGGCCTGGCCGATCTGGTCACGCCCGCGGCGGAGCGCGGTGACCGCGGCGTGGCGGACGACGTTGATGATCGCGCCGCCGACGAGCTCGTGGTCGCGGGCGAGCTCGGGCAGCCGCACGTCGGGGCCGAGCGGCACGCCGGCGAGCGCGCCCTGCCACAGCCGCTCGCGCTGGGCGGCGTCGGGGCGGGTGAAGCCGACCAGCGACTGGAAGCGCCGCGAGAAGGCGTCGTCGATGTTGCCGCGCAGGTTGGTGGCGAGGATGACGAGGCAGGGGCAGTCCTCGATCCGCTGCAGCAGGTAGGCGACTTCCTGGTTGGCGTAGCGGTCGTTCGACGAGGCGGTGGCGGTGCGGGCGCCGAAGAGCGCGTCGGCCTCGTCGAAGAACAGGATCCAGTTGCGGTGCGCGGCCTGGTCGAAGACGCCGGCGAGGTTCTTCTCGGTCTCGCCGATGTATTTCGAGACCACCATCGACAGGTCGATCCGGTAGACGTCGAGCCCCGCCTGGCCGCCGATCAGCGCCGCGGTGAGGGTCTTGCCGGTGCCGGGCGGACCGTAGAACAGCGCGCGGTAGCCGGGGGCGAGGGTGCGCCGCAGGCCCCAGCCGTCGAGGATCCGCGCCTCGTGCGCGAGCCAGGCGGTGATGTGCTGGATTTGGTCGAGCACCTCCGGGCCGAGCACGAGGTCGTCCCAGCCGAGCCGGGTGGTGAGCCGGCGGGCCGGGAAGTCGGGCGCGTGGTCGGGCCGGCCGGCGCGGCCGGTCGCGAGCAGCGCCGCCTGGTCGCGCGCCAGCGACAGCGCGCCGGCCGTCACCGCCGCGCCGGCGCCGAGGCTGTCGAGGACGAGGAGACCGCGGGCGCGCAGCGGGTGCTCGGGCGCGAGCGTCGCCATCGCCGCCGCCCGCGCCGCGAGGTCGGTGCCGGCGAGCAGGAACAGCGCGGTGTCGCCGGTGGGCTGGAAGGCGCCGCCCTGCGCCGCCGCCCGGCCGCCGAACTCGGTGAACGGCCGCTCGAGCGTGCTGTTGCGCACGAGGAACGGGTCGAGGATCGCCGGCTGCAGGTGCGCGGCGACGACGAGCGCCAGCACCAGGCGCGCCTCGCGATCGAGGCCCGCGGCGGCGACCAGCGCCCCGAGCGCCGAGGCGGGGTCGAGCGACGGGGGCGCGGGCAGGACGTCGCCGCCGCTGCCGCCGGCGAGGAAGGTGGTGATCCGCGCCTCGATCGCCGTCGCCAGCCAGTCGAGCTCGGCCGACAGCGCGGCGACATGCGGGCCGGCCACGGGGATGGGCTCGGGCGGGCCGCCGGTGATCGCTTCAAGCGCGTGCATGGCGAGGTTATACAACCATAGCGCGACAAGGTCACATCATTTTCGCCAAGTCACGTGGATCGGCGCCGGCATCCAGGCGAGCTTGACGAGGGCGATGCTCCAGGGCAGCCGGTCGAGCAGCATGTCGTAGGCCTTGGGCGCGACCTGCAGCGCGTGGCCGGCGTCGGTGCGGCGCAGGAGCCCGTCGCGGAGGAGGAAGGCCTGGCGCAGCCCGTCGACGCTGGTGGCGCCGAGCGCCCTCCAGCGCGCGACGACGGCGGCGAGAAGGTCGGCGACGATCGCGGCCTCAGGGGGCGTGAGGGGCAGCGGCGGGCGCAGCGGCTCGCCTTCGGGCACGCCGCAGAGAAGCCGCTCGAGGGGCCGGTCGTCCAGCCGCGTCTTGGCGCCGCCGTAGGCCACGGCGTGCAGCGCATCGAGGCCGCGCACGGTCGCCTCCGGCCCGAGGAAGCCGGCGCGGCCGGTGAGCTCGAGCCGCTCGAACAGCATCGGCAGGTAGGGGGCGACCAGCACCAGGCCGGCGGTGCGGGTGGCGCGCAGGTCCTCGGTGATGGCCTCCGGGTCGGCCGGCGCCGCGAGGAGGCGCGACAGCCCGGTCGCGACCTGGATGGCCGCCGCCGGCGACGTCGCCGGGCGCGAGGTCTCCAGCCGGTCGAGCAGCCGCCGCGCGAGATCCGGCGGCGCGCCGGGCGTGCCGGCGAGCGCGGCGACCGCCTGGCCGGTCAGGCCGGCGATCCCGCCCGAAGGCGGCAGCTGCCCGAGGGCGGCGCGGAGCGCGAAGCGCCACAGGGCGGTCCGGTCCGGGTCGGCCCCGACCATCGCTTCGGGAAGCGCCGACCAGAGGACGTCGAGCGCGACCAGCTCGCGCGCGGCGAAGCCCGGCCGCAGGTGCCCGAGGAGCCGTTGCAGGCTCGGCGGGTCGCTCGAGGCGACGAGCCGGCCGATGCGCGCCGGGTCGGCGCGCGACCCGAGCAGCGCCGCGACGCGGCCCGCGTCCTCGGCGACCGCCGCCGCCATCGCGGCGAGCTCCGGCGGGGCGGCGCCTTCCAAGACGGCCGCCACGATATGCCAGCGGGCGTCGGCTTCCGCGGGAGCGGCGATTCCGGCCCGCGGTCCGGGGCCGGGGATGTCCGCCGTGCGCGCGGAGGGCGCGGGCGATGCCGGCGTCGGCGCCGCGGCAGGCGGGTCGGCGTGCTCCGGCCGACCCGGCGGTTCGGCAGGCTCGGCCGCTTCTCGCCCGGCGTTACGAGCCTCCGCGCGACCGGCCGCTTCCGTGCGCCGCGCCGGGTCGCCGGGTCGGTCGGCCTCGTGCCGCACCGGAGGCGTGCCGTCGGGGCGTCCGGCGGCGCCCGGACGCGCGACGGCCGTCGTGAGGGAAAGGTCGGCGAGGTCGATCGGCAGGCCGTCGACCACGCGCGCGAGCACGGCACGCAGCAACGCGGCCGGCGACGCCGCCGTCGCCGCGGTCTTGCGGACGGCGTCGAGCAGCGGCGGGGCCTCGCCGTCCGGCCGGCCCAGCACCGCGCCGAGAAGCGCGTCGAGTTCCGCCGGCCCCCGGCCCTCGACCGCCCGGGCGAAGAGGCTGCGATCCGCCCGCCACGCCGCCAGCAGCGCGGCGCCGGGCTCGAGGTCGCGAGGTTCGTCCCGCGGCCCGGCCTCGCGCCGCTCGATCCGGCCGGGAGGCAAGGAGCCCGGAGCGACGTCCGGCGGCGGCGACGGCCGAGCGGGCTCGGCGGCCGGCCCCGGACCGAAAGGGTGGCCGCCTGCCGGGTCCGGCTCCGGCGCCTGCGGGTCCGGCGCGGCTTCCCGCGCCGGCGGCGCGGCGGCCGCGCCGCTCGCCGGTCCTCCCGGCCCTGGAGTGTGGGTCCCAGCCCCGGCGTCCCCGGTCGCGCCGAGGTCCCGGCCGGCCGAGTCGGTCCGTGTTGTCGGCGGGGCCGGCGCCGCGGCCGCGGCGGGCGCGCCGCGCGTCGGGTCGCGGCTGTCGCGAGGATTCGGGGCCCCCGCGATCGCGTCGATGCCGTGCGGACTCCGCGCGGTCGGCTGGGCCGGCAGCCCTGTGGCCGTGGCTGCCACAGGCGCAACGGTCATGCTCGCCGGCTCCAGCGCGCGGCCGGAATGGGCGGCGGCGATCGCCTCGGTGCCGCCCAGGCTCCGCGCGGTCCGGTCCGTCCGTGTGGCGGAGGCCGGCGCGGCAGGCGCAGTGGCGGAGCTCGCCGGGTGCCACGGCTCCGGTGGGTGGGGGTCGTCGCTGCCGGCGTCGTGCGGGAGGGGGGCGGTCGGGTCCGTCCGTGTGGCGGAGGCCGGCGTGGCAGGCGCAGCGGTGGCGCTGTTTGCCGGGTGCCACGGCTCCAGTGGGTGGGGGTCGTCGCTGCCGGCGTCGTGCGGGATCCGGGCGGTCGGGTCGTCGGTCCGCGTGGCGGAGGCCGGCGCGGCAGGCGCAGCGGTGGCGCTGTTTGCCGGGTTCCGCGGCTCCAGCGGGTGGGCGTCGCGCGGGGGGCGGGCGGTCGGGTTGTCAGTCCGCGCGGCGGAGGTCGGTGCGGCAGGCGCAGCGGTGGCGCGGTTTGCCGGGTTCCGCGGCTCACGTGTACGGAGGGTGTCGCTGCCGGCGTCGTGCGTTGGCCGGGCGGTCGGATCGTCGGCCCGCGTGGCGGAGGCCGGCGTGGCAGGTGCAGCAGTGGCGCTGTTTGCCGGGCTCCACGGCTCACGTGTACGGAGGGTGTCGGTGCCGGCGTCGTGCGTTAGCCGGGCGGTCGGATCGTCGGTCCGCGCGGCGGAGGCCGGCGCGGCAGGCGCAGTGGTGGCGCTGTTTGCCGGGTTCCGTGGCTCCAGTGGGCGGGGGGCGTCGGTGCCGTGCGTTGGCCGGGCGGCCGGGTCGTCGGTCCGCGTGGCGGGGGCCGGCGCGACAGGCGCGGTGGTGGTGTTGCTTGCCGGGTCCCACGGCTCCGGGGGAGGGGGGGCGTCCGTGCCTGGGTCGCGCGAGGTCGGGGCGGTCGGGCCGCCGGCCCGCGGGTCCCGCGAGGGCAGGGCGGCGGCGCTCGCCGACGCGGCGATGCCGAGCCGGGCCGTCGGGCGCGGCTCGCCTGTCCCGCCCTCGCCGGCGCCGGTGATCGCGGCGGCGGGGCTCCGCGCCTCCGGACCCGCCCGCTTTGCGACCGTCTGGGGAGGCGCGGGGGCGCCGGGCGCGCCGGTCGGTCGCGACTCCCCTGGGCGGGGGCCGGCGAAACCGGCGACCCCGGGCGCGCCGGCTGGCGCCGCGGTCGCAGCCGGCGCGCCGTCGGCGGGGCGTCGCGGATGCTGGCGGCCGCGGGCCCCTGGATCGACGTCGGACGCGATCCGGCCGGTGGAGCCATTGGGCGGGGTGGCGGGCTCCGGCGCGGTTGTCCGTGGGGCCGCTTCGGACCCGACCGGGGCGACGGCGGCGCCGCGCGGCCCGGCATCCGGGCGGGCGTCGCTGCGTGCCTCGGGCTCGTGGCGATCGCGGCGGCCGCTCGCTCGCAGGGCGGCGGCGAGGGCGGCGGCAAGCCGGGGGGCACGGGCGGATCCTAGCAGGTCGGCGAGGAGTCCCGCAATGTCGGAGCGCTGCGACCGGGCCAGGACGGCAGCCCACGCGGCTTCGTCGGTGACCGACAATTGCCGGAGCAGCGCCGCGTGCGGGCTGGGCGGCGGGCCGGCCGGGAACGGCCGCGACCTGCCGGCACGCTGAGCGGGGCCGCCGGCCGCGACCGGTCCCGCTCGGGCGGCACCGGGCACCGGCGCGGCCGCTTCGCTGCCGAGGGCGCCGGGCGCGGCCGTCTCCTGAAGCGCGGCGGGGCCGGCAGGGGACTGCGCGGCGCCGCCGGCGTAGGCGCGCGGCACCGGGCCGGACTCCGGCAGGACGGGCGGCGGCACGGTGGCATTTGTGGATCGGTCGGCGTCGGCCGCGCCGGACTCCGGGCCGCTGGGCCAATCGGCCGCCGAAGCAAATCCGTGGGCCGCCGACCCGGCGGCGCGGCCCGCCGCCGCCGGCGTACGCTCCGCGGCGTCCGGCAGCGCGGGCTCGTGCGCTTCGGTGGCGTCTCGGCCGCCCCGCGCGACGGCCTCGCCCGCCGCGCGGGGCCTGGCGTTTCCCCCACGCTGCGATGGCGCCGCGGATGCCGCGGCGACCGCCGGGCCGCCACCCGGACGCGCGGCCTCGGGGCGGGGGTGCGCGACGAGCGCCGCGTGCAGGCGGGAGGACAGCTCGGCCCGGACCGGGGCCCAGTCCGGGTCGGCGGGCAGGTGGCCGAGATCGATGACGATCTCGGCGGCGGCGACCGCATCGGCGGTGTCGAGGGCGGCGCAGGCGGCCTCGATCGCGGGAAGGAGCTCGCGGGCGAGGAGGCCGGCCAGCGTCCCCGGATCGGCGAGGGGACCGTGCAGATCGGCGATCCCGATGTCGAAGACGACCTCGCCGAAGTGATGGCCGCGGCCGGCCCCGGCGGGGCCGGTCATGGCGCGGCGGAGAGGAAGGCGCGGAGCGCGGCGCCGGCCCGGCCGAGGTCGCCGCCGCGCGGCCCGTCCCGGCCGTCGCGGGCGTCGCGGAAGGCGACGCGCCAGTCAAGCAGCAGCGCCTCGAGGCGCGCCATCGCGGCGTGGTCGAGCCAGAGCACCGCGTGGGTGAGATGCGCGGGGCAGAGAAGCGCGATCGTCTCCTCCGCCAGGTGCCGGAAGCCGGCCGAACGGGTGCGGGCGCTCCAGCCGGCCAGCACCACGGTCAGCGCCATCGGCGCGTAGCCGCCGTCGTCGCCGCGCAGCAGCACGTCCTCGACGACATGGGCGCCCTCGGAGCGGCGGTTGAGCTCGACGAGGAAGGCGCGCAGCCGGTTCGCGTGCTCGATCGCGGCGGCGCGGTCGGCGAAGCTGGCGACGGCGAGCACGTCCTCGCCCACGCCCGGATCGAGCACCAACTGCCAGCCGCCCCGCGCCGCGGGAACGAGCAGGTAGGCGTCGGGGTTCACGCCCCGGCGCAGCACCTCGGCGCCGAGCGCCCGGCCGCGCAGGAAGGCGGTCCCTGCGA
Source organism: uncultured Alphaproteobacteria bacterium (assembly GCA_963763295.1). Classification (GTDB taxonomy): domain Bacteria; phylum Pseudomonadota; class Alphaproteobacteria; order Rhodobacterales; family Rhodobacteraceae; genus Amaricoccus. The sequence continues at coordinate 63,521 of CAVXOH010000020.1, forward strand.
CGAGCGCCGCGGCGTCGGCCGGGGCGGCGACCTCGCGACGCGGCACCAGCATGGCGAAGGCGTCGTCGGCCGCGGCGAGGCCGTCGCGGCGCAGGGTCCAGTCGCCCGCCGGACCGAGGCCGTCGACGAGCGACAGGCCGGCGCGCGGGATCGCCGCGGCGAGGGGGGCGGTGCCGCGGTCGGGGAAGTCGAGAAGGAGCGCGAGCTTGCGGCCGAGCCCGACGGCGTGGCAGCGCTCGCCGGCGGTGATGTCGGGGCCGCCGCCACGGTCGCGCGCCAGCGCCGCCGCCTCGGCGAGCAGCCGGACCCGGTTCGCCAGCACGGCGTCGCGCCGGCCGGCCGGATCGCGGTAGAGGTCGTGCAGCCGGAGCGAGTTCTGCGAGAACTCCTCGCCATGGAGGCCGAGCAGGTGCTCGAGCACGCGGCCCTTGCGGTCGTGCCAGGGATCGAGCCCCGCGACCACCGCGTCGACGCCGCCCGGGTCGCCGGCCGCCAGCTCCGGCATCGGCCCGAGATCGAGCGGCCGGGCCGCGTAGCTGCGCTGCCCTGCTAGGTCGCCGGAGAAGAGGTCGGGGAGCGCCGCGAGATCGGCGCTCGCGTTCGCGATGAGCGCGTCGGCGATCGCGAGGTAGCCGCGCAGCTGCCCCACCTCGGCCTTCGCCCGCGCCGGCAGGGCGGCGAGCGGCCCCTCCGGGCCGACGCCGTAGGCCGCCGGCAGGCCGTGGCCGAGCGGCAGGTGATCGAAGCGCCGGCGCCGGCCCGGGCGGACCGGCGCCCAGTCGTCGCGGTCGAGCGCCTCGCTCAACGCCGCGACATGGTCGGCGCGCAGCCGGCCGAGCTCGACGCGCACGCCCTCGAGGTCGAAGGGCAGGTCGAGGTCGCGGCTGACGAGGGCGAGCGCGACCTCCTCGGGACGCGCCGGCAGCACCAGCTCGCGGTACTGGCCGGGCGCCAGCGGCGCGAAGGCGTCGCGCTCCGGCGCGTCGAGCCGGCGGAAGCCGAGCGACACCACGTCCTCGACCTCCTCGAGCGCGGTCAGGGCGGCGAAGAAGAGGTCGAGCGCCGGGGCGCCGCCGTCGGGATCGGCCAGGTGGCCGTGCAGCCGGGCAGGATCGTCGAAGACGTCGCGCCGGGTCGCGGGCCGGTGCGGGCGGGCGGCGCCGCGGTCGCGCATCAGCCGCCGGCAGCGATCGTAGATCAGCGCGGCGAGGCGCTCGGGCGGGTGGCGCCGGCGCACCTCGACGCGGGCCTCGAGCCGGCAGGGGACCGGCACCGCCAGCGCCAGGCTGCGCAGGTCCTCGCCGAGGTTGCGGCCGGCGTGGAAGGCGCGGCGCACGGCGGCGAGCGCCGCCTGCGGGTCGGCATCGGCCTTCGGCACGACGTGCAGGTCGTAAAGCCCTGCCTCGGGGCCATGGCACGGGCGCACCAGCACCCGCTCGACCGAGGAATCGGCTCCGGAGAGCGCGAGCGCGAGGTCGCGGGCGGTGACAGGCCGCGACGGCAGCACCTCGAGCGGCCGGGCCAGGGCGAGGCGGGCATGGTCGAGCCCGTCCGGGCCGGTGAGGAGGTCGGCCGTCGGGAAGTCGGCGCGGTAGGCGAGTTCGCTCAGCGCGTAGGCGACCGCCTCGAGCAGGGTGACGCCCGGGTCGTGGACGTTGTAGTCGGTCCAGGCGGCACCGGAGAGCCCTTGCGCGCGCGCGACGGCGCGGCGGCGCAGGCTCGCGAAGTCGAGCGCGTCATCCACCGTCCGGCCGCTCCCTTACTCTCTCCGGTCGATTGGCTCGGCTGGTTCCTTCGGCTCCGGCGCGGAGCGCAACGCTGCCGCATTCACTTCGCGGATTTGGCGAGTGACAAATCCGCGCGCGCCTGCCTGCCCCTTGGCAGGCGCGATTCCGCGCCCGCCCAGGCAGGCGCGCGCGGATTACCAACGGACGGTTTCGCGGAACCCACCTCGGCCTCCGCGCTCGCGCGCTCCGGCCGACGAACCGGCGCGAGGCAGTGCCTCGCTTTCGCCGGTTCGGGGTCGATTCACCCGGCCGCTCCGTCACGTCACGTCCTCGTCGCGCAGCACGTCGGAGCGCGACCCCTGCATCGCGGTGTCGAACCAGAGCCGGGTGACATAGTAGCGGATGCCGATGCCGGCGCCGAAGTTGGAGCCGCTGCGGATCTGCAGGTGGTAGTCGCGGGAGGTCCCGCGCCAGCGCAGCCGGAGCCGGTCGGCGTAGCTGCCGAAGACGGCGCCGGTCCGGCGGATGCTGCGGCGGCCGAACAGCCAGTTGAGCACCGGATTGCGCGGATTGTAGGCGTTGAGCGCGATCGCGTGGGTCAGCGCGTAGCGGCCGCGACCGGGCGCGCCGCCGGCGCCCGCCACGACCTCGAGGGCCTGGCAGCCGGTCAGCGAGCCGGTGATGTCGTGCCAGCGGCCATCGGCCGGCACCACGGCCTCGGGCCCGGGAAAGCCGATCCGGCCACGCATGCGCGCCACCCCGTCGACGTCGAGCCGCCAGTCGGGATCGGCGACGCTGATGCCGAGCTGGCCCGCCCGCGACAGCGCGAGGCCGGGCGGGCAGGCCGCCGCGTCCGCCGCCGCGTCCGGGCCCTCGGCGCCGCGCAGGAAGTGCAGCGTGCCGGGCGTGCGGCCGTGGCGGATCGCCCAGGCGGCCTCGGCCGCGCCGGCGCCGTTGTAGAGGCTGACGAGCGTCGGCGAGGCCCCGAGCGAGGCGATCCGGAGGCCGTCGCGCTCGGTCTTGTCGAAACCGTCGTCGATCCGGTTCACGACCGAGTCGATCAGGTCGGCGTAGTGCTCCGAGGTCGGCAGCGCTCCGTTGCGGAAGAACTTCTTCAGCGTGGGCCGGTCCCGCTTGCTCATGCTCGCTCCATCCCGTCGACGACCAGGGTTTCGCCGATGCCGAGCCCGCCGATGCCGGCCGCGCGCGGCGCCTCGGCCGAGGGCTCGGCGACCGCGGTGATCCAGTGGTCCGACATCGGCAGCGCGAGGCTCCAGCGCTCGCGCCAGGACAGGCCCTCGTCGCCCGCCCGCGCCGTGTCGTAGAGCCGGAAGGCGCCGCCGTCGTCGGACACGAGGTGCAGGATCGAGAGGTCGGTCATGAAGCGGACGTAGTCGAGCCCCGACAGATAGGCGGCCACGTCGTTCAGGTTCAGCGACCAGCCGAAGCCGTTCATCGGCGCCGTCGCCGTCCAGACCCCGAGGAAACGCGACGCGTCGAGCTTCAGCCGGCGCAGCAGCGTGCCGTCGTCGCCGAGGGTGGCGAAGCCAACCTTGGCGCGCAGCTGCAGCCGCTCGTAGCTCGGGTTGCGCACGCGGACCCGGGCGAAGGCGCTGCTGCGCTCGTCGAGGAACGCCTCGATCCGCCGCAGGGTCAGGACGTCGAACATTGCCGCCTGCCCGGGATGCGCCGCCGCGTCGTCGGGCGCGGCTGGCACGACGGCGACCGTCATCACGCCCGGCGCCGGACGGCCGTCGAGGTCGAGCGCCGGGAAGCACTTGGCCTTCCAGACCTGCGGGAAGGCGCCGAGCACCAGGCGCTCGACATCCCAAGCCGTCACCACCCGCTGGCGGTGGCGGAGCCGCTCGGCGACCCGCGCCCGGAACGCCGGCTCGGTCTCCGCCGGGGCGCCGCCGAGCGCCGGCCCCACCTGCGCGATCGGGCCGAGGCCCGGGCGCGGCGGATCGAGCGACCAGCTGCGCGGGCCGGCGGCGGCCTCGCCGGCCGGATCGATCCGCTCGGCACGCCCGCCGTTGGTCGAGAGCGAGGCGAGGCGGGGAAAGGCGTTCAGGTGCCGGTTGGCGGTCGCCGCCAGCCAGACCCCCTCGCCCGGCATCTCCGACGCCGCCAGCGCCACGTCCTCGTCCGGCACGTCGATCGCCACCGCGCCCGAGCGCATCAGCCCGTCGGTCGAGTCGGAGGCGAGGCTCCAGCTCGGCAACGGCTGCCAGCCGGTCGCGGTCAGGTAGTGCCAGGCAACGCCCTCGGGCTGGAAGGCGGTGCGCTGGTGGCTGCCGGCCTCCATCTCGAAGAGGAGCGAGACCGGCCCGGTCGCGCCCGGCCCCTCGATGCGCAGGAACAGCGTGCCGTCCGCGAGCCGGGCCGGAAACAGGCCGGCGCCCGGCCGGGTGCGGGCGGGGAAGATCTCCTGGCAGCCGAACGGCCCGATCTGGGTGACGCGCTCGCCCGGCCGCGCCGCCTGCGGCGCGTCGAGGGTGATCGTCGCGCGGGCGGCGTAATCGAGCGCGACGGCCGCGACCTGCGGCGTCCAGGGGGCGGGCGGGATCGGCCGCGGCCGCTGCGTCGGCAGGTAGGACGGGCGCATCGCGTGCGCGAGCGCGCCCGGATAGGCGGCGTGACCGAAGGCCTCGCCCGGGCAGTCGAGCGCGAGGCTGACGAGGCCGGCGCGGATCGCGTTGCGCTCGCGGAAGTCGGCCTGCGCCGCCGCGGCGCCGGGCGGCACCGGCCGACCGGGCACCGCCGCCTCGAAGCGCCAGTGCGGCAGCAAGGGGCCGCCCGGCGCGGCGCGGCGCACCATAGCGACCGGATCGTCGCTGAGCGCCTTCCAGCCCTCGCCCGTCAGGTAGGCCGGGGCGAGCCGGGGCTCGGGAACGCGGAAGCCGTCGCCGTAGGCGCGGTAGTGCTCCTCGAAGCCGGCGGCGCTGCGCGGCAGGTCGGCCCAGCTCAGCGTCACCCCGACCCGGGTGACCGGCTTCGCCGCCAGCTCCGGCGCCCCGATGAGGAAGGTCGCGCCGTCCTTCGGCCGCGCCCCGAACGGCATGAACGGCTGCGCGGTGTTGAGCGGCCCGTCGTCGGAGAAAGCCGCGAGCCGGGTCAGACCCTCGACCCTGACCGCGATGTCGATCGTCTCGAGCGCGAAGGGCTCGAACAGCGACAGCGGGCAGAACCGCGCGTGGCTCGCCATGCGGATCGCGAGCTCCGGCGACGCCGCCCCGGGCGGGGCGACGATCGCCGGCGCCGCCTCGTCGAGGCTGAGGGCGAAGACGATCCCCGGCCCGGCTTCGACGGCACAGGAAGCCACCCGCACCACATCGATCGCGAACGGGCCCGCCTCCGAGCTCAGGCTGAGGGCGAAGGCGTCCTGCAGCAGCGTCTGGAACACCTCCTCGCGCGGCCGCGCCATCAGGCCCGCCGCCACCGCGGCCGCCGCCTCGCCGCCGATCTGCGCCGCCACGCGGTCGAGGAGCGTGGCGCGGAAGGCGCCGTCGGGCCAGGGGCGGCCCTCGATCAGCGTCGCCGCGACGATGCGGCCGTAGATCGTCTGCACCTGCTCGGGCGTCGTCGCGGCGCGCAGGCAGGCGTGCTGCACGAGCCGGGGTGCCGGCGCCATGCCGGCCTCGGCGACCAGCCGCTCGACCCAGCCGGCGATCACCGGCAGCGCCGCCTCGGGCGGGCCGAGCCCGAACGGCTCGATCATCGGCGGATCGGAGAGCACCACCGCCGCGACCGCCTCGGCAAGGGCATCGCCGCCCGCTTCCTCGGTGGCGGCGACCGGGGGATCGCCGGGCGGCGGCGCGGCCGCGTGCTCGTCCTCCTGCCGGCGGCCGAAGCCGAGCGTGACCTCGATCCGCCGCCGGCCCTCGGCCAGCGCCAGCATCGGGCTCGAGACGGCGAGGCCCATGGCGACGTCGGTCTGCGCCGCCGGCGCGAACAGCCGCTGCCATTCGCCGCCGCCGTCGGCGCGCAGCGTCGCGAGGCTGACGCCGCTGACGAAGCCCATCTCCGATTGCGGCGAGATCAGCGGGTCGCGGTGGAAGCGGAGCGTACGGGCATCGGCGACCCGGACCGGCGCGACACGCAGCCCCTCGACCAGGCGGTAGTGCTGCGCCTCCGGCGATCCGGAGGGCCGGGCGACCAGGGCGGCGCCCGCCTCGATCGGCACCGCCGCCTGTCCGGGGGTGAAGCGCAGCAGCACGCTCTCGCCGACCGCAGGCCGCGGCGCCTGCCCGAGGACGTCGGTGAAGTACCAGGCGACGTGGCGGTCGGGGAAGCGGTTGATCCGCGCCTCGACGTCGCCGAGGAGCTGCAGCTCGGCCAGGATCAGCCCGAGCGCCGGGTCGATCTCGCCCGAGGCCAGCCGCGCCTCGAAGCGCCGCTCGACCACCGGCCGCAGCGCGGCGACGACGTTGATGAGCTGCTCGTGCGCATCGACGAGCGCCTGCCGCGCCGCGCGCGCCCGCGCGATCGCGTCGCCGGTGTCGCCGCCGCCCGCGATGTGCCGCACCGCCGCCGCGACGGCGGCCGGGTCCGCGTCGCCGGCCCGCGCCAGCGTCCGCACCAGTTCGCTCACCGCGGCGCGGCTGTCGATCGCGCGGAGCTGCGCCGCGAAGGCGGCGCGGCCCGCGGTCGACGCCCGCTCGAGCCAGGCCTCGACCTGCCGCGCGAAGCGGACGAGCTCGGCCGCCGCGCCGCGCGCGTCGGTCTCGATCAGCTCGGCGAAGCGCGCCCGGCGCTCCTCCGCCCGGGTGGCGAGGAGCGCCGCCATCATCACCGCCGGCTCCTGCGCGAACAGCTTCGCCCAGGTGCCGCCGCGCGCATCGGCGGCGCCCGCGAAGCGGACGAGGCCGGCGATCGCCGCCGCGAGCGTCAGCTTGTCGGCGAGGCTGCGCTCCTGCGGGCGGACGTAGCCCTCGGAGAGCGCATAGGGAAGCCGTCGGCCCCGCGCCGTGCCGTCGGTGATACGCCCCTCTGCTCCGTTCGAACTCACCGCGGTTCCGGTCGTCCCGATGGCCGGCGCGGCACGGCCAGGCGCCGTCCGCTGCCGGGGCGATTGAACACTTTAGCGATAAACGCTGGGACAGATACTCAACTACAGGTATTCTGCCGGGTTCGCCCCGGCAACGCAAGGGTTCCGGGCCTCGACTCGCAACCGCGCCGCGACACACTTGCTAGGCGAGCCGTCGCCGGGCAGGCTGAGCGCGACGCGAACACATGGGGGAACCAGATGCTGCGCCCGCTCGCCCTGCTCGCCGGCCTCGCCGCGGCGACACCCGCCTTCGCCGCCGGCGATTGCGCCGCGCTCGAGGACGTCGTCCTGAAGGATGTCGACCCGCTGGCCGCGACCCTGGTCCCGGCCGCCGGCGACCTGCCCGAGTATTGCGCCGTGCGCGGCACCATCCGCCCGGCGACCAGCTTCGAGCTGCGGCTGCCGACCGATTGGAACGGCGGCTTCTACATGGCCGGCTGCGGCGGCTTTTGCGGCCAGCTTACCCCCGACGCGCCCGGCTTCGTCAACGCGATGAACCACGGGCTGCGCCGCGGCTATGCCGCCGCGACGATGGATGGCGGCCACTGGGGCGCCGGCTCGACCGACGCGCGCTGGGCGCTCGCGAACCGGGTCGCCGAAGTCGACTGGGGTGAGCGGGCCGTGCGCGAGACCGCGAAGGCGGCCCAGGCGCTGATCGCCGCCCACTACGGGATCGACCCGGCCCCGTCGATCTTCGCCGGCTGCTCGACCGGCGGCCGGATGGCGAACATGCTGGCGGTCAGGGATCCCGAGCTCTTCGACGGCATCCTGAACGGCGCGCCGGCCCTCGACTACACCGGCCTCGTCGCGACCTTCATGGCCTCGCTCGTGCAGGCCAACACCGCCGCGGACGGCAGCCAGATCGTCACGGCGGAGGTCGTGCCGCTGATCGGCGAGACGGTGCTCGCCCAGTGCGATGCCGCGGACGGCCTCGCCGACGGGCTCGTCTCCGACCCCGACACCTGCCGCCCCGATTTCACCGCGGCGACCTGCTCGGCCGGCCAGAACAGCGCGTGCCTTTCGCCCGAGCAGGTGGCGACCCTCGACGCCTGGTACACGACGGGGGCGGTGGATGCCGCCGGCGAGCGTCTGTACCCCGCGACGATCCCGCCTGGATCCGAAGCATTCTGGCCGCTCTGGCTGACCGGCAGCGATACCGCGCCGCCGGTGGTGCCGCTGTTCAACCGCGGCTTCCTGCAGTTCATGGCCTTCCAGGACGACCCGGGCGAGAGCTTCGGCCCGGCGGACTTCGACTTCGAGCGCGACCCGGCGAAGCTCGCCTTCATGGGCAAGGTCTACAATTCCGACATCCCCGATATCGGCGCCTTCGCCGCGGCCGGCGGCAAGATGATCACCTGGCACGGGCTCGCGGACGTCGTCGTCCCGCACGGCAAGACCGTCGACTACTATCGGCAGCTCGCCGACACCCATGGCCTCGACGAGCTGCAGGGGACGAACCGGCTGTTCCTGCTTCCGGGCGTCGACCATTGCGGCATCCAGCCCGGGCCCGGCATCACCTCCGCGGGCTTCGATCCGCTGACCGCGCTCGAGACCTGGCTCGCGACCGGCACGGCGCCCGACACGCTCACGCTGAACCGCAGCGAGCCGCCGGCCTGGACGCGCCCGGCCTGCGCCTGGCCCGCCGTGGCCCGGCCGACCGGCGGCGACGGCTCCAGGCTCGAGGACTGGCGCTGCGACGCCCCCTGACCTTCGGCACCGGCATGCGATCCTTCACCTTCCAGACCACCGGCTCGGTCCTCTGCGCGGCCGGCGCCACGGCCAGGATCGGCGAGATCATGGCGGAACGCGGCTGCCGCAAGGTGGCCTTCGTCACCGATGCGACGATCGTCGGCCTCGGGCTCGCCGACGCCGGGCTCGCGAGCCTCGCGGCAGCCGGCATCGATGTGTGGACCTTCGCCGACGTCGTCGCCGACCCGCCGGAGGCGATGGCCCTCGCGGCGGTCGCGACGGCGCGCGCGGAGGGCGTCGACGGCGTCGTCTCGATCGGCGGCGGCAGCTCGCTCGACACCGCCAAGCTCATCGCCGTCCTCGCCGGGTCGGATCAGGCGATCGGCGAGCTCTACGGCGTCGGGCTGGTCAGGGGCGGGCGGCTGCCGCTGGTGCTCGCGCCGACCACCGCCGGCACCGGCTCGGAGGTGACGCCGATCGCCATCGTCACCACCGGCGCCGCCGAGAAGAAGGGCGTCGTCGCGGCGCAGCTGCTGCCCGACTGGGCGATCCTCGACGCCGAGCTGACCGTGGGCCTGCCCGCCGCCGTCACCGCCGCCACCGGCATCGACGCGATGGTGCACGCGATCGAGGCCTTCACCTCGCGACACCGGAAGAACCCCGTCTCCGACTGTCTTGCCCGCGAGGCGCTGGCGCTGCTCGGGGCGAACATCCGCGACGTCTGCGCGACGCCGGGCGACCGCGACGCCCGCTCGGCCATGCTGCTCGGCTCGATGCTCGCCGGCATGGCCTTCGCCAACGCGCCGGTCGCCGCCGTGCACGCGCTCGCCTACCCGCTCGGCGGCCATTTCCACGTGCCGCACGGGCTCTCGAACGCGCTCGTCCTGCCGCACGTGCTCGCATTCAACATGCCCGAGGCGGCGGCGGCCTACGCCGAGCTTGCGCCGATCGTCTTTCCCGAGCTCGCCGGCAGGACGCCCGCCGCCCGCGCCGACGGGCTGGTGGCCGGGCTGCGGGCGCTCGCGCCCGGGCTCGGCCTGCCGGCCCGGCTCTCCGAGGTCGGCGTCAGCCACAACCACCTGCCGATGCTGGCCGAGGACGCGATGAAGCAGACCCGGCTCCTCGTCAACAACCCGCGCGAGATGACCTACGCGGCGGCGCTGGCGATCTACGAGGCGGCGCTCTGATCCCTAGCCCGTATGGCCGCTTCCGGCCGATTGTGTTGAAAAACTCGCTTGTTCCGGGGGTTGATCGCTGATTCCATCCTCTCTGAGGCTGTTGGGGGCGCAGGCGATGATGGGACCGAGGCAGGTGGCGCCGGGCGCGCTGTTCTACGAGTTTTCGCTCGAACGCCACGTTCCCGAGGATCACCTGCTGAGGTCGATCGACGGGTTCGTCGACCTTGATGACGTCCGGGCGCGTCTGGCGCCTCTCTACAGCTCGACCGGTCGGCCGTCGGTCGATCCGGAGCTGATGATCCGGATGCTGCTGGTGGGGTACTGCTTCGGGATCCGCTCGGAGCGGCGGCTGTGCGAGGAGGTTCACCTCAACCTCGCCTACAGGTGGTTCTGCCGGCTCGACCTGGCGGATCGGGTCCCGGACCACTCGACCTTCTCCAAGAACCGGCACGGGCGGTTCCGCGACTGCGACCTGCTCCGCCACGTCTTCGAGGCAACGGTGCGCCGATGCGTCGCGGAGGGGCTCGTCGGCGGCGAGCGGTTTGCCGTCGACGCCAGCCTGATCGAGGCGGACGCGAACAAGCAGCGCTCGACCGCCCGCGAGGACTGGGACCCGGCGGCGATCGATCCCGACACGGCGCCGCGCGCGGTCCGGGAGTACCTCGCGGTGCTTGACGACGCGGCCTTCGGCGCGGCGAGCCCGGTCGAGCCGAAGTTCACCTCGCCCGCCGATCCCGCGGCGCAGTGGACCGGCGCTCAGAAGGGTCACGCCTTCTTCGCCTATGCGACCAACTATCTGGTCGACACCGACAACGCGATCATCGTCGACGTCGAGACGACGCGCGCCATCCGCCAGGCGGAGGTCGGCGCCGCGCGCACCATGATCGACCGCACGATGGACCGCTTCGGCCTCTATCCCGAGCGGCTGATCGCCGACAGCGCCTACGGCTCCGCGCCAATGCTCGGCTGGCTCGTCGAGGAGCGCGGGATCGAACCGCACATCCCCGTCTTCGACAAGTCGGGCCGCAGCGACGGGACCCTCGAGCGCGCCGACTTCGCCTACGACCGCCGCGCCGACGCCTACGTCTGTCCGGCGGGCAAGACGCTCAGGCAGTTCCACCGGCCGGCCGGCTCCTACGCCACGCCGCGCAGTGGCGTCGATGCCGAGGGCATGATGCGCTATCGTGCCAGCAAGCGGGACTGCGATGTCTGCCCGCTCAAGCCGCGCTGCTGCCCCGGCCAACCCCAGCGAAAGCTCATGCGCTCGATCCATGAGGGTGCGCGCGACATGGCCCGCGAGATCGCCACGACCGACGAGTACGTCGTCTCACGGCGCCTCCGGAAAAAGGTCGAGATGCTCTTCGCCCACCTCAAGCGCATCCTGCACCTCGACCGGCTTCGGCTCCGCGGCCCCTGCGGCGCCCGCGACGAGTTCCACCTCGCCGCCGCCGCCCAGAACCTCCGGAAGCTCGCCAAGCTGAAGGCGCCTCCCATGCGGATGGCGGCCTGAAAGGGTGCGGCCACCTTCGACTATTCAGGATCGCTTCGCCTGAACGACTTCCACCGCCTTCTTCAACGAAATCGGCGCAAAGTGGACGAGTATGATCGCTGCGCCAGATGGTGCAAAGGGGCCTTCCGCGCACGGGTCGCCGAATGACCGGGCTTGGCCACAATACGCGTCCGTGCAGTGCCGACTTCCTTATGGAGTCGCCAAATCAAAATGAAATTCTCCGGCGGTTGGGCAGAGTTGAGTTTTCGCACAGCCTCGGCCAGGGCGTGTGGAAACGTGCTGCCGGCGGTCTGAGCCAAGAACATTCTCCTAAGTGAGCGCCACAATACGCGTCTGTGCAGCACCGGACTTCTTATGGAGTTGCCAAATCAGAATGAAACTCTCCAGCGGTTGGCCAGAGTTGGGTTTCCACACAGCCTCGGCCCATAGCGGACATTCGCCATCGACCGCGGTCAGGCAACTTCGCGCGCCAATGCAAGCAGTTCGTCGGTGGCGGCCTCAATATCTGGCATAGCCGTAATCTCTGCGGCCACCTGCCGGGCTCTGGCTCGGATATTCTTGTCTATCAGGACCTGCTCGATCGCATTCCGCAAACTCGCCGGATCAGTGTCAAAGACAGCGATGCCAGCCTCCGAAGCCTGAAGCGATCTCGCATTGTGGGGCTGATCGGCGAACATCGGAACGACGACCTGCGGCAATCCTGCGGCAAGTGTACCCAAGAATGTCCCGGCTCCCCCATGATTGACGACCGCGCTAGTATGCAGAAAAACCTCATCCTGTGGCACGAAGGTTTCGACAGAAACATTGTCGGGAATAGTCCCGAGGGAGTTTACCTGCATGACCGGACCGGTCGTCAGCAGGGCGCGGACCGGCAGTGTGCCGACCGCCTCGATGGCCCGGCGATAGGTCGCCTGCGTTCTTTCACTCCGGCCGGAGACGGTGCCAAAGGTTATATAGATCAGGGGCTCGCCGTTCCTTGGCGCCCAGTGTGGCAGAGCGTCCGATACCGCGGCTGCTGGGCCGTCGCGCTGCCCCACACGAAATGGCCGCGGTCGGTCGGCCTGAACCTCATCGGGGTCCATCGAAGGGGGAAACGCGCAGAACACCGGCTCCGCGAGAAGGGCGGCACCACGATCGGGCTCCAGGCCCACGATCTGGCGAAGCAGGTCATTGGCGCCGTGGGCAAGGTCGAAATAGCGCTCGTGGAACTGGCAGGCCATTGCGGAAACACGCGCACTCTTCACGTCGAATTTCTGCGCGGCGATCAGCCCGGCGTATTCAGAGGCCTCGCGAACGAGTAGGTCCGGTCTCCAGTCGCCTATGACATCCGAGGTTCCCGGTAGAGCTGCTTTGGCAAAGATACCACCAAACATATCGCGGGCAGCGATGATCAGAGCCTCTTCGGCCGTCGCGGCATCAAGATCGGCGAGGACTTTTTCTCGTTCCGATTCCGTGGCTCTGGGGACCGGAATGAATTCAAAGCCAGCATCCTCAATCGCCGCACGCGCAGGTTCAACTGATGCAAAGCGAACCTCGTGACCGCGTTTCCGAATGGCCTCAGCGTATCTGAAAAGCGGCCTGACGTGACCGGAACCGGCAGTGGACGTAAACAAAATGCGCATGGTACTTCTCCCTCAAGGGCGACTGGCGCAGTTCGCAACCCATACGTGGAACCAAAGATCGGCTTGCCGATCTTGCATGATTTCTGGGTATCGCACAGTTGCGATTTTGCTGGCAGCGTCTCATCCGGAGCATAGCTTCCGTCTGGGTAGCGGACAGGTGCCGAAAGCGTGCAGGTCCGCTCCTGGCGCAATGCTGAAGGACGCCGTGCTGCCCTACTAGCTCGACCGCTCTCGGCGCGAAGGATACGTTGCAATCCTGCGCGGTCACTCCGGAGGCGAAGGCTTGTCGTCGCGGGAGACATATAAGCGCACGAGGCCGCGACGACATCTCGTGGGATCAATTACGGAGCCCTTGAGATTAGCAAGCATGCTATGCCGCCTTCATCGGGCGAAGCTCCACCCGACTATCGTACGCCAAGAGGGGAGGCAGTATTCACAAACCCGACTTCGCCAGCATGGCTTGCGGGTAGCGCGCGCCAACGATTTCCATTGATGATGTTGCGGACTCAAGTTCCGCGAGATCACTTTCAGCCAGCTTCACTTCTAGAGCGCCGACATTTTCCTCGAAGCGCTCGAGGCGTCGTGTTCCAAAAAGCGGAACGATCCATGGCTTGCGAGCCAGCAGCCAAGCCAAGGCGACCTGCGCCGGCGTTGCGCCTCGGCCTTCGCCGATCCTACGAACCAGATCAACCAATACCTTATTGGCCTCGCGCGCCTCTGGCGAAAAGCGCGGAATCTTGCTGCGGAAATCGGCATCGCCGATGTGGGTGGTGGCGTCAACCGTGCCGGTCAGGAAACCCTTACCCAATGGGCTGAAAGGCACCAGCCCAATGCCGAGTTCTTCCAGCACGGGCAAGATCTCTGCTTCTGGCTCGCGGGTCCAGAGCGAGTATTCGCTTTGCAGCGCCGCAATTGGCTGCACGGCATGGGCGCGCCGGATCGAGCCGGCGCCGGCTTCCGAGAGTCCGAAGTGCAGAACCTTACCCTCGGCGATCAGGCTCTTTATCACCCCGGCTACATCCTCCATCGGGACGTCCGGATCGACCCTATGCTGGTAATAGAGGTCGATATAATCGGTACGGAGCCGCTTAAGGCTGCCTTCCACGGCACGACGAACCTGTGCGGGCTTGCTGTTGACGCCGCCACGATGCTCGCCGGTGTTCTGGTCGATGTCCCAGCCGAACTTGGTCGCGATTTTGACCTTGCCGCGTATACCGGCGAACGCCTCGGCGACCATCTCCTCGTTGGTCCAAGGACCGTAGCTTTCGGCCGTGTCGAAGAAGTCCATACCGCGATCGACCGCAGCACGGAGCAGAGCAATCATCTCTGCGCGATCGGGAATGTCACGCGATTTGCCATAGCCCATGGCGCCGAGCGCCAGTGCCGAGACTTCCAAGCCGTCTCCGAGCTTCCGCTTCTGCATGATTTGATCCTTACCAGGACTGGTTCCTTCTTTGTCCTCGAATCCCACGAGCAATCACCCGACTGCGAGGCTCGGGTAGGTAGGCTACGCTACCGGCGAGGCCTAACCTAGGTCTTTTCACGCGGACATTGAATGTCTGCTATTGGCG
>CAVXOH010000021.1:0-98704 GCA_963763295.1 uncultured Alphaproteobacteria bacterium
CACCGGCGGCGGCCAGCTCATCGGCGTGCTGGTGCCCGAGAACTCGTTGCAGGAAAGGGCAGGAACACGGTCGAGGTGTTCCAGGTGCAGAGCGGCCGGCTGCTGAAGATGGGCGGCAGCTGACACTCGGTTGGGCCCCGGCCGCTCCGTAGGGGCGATAGCCGGGCATTCCCCCTCCGGGCGACAGGGAGCACCCTCCGGGGGAAATGCCCGTCTCTCGCCCCCGGAGGCGCCCCCCCGAACCCCGCCATGGGCGGCAGCTAGAGGTCCGTTGACGGTCGCCGGCCAGGGATGGCCGGCGAACCGACGGAATCACTGGTCCTCGAGGCACGGTCTCGATCTTCTCCAGCTGTCCTTCGCTGCCCTCATTCATGAACAGGAGTGCCGAACCGATCTGCTCGGCGCCCTGGGCGCCCCCCTGGAACTGGCGTCCCTCGGCCTCGCCACCAGAGAGCAGGAACTCGATGCGGGGGCCGCCGCGACCGGTCGACCTGGATCGACTGCTCGCCCACCAAGCGCGCTTCTCAGACCTTCCTCGTTGCAGGATGCAGTCAAGCGCCACCGCGCGCTTGTCGTTGGGGTCGGGCGGTTGGCCCTTGCCGCCAGGGCGTGCGGCTTCGTCGCTGCCCCCGCATGCGACCAGGGCGAGGGTGGCGGCACAGGCGGCAGCCGCCGCGGAGCGTCGAGCGATCATCGCGGGCAGGGTAGGCGAAAGACGTGAAAGGGGCGCACCGGCCTGCTACCTTCCCCGCCTGACGCGGACCGGGTTCTCGTCCGCCTTCACCGCGCCTCGAGCCGTCTGCCTCCTCCGGAGCCCGACCACGTTCCGGAAAGGCCGGAGGACTTTCGGCGCGCCGAACATCCGTTACCGATGAACAGACGCTTCGCCCTACTCCAGGTCGTCTTCTCCGTGATCGCCCTCGCGGCGGTCGTGTGGTGGGCGTCCCACCAAGAGGCACCCACGTTCCCCCACCGTCGGGGGCGATCGCGTGGATGGTCGCCGCGACGGGGCTGTACGCCTGGCCACGCTCATCCGCGCCGAGCGCTGGCACCGCATCCTGGAGATCACCGGCATCCACTGCTCGCGCGGGACTGTTACGGGCTGACCACCGTCGGCTACATGGGCAACAACGTGCTGCCGGCTCGTGCGGGCGAGGTGCTGCGCGTGGTGCTGATGGACCAGCGCGCCACCACCGATGACGGTGGCAAGGCCGGCAAGCGCACCCTGCTGGGCACCATCATGGCCGAGCGCGATCATGGACCTGATCGTGCTGGCGGCCATGACCCTCGTGGTCGGCTTCGGCGTGCTGCACGAGAAGGACGCGCTGCCCACCGGTGACCGCCCGCTGCTCGTGGCCGGTATCGGCGTCGGGCTGGTGGTGATCGGCCTGATCATGCTCAAGGTGATGAACGATCGCGGTCAGCTCACCAAGCTGCGCGACCTGGCCCGGCCGCTGGCCGGTGCGCCGCGCGCTCTGTGGGGCAGCGCGGGGATCCCGCTGCTGGCCGCGCACGGTGCTCCTGTGGTGCGTCGAGGGAAGCGTCTACCTGACGGTGGCAAAGGCCGTGGACTTCAACATCAGCGCGACCGGTGCGCTCTACCTGGTCGGGCTGACCAACTTCGTGGCGGCGTTGCCGGCGGCGCCCGGATCGATCGGCACCTTCGACGCCGCGGTGATCTTCGGCTCCCGGGTGCTGGGAGGCAGCGGCGGCGTGGTCACGTCG
This sequence comes from uncultured Alphaproteobacteria bacterium, assembly GCA_963763295.1. Classification (GTDB taxonomy): domain Bacteria; phylum Pseudomonadota; class Alphaproteobacteria; order Rhodobacterales; family Rhodobacteraceae; genus Amaricoccus. The sequence continues at coordinate 1,726 of CAVXOH010000021.1, forward strand.
TACGTTCTGCTCCTGCGCTTCATCCTCTACATCCCCATCACCGTCGTGGGCCTGATCGTGCTCGTGTCCGTTACGGCGGCTGGGCCCGTATGCGTGACATCACGAGGCTTCAGCAGACAAGCAGCGCCTGACCGACGATGCCGACCGCTGCCGCCCAGTCCCCGGCGCTCTCGCGCCCTGAAAGCGCCGCCAGCGCCGATGCCGACCGCCCGCCCACGCTGGCCATCCGCTGGGTGTTGCTGGGTTGCCTGGCCGTCTCGGCGGTGACGCTGTTGTTCCCGTCCACGCCCACCTACGACCCGTGGGCCTGGCTGCTGTGGGGTCGCGAGATCCTGCACCTGGACCTGGTGACCGAGGGCGGGCCGTCATGGAAGCCGCTGCCGGTCATGTTCAACGTGCCGTTCTCGATCTCGGGGTGGAGGCCGCGCCCTACCTGTGGCTGTGGATCGCCCGCGCGGGCGCGCTGCTGGCGCTGGTCATGTCCTTCCGCCTGGCGCGCCGGCTCGTGGGCCGTGGCGCTGCCGGAGTGGTGGCCGGTGTGTTCGCGGCCGCCTTCCTGCTGACCACCTACCAGTACGTGCGCGACTCGGCCCTGGGCAACTCCGAGGCGCTGCTGGCCGGGCTCTTCCTGTGGGGTTTCGAACGTCACATGGACGGGCGCCGCGATCACGCCCTGTACCTGGGCCTGGCCGTGGCCCTGCTGCGGCCCGAGGCGTGGCCGTTCCTGGGCCTGTACGGGCTGTGGCTGCTTGTGCGCAACCCGGAGCTGCGGCTGAAGGTCGTTCTGGTGGGCCTGGCCATCCCGCTGCTGTGGTTCGGCCCGGAGCTGTGGGGGTCCGGCGAGCCGTTCCGGGCCTCGAGTCGCGCGGGCAAGCCCAACCCCGGCAGCGCGGCGTTCGCCGACCATCCCGGGCTCGAGGTGGCGAAGCGCTTCGCCGAGCGTGCCGTGATCCCCTTGCAGGCTGCCGGGTTCATCGCCGTGATCGTGGCCGCTCTGGCCTGGATCCGGCACCGCGCGCAGGGCGCCATCCTGGCGCTGGCCGGCATCGGCATAACCTGGATCCTGCTGGTGGCGGTCATGACCGAGCGCGGGTACGCGGGCAACCAGCGCTACCTGATCGTGACCACCGCCGCCCTGTGCGTGCTGGGCGGGATCGGCATCGGGCGAATCTTCGACGGCATCCGCCAGGCGGTGGCCACGCGCAGCAGCGCCCGCACGGGCCTGCGAGTGGCTTTCGGGGTGTTCGCGGTCGGCCTCGTCGCCCTGTCGCCGGTGATCAACGCCAAGGTCCAGAACGTGAGCAAGACCCTGGACAAGCTGCGCTACGAGGCCAGCCTGTGGCACACGCTTCCCGACGTGATCGACGAGGCGGGCGGTCCGCAGAAGCTGCTGGCCTGCGGCAACGTGTACTCGGGACCGTTCCAGACCCAGATGGTGGCCTACCAGCTGGGCATCCACGGCATCAACGTGGGCGACGTCCGGCCGCTGAAGCAGTCACCCGCCCCCGGCGTGATCTTCCGCACCAACACGGTCCCCGGCGGCCCGCTGGTGGCCGCGGTCACAGACAAGCGGTTCCGGGAGACCGACCGCGCCGGGCGCTGGCGGATCTGGACCGCACCCCGCGCCGACGCCCGCGGGCGCGAGTGCCCGACGGCGGGCGCAGACGCGCCACGTGTCCCTCCGACCAGGCGCACGACCTCGCTGTCGTCCTCGCGCTGACTATCTTTCCCTGATGGCCTCGGTCGCTTCGCGGACACGCTCGCTCCCACGCCCCAGCAGCAGCATGCTCACGTCCACGCCCGTCCTCGTGGCGTTTGTGGTGGGCCTACTGCTGGTCTCGCTGTTCATCCGCACGCGCGCCCTGGGCGCATAGCAATACGTTCGCTTCGTTCAGTTGGGTGAACTCCTGCCTTCCGCAGCCGCATGACCTGCGCACCGCTGACCCGCAGCGGGCGCTTTCCTTTGGGCCAAGGCTGCGGAAAGCCACGCTCCGCACCCGTGAAGAGGATCCCCGTCCCTTCGAGGTCGAGGGACGTTGGCCCTTTTGAAAAGCTTTGTTGAGCTTCGCGAGGGGCCACCTTCAGAACGTCGACGGCCCGGGTCTGCCCACTAACGGCATACCGTCGCACACATTCTGCGGATCAAAGCACGCCACTTGGGAACCGTTCGGGGGGCGAAGGATTGCTTACCCTCTCGAGGTTGCACGCCGTCCAGAGTCAGCAGCCGTCCCCGTGACAAAATCAGCCCAGTCGCGCATCAGCGCACGGCGCTTCTCGAAGAGGTCGGTGCGGCGATATGGCCGCCTCCGCTGACGAGCCCTGCGGGCGACCGTGCCTGAAACGTCGAGCGGGTCGGCTCTGCCCTTGATCTGCTTGGAACACCAAGCTTGACGCTGCCGCTTGGTGTCATGGCCCACCTCGCGGCGCCACTCCACCAAATCTGTGCGCCGGTAGGCCCGCTCGATGTCCGAGCCAACCTCGTGAGCTAAGGCGACCTCGGTGAGCAGGGGCGGCCGCGCCGGAAGGGCCTTGAAAGTGCCTCTGGCACGCTGATCTGGGTCAGCATCAGGAGCCACGGCTACGCCTGTCTCACCGTCTGGAGGGGAACGACCTCCGCGTTCGGGCCGGTCACGAACCGCGCCCACTGCTCCATCAGCGCCCGACGCTGCTCAAGGAAATCGGTGCGGCGGTAGGCGCGCTCGACCTTCGAGCCGTCCAAGTGGGCAAGTGCCGCCTCCGCGACCTCGCGCGGGGTCGTGGTCGCCTCGGCGCACCAGTCCCGAAAGCTGCTGCGGAAACCGTGCGGCCGCTCTGCCATGCCGCGCCGCTCCATCATGCGCGACATCGTGGCATCGCTGATCACGCCCTTGCGGACGCTGGGGAAGAGATAGCCGTCCCGGCTGTGTCGCTTCGCCTTCTCAATGACGGCGAGGGCCTCCGTGGAGAGCGGAACGCGGTGGGTCACGCCGGCCTTCATCCGCTCCCCAGGGATAACCCACGTGGTGCCGTCGATCTCATCTGACCGGGCAAAGCGGACCCCGGAAGAGCGGACCGCGGTCAGGATGAGGAGGCGGAGCGCGAGGTGGCAGACGCTGTCCTCGGTCAGCGAGGCATAGAACGCGGGAACCTCGGCCCAAGGGACGGCGGCAATGTGCTCGGTCTTCTGCCGCGACTTGCCGAGCAGCACCCGCGCCTTATCGGTCGCCTGCAAATCGACGGCCAAGCCCATCGCCACGGCGTGCTTCAGGATCACCTGAAGCCGCGTGATCGCCTTGCGGGCGGTCTCACCCTTCTCGTGCCAGATCGGCGCGAGCGCGGACTTGATGTGGTTCTGGTCTAGATCCTCAATCGGCACCTTCCCGAGCTTTGGAAGCAGGTGCAGTTCGACGGGCGAGAACCAGCGGCCGGCCTTGCCCTCGTTCTTGAGCTGGGCCTTGCGGGCTTCGAAGGCCTCGCATGCCACCACCGCCAGGGTGGGACGGTCGGCTGCAGCTTCTCGTCTGAACCGCTCTCGTTCGCGGATCGGATCACGACCCTTGGCCGCAACCTTGCGCCACTGCTCGGCCGCCGTCCTGGCCTCCTTTAGGGAAACTTCCGACAGCGACCCCAGACCCATCTCCCGCCGGCGGCCCGCGACAATCACGCGCAGGAACCACTGCGCGCCTCCGTCCTGGCGCTTGTGCAGCCAGAGGCCGCCGCCGTCGCTATGCTTGCCAAGCCGACAAGTCTTGATGTAAGCCGCAGTCAGACGGTTGATCGCCCGCACTTCCATCCACCCTTCTGTCCACCTATCGGCGTGCGATAGCCTGATACTGCGTGAAATGCAAGGCAACGGATTTGGTAAGTATCTCAATTACAAATCTGGACGGCTGCGTTGTGGGGAGACAGCCTGAGGCGGCAATTCAATGCCTCTCCCGGGCACCATACTCCCCGCGCGGATCCGCGCGCCGCTGATCGGGGGGCGCGCCGGGAGGGGAGGCGGATGGCGAACTTTCTCTACAGGGGCGACCTGCCGGCGCGGCTCGATCTCGGGCCGGTGGTGGCCGTCGACTCCGAGACGATGGGCCTCAACCCGGCGCGCGACCGGCTCTGCCTCGTGCAGCTCTCGGGCGGCGACGGCGATGCCCACCTCGTCCAGATCCTGCCCGGCCAGCCGGCGCCGAATCTCGCCGTGCTCCTCGCCGACCCGGCCCGGCTCAAGCTGTTCCACTTCGGACGCTTCGATATCGCCGTGCTGCTCCACGCTCTCGGGGTGCTGACCGCGCCGGTCTACTGCACCAAGATCGCCTCGCGGCTCGTGCGCACCTATACCGACCGGCACGGGCTCAAGGACCTGGTGCGCGAGCTCCTCGACATCGACATCTCCAAGCAGCAGCAGTCGAGCGACTGGGGCGCCGACGAGCTCAGCCCGGCGCAGATCGAGTACGCCGCCTCCGACGTCCTGCACCTGCACCGGCTGCGCGAGGTGCTGGACGCCCGGCTGGCGCGCGAGGGCCGCAGCGACCTCGCGCGGGCCTGCTTCGACTTCCTGCCGCAGCGGGCGCGCCTCGACCTCGCCGGCTGGGGCGACGTCGACATCTTCGCGCATTCCTGAGCCGATGCGCGCCGCCCGTCCGCTCGACGCCGACCAGCTGATCGCCACCGGCCGGCGCGTGATCGGCATCGAGGCGGAGGCGCTCAGCGAGCTCGCCGCCACCCTGGGGCCGAGCTTCGCCGCCGCGGTCGAGCTGATGCTCGCGGCCCGCGGCCGGGTGATCGTCTCCGGTATGGGCAAGTCCGGCCACGTGGCGCGCAAGCTCGCGGCGACGCTCGCCTCGACCGGGACGCCGGCGCTGTTCGTCCACCCGGCGGAGGCGAGCCACGGCGATCTCGGGATGATCACCGGGGAGGACGTGGTCGTGCTCCTGTCCAATTCCGGCGAGACGCCGGAGCTCGCCGACCTCATCGCCTACACCCGGCGGTTCGCGATTCCGCTGATCGGCGTGGCGCGCGAGGCAGAGAGCACGCTGCTCCGGCAGGCCGATCTCGCCATCGTGCTGCCGAAGGCGCCGGAGGCCTGCTCGGTCGGGCTGGCGCCGACCACCTCGACGACGATGACGATGGCGCTCGGCGACGCGCTGGCGGTGGCGCTGATGGAGCACCGCGCCTTCACCCCCGACGACTTCCGCGGCCTGCACCCCGGCGGGCGGCTCGGCGCCCGCCTCGCCAAGGTCGCCGATTTGATGCACGCGGGCGACGAGATGCCGCTGACCGCGCCGGAGGCGCCGATGGGCGAGGCGCTCATAGAGATGAGCCGCAAGGGCTTCGGCGTGGTCGGCGTCGTCGATGCCGCGGGCGAGCTCGTCGGCATCGTCACCGATGGCGACCTCCGCCGGCACATGGCCCGGCTCCTCGAGCAGCGGGTCGCGGCGGTGATGACCCACGCGCCGCGGACCATCGCCACCACCGCGCTGGCCTCCGAGGCGCTCGGGGTGATGAACGCGAAGAAAATCACCACGCTCTTCGCCACGGCGCCGGAGGCGCCGCGCCGGCCCGCCGGCATCCTGCATGTGCACGACTGCCTGCGCGCCGGCGTCGTCTGACGCATGGCGACCGGGCCGGGAGTGTACTCGCGGATCGTCGCCGTGCTGAAGGTGGGGCTCCCGCTGATCGCGATCGGCCTGCTCTCGGCGCTGTTCTTCGGTCCCGGCGAGGACCGGGGCGACAGCGGCGTCGTCTTCTCGGAGGGTGACGTCGAGGCGCTCGGCAGCGGCCTGCACATCTCGAACCCGACCTTCACCGGCACGACGAGCGGCGGCGACCGCTTTCGCTTCACCGCAGAGCTGGTGGTGCCCGACGCGGCACCGCCAGAGCGGGCGGCGATCACCCGTCCCGCGGGTACGCTCGAGCTGGCGGGCGGGCCTTCGGTGACGCTCGAGGCGGCGGATGGCGACCTCCACATCCCGACGCAACGGCTCGACCTCAGCGGCGCGGTCCGCATCGCGACCTCGGACGGCTACCGGATCGCCGCCGACAAGGCGACGATCGACCTGCGCGCCGGCTCGTTCATCGCCGGGGACGCGGTGGAGAGCACCGGCCCGCTCGGGCGGATCGATTCCGGCAGCCTGCGCGTGGCGCCGGCCACGGCCGAGGGCGAAGCGCGGCGGTTCTCTTTCGGAAACGGCGTCCGGCTGCTATACGATCCGCCTGACACTCCCTGAGGGAAGGCGAGAGAATGCGGACGCTCGGGCTGGCGGCGGTGATACTGACGGTCCTCCCGGCGGTCGCCCATGCGCAGGCCCAGGTGCCGTTCGGCGGGCTCAGCCATGATGCCACGCAGCCGGTGGAGATCACCTCCGACCGCCTCGACCTCGACCAGGCGGCCGGGTCGGCGGTGTTCACCGGCGGGGTCAAGGTCGGGCAGGGCACGCTCCGCCTCGCCGCCGACCGGGTCGAGGTGTTCTACACCGGCGACACCGGGTCCGAGACCGGCCAGGTCGAGCGGATGGTCGCCACCGGCAACGTGATGCTGTCGAACGGCACCGAGGCGGCGGAGGCCGAGCAGGCGACCTACGAGGTTGCCGCCGGCACGATCGCGATGCAGGGCGACGTGCTCTTGACCCAGGGGCAGAACGCGCTCTCGAGCGAGCGGCTCACCATCGACCTGAACGCTGGCACCGGGCAGCTCGAAGGGCGGGTGCAGACCATCTTCGTCCCCGGCCAGAGGCCATGAGCCCGCGCCCGGACCTGCGGCTGGCAGAGACAGGCTCCGGGCTCCAGGTGACGAACCTCGCCAAGAGCTACCGGGGCCGGCCGGTGCTGCGCGACGTCTCGCTCGGCCTGCGCCGCGGCGAGGTGGCGGCGCTGCTCGGCCCGAACGGCGCTGGCAAGACCACCTGCTTCTACGCGATCGCCGGTCTCGTGCCGCCGGACCGCGGCTCCATCCACGTCGACGGTGCCGACGTCACCTGGCTGCCCATGTACCGGCGCGCCAAGCTCGGGATCGGCTACCTGCCGCAGGAGGCGTCGATCTTCCGCGGGCTGACCGTCGCCGACAACATCCGCGCGATCCTCGAGATCACCGTTCCCGATGACGCCAAGCGCAACGAGATGCTCGACGAGCTGCTCGGCGAGTTCTCGATCACCCATCTCAGGCGCGCGCCGGCGATCGCGCTGTCGGGCGGCGAGCGACGGCGGGTCGAGATCGCGCGCTGCCTGGCGGCGCAGCCCAACTACGTGCTGCTCGACGAGCCGTTCGCCGGCGTCGACCCGCTGGCCGTGGCCGACATCCGCAACCTCGTGCGGCACCTGAAGGACCGCGGCCTCGGGGTGCTGATTACCGACCACAATGTCCGCGAGACGTTGGAAATCGTCGACCGTGCCTATATCCTGCACGACGGGAGCGTCCTGATGACCGGGACCCCCGATGAAGTCGTGCGGGACGACAATGTGCGCCGTGTCTACCTTGGTGAGAGTTTCCGCATCTGAAGGCGTGCGCTGATGGCACTGGCGCCGCGCATCGAGATCCGGCAGAGCCAGACGCTCGTCATGACGCCGCAGCTGCAGCAGGCGATCAAGCTCCTGCAGCTGTCGAACCTCGAGCTCGCCGAATACATCGCCGCCGAGGTCGAGAAGAACCCCTTGCTCGAGCTGGCGCCGCCGCCGGCGCCGTCGGCCCCGGGCGGGACATCATCGCGAGGGGGCGATCACGACGGCGGCTATCTCGACACGATCGCCGAGGAGATCTCGCTCTACGATCACCTGCATGCCCAGATCCGGGCGATGCGCGCGCCGCCCGAGACGATCGAGGCGGCGCTGATCGTCGCCGACGAGCTCGAGGACGATGGCTACCTGCGGGTCCCGCTGGCCGAGGTCGCCGCCCGGCATCGGCTGCGCGCGTCGGAGGCGCTCGCCGCGCTTGCCCTGGTCCAGGCCTGTGATCCCGCCGGCATCGGCGCGCGCGACCTCAAGGAGTGCCTGGCGCTGCAGCTCCGCGACCGCGATCGGCTCGACCCGGCGATGCAGGCCATGCTCGACCACCTCGCCCTCGCGGCGCGTGGTCGCCTAGGAGAACTCCAGACGCGATGCGGCGTCGATGCCGAGGACGTGGCGGACATGCTTGCCGAGCTCCGGGCGCTCGACCCGAAGCCGGGCCTGCGCTTCGCACCAGTGCGTGTCGAGGTCGCCGTGCCCGACGTGCACGTGCGCCGTGCGTCCGACGGCAGCTGGACGGTGGAGCTCAACACCGAGACGCTGCCCCGCGTGCTTCTGAACAACCGCTATGCCGCGAGCGTGCGTGCCCACGACCCGGCGGCCCGCGCCTTCATCTCGGAATGCAGCGCCAGCGCGAACTGGCTGGTGCGCAGCCTCGAGCAGCGCGCGCGCACCATCCTGAAGGTCGCGAGCGAGATCGTCGCGCGGCAGGACCGGTTCTTCAGCCTCGGCGTCAGCGAGCTGCGGCCGCTCACCCAGCGTGCGGTCGCCGGCAAGCTCGGCCTGCACGAGTCGACGGTGAGCCGGGTCGCGGCCGGCAAATTCCTTTCCTGTGAACAGGGATGCTTCGACTTCCGCTTCTTCTTCAGCTCGGCGATCCAGGCGGTCGCCGGCGGCGAGGCATTTTCCGCGGCCGCCGTCCAGGAGCGGATCCGCTGTCTCGTGCACGACGAGCCCGGCACCCGGACCCTGTCGGACGACAAAATCGTGGCGCTCCTCAATGGCGAGGGGATTGATATTGCGCGGCGCACGGTTGCGAAATACCGTGAAGGAATGGGCATCCCGTCGTCGGTGGAGCGCCGCCGCCTCAAGACCTCGCTGCCGGGAGCGCGAAGGCATGGCTTGGGAGGCGCACGCGATTGACAACAGAATGGGACCAGTCCATAGGGTCCGCCCGAGCGGGCGGGCCTGGGCTTCTGGTCGGGCAAAGCGGGAGCGATGCATGCGGATCCAGGTCAGCGGAAAGCAGATGGACGTTGGCGATGCTCTTCGGTCGCACGTAGAGGATCGCCTTGGCGAGGCGGTAGCCAAGTATTTCGACCGGCCGGTCGAGGCAATCGTGACCTTCTGCAAGGATCGCCACGAGTATATCGCGGATTCGTCGGTGCACCTTTCCACCGGCATGACAGTGCAGGCCACGGCGCGGGCCGACGAGGTCTATGCCTCCTTCGAGGGTGCGGTCGACCGCATGGAGAAGCAGCTCCGCCGGTACAAGCGCCGCCTCAAGGACCACCATCGCGACCGCCAGGGTCCGATTGAAGCGGTCGGCGCGCCGTCCTATATCCTGCAGGGTGCCTCGGAGGACGCCGAGGTCGAGGAACCGGCCAGCCTTCAGCCGGTCATTGTCGCGGAAATGGAAACGAGAGTTCCGTTCCTGTCGGTCGGGGAGGCCGTCATGCAGATGGAGCTCGCCGGCGCGCAGCTGCTTGTCTTCCGCAACGACGCGCATGGCGGGGTCAACGTCGTCCACCGGCGCGACGACGGCAACATCGGCTGGATCGATCCGCGAAACACCCAGTAGGGACAGGCAGGCAAGAGGAGTCCCCTTCATGGAGCTCTCGGAGATCATCGGCGTCGACGCCGTTCGCGCCCCGCTGAAAGCAACGAGCAAGAAGCGCCTGTTGCAGGATCTCGCCGACATGGCGGAGGCGGTCTACGGGTTGCCTGCTGCCGCGGTCTACAAGGCGCTGATGGACCGCGAGGCGCTGGGCCCGACCGGGGTCGGGCGCGGCGTCGCGATTCCGCATGCGCGCTTTGCCGGCGTGAAGACCGTGGCCGGTCTCTTCGTGCGCCTGGAGAAGCCGGTCGACTTCGAGTTGATCGACCGCCAGCCGGTCGACCTCGTCTTCGCGCTCTTCGCTCCGGAGGCGGCCGGCGCCGAGCACCTGAAGGCGCTGGCGCGGGTCTCGCGGACGCTGCGCAGCGACGCCGTCTGCGCCAAGCTGCGCTCGACCTTCGACCCTTCGGCGCTCTATGCGATCCTCACCGATGGAAAGGCCGAACGAGCGGCCTGACCGCTGGAGTCCGAAAGCGTCCCGCGCTGGCGTTAACCTTGGTTGACGGGGCGGGGCAAGGCGCGGATCTCGCTCGCAAAGCTGCCGGGAGTGATGTCCGGGGAGGCATGCACAACGCATGCACATCCTATGCACAATCCATGCACCGAATCCGTGCCGGAGCCGGTGGCCGGCTCAGGAACGCCTGCGGCACGATTCCGGCAGTCGACGGTCGAAACGAGACGGGCACGCGCCGTCTTGCCAAGGCGATCCGCGGTTAATCATCGTTACCCGAAGGTCGTCGCGACGACGATTCAGTGTGCTTACTAAGCCCGGCCACCGCCGATGCTTCGAGCTTTCATACGGGATCCGGTTGATCGCTTCGCCTCCGAGCGCAGCGCCCGGCCGCCCCATCCCCGGCCGTGCGCAAGCACGACCTGCGCCTGCCTGCCCCCCGGCAGGCGCACCCGGGTCCAAACCGGCTACATGGGTGACAGATCTGACCGACGACATGGGTGACGGGTCATTCTGTCGGCGAGGAGGACCTTGCCGATGCCGTGGAGGGAGACCCGTGTCATGGACGAGCGCGCGCGTTTCGTGCTGGCGGTGGAAGCCGACGAGGAGCCGATCGCAGCGGTGTGTCGGCGGTTCGGGATCAGCCGGGACAAGGGCTACAAGTGGCTGCGGCGGTGGCAGGCGGAGGGCGTCGCCGGGCTCGCCGACCGGTCGCGGGCGCCGCGGCACCACCCGCAGGCCGTGGCGGAGGAACTGCTCGAGGCTTGCCTTGCGCTCAGGCGCCAGCATCCGACCTGGGGGCCGGCGAAGGTGAAGGCGGCGCTCGAGCGGCGGAGCCCCGGTCGGCCGTGGCCGGCGGCGAGCACGATCGGCGCGCGCTTCGACCGCGAGGGGCTGACGGTCAGGCGCAGGACCCGGCGGCGCACGCCGCCCGGAGGGCCGCTGTGCGCCGCCGACGCGGCCAACGACGTCTGGGCGATCGACTTCAAGGGCTGGTTCCGCACCGGCGACGGCACCCGCATCGACCCCTTGACGCTCAGCGACGCGAGCAGCCGGTATCTGCTGCGCTGCCAGGCGGTGACGCGTCCCGACGGCGCGCATGTCTGGCCGATCCTCGACGCCGCCTTCCGCGAGCATGGCCTGCCGCGGAGGCTGCGCTCCGACAACGGACCGCCCTTCGCGACGACGGGCGCGGGCGGGCTCTCCCGCCTCTCGGTCAACGTGATCAAGGCCGGCGTCACCCCCGAGCGCATCACCCCGGGCAAGCCGCAGGAGAACGGCCGGCATGAGCGGCTGCACCTGACGCTCCTGCAGGACACCGCCAGCCCGCCGGCGGCGAGCCTGCCCGCGCAGGCGAAGCGGTTCCGCGCCTTCCGGGACAGCTACAATGAGGAGCGCCCGCACGCCGCCCTCGGCAACGCCACGCCGTCCGAGCGCTACGCCGCCTCGCCGCGGCGCTGGGACGGGGTGCTGCGCTCGCCCGAGCCCGCCGCCGACACGGTCCGCCGCGTGAAGAGCAACGGGCTGATCAGGTGGCACGGCGGCCTCGTCTACATCAGTGAGGCGCTCGGCGGCGAGCCCATCGGGCTCGGCGAGGGCGACGACGGCCTCTGGACGGTCCGCTACGGCCCGATCCTGCTCGGGCTGCTCCCCGACCGCGGCGACGCGCTGATCCGGCTGCGCAGAGGGGCTGATGGACTTGTGGACGACGCAAGGCGTCGCCCACAGGGCCCACAGCCGCCACAACCACAGACGACGGGAACGTAACGTGAATTGTGTCACCCATGTCGTCGGTCAGATCTGTCACCCATGTCGCCGGTTGCGCACGGCCGTCGTGCAGGACGCACCGTCAGTCGCTTGCCCGACCGCCCGCGCGGGGCGGCCGTACGGCAAGGTGCGCCAGCCCAGGCAGGCGCAGGCCGTGCCTCGGCAATCGTCGCAGAGGCCCACGCGTCGCAGAGGCCCACGATCGCATCTTGCGAAGCGATCAACCGGAGGCCGTATCAGGCATCGCCATCACGGCCGCTGGATCATTTCGGTTCCGCGCCGGCCGGGCGCGACTAGGCCCGGGCGGCGACCTTGGCGGGGAGCGTGAGCTCGTTCTCGGTGACGGTACGCAGGAAATCGAGGAACTCGTCGCGGAGGTCGGGGCGCGACAGGCCGAAGGCGACGGTGGCCTGCAGGTATCCCGGCTTCGAGCCGCAGTCGAAGCGGCGGCCCTTGAAGCGGAAGGCGTGGACGTTGTTGCGCGCCGCGATCTCGGCGGCGATCGCATCGGTGAGCTGGATCTCGCCCCCGGCGCCGGCCTCGACATCCTCGAGGTTGCGCAGGATCTGCGGCGCGAGGATATAGCGCCCGATCACCGCCATGTTGGAGGGCGCGACCTCGGGCTTCGGCTTCTCCACCATCGCGCGCACCGGCATGGTCGAGCCGACGGCGGCGCCGACGTCGAGAATGCCGTAGGACGAGACGCTGTCCGGCGGCACTTCCATCGTCGCCACCATGTTGCCGCCCAGCTCGGCATAGGCCTCGACCATCTGCTGCAGGCAGGGCGTCTCGGCGTCGATGACGTCGTCGGGGAGGATGACCGCAAAGGGCTCGTCGCCGATCAGGCGCCGCGCGCACCAGACCGCGTGGCCGAGGCCCCGGCGTTCCTGCTGGCGGACGTAGGCGACGGCGCCGCTTTCCATGTCGGTCTGCTTCAAGAGGTCGAGCAGGTCCAGCTTGCCGCCGTCGATGAGGCTCTGCTCGAGTTCGGGGGCGCTGTCGAAGTAGTCCTCGAGCGCGCTCTTGCCGCGGGAGGTCACGAAGATGAACTCGCGGATACCCGCCGCCCGCGCCTCGTCGATCGCGTACTGCACGAGCGGACGGTCGACCAGCGGCAGCACCTCCTTCGGCACCGACTTGGTCGCCGGAAGAAAACGGGTACCGAAGCCGGCAACCGGAAGAACGGCCTTCGTCACCTTGTTCGTCATGTCGCCCCCACACATCCACTCACGTGACAACGCGCGAGCCGGCGCAGCGTTGCATCGCTGGCCTCACCTTAGCGGCGAGTGGCCAAAAGACAATTGTTCACTGGCTTAACGGCAGGGCCCCGCCGAGATCATGGTTGCCCGAGCCGCTGGAGGATCGCCTCGATCCGCGGCACGTCGGTCGGATTGTTCAGCTCCCAGAAGGCGCGGCCCGGGGCTTCGACCTCGACGCAATGCACCGGCACGCCGTTCTCCATGAAGCGGAGCTGCTCGAGCCCTTCCCAGGTCTCCAGCGGCCCGACCGGCCAGTCCGGGTAGGCGGCGAGCGCGCTGTGGCGGTAGGCGTAGACGCCGACGTGATGGAAGACCGGGATGGTCTCCGCGACGCCGAGAGGGCGCCCGGTATAGGGAATGACCTCCTTGGAGAAGTAGAGCGCCCGGCGGTTCCGGTCGAAGACGGCCGTGGTCGCCCCGACCCGGCCGTGGCGGCGGTCCTCGATGAAGCCCGCCAGCGCCTCGGCGTCGCAGCGCAGCACCGGCGTCGCCATCCGGAGCGCCGGATCGGCCTGCATCGCCGCGACCAGAGCCGAGACGAACCAGGGAGGCGTCAGCGGCGCGTCGCCCTGGAGGTTGACGACGATGTCGTAGCCCTCGCCGAGGGCGGCGGCGACGACGGCGCAGCGCTCGGTGCCGTTGCGGCAGGTGTCGGGCGTCATCGCCACCTCCGCGCCGAAGTCCCGGGCGTGGTCGGCGATGCGGTCGTCGTCGGTGGCGACCACGATGCGGTCGACCCCCGCCACCTCGCGCGCGGCCTCCCAGCTGCGGCGCACCAGGCTTCGCGACTCGCCGGTCGCGCCCCGCAGGGTGGCGAGCGGCTTGCCGGGGTAGCGGGTCGACGCGTAGCGCGCCGGGATGACGAGGAGCACCGCCACGGGATGGACTCAGGCGCTCAGGAGATCGATCCCGGGCGCATGCGCGATGAAATGCGGGTTCTCGAAGCCGCGCTTGCCGTAAACGAGCGGCGCATGGTCGTCGAAGCGGACGACGCGGCCGCCGGCGCCGAGCAGCACCGCCTGACCGGCGGCGGTGTCCCATTCCATCGTGCGCCCGAGCCGCGGGTAGAGGTCGGCCTCGCCGGCGGCCACAAGGCAGAACTTCAGCGACGAGCCGGCCGAGCGGAAGTCTGCGACGCGGTAGCGGCCGATGTAGTCGTCGGTCGCCTGATCGCGGTGCGACTTGGAGGCGACGACGACGAGGGCGGCCGGGTCGGGGGTCGCCACCGCGAGCGGGGTGAGCGCGCCGGCAGTTGCGCCGTGCGGCGCGGCCTCCTCCTGCGAGCGGCCGGCCGCGTCGGTGTAGAACAGCCGGTCCTGCGCCGGGGCGTAGACGACGCCGCGGGTCGGCACGCCGTTCTCGATCAGCGCGATGTTGACGGTGAAGTCGCCGCGGCGCTGGACGAACTCCTTGGTGCCGTCGAGCGGGTCGACGAGGAAGAAGACCGGCGCCGTGAGGCCGTGGCTCTCCGCCTGCTCCTCGGTGACGACCGGAATCTCGGGGAAGGCGGCGGCGAGCCCGCGGGCGATGATGCCGTCGGCGAGCTCGTCCGCCTCGGTCACCGGCGAGGCGTCGGACTTGGCGCGGACCCCGAAGTCGTCGCGCCCGTAGACATCCATGATGGCGGCGCCGGCCTCGAGCGCGAGGCGGCGGATGGTCGTGACGATACCGGCGTAATCCATCGGGTCCCTTTCACTGTTCGGCGGCGGCGCGGTCCGCCGCCGGTCACAGCAGCGAGGTATGGACCGCGGCGCCCGGCTTTGCAAACATCGCGGGGTGGGAACGGCCGTAAGGGAACAGCTGATGAGCGAAGTCGCGCCTCGAGGCACGCTGACCCTGCAGACGGTCGCGATGCCCGCCGATACCAACGCCAACGGCGACATCTTCGGCGGCTGGCTGATGGCGCAGATGGACATCGCCTCCTCGGTGCTGGCGCGGGCCCGGGCGCGCGGTCGGGTCGCGACCGTGGCGGTCGAGGGGATGACCTCCACCGGCCGGTGCACGTCGGGGACCTGGTCTCGATGCACGCGGTGATGCTGCGCGAGGGGACCACCTCGATGACGATCGACATCGAGGCCTGGGTCACGCGGCAACCGTCCGGCGAACGGCTGAAGGTGACGGAGGCGAAATTCGTCTTCGTCGCGGTCGACGATCAGGGCAGGAAGCGGCAGCTGCCTTGACACGCGTCGCGCCGGTGCGCGGGCGGCACGGCAGCCGCGCCTTCTCGCTTCGGTTGCGCTTGAACCTTGACCGGTGCGGCCAACCGGCAGAGGCTTGTCCCACACTTCGGGATGGGAGCAGAGCATGAGCGACGCAACGTCTTCCGCCGGACCGCAACCGGCACTGGCCCGGGTGATGGGCCCGAAGCTCCTGCTCCTCTTCATCGTCGGCGACATCCTCGGGACCGGCGTCTACGCGCTCACCGGCTCGGTGGCGGGCGAGGTCGGCGGCGCCGCCTGGGCGCCCTTCCTCGTCGCCTTCCTCGTCGCGACGATCACCGCCTTCTCCTATCTCGAGCTCGTCACCCGCTACCCGCAGGCCGCGGGCGCGGCCCTCTACACCCACAACGCCTTCGGCGTGCACTTCCTCACCTTCATCGTCGCGTTCACCGTCATGTGCTCGGGCATCACCTCGGCCTCGACGGCGTCGAACGCCTTCGCGGGCTTCCTCAGCGACGGCTTCGGCCTCGGCTTCGAGGCCGGCAGTACGGGCATCCTCTTGCTGGCCCTCGGCTTCATGACGCTGGTCGCGCTCATCAACTTCCGCGGCGTCGGCGAGAGCGTGAAGGCGAACGTCGTGCTGACCTGCGTCGAGCTCTCCGGCCTGCTCCTGATCATCTTCGTCGGCTTCTGGGCGATGAGCCAGGGCCGCGCCGACTTCACCGAGGTGACGGTCTTCAAGTCGGCCGAGGGCAAGAGCGCGTTCCTGGCGCTGACCGCGGCGACCTCGCTCGCCTTCTTCGCCATGGTCGGCTTCGAGGACTCGGTCAACATGGCCGAGGAATGCACCAACCCGGTGCGCGACTTCCCGCGGGTGATGCTGACCGGGCTCGGGATCACCGGCCTCATCTACGTGCTCGTGTCGATCTGCGCCGTCGCGCTCGTCCCGGTCGGCGACCTGACCGACTCGTCGAAGGGCTCGGCCCTGACGCAGGTGGTCCGCGCCGGTGCGCCCGGCCTGCCGTTCGACCGGATCTTCCCGTTCATCGGCATGTTCGCGGTGGCGAACTCGGCGCTCATCAACATGCTGATGGCGAGCCGCCTGCTCTACGGCCTCGCCAACCAGGGCGTGCTGCCGCATGTCCTCGGCACCGTGCACCCGGTTCGCCGGACGCCCTGGGTCTCGGTCATCTTCACCACCGCGATCGCCTTCGGCCTCATCTACTTCGTCGTCACCAACTCGCAGGCGCAGGCGATCAGCCTGCTCGGCGGCACCACCGCGCTGCTGCTGCTCTGCGTCTTCACCATCGTGAACATCGCGCTCATCGTCCTGCGCAACCGCCCTCCGGTCGGCCACAAGCACTTCCGGGCCCCCTGGATCCTGCCCTATATCGGCGCGTTTTCTTGCGCCTTCCTCGTCGGGCCATGGGCGCGCAGTGCGGCGCAGATGCCGCAGTACCGGATCGCCGCCTGGCTCCTCGGCATCGGCATCGTGCTCTGGGCGCTGACCTGGGCCTGGAACCGCGCCGTCCGGCATCGCACGCCCGGGTTCCGCGATCCCCAGGAACTCGCCGAGCACCACGGCAGCGCGCCGCACAACTGACGGCTGCGTCAGGGCCGGAGCGCATATGTAACCCGCATGGGCGATGGCGACCCGATCGACCGGCAGGACATGAACGCGCTGATCCGCGCCGCGGTGGGCGTTTGAGCCGGACGCGGAAGGGCTGACGGATGGCGGTGGCGACCACCATGGCTGCGGTCCAGGCGCGGCCGATCAAGGGGATCCTGCTCGTGGTGCTGGCGACGCTCGCCTTCGCGCTCGCCGATGTCGTGACCAAGCAGCAGGCGATGCGTCATCCGGTGTCGGTGGTGGTGGCGGTGCGCTATCTGGTCAACCTCGGGCTCCTGAGCCTGCTGCTCGGGCCGCGGCTCGGGTCCGGCCTCTGGCGCACCAACCGGCCGGCGCTCGTGATCGTCCGCGGCCTCTGCCTCGCCCTCGCCTCGCTGACGATGGGCCTCGCGCTCCGGCTGATGCCGGTGGGCGAGACGGTGGCGATCGTCTATCTGTCGCCGTTCGCGGTGATGCTCCTGGCGATCCCGCTTCTCGGCGAAAGGGTGGGCCCGCTGGGCTGGACCTTCGCGGCGGTGGGGTTCCTCGGGGTCCTGCTGATCGTCCGGCCGGGCGGAGGACTTGCGCCGCTCGGGGTCGTCTTCGCGCTGCTGAACGCCGGATGCGCGACCGCCTACCACCTGCTGACGCGCTATCTCGCGCACTCGGAAAGCACGATCGCCATGCTGTACCAGGCTGCGCTGGTCGGCAGCGGGATCTTCTGCGTGCTGGCGCTGCCGTCGCTCGGCAACCTGACGGTGGGCGTGGCTGACCTTGCCATGATGATCCTGCTCGGCGTGCTGATGACGGTCGGGCACTTTCTCTTCACCGCGGCCTACCGCGAGGCGCCGGCGTCGCTGCTCGCGCCGGTCAACTACCTGCACCTGTTCTGGGCCGGCGGCCTCGGATGGCTGGTCTTCGGCCACCTGCCCGACGGCTGGAGCCTCGCGGGCATGGCGCTGGTCTGCGCCTCGGGCGTCGCGGTGGCGGTGCGGGCCTACGCCGCGAAGCCCGCCGAGGGCTGATCATAGTGGAGCCGGTTGATTGCTTCGGCCCGGCGACGAGCGCAACGGTGCCGCATTCACTTCGCGGATTTGTCCGTCGACAAATCCGCGCGCGCCTGCCTGCCCCGGGCAGGCGCGTAAACGCACCTGCCAGGCAGGCGCGCGGGGATTACCAGCCGACGGTGATGCCCGACCCCCCTCGGCCTCCGCGCTCGCGCGCTCCGGCCGACGAACCGGCGCGAGGCAGTGCCTCGCTTTCGCCGGTTCGGGGCCGCTGCCCGTCTGCGCCGTCGATCCGTTCCTTCTCCGGTCGATTCAACCGGATCCGGTATCAGGCGGTCGAATCGAGGGCGTCGAGGAAGCGGCGGAGCTCGGCCGGGTCCATGTGGACGACGTGCCGGTCCTCGGGGTACGCGCCGCTCTCCACGTCGGCGACGTATTCCGAGAAGGCGGCGACGCGCTCCGCCTGCAGGCGGTCGTACTCGGCGGCGAAGTTGCGATAGACCTTGGAGTGGCGCGGCATGTGGCCGCGGTTCTGGCCGAGGATGTCCTCGGCGAAGAGGTACTGGGCGTCGCAGCCGGTGCCGGCGCCCATCGAGAGCATGATGAGCGAGGTGCGGGCGCTGATCGCCTGGGCGACCTCGACCGGCACCACCTCGATCTCGGCGCCGATCGCGCCGGCGGCCTCGTACTGGCGGACCGCCTCCATGATCTGCATGGCGCTCTCGGCGGACTTGCCGACGGCACGGAAGCCGCCGGTCCAGGTGGCGCGCGACGGGATCAGGCCGACATGGCCGATCACCGGGATGGCGTCGTCGGCGAGGCGCTTCACCGTCGCGAAGCCGGCGCTGCAATAGACCGCGTCGGCGCCGGCCTTGTAGAGGCGGAATGCCCAGCGGATGAAGTCGTCGGCGGTGCCGATCTCGAAGAAGTTGTCGCCGGGCATCGCGAAGATGCCGGGCGCGGCGTCGCGGAAGCGCGGGTCGAGCATCAGCTCGGGCGGCACCGAGACGATGTCGATGCCGGCGCGCTCGGCCGCTTCGAGCTCTTCGAGCGTCATCACGCGGAGCATGGTCAGCTGACGCTGGCCCTTCATCGCGCGAAGGTCGGCCACGGTCGGCCTCTTGCGGCTCATGCCTGTCCCCTTTGGTTGATATTGGAGCCGGGTGATTCCTCGGGCCTGGCGACGGGCGCAACGCTGCCGCATTCGCTTCGCGGATTTGGGGTACACAAATCCGCGCGCGCCTGCCTGCCCACGGCAGGCGCGTAACCGCACCTGCCTGCCCACGGCAGGCGCGTAACCGCACCTGCCAGGCAGGCGCGCGCGGATTACGAGCCGACGGTGATGCCCGACACCCCTCGGCCTCCGCGCTCGCGCGCTCCGGCCGACGAACCGGCGCGAGGCAGTGCCTCGCTTTCGCCGGTTCGGGGCGCGCGGCTCCCTTGGGTCCTCGATCCGCCCCTCCTCCGATCAGTCGATCAGGATCAGCACCCGGCCGCCCTCGACCTTGACCTCGTAGGTGCGCAGGTCGACGCAGACGGGCGCGCCGCGGGCCTGGCCGGTCTTGTAGTTGAAGCGGCCGTTGTGCTTCGGGCATTCGATGATGTCGTCCATGACGAGGCCGTCCGACAGGTGGACCTGCTCGTGGGTGCAGAGGCCGTCCGTCGCGAAGTAGTCGTCTTCGGGCGATCGGTAGATCGCGAAGGTGCGCCCGCCGTGGTCGAAGCGGATGACGTCCTCCTCCTCCACGTCATCCGCCGCGCAGGCGTCGATCCAGTCTGCCATCTCGTCTCCCGTCGTCCTGTTGCTACTCGGCCGCCGCAGTCGGCAAGTCGTGGAGCTCCTCCCGGTACGGCCGCGCGCTCGGCGGCAGCTCGCGCCGGAGGTAGAAGTCCTCGTAGCGGAGCTGGCGCAGGACGACCGGCCAGACCTCGCGATAGGCGTGCCACATCGACGGGTTCGCCGCCGGGAGGTCGTGCTTGATCAGCTCGTGCAGCCGCGGCAGCGCGTGGTAGGGCACCATCGGGAACATGTGGTGCTCGACGTGGTAGTTCATGTTCCAGTAGATGAAGCGCGACACCGGGTTGATGTAGACGGTGCGCGTGTTCAGCCGGTGGTCGGTCACGTCATCGGCGAGCCCGATATGCTGCAGGAGGCCGGTCAGCACCATGTGCCAGGTGCCGTAGATCCGCGGCAGGCCGATCAGCATCAGCGGCAGCCAGGAGCGCAGGCCGATCGCGAGCGCGATCGTCGCCGCGTAGATCGCCACGTGGATCCGGGCGGCCCGGATCGCGCGCGGCCATTCCGAACTCGGGGATGTAGTCCTTCTCCTCGGCTGAGAGCTTGCCGAGGGCGTTGCGGATCAGCGTCGGGTAGGCGTAGCGGAAGTCGGGAATGGCGAAGAAGAGCAGCACCGTCTTGACGAGATCGGGCGGGCGCATCACCGCGATCTCGGCGTCGCGGCCGACGATGATGGTGTCGGTGTGATGCCGCGCGTGACTCCAGCGCCAGTTCACCGGGTTGCGTACCTGCATGAAGCTCGCGATCTGGTAGACGACGTCGTTCATCCAGCGGGTCTTGAAGGCGGTGCCGTGGCCGCATTCGTGCCAGCGCGAGTCGCTGGCCGAGGCGTAGAAGACGCCATAGACGGCGAAGAACGGCACGCACCACCAGGTGCCCCAGAAGGCGATGCCCCCGGCGGCGGTGACGATGAGCACGCCGAGCCAGATCAGGGTGTCGCGCATCGCCGGGTGGTCGGCGCGCTGCATCAGCTCCTTCATCGTCTTGCGCGGCACGTCGGAATGGTACCACTCGGCCGAGGCAAGGCCGGTCTCGACCGCCCGGCGCGAGCTCTCGCCGACGAGGCTGTAGTCCCGCCTGGGATGCTGCGAGGGGTCGGCCGTTGCGATCGTCATAGCGCACTCCTGTCACGCGGTCGTCCGGCGAGGGCCGGGAAGTTGCCCGAGGGCGGTGGGAAGTCGTCCTCCGGCTGCCGGGCGATGGCGGTGATGCGCCGTTCCGCCGCGGCGATCTCGGCAGGCCCGTCGAGGACCCGCATCGTCATGTCGTAGCTCCGGCTTTCGCCGTGCTCCAGCCAGATCATCTCGCCGCGCTCGCGCGCCGCGAGGTTGCCGAGGACGTGGTGGGTCGAGGGCTCGATTCCAAGGGCGTAGTGCCCGGCCTGGAAGTTCTGCCACTGGTAGAGGCAGGGGAGCTGGTCCTTGCGGGTCGTGACCTCGAAGCCGAGGCCGAGCCGGTCGTTGACGACGGCGACCGGGCTTTCGCCGGCCGGGTCGGCGGCGAGCTCGTGCTGCCAGACCTGCTCGCGGAAGCCGGGGCGCGGCTCGGGCACGCTGCGGTAGCCGACGCCCTGGTCGGCGTAGGTGTCGGCGTGCGACGCCCAGACCACGTCGCGGATCGGCGCGAGGTAGCGGGCGCCCTCCTCGAGCAGCGGCCAGCCGACATTGACGTGGTAGAAGAACATGTGCGGGGTGCGGTGGAAGCCGCGGTTGACCACGCGGTCGGCGATGCGGATCGCGTTGCCGCCGACCTCGGCCTCGATGCGGCGGTGGAGGTGGAGATCCTCGCCGAAGACCGTCGCCTGCTGGACGACGCCTTCGGCCCAGAGCAGGCAGCCGTCGCCGTCCCAGGTCTCGCCGTAGCCGGTCAGCCGCGCCGGGATGGTGCTGATCCGGCCGTGCAGCGCGTGGGTGACCCGCGAGCGGCGCGGGTAGTTGTAGCTGTCGGCCGGGACCTCGGCGCTGCCGAGGATGTGGTCGAGGCCGCAGGTGGCGACGAGGCCGGAGAACGAGCGCACCCAGGCGAGGCCCTCCTCGCCCTCGTACTCGTGGAGGCCGGGGTGGCGGAAGCCGGAGGGCGAGTGCCAGCCGATCGCCTGGCCCCGGAAGTCGCAGTCGGCGATGTCGAGGGCGCGGTCGACGAGCGCGGTGAAGCGCAGGCCGGTGCCGGTGCGGAACTCGAGCATGCGGATGCCGCGCTCGAGGCCGTCGCCGAGCGTCATCAGCCGGACGCCGGCAAACTGGCTGAGCGCCCCGGACCGCGCGTCGACGTCGCGGCGCGACAGGGAGCGGCCGTAGAGCTCAACCATGGGCGCGCATCTCCTGACGGGCTTCGGCGTGATGCGCGAAGGCATGGGCGAGGATCGCGGCCTCGGTCATCGCCTCGCGGCCGAGGTCGGCGACCACCCGGCCGCCGGCGAAGACGACGCAGCGGTCGGCGATCGCGAGGATCTCGGGCAGCTCGGAGGAGGCGACGACGACCGCCGTGCCCTCGGCGACGAGGCGGCGGATGATCTCGTAGATCTCGGCCTTGGCGCCGACGTCGACGCCGTGCGTCGGCTCGTCGAGGAGCAGCACTTTCGGGCGGGCGAGGAGCGCGCGGGCGAAGAGCGCCTTCTGCTGGTTGCCGCCCGAGAGGGAGGTGATCGGCTGACGGATGTCGGCCATGCGGATGCGGAGCGAGGACGCGAGGCCGGCGGCGGCGCGGCGCTCGGCGTCGCGGTCGACGAAGCCGGCGCGGCTGAGCGCGTCGAGGCCGCTGACGCTGATGTTGCCGCGCACCGAGTGGGTGGGGAGGATGCCGCGGGTCTTGCGGCCCTCGGGAAGCATGAAGAGACCGTGCCGCACCGCCGCCGTTACGCTGCCGAGCGGCAGCGGCGTGCCGTCGATCCAGGCCGCGCCGGAGCGGGCGGGGCGGAAGCCGTAGAGCGTCTCGAGGAATTCGGTGCGGCCGGCGCCGACGAGTCCGAAGAGGCCGACGATCTCGCCGGCCCGGGCGGCGAAGTCGATCCCGGCGAGGTGGTCGCGGTCGGCGAGGCCCTCGACGCGCAGCCGCACGGTGTCGGCGAAGGCGGGGTTCGGGTGGTGGGCGAAGGTGGCCGGGCGGCCGACCATGTGGACGATGAGGTCGGCCTTGGTCAGCGCCTTCGCCGGCTGGTCGATGATGAGCCGCCCGTCGCGGAGCACGAGGATGCGGTCGCAATGCGCGAGCGCCTCCTCGAGGCGGTGGGTGATGAAGATGAGGCCGACGCCCTGGGATGCCAGCTCGTGCGCCAGCGCGAAGAGCCGCTCGCCTTCGCCGGGGGTGAGCGAGGAGGTGGGTTCGTCGAGGATGAGGAGGCGCGGCTGCTCGGCGATCGCCTTGGCGAGCTCGACGAGCTGCTGCTCGCCGCTCCTGAGGCTGCCGAGCGGGGTGCGCGGGTCGATGTGGCCGAGGCCGACCCGGGCGAGCACGCCACGGGCGGCCATGTTCAGGCGACGGAAGCTGACGAAGCCGCCGCGGTTGGCCCGGTAGCCGCCGAGGAAGATGTTCTCGGCGACGCTGAGCGCGCCGGCGGTGGAGAGCTCCTGGTGGACGAAGCGGATGCCGATGTCCTGGCCTTCGCGCACCGAGGCGAGCGCGGCGGGGCGGCCGTCGAAGGCGATCTCGCCGGCCGAGGGCGGGAAGGCGCCGGCGATGATGTTGACCAGCGTCGACTTGCCGGCGCCGTTCTCGCCGACGAGGCCGATGATCTCGCCCGGCGCGATGCGGAGGTCGATGCCATGCAGCACGGCCACGTCGCCGAAGCTCTTCGCGATTCCGCGGATCTCGAGGATCGGGTTCATTCGGTCTCCGGAAATGCGCCGCGGTCCGAGGGACCGCGGCGCGGATGGTCAGTTCATCGGACCGTCGGGGGTGACGATGTTGCCCTCGACGGTGATCATCTTCTCGGCCGGCGGCTCACTGGTGACGAGTGAGTTGTAGAGCATGACCGTCGAGTCGAAGGCCTGCTGGAACGGCGCCTGGTCGATCAGGGCCCACATCTCGCCCGAGGGGATGTACTCCATGTTGTCGGGAGTGTGGTCGTAGCCGACGACGCCGACCTTGCCGGTCAGCCCGAGGTCCTTGATCGCCTTCGCCGCGCCGAACGGGCCGCCGGCGGTGACGTAGACGAGGGCGAGGTCGGGGTTCGCCGTGTACATGTCCTGGACCAGCGAGTAGGCGACCTCGGCCTTGTCCTGGTTCTCAAACGGGCCGATGATCTCGATCTCCGGCGCGTTCGCTTTCAGGTAGTCGACCGCGCCGCTCATGCGCTGGTTGTGCTGGACGGCGCCGAAATAGCCGGTGATCACCCCGACCTTGCCCTTGCCGCCGAGCTTCTCGGCGATGAGCGCGCCGAGCTGCTCGCCCGCGTCGGTCGCGTCCTGGCCGATGAAGGCGAGGCGCTCGGAGGGGACCGAGCCCTCGGCGATGATGTTGAAGACCGGCACGCCGGCCTCGGTCGCCTCGTTGATCGCGCGCTCGGTGCCGTCGAAGATCGGCACGGTGACGATGCCGTCGTATTGCTGGGCGACCGCGCTCTCGATGCCCGCGATCACCGCCTCGGCGCTGAGGTTGTCGCCGAGGTCGACGTAGTCGACCTGCACGTCCTTGTCCTTCAGGTATTCCCCGGCGGCCTTGGCGCCCTCGGTGACCGGGATCCAGAACGGGTTGTTCTGGAAGGCCATGAACGCGATCTTGAGCGGCCCCTTGGTGTTCTCCACCGCCTCGACCGTGCCGCCTTCCGGCAGGTCGGCGGCGAGGAGCGCCGGCGCGCCGGCGAAAAGGGCGCCCGCAGCGGCGGCCGCGAGCAGCATTCGCCTGGTCAGATGCATTGTCTTCCTCCCCGTTGTCATGCGTTCAGTCCTCCCGGCCGCGGCGGATGCCGTCGAGGCCCACCGCGATGATGATGACGAGCCCCTTCGAGACCACCTGCCAGTGGGCGGAAAGGCCGAGGAGCACGAAGGCGTTGCTGAGGAGCGCCATCAGCAGCGCGCCGAGCACGACGCCGTGGATCGAGCCGCGCCCGCCGGAGAGCGCGGTGCCGCCGAGGATCACCGCGGCGATGACGTCGAGCTCGTAGCCGCGCCCGAGGTCGGGGTTGGCGCTGGCGAGATTGCCGGCGAGGATGATGCCGCCGAGCCCGGCGAGCAGCCCGCAGAGGATGAAGACCAGCATCCGCGTGCCCTCGACGTCGATGCCGGCGAGGCGCGCGGCGGTCGGATTATCGCCGATCGCGTAGATGTTGCGGCCGATCCGCGTCCGCGAGGCGAAGACGTGGAAGACGACGGCGAGGACGAGCATCAGGATCAGCGAGACCGGCACGGTGTAGAGCCGGCCCGCGCCGAGGAAGTCGGCGATGCCGCCGCCGAACGGGATCGGGATGCCGCCGGTGATGAGGAGCGCGATGCCGCGGGCGATCGAGAGCGTCCCGAGGGTGGCGATGAACGGGTTGATGTTGAGGCGGGTGAAGAGCCCGCCGTTGATGGCGCCGACGAGCGCGCCGGTGCCGAGGCCGGCGAGCAGCGAGAGTTCCTGGCTGCCGGTCGCGCGCGCCACCCAGGCGGCGACGACGGCGGAGAGGCCGATCACCGAGCCGACCGAGAGGTCGAGCCCGCGCGAGATGATGACCAGTGCCTGGCCGAGCGCGACGATGGCGACGACCGAGGCCTGGCGGCCGACGTTCAAGAGGTTGCGCGGCGTGAGGAAGAACTCGTTGGCGAAGGTCAGGAAGACGATGACCGCGACGATCATCAGCGCGACCGAGGCTTCGCGCTGCCTGAGCAGCGCGCGGCCCCAGTCCATCGGCCTGGCCTCGCTCGTTTCCACCCGTGCCGTGTCGTCCGCCATCAGAGTCCGTTCTGCCGGAACTTACCATCGAGAAAAGTCTTCGCACGCGGAACGTCGTCCTCGCTCAGGTGCTCGATGATGACCGGGATGTTCGGGTGCTTCTCGGCCAGCCGCCTGAGGTACAGGTCGTAGTTGAGCGACCCGAGGCCGGGGGCCGGCAGCTCGATCTCGCCGACGCCGCGGAAGGTGTGGCTCTCGAGCGCGTCCGCGTCGCCGATGTCGGCGTGCTTCTCCGACTTGTCGTCGCCCGAGCGCTTGACGTCCTTGGCGTGGGCGATGCGGATCTTGTCGGAGAGGGTGTCGAAGACCTGGTTCAGGACCTTGTCCATCGCGTCGATGTTGTGGGTCTCGAAGTAGTTGGTCGGGTCCATCAGCAGCCCGAGGCCCGGGTGGTCGACCTGGGCGAACATCCGCACCGTCTCCTCGATCGAGCCGACGACGTTGTTGACGTAGGTCTCGAGGCAGAAGACCGCGCCGTGGTCGTAGGCGGTCTGCGCGAGGCCGGCGATGACCTTGCGGCACTCCTCGAAGCCTTCCTCGGTCTTGTTCTTCGGGTGCGCGACCCAGTCGGACTCGGTGTTGTAGGTGCCGGTCTCCGAGATGACGTAGGGCGTGCCGAAGTGCCGGGCGTTGCGGATGATCTCCTTGAGGTAGCCGACGCGATTCGCGCGCTCCGCCTTGTCGGGGTGGATGATGTTCGTGTAGCCCGAGACGCAGCAGATCGGCAGGTGGTGGTCGCGGAAGGTGTCGCGGACCCGCTTCGCCTTCGCCTCGGTGATCTCGCCCGGACCGAGGTCGACGTCCTTGAAGTGCAGGTCGAGCTGGACGGTGTTGAAGTCGAGCGCGCGGATCTTCTGCGCGGTCTCCTCGAGGCCGTAGGGGAAATAGCCGGTGAAGATGCCTGCCTGCATCATGGTCGTCGTCCTCCCGTTCAGGTGATCGCGATCTCGGAGAGCCGGACGGTCCGCCCCTCCGCGATCGAGCGGTAGCCGGCCTCGATGAGCGCGACCGTCTTCACGTTGTCCGCGACGGTGAGCGCCGGGGCCGTGCCGGTCGCCACCGCGTGCTGGAGCTGCTCCATCACGCCGATGAAGGCGTGCGGGAACCACATGGTCCGCCACGCGGGCGTCACCCATTGGCCATCGGTCTCGCGGATCGAGGCGTAGCTGAGCGTCGAGACGGCGCCGGTCGGCCAGCCGATCGTGCCCTTGGCGACGCCGTCGGTGCCGTCGACCCGCCAGTCGATGTGCTGGTCGTCGGCGTAACCCTCCTGCCGCGGCCCGTGCCAGACGTCCTCGGAGGAGAGCGCGAGCACGCCGGAGGGAAAGCGCAGCGTCGAGACGGTGATGCCGTCGGAATGCGCGAAGCGGGTGCGCGGGTCGGTCCGGGTGACCGTCGTGATCTCGTCGGGGTCTCCGAAGAGGAAGCGCAAGACGTCGAGGTGGTGCACGCTCATGTTGGCGAGGGTGAGCCGGTCGTAGTCCTCGAGGAAGGTCTGCCAGTGCGGGATCGCGTGCATGTCGATCTGGGCGAAGACGATCTCGCCGAGCGCGCCGCGGTCGATGAGCTGCTTCAGCACCCGCATCGACTGGTCGTAGCGCATGTTCTGGTTGACCGAGAGCGGCTTGCCGGCTGCGGCGGCGGCGTCGCGCAGCGCGATCGCCTCGGCGAGGGTGAGCGCCAGCGGTTTCTGGGCGAGGATGCCCCGTACGTGCGGCTGCGCGAGCGCATGGCGGATCAGCGCCGGCTGCTGGTCGGGCGGGAAGGCGATGTCGACGATCTCGACCTCGGGATCCTCGATCAGCGCCTCGGGCGTCGCGTGCACCTCGGGGATGGCCCAGCGGTCGGCGACCTTCCGGGCGTTGGCCTCGGTGCGCGACGCGATCGCCACCACCGGAAAGCCGGCCTCGCGGTAGGCGGCGAGGTGGCATTCGGCCATGATCATGCCGGCGCCGATGCAGCCGACGCGCAGGCCGCGCGTCCGCACCGTCACATCGGGCTCGAAGCCGCCGGGCATCGGTTCCTCCCCAAGGCCTATCCCTGCCGTTCCGGCGAGCATTGACGCCGGCGCGCCGGCGCGTCAACATCAAATCCAATCATGAGCCATCACTTGCGCGGCGGCTCTGATGCAAAATGATGGTTGAGACCCCGCCGGAGGTGTCGCTTGCGCCTGACGGTTGTCGACGTGGCCCGCGAGGCCGGGGTTTCCCCGGCGACGGTCGATCGCGTGCTCAACAACCGCAGCGGCGTGCGCAGCCGCACGCGCGACGTCGTGCTCGCGACCGCCCGGCGGCTCGGCTACATCGGCGCGCCAACGGGCGGCGGGGCGCCGGAGCCGGCGGCGGACGCGCGGCTGCGGCTCGACTTCGTGCTGCCGCGGGGCACCAACGCATTCATGCAGATGCTGCACGAGCAGATCGAGGCGCAGGGCGCGGCGCGGCCCGACCTCGAGGTGCGGGTCGAGACGATCGAGGGGTTCAACCCCGACAGCCTCGCGGCGACGCTGCACGCGCTGGAAGGCCGGACGCGGGGCGTTGGCGTGGTGGCGCTCGACCATCCGACGGTGCGCGAGGCGATCCGGAGGCTGTCGGAGAGTGGCACCGCGGTGGTGACGCTCGCCTCCGACATCCTGCACGTGCCGCGCATCGCCTATGTCGGCATCGACAACCGCCAGGCCGGGCGGCTGGCCGGATTCGTGCTCGGGCGGCTGCTCGGGCCCGGCGGGCCGCGCAAGGTCGCGCTGTTCGCGGGGTCGCTCAGCTATCGTGGTCACGAGGAGCGGGAAATGGGGTTCCGCCATGTCCTCGCCGAGGACTTTCCCGACCTCCAGGTGGTCGAGCTGCGCGAGATGCGCGACGACCGCGAGCGCGCCTATCTCGAGGCCTCGGCGCTGCTCGACCAGCACGACGATCTCGCCGGGATCTACAACATCGGCGCGGGCAACCAGGGCATCGCCCGGGCGCTCGCCGAGCGCGGGCGGGAGGCGCGGGTGGTCTTCATCGGCCACGACGTCACGCCGGCGACCCGGGCGCTGCTGCTCGACGGGACGATGGATGCGGTCATCGACCAGAACCCGCGCGTCGAGGCGCGCGAGGCGCTCAACATCCTCAGCAACAGCCTGCGCGGCGCCGTCAGCGCGCCGCATCTGCCTCGGCTGCAGATCGTGTTCCGCGAGAACATTCCCGAGGCGTGATCGCCGCGTCTCCGCCGCGGCGGAAGGTGTGACGTGGTTCACAGGGGAACCGTCGCGAATCGGCGATGGTGAGCTCACAGGCGGACGAGGAAGTCTCCGCCCAGCCAGAGGAAACCGAGCCATGACCACCGCAGCCGCCACCACGTTCTCCCAGCTCTCCCCGGAGGCCCGTCCGTTCGCGTGGCTCTGGTCGCGCATCGTCGACATGCATCGCCGCAGGGAGGCACGCCATCAGTACCGCCACCTGCTGACGTGCGACGACGAGATCCTGAGCGACGTCGGCCTGACCCGCGCAGACGTGCTCAGGGCGATGAACGAAACCCGCTGATCCGAAGTCACCCGACCGGAGTATCCGCCATGACCAGGACCTTCGCCCTCGCTCTGATCCTCGCCGCCGCCGCTGCCGTCGCGCAGGCCGACGGGCGCGCGCCTCGCGCCGGTGGCGCCGTCACGACGACCTCGGCCGAGACCTTTCCGGCGCCCCGCCTGCCGCGCAGCGGCGGCGACACCGGCATCATCTCCCTCAGCGCGAGCGACGAGACGCCGACCCCGCGCCGCCCGCGCGCCGGTGGCCCCCTCCTGAGCGAGGCCGAGGTGATGGCCAGTCTCGAAGTCCAAGTACACTGAGGGGCGCCCGGTCCGCCGCGTGCGCGGCGCCCGGCGATGGGGAGAGAAGGGGCCGTTCGCAGGCGAACGGCCCCTTTTTCGGCGACTGCAAGCGGCGACGCAGGCGTCGTCACAGCGAAGGCGGGCGTCGCGAGCCTTGCCCTCGGCGCCCGATCGCGGGTACCCACGGGGCGAGGTGCGGACCGAGCCGGCCACGCCGCCGCCATGGCCCGCCGCCGCATTCGACCTAGGTAACGCGAGGACGCCATGCCGAGCCGGACCCGAAATCCCGCCAACTGGATGCTCTCCGACGCGATCGCCGCGCTGACGGAGGCGGAGCGGATGCACCGGCAGGTCTTCCAGCCACCCCGGGGCGAGACGCTCGGACCCTGCTGGGAGCCGCCGGTCGACGTGCTCGAGACCGAGCACGAGGTGCTGGTCTTCGTGGCGCTGCCGGGCGTCGATCCGGCGCGGCGTCGAGGCGGGGATCGAGGACGGGCAGCTCGTCGTGCGCGGCCGCCGGATGCTGCCGCCGGAGCTGCGGCGGGCGGTGATCCACCGCCTCGAGCTGCCGCAGGGCCGCTTCGAGCGGCGCGATCCCGCTGCCCGCCGGCCGCTACGCGGTGCGCCACGCGGCGGGCTACGGCGGCCTCGTCTTCACCCTCGAGAAGCTCGACCGGGGCGGGACGCCATGAACCTGCTGGAGAACGACAGGGCCGGAGCGCCGGCCGCAGCGGGCGGCGGTGCAGGGCGAGGAGGCGGCAGTGCCGCTGCCCGAGGATGCGCTGATCCTGTTGCCGGTCCGCGACCTGGTGCTGTTCCCGGGAATGATCGTCCCGATCGCGGTCGGCCGCCCGGCGTCGGTCGCCGCGGTGCAGCAGGCGGTCCGCGAGGAGCGCCCGGTCGGCGTCATCCTGCAGCGCGACCCGGCGGCGGACGACCCCGGCCCGGACGGCCTCCATCGCATCGGCACCGTCGCCAACATCCTGCGCTACATGACCGCGCCCGACGGCACGCCATCACATCGTCTGCCAGGGCGTGCAGCGCTTCCGCATCCTCGACCTGCTCGAGGGGACGCCGTTCCCGGTCGCCCGGGTCTTCCGCATCCCGGAGGCCGGAGAGCCGGCTCGCCCGAGATCGAGGGCGCGCTTCCTCAACCTCCAGGCGCTGGCGCGTCGAGGCGATCGAGCTCCTGCCGCAGGCGCCGCAGGGCCTGCTCGAGTCGGTGCGGGCGATCACCTCGCCCGGCGCGCTCGCCGACCTCTCCGCCGCCTACCTCGACATCAAGCCGGAGGAGAAGCAGGAGATCCTCGAGACGATCGACCTCACGCGCGCGCATGGACAAGGTGTCGCGGCTGCTCGCCCAGCGCATCGAGGTGCTGCGGATCAGCCACGAGATCGGCCGGCAGACCAAGGCCGCCTTCGACGAGCGCCAGCGCGAGGCGGTGCTGCGCGAGCAGATGGCGGCGATCCAGCGCCAGCTCGGCGAGGGCGACGGCAAGGCCGAGGAAGTCGCCGAGCTCTCCGAGGCGATCGCCAAGGCCGGCATGCCCGAGGAGGTCGAGGCGCAGGCGCGCAAGGAGCTGCGCCGCTACGAGCGGATGCCGGAGGCGGCCGGCCGAGGCCGGCATGGTGCGGACCTATCTCGACTGGCTGATCGAGCTGCCGTGGACGCTGCCCGAGGAGAAGCCGATCGACATCGCCGAGGCGCGGCGCGATCCTCGACGAGGACCATTACGGCCTCGAGAAGATCAAGACGCCGGATCATCGAATATCCTGGCGGTCCGCAAGCTCGCGCCGCAGGGCAAGGCGCCGATCCTCTGCTTCGTCGGCCCGCCCGGCGTCGGCAAGACCTCGCTCGGCCAGTCGATCGCCCGCGCGATGGGCCGGCCGTTCGTGCGGGTGAGCCTCGGCGGCGTGCACGACGAGGCCGAGATCCGCGGCCACCGGCGCACCTATATCGGCGCGCTGCCCGGCAACATCATCCAGGCGATCCGCAAGGCCGGCGCGCGCAACTGCGTGATGATGCTCGACGAGATCGACAAGATGGGCCGCGGCATCCAGGGCGACCCGTCCTCGGCGATGCTCGAGGTGCTCGACCCCGAGCAGAACCACACCTTCCGCGACAACTATCTCGGCGTGCCGTTCGACCTGTCGCGCGTCGTCTTCATCGCGACGGCCAACATGCTCGACACCATCCCCGGGCCGCTGCGCGACCGGATGGAGGTGATCAGCCTCGCCGGCTACACCGAGGACGAGAAGCTGGAGATCGCGCCGGCGCTACCTGGTGCGCCGCCAGCTCGAGGCGAACGGGCTGACGCCCGAGCCAGGTCGAGATCACCGACGAGGCGCTGCGCGCGATCATCCGCGCCTACACGCGCGAGGCGGGCGTGCGCAACCTCGAGCGCGAGATCGGCAGCGTGCTGCGCCACGCCGCGGTGCGCATCGCCGAGGGCAGCGCCGAGCGGGTCGCGGATCGACGCGGGCGACCTCGCGGCGATCCTCGGGCGCGCCGCGCTTCGAGAACGAGGTGGCGATGCGCACCAGCGATGCCGGGCGTCGCCACCGGGCTCGCCTGGACGCCGGTCGGCGGCGACATCCTGTTCATCGAGGCGACGCCGCATGCCCGGCAAGGGCGGGCTGATCCTGACCGGCCAGCTCGGCGAGGTGATGCGCGAGAGCGCGCAGGCGGCGCTGACGCTGGTGAAGAGCCGGGCGGCGGCGCTCGGCATCGACCCGGCGCTGTTCGAGAAGAACGACATCCACGTCCACGTCCCGGCCGGCGCGACCCCGAAGGACGGGCCGAGCGCCGGCGTCGCGATGTTCATCGCGCTCGCTGTCGCTGCTGACCGGCCGGACGGTGCGCAGCGACACCGCGATGACCGGCGAGATCTCGCTGCGCGGCCTCGTGCTGCCGGTCGGCGGCATCAAGGAGAAGGTCGTCGCGGCCGCCGCGGCCGGGCTGACCCGGGTGATGCTGCCGGCGCGCAACCGCCGCGACTACGACGACATTCCCGAGGCCAAGCGCGCGAAAAGCTCGACTTCGTCTGGCTCGAGACGCGTCGACCAGGCGGCGGAGGCGGCGCTGGAGTAGCGCGGGACGAGGCGCTGGCGTTAACCTTGATTGATGCGGCGGGGCAAGGCGCGGATCTCGCTTGGAAAGGCGTCGGCGGCGAGGTCCGGGGCGGCATGCACAACGCATGCACATCATATGCACAATCCATGCACCAAATCCGTGCCGGCGTCAGCGGCCGCCGCAAGGAAACGAGACGGACGCGCGACGTCCGGCCCAGTCGATCCGCGGTTAGGCATCGTTACCCGAAGGTCGTCGCAATGGTGCTTCAGCCTTCTTGATCAAGCCAAGCATCGCCGATGTTTCGAGCTTTCGGGCATGGTCATCGCCGCGGCTGGGTCATTTCGGTTCCATGTTGCCAGAGCGCGATCGGGAAGTCCCCATTTTCAATCGATCGGAGTCCGAATTCTATCTGCTGGCGCAGGCTGTCTGGGAGCGGTCGGTGCCGAGCGTGTCGAGCACGTTCGTCTCGTGCAGGAACTGCGGCAGTGGCGCGACGGCGATGGTGGCGTCGCTGTCGGCGAGTGCGACCTGCTGGCGTAGCTGGCCGTCCCAGGGCCGGTAGCTGCCCGGCAGGCCCTTGTAAAGATCGAGAGCGAAGTCGTCGGATTCGATGAAGGCGCGCAGCTCCGGCATGTCGGTGCCGCCGGTCTGGGTGATCGCCTCGACCACCGTCCGCACGGCGGCCCAGGCGGCCCAGTCCTGCGGCGACATCCGGAGGTCGGAGCGGCGGGCGAAGCGCTGGTTGAGCTGCGGGGCGCCGGAGCGCTCGAGGCTCCAGTGCCAGGCGAGCGCCCTGAGCCCGGCGCTGCCGACCACCGGCCGCGGCGCGTAGGTCGCGTAGGGCACGAAGCGGGCGAACTCGCCCACCGCGTCGGCGACGTAGACGACGTCGTAGTCGACCCCGCCGGTCAGCAGCGCGAGGTTGCTGAGCTCGCGCCGGCGCGGGTCGTTGGTCAGCTCGAAGGGCCGGGTCTCGACGATCTCGACCCCGAACTTCTCGGCCGCCGCCGCGAAGGCGCCGGCGTCGGCCAGGCTCGCCGGATCGGGCCCGGCGAGCAGCAGCACCTCCCGCCAGCCGCGCGCAGCGAGGAACTGCGCCATGGCGTCGGCGGTCATCGACCGGCTGGGGAAGGTGTGGAGGAGGTTCCGGGCGCAGTGCTCGGCGCGCAGCGCGTCGTCGGGGTGGCGGATGTTGAAGAGGAGGAGGTCGTCGCGGTCCCCGAGCGCGGCCGCCACCGCCTCGACCTCGGCGAGCGGCAGGTCGAGCAGCACGGCCCGGGGCGCCGCCGCCGCGACGGCCGCGACCGGATCCTCGCCGTTGGCGAGCCTGCGCTCCTCGAGCCCGATGCGCAGCTTCAGCGCGCGGCCGAGGATCTTCGCCTCGGCGATCGCCACTTCGGCCCCCTCGATGGGGGGCACCGGCGGCGGCAGGCCGAGCCCGGCGTACGCGCGGCGATCCTCGTAGATCGGATCGCCGTCGCGGGCGAGGTAGAGAATCGAGATGGTGCTGTCCTGCGCCGCCGCCGGGGCCGCGAGCGCGAGCGCGAGGGCAAAGGCCCTAGAGCGGAGCCCGATCCGGCAGAGCCGGCTCGTCCGCTCTAGAAGTTCTCGAATCTCCGCAATTTCTTAAGCATCAGGCGATTCCGCCTGATTGGAAATTGCTTTAGCGATCATCGATGAGGATCCCGTACGGGACGCCGCCGACCGGCACCGTGGCGATGACGCGCAGGCTGTCGGCGTCGATGATCGAGAGGTCGTCCGACAGGCCGTTCGCCACGTAGAGCGTACCCTCGTCGGCACTGAGCGCGAGGCCCCAGGCGCGGGCTCCGACGAGGACGTAGTCGACGACCTCGCGCCGCGCGACGTCGACGACGGCGACGTGGTTGGCCCGGCCGAGCGCGACGAAGGCGCGGGTGCCGTCGGCGGTGATCAGGACGTCGACCGGCGTCACCTGCTCCGGCCGGAAGCCGGCGGGCAGGAACGGGATGTCGCCGATGACCTCGAGGGTCGCGACGTCGATGATGTTGATCACGCCGGAGAGCTCGGCCGAGACCCAGAGCTCGCGCGCGTCCGGGGTCAGCGCGAAGCGCCGCGGCCGGGTGTCGACCAGGATGTCGGCGATCACCTCCTGCGCCGCGACGTCGATCACGTGCACGAGGTTCGCGGCCTCGGAGGCGACGAAGACGAGCTTGCCGTCCGGGGTCGCCTGCACGCCCTCGGGCTCCTCGCCGGTCTCGAAGAAGCCGGTCTGCTCGCCGGTCTCGAGGTCCCAGACCGTCGCCGCCGCGTCCTCCTCGTTCGAGACGTAGAGGTGGCGGCCGTCGGGGTGCAGGTCGAAGGTCTCGGGCTCGGCCACGTCGGTGATGCGGCGCAGGAGCTTGCGGGTCGCCACCTCGTACTCGGCAATCACCGAGTCGTCGGCGCAGCCGACGAAGAACGAGGTTCGGTCGGCGCTGAAGTGCATGCCGCGCGGCCGGGCGCAGGTCTCGAAGGTCTCGATCACCTCGTGCTCGGGGTTCAGCACGCTGATCGTGCTCGACTTCTCGTTGCTGACGAAGACGAGCCCGGTCGCCGCACCCGCGCCGCTGCCGGCGAGCACGCCGACCGCGGCCAACGCCATGATCTGCCGTTTCACGCTTTCCCCCCTGCGCCGCGCGCGGTTTTCACCGAGGCTGCCGCCGGCGCGTGGCCAAGTCAATCGACCGTCCCGCGCCTTCGCAATTCCGATTTTGTTTTTGGATCCGGTCAACTTATAGTGAGCGCGGGACGCCCAACGCGCCCCGCGAGGGAGGAAAACCATGACTGCACGAAAGGCGCTCTGCGGCGTCTCCGTTGTCGCGATGCTCGCTGCCGGAACGGCCGCGGCGCAGGAGGTCGCGACCGCGACCCTCTACGGCGACATGCTGACGGTGACCCAGGATCTCCTCAGCCGCGCCGCCGGCGACGGCAACAACTTCCTGCACACCAACGGCAACTACGAGCAGACCCGCTACTATCCGTCCCGGCAGATCACCGTCGGCAACGTCAAGGACCTGCGGCCGGCCTGGATCTTCCAGACCAAGGTCGTCGAACTCGATGGAGACCTCGCCGATCGTCGTCGACGGGGTGATGTACGTCACGACGTCCTTCAACGACGTCCACGCGCTCGATGCCCGCACCGGCGAGGAGATCTGGTACCACCACCACGAGATGGGGCCGATCACCACCTACTGCTGCGGCCCGAACAACCGCGGCGTCGCCGTCTATGGCGACAAGCTCTACATGGGCACGCTCGACGCCCAGCTCGTCGCGCTCGACGCCAAGACCGGCAAGCAGGTCTGGGCGACGCAGATCGCCGATCCCGAGCTCGGCTATTCCGAGACGATGGCCCCGACCGCGGTCGACGGCAAGATCCTGATCGGCACCAACGGCGGCGAGTACGGCATCCGCGGCTTCGTCAAGGCGTACGATTCGGAGACCGGCGAGCTGCTCTGGACCTTCGACACCGTTCCCGAGGACAGCCAGGGGGTCTGGGCCACCCACGACGCCACCGGCCGCGACATGCACCGCGACATCGAGGCCGAGAAGGCGGCCTACGCGGCGAACGGCGATCCGTTCGCGACGCTCGGCGGCGGCGTGTGGCAGAACCCGGCGGTGGATCTCCAGACCCGGCGGATCTACTTCGTGGTCGGCAACCCGTCGCCCGACCTCGACGGATCGCTGCGGCCCGGCGACAACCTCTACACCGACAGCCTGGTCGCGGTCGATCTCGACACCGGCGAGTACATCTGCCACCTCCAGTACATCGCGCACGACGTCTGGGACCTCGACGCCGTCTCGCCGCCGATCATCACGCCGGTGCTCGACAACGAGGGCAACGAGGTCAAGGGCATCCTGCACGGCGGCAAGACCGGCCACGTCTACGTGCACAAGGCCGACGACTGCAGCCTGATCCGCTTCTCCGACGCGATGGTGCCGCAGGAGGACATGTGGACGCTGCCGACGGCCGAGGGCGCGCGGATGCTGCCGGGCGCCAATGGCGGGGTCGAGTGGTCGCCGATGGCGATCGACCCGGAGCTCGGGCTCGCCTACGCGATCAACCTGCACCAGCCGATGACCTACACGGTGGAGTCGAGCCCCTATCCCGAGGGCAAGATCTGGCTCGGCGGCGCGTTCAAGACGATCCCGACCGAGGAGCAGTGGGGCAACGTCACCGCGGTCAACTACAACACCGGCAAGATCCGCTGGCAGGTCAAGACGCCGCAGCCGATGATCGGCGGCATCCTGGCGACGGCCGGCGGGCTCGTCTTCACCGGCGAGGGCAACGGCCGGTTCAAGGCCTATGACGCCGAGACCGGGGCGATCCTCTGGAGCTTCCAGGCCGGCGCCGGCGTCAACGCGCCGCCGTCCTCCTACACGGTCGACGGCAAGCAGTACATCGTCGTCGCCGCCGGGGGGAACACCCAGCTCAACTACAAGCGCGGCAACAACATCATCGCGTTCACGCTGAACGATTGATATCGAGGGACGCCGCGCCACCGCGGCGTCACCACTTCCGAGGCGCGGGGCAGGAAGAACGGTATGCGAGCAATCTGGATCGCCGCGGTCGCGGCCGGGCTGGCCGCGGGCGGGAGCGCCTTCGCCCAAGAGGCGTTCGACGTCGAGGAGGCGGCCGCGGTCTGCGCGACCTGCCACGGCGAGGACGGCGTGCCGGTCGAGCCCGACACCCCGGTGATCTGGGGGCAGCAATTCTACTATACGTACGTCCAGCTCCGCGACTACAACTCGGGGCTGCGCGCCAACGAGATCATGCAGCCGATGGTCGCCGAGTTCGATCGCGACCAGCTGAAGGCGCTGGCGACCTACTTCTCCGAGAAGGCCTGGGCGACGATCGCCGCCACCCCGGACCCGGCGAAGCGGGCGGAGGCCGAGTCCGCGGCCTCGTCCGGCGAGTGCTCGCAGTGCCACAACACCTATCAGGGCGACAGCCGTGTGCCGCGCCTCGCGGGCCAGCAGGAGGCCTATCTCGCCCGCACGATGCACGAGTACAAGACCAAGGTCCGCAACAACGATCCGACCATGGGGTCGCTGATGCGCACCATCGACGACGCCGACATCGAGGCGCTGGCGAACTACCTCGCGACGCTCTGAGCCTGGATCCGGGTGATCCTTTCGGCTCGGGACGAGCGCAACCGTGCCGCATTCACTGCGCGGATTACCAGCCAACGGTCACGGCGGAACCCCCCTCGGCCTGCGCGCTCGCGCGCTCCGGCCGACGAGCCGGGGCGAGGCAGTGCCACGCTTTGGCCGGTTCGGGGCGCCTGTCCTGCGCCGTCGATCGGTTCCTCGTCCGATCAATTCAAGCCCGACGCGGAGTCGTCAGCCGCCGGCCAGCGCCTCGCGGACGGCGGCGGAGGCGGCGAGGTCGGCGGCGGTCTTGCCGTCGCGGTCGCGTGCGGAAGGGTCGGCGCCGGCGGCGAGCAGGCGGGCGACGATCTCCGGGTGGTCGCGCTCGGCGGCGATCATCAGCGCGGTGCGGCCGCGGTTGTCGGCGGGCGCGACCGGCGCGCCGGCGGCGAGCAGGAGATCGACCGTCGCGAGCCCGTCGGGCGCCGGCGTGTCGTTGGTGTGCCCCGCCGCCCACATCAGCGCGGTCAGGTCGTTGCCGTACGCGGCCGCCGGATCCACCCCGGCCGCGAGCAGCTGCTCGACGAGCCCGGTGAAGCCGCGCGACGCGGCGTAGACGATCGCGGGCTTGCCCGAGGTGTCCGCCGCCGCCGGGTCGGCGCCGGCTTCGAGCAGCGTCGTGAACATGCGGCCGTCGCCGTTGAAGGCGGCGGCGATCAGCGGGGTCACCCCCTTGCCGTCGGCCAGATCCGGGTTGGCGCCGGCATCGAGCAGCGTCCGCGCCGCGCGGCCGCGCCGGGCGGTGACGGCGGCGAGGAGGGCGGTCGCCCCGCTCAGGTTCTGCCGGTCGACATCGGCGCCCGCCTCGATGAGCAGCGCGACGGTGGCGGACTGTCCCATCGCCGCCGCGATCTCGAGCGCGGCGTTGCCGCCGGCGTTGCGCGCCTCGGTCGAGGCACCCTCGGCGAGCAGCGTGCGGATCAGCGCATCGCAGCCGCGCTCGGCCGCGCCGAACAGCATGAAGTTGGCGGTGCGCGCCTCCAGCGGCTTCGCGGCCCGCCGGTGGGCCTCAGTCAGGTCGGCGCAGGCGCGCTGGTGCGCGCCGGGCACCTCCTGCGCCGCTGCGGCGCCGCCGGCCAGGGCGAGCGCCAGGGCCAGGGCCAGCCGCCGGTCAGCGGACATGCATGACGCCGGCGAAGCCGTCGTCGTCCTCCCGGCCCTCGACGCCGAACGCGTAGTCGCCGGGGCGGATGGGCACGAACCAGACGTCGACCTCGTCGTCGCCGCCGAGCTCGATCTCCCCGAGCCCGTCGACGGCGAAGGCGACGTCCTCGACCGACACCTTCTCGACCCAGGAGTTCTCGAACAGCTCCTCCGCCGCGACCTCGTATTCCTCGAGCCCGTCGCCGACGATGCGCCAGCGATAGTAGGTGCCGGTCTCGAGATCGTACTCCCGCACCGAGAAGCCGGCGGCGGCATCGATTGCGGTCGGCTCGAGCCGCTCGGCGCGGCGCGTCGGGTCGCCCTCGGCGGTCGCGGTCTGGGCGACGAACCCGAGCAGCACCGCGACCGCGGCGGGCCGCAGCGCCTGCCGCATCCGCGTCAGGAGACGGGCGCCTCGCCGGCGAGGGCCTTGCGCAGCGCGTCCTCGCGGGTGTGGTCGAGCGAGGTCTGCAGCACGGTGCCGCCGATCCCCTTGAGCTGCTCGAGGACCTTGTCGCCGGTCACCTTCTTGACCAGGACGAAGAGCACGGCCTCGCCTTCCTTGATGTTGGCCGAGAGGCCCTTCATGAACTTGTCGTCGACGCCGATGTCGGTCAGCGCGCCGGCGACCGCGCCGCTGGCCGCGCCGGCGGCGACGCCGAGCAGCGGGTTCATGAAGAGGACGCCGATGAGCAGGCCCCAGAAGCTGCCGCCCGCCGCTCCGGCGGCGGTGGTGTTGAGCAGCTGGTTCAGCTTGACCTTGCCGCCCGGCGTCTTGGTGGCGATCACCGCGTCGCCGATCTCGATCAGGTAGTCCTTCTGCAGCTCGAGGACCTTGTTGCGGGCCTCCTCGGCCCGCTCCTCGGTCGGGAATACCACTGCGATAAGGTCAGCCATCCTGCGCCCCCCGGTGCGTGAAAACTCGCGGCCGCCGGTCCGGCGGCGACCGCGATTAACCTCTGGCGGCCGGGGGCTGTCAATTCGCAATGTCGCCCGGCGCGGAACCCGCCCGCGCCGGGCCGGGGGGTCACCGGCAGGCGGGAGCCTGGGTGCCGACCGCCGCGCCGGCGCCGGCGCCGACCGCGGTCGCGATCTGCTTGCCGGTTCCGCCGCCGATCTGGTTGCCGAGCAGGCCGCCGACCGCAGCGCCGCCGAGGACGCCGCCGGCGCACTGCAGGTCACGGTTCGTCTGGGGATTGCCCGTGCATCCGGCGGCCGCAACCGCAAAGGCAAGCAACACCAACGCGTTCTTCATCTCTGTCTCCACAAACCTGCCGAAATGGCACGTCTGCGCTGTCTAGTCGGTTCCGCTGCCGCGTTCCACAGCAATTCTACGCCCCGGCCGTTCGGAGAGTCCTCGGCGCAACTCCGCCGGAGCGGCTATTCGCAGGCCAGCCGGTTGCCGGCGAAGGTGCCGACGCCGGCCCCGGCGGCGGTGGCGAGCTGACGGCCGGAGCCGCCGCCGATCAGGCTGCCGGCGAGGCCGCCGACCACCGCGCCGGTCAGCGTGCCGGCCATGCACCCGGCCTCGTGCTTCTGCTCCGGCGTCGCGTCGGCGCAGGCCGCCAGCACGAGCGCGCCGCCGGCGAGGATCAGTGTCACCCGTCCCACGTCGTTTCTCCCCTGGTATCGGACACATCCGCAGGCGAGGGGGCGGCGCGGCCCCAGGGCCGGCCGCCGCCTCCGGTCAGTTCAGCGCGCCGTTGCCGTCGAGGTCGGCCCCGGTGAAGTCCGACTTGGCCACCGCCATGAACTCGTCCTGGCTCAGCCCGTCGTCGCCGTTGGTGTTGCCGGCGGCGTACTGCTCCGGCGACATGAACCCGGTCCCCTCGGCCTCGGTGATGTAGCCGTCGCCGTTGGTGTCGATCGCGGCGAAGGCCTGCGCCATGAAGGCGTCGAACTCGGTCGCCTCGACGACGCCGTCGTCGTTGCCGTCCATCGCGTCGAGATGGCCGGTGGTGATGTCCTGCGCCAAGGCGGCGCCGGACATGGTCAGCGCGCCGGCAAGGCCGATCAGTAGCGTTCGCATCGTCATCCTCCTCAACCGCAGGCCAGTCGTTCGCCGGCGACGGTGCCGGCCGCGGCACCCGCCGTCGTCGCGAGGACGTTGCCGGTGCCCGCGCCGATGGTGCTGCCGAGCAGGCCGCCGGCGACCGCCCCGACCAGCGTCCCGGCCACGCAGCCGACCTCGTGTTTCTGTTCCGGCGTCTCGTTGGCGCAGGCGGCGAACACGAGAACCGCCCCCGCCAGCAGGAGTGTAGCTCTTCCCACCAGTTCCCTCCCCATTTGACTTTCAGCCTTGTGTCCGGCGCAAGCAGCCCGGACACCCCGAGCGTTAGTCAATTCCGGCAGCGATTTCCACCGCGCTGACGCCGGCCGGCTCAAGTCTGCCGGCGGCCGCCGATCTCGCCGGGGGTCTCGGCGCGGACCGTGGCTCCGCCGGCGGTCAGCTCTCCGTCGGCGCGGTCGAAGCGCAGGTAGGCGAGGCCGCGGTCGCCTGCGGAGGTGAAGAGCGTGCCGACCGGCCGGCCGTCGCGCAGGATCTCGGTCGGCGGCGGCGGGGCCGCGCCGGCGAGACGGACGCGGGCGAGGCCCTTGCGGAGCTCGGTCTTGTGCTTCATGCGGGCCGTCACCTCCTGGCCCACGTAGCAGCCCTTGCGGAAGTCGACGCCGTTCAGGCGCTCGAAGCCCATCTCGAGGATGTAGGAGTCGTCCGGCCTGAGCTCGATGCCGCTCTCGGGCACCACGAGGTCGACCCTGAGCGCGTCGAGATCGGCAGGGGCGAGCGGCGCGATGCCGGCGAGGAGCGCCGCGGGGTCGGCGGGCCAGGCCCGCCAGCCGAGGTCCGGGTGGCGCGGATCGGCGAGCGCGCCTTCCGGCGCGGGGCCGGTGCCGACGACGACGGCGAGCTCGGTCGGGGCGATGGTCACCTTCGCCCGCAGCTTGTAGAGGCCGAGGCGCTGGGCGAGCGCGGCGGCGCGGTCGGCCTTGACGTCGAGCAGGATGTCCTCGCCGTCGGCGACCAGGAAGAAGTCGAACAGGTACTTGCCCTGCGGCGACAGCAACGCGGCGTAGATCGGCCCGTCCGCGAGCTTGCGGACGTCGTTGGTGACGAGCCCCTGCAGGAACTCGCGCGCGTCCGGCCCCGAGATCCGGAGCACGGCGCGGTCGGTGGCGTGATGGCCGGCTGTCATGGTGCCTCCGCTGCTCGCGCTCTCAGATAGTCGCCGCCGGCCGCGCAGCAAATCCTGGCCGGTCAGTCCGACGCGCCGGCGAACTGCAGCGCGTAGAGGTCGGCGTAGAGGCCGCCGGCGGCGAGGAGCTCGGCATGGGTGCCGCGCTCGGCGATGCGGCCGCGGTCCATCACCACGATGAGGTCGGCGTCGAGCACGGTCGTGAGGCGGTGGGCGATGACGAGGGTGGTCCGCCCCTCGGCCAGCCGGTCGAGCGCGCCGCGGATCAGCGCCTCGCTCTCGGCGTCGAGGGCGGAGGTAGGCTCGTCGAGGAGCAGGATCGGGGCATCGCGCAGGATCGCCCGCGCGATCGAGAGGCGCTGGCGCTCGCCGCCGGAGAACTGCCCGGCGGTGGGGACGACCGGGGTATCGTAGCCCTGCGGCAGCGCGCGGATGAAGCCGTCGGCGGCGGCGTCGCGGGCGGCGGCCTCGATCTCGGGCTGCGTGGCGCTGCGGCGGCCGAAGCCGATGTTCTGCGCCACGGTGGCGGAGAGAAGGACCAATTCCTGGCTCACCACGGCGATCTGGTCGCGCAGCGAGGCGAGCGTCAGCGCGCGGATGTCGTGGCCGTCGATCAGGATGCGCCCGGCGGTCGGGTCGTAGAGCCGGGGCAGCAGGTTGAAGACGGTCGACTTGCCGGCGCCGGAGCGGCCGACGAAGGCGACGCGCCGGCCGGGCTCGATCGTGAGGTCGAAGTCCTCGAGCGCGACGTGGCCGTCGGGATAGGCGAAGTGGACGTTTTCGAAGCGGATCCGGCCCTGGGCGCGGTCGAGCGTCCCGGGGCCGTCGAGGATCGTGTTCTCGACGTCGAACAGCATGAAGACGCGGTCGAGCGCGGCGGCGCCCTGCTGGACGGTGGCGAAATTGCCCCCGAGGCGGCGGGCGGGACCGGCGATGACGCCGAGGCCGGTCAGGAGGGCGGTGAAGTCGGCGATGGTGATGGTGCCGGCCTGGATCCGCAGCCCGACGACGAAGAGCAGGACCGCGACCGCGAGACCGACCAGCACCTCCATCATCGGCGCGACCCGCGCCTGCCACTGGATCTGCCGGAGACGGAGCCCGAACAGTTGCTCGAAGACGCCGTCGGCGCTTTCGGAAAGCGGCTCCTCCAGGCGGTAGGTGCGCGCCATGCGGATGCCGGACAGGCCCTCGGTGACCTCGGTGGTCATCGACGCGACCTGGGCCTGGGTGCTGGTGGCGAGCCGCCGCAGCCGCCGGCCGATGCGGTTGACCGGGATCAGGGCGATGGCGAAGATCAGGCAGATGCCGATGGTGAGCTGCCAGTCGATGGTCAGCATCACCGCCACGGTCACGACGATGGTGAGGATGCCGGTGATGCCGCCGAGGAACGCGCGCACCGCCGTGCCGATCAGCCCGATGTCGGAGGAGAAGCGCGCGGCGAGGCCGGCCGGCGCCTCGGTCTGCAGCCGCGCGAGGTCGGTGCCGACCAGCCGCGCGAACATGGTCTTGCGCAGCTCGGTCTCCATCCGGTTGGTGACGTGCGCGCCGGTGACCTCCTTGAAGTACTGGCCGAGCGCGTTGGCGCAGCTCAGGCCGATCACCCCGAGCGGGCCCCACCAGAGCACGGAGGCCGACTGGTTCTGGAAGGCGGTCATCACGAGCTGGATCAGCTTGGAGTAGCCGCCCGAGGCGAGCGCGACCACCCAGGTCATCGCGAGCGAGACGGCGAGCGGCCGCCACTGCGGCCGCAGCCAGTCGCGCCAGAGCCGCATCCAGGGCGACGGCACACGCGCGGTCAGGGGGTCGGGCATCGGCGATCCTGCGACGGCGCCGGAGGTCCGGCCGCCGGCCGGACTAGCACGCGGCCGCCGCGGCGACCAAGCCTATTTGCCATTCCATCCCGGGCGCGGCGCCTCTAACCTCGCCACCGCCCTTGCCGGAGCCTGCCTCATGACCCTGTCCCGCGGCCGCGACATCCTCGCCATTCCCGGTCCCTCGATCATCCCCGACCGCGTGCTGAGCGCGATGCACCGGCCGGCGCCGAACATCTACGAGGGCGAGCTCGTCGAGATGACCGAAACGGTGATCGCCGATCTGAAGCGGGTGGCGCGTACCGACGGCGCGGTCGCGATCTACATCGGCAACGGCCATGCCGGCTGGGAGGCGGCGACCGCCAACATCCTCGCGCCCGGCGAGCGCGCGCTCGTCGTCGCCACCGGCCGCTTCGGCCTCGGCTGGGCGGCGACGGCGCGGCAGATGGGGGTGGAGGTCGAGGTGATGGACTTCGGCTTCCAGGCGACGGTCGACCCGGAACGGCTGGCGGCGCGGCTCGTCGCCGACCGCGGCCACGCGATCAAGGCAGTGCTGGCGGTGCAGACCGACACGGCCTCGTCGGTCAGGAACGACATCGCCGCGCTGCGCGCCGCGCTCGACGCCGCCGGGCATCCGGCGCTCCTCGCCGTCGACTGCATCGCCTGCCTCGGCTGCGACCGGTTCGAGATGGACGCCTGGGGCGTCGACGTGATGATCGCCGCCTGCCAGAAGGGGCTGATGACCCCGCCCGGCCTCGCCTTCACCTTCCACGGGCCGAAGGCGGAGGCGGCGCGGGTCGCCTGCGCGAGCCCGTACTGGGACTGGGGGCCGCGCACCCGGCCCGAGGTCTACTACCAGCTCTTCTGCGGCACCGCGCCGACGCACCACCTCTACGGACTGCGCTGCGCCCTCGACATGATCGTGAAGGAGGAGGGGCTCGAGGCGGTCTGGACCCGGCACGGCGTCCACGCCCGGGCGGTCTGGGCGGCGGTCGAGGCCTGGGGCGCCGGCGGCGCGCTCGCGCTCAACATCGCCGAGCCCTCGATCCGCAGCCACGCGGTGACGACGATCCGCGCCACGCCCGGCGACGGCGCGTGGCTGCGGCGCTGGTGCGCCGACGTCGCCGGGCTGACGCTCGGCATCGGGCTGAGCGTGCCCGGCGTCGATCCGGAGGGGCTGTTCCGCATCGGCCACATGGGGCACCTG
Source organism: uncultured Alphaproteobacteria bacterium (assembly GCA_963763295.1). Lineage (GTDB taxonomy): Bacteria > Pseudomonadota > Alphaproteobacteria > Rhodobacterales > Rhodobacteraceae > Amaricoccus. The sequence continues at coordinate 46,569 of CAVXOH010000021.1, forward strand.
AACCCGCCGATGCTGCTCGGCACGCTGGCGACCATCGAGGCGGGGCTCCGCGCCCTCGGGATCGCGCACGGCACCGGCGCGGTCGAGGCCGCGGCGGCGGTGATCGCGGCCGCCGGCAGAGTCGAGCCGGCCGGCGTCAGCGCGATGGAGATCGCGGCCGGAGCACGATGAGGCTCGGCGGCGTCGGCCGGAGTCCGCGCGCGTCCGGCGCTGGCGTTAACCTTGGTTGACGGGGCGGGGCAACGCGCGGATTTCGCTCGGAAAGCCGCCGGGGGCGATGTCCGGGGAGGCATGCACAATGTATGCACATCGTATGCACAACCTATGCACCAAATCCGCGCAGGCGCCCGCGGCGCCGCAGGGACACCTGCGCCACGATCCCGGCAGTCGACGGTCGAAACGAGAGGGACGCGCACAGTCCGGCCAAGTCGATCCGGGGCTAACCATCGTTACCCCGGAAGTCGTCGCGGCAGTGCTTCGGTTTCTTGATCGAGCCCGGCATCGCCGATGTTTCGGCCTTTCGGGCATGGCGCTGGCGGCCGCTGGATTTTTCGGTTCCGACCGGCCGGACGCGATCGGGGAGTTCCATCGTCGCGATCGAAACCGCGCCCGCCCCAGCAGGCCGGCATCTGAGACAGACGAGGTCGAGGTCACGTCCGAGACGATCGAGGCGGGCTTAGAGGAGATTTGGCGACACGATATTACCGAGCCGGTCGCAGGGGAACTTCGAGCGGCGGTTGCGGCAATCTACCGCGCGATGCGTGAAGCTCGACTATAATAGCGCCGGACAGATCACGGGCTCGCTGAATCTTCCGCCGAATGCTCGCCAGTAGAGCGTCGATTTCCAACTCATCGATTTCCTTGTGACCATATTCCCGTCCTTTGTAGGGTACGCTTCTGAACTGGGCACTTACCCCCGTTACCTTTTCCAAGTACCATGGATCGTGAACTATTCGATTCCGGGCTTCTTGTGTTTCGGCGGACTGCTGCATGAGCGTCTCAACGCGCTTAATAAGGGCGGGGGATAAACGCGCTTTTGTACGATAAAGTTACGATGCACTTAAACCGACTGTAAGACCCCATTATTTGAGACGTTATACACGCACCTACGTGGCCAGGAATGTCCGCAAGGTCCCAAATCATCATGTCTAGGATGTGTTCAAGATGGGACCACTCTGAGGCCACTTGTCCGATCACCGCGTAGAAGGGATGTGCAGCGGGTAGCGGCGTGTGAATCCTGAATGTCACCTCCCCAGCGGAATCCACCTCGGTGGCGATTCCAGTTGATACCGTCTTGCCCTCGACTGATCCGGCGCCTGTTATCCTGTATTCGCCGGCTTCGGCGGCTACCTCTCGCCCGATCGCAAGCGATGCGTCCGCTCCCCTAACCTCATAAGAGCCGGCCGGACCTGCTTCCAGTTCGTCGCCGACCATCGTAGGATCGGGGGGCTGTTTCGGTTCGTCGGCCATGCTATCCTCCCTGCCCATGAGCAAACAGGTAGACGACGAGCAACGGCGGTTCGACGCGGTTTTGCGTCAACTGCTACATACGCCTCCCCAGCCGCGCTCCGAACGGAAGCTCGGCAAGCGACAGGGTACTCGGAAGGGCGGTGAGCGCGCTAGCGCTGATAGTGCAGACGAGCGGTGCGCTAACCGCTCGAGCTGACTCTCGAAGGGGCCCAGTGCTATCGGAACGTGAGCAGGTCATGGCCGAGCTTTTGGCATTGAACCAGACGCTCCTTCAGGTTCTTTACGTCCTATCCCAAAGCTCCCCACAACCAAGAGCCTTCCTTTCGGAACAGATGGAGTTGGGCATGCGCAGCATTCCGCAAGCCCCGGTCTGGGGAATTGACGCCGAGTGCAGAGATGCATTCTTCGAGGAAGCCCAAGCCCGCTTCGCCCGCATTTTGGGCAGCGTGCCCTCTGAGTAAGTCGTCTGCTCGGCATGTCGCAGGCTCCCAGCAAGGCTTAAGAGCCTTTCCGCCAGCGCAGAAAGGCTCTCGACTTCTGTTTTGAGGGTCTTGGGTTCAGTTAGCCTGGGAGTAGAGCAGCCGCTTGCCCTGGTCCCCGAGATCAGGGCCTCAGTCCGCAGCCGATCGTCGTACCCGAGCTTTTCGCGGTGGTTGTGCCGGAAGTCCGCTTCCGCGAGGTAGCGGTGCAGGTGCGCCTCGGAAACGTGGAAGTAGTTGCCGTAGACGCTGTTCGTGGTGATCCACCCGCCCATGCGGGAATACTCGTCGGCGCTGTGGTTGACCGTGCCGTGCCCTTTGAACTCGTCGCCGATCTTCTCGTACACGAACGCCTCGTCAGTCTTCAGCCAGGACGTTGCCCCCCAATACGAGAAAACGGCGAGGAATTTCCTCGCCATCGTCACAATCGCCGCTATCGTCCTGTGGATACGATAAGTGTCCACAGCTCCTAGGGCTGCGCGGCTGCGCGGGCCGCGGGCTCTGCGACTTCGCCGAAGCGACGGGACCGCAGCCGGTATCCCTCGATCACGCCGGCGAACGCTCCCACCGTGAAGTCGGGCCAGGCCGTCGCGGGGAAGTCGTATTCGGCGTAGGTCCCCTGCCAGAGCAGGAAGTTCGAGATCCTGAGCTCCCCCGAGGTGCGGATGATCAGGTCCGGATCCGGCAGCTCCGAGGTGTCGAGCGCGGCCGCCATCGCCGCCTCGCAGATCGCCCCGGGCGGCAGCTCCCCGGATTCGACGCGGCGGGAGAGGCTCCGCACCGCCCGCGTGAGCTCGTCCCGCCCGCCGTAGTCGATGGCGATCGTCAGGTTCAGGCCGCGGCAGTCGCGCGTCTGCGCCTCGAGCTCGAGCATGAGCTCGCGGAGCCGCGGCGGGACCCGGTGCCGCATGCCGATGAAGCGAACCCGCACGTCGTTGTGCCGGAGCCCTTCCATCTTGCTGCGGATGTACTGGCGGAAGATGCGCATCAGGCCCTCGACTTCCGCGAGGGGGCGGCGCCAGTTCTCGGTCGAGAACGCGTAGAGGGTGAGGTGCGTGACACCCAGATCCGGACACACCCTGACCATCTCGGTCACCCGCCGGGCGCCGCGCGCGTGACCCGTCACGCGGCTCAGGCCGCGCGCCTCGGCCCAGCGGCCGTTCCCATCCATGATCACCCCGACATGAAAGGTCGGGCTCGCCCCTTGCTGCATTCGCTGTTCACCTGCCCGATCGCGTCACTATCGCGAAACGCAATCCGGAGACAACATCACAGTTCCGGCACGCCGGATCTTGCCGCCGCTATCCGACCGGACGCTGCCGCAGCTCCTCGCGCACCGCGACGCCGTCCAGCCGCCGGCGCAGCTCCCTGCGGACGTCGCGCCAGCGGAACCGGATCGAGTTGCGCACGATCGCGCTGTCGGCCCGCTTGAACTCGTCGATGACCGGAGCGTTCCGGATCAGGCCTTCGATGCTTGCGGAGAACGCGGCTTCCCCCTCAGCGGCGCTCGCCCAGGCCGTCCGCTCCGCGCGCTCGGCGAAGGCCTCGGGCGCGCCGGCCGCGACCATCGCCGGATCGACGTCGGCGAGCCCCTGGGCGAGCGCCCCGGCAAAGCAGCGCCGCGCCAGATCGGCGGCCGCCCCGCGATCGAGACCGCCGTCGGCGACGAGCGCCGCCGCGTGGATGCTCAGGTCCGCGGCGCAGGACAGGAACTGACGCACGGCGGCCCGCCTGATCTCCCCGGCGAACCGGTCGTCGGCGAAGTAGCGGGGAAACTTGGTGCCCATCCGGGTCTTCAGGTAGCCGTAGAGCGTGGTCTGCGCGACCAGCGCCGCGCGCTCTCCGACGAACAGCGCCAGCCCTTCCACCGAGCCGATCGGGGGGGCGAGCAGGCGCCCGGCGAGCGAGCTTCCGGCCCGTGCAAGGAACTGCGCGACCTGCGCAATGACCGGGGCCGGATCGGATCGATTAACCAAGTCCCCACCTTTCCGCTCGTCCGCCACGCGCTGCTTGCCAAGGATATCTCATATTTTGTAGAGTGCTAGCACAAACACCTAACACAACAGCGAGCGCGCCGAAGCAGCGCACTCGGGAGGAGGACGACTAGTGCAACAAGATCGTACGGAGCGTCGCCGGATCCACTGGGCAAAGACCAAACGCCTCACGTTCGTCGTGCTGGCGATCTGGTTCGTCTTTTCGCTCCTTGCACCGTGGTATGCAAGGGAGCTCGACGGCATGACGTTCCTCGGGTTCAAGCTCGGCTACTACCTGATCGTCCAGGGCTCGCTCATCGTGTTCGTGCTGCTGATCGTGGTGCAGAACATGATCCAGGACCGCATCGACGACGCCTTCGGCGCCGGCAGCATCGACTAGAAGGGTCCAGACATGTCAACGCAAGGCAACCTCGAGGAAACCCGCCGCGATCGCTCCTTCGTGGACAATCTCGGAAAGGTTTACGCTCTCTACACCCTCGGCTTCCTCGGCTTCTTCATCGTGATGGCGATCCTCGAGCAGTTCGGGGTCGGCGCCCGCGCCATCGGCATCATGTTCCTGCTGTTCACCCTGGTGGTCTACGCCGTGATCGGCTTTCTGTCGCGCACGATGCAGGTCGACGCCTACTACGTCGCCGGGCGCGAGGTGCCGGCGGTCTATAACGGCATGGCGACCGCCGCCGACTGGATGTCCGGCGCCAGCTTCGTGGCGCTCGCCGGCGGCATCTACTTCGGCGGCTACCAGTATCTCGGCTTCGTCATCGGCTGGACCGGCGGCTACGTGCTGGTGAACGCGCTGCTGGCGCCCTACCTGCGCAAGTTCGGCTGCTACACCGTGCCCGACTTCATCGGTACCCGCTACGAGGGCAACTTCGCCCGCTTCGTCGCGGTGGTGATCCTGGTGGTCGCCTCGTTCACCTACGTGACGGCGCAGATCATCGCCACCGGCACGATCGCGGCGCGCGCCTTCGGTATCCCGTTCGAGATCGGGATCTGGGCGGGCCTGCTCGGCATCCTGCTCTGCTCGATGCTCGGCGGCATGCGCGGCGTCACCTGGACCCAGGTGGCGCAGTACATTGTGCTGATCATCGCCTACCTGGTGCCGGTGTTCTGGATGTCCTACGCGCAGGGTTTCGGCATCTTCCCGCAGATCGCCTACGGCGAGGCGGCCCAGCGGGCGGCGGAGCTGCAGACCCAGTTCGGCTTCAACCCGCCCGCCGAGCCGATCGCCGGGCTGAAGGTGCTTGTGACCCAGCACTTCGAGCCGTTGGGCGGAATGGACTCGTGGAAGTTCGTCACGCTGGCGCTCTGCATGATGGCGGGGACAGCGTCGCTGCCGCACATCCTGATGCGCTACTTCACCACGCCGTCGGTGCGGTCGGCGCGGAAGTCGGTCGGCTGGTCGCTCTTCTTCATCTTCCTGCTCTACTTCACCGCCCCGGCGCTCGCGACGCTGACCAAGCTCCAGTTGCTCGACCCGAACCTGCCGACGGCGATCATCGGCAAGGCCTACGAGGAGGTGGCCGCGCTGCCCTGGATCCAGAACTGGGCGCAGGTCGGCATGGTGGCGGTGCAGGACCAGAACGGCGACGGCATCGTCCAGCTGAACGAGTTCTTCATGCTCGACGACGCGGTGGTGCTGGCGACGCCCGAGATCGCCGGCCTGCCTTACGTCATCTCCGGCCTCGTCGCCGCGGGCGGCATGGCGGCGGCGATGTCGACGGCGGATGGACTCCTGCTCGCCATCGCCAACGCGCTGAGCCACGACCTCTACTACAAGATCATCGACCCCAAGGCCGACACCCGGGTGCGGCTGATCGTCGCCCGCGGCATCCTCCTGGTCATCGGCATCGTCGCGGCGCTGATCGCCTCGCTGCACCTCACCGGCATCCTCGGTGCGGTGGCCTGGGCGTTCTGCTTCGCCTGCTCGGGCCTGTTCTGGCCGCTGGTGCTCGGGGTCTGGTGGAAGCGCGCCAACGGGCCCGGTGCGACCGCCGGCATGATCGCCGGCTTCGGGCTCGGGTCGTGGTACCTCTACATGGTGCACGACTGGGACGGCGCCGGCGGCACCGTCTATCCGCTGATGGCGCCGTGGATCGGGCTCGACCACCTGCGCTTCGGCATCGTCGGCATGGCGGCCAGCCTCGTCGCCATGGTGGTGGTGACGCTGATGACCAAGGAACCCGACGCCGAGATGCAGGCGATGGTCGACGAGACCCGCGACCCGACCGGGCCGACGATCATCGCCGCCCACTGACGGCGGCACGACACCCCGCGGGAGGCGAGTGATCGCCTCCCGTTCCTTTTCAGCCGGCGCCGCGCCTCGCCGCCGCCGCAGCTCGGGGCCTCCGCGATGGGCAGCTTTCCGCTCTGGGTGATCGTGCTCGACTACGCGCTCGGGGTCGTCATGTGGACGCTGATCGGTCGCGCGGCGATGAACCTGTTCCTGCCGGTCGACAGCGACTTCTTTTTCATGAAGGCCTTCGTGAAGCTGACCGACCCGGTGCTGCGGCTGTTCCGGCCGATCACCCCGGGCTTCCTGGTCGCCCCGCTGGTGCCGCTCTTCGTCGCCTGGTTCTTCTTCATGGTGCGCTTCTACCTGATGCCCTGGCTGCTCGGGTACTCGGTCATGGGCATGCTGTCCTTCCCGCTGGAGAGCGACATCGCGCGCGTGCTCTACGATCTCTTCCGCCGCGACTGATAAAGGTTTACGCGGATTCGCTCGATCTGGAACGCGTATGGAATCCATATGGAAACCGTATGGCACCTGAAATGGTCAGGATTGGATCGTTAACGCGGGCGCGGTGGCATCGCGGTAGGGGATCAGCACGCGCTGGATCGCGGCGATCAGCAAGGCCTCGGCGCTCGGCGCGATGCGCCCGGCGGCGACCTCGGGATAGAGGCTCCCGAGATACTGGCTGACCAGGGGCTCGGGAATGCGGATGCCGCCGAGGCGGGCGAGCAGACGGGCGACGGCCGCCCGGGCCTCGGGATCCGGCCAGTAGTAGCGGATGCGGTCGGAGTAGCCGAAGTGGCGGTCGCGGCGCAGGTCGGTGGGCGAGCCGTGCAGGTGCCGCCGCCAGTGCGCGGGCTCGGCGAGCATGACGCGCTCCATTACCTCCTCGAGCGCGGGGGGATCGCCATCGAGGACGGCGGCGATGTGGTCGAGGCCGTAGAGCGCCTCGCGGAGCGCGAAGGTCAGCGCCGGGCCGACCTTGAGGATCGCGAAGCCGTCACGGACGAGGGCGGCGAGCGCCGCGGGCGGCTGGTAGTCGGTGGAATGCGCCTCGAAGACGAATCCGGGCATCGCCGCGAGGGCGGCCGACAGGTCCCCGGCGGCCTCGGGGCGGTAGACGGCGACCGAGGCGGTCGAGAACTCGACACCGGGCTGGACGACGGCGGCGATCGCGCGGGCGAAGGCCGCGTCGAGCCAGCGGGCGGCGAAGGCGCGGCGGTGCACGGCGACGGTTTCGATCGCGGCGCCCGGAGACGTGACCGCGAGGTGGTCGAGCGCCTCGGTGGCGCCGCCGGGCACAGGGACCTCGGTGCCGATGACATAGACCGGCGGCGTGCCGGCCGCGGCCGCGGCCTCGGCGACGGCGGCGAGGTCGGCGGCGCGCTCGGCGACGAGAGCGTCGGGCAGGGCGGGGGGCTCGCCGGCGCAGCCCATGCTGGTGTCGAGGTGGAGCTTGGCGAAGCCGGCGCGCGCGTAGGCGTCGACCATGGCGCGGGCGCGGGCCAGCGCCTCGGCCGCGGGGAGATGCCTCCACGGGTTCGGGCCGAGGTGGTCGCCGCCGAGGATCAGCCGGCCGCGCGGGAAGCCGGCGCGCTCGGCGATGGCTTCGACGAAGGCGCGGAACCCGGCGGGGTTCATGCCGGTATAGCCGCCCTCCTGGTTCACCTGGTTGCAGGTCGCCTCGATCAGGACGGGCGCGCCTTCGCCGGCGGCGAGGCGGAGCGCCGCCTCGATGACGAGCGGGTGGGCGGAGCAGACCGAGGTGATGCCGGCGCGCTCGCCCCGGGTGCGGCGGGCCGGGAGATCGGCGAGGAACGCGGTCATGGGCGGCCCCTCAGGAAGGCGTCGAGGTCGGCCTGCGTCGAGGTGCCCTCCATCGGGCCCCGGCGGCCGACGGCGAGCGCGCCCGAGGCATTGGCGAGGCGGAGGGAAGCGGCCGGGGGAAAGCCGCGAAGCCAGCAGGTGACGAACGTCCCGGCGAAGGTGTCGCCGGCGCCGGTCGGGTCGATCTCCTCGACGGGGAAGGCGGGGGCGGTGAGGCTGACGTCGGCGGCATGGCAGCTGGCGCCTGCGGCGCCGTGCTTGACGACGACGGCCCGGATGCCGCGGGCCAAGAGCTCACGGGCGGCGGCGGGCTCGTCGGCGGCCCCGGTGAAGAGGAAGAGCTCGGGGCCGCTCGGGAGGAAGAGGTCGGTGGCGGCGAGGACGCGCGCCATGGTCTCGCGGACGCCGGGGGTGGCGAGGACCTCCTTGCGCAGGTTCGGGTCGAAGGAGACGGTGCCGCCGCGGGCGCGGATGCGGGTCGCGGCGGCAAGGACGAGGTCGACGATCGCGGGGGTCGACATCGACGAGCCCATGACGTGCAGGTGGTCGGCGCTGTCGATCAGGCGGCCGGCGGCCTCGGTCGGGCCGGTGGCGCCGGCGGCGCTGTGGCGGATGTTGAAGACGAAGTCGCGGGAGCCGTCGGCGCGGTAGCGGACGAAGGCGCTGCCGGTCGGGAGCTCCGGGTGGACGACGATGGCGGAGGTGTCGACCCCGTCGCGCGCGAGCCGGTCGAGATTGAGGCGGCCGAAGTCATCGGCGCCGACGCATGCGATGATGCCGCAGGGCTGGCCGAGCTTCGCCACCTGGTCGATGAAGATGGCGGGCGCCCCGGAGGGGAAGGGGCCGACGAGCGGGACCGGCTCGCGGAAGCCGTCGCCGATCTCGGTCGCCATGATCTCGACGAGGATCTCGCCGATGGTGATGACCTTCTTCACGTTCCTCTCCGCCACGGCTGCGCAACTTGGGTCGATCGGGCTGTTCCTTGGCCCGATCGTCCTCGGAATCACCTATGAGTTGCTCATGGGGTGGGTCAGCATCGAACTGCCGGAACCTGCAAGGGCAGAAATGGCCTGACGGCATTTTCCGCCAAGCGAACGCTCCGGCGTCGGGGCCAATGACGGATCCTGGCCGTGCAAGAATGCCACCGGATCTTAGTCGGCGAGGTTCTGGACCAGGTAGAAGTCGCCGCAGGCCGGCCCCTCCAGATCGACACCCACTCCAGCGCCGAGACGCTGGAATGCCGGCGACAGAAGTGAGGCCCGGTGCCTCGGCGATGCGAGCCATCGGGCCACGACCTCTTGGGCGAGGCTGGCATAGGTGTGGACCGGAACCGGCTGGTTGGTGTCGCCGTAGGTGAAACTGCATCCCTGGTGCGCCATGGAGATCGGGCGGCCGAGCAGCCGATAGACCTTGTCCATGGCGATGTTTTCCGCCGCCTTGCGGAATTCCAACGACTGACGGTGCAGGCGCTGCGAGAGGTCCTTCTGGCCGCGCACCGGCAGGACGTGGCTGTGCGTCCGGAGGCGGGCCATGTTGCGGGCGTGGTCGGCGGCCGCCCGCGACATACCAGGGTGGGGCCGGAGCGCGGCGCGTCCGTATTGGCGGCGGACCTCGTTCGAGAAGATCAGCACGGCCTCGGCGAAGAGCGTCTGGTCCGGTCGGTCGAGCGCGACGGGCCGGTTGAGGCGCGCAGGGGCGTCCATGCCGAAAGCGGCTTCGCCGGCAATCGCGACGATGCCTGCCGCAAGCAGGCGCAATGCTCGATGCATCGTCCCCTCCCAGCTCTCGCCACGGCTGCCGGTCCGCGATCCACGGCCGAACCGCCGGGAAGGTCGTGAATCGTACCCCTCACCCGGGTCCGACGCCTTCCCGAGACAACCCGCAGCCGATCCTCGAGAATCCCCGCGCGACGATCCCGTCGAGATCGCCGAGCCAGGGCGCCTCCATCGCCTCGACGAGCGCGACCTCGGCGCGTTCCGCTTCGGTGAGGTGGATCACGCCAGGCTCGTCGGGTGCGTGCCGGGGCAAGGCGCCTGTCCCGGCGCCGACCGCCGCAGGCAGAGATAGGAGTTCAGTGGTCTCCCGTGCCATATGCCACCAGAGCAGCCGCGGCCGAAGTGTATCACGTTCCGCACCCGGCGATAAGCAACCGCCGCCACCAGGGCGTCAGATGTCCTGGTTCTGCGGCAGGATCACCAGGTCGCGAACGGTGGCGTTGGGCGGGCGGGTGAGCATGAAGATCACCGCCTCGGCCACGTCCTCGGAGCGCAGACCCTCGCGCGCCGCGACCCTGGCGTCGATGGCGGCGGGGTCGGTGATGCCCCAGAGCGGGTTCAGGACCATGCCGGGCGCGACGGCGCCGACGCGGACGTTCCGGGGTGCGACCTGGCGGCGCAAACCGTGGACGAACGACTGGATCGCGTGCTTCGAGGCCGAATAGACCGGCTCCCACTGGATCGCCTGGTGCCCGGACACCGAGGAGGTGACGACGATGTCGCCGGACCGGGCCGCGAGCATCCCCGGCAGGACCGCGTGAACGATGCGGAAGACCGAGTTGACGTTGACGCTGATGAGCTCGTCCCAGGCGTTCGGGTCGCCGTCGGCGACGTCGCCGGGGATGTACAGCCCGGCATTTGCGAAGAGGATGTCGATGCGGCCGAAGGCGTCGCGCGTCCGCGCGACGACCTGCTCGACCTCCGCGGGGCGGGTGAGGTCGGCGGGGAGCGCGAGGCTGTCGCCGCCGATCTCCCCGGCGACCTCGGCGAGGCGCTCGCGCGAGCGGCCGACGAGGGCGACGCGGACGCCTTCGGCGGCGAGGGCGCGCGCGGTGGCCCGGCCGATGCCGGAGCTCGCGCCGGTGACGAGGGCGGTCTTGCCGGTCAGGGGTTGGCTTGGCACGGTCAGCCTCCGATCATCAGCTTCACCACCTCGTCGTGGCTGGTCTCGGCGATGCGGCGCTCGCCGGCCTTGATGCCGCGGCGCATGACGATGATGCGGTCGGAGACGGCGAAGATGTCCTGAAGGTTGTGCGAGATGAAGATGATGCCGCGGCCCTGCGCCTTGAGCTGGTGGATGAGCGCGATCACCTTGCGCTGCTCGGGAACCCCGAGCGCGGCGGTCGGCTCGTCCATGATCAGGATCTGCGCGTCCCAGTGGACGGCGCGGCCGATCGCCACCGCCTGGCGCTGGCCGCCGGAGAAGTTCGAGACCGGCGCGTCGAGGCGGGAGACGTGGAAGTCGAGGAGCGCCATGGTCTCGCGCGCCGCCTGCGCCATCTTGCGGCGGTCGAGGACGGGCAGGAAGCCGAAGCGCCGGGTCATCGGCTCACGGCCGAGGAAGATGTTGGCGCCGATCGAGAGATTGTCGGCCAGCGCGAGGTCCTGGTAGATCGTCTCGATGCCCCGGTCGCGCGCTTCCTGCGGCGTCGAGAAGCTGATCGGCTCGCCCTTGAGGCGGATCTCGCCGGCGGTGGGGCGGAAGACCCCGGAAATGGTCTTGATCAGCGTGGTCTTGCCGGCGCCGTTGTCGCCGGCGAGCGCCACGACCTCGCCCGGGCGGATCACCATCGAGAAGTCGTCGAGCGCGCGGATCGCGCCGAAGTGCTTGGCGAGGTCGCGAACCTCGAGGAGGGGCGCGGCCTCATTCATCCTCGCGGCCTCCGCTGAAGCGGCGCTGGGCCTGGTCGATGAGGACGGAGATGATGATGACGACGCCGACGCTGATGAACTGCCAGAAAGGCTCGACGTTGACGAAGACGAGGCCGTACTGGATGACCGCGATCACGAGCGCGCCGGCGACGGTGCCGAGGATGGTGCCGGACCCGCCGAAGAGGCTCGCGCCGCCGATCACGACCGCGGCGACGGAGTCGAGGAGCAGCGGCTCGCCGGCCTGCGCCGCGCCGGCGTTGAAGCGCGCGGCGTAGAGCACACCGGCGAGGCCGGCGCAGGCGGCCGACAGCACGTAGAGGCGGAAGAGGTGGGACCTGACGTCGATGCCGGCGCGCCGGGCGGCCTGGACGTTGGCGCCGATGGCGTAGTTGTGCTGGCCGAACCTGGTCTGGCTGAGCAGGTAGTGCATCGCGAGCATGAAGCCGGCGGTGATCAGCACGATGTAGGGCACGCCGAAGACGCGGCCGTTGCCGATGATCGCGAAGAGCGAGTTGCTGACCGGGACCGTCGTGCCGCCGGCGAGCAGGAACGCGACGCCGCGGGCCACGCCGAACATGCCGAGCGTGCCGATGAAGGGCGGCACCCGGAGGCGCGAGACGAGCAGCCCGTTGATGATGCCCGGCGCGCAGGCGACGAGGACGCCGCAGATGAAGCCGACGAGGACCCCGCCGGCGAGCCCGAGCGCCGGGGTGGCGGCATTGACCGTGTGCGCGGCGACCACGGCCGCGAGGCCCATGATGAACCCGAGCGACAGATCGATGCCGCCCGAGATGATGACGAAGGTCTGGCCGGTGGCGAGCAGGAGCGGCGCCACCGCGAAGATCGCGATCGACTGCAGGTTGAAGGGGTTGAGGATGAACGTGCCGCCGAAGGCCGTGCGTGCCCAGACCTCGAAGACCACGATCAGCGCGCCGAGGAACAGCCAGGCCCGGAGGTCGGCGATGCGCTGGATCAGCGTCTTGGTGCGCTCGGCATGATCGGCCTGCGGGCTGACGTGCTCGCCGCCGGCTCCGGCATGTGTCATGCGACCTCCGAGTGATCGCTTCGGATGCCAGCCTTGCCCCGAACCGGAACAGGCGGGGCACTGCCTCGCCCCGGTTCGTCGGCCGGAGCGCGCGAGCGCGGAGGCCGAGGGGGGTGCCGCCGGGGCCGTCGGCTGGTAATCCGCGAAGTGAAAGCGGCACCGTTGCGCCCAACATCGGACGGCCTGGCGAAGGGATCAGCCGGAGGCAGTGTCATGAACGTCCCATCAGGCGACCGGCGCAGGCGGCGCGCACGGCGCCCACCGGCGGACCGGTGGGCGCGGCGCGGGCTCAGTCGGAGTAGATGAACTTGGCGACCTCGGGGTCGGCCACGTTCGCCTTGTCGATCACCGTGAAGCCGGTGCCGATCGTGGTCGGGATCGACTGGCCGCTGAGGTGGGCGACGGCGGACACCACGCCGTAGTAGCCGATCTCGGCCGGGTGCTGGGCGATCGCCAGGTCGACGAGGCCGGTGTTGATGTTGTCGACGATCGAGGTCGGCGCGTCGAAGGCCACGACGCGGATCACGCCGGACTTGCCGGCCTGCTGGACGCCGTTGCCGGCGCCGAGTGCGGAGAAGAGGTTGGCGCCGAAGACGCCCTTCAGGTCCGGATTGCGGGCGAAGACCGCCTGCAGCTGGCTCGCGGCCTTGTTGGCGTCGTTGTCGTTGAACTGGGTCTCGAGCACCTCGACGTTCGGGAAGCTCTCGGCCATCTCGGCCTTGAAGCCTTCCTCGCGCTGGTCGGTGGTCGAGATGCCAGGCTTCACGTTCGAGACGTAGACCTTGCCTTCGCCGCCGATCGCCTCGGCGAGCGCGCGCGCCGCCATGCGTCCGCCGAGGATGTTGTCCGAGGCGATGTAGCTGAGCGGGAAGTCGGCGTCGCCGGCGCCGCTCTGGTACTTGCCGGTGCCGATGAACGTGTCGACGGTGATCACCGGGATGCCGGCCTCGTGCGCCTTGCGCAGTGGCTCGACCAGCTGGGTCGTGTCGGTCGGCGCGATCAGGATGGCGTCAGGCTGGCGGGCGATCACGGCGTCGAGCACCGGCACCTGCAGCACCGGGTTGAACTCGGGCGCGCCCTGGAACACGAGCTCGACGCCGAGCGCGTCGGCCGCGGCCTGCGCGCCCTTGCGCATGGTGATGTAGAAGGCGTCGGTGGTCAGCCCGGGAATGAGGGCGATCGCGTAGCCCTCGGCCTCCTGAGCCTGGGCCGGCGCGAACGCGCCCGTGCCGAGGGCCGCGGCCAGGCCAGACGCGGCAATGACCCTGAAAAGGGAACGGCGGTGCATCTACTTCCTCCCTGAGCGAGCGTTGTGACTGCGCTCGGCCGAGCGCTTGTCGGCTCGTGGCGGCGATGATCCGACACGCGGCCCGCCGGCGTCAAGCGACGTGTCGCTCGTCAGGCGCGGGTCGGCGGCGCGTCGGCGTCAGCGCCGGGAGTGCTCGGGGACGACAGGGCGCTGTGGAACATCGGGCCGCCGCGGCGTCGCGGAAACCCGTAGCCATGAATCTCGACGAGATCGATGTCGGCGGGCTGGGCGGCGATGCCCTCGGCGAGGATCGCCCTGCCCTCGGCGGCCATCTCGGCGACGAGGTGGGCGGCGATGTCAGCCGGGGCGTCGCCCGCCGCGAGCGCCGGGGCGAGGAGCGCCGCCGTCGTCGCCGACGGCTGCGGCTTGCGGTCGCCGGGCGAATAGTCGTACCAGCCGCCGTCGGTCTTCTGCCCCTTGCGGCCGGCGCGAACGAGGACGTCGCCGAGGGTTTCGGGGACGGTCTCGCCGCGGGCGCGGGCGGCCTCGCGCTGCAGGAAGGCGATGTCGAGGCCGCCGAGGTCCTGCGCCTCGAACGGGCCCATCGCGAAGCCGAAGCCGCGCATCGCGGCGTCGACATCGGCCACGGCGACGCCGCGGCGGACCAGATCCTCGGCGGCGGCGCGGTAGCGCTTCAGGATGCGGTTGCCGATGAAGCCGTCGCAGATGCCGGCCTGGACTGGGATCTTGCCGAGCCTCGCCGCCAGCGCGAAGCCGGCGGCCAGCACGTCGGGGGCGGTGTCCGGCGTCGGCACGATCTCGAGCAGCCGCATGACGTTCGCCGGGCTGAAGAAGTGCAGGCCGATGAACCGCGAGGGGTCGGGCAGGCCCTCGGCGACGGCGCGGGGGTCGAGGTAGGAGGTGTTGGTCGCGAGCACCGCGTCGGCGCGGCAGGCGCGGCCGAGGGCGTCGAAGACGGCGCGCTTGACCGCGAGCTCCTCGAACACGGCCTCTATCACGAGGTCGGTGTCGGCGAGGGCGGCGTAGTCGGTCGCGCCGGTGACGCCGGCGATCCGGTCGGCGGCGGCGGCCTCGGTCAGGCGGCCGCGCTTCACGGCGCCGTCGAAGATGCCGCGGAGGCTGGCGAGGCCGCGCGTCAGCGCCTCGGCGTCGCGCTCGACCAGGATGACCGGGACACCGGCGTCGCGGAGCGCGGCGGCGATGCCGGCGCCCATGGTGCCGCCGCCGATCACCGCCGCGGTCCGCACCGGGCGGGGGGCGACGCCCTTGAGCGCGGCGGGGCGCGGGGCGGCGCGCTCGGCGAAGAAGATATGGCGGAGGGCGGCGGCCTCGGGGGAGGCGCGGAGGGCGAGGAAGGTCTCGCGCTCGAAGGCCATGGCGGTGTCGAAGTCGGCCTCGGTGGCGCGGCGGAGGCAGGCGAGCGCGCGGAGGGGGGCGGCTTCGCCGCGGGCGGCCTTCCTCACCGAGTTCTCGGCCTCTTCCCAGAAGCCGGGCTCGGCGGGGATGGGGGCGCGGTCGCGGAGCGGCGCGGGGAGCGGCGGGAGGGCGGCGGCGAAGGCGATGGCGCCGGCGCGGAGGTCTCCCTCCACGAGGCGGTCGATCAGGCCGAGCGAGAGGGCCGTCGGCGCCTTCACCGGCTTGCCGGTGGTGGCGATGTCCACGGCAGTACCCGGCGGCACCAGGCGCGGCAGGCGCACGGTGCCGCCGGCGCCGGGGACGATCCCGAGGCTGACTTCGGGGAGCCCGACCGAGGCGGTCGCGAGGGCGAGGCGGAAGCGGCAGGCGAGCGCGACCTCGAAGCCGCCGCCGAGGGCGGAGCCGTGGATGGCGGCGATCCAGGGTTTCTTCGCCGCCTCGATGCGGGCGACGAGGTCGGGGAGGTGCGGGGGCTGGGGCGGCTTGCCGAACTCGCTGACGTCGGCGCCGGCGATGAAGGTGCGGCCCGCGCAGAGGAGGACGACGGCGTCGACAGCGGGGTCGGCGTCGAGGGTTTCGGCGGCGTCCCAGAGGGACTGGCGGAGGGCCAGGGAGAGCGCGTTGACCGGCGGGTTGTCGATGGTGACGACGGCGATGCGGCCTTCGCGGGCGATGCTCAGGGGCATTGTCTCACGGTCTCCTGTTGGTGAGTGCGGTCTCCGCATTCACTTCACCGATTTGTCCGTCGACAAATCGGTGCGCGCCTGCATGCCCCTGGCAGGCGCGATAGACGCGCCCGCCAGGCAGGCGCGCACCGATTACGAGCCGAGGGTCCTGCCCGGCGCCCCTCGCCCTCCGCACTGGCGCTCCGGGCGACCGGATCGCGCGAGGCCCCACTGGGGCCTCGCCAAGGGCGATCCGGGGGTGCATCTGCGGAAGCGCGCGCATCAGATCCCCAGGTAGGCTTCGCGGATGCGCGGGTCGGCGATGAGCTGCTCCGCCGGGCCATTCATGGTGACACGGCCGGTCTCGAGGACGTAGCCGCGGTCGGCAATCTTCAGCGCGCCGAAGGCGTTCTGCTCGACGAGGAGGACGGTGACGTCGAGGTCGCGCATGCCCTTCACCACGTCGAAGATCTGGGCGACGATGATCGGGGCGAGGCCCATCGACGGCTCGTCGAGGAGGAGGCACGAGGGGCGGCCCATCAGGGCGCGGGTGATGGCGAGCATCTGCTGCTGGCCGCCGGAGAGGCCGCCGGCGACGAGGTTGCGCTTCTCCTTCAGGATCGGGAACATGGCGAAGGCGTTCGACATGTCCTTCTCCACCCGGTCGTCGGTGTAGAGGAAGGCGCCGAGGCGCAGGTTCTCCTCGACCGTGAGGTTGGTGAAGATCTGCCGGCCCTCGGGGGACTGGGCGAGGCCGTGGCCGACGCGCTTGTAGGCCGGGACGGCGGTGAAGCTCTCGCCGCGGAAGGTGATGGAGCCGCCGGTGACGGGCTGGACGCCGGAGAGGCAGCGCAAGAGCGTCGTCTTGCCGGCGCCGTTGGCGCCGACGACGGTGACGATCTCGCCGGAGTTCACCGCGAGGTCGATGCCGTGCAGCACCTCGATGCGGCCGTAGCGGGAGCGCAGGCCCTCGACGTTAAGCATGGGTCGCCTCCGTTCCGAGGTAGGCCTCGATGACCTTGGGGTCGCGGCTGACGGAAGCCGGGTCGCCCTCGGCGATCTTCTCGCCATGGTCGAGGACCACGATGTGGTTCGAGATGCGCATGACCATCTTCATGTCGTGCTCCACGAGAAGGATGGCGGTGCCGGAGGCGGCGACCTCGGCGATCAGGTGGTCGATCTCCTCGGTCTCGACGGCGTTGCAGCCGGCGGCGGGCTCGTCGAGGAGGAGGACCCGCGGCTTCAGCGCCAGCGCGCGGGCGATCTCGAGCCGTTTCAGCGCGCCGTAGGAGAGCGAGCTCGCCTCCCTCTCGGCGGCGTTGCCGAGGCGGACGCGGTCGAGGAGCCCGCGCGCCTCCGTCTCGGCGGCCGCCGCGCGGCGGCGCATGGAGGGCAGGTGGAGGAGGTCGGCGATGAGCGGGCCCCGCTCCTGCAGGTGGAAGCCGGAGATGGCGTTCTCGAGCACCGTCATGGTCTGGAAGATCTGCAGGTTCTGGAAGGTCCGCGACAGGCCGCGCCGGGCGAGGAGGAACGGGTCGAGGCCGGTCACGTCCTCGCCGTCGAGCTTCACGCTCCCGGCGCTCGGGATGTAGATGCCCGAGATCATGTTGAAGAGCGTGGTCTTGCCGGCGCCGTTGGGGCCGATCACCGAGACGATCTCGCCGGGACGCACCGCGAAGCTCACGTCGTTGACGGCCTTGAGGCCGCCGAAGGTGATGCCGAGGCCCTGGACTTCGAGGAGCGTGGTCATTTGTCCTTCCCCCGGAGGGCGCGCAGGATGCTCGGGAGCAGCCCTTCGCGCATGAAGATCATGCAGAGCATCATCACGAGGCCGAGCAGGATCTGCTCGTACTCCTGGAACACCGTCAGCACCTGCGGCAGCGTGGTCAGGATTGCCGCCCCGAAGAAGGCGCCGAGGACCGAGCCCACCCCGCCGAGCACGGCCATGGTGACCATCTCGATCGAGTGCATGAAGCCGGCGACGTCGGGGGTGATGAAACTGTTTTGCAGCGCGAGGAGCGAGCCCGCGATCGAGGCATAGACGGCCGAGATCACGAAGGCCTGGAGCTTGAGGCGCGCGACGTCGATGCCGACGGTGCGTGCCGCGATCTCCGAGCCGTGCAGCGCGCGCAGCGCGCGCCCGGTGGGACTGTCGTAGAGGTTGAGCGCGATCCAGGCGCCGATCACCAGCGCGAGGCCGGAGAAGAAGTACCAGAACTGCGAGTTGGAGAGGTCGAGGCCCATGGCCTCGAGGACGTCGTTCAGCCCGAGGTCGGGCACCTCGATGCCGTCCGGCCCGCGGGTGAGCCAGGCCTCGTTGGCGAGCACCATGGAGACCAGGATGCCGAGGCCGAGGGTCGCCACCGCGAGGTAGTAGCCCTTGAGGCGGAGGATCGGGCGTCCGACCGCCCAGGCGAGGGCGCCGGAGATGGCGGCGCCGAGGATGGCCGCGAGGCCGGGGTGGAGGCCGAGGTGGACCGGCGCGAGCGCGCAGGCGTAGCCGCCGATCCCGGCGAAGCCGGCGTGGCCGAGGCTGATCTGCCCGGCGTAGCCGATCAGGATCACCATGCCCGTCACCGCGAGGCCGTTGACGAGGATGAGCGAGCCGACGCGGTAGTAGTAGTTGGAGGGGAAGAAGAGGGGCGAGGCGATCACGATGATCGCCAGGACGAGGAGGGTGACGCGCTTGGTGGTCATGGTCACACCCGGTCCGTCGACTTGCGGCCGAAGATGCCGTTCGGCATCACGAAGAGGACAACGAGGATCACCACGAAGGCGGCGGCGTCCTTGTAGACCGAGCTGATGTAGCCGGCGGTCAGGGCCTCGATGAGGCCGAGGAGGATGCCGCCGATCAGCGCGCCGAGGGGGACGCCCATGCCGCCGAGCATGGCCGCGGCGAAGCCCTTGAGCGCGTAGGCGATGCCCACGCCGTAGCTGATGTTGGTGATCGGGGTGACGAGCACGCCCGCGAGCGCGCCGATGGCGGCCGAGAGCGCGAAGGAGAGCGTCATCACCCAGTTGGTGTTGATGCCGACGAGCTGCGCGGCCAGGCGGTTGTTGGAGGTGGCGAGCACGGCGCGGCCGGTGAGCGTCTTGGTGAAGAGGGCCCAGAGGCCGACGAAGACGACGACGGCGCCGGCGAGGACCCAGAGGCTCTGCGGCAGGATGGTGGCGCCGAGGATCCGGATCGGGGTGTCGCCGGAGAAGGCCGGGAAGCGATGCAGCTGCTTGTCGAAGACGAGCTGCGCCACGCCCTGGATGAAGATCGAGGCGCCGATGGTGATGATGATGAGGGACACCACCGGCGCGCCGCGGGCGGGCTCGATGGCGAGCTTGTTGAGCGCGACGCCCGTGGCGGCTGTGCCGGCGATGGCGATCAGCGCGGCCAGCGGGATCGGCAGGCCGGCCATGTTCGCGAAGACGGTGATCATGCCGCCGAGCATCACGAATTCGCCCTGGGCGAAGTTCACCACGTCGGAGGCGTTGTAGATGATGGTGAAGCCGAGGGCGACGAGCGCATAGACCGCGCCGACCGTCACACCGGACAGCAGGAATTGCATGAGTTCGGGCATGGGGCGTCGGGCTCCAGCGAGAGGGGGCGCGAGGAAGGCGCGCGCCCGGGCCGTTTCGCCCGGGCGCGGCAAGGGCGATGCCGTTATTCGACGAGGGTCCAGCCGCCGTCCTTGATCTCGAGCATGCGGAAGGCCGAGAGGTCGAAGCCCAGATGGTCCTCGGGCGTCATGGTCACGACGCCGGTCGTTCCGGCGAGGCCCGCCGTGGCCTCGATGGCGTCGCGGATCGCCTCGGGCTCCGCCGACCCGGCGCGGCCGATGGCGTCGACCATGATCGCGAAGCCGTCGTGCGCGTAGCCGCCGAAGGTCGAGGGCGCCTCGCCGTAGGCTGCCTCGTATTCCTCGACATAGGCGTTGACCACCGGCTTCTGCGGGTCGTCATCGGCGAGGAGGTCGCCGATGAGGAGCGCGGTGCCGGGCAGGCGCACCCCCTCGGCCGCCGAGGCGCCGGCGAGGTCGATGAAGCCCTTGGAGGCGACGCCGTGGCTCTGGTAGAGCGGCAGGCCGACGGCGAGCTGCTGGAAGTTGCGGGTCACGATCGACGGACCCTGGCCGAAGCCCGGGTTCAGGACCGCCTCGACGCCCTCGGTGTTCTTGATGTTGGTGAGCTGCGGCGTCATGTCGGCGTCGGTCGGGCCATAGCTCTCGTCGGCGAGGACCTCGATGCCGTACTCGCCCACGACGTCGAGGCACTGCTCACGCATCGACGCACCGAAGCCGTCGGTGCCCGAGATCATGCCGATCCTGGTGATGCCGCGCGCCTTCATGTCCTCGAAGATCTTCTGGCAGGCCATGCGGTCGGTGTGCGGGGTCTTGAACACCCAGTCCTTGACCGGGTCGATGATCTCGATGGCGCCGGCCAGCGAGATGAACGGGATCTCGGCGTCCTCGGTGACCGGAATGATCGACATCGTGGTGCCGGTGGTGGTGCCGCCGATGATCGCCACGACCTCGTCGTCCTCGACGAGGCGGGTGGCGAAGGTGCGCGCCTTGTTCGGGTCGCCGCCGTCGTCGTAGAGCGTGAGGGCGATCTCCTCGCCGTTGATGCCGCCGGCGGCGTTCAGCTTCTCGACCAGCATCCGCAGGGTCTTGGCCTCCGGGTCGCCGAGGAAGGCGGCCGGGCCCGTCTCGGACACGGTGGCGCCGATGCGGATCTCCGCCGCCGCCGCGGTGGCGACGCCGAGGGCGGCGAGAGTGGCAAGCGCGGTCAGGGTCTTCATTGGGTTTCCTCCCCTTGGGTTCATTCAGATGGTTGGTAGACTAGGCCGCGACCGGCCGGCGCCACATTGCGCGGGCGAAGCGGCCGGCAACGAAGGCGGCGTCGGTCAGGCTGGCATTGCCGGCCGGGTTGAGGCCGGTGACGTGGAAGTCGCTGAAGGCGGCGCTCTGGTTGACGAAGATGTTGCCGGTCAGGTTGACCGACAGGTTCACCCCCGCCGCGGCGAAGGCGTCGGCCGCGCGCAGGATGCGCGCCTCGTCGGTGTCGTAGAGCGCCGCGGTGATCGCTCCCTTGCGCTTGGCGAGATCCGCTGCGCGGGCGATGCCATCGTCCGCATCCTCGACCGCGACGACGAAGGCGATCGGCCCGAATCGCTCCTCGCCGTAGGCCGCTTCGGCGGCGGCATCGACGGCGACGATCAGCGGCGAGGCGCTGCGGCCCTCGGCGAGGGGAGCGCTGTCGCGGACGATGCGGCCGAGCTGGCGGGCAGCGGCGATGCGATCGAGCGTGTCGGGGTTGGCGATCGCGCCGGCGACGCCCGCCGCCCGGGCCGGGTCGGCGAGGAGCGAATCGACGGCGGCGGCGATGCCGGAAGCGACCTCGTCGAAGGACTTGTGGCCCGCGTCGGTCTCGATGCCGCCGCGGGGGATGAAGATGTCCTGCGGCGCGGTGCACATCTGGCCGGAATAGAGCGAGAGCGAGAAGGCGACGTTGGCGCACATGGCGGCGAAGTCGGAGGTGGCGGCGACGACGATGGAGTTGACGCCCGCTTCCTCGGTGTAGACCTGCGCCTCGCCCGCGTTCTCGCGGAGCCAGGCGCCGAACGCATTCGAGCCGGTGTAGTCGACGATCTGCACCGCGCGGTGGCTGGCGAGATCCTTCGCGATCGGCGCCTCCGACGAATCGGCCGCGAGCAGCACCACGTCGCGCGGCAGGCCTTGCTCGGCGAGGAGGCCGCGGAGGACCGCGACGGTCAGCGCGAGCGGCAGGGTGGCGCCCGGATGCGGCTTCACGATGACCGTGTTGCCGGTGGCGAGGCTGGCGAAGAGCCCGGGGTAGCTGTTCCAGGTCGGGAAGGTCTGGCAGCCGATGACCAGCGCCACGCCGCGCGGCACCACCCGCCAGTGCTTTTCCAGCACGATCGGCGCGGCCTTGCCCTGAGGCTTTGCCCAGATCGCCGTGGCGGGCGAGCGCGACATCTCGGCCCAGGCCATCGCCACCGCTTCGAGACCCCGATCCTGCGCATGCGGGCCGCCGGCCTGAAACGCCATCGGAAAAGCCTGGCCGGTGGTGTGCATCACGGCATTCGCCATCTCGAAGCTCATGGCATTCAGCCGGGTCAGCGCCTCGAGGAGGAGGCCGACGCGGGTCTCCGGGGTGGCCGCGGCCCAGGCGGCGCCGGCGGCTTCCGACGCCGCGACGAGGGTCTCGACGTCACTCGCGGGATAGGTGACGCCGAGCGCCGGCCCCCACGGCGACGCCTCGGCGCCGACCCGATGCGATTCGGGGTGCCCTTCGAGGGCGAAGGCGGCCCCGAGCTTCGCAGCGTAGGAGGAAAGCCCGTCCTGGCGCGCGGTTTCGCCGTATATCTTGCCGCTCGGAACCTCCGGGAAAGGCGTCCAGAAACCGCGGTCGCCGAGCGCCGCGACCGCGCCGTCGAGAAGCGCGCGATGCCGGTCGAACAGCGTGCCCATTGCGTTCCCTCCCTCACATTCGTCGGATTTATAATTGACTGACCGGCCGGTTTATGCAACAACTTTTTTCAGCAGCCGCGAAAGGACCTGCAGGGGCAGGGCCACGGGAGGGGAAATCGAATGACCGAGTCGACCACCTTGTCTGACACCGTGCTGGCCTCGCTCGAGGCCGGGGTCCTTTCGCTGACCCTCAACCGTCCCGACAAGCTCAACGCCTTCAACGACGACATGCATCGCGCCCTGCGCGCCGGCTTCCAGCAGGCCGAGGACGACCCGGACGTACGCGCGGTCCTGCTCACCGGCGCCGGCCGCGGTTTCTCCGCGGGACAGGATCTCGGGGATCGCGACCCGCGCAAGGGCGGTGGGGCCCCCGATCTCGGCGCGACGCTGGAGACCTTCTACAATCCGACGCTGAGGCTGATCCGCGGCATCGAGAAGCCGGTGGTATGCGCCGTGAACGGCGTCGCCGCAGGGGCGGGCGCCAACATCGCCTTCGCCTGCGACATCGTGCTGGCCGCCCGGTCGGCCAGGTTCATTCAGGCCTTCTCGAAGATCGGGCTCGTGCCCGACGCCGGTGGCAGCTGGTCGCTCGCCCGCATTCTCGGCGAGCCTCGCGCCAAGGCGCTCGCGCTCCTCGCCGAGCCGCTCGATGCGGCGACCGCGGCGGACTGGGGGCTGATCTGGAAGGCCGTGGACGACGCCGACCTGATGGGCGAGGCCCGCGCCATCGCCGTTCGCCTGGCCGCCGGCCCGACCCGCGGGCTCGGGCTCACCAAGCGGGCGATCCAGGCGGCGGCAAGCAACAGCCTCGACGCCCAGCTCGACCTCGAGCGCGACCTGCAGCGCGAAGCGGGGCGGACCGCCGACTATGCCGAGGGCGTCACCGCCTTCCTCGAGAAGCGCAAGCCGGAGTTCGCCGGCCGATGACCACGAGCGTCCTTTCCGCCGCGAGCCTCTCGCGCCAAGCGTTGGCCGAGGCCTGCGCGGAGGCGATGTGGTCGAGCGACTCGACCTCGCAGCGCCTCGGCATGACGATCGAGCGCATCGCCCCCGGCGAGGCGACGCTTTCCATGGAGATCACCGACTTCATGCTCAACGGCCACGGCCTGGCCCATGGCGGCTTCGTCTTCGCACTGGCCGACAGCGCCTTCGCCTTCGCCTGCAACGGCTACAACCAGCGCACGGTCGGCCATCAGGCGGCGATCACCTATATGGCGGCGGGCCGGCTCGGCGATCGGCTGACGGCCGTCGCCCGCGAGATCTACCGCGGCAAGCGCGACGGCATCTACGACGTGCACGTGACGAACGACCGGGGCGAGCAGGTCGCGGAGTTCCGCGGCCACTCGCGCACCGTGAAGGGAACCCACCTGCCGGACTGATCCGGCGCCAGCAAGATCTGGGAGGAAGCAAGCCATGACTACCGCTACCCGGTCCCGCGAGGGCCTGCACGCCATCGAGAATGCCTCGCGCGACGAGATCGCCGGACTCCAGCTAGAGCGGATGAAGTGGTCCGTTCGCCACGCGTACGAGAACTCGCCCTTCTACCGGAAGCGGTTCGACGACCACGGCGTGCACCCGGACGACCTCCAGACCCTCGCCGATCTCGCGAAGTTCCCCTTCACCGTGAAGCAGGATCTGCGCGACACCTATCCCTTCGGCATGTTCGCCGTGCCCCGCGAGCAGCTCTCGCGCATCCACGGCTCCTCCGGCACTACCGGCAAGCCGACCGTCGTCGGCTACACGAAGAAGGACATCGACACCTGGGCCGACCTCATCGCCCGCTCGATCTACGCTTCCGGCGGCCGGCCGGGCGACATCGCGCATATCGCCTACGGCTACGGCCTCTTCACCGGCGGGCTCGGGGCGCATTACGGCGCCGAGCGGCTCGGCTGCACCGTCGTCCCGATCTCGGGCGGCATGACCGAGCGGCAGGTGACGCTGATCGAGGACTTCAAGCCGCGGATCATCATGGTCACCCCGTCGTACATGCTCTCGATCCAGGACGAGTTCCGCCGTCAGGGCCGCGACCCGCGCGCGAGCTCGCTCGAGGTCGGCATCTTCGGCGCCGAGCCGTGGACGAACGCCATGCGCGAGGAGATCGAGCAGGCCTTCGACATGGACGCGGTCGACATCTACGGGCTCTCCGAGATCATGGGGCCGGGCGTCGCCAACGAATGCGTCGAGACCAAGGACGGGCTGCACATCTGGGAGGACCATTTCTACCCGGAGATCATCGACCCCGAGACCGGGAAGGTGCTGCCGGACGGCGAGATGGGCGAGCTCGTCTTCACCACCCTCACCAAGGAGGGGCTGCCGATGGTCCGCTACCGCACCCGCGACCTCACCCGGCTCCTGCCGGGCACGGCGCGGTCCGTGCGGCGTATGGAGAAGGTCACCGGCCGGTCCGACGACATGATCATCCTGCGCGGCGTCAACGTCTTTCCGACCCAGATCGAGGAGCAGATCCTGAAATGCGCCGGCCTCGCGCCGCATTTCCAGATCGAGCTCGTCCGCAAGGGCCGGATGGACGACATGATCGTCCACGTCGAGGCCAGCCCCGAGGCGGCCGACGCCGACGCGCGGGCGGCTGCGGCGAAGGAACTCGCCCACCACATCAAGAGCGTGGTCGGCGTCTCGACGAAGATCGACGTGGCCGACCCGGACAGCGTCCAGCGGTCCGAGGGCAAGGCGAAGCGGGTTGTGGACAGCCGGCCGAAGGAGTAGCTTGACCGGCCAGACGGACGATGAATTGCAGAGGGGTCCGGCCGTCCCCTCCGCCGTCCGCGGTCGACGCGTGATGGAGCAGAGGGTATGGCACGGACACGGGCCAGCGATTTCGAAGAGAAGCAGCACGGCATCCTGATGAGCGCGGCGGCCGTCTTCGCCGAGCAGGGCATGGAAAAGGCCTCCATGGCGCAGGTCGCCAACCGCTCGGGAGTGTCGAAGGCGCTGCTCTACCACTACTACCCGAGCAAGGACTCGCTGATCTTCGCGATCATCCACACCCACCTGCTCGAGCTCGAGGCCTCGATCGCCGTCGCCATCGACGACGGCCTGGCGCCGGAGGCGCAGCTGCGCGTCCTCGTGGGCGTGGTGCTCGAGAAGTATCGGGGGGCGGACGACGCGCACAAGGTCCAGCTCGTCGGCTCCGCGGCGCTGTCCGACGAGCAGCGCAGCCAGATCCGGACGGTGGAGCGGCAGATCGTGCGCCACGTCGCGCAGGTGCTGCGGCGGATCAACCCCGACCTCGACCGGCCCGAGCGGCCGCTCTTGATGCCGGTGACGATGTCGCTCTTCGGGATGATGAACTGGGTCTACATGTGGTTCCGGGACGGCGGCCTCGTCACCCGCGAGGACTACGCCGAGGTGGCGACGACGCTGATCCTCGAGGGGATCAAGGCGGTGCGGTGAGCGGAGCACCCCTCGCGAAGATTCTCTTGCAGCTCAAAGATTAACGGCAATTCCTTAAATGCACGCATCATGCACGTCGCATGCACGGGGCATGCACCTGCGGTGAGCACGGGAGCGGAAGGTTAACGCGCCGCCCTCCGGCGGGTTGACTGCGATTAACCACTTGAAGTTGCGGCGTATTCCTCCCGAGCGGCGCAGCTGTTAACAGATTGCCAACCAAAGGCCATGCTTCGGGGGAGGTGGGATGCTGGAGGACCAGACCCTCGTTCTCGAGGCGGATGCGGGCCGGCCCGACGCGACGCTCGCCGCCACCAACCGCGGCAAGGCGGCGTTCCTTCGCCGGCTTGCCTGGTCGATCGAGATCACCCTTGTCGCCACCGGCCTCGTGATCGCGCTGGCGCAGTACCTGAGCGTCGGCGGCGATCAGCGGGCCGTGACCGGCATCGCCGTCGCCGGGGTCTTCGTGATCGTCGCGGTGGCCGAGCTCGCCAAGATCCCGGCGGCCACGGTCGCGTTCCATGCCCGGGGATGGTGGCGCCTGCTTCCCGCGGCGGCGCTGCTCGTGGTCAGCGCCATCTCCTTCGAGACCGTGTTCAACGGCTTCGAGCGCTTCGCCCATGCCACGACCGCCGTGGTGGCCGCCGCGCGCGGCGACCTCGCCGACCTCGAGGCCGAGAAGGCGGCGCTCTCCAGCGTTGCGCTCGAGGACGCGACCGACATGCAGCCGATCCTCGACGCCGATCGCCAGCGCCGCGAGGATCTCATCGCCGGGATCGCCGCCGCCGAACGGGGCCTCGCAGCGGCCGAGGCCGGCGGCGAGACGACCGAGACGCGCGCCCTGCGCCGGCAGCGCGAGGAGCTCGCAGCCGCGCGCGACGCCGCCGTGGCGCAGGCGGGCGCCGAGTGGGATCGCGAGATGGCGACGCTCGAGAGGCGGCTTCGTCCCGACAGTGGCATCGACCAGCGCACGCGCGACCAGCTGAACCGCCGGATGCAAACGATGCCGGCGCGACAGACGGTCACTGACGAGGCCGCCGCCGCCTTCGCCGATCCGATCGCCGATCTCGACCGGCGCATCGAGGCCTCGATCACGGCGACGACGCCCGAGCAGGCGGACGCGATCGAGGCCGCCCGGAGAGCGCTGGAGGCGGCCCGCAAGACGCTCGCGGCCTTCGAGGCGGAGGCAGCCGGACGGCTCGCGCAGGCCCAGCGGCAGCGGCAAGAGAGCCGCGACGCCGCGGCCGAGCGCTCGGCGCGGATCGAGCAGCTGGAGGGCGAGATCGCCGCCGCCGAGGCGGTGGTCGCCGAGGCCGCCGCCGGCAGCCAGATGCACCGCTGGGGGGCGTTCGTCTTCGGCCGCGACCCGAAGCTCGTCACCGAGGCGGAGGCCAAGACGGTGGCGGCCTTCTTCGGCGGCGGCCTCGCCTTCGCGGCGGCGCTCGCGGGCTCGATCACCGCGGTCTTCGCGGAATGGTTCGAGGCCCGCGGCGTGGCGCCCCGCGTGCTGCGCGTGCCGGTGGAGGTCGAGAAGCGGGTCGAGGTCGAGGTGGAGAAGCGGGTGGAGGTGCCGGTCGAGATCGAGCGCCTGATCTATGTGCCGTTCCCCGCCGGGCCGGGCAGCGACGAGGCGGCGGAGGAGCTCCTGGCTTGCCTTCCGCCTGCGCTCGCAGATGAGCTGCGCCGGGAGATCCGGGCCGGGCATGTGGCGCGGCTTGCCCCGCGGGAGGCCGACGGTGTCGGGATCTGAGGGCCAGCCGCGACGCGGGCGGCCGGTGCATGACGTGACGCTGGTCGAGCAGGCGATCGCCGGCCGGCAGCGCCGGTCCGACGCGGTCCTCGAGCGTTTCCGGGCGGCGGAGGGCCGGCTCGGCCTGCGGGCGGAGGCGGAGGCCCGCAGGGCCGGCGCGTCGGCCCGGGTGGCCGACCTCGTCGCCCAGGGGCGGCGGGCGCTGCTCTTCGGTGCGGCCGCGGCCATCGTGATCCTGGCGATCGGCATCGCGGTCAGGCTGACGCAGCGCCTGCCGGTCGAGACCGCGGCGGCGGCCTCGTGGCCGGCGCCGCTGGCGGAGAGCGTCGCTCCCCCGCCGGACCGGCCGGAGATCATCGTGCGCGACTATGTGATCTTCAGCGAGGTCCCGGTGACCGTGGCGGGCACGGCGTACAGCGTCAACGCGGGCCACCGCTTCGAGACCGAGGAGGCCGCGAGCTTCGAGAGCGCCTGGTGCCACACTCAGCGCTATGTCGACGGGATCCAGGTCTTGCTCGATCTGGGTCGGCTGGAGCCCGGCAAGACGCCGGTTCCGTGGGCTCCGGCAGTGTGGGAGGGATCGCGTCGGGCGCTGGGGCTCAGCGAGGCCGATGTCGCCACGCTCTTCGGCCGCTGCCCATGGCTGCGCGTGGGATCGTGACCGCCGCCTCGTCGGCATCCATCGACGACGCAGAGGAGCCGCGCGCCCGAACCGGCGGAAGCGAGGCACTGCCTCGCGCCGGTTCGTCGGCCGGAGCGCGCGAGCGCGGACGCCGAGGGGGGCGGGCATCACCGTCGGTTCGCAATCCGCGCGCGCCTGCCTGGCAGGTGCGTTTACGCGCCTGCAAGGGGCAGGCAGGCGCGCGCGGATTTGTCGACGGACAAATCCGCGAAGTGAATGCAGCATTGTTGCGCTCGTCGCCCGGGCCGAAGGAACCGACCGGGACAGTGATTGCCCATTGCAATGCGCAGCTGGCGGACGGCGTAGGAGGCGGCGTCTGCCGATCTCAGTCGCCGGGCTTCAGGCGCTCGACGATGAGCGGGTCGTAGTCGGGGGCGCGGACGCGGCGCCGGCCGGGCTCGGGGGCGGCGAGCGGCTCGGCGCGGGCGAGCTTGGTCCGGGCCTCGGCGGCGAGGCGCTGGTAGACGCCGGTGCCGCGCGTCTTCCAGTCGATCTCCTGGTCGGAGAGCTCGCGGACGACCTTGGCGGGCGAGCCGACGGCGAGGCTGCGGGGCGGGATCCTCGCGCCGGCCTTCACGAAGGCCATGGCGGCGACGATCGAATCCTCGCCGATCTCGGCCTCGTCCATCACCACCGCGTTCATGCCGACCATGGCGTTGCGGCCGATGCGGCAGCCGTGCAGCACGGCGCCGTGGCCGATGTGACCGGAGGGCTCCACCACCACCCCGAGATTGGGGAACGTGTGGACGACGCAGGTCTCCTGAATGTTCGCGCCAGCTCCGATCTCG
The DNA here is from genome assembly GCA_963763295.1 of uncultured Alphaproteobacteria bacterium. GTDB lineage: Bacteria > Pseudomonadota > Alphaproteobacteria > Rhodobacterales > Rhodobacteraceae > Amaricoccus. Next base: position 75,725 of record CAVXOH010000021.1, read on the forward strand.
ATCCGGCCGAAGTCCCCGCGGAGGACGCATTGCGGGCCCACGTAGACGCCGGCCGCGACGATCACGTCGCCGATCACGGTCGCGTCGGGGTGGACGAAGGCGGTCAGGTCGATGACGGGGACGATGCCGTCCCAGGACCAGATGCTCATCAAACGCCCTCCGCGGCGCGCTCGAGCTCGGCGGCGATCTCGCGGCGCAGGCGGCGGCGCAGCTCGGCGGCGCGGTTTCGGCGGGCCTCGGTGGGGGTGTCGATGCGGAGCGCGGGGACCTCGGCGGGACGGCTCGTGTCGTCGACGGCGACCATGGTGAAGTAGCAGGAGTTGGTGTGGCGGACGGCGCCGGTGCGGATGTCCTCGGCCTCGACGCGGACGCCGATCTCCATCGAGGTGCGGCCGGCGTAGTTGACCGAGGCGCGGAAGGTGACGAGCTCGCCGACGTTGATCGGCTCCTTGAAGGTCACCTGGTCGACGGAGAGAGTGACGGCGTAGCGGCCGGAGTAGCGCGAGGCGAGCGAGAAGGCGACGCGATCGAGCAGGTTGAGGAGCGCGCCGCCGTGGACCTTGCCGGAGAAGTTGGCCATGTCGGGGGTCATGAGGACGGTCATCTCGAGCCGGCGAGGGTCCATGCGGCGTCCTTACTCCCTGTGTTCGTCACGTTCGGAACGTGTTTACCGCCATGAAAGGCATGCTGACGAGCCGCCGACCAGTCACGTCTCCCCGAGGAGCGCTACATCGAGGATTGCCGCCGCCTCCCTGAGGGGCTTGTCGAGCGTTGCGAGCGGGAGGCTGCGGCGCTGCGCAAGCTCCAGGTAGGTCGCATCGTAGACCGTCAGTCCGAAGCGGTCGGCGAGGCGCAACGTCGTCGTCCACCCGTAAGTGTCGGAGTCGGCGTCGATTGCGATCGGAAGCCGCGCAAGCGTGGCAAGCGATCCGTCGCGAAAGTCCGCCGAGATCCGCTTGCGCCGTAGCGCGGCCTGAAGAGCATTGGCGACCTCCAGCCGCCAGAGGCCGGGAGCGACCGCCCCCGCTTCGGAGACATGGTCCAGCACGGCTTCCGTTGCGGTCGTGGTCTCGTCGTCGAAGCACCAGGCCAGTGTGACCGAGGCATCGAGCACCAGGCTCACAGGCGACCCTCGCCGATCAGGTCCTTGATTGCGAGCCCGCCAAGGTTCACCCCCTTCCGCAACTCGCGGATTCGCGCTGCGGCCTGCCTTCCCCGCTCCCGGTCGGAGGCCATGCCGGGAGGCACCATGCGCGCAACCACCTTGCCGCGCCGCGTGATCAGAACCTCCTCGCCGGCCTCGACCCAATCGAGAAGCTGACCGAGCCGGTTCTTGGCCTCGAAAGCTCCAACTTCCTTCATCGCAGCTCCGTTTAAGCTAGGCTGCAGTCCAGCCTGTTTACCCGGTCTGCTGGCTACAGTCCAGACGGCGAGCGCGGCGGTCTCGCGCCGAGAGGCGGATTGTCAGGCGGGCGGCCAGGTCTTCGCCACCATGGTCAGGACGTCGTACTGGGCGACGAGCTCGGCCCTCTGGTTGGTGACCTGGCAGTCCCAGCGGACCTCGCCGTGATCGGCGCCGGCGCGGGGGTTGATCTCCTTGGCCGTCAGGCGGACGCCGAGGGTGTCGCCGGCATAGACCGGGGTGAGGAAGCGCAAGGAGTCGACGCCGGTGTTGGCAAGGACCGGGCCCGGATCGGGGTCGACGAAGAGGCCGGCGGCGAAGGAGGCGATCAGGTAGCCGTGGGCGACCCGGTCGTCGAAGAACGGGTTGGCCCTGGCCGCCGCCTCGTCCATGTGGGCATAGAAGGTGTCGCCGGTGAAGTGGGCGAAATGCTCGATGTCGGCGAGGGTGACCTCGCGGGTGGCGGTGACGAGCTGGTCGCCGACCTTCAGCTCCGCCAGCGACTTGCGGAACGGATGAATGCCGTCGCGCTCGGCGTCGGCGCCCTCGATCCAGCGGCCGGTGACGGCCGAGAGCAGGCGGGGCGCGCCCTGGACGGCGGTGCGCTGCATGTAGTGCTTGACGCCGCGCATGCCGCCGAGCTCCTCGCCGCCGCCGGCGCGGCCGGGGCCGCCGTGGACGAGGCCGGGCAGCGGCGAGCCGTGGCCGGTGGAGGATATGGCGCTCAGGCGGTTGCCGATCAGGACGCGGCCGTGGAAGGGGGCGAGGCCGAGGACCGCCTCCTCGGCGACCGTCTTGTCGTCGGTGAAGACGGAGGCGACGAGGGAGCCCTTGCCGCGCCTGGCCAGGGCGATGGCTTCGCCGAGGTCGTCGTAGGGCATGACGGTGGAGACGGGGCCGAAGGCCTCGACGTCGTGGATGGCGGCGGCGTTCAAGGGCGCGCCGCAGAACAGGACGACAGGGTTGAGGAAGGCGCCCTTCTCGGGGTCGCCGGAGGCGAGGGTCATGCGGTCGGGGTCGCCGGCGACGATCTCGGCCTCCCGGGCGAGCTCGCGGATGCGCTCGCGGACTTCCTTGCGCTGGTCGAGGCTGGCGAGTGGGCCCATGCGGGTCGCCTCGTCGGACGGGTCGCCGAGGGTGGTCTTCTCGAGGCGGTCGCCGAGGGCGGCGACGAGGGCGTCGGTGAAGGCGCGCGGCGCGATGACGCGGCGGATGGCGGTGCACTTCTGGCCCGCCTTCACCGTCATCTCGCGGGCGACCTCGCGCACGAAGAGGTCGAACTCCGGGGTGCCGGGGCCGGCGTCGGGGCCGAGGATCGCGGCGTTGAGGCTGTCGGCCTCCATGGTGAAGCGGGTCGAGTTCTCGACGATCGCGGGGTGCGAGCGCAGCTTGCGGCCGGTCCACGCCGAGCCGGTGAAGGTGACGACGTCCTGGCCGGTGACGTGGTCGAGGAGGTCGCCGACCGAGCCGGAGATCAGCTGCAGCGCGCCGGCGGGAAGGATGCCGGATTCGACGATCCGGCGCACGGCGAGCTCGGTCAGGTAGGCGGTCTGGCTCGCGGGCTTCACGATGCAGGGCACGCCGGCGATCAGCGTCGGCGCGATCTTCTCGAGCATGCCCCAGACCGGGAAGTTGAAGGCGTTGATGTGGACGGCGACGCCTTCGAGCGGGGTCAGGATGTGCTGGGCGGAGAAGCTGCCGTCCTTCGACAGGAGCTCGACGTCGCCGTCGGTGAGGACGCGGGCGTTCGGGAGCTCGCGGCGGGCCTTGGAGGCGTAAGAGAGCAGCGTGCCGATCCCGCCCTCGATGTCGACCCAGCCGTCGGCGCGGGTGGCGCCGGTGGCGAAGCTCTCGGCGTAGAGCTCTTCCTTGAGCGCCATCAGGTGCTGGCCGAGCGCCTTCAGCAGCGCGGCGCGCTCATGGAAGGACAGGCGCCGCAGCGCCGGGCCGGCGACGTCGCGGCCGTAGGCGAGCATGGCGGCGAAGTCGATGCCGGAGGAGTCGATGACGGCGACCGGCCGGCCGGTCGCGGCGTCGAGGAGCGTGTTGCCGCGGCCCTCGCCGCGGACCCACTGGCCGGCGACGTAGCTTTCGAGCTGGCGGGGCTTGGTCTGGACGTCGACGGTCATGGGCTGTCCTCAGGCGAGGCCGAGCGGGGACAGCGTCGCGTGGACCGATCGGGTCCAGTCGGCGAGCAGCGCCTCGTTCGGGCGGTGGCGGAGGCCGAAGCGCTTCAGCGTCTCGAACCGGGCGGAGTTGGCGACGCCGAAGCTGTCGGCGACCTTCGGCTGCCAGTAGGCGACGGCGGCGCGGGCGGAGGCGCGGCCCTCGTCGGTGGCGGCGATCTCGGTCAGGCCGGCGATGCCGAGCTCGGTGTGGCGCTTCTCGCGCGGGGCGATGGCGCGGAAGGTTTCGGCGAGCGGCGCGTAGGAGGCGTGGGAGAGCTCCTCGAGGGTGATCTCGGCGGCGAGGCCCTGAAGCACGTTCATCGTCACCGCGTCGACCCAGCCTTCGAGCGGGTAGTGGAACACCGCGAGGCGCATGTCGCCGCCGTGCCGGGCCCGGCCGATGTCGGCGTCGCGCGGCAGGCGGTCGGCCCAGGGATGGTGGACGGCGTAGCGGCCCTCGTCGGCGCCGAAGTCGCCCATCAGCGCGAGGACGCGCTCGGCGTGGTCGGCCTTCTCCAGCGTGATGCGGGCGGCGGCGATGCGGGCGGTGATGCCCGGGGCGGCGTTGATCGTGTCGGCGAAGCCGGCGGAGCCGGCGAGCTCGCTGTCGACGAAGGTCGCCATCAGGCGCAGGAGCTCGCCGCGGTAGCGGGCGGGGACGTTCGCCGGCGAGGTGAGGACGCCGCCCTGGGCGAGATAGTCCTCGATCGGCATGGTCTCGGGGTCGGTCGTGGTGTCGGACATCGGTTGCCTCACTGGTCGTAGGTCACGACGAGCTTGTCGCTGAGCGGGAAGCACTGGCAGGTGAGCACGTAGCCCTGGCGCACCTCGTAGTCCTCGAGCGCGTGGTTGACGGCCATCTCGACCTCGCCCTCGAGAACCCTCGCGCGGCAGGTCGAGCAGACGCCGGCCTTGCAGGCATAGGGCGCGTCGAGGTGGTTCCCGATCGCGGCGTCGAGGAGGCTCGTGCCCTCCTTCGGCATCCGGAAGCTGCGGGTGGTGCCGTCGAGCGTCACCGTCGCCTCGGTGGTCGAGTTCGAGGTGGCGGCGGCGGTGCTCACCGCGCGCTGCCTGGCGCGGCCGGGCTGGCCGGAGGCGAAGAGCTCGAACTTGATCTGGGCGTCGGAGAGACCGTGCTCCTTCAAGGCGGCGGCGATCGCCAGCATCATCGGCTCGGGGCCGCAGATGAAGGCGGTGTCGACCGAGGCGATGTCGATCCAGGCGCGAAACAGCGCCGCGCACTTCGCGGCGTCGACCCGGCCGGTGAACAGCTCGATCTCCTGCGCCTCGGTTTCGAGGACGTGCAGCACCGAGAGGCGGCCGAGGTAGCGGTTCTTCAGGTCCTCGAGATCCTCGCGGAACATGATCGAGCTGATCTGGCGGTTGGCGTAGACCAGGGTGAAGGTGGACCTCGGCTCGGCGGCGAGCACGGTCTTGATGATCGAGAGCAGCGGCGTGATGCCGGAGCCGCCGGCGAAGCCGAGGTAGGTCCTGGCGGCCTCGGGCTCGATCGGGGTGAAGAAGCGGCCCATCGGCGGCATCGCCTCGATGGTGGAGCCGGGCTTCAGCTCCTCGTTGGCCCAGGTCGAGAAGGCGCCGCCGTCGACGCGCTTGATGCCGACCTGGAGGTGGCCTTCGTCCTTGCCGGCGCAGATCGAGTAGCTGCGGCGGAGCTCGTCGTCGTCGAAGCTGCGGCGGAAGGTCAGATACTGGCCTTGGGTGAAGTCGAAGAGCGCGGCGTCCTCGTCGCGCGGCTTCAGGGTGACGACGACGGCGTCGCGGGTCTCGCGGCGGACGTCGACGACATCGAGGGAATGGAAGCGTGCCATTTTCGGTCTCCGGGTCCGCTCAGATGCACTTGAAGTAGTCGAAGGGTTCGAGGCAGTCGTCGCAGCGGTAGCTGGCCTTGCACGGGGTCGAGCCGAACTGGCTGACCTTGCTCGTATGCGTCGAGCCGCAGCGCGGGCAGGCGATCGCGAGGTTCGCCCCGGCCAGCCGGTTGATGCGGCCGATCAGCCGGCCGTCGGCGGCGGTGCCGTCGACCGGCGGGGCGATGCCGTAGGCGCGCAGCTTCTCGCGGCCCTCGGCGCTGATCCAGTCGGTGGTCCAGGGCGGCGACAGCTGGCGATCGAGGCGCAGCTTCGCGACGCCGCGCTCGCGCAGCGCCTTCTCGATGTCGAGGTTGATGATCGCGGTCGCCGGGCAGCCGGAGTAGGTCGGCGTCACCGTGACGACCAGCGTGTCATCGTCCCAGGCGACATCGCGGACGATGCCGAGGTCGGTCAGCGAGATCACGGGGATCTCGGGGTCGGGGACCTGGGCAAGCCACTCCCAGACCTCGGCGGTGCCGGGCTGGGTCCGGGGCTCGATCGCTGCGGCCATGACTCCTGCCCTCACCAGGTGGCGCCGGGGTAGGCGCGCTGCAGGAACTGCATGTCGGCGAGGATATGGCCGAGATGCTCGGTGTGGACGCCGCGCTTGCCGCCCTTGTGGGCGAAGCTCGCGTCCGGGATCGTCAGCGTCGCCTCGGTGAGCACGTTGCGGACTGTCGCCTCCCAGGCGGGGCGGAGGCTCGCCGGGTCCGGAGCGATGCCGGCCTGGGCCACGGTGGCGTCCTTGTCGTCGGCGAGGAACATCTCGCCGGTGTAGGACCAGAGCGCGTCGAGGGCGTCCTGCATCCGGCGGCGGCTCTCGTCGGTGCCGTCGCCCAGGCGGATGACGAGATCCGAGGAGCGCTCGAGGTGGTAGGCGACTTCCTTCGCTGCCTTGGCGGCGATCTCGGCGACCCGCGGGTCCGAGGAGGACTGGAGCGCCTTCAGGAGCTCGAAGTGGAAGGCGTCGAACAGGAACTGGCGCATCAGCGTGTGGCCGAAGTCGCCGTTCGGGCGCTCGACGAGCAGCAGGTTGCGGAAGTCCCAGGCGTCGCGCAGGTAGGCGAGGTCGTCGGCGGAGCGGCCCTTGCCCTCGACCTCGGCGGCGAGGCCGAGCCACATCTGCGTCTGGCCGATCAGGTCGAGCGCGACGTTGGCGAGGGCGATGTCCTCCTCGAGCGCGGGGGCGTGGCCGCACCATTCGGAGACGCGGTGGCCGAGGACCAGGGTCGAGTTGCCGATGCGGAGCAGGGTCTCGAAGAAGGCCTCCTGGCCGGCGTCGGGCGCCGGGATCTCGGTGTGGCGGCTGTGGGACGCGGCGTCGCGGGCGAGCTCGGTGACGTCGGGCGTGTTCATGTCGGGAAGCGACGGCATCACATGTGCCCCACTTCTTCGGGGATGTCGTAGAAGGTCGGGTGGCGGTAGACCTTGGAGTTCGCCGGCTCGAACAGCGGCCCCTTCTCCGACGGGCTCGACGCGGTGATCGCGGCGGACGGGACCACCCAGATCGACACCCCCTCGTTGCGGCGGGTGTAGACGTCGCGGGCGTTGTTGATCGCCATCTCGGCGTCCGGCGCGTGCAGGCTGCCGACGTGGCGGTGGTTCAGCCCGTGCTGGCCCCGGATGAAAACCTCCCAGAGCGGCCATTCCTTGGACATGCGTGCTTCTCCCTAGATTCGGGCGGCGCCTCGGCGCGTTCCCTGGCTTATTCGGCGGCGACGGGCGCCCGGCGGGCGGCGGCCTTCTCGGCGTGGGCGACGAGGCCCTCGCGGAACCAGGCGCCGTCGTCCCAGGCCTTCACCCGGGCGCCGAGCCGGTCCCTGTTGCAGGGGCCGTTGCCGGCGAGGACGTCGTAGAACTCCGACCAGTCGGGCTCGGAGAAGTCGTAGCCGCCCTTCGCCTGGTTCCACTTCAGGTCCGGGTCGGGGACGGTCAGCCCGAGGTACTCGGCCTGCGGCACGGTCTGGTCGACGAACTTCTGCCGGAGCTCGTCGTTGGTGTTCATCTTGATCTTCCAGGCCATCGACTGGGCGGAGTGCACCGAGTCCTTGTCGGACGGCCCGAACATCATCAGCGACGGGTACCAGAGGCGGTTGAGCGCGTCCTGCGCCATCGCCTTCTGCTGCGCGGTGCCGGAAGCCATCTTCATCATGATGGCGAAGCCCTGGCGCTGGTGGAACGACTCCTCCTTGCAGATGCGGATCATCGCGCGGGAGTAGGGGCCGAAGGAGGTGCGCTGGAGCGGCACCTGGTTCATGATCGCGGCCCCGTCGACCAGCCAGCCGACCGCGCCCATGTCGGCCCAGGTCAGCGTCGGGTAGTTGAAGATCGACGAGTACTTCATCTTGCCCTTGTGGAGCAGGTCCATGAGCTCGTCGCGGCTGACGCCGAGGGTCTCGGCGGCGCAGTAGAGGTAGAGGCCGTGGCCGGCCTCGTCCTGCACTTTGGCGAGCAGGATCGCCTTGCGCTCGAGGGTGGGCGCGCGGGTGATCCAGTTGCCCTCGGGGAGCTGGCCGACGATCTCGGAATGGGCGTGCTGGCCGATCTGGCGGATCAGGGTCTTGCGGTAGCCCTCGGGCATCCACTCCTTGGGCTCGATCTTCTCGTTCCGGTCGATGCGCTCCTGAAAGGCGCGTTCCTCGGGCGACATCTCCTCGGGCTTCTTGAGGCCTTCGGTCGAGACGAGCTGGGCGTACATCTGGCTTCCTCCTCAGACGCGTTCGATGATGGTGGCGATGCCCTGCCCGACGCCGATGCACATGGTGCAGAGCGCGTAGCGCCCGCCGCGGCGGTGCAGTTCGTACATGGCGGTGGTCACGAGCCGCGCGCCCGACATGCCGAGCGGGTGGCCGAGCGCGATGGCGCCGCCGTTCGGGTTCACGTGCTCGGCGTCGTCGGGCAGGCCGAGGTCGCGCAGAACCGCGAGCGCCTGGCTGGCGAAGGCTTCGTTCAGCTCGATCACGTCCATCTGGTCGAGCGACAGCCCGGCGCGCGCGAGCACGCGGCGCGCGGCCGGCGCGGGGCCGAAGCCCATGACGCGCGGCTCGAGGCCGGCGGCGGCCATCGCGACGACGCGGGCCTTGGGCGTCAGACCTTGCGCCTTCGCGGTGGCCTCGGAGGCGATGACCAGCGCGGCGGCGCCGTCGTTGACGCCGGAGGCGTTGCCGGCGGTGACGCTGAGGTCCGGGCCGTTGACGCCCTTGAGCCTGGCGAGCGTCTCGACGGTGGTGCCGGGGCGCGGGTGCTCGTCGACCGAGACGACGATCGGCTCGCCCTTCTTCTGCGGGATCGTCACCGGTACGATCTCCTCCGCGAAAAGGCCCTTGTCCTGCGCCGCGGCCCAGCGGGCCTGGCTTCGCGCGGCGAAGGCGTCCTGGTCGGCGCGGCTGACACCGAAGTCCGCCGCGACATTGTCCGCGGTCTGCGGCATGGAGTCGACACCCCACTCCTTCTTCATCTTCGGATTGACGAAACGCCAGCCGATCGTGGTGTCGTAGATCGCGTTCGACCGCGAGAACGCCCCCTCGGCCTTGGGCACGACGAAGGGCGCGCGGCTCATGCTCTCGACGCCGCCCGCGATCATGAAGTCGCAGTCGCCGGCGCGGATCGCGCGCGCCGCCTGGCCGATGGCGTCCATGCCGGAGCCGCAGAGGCGGTTGATGGTGGTGCCGGGGACGGAGACGGGGAGGCCCGAGAGAAGCACGGCCATCCGGCCGACGTTGCGGTTGTCCTCGCCGGCCTGGTTGGCGCAGCCGAAGATCAGATCGTCGACCTTCGTCCAGTCCACGGACGGATTTCGGTCGATCAGCGCCTTGAGCGGAATGGCGGCGAGGTCGTCGGCGCGAACCGAGGCGAGGGCGCCCGCATAGCGGCCGACGGGCGTGCGGATGGCGTCGCAGATCAAGGCCTCGGTCATCTGTGGTGCTCCCCCCGAATCGCTGTGTTGCAGAGACATTAGCCGACCGGTCGGTCAATGTATAGTGAAAAGCGTCACGCCGATGAAGGAAAAAATTGACGAGGCGTGACGCTTCCTGGAGGCTGTGTCGAGCGCCGGCCGGGACCGATACCCCCGAGGAGCGAAGACCGGGAGACGGAGCATGACCGCGGCGGAGGCAGCCGGGATCGAACCTGAGGCTACGATCGCGACCCTGCTCGAGGCTTTTCCGGTCAGCGCCGCCCCGTTCATCGTCACGCTGTACGGGGACGTGGTGGCGCCGCGCGGCGGCGAGCTCTGGACCGGCAGCATCGTCGAGACGCTCGGCGGGCTGGGGATTGCGGAGACGCGGGTCAGGACCGCGTTGAGCCGCCTCGTGGCGGCAGGTCGCCTGGTGGGGGAGAAGGCCGGGCGGCGCAGCTATTACCGCCTCACCGCCACGGCGGTGGAGGAGTTCGCGTCGGCGGCCCGCCTCATCTATGCGCCGGTGGAGCCGCCGCCGCTCGCCGGCTGGCACCTGCTCGTCCTTCCCGACCGCGGTCGGGATCTCGCCGCCGCGACGCTTGCGCGACTTCGATTCGGCTTCCCGGCACCGCAGCTGGCGGTGCTGCCCGACCGCGGGGCGCTCCTGCCGCCGTTGCCCGGATGCCGGTTCAGAGCGGTGACCGAGGATGATCCCAGCGAGGCATTTGCCGGCGCCTGGCCGCTCGCCGGGCTGGGCGAGCGGATGCGCGTCTTCGTCGACCGCTTCGAGGGACTCGAGACCGCCGACCTCGAGCCCGCGGCCGCGCTGGCCATCCGGCTGATGCTGGTCCACGCGTTCCGGGAACTGGCGCTCCGCGACCCGCTGCTGCCGGCTGCGCTGCTTCCCGACGACTGGCCCGGCGCGACGGCGCGCGCGGTCTTCGTGCGCCTCTACCTTGCGCTCACCCCGGCCGCCGAAGCCTTCACCGCTCGGCTGGTGAGCCGGTCGGGGCCGATCCGCCCCGACGGAACCCGGCTGTCGCGGCGGATCGCCAGCATGCTCGGCGCGGGTCAGTCCGATCCTGCCGTTGCGGCTGATCTTCCTCATGGCGCGCGTTAGCCGGGCCGGTCTGGCACAAGGGTCGCATGAAGCCGTCGGAGCGGGAATTGGGCGGTGCGGAAGCGACGGGATTGCGTTTCCCCGGCGCGCTCGCCATAGCTGGGCGAGTCTCGAAGGAGGTCCGGAGGGAACGAATGGGCATACGACAGCTCGCGAGCGAGCTGCGGCTTTCCATAGGCACGGTCTCGCGGGCGCTGAACGACCGGCCCGACGTGAACCCGGAGACGCGGGCGCGGGTCAAGGCCGCCGCGGCTGAGCTCGGCTACGTGCCGAACCAGTCGGGCCGGAGCCTCAGGAGCGGTCGCACCGGCATCGTCGCGGCGGTGATCCCGACCCGGCGCGTCACCCCGAACTCCGACGTCGGCCTCTTCACCGTGCTCGAAGGCGCGCGGCGCACGCTGCGCCGCGCCGGGCTCGACCTGATCGTGCTCTTCCGCGGCCCGGAGGAGGACGCGCTCGAGAACCTGCAGCGGATCGTGCAGCGGCGGATCGCCGACGGCGTCATCATCAGCGAGACCGTCGGCCGCGACCCGCGGATCGCCTACCTGCAGGCCGCCGGGGTCGACTACGTCGCCTTCGGCCGCAGCGTCGGACACGAAGGCTACCCGTTCGTCGACTTCGACTTCGAAGCGATGGCGCGCGACGCCGCGCAGGTGTTCGTCGGCGACGGCCACCGGCGGCTGGCGCTGGCGACCGGCGAGGCGATCATGAACTACGAGGCGGTCACGCTCGAGGCGTTCCGCGACGAGGCGCTCCGCCTCGGCCTCGACGCCCGCGCCGTCGGCATGCTGCCGATGTCAGGCGGACGGCTTGGCGCGGCGGCGCGGGCATCGTTCGGCTCGCCGCGGACGGCGCCGACGGCGATCCTCGCCAGCCACGAATGCATCGCCGCCGGCCTTTACGCCGACTTCGCCGAGATGGGCCTCCGGGTCGGGCTCGACGTCTCGGTGATCTGCATCTTCCCCACGCTCGAGACCCGCGCGCTCGTCCCCCCGCTCAGCCACTTCGCCGCCGACCTCGACGCCGTCGGGGTCGGGCTGGCCGAGCAGCTGATCGCGCGAATGCCCGACGCGCCGGAAGGGCATCGCGACCCCGGGCCGACACTGGCGCCGCTGCGCTTCGTCGCCTGCGCGAGCCACGGCCGCCCCGAGCGCCGAGCTCAGGGCGTGACCCAGGTGCCGTTGCGCGAGGACGACCGGACGCAGGCCTCGACGAAGGCGACCCCGGCCACGCCGTCCACGATCGTCGGGTAGACGACCTCGGCGGGCACCGGCTTGCCCTCGCGCCTGGCCCGGATCGCCCGCGCCGCCTCGGCATAGATGTTGGCGAAGCCCTCGAGATAGCCCTCCGGGTGGCCGCCCGGGGTCCGGCTGACCCGCGCGGCCTCCGGCCTGGCGCCGGCGCCGCCGCGGGTGAGCAGCCGCTTGGGCTCGCCGAGCGGCGTGTACCAGAGGTAGTTCGGGTCCTCCTGCGCCCATTCGAGCCCGCCCTTCTCGCCATAGACCCGCAGGCGCAGCGCGTTCTCGTTGCCGGTGGCGACCTGGCTGCACCAGAGCATGCCGCGCGCCCCGCCCTCGAAGCGCAGCAGCACGTGGCCGTTGTCGTCGAGCCGCCGGCCCGGCACGAAGGCCTGCAGGTCGGCGGCGAGCGCCTCGAGCTTCAGCCCGGTCACGAAGCTCAGGAGGTTGAAGGCATGGGTGCCGATGTCGCCGGTCGAGCCGCCGGCGCCGGAGCGGGCGGGGTCGGTGCGCCATCCGGCCTGCTTCGAGCCGGTCTCCTCGACCGGCGTCGCCAGCCAGTCCTGGGCGTACTCGGCCTGCACCACGCGGATCGAGCCGAGCAGCCCCTCGGCGATCATCGCCCGCGCCTGCCGGACCATCGGGTAGCCGGTGTAGTTGTGGGTGAGCACGAAGAGCGCGTCCGAGTTCGCCGCGGCCTTGGCGAGCTTCTTCGCCTCCGCGAGCGTCGCGGTCAGCGGCTTGTCGCAGATGACGTGGATGCCTCGCTTGAGGAACTCGCGCGCCGCGGGCGCGTGCATGTGGTTCGGCGTGACGATCGCCACCGCCTCGATGCCGCCCTTCCGCCGCGCCTCGCGCTTGGCCATGGTGGCGAAGTCGTCGTAGGCGCGGTCCTGGGCCAGCCCGAGCGCCCGGCCCGACTCGCGTGCCTTCTCCGGCGTCGCGCTCAGCGCCCCGGCCACGAGCTCGTAGTCGTCGTCGATCCGGGCGGCGATCCGGTGCACGGCGCCGATGAAGGCGTCCTTGCCGCCGCCGACCATGCCGAGCCGGATGCGGGCGGGCTTCGCGTCGCTCATCTTGTTCACTCCCTCGCTTTCAATGGTTCCGGGCGGCACGGATCGGCCGACGCGTCAGGCCAGCCCGAGGAGCTGGCGGTTCGCCGCCTCGTCGGTGCCGCCGGCGGCGAAGTCGTCGAAGGCCTTCTCGGTCACCCGGATGATATGCGCCTTGACGAATTCCGCGCCCTCGCGGGCGCCGTCCTCGGGGTGCTTGAGCGCGCACTCCCACTCGACCACGGCCCAGCCGGGGAAGTCGGTGGCGGCGAGCTTGGAGAAGACCGCGCCGAAGTCGACCTGGCCGTCGCCGGGCGAGCGGAAGCGGCCGGCGCGGTCGACCCACGACGCGTAGCCGGAATAGACGCCCTGCCGGCCGGTCGGGTTGAACTCGGCGTCCTTGACGTGAAACATCTTCAGCCGCTCGTGGTAGATGTCGATGTGGTCGAGGTAGTCGAGGCACTGCAGCACGAAGTGCGACGGGTCGAAGAGCATGTTGCAGCGCGGATGCCCGCCGAGCCGGTCGAGGAACATCTCGAAGGTGGTGCCGTCGAACAGGTCCTCGCCGGGGTGGATCTCGTAGCAGAGGTCGATCCCGTTCTCTTCCGCCGCGTCGAGCAGCGGCTTCCAGCGCCGGGCGAGCTCGTCGAAGGCGGTGTCGATCAGGCCGGCCGGCCGCTGCGGCCACGGGTAGAGGTAGGGCCAGGCCAGCGCACCGGAGAAGGTGGCCATCGCGCCGAGGCCCATGCGGTTCGAGGCGCGCAGCGCCATGCGCACCTGCTCCTCCGCCCATTCCTGGCGCGCCTTCGGGTTGCCGTGCACCTCGGGCGCCGCGAAGCCGTCGAAGAGGGTGTCGTAGGCCGGGTGCACGGCGACGAGCTGGCCCTGCAGGTGGGTTGAGAGCTCGGTGACCTCGACGCCGTTGGCGCTCGCCACCCCCTTGAACTCGTCGCAGTAGCCCTGTGACGCCGCCGCCTGCTTGAGGTCGATCAGCTGCCCGGCCCAGGTCGGCACCTGGACCCCGACATAGCCGCAGTCCGCCGCCCATTTTGTGATGCCGTCCCAGCTGTCGAACGGGGCCGTGTCGCCGGCGAACTGGCCGAGGAACAATGCCGGCCCCTTGATCGTCTTCATGAATCGTCCTCCCCGTTGGCTTCCAAACGTTCTCGGACAGGATCGGCGCGAGCGCAAGCTCCGGCGCCCGCCGCGGGGGTTTTTGCCTGCGGCGCCGAGGGTTGGCGCCGGCGGCGCCCGGCCTTGACCGAATCTTTACCAACGCCGGCGCATGGTCGCCGCACTTCAGCGTGCCCGAAGGCGCGCGGGCTTCGCGAGAACGCGGGAGAGTGCGATGGACCTTGCCGGCTACGTTGCCCTGACGCGCCAGTCGGGCCTCGCCAAGGAGCTCCAGTCGGTCGCGAACAATATCGCGAACCTCTCCACGACCGGCTACCGCCGCGAGGGCCTGGTCTTTGCCGAGGAGGTGCGCGCGCTCCCGCTCGAGGGCGCCAGCGTCGCGATGACCTCGGCCCGGGTCCGCTATACCGACGAGCTGCAGGGATCGCTGCAGGAGACCGGCGGCACGCTCGACCTCGCGATCGAGGGCGAGGGCTACTTCACCGTCATGACCCCGGCCGGCGAGCGGCTGACCCGCGCCGGCGCCTTCACCCGCGACGCCGAGGGCACCGTCGTCAACATGGACGGCCACCCGCTGCTCGACGAGGGCGGCGGGGAGATCACCGTCCCGTTCGAGGCGAAGGCGGTCGCGGTCGCAGCCGACGGCACGGTCTCGGTCGACGGCGCGCCGGTGGCGCGCGTCGGCCTCGTGACCGTCGAGGACAGGACCCGGCTCTTCCGCGAGTCGGGGGTCCTCTTCCGCGCCGAGGACGGCGCCGCCGCCCCGCTCGAGGACGGGCGCGTCGTCCAGGGCTTCCTCGAGCAGTCGAACGTCAGCCCGGTCAGCGAGATGGCCCGCATGGTCGCGGTGCAGCGGGCCTACGAGTACGGCCAGAAGCTCCTCGACCAGGAGGACGAGCGCATCCGCCTCGTGGTGCGCGTCCTCGGGACGGCGAGCTGAGCCGGCACCGACCCAAGGAGAGCATCATGCGTGCACTGAACATCGCGGCGACCGGAATGGCGGCGCAGAACATGCGGGTCGAGGTCATCTCGCACAACCTCGCCAACATGTCGACCACCGCCTACAACGCGCGGCGGGCCGAGTTCGCCGACCTGCACTACCAGCAGGTCGAGCGGCCCGGGTCGATCAACTCCGCCGACGGCACGGTGCTGCCGGCCGGCGTGCAGCTCGGCCTCGGCGTCCGCGCCGCAGCGGTCTCGATGCAGGTGGCGCAGGGCACGCTGACCGAGACCGGCGGCTCGCTCGACCTCGCGGTCGAGGGCCAGGGCTATCTCGAGATCACGCTGCCGAGCGGCGATCCCGCCTATACCCGCGACGGCGCGCTCAAGCGCAACGGCGACGGCCTCGTCGTCACCTCCGACGGCTTCCCGGTGGTGCCCGACATCACCATCCCCGAGGACGCGCGCGAGATCACCATCAACGCCGACGGCGAGGTTTACGCCTACTTCGACGGCGAGACCGAGGCGCAGCTCCTCGGCCAGTTCAGCCTCGCGAGCTTCTCGAACGAGAAGGGCCTCGAGGCGATCGGCTCGAACCTCTACCGCGAGACCGAGGCGTCCGGCGCCGCCAACGTCGGCGCCGCCGGCGAGGACGGCCGCGGCACCTTCCGCCAGGGCTACCTCGAGGCCTCGAGCGTCGATGCCGTGCACGAGATCACCGGGCTGATCGAGGCGCAGCGCGGCTACGAGCTCAACGCCAAGGTCATCACCGCAGCCGACCAGATGCTGGCGGCGACGGTGCAGGTGCGCTGAGCCGATGACCCGCGCCGCCGCCATCTTCGCGGTCCTCGTCGCCATGCTCGCGGCCGGGGCCGTGCTCGCCCAGTCGGTGACGACGGTCCGCGTCGTCCGCAGCCAGACCGTGCTGCAGGCCGAGGATCTGGTGCTGGCCGAGGCGAGCGTCCCGGGGGGCATCGCCGCGATCGAGGCCGTTGTCGGCCAGGAGGCCAAGGTCGCGCTCTACCCGGGCCGGCCGATCCTCGACAGCCAGCTCGGCGCCCCGGCGCTGGTCGAGCGCAACCAGGTGGTCCGGATGTCCTACGCAAGCGGGCCGCTCCGCATCGTGACCGACGGCCGGGTCCTCGACCGCGCCGGCGCGGGCGAGCCGGTGCGGGTGATGAACCTCGCCTCGCGCCAGACGGTCAGCGGCACCGTCGCGGCCGACGGCAGCATCGAGGTCGGACCATGAGGCTTCCGCTGCTCCTCGCCTGCACGGCCGCGCTCGCGGCCTGCGGCGCCGGCACGATCGGCCAGCCGCCGGAGATGACCACCATCGGCCGGGCCGAGGACGGCGCTCCGCCGATCCTGACCGCCGAGCGCGCCGCGCTCGCGGTGCCGCCGCCGCAGCCGGCGCGCTACGCCTACCAGCAGGGCTCGCTCTGGAACACCTCGCCGACCGGGCTCTGGGGCGACCGGCGGGCAAGGAACCTCGGCGATCTCCTGACGATCACCATCGAAATCGACGACGAGGCCGAGATGCGCAACTCGACCACGCGCTCGCGCGAGGGCAGCGAGAGCGCCGAGGTCGGCGCGTTCCTCGGCGCCGCCAACCTGCTGCCGCCGGGCGCGATGAAGCTCAATCCGAATGTCGAGATCGGCTCGCAGTCCGACTTCTCCGGCGACGGCTCGGTCAAGCGCAACGAGAAGCTGACGCTGCGCGTCGCCGCGACCGTGGTGCAGGTGCTGCCGAACGGCCACCTCGTCATCCAGGGCGACCAGGAAGTGCGGGTCAACTACGAGCTGCGCGACCTGCAGGTCACCGGCATCGTCCAGCCCGAGGACATCTCGCGCTACAACGAGGTGCCCTACGACCGGATCGCCGGGGCGCGCATCTCCTACGGCGGCCGCGGCCAGATCTCGAGCGCGCAGCAGCCGCGCTACGGCCAGCAGGTCGTCGACCGCTACCTGCCGTACTGAGGCCGCGATGAAGAAGCTCGCTCCGCTCCTGCTCGCGCTCCTCGGCCTCGGCGCCGGGCTCGGCGCCGGCCTCATGCTGAAGCCGGCGCCGGAGACCGCGCATGCCGAGGCCTGCGTCCCGGCCGTCGAGGGGGCCGAGGGCGAGGCCGGAGCCGCCGGGCACGAGCCCGCGGCCGCCTGCGACGAGCACGCCGAGGCGGATCCGTTCAAGCCGGTGGAGCACGCGGAGAAGAAGAAGGCGGCGGAGCTCGCCTATGTCCCGATGGACAAGCCCTTCGTCGTGCCGGTCTTCGCCGGGGAGAAGGTGGTGGCGATGGTGGTCCTGTCGCTCTCGGTCGAGACCGAGACCGAATCGGCGCCCACGGTCGAGGGGGTCAAGCCGCGGCTGCGCGACAGCTTCCTCAAGGTGATGTTCCGCCACGCGAACTCGGGCGGCTTCGACGGCAGCTTCACGAGCGGCCGCAAGATGGACGACCTGAAGTCGGCGCTGCTGGTCGCCGCGCGCGAGGTGATGGAGCCGACGCCGGTCGAGGAAGTGCTGATCACCGAGATCGCGCGTCAGGACAGCTGACGGCGCCTGCGCTGGCGCGCCGGCAAAGTAATGGCGACCGCAGCATCGCGGGCTGCGGTCGCCATCGAATACCAGTTACCCATCTCCCGCCCGAACCTCTTACTCGGGAACGTCGCTACTCCGGCGGGTCACCCCTACTCCGCATAGTGTTTATCGGCATCTAACCGCCGATGCAATATCCTCCGCGTAATTTCGCTTGACCTGTGGCAGTTCGGCAACGCGGACAGGTCGGATCAGAAGCCGAGACGGATCGCCTCCAGCGCCAGCAGGGCCCCGGTCGCGTCGGCGATCGCGTATTTCTCCGCGTCGCTCAGACCCAGCGACCAGGGCGCTTCGCCGCCCCGCCGCTTGCGGGCGAAAGCCTCGGCACCGGCGGCGATCAGCGCCGCGCGGTAGTCGTTCAGCATCGTCTCGGTCGCGATCAGCCGGTCGCCGAGCGGTGAGCGGGACGCCCGGCGGCGCGCGATCTCCTCGCAGGCGGCGAGCATCTCGGCGGCGAAGTCGTAAACGCCACGGCTATAGGCCTGGCTGCGAAAGAACACGCACGGGTCGCCGTCGTTCCGCCCCGCAACCATCGCCGGCCCGTCGCCCTCGAACCCCGGAAGCCCGCCCTCACCCGCGTTGGCGGCTCCGGGCGCGGTGGCGGTCAGGCAGGCCATGATCACGGCGGCAGTGCAGAAGCGCTTCATCGGGCTGGTCTTCCTCAGGCAGTGCGGCCACGTTCCCCGGGTGTCCGCCGTAAATGTTTCACCCGTATGTCATAATTCCGCGCGCTCAAGCTGATCGCCTCAGGCGTGTCCGGCCCGCTCGCCCGGGGGGACGGGCGTCTCGCGCTCCGCGCGGGCGGTGCGCGACCGGAGGGCGGCGCGGTCGGCACGCTCGACGAGGTGCTCGAGGGCGGTGTGCTTGCCGAGGCTGCGAACCGCCTCGGCGCGCGCGGCCCGGATCCCGGCGGCGAGTTCGGCCCGGCGCCGGCTGGCGGCGCGGATGTGCTGGTCCGCCCAGGCCTGGCGGAGCGCCTGCTGCGGCGGCGGCAGCCCGCCATCGGCGAGGTCGCGCTCAGGCGTCCGGGCGAGCCCGGCGATGTCCGCGGCCAGGCGCCGGTCCTCCGACATCAGCCGTTCGAGCCGCGCGAGGTCGCGCGCCTTGCGCGCCTCGGCGAGGGCGGCCAGCCGGCGCAGCTCGGCCGGGCTCACGGCCGCCCCCGCTGCCGGGCCGCGTGGCGCATCCGGTCGGCGAAGCGAATCGCTGCCGCGACGGCGCGGTAGTGGTCGGGTGCGATCTCGCGGCCGATCTCGACCGTGGCATGCAGCGCCCGCGCCGTCGGCGGATCGCTGTGGATCGGGATGCCGGCGGTCTCGGCCACCTCGCGGATGCGCAGCGCCACCGCGCCCTCGCCCTTGGCGACGCAGACCGGGGCGGTGCCGCGGGCGCGCGACCATTTGAGCGCCACCGCGAAGTGGGTCGGGTTGACGATGACGACGTCGGCCTTCGGCACGTCGAGCAGCATCTGGTTGGTGGCGATCGCCTCGGCGCGGCTGCGGCGCTGCGCCTTCATGTGCGGATCGCCTTCCGACTGCTTCGCCTCCTCGCGCAGATCCTGGTAGGACATCCGCAGCTGGCGGGCATGGTCGAAGCGCTGCCAGACCAGGTCGAGACCGGCGATAGTGATCGCGATCAGGCAGGTGATGGTCAGCAGCACGACGAGCGACTGCATCATCATCGCCCCGAGCACCGTCGCATCGGCGGTGGCGGCGCCGATCATCCGGTCGAGGTCGCGCGCCAGATAGAGGAAGAGCGCGATGGCCACGGCCGCGAGCTTGGTCGCCGCCTTGGCGAAGTCGACGAGCCCGCTCGGCCCGAAGCGCTTCCGGGCGTTGCCGAGCAGCGAGAGCCGCGACCATTTCGGCTGCGAGCTTCTCGCCCGAGAAGGTGATCGCCTGCTGGGCGAAGAGGCTGACCAGGACGGCGCCGATCGGCACCAGGAAGAGCGGGGCGAGCGCGCCCAGCGCCTCGCCGAGGATGGCGGCGGAAAGGCCGGGGCCGCCCGGGCCGAGGAGCTTGCCCTCGAGCCGGTCCGGCTGGGCGACGAAGACCATCAGCACCGAGGCCGCCTGGGCGAGCGCGAAGGCGCCGACGGTGGCGACGACCGCGAGCAGCCCGAGATAGGTTGCCGCCGCGGTGACGTCGGCCGAGCGCGGGATGTCGCCCTTGCGCCGCGCCTCGGCCAGCCGCTGCGGCGTCGGGTCGAAGGTCTTCTCGCCGCTGCCGCCTTCGCCCTCGCTCATCGCGGCAGCGCCAGCGGGTCGGCGAGCACCCGGTCGAGCTGGAGGTTCCAGAAGTGCAGGATGACGGGCGCCGCCAGCATCAGGATCAGGAGGCCGCCGGCGGTGATCGCCGGCGCGCCGATGAAGGCGACCATCAGCTGCGGCATCGCCCGGTTGATCGCGCCGAGCGCCAGGTTGTAGGCGAAGCCCGCGATCACGAAGGGCGCCGCCAGCGAGAAACCGAGCGCGAAGGCTTGGGCGACCCGCGCCGTGCCCCAAGCGGCGATGTCGGCGGCCGGCACCGGCAGCCCCATCGGCAGAATCTCGTAGGAGCGCGCCATCGCGATCGCCGCCTTGACGTGGAGGCCGGACGCGACGGCGAGCGTGATCCCGGCCAGCATCAGGATGTTGCCGATCGCCGGCATCGGGTCGGGTGCGACGCCGGCGCCGAAGATCTGCGCGAGCGCCGTCGACTGCGCGGCGATCGAGCCGGCGACCTGCAGCGCGATCACCATCAGCCGGATCGAGAGCCCGAGCAGCAGCCCGATCGACACCTCGATCGCCAGCATCGCGAGGAATGGCCGCGCCGGGTCGGTGGTCAGCAGATCGGGCGCCAGCATCGGCCAGACGACGAGGGTGAAGGCGACCGCGACCCCGAGCCGCACCCGCGCCGGGATGATCTGCTCGCCGAAGCCGGGCAGCAGCGAGACGACCGCCGCGACCCGCGCGAAGACGAGGACGAGGCCGACGAGCCCCGCCTCGGTCAGGTCGAGGAAGGCCGCGAGCCCCTCGAACATCAGGCGAGCCCGAGCACGGCGGGCCGCGCCCCGGTGCCGATCTCCTCGAACGAGAGCACCGGATTGCGGATGCCCTTCGCCGCCAGCACCGTGTGCAGGAACCGCCGCCGCTTGGTCGAGGTCACCACCGCCGGGTAGCGCCCCTGTGCGCCGGCATGGGCGATGCGCTCGGCGATCGAGCCGGCGAGGCGGTTGAACTCGGCCGGCGGCAGCGCGACGTCGACGATCCCCGACCCCTCGGGCAGCTGGTAGGTCTGGAACATCTCCTCCCAGGAGGGATTGAGCTGGATCAGCGGCAGCGCGCCGTCCGCCTCCTGCAGCTCGGCGATGAGCTGGAAGCCGATCCGGTGCCGCACGTGCTCGCAGAGCACCTCGGGGGCTGCCTGCGGCATGTGCGCCTCGGCGATCGCCTCGAGGATCAACGGCAGGTTGCGGATCGAGACCCGCTCCTCGAGCAGCAGCCGGAGCACCGCCTGCAGCGTGTCGATCGTGACCTTCTCTGGCACGAACTCGTCGAGCATCTTGCGGTTCGCCTCGGCCCGCTTGGGATCGCTGAGCGAGGTGAACTCGTCGAGGAGCTTCCTGAGGCTCCGCCGGGTGAACAGCCGCCCGAAATTCGCCTTGACGATCTCGAGCAGATGCGTCGCCACCACCTCGGTCGGGGTGACGACCGACAGGCCCATCAGCGCCGCCTCCTCCTGGCTCGCGGGCGCGATCCAGCGGGCGGGCGCGCCGTAGACCGGCTCCGCCACCGAGCGGCCCTCCGGGGCCGGCGCATTCTCGTCGGGCAGCAGCACCAGCACCTTGTCGGTCTCGATGGCGCTCCTCGCCGCCTCCACCCCCTGGATGCGGATCGCGTAGGTGCCGTTCGGCAGCCCCGGATTGTCGGTCAGCCGGATCTCGGGGAGGATCAGCCCGAACTCGCCGGCGATGTGATTGCGCATGTTGACGATGCGCGCGTCGAGCCCGGTCGCCTCGTCCATCACCACCGGCACCAGGTTCGGCGCGAACTCCATGTGGATCTCGTCGATGTCGAGCAGGTCGCCGAGCGAGCGCTTGGCCGGGGTCCGCACCTCGGGCTTGGCCTCGGCCGCCGCCTCGCGCGCCTTGGTCTGTCCGGCGAGCCAGGCGGCCGCCGCCAGGCAGCCGGCGCCGATCAGGAACGGCACGAACGGCAGGCCGGGAATGAAGGCGAAGAGCGCCATCAGCACCGCCACCGTGCCGAG
The DNA here is from genome assembly GCA_963763295.1 of uncultured Alphaproteobacteria bacterium. Classification (GTDB taxonomy): domain Bacteria; phylum Pseudomonadota; class Alphaproteobacteria; order Rhodobacterales; family Rhodobacteraceae; genus Amaricoccus. The sequence continues at coordinate 97,385 of CAVXOH010000021.1, forward strand.
CGCCGTCGGATAGCCGCCGAGCTGGCGGATCAGCGCCCGGTCGGTCGAGCCGACGAGACCGCCCTTGGAGAGCAGCATCGCCGAGGCGATCGAGATGATGACCGCCGGGATCTGGGTGACGAGCCCGTCGCCGACCGTCAGGATCGAGTAGGTCTCGAAGGCATCGCGGACCGGCATGTGGTGGACGAGCACGCCCATCGCGAGCCCCATCACCAGGTTGAGGAGCGTGATCAGCAGGCCGGCGACCGCGTCGCCCTTGACGAACTTCGACGCACCGTCGAGCGAGCCGAAGAAGGTCGTCTCCTCCTGCTCGATCCGCCGCCGCTCGCGCGCCTCGGCGTGGCTGATGGCACCGGCCGCCATGTCGCTGTCGATCGCGAGCTGCTTGCCCGGCATGCCGTCGAGCGCGAAGCGGGCGCCGACCTCGGCCATGCGGCCGGCGCCCTTGGTGATGACGATGAAGTTGACGATCAGGAGCACGCCGAAGACGACGAGCCCGAGGAACACGGAGCCGCCCATGATGAACATGGCGAAGCCCTCGATCACGTGCCCGGCCGCCTTGGTGCCGGTATGGCCCTGGCCGATGATCAGCTTGGTCGAGGAGACGTTGAGCGACAGCCTGAGCATCAGCGAGGCGAGCAGAATCGTCGGGAACGACGAGAAGTCGAGCGGGCGCTGGATGAACAGCGTGATCGTGAAGATCAGGATGGCGATCGCGAACGAGGCCGCGAGCCCGAGGTCGAGGATCCAGGCCGGCATCGGTAGGACCATCATCGCGATGACCGCCATCAGCGCCATCGCGAGCAGCACCGTCGGCTGGTAGAGCGCCCGGATGCTCAGCGCCATCGCCGCGGCCTCAGAACAGGCCGCCGCGCGGGGCGGCGATGAGCGGCTTGCCCTCGGTTAGCAGCGGCGAGCCCTGGACGAGCAGCGCCCCCGCCGCCGGCACGAACATGCCGGCCACCGAGCCGTTGCGGGCCTCGGGCGGCGGCCCGGCCAGACGGATGCGCTCGGCGATGTCGCGCCGCTGCGCCTCGCGCCGCGCCTGGCGCGAGCCGAGCCGGGTCGCCGGCACCGCCTCGGCGACCAGCGCCTCGGCGTCGGTCAGCGCGCCGGGGACGAGACCCGCGAGCAGCCGGTCGAAGCGCTGCCTGTAGGTCTGCGCGAGATCGGGGGTCAGCGAATGATAGGCACCGGCCGCCGCCGACCAGCTGCCGCGCTCCTCGTAGAGCGTGCGCAGGAACTGCGCGGCGTAGGTCGCGGTCCATTCGGGGTCGAACATCGCCTCGACCGAGGGGAACGCATGGCCGTGCCAGCGGT